>NZ_BAAGWZ010000004.1:0-272009 GCF_054780095.1 Humibacter ginsengisoli
AGACACCTCCACGACCGGCGGATCCCCGCTCAAGGCGATCGAGGCGCTGAAGAAGGTCGGCGCCGAGATCGCCGCCGTCGCCGTCGTCGTCGACCGCAACACCGGCGCCCGCGAGGTCATCGAGCAGGCCGGCTACCCGTATCTCGCGGCCATCGGACTGGCCGACCTGGGACTCGCCTAGTGGCACGTATCCCTGGCGGCCCTGACGAGCCCGACGACAACGACGACGACCTCTCGTCGTTGTTCGGCGTCGGCGACGGCTCCGAGGGCGAAGCCACCGGCAACGATTCCGCGTACGACACCGAGGTCGACGACGACTATCCGGATGCCTACGAGCCCGCTTTCCCGCCGGTCCCGTCGGCCACACCTCGGCCCGCGCCTGAGCTACCGGATCCGCGGGCCGCGCCGCCTACGTACGACATCCCCGAGCTGTCGATGCCGATCCCACCTCGCCCGGAATCCACGCACCGCACGCCCACGAACAGCCTGTCGGGGGAAGGCGAGAGCACGTTCTTCTGGGGACTGACCCCGAACGACGAGCCCGACCCCCTCGTGCACGGCAGCGGTGCCAAAGATGAGGATGACGCATCCGCGGATGCTCACGACTCACGAGGCGAAGACGAGGAACTGCAGCACCACCGCGGCCTCGTACCGCCGACGGTTCCGCTCGCGCCTTACGTGCCGCCGGAGTTCGAGCGGCCCGCGGCGGCGGTCGAGTCCGCAACGCCTCAGCCCGCGGAACCCTGGGCCCCTGAGCCCGCGGAACCCCCAGTCCCCGAGTTCGCGGAACCCCCAGTCCCCGAGTTCGCGGAACCGGTAACGCCCGCGGCTGCGGAACCGCCTGCACCATCGCAGCAGCCGGGCCCGTTCGCGATTCCGCCCACAGGACCGACCGTTCCACCGATGCTTCCCGCCGTGCCGCCCAACGTCGAGGTCGTGCCCGGCACCGTTCCGCCGCCCACGATCGCGGTACCGGCGTGGACGCCGCCGGATCCGACCCCCGCTGCCCCTGCCCAGCCGGCAGCATCCGATTCGACCGGATCGCCGGCCGCAGCGCCTGAGGAGTCCGACGCCACTGCGGATGCTTCGCCCACGGAACCGGAGCCACCGTCGGCACCGGGAACGGTGACGCTGCCGTGGCTGCGACGTTCACGTCGGCGCGCCGAACAGGAAACCGCGGCGGATGCTCCGCACGCGCCGTCCGCACCCGGAGCGGTTCCCGTTTTCGGTGCACCACGTGCCGAACCGGCTGCCAAGCCACCGGTCGAGTCGGCCCCGCCGACGAAGCCGGTCGCGAGCACGTCGTGGTCCCTCTTCGGCGACCTGGTCGACGGGCAGCCGGAGACGTCGGGAATCGAGACGTCGGGAATCGAGACGCCCGGAATCGAGACACCCGGAATCGAGACGCCCGCGGCACCCGATGACCCGGACGCGACGAACGACTTGCGGGCGACCGAGAACGCCGACGGAGCGGCGGCGTTCGGCACCCTCCGAGACGACAACGAGGCACTCACCTGGCCATGGGGCGCTTCGGCCGTCGCGACGCCGCAAACTGCCGACGCAGCTGCTGATGCCACGGACGAGACCGCCACACGGAGCATCGCGGCTGCGGCCGAAGGAGCGAGCGCGGCGGGCGCAGGAGCGAGCGCGGCGGGGGCGGGAGCGAGCGCGACGGGCGCAGGAGCGGGCGCGACGGGTGCCGATGCCGCAACCGCGGCCACTGCGGCATCCAGCGGCACGGGCGCACCCGAGCACCGCTCACGTCGATCGCGGCGCTCGGCGTCGGGCGGGCCCGAAGGCTCCGGCACCACGGGCGGTTCAGCTCGCGCTCACTGGGGCAGCGGAGGCGGTTCCGGTCATCCCGACGACGACACGAGCGGGCCGTCGCCGCGAGCGCAGCGCATCATGCTGATCGTCGCCTGCGCCATGCTGCTCGTGCTGCTGCTCATCGCTCTGTTCATCGTGGGACGTACGGCCATGCAGCCGACAGCCGCCGTCACTCAGCGGCCCACGGCCACGAAGACCGCCACACCGACGCCCACGCCGACCGCGACGCCCGTCGCGACCGGACCGCAGGCTCCTGGCAAGCATCCGTGGAACACTCTGCGCGGCGGCGAATGCCTCCAGCCGTTCACGACGGCCTGGGCGAACACGTTCACCGTGGTCGATTGCGCGGCACCGCACGCCGGCCAGATGGTCTACACCGGGGTGTTCTCGACGGATCCGAAGGCCGCTTTCCCGGGCGCCGACCAGCTCGCCTCGCAGATCAACGTGCTCTGCTCGCGCCCGGGCGTGCTCAATCTGGACGCCGCCGGCCAGTACGACGACGCCCAGGTTCAGGGCAGTTACCCGGTCACGGCGAAGCAGTGGCAAGACGGGCAGCGCTCGTATTACTGCTTCGTGAGCCGGTCATCCGGCCAGCCGATCACCGGCAGCCTGGCCGGTCCAGGTCCGCAGTAGGCCGTCGTCTTGACGCGACTCGTCCGCTGAGAGCGCGGTGGTGCGAAGGTGCCGCACCGCTACCAGCGCTGACGTCTCAACGGCGGCGCCGGGTGCCTCGGTCTCTACGAGCTCAACCGGCGGAGGCTGTGTGCTGCGCGAGGCGGGCGTCGAGGCCCTGTCGCACCGCGGCCCACTCGTTGCTGAGAATGGAGTACGTCACCGTGTCGCGCACGATGCCCTTGAAGACCTGGTAGCTGCGCAGCACGCCGTCCTGCTTCGCGCCGAGGCGTTCGATCGCCGCGCGGGACTGCCGGTTGTGCCAGTGCGTGTGGAAGTAGACGGCGTTGCATCCGAGCGTGTCGAATGCGCGGCCGAGCAGCAGGCGCTTGGCATCCGGGTTCACGCCCGTTCCGTGGGCGGATGCCGCCATCCACGTGTAGCCGATCTCGACCCGCAGGTTCTCTTGCGAGATGTTGCAGTACGTGGTCATGCCGACGAGCTCGCCGGTGCGGGTGTTGCGGATGGCCCACGGCGCCATCGTGCCTTCTCGCTGAAGGGCCAGCCGGCGCTCGATCTCGGCGGCCATCCCATCGGGTGTCGGCACGGTGGTGTACCAGATCTTCCAGAGCTCGCCGTCGGCGGCGGCTCGGCCGAGGCCTTCGGCGTGGTCGAGCGAGAGCGGTTCGAGGGTGGCGAGAGGTCCTACGAGGGGCACTGTTTCGGCGAAGGATGTCACGGGTTGACGTTACCGCGGGTTGACGTGAGTCACGGTTCGGCCGCTGCTCGCACGCGACGTGCCACGGGCATCCGTCAGCCGAGCTCGCGGAGCTCCGAGGTCATCTCACCACCGGCGTCTCCCGTGTTGACGGTTCCCTTCGGCTCGAACAGTAGCGCCTGCACCTCACCGTCAGCGCGGGGGCAGTGCTCGACGCCCTTGGGCACCACGAACACGTCGTTCGGCCCTAGCACGACATCGCGATCGCGTAACTGGATCGTCAGGTCTCCGCTGATCACGAGAAACAGCTCATCGGTGTCCGGATGCGTGTGCCAGACGAACTCGCCCTCCAGCTTGACGACCTTGAGGTCGTAGTCGTTGATGCTCGTCAGCCGATGCGGCTGCCACGGTTCGGCGATCGTGGAGAGGGCATCCAACACGTTCCGCACATCCTCGGCCATCCCCTGAGATTACAAGCGAACCTTCGTCTCGTTGCCCGGAACCGCGGGCGCAGCGGATGCGGTGGGCGCTGATGCCTCAGATCGCGTCGGACTCCAGCGGCTCCTCCGCCACCAGCTGAAACACGCCGTCGAGCACCTCGTCGGGACGGAACGGATACCGCTCGATCTCGGATCGGTCGCTGATGCCGGTGAGCACGAGCACAGTGTGCAGGCCCGCCTCGATGCCCGCGACGATGTCGGTGTCCATGCGGTCGCCGATCATGCCCGTGTTCTCGGAGTGGGCGCCGATCTTGTTCATCGCGGAGCGGAACATCATCGGGTTCGGCTTGCCGACCACGTACGGCTCGCGTCCGGTGGCACGCGTGATCAGGGCGGCGATGGCGCCCGTCGCCGGGAGCGGACCGTCGGCGCTCGGACCGGTGGGGTCCGGGTTCGTCACGATGAACCGCGCACCCTGCACGATGAGCCGGATCGCCTTCGTGATCGCCTCGAACGAGTAATTGCGGGTCTCGCCGACCACGACGTAGTCCGGATGCGTCTCGGTCAGGATGAACCCGGCCTCGTGCAGCGCCGTCGTGATGCCGGCTTCGCCGATCACGAACGCGCTTCCGCCGGGCATCTGCGACTTGCAGAACGCTGCGGTGGCGAGGGCGGATGTCCAGATCGCCTCCTCGGGAACATCCAGTCCCGAGGCACGCAGCCGGGCGGCGAGGTCGCGCGGCGTGAAGATCGAGTTGTTCGTCAGCACCAAAAAGGGCGTGCCGGCATCTCGCCACTGCTGGATGAGCTGGGCGGCACCGGGCAACGCCTCGTTCTCGTGCACGAGAACACCGTCCATGTCGGTGAGCCAGCATTCGATCTCGTCGCGACCGGTCAATGAGCCTCCCTCGTCATCCTGCCTCAAGGGTAGTCGGGGCACGTGACCCTACGTTTCCCGCGGATGCCATGCACATGAACTCCATCGGTGCGGTTGCGACACAGAAGACGGGAGCGCAGCCTGCCTAGGCTGAAGCGCGTGCAGAACGCCGAGTCCCCCGCGCCGCAGCTACTGTCCGCTCCCGCACCTACGCCGGAGCAGTCGACGCATGGTGTCGGCCCGTGGCCCGGTGGGCCGGATGCCTGGCCCACCGACGATCGCTACGATCCGGAGCTGTTGGCGGGCGGCGACACGCGCAACGTCATCGACCGGTACCGGTACTGGCGCATCGAGGCGATCGTGGCCGAGCTGGATGCCCGCAGGCATCCGTTCCACGTCGCCATCGAGAACTGGCAGCACGACATGAACATCGGGTCGATCGTGCGCAGCGCCAACGCGTTCCTTGCCCACACCGTGCACATCGTGGGGCGGCGGCGGTGGAACAAGCGCGGCGCCATGGTCACCGACCGCTATCAGCACGTCGTGCACCACGAGACGATCGCCGACCTCGTGGTCTGGGCGAAGGGCGAGCGGATCCCCGTGATCGCGGTCGACAACGTGCCCGGCAGCGTGCAGCTCGAGACGTTCGACCTGCCGGAGCGGTGCGTGCTGCTGTTCGGGCAGGAGGGGCCGGGCGTCTCGGCCGAGGCGATGGATGCGGCGGATGCCATCGTGGAGATCGCCCAGTTCGGCTCGACCCGCTCGATCAACGCATCGGCGGCCGCGGCCATCGCGATGCACACGTGGATCGTGCAGCACGCGCGCCTGGGCTAGCGGCGCGATTACGAGCTCTGCGCAGCCAGCCACTCGTCGAACGTCTGCGTACCGAGCCGAGCATCCGGTCCGGGCAGGATTGAGCCGTCTCGCATGCCCTTGCCCATCGCGCCGGGCATCGTGAGGTTCACCACGAACCGCCTGGTGCCGGTGGCGGCGAGGTAGGCGCGGATCATCCGCGTCATCTGCTCCTCGCGCGGACCGGCGAGATCCCTATCGAGACCTCGAGGCTCCCCCACTGCTATCTCGGCGAGCGCCTCGCCCACCTCCGCTGCGGCGATCGGCTGGCATCGGGCGACCGGTGCGAGCTGGAGCGGCCCGAACGCCGCGCGCGTCGTCATCTGCTGAGCGAACTCGTGGAACTGCGTGGCGCGCAGAATCGTCCAGCCTCCGGGCAGAGCCATCACGATGCGCTCCTGCGCCGCCTTGCCCGCGTAGTACCCGCTGTCCGCCTTCGCGGCGCCCACGATCGAGAGCACGACGTGGTGCCGCACGCCTGCACGTTTCTCGGCGGCCAGGAGGTTGCGAGTCTCGGTGCCGAAGAACTTCACCGATGCCTTGCTCGACTGCGCGGTGGTCGAGCTCACGTCGACGACCGCATCCACCCCCTGGAGCGCGGCTTCGAGGCCCTCGGACGACGTCAGGTCGACACCCGTTCCGCGGGAGAGTGTGACGGCATCGTGCCCTCGGGCCTTCAACGCCGAAAGCACCTGGCTTCCGACGACTCCCGTGCCTCCCGCGACAGCGATTCTCATGCCTGCTCCTTTCGTGATGCGTCTCGATCGGCGGTGTCTAGTCGCTAGACACGGCTCATCGGTATGACCGGTTGGCGACGAGCTTTGTGACGCCCGCACCCGACATCACGCGGGCGCTCCGAATGACTCGGCGACGCGCCGGATCCCCTCGGCATCCAGCTGGAACACCGTCTCTCCGTCACGAGCGCTCGGCGCCGAGATCATCGCGATCCGAGGCGCACCGGATGCCGGCAGCTCGACGAGCGCGAACCCCGCGCCGATCGTGGCGCGCTCCGTGTCGGGCGGGGTCGTGACATCCGACGTGTTCGTCACTCCCGGGGCGACCACGATCGGGATTCCCCGCTCGAGCGTGATCAGCGGGTGGTGGTAGTGGCCGCTCAGCACGAGCCGCACGTCGGTGCCATCGAGCACGCCGAGCAGGGCGTGTGGATCGTCGAGCTCGAGGCGGCGCAGCAGAGGGGTGACCGCCCGCGTGGGCGGGTGGTGCACCACCACGACTGTGCCGAGATCGACGGGCTGCGACAACGTTTCGCGTAGCCAGGCGAGCTGGTCGGCATCCAATGATCCGTAGGCGGCGCCGGGCACCGACGAGTCGAGCGTGATGATGCGGTGCCTGCCGAGGGTGTGCACCCGGGTGCGGTCGCCGAGCACGGCGGTGAAGGCATCCGGATGATCGTGGTTGCCCATCGCGTACACCACCTGTGCGGCGCGCTCGGCCGCCCACGGCTCGACGAGGTCGCGCAGCTTCAGGTACGACGCCTCGGTGCCGTCGTCGCTGAGGTCGCCGGAGAGCACGACCGCGTCGATCCCCTCGATCTCGGATGCCTTCTGCAGCACGCGCTGCAAGGCCGCGGTGGTGTCGACGATGCCGTAGTGCAGCGATGCGTCTCCGTAGAGGTGGGTGTCGCTGATGTGCAGAAGGCGCAGATCGGCGCGTTCCTGGTGGGATGCCTTCACGCCGCCCACGATATCGGCGACTGAGGTGAGCGGATACCGAGCTCGCTCGGTATCCCGAACCGATGGAGCCGGTGAGGCTATTGCCGATACGCAGGAGGTGCGACCTTAACGGCGGGCCTCGCCCGTCGACAGCTCGTGCGGCTGGTTTCGACAGCCTCAGTTCGGCGGCGTCTCAGTGCGGCAGCACGTGCCGCATCGTCGTGAGCGGGCCGGCGAGCGAGCCGCCGTCGACCGGCAGGGTGACGCCCGTGATCCAGGAGGCGTCGTCAGAGGCGAGGAACGCGATCGCGGCGGCGATCTCGGCCGGCTCGCCGACGCGACCGAGCGGATACATCGGTGCGAGGGCATCCGGTCCGCCCTGGTGGTCCCACACCCGGGTCCGCACCGTGCCGGGTGCGACGACGTTGATGCGCACGCCCGACGGCCCGAGTTCGACAGCGAGGTTCTTCGCAAGAAGCGTGAGACCCGCCTTGGCTGAGCTGTACGCCGGTTCGCCGTAGGCCGCGAGCCCGTTGACCGAGCTGACCATGACGATGGAGCCCCGGCTCGCGATCAGCGCTTCGCGGCAGGCACGGATGAGGCGCATCGGCCCGTGCAGGTTGAGGCTGACGATCTCGTTCCAATGCGCTTCATCGAGTCCGTCCTCGACGAAGTGGTCGCCGCCCGCGACAGAGGCGAGCACGTCGACGCGACCGAACCGTTCGAGAGCGGATGCCACGGCGCGGTCGACGGATGCCGCGTCCGTCACGTCGCATTCGAACACCGCCGTACGCTCCAGGGTCGACCGGTCGTGCTCGGCGTGCTCCGCGAGCCTGGATGCCGCAACGTCGGGCTCGCGATCGAGCAACGCGACCCGCGCGCCCTCGTCGAGCAACCGCTGCGTGGTCGCCCAGCCGATTCCGTTGGCCGCCCCGCTCACGACGGCCACCCTGTCGTCGAACCTCATGCCGACACGGTATCCGCAAGTTGGAATTGTTTCGTTCAGGTCGCAGTTTCTGTCGTCAGGGGCCGTCCGAGGCGACGAAAACTGCGACCTGAAGCAGGGTGCGTGAGATGGGTCGGGCGCGAACCCGGGTCAGCCGATCAGGCTTGGCTGCAGGTCTCGCAGCGTGCGGTGGTGCGTCATGCGCACGACGCCGATCGACGTGATCACCAGGGCGGCCGCCAGCCACACGAGCAGGAACAGCGCATCTCCGCCGGCCAGTGACGCGTTGCCGCCATACATCGTCTGTCGTATGCCGTCCACGGCATACGACATCGGCAGCACGTGGTGCAGCCAGGCGAGCGGGGCCGGCAGCGTCTGCCAAGGGAACGTGCCGCCCGCACTGACGAGCTGCAGCACCATGAGCACGAGCCCGAGGAATTGGCCCACGCTGCCCAGCCACACGTTCAGCGCCAGGATGATCGCCGTGAACGTCACCGACGCGAGCGCCATGATGCCGAACGTCGCGGCGGGGTTACTCACTCCGAAGCGCAATCCACCCGCGACCACCGCGTAGAGCGCCACCATCTGGATGACGCCTAGCAGTGCGGGTGTGAGCCAGCCGGCGAGCGTAACCCGGAACGGCGACCGCAACGCCGTGATCGCGCGCCGCGACACCGGCTTCACGATGAGGAACAGGGCATAGATGCCGATCCATGCCGCGAGCGCCATGAAGAACGGCGCCAGCCCCGCACCGTACGTGCCAGCACTCGCCTCCTTCGACCTCGCGAGCTTCACCGGGGCGGCGATCGTGTTCGCCTGAGCCGCGCGCTCGGATGCCGTCGTCTGCGGAATCTGCTGCACACCGGCATCCAGTCCCGACTTCAGTTTCGCGGTGCCGTCGGCGAGCGTGCCGAGGCCGTCACGCAACGTGGCCGCTCCGGTCGCGGCCTGCGCGGAACCGTCCGCGAGTTGCGACGCCCCGCCGGCCGCCTGCTGGATGCCCCCGGTCAACGCCGGCGCGGATGCCGCCAGTTGCGACGCCCCCGCGGCGACCTGCTGGGATCCGCTCGCAAGCTGATCGACCTGTCCCACTGCGGTCTGCACCTGCTGGTTGCCACTGGTGACCTTGCCGCCGAGCTGATCGAGCTGGGACAGGATCGAGTCCGCCTCGCTCTGGCTGATCGCCCCCTGCTGCACCAGCGACTGGAGCTGTGCCTGGATGTCCGCACGCACCGTGGGCACGGCATCCGCCGCCTGCTGCGACAACGCGCCGGCTTGATTCGCGTAACCGGCGAGCTTGGTGTCGCCCGCCGCGACCTGCTGCGCGCCGTCCGCGAGCCGCTGGCTTCGCGCCGGCAGGTCTGCCGTTTGCGACGCCAGCGTGTTCAGTCCGTCCCGTAGCGACGCCGATCCCGCCGCCAGCTGCGACGTGCCGTCGGCGAGCGTGGCCGCACCGGCGTGCGCGGTCTGCGTGCCGTCGAGGAGCTGGCCGGTGGCATCCGCTGCCGTGGAGAGGTTCGAGCGGATGTCCGACAACGCCAGCAGGAACCGGCTCGCCGCCTCGCGGTTCACCTCCTGCACGATGGATGCCTTGATCGTCTCCGCCGCCTGCTGGCCGATCGTCGACGCGAGATAGCTGTTCGTGTCGTTGGTGGTGAGTGTGACGGTGGCCTTCTGGGGGTCGGTCGTGGAGGCGCTCAGGAGCTGCCGCGAGAAGTCCGCAGGGAGGGTGATCGCGAAGTCGAAGCGCTGGTCGTTCAGTCCCTTTGCGGCCGTCTCGGCGGGAACGATGTGCCACTGGAACGTTCCGTCGTCGACGAGCTGCTGCGCGACCTTGTCGCCGTAGTTCACCGCCTTGCCGTCGAGCGTGGTTCCGGTGTCGCTCACGACGATGGCGGCGGGGATCTGGTCGAGCTTCGCGTACGGGTTCTGGTTCGCCCACAGGTAGAGCGCGCCGTAGATGACCGGAACGCACATCAGCGCCAGCAGCGCGATGGTCGCCATGCGGCTGGCGGTGAGACGGCGCAGCTCCGCCGCGATCATCTGGGGGACCTTCATTCGTCACTCGATTCGGTGTGAGTGTCGTTCTCGATCACCGGTACGGGACGGGTGATCACGTCGGGCAGGCCGAACAGCGACCCCTCGCTGACGATCGAGGTGTCGGAGTCGTCGCGGGTGGGATCGTCGTCGGGGTCGGCGGCCTGCCACGGCGCCTCGAGACGCTCGACCAGCGAGCTGGCAGCGATCGCGGCGGCTGAGGCATCCCCGGCGATGACGAGCACCGCGAAGCCGCGCGACGCCACGTCGAGCGCGATGCGCCACCACGCGTTCGGGTCGCCGCCGTGCCGATCGGGTGCGGTGAGCACGACGCCCTGCACCCCTTCGCGCAGCAGGGCGAGCTCGACGAGCAGACGGATGCGCACGGTCGGCGGAACCTGCCCGATCGCGTCGCGCGCGTGCTTGGCAGCGCCGAGCGAGGCGAGCGTGCGCTTCACTGCGCGCACGCCGGATGGGCGGCCGGCGAACATGAGCTCCTCCGCGACGACGCCGGCGACGGTGATGTTCGGTGCAGGGTCGCTCACGTCGGGCGCGTCGACCAGCGCGATCGAGCGGCGCACGGCGGAGGCATCCGCCACACCGTCGATCGTGATGGTGCCCGAGCCGGGCTTCATGCGACCGGATGCCAGCAGCCCGAGCACCGTGGGGCGCTGCTCCGTCTCGGCGCGAGCGAGAACCGCCTCGCCGGTGCCGTACGTGAGCGTCACCGTGTCGAGGGCCGGCCGCTTCGACACGGCGTTCAGCGCGATCCTCATGCCCGTCCCTCACCTGATGCGCGGTACGCGAGCTCCGGGGTCTGCTCGACGAGGGCATCCGCCTCGCGCCAGCCCAGCCCGGCCACGCTGAGAGCGGTGATCATGACGAGTGTGTGACCGGCGCGGGCATCGAGCCCCTCGTGCGTCGCCTCGGTGAGCACGTCGAGCGCGGCACGCTCGATCAGGCGGGCCAGCGCATCCGGGCGGATGTCCCGCCGCAGCACCCCATCGCGCACGCCGCGCCGCACGGTGTGGCGCAGCTTCGCCCGTGCCGGCTCGAGAGCCTTCGCGACCAGCTCCGTGTATGGACCGCGCACCGCGAACTCGGCGGTGACGCTGGCATGCTGCACCTGCGCCCAGAGGGTGGCGCCGTACAGCGCGATCTCGATGCGGGCATCCTCGTGCACGATCGGAACGACGGATGCCGCCATCCGCTCGGCGCCGAGGCGCAGCACCTCGCGCACGAGCTCGTCGCGGTTGGCGAAATGCCCGTAGACCGAGCGTCTGCTCAGTCCCGCCTCGGCCGCGATGGCCTCCAGTGAGGCGTCCACATCGGCGTTGAGTACACGCACGGCCGCGGCGATGAGCGCCTCACGGTTCTCTGCGGCATCCCGCCGGAGAGCTCGTGCGCGAGAGGATGTGCCGGGAACGGTGGACATGCCGCCATCCTATTATCTTGCACACAGATGTGCAAGATAGCCTCGCGTGATCGGATGCCGTCACTTCCTGCTGAGCCCGGCTGCGGCCGCCTCCTGCTTGTCCGGGGGCAGCGCCAGCCGCATCACCTCCGCTGGAGGCATCCGGCGGCCTCGCTCCTCCGCGTCGCGCATGCGATCGGGAAACGCGGTGCGCAACGGCTCCAGATAGGCGGGGTGGTAGACGAACGCCGCGGCGTCGTACATGCCGGACTTCTTGCGCATCTCCTGCGCGGCTCCGGCGAGGAGTCCGGCGCGCTCTACCTGCCCACGAAGCGCGGCGATCGCGCACAGCCCCTCGATGCCGTATGCGGCGCCCTCCAGGTGGCCGAGCGTCGCTGAGACATAGGCGGCATCGGCGAAGGCCGGCTCCGCCTCTTCGAGGCGGTTCTGGAACAGCAGGAGCCGAGCGACGTGGTGCTCCGTGATGGTGATGGCGAACGCATCGTCGGTGCGCCGGGAGACCTCCGCGCCCTGTTGGTAGTGGTGCAGAGCGGCGTCGTTGTCGCCGTCGAGCATGTCGAGTCGGCCCATCGTCACCCAGGCGACCGCTTCGCCCCATCCGTCACGCGAGTGCCGGAACAGCTCGATGGCTCGTTCGAGCTCTGCTCGTGCCGCGACGCGGTCCTCTCCGTCGATCTGGGCTCGGGTCATGGCCGTGCACCCGAGAGCGACCGCGACTGCCGCCTCGTCGTGCTCCGCTTCGAAGGTGCGGCGCACCTGCTCGAATCCGTCTACGACCGTCCCATCCGGCGACCGCCACATGAGCATCCAGAGAACGTAGAAGCGCGCGACGGCCGAGGCGCGCTCCGACACCGGCGCAGCGGAGTCGAGGATCTCCTGCATCCAGATGCGCACCTCCCCGAAGAATCCGCCGATCCACCAGAACACGAGCAGGTTCCAGGCGAACTCGGCGGCATCGTCGAAGCGACCGGTGGAGACGAGATAGCGGATGGCCGAGCGCAGGTTGGAGCGTTCGCGTTCCAGCCGGATGAGAGCATCTGCCTGCCCCGAGCCCTTCAGCTTGGGGGCGAGGCTGCGGGCCAGTTCGAGGTAGTGCGCGGCATGGGCCGCGCGCATGGCGGGCTCTTCGCCTGATTCGCGCAGCTTCTCGAGCGCATATTCGCGCACGGTGGCGAGCATGGAGTACGACGGGTTCCCGTCCGCCTCGTGCAACCGCACCAGGGAGCCGTCGATGAGGTCGTCGAGCCCATCCAGTTCGGCGCCGGTCCACGTGCGCCCGGCACCGACCGACTCGACGGCCTCGAGCGTGAACTGCAGAGAGAAGACCGAGAGGTCGAAGAGCAGAGCGCGGTCCCGTTCGCTGAGCAGGTTGGCGCTCCACTCGATCGTGTTGCGCAGCGTGCGCTGCCGAGCGGGTAGGTCGCGTGGCGCGTTGACCAGAAGGGAGAGCTGGTCATCGAGGCGATCGAGCACGCTGTGCGGGGTGAGCACGCGCATGCGTGCCGCTGCCAGTTCGATCGCCAGCGGCAGGCCCTGCAACTCCGAGCAGATGCACGCGACGGCGTCGGCGTTCGATTCGTCGAGCACGAAATCGGGACGAACAGCCGTAGCGCGAGCGACGAACAGCTTCACCGCATCCGAGGCCTGGGCCGTCTCCACAGTCGCCTCTACGCTGTCGTCGGGCACCCCGAGCCCGGGAAGCTCGTACACTCGCTCGCCGCGAATGCGGAGCACGCTGCGGCTCGTCACGAGGAACGACGCTTCGGGTGCGATGGAGTACAACCGCACGAGCATCGGAGCGGCGTCGGCGAGCTGCTCGAAGTTGTCGAGCGCGATCAGGATGCGCTTGCCGGCGAGCACGATGGAGAGCCGGTCCTCGACCGAGACCTCGCCGGTGTCGCGCACGCCGAGTGCGTACGCGATCGTGGGAAGCAGAAGGTTCGGCTCCAGTACGTTCTCCAACGGCACGAAGTAGGCGCCGTCGGCGAACTCGTGCCGTGCCGCCTCCAGCACCGCCAGAGCGAGCCGGCTCTTGCCGACTCCGCCCGGGCCCACGAGGGTGACGACCCGCTGCGTTCCGTTGCGCAGCAGCTCGACGATCTCGCCGCTCTCCCGAGAACGCCCTACGAGCGGGGTGTAGCTCGGCGGGATCGGCCGCGCGGCATCCAACGGCGCCAGCTCCGTCACATCACGAGGGTCGGCGACCGCCGTCGGCACACGTGCTTCGGGATGCCTGTCGCGGCTCTCGTCGAAACGCTCGGCCAGAAGCGTCGAGAGGTCGGCGGCGACGAGTTCCGCGAGCTGCTCGTCGGAGTCGAAGCTGACGTACGCCGCGTTGTCGTCCTCGCGGATGCGGTCGATGAGTTGCAGGAGCCGGTCGTCGCGGCGCTCGGAGGACTTGATGTAGATGAGCTTCGGCATGTCGGGATCGGCGAGGTTGTACTCGTCCTCCAGGCCGGAGACATCCTCGCCCGGGGCCACCCATCCGTACTTCTCCCAGTACAGGCCGACGAAGACATCGCTCTGATCGAGGTACGCGCGGTACAACGAGCGCGGAGGATGAGGTCGCGCCCCCAGCTCGAACATCACCGGAGCCAGGCGCAACCGTTCGATGGCCGCGCGCGCGGCCTTGCGCTCGGGTTCCAGTTCGCGGAGCGTCGAGCTCACGAAAACGCGAAGTCGCTGATCCGGCGTTCTGATGGCCCCTCGGGTGGTAGCCATGCAGTTCATTGTGCTGCGAAGCGGATGCCCGGGACACGACCCCTTTCAAGGGCCGTTTCCCCCGTTCAAGGACCGTTCGATGCACGAGCGATGCCCACGAGGTCGGCGGCGGCAGGCAGCAGCGACGCGGCATCCGTCCACACGGCGTGCAGTGTGCGTACCAGCTCCAGGCCCGAAACCGGCACGGCCACGAGGTCGCCGGCGCGCACCGCAGCGCCCACCGCGAGCTCGCTGAGCACAGCCGGCCCTGCTCCGCTCGTCACTGCCACGCGTACCGCCGCGTTGCTGGACAGCTCCAGGATCGGCTCCGCCCGCCGGTACCCGGCCAACGCCTCGTCGAGCGTGGTGCGCGTGCCCGACCCCGGCTCGCGCACCACGAGCGGTGTCGCCGCGAGCTCAGCCGCGCCGAGCGGTCGCTTGCGCCGCGCCCACGGGTGCTCGGGCGAGACCACCACGACGAGCCGGTCGTGCGAAACGGCCGATCGGCGCAGCGAGTGCGGAACTCCGGGCGACTCGACGAACCCGACGGCAGCGCGCCCGGATGCCACCAGATCGAACACCTCGCTCGAGTTGTGCACCAGCAGGGCGACATCGAGACTCGGATGCTCGCGCCTGAGCCGCGTGAGCCACAGCGGAATGAGGTACTCGGCCACCGTGAGACTCGCGGCCACCGTGAGGTGCGAGTTCTGATCGCGGCGCAGTGCCGCGATCGCGGTGTGCAGCTCGCGGGCTGCACCCAGCACGGCACCTGCCCAGTCGACGACGACATCGCCGTCGGCCGTGAGCCGCGATCCGCGCGGCGATCGCTCCAGCAGCCGAACGCCGAGGCTCTTCTCCCATGCGGCGAGGGCGCGGGATGCGTTGGGTTGCGCCATGCCGACGGCCCGTGCGCCCGCGCTCAGGCTTCCGTGTTCCGAGACGGCGACGAGTAACTCGAGCACGGCGAGGTCGGGCCAGCGCTCGCCGCGCCGCGGCTCCGCGTCGGCCATGCCGGAATCAGCCATATCCAAATGATATGCGGCTATGCGAAACCGGCGTCTACTGCGGAGCGGCGCTGGATTCCAGGCTGGAATGGTGACCAGCACCGCACCCATCCCCGTTCCCGCAGAGGCCGAAGTCGCAGCCACCTCTACCGAACCGACGGGGCCGCGCTCGCGCGGAGCGGCGGCTTCCTCCCCGCAACCTCACGGCCCGCGGTCGGGCAGCACCACTGCCGCGTTGTGGCGCGGAACTCTGCGGGTGGCGCCCGGCCTCGCGGTGTGCGCGGTGGGGGTCGCGATCGCGCTTGTCGTGGCATCCGTCATTCCGGTGCTCAGTGCAACCCTCATCGCCATCGTGCTCGGAGTGCTCGTGCGCAACACGCTGCCCGTGCCGAGCGTGCTCGAGGCCGGACTGACGTTCGCGGCGAAGAAGCTGCTGCGGCTCGGCATCGTGCTGCTCGGCCTTCAACTGATGCTCGGCGACGTGCTCGGTCTCGGGTGGGGCGTCATCCTCATCGTCGTCGCTGTGGTCGGCGTCGGCTTCACCGGAACGCTGCTGATGGGCAGGTGGCTCGGCGTTCCCTACTCGCAGCGGCTGCTCATCGCCGGCGGTTTCTCGATCTGCGGCGCATCCGCCGTCGCCGCCGTGGACGGCGTCATCCAGACCGAGAAGAACGAGGAGGTCGTCGCGGCCGTTGCGCTGGCCACCGTGTTCGGAACGCTGATGATCCCGTTCATCCCTTTCGCGAGCTCCCTGCTCGGACTCACCGAGCGCGAAGCCGGCATCTGGGCGGGCGCTTCGACGCACGAGGTCGCGGGTGTCGTGGCGGTCGGCGGCATCATCGGCGGTGGAGCGCTCGCCGTCGCCGTGGTCGTCAAGCTCGCGCGCGTGCTGCTCCTGGCCCCGATGATGGCCGTGGTCGGCGTAACGCACCGTCGCCGCACCGGAACGGATGCCTCAGGCAAGCGGCCGCCCATCATCCCGCTCTTCGTGGTGCTCTTCGTCGTGATGGTGGTCATCCGCTCGATCGGGGTTGTGCCCGAGCCGGTGCTCGACGTGGCGAAGACGGCGCAGGGTGCGGTGCTGGCGGCCGCGATGTTCGCGCTGGGTGCCGGGGTGAACATCCGCAAGCTGGTCAAGGTGGGCGGACGTCCGCTGCTGCTGGCGCTGCTCGCCACCATCCTGGTGACCGGCATCGGGCTCGCCGGAGTGCTGCTGCTGCGCTAACCCACGGTATGCCTCCAGTTACGGAATGCCCGGCTCGTTAGCATTGGCCATATGACCGCCGAGGACCCGGACGACCACTCCGAAGACCAGCGCGAGATACGTCTCGCGGCCGATCGGAACGTGATCATCGAGCTGCTCGACGCCGGCGGCGAGCCGGAGGTGCTGAAGCTCGTCGTGGCCAGGTACCCGCGCTCGCCCCTGGCGTGGGCGAAGCTCGCGGATGCCACCTACCATCCGGATGCCGCGCTCGAGTCGTACGCGTACGCTCGGGTCGGCTACTACCGGGCGATCGAGGCGCTGGAGGCCGCCGGCTGGGACGGCACCGGCACCGTCCCGTGGTCGCACGAGCCGAACCGCGGTGTGCTGCGCGCGTTCTACGCGCTGCGCCGCGCCGCCGATGCCATCCGCGAGCACGATGAGGCGGCCCGCATCGACGAGTTGCTCACGCAGTGCGACCCCACGGCATCCGCAGAGATCGAGGCGTCCCGCACGGCGCCCATCCCGGTGCAGAACCCGTCGCCGCCGACGGAGTCGTTCGTCATCCGCGGCGAAGACTGACAGGCATCCATCCTGCGGCGGAGCCCGCCGGCGAACAGGCCTGTCTGAAGACCCCCGTATCGCGGCTACGCCGCTCACCGGCTCCATCGGCTCGGCAGAGCGAGCAAGCTCGCTCTGCTCTCGCCTAAGTCGCCGATAGGCTGGATGGGCCGCAAAACGCAAGGAGCATCATGCCCGCATCAGTCATCGTCGGTGCCCAGTGGGGCGACGAGGGTAAAGGCAAGGCCACGGATCTTCTGGGCGGCCGCATCGACTACGTCGTCAAGTTCAACGGCGGCAACAACGCCGGCCACACGGTCGTGATCGGCGACGAGAAGTACGCACTGCACCTGCTGCCTTCCGGCATCCTGACCGAGGGCGTCACGCCCGTCATCGGCAACGGCGTGGTCGTCGACCTCGAGGTGCTCTGCGACGAACTCGACGGTCTCATCGCCCGCGGTGTCGACGTCTCGCGCCTCGTGATCTCGTCGAACGCGCACATCATCACCCAGTACCACCGCACGATGGACAAGGTGACCGAGCGCTTCCTCGGCAAGCGCCAGATCGGCACGACCGGGCGCGGCATCGGGCCGACGTACGCCGACAAGATCAATCGGGTCGGCATCCGCATTCAGGATCTGTTCGACGAGGGCATCCTGCGTCAGAAGGTGGAGGGCGCGCTCGACCAGAAGAACCACCTGCTGGTGAAGGTGTACAACCGGCGCGCGATCTCGGTCGACGAGGTCGTTGACGACCTGCTGTCGTATGCCGAGCGCATCCGCCCGATGGTGGCCGACACGTCGCTGCTGCTGAACCGGGCGCTCGACGAGGGCAAGCAGGTGCTGTTCGAAGCGGGTCAGGCCACGATGCTGGATGTCGACCACGGCACCTACCCGTTCGTCACCTCGTCGTCGTCGACGGCCGGCGGCGCCGCGACGGGCTCCGGCGTGGGTCCCGGCCGCATCGACCGCGTGATCGCGATCGTCAAGGCGTACACGACCAGAGTCGGCGCCGGGCCGTTCCCCACGGAGCTCGACGACGAGATGGGCGAATGGCTGCGCCAACGCGGAGCGGAGTTCGGCACGACCACGGGCCGTCCCCGCCGCACCGGCTGGTACGACGCCCCCATCGCCCGCTACGCCACCCGTGTGAACGGGGTGACCGACTTCGTGCTCACCAAGCTCGACACGCTGACCGGGCTGGAGCGCATCCCCGTGTGCGTCGCATACGACGTGGACGGCGTGCGCCACGACGAGGTTCCGGCGTCGCAGAGCGACTTTCACCACGCCGTGCCGATCTACGAGGAGTTCCCGGGCTGGAGCGAAGACATCCAAGGTGCGCGCTCCTTCGAGGATCTGCCCGCGAACGCTCAGCAGTATGTGCTGGCACTCGAGCGGATGTCCGGGGCCAGGTTCTCGGCCATCGGCGTGGGACCCGCGCGCGATGCGATCGTGGTGCGGCACGACCTCTTGGAGCCGTCTGCGCGTTGACGCGGCATCGCGCTCTCAGGAACGAGCCGGATCGCGATGTGAGGATTGTGCGGTGACCTCGAGACTGCGTGCGTGGCCGTTCTTCGTGGCCGCGCTCGGGCTGTTCGCCGGGTTCGTCGCCGTCTACATCTTCTTCGTGCGCACCTATGCCGGGCAGATCGTCGACGAGCGGGCCTTCAACGGCGCGTACAGCCAGCACGACGCGATCGCCACGTTCTCCGAGCGGTTCCTCGATGTGGTGCCGCTGATCGCGTTCGGGGCCGGCATCGTGCTGACGCTGTCGATCGGCGTGGTCACTCGCCGATGGCGTCAGCTGGTCGTGGGGCTTGTGGTCTTCGGTGTGGCGTGCGTGCTCGCGGAACTGTCGAAGTACGTCTTCCTCTCCCGGCCGGAGACCGGCGCCACAGATCCGTTCGGCAACTCATTCCCGTCGGGGCATACAACAGTTGCCGCTGCGGCGGCGTTCGCCGTCTTCCTCGTGACCACACCGCGTTGGCGGCCGGCCGCGGCGCTCGGCGGGGGAGCGTTCGCGGTGCTCACGGGCGTCCTCGCACTCGTCAGTCAGTGGCACCGGCCGAGCGACGTGGTGGCCGGCCTCATTCTTGTGGCCATCTGCGGATGCCTCGGCACCGGCGTTCTCGCACTGCTCGGACTGCCTGCGGCGCGTCAGCGGTCCGCATCGCTTGCATGGCTGTGGTGGGTCTCCGCGATCGCCGCTGTCGTCTCGCTGATCGCGTTCGTGCTCATCTATGCCACTGTTTCCGACCACGGCCAGCATCTGCAAGTGGCCTACGTCGGAGGCGTCGCTGCCGTGCTCGCCGTGGGTGCAGGGTTCACCGCAGCCGGAAACCGGCTGTTCCGCACGGTGGGGTGATGCCGGCAACCGCTGGCGCTCGAAGCACCTCTACGGCACCTCTACGCGGGCACGTAGCGGGACGACGGCCGGATGATCTTCGGATCCCGCGCCTGCTCCAGCACGTGCGCGGTCCAGCCGACGATGCGCGCCATCGCGAACGTGGGCGTGAACATCTCCCGCGGAATGCCGCATTGCTCCATCACGATGGCGGCGTAGAACTCCACGTTCGTGTGAAGCGCGCGGCCCGGCTTGTACTCGGCGAGCAGACGTTCGGCGACACGCTCGTATTCCACGGCGAGCTCGACGCGTGGGCCGCCGAACTCGAGGGCCGCCTCCCGCAACAGCCGGGACCGTGGGTCGGCCGTGCGATAGACGGCGTGACCGAAGCCCATGAGCCGTCGACCCGCTGAGAGCTCGCCGCGCAGGTACCGCTCGATGCGCGCGCCGTCGACTCGAGGGGAGTCGGAGCCGACGGCATCCAGCGCGTCCAGTGCGCGGCTCGGGGCGCCGCCGTGCAGCGGCCCGGAGAGCGCGCCGAGGGCACCGACGATGCAGGACTCCATGTCTGCACCCGTGGATGCGATCACCCTCGCCGTGAACGTCGACGCGTTGAATCCGTGATCGATCGTCGCGATGAGGTACGCGCTCAGCGCGCGTATGGCGCGATCGACGGGCTGCCTCCCGGTGACGCGGAACAGGTAGTCCTCGACGACGCCCGTACCCGATGAGCTGACGGGCCACGGGTCTTCGCCTGCGCGAGCACGCTGGAACGCG
Organism: Humibacter ginsengisoli; assembly: GCF_054780095.1. NCBI lineage: Bacteria > Bacillati > Actinomycetota > Actinomycetes > Micrococcales > Microbacteriaceae > Humibacter > Humibacter ginsengisoli. The sequence continues at coordinate 20,004 of NZ_BAAGWZ010000004.1, forward strand.
GCGAGGATGCCTGGGGCCACGGCCGCGACCGCGAGCGCTTCCTCGACGCGTGCCGCGTCATCGAGGTCGTACAACGGCCGGGCCCCGCGCGCGGCGGCGAGCATGGGAAGGGTGGCCTGCAGTCCCCGAAGCGGGTCGATCTGCCGGGCGGCGGCATCCACCACGAACTGCTGCACTTCCGGGGGCGGCGTGCGCAGGCTCGTGACGAGTTCGTGGAAGCGGGCGTCGGCATCCGGCTCGGGCAGCGACCCCAGCACGAGCAACTGCCATGCGCGTTCGAAGTCGCCGGCGCGGGCGAGCTCGATCGCGTCATGCCCTCGGTAGTGATAACGCCCCTCGTCGCCGAGCACGTCGCCGATCGATGTCTGCGCGACGACCACCCCGGCGAGGCCCCGCGGCACCTCGATGGGCTGTGGTGGACGCGCTTTCGTGTCTGCGACTGACATGGCAGCCTCCTCGATGACTGAACGGACGATTTCAGCGTGCGACTTGATCGTGCATCCGTCAATGTTGATCGAATCAATATGATGAGTCCATGGATGCTTCGCTGCCGCGGCTGACCGCCGCTCAGGCGGCCGCACGACTCGGCGTGCGGCAGCAGACGCTCTACGCGTACGTGTCGCGCGGTCTGCTCGCACGAGAACGCGGCGCCCACGGATCCACGTTCGATGCGCTGGAGATCGAGCGGTTCGCAAGCTCGCGGCGGCGGAGCGGCCGGGGTGCTCGAGAGGACCAGTCGGCTGGGACATCCGGATCGCCGCTTATGGTGCTCGACACCGACATCGCGCTGATCGAAGACGGTGAGCTGTTCCTGCGCGGTGTGTCTGCCGCGGAGCTCGCGTTGAAGTACCCCTACGAGTCCGTGGCACGCTGGCTGTGGGGCGCGGAACTGCAGGCATCCGCCCCGGTGTTCGCGCCGGACGAGTACGCCATCGCGTCGGCCCGCGCGGCCGTCGCCGCACTGGGTCGCGCGCCAACGCCGCTCGATCGCGTGCAGGTCGCCGTGCCCGTTCTCGGTGCGGCCGACCCGACGAGGCACGACCTCGACCCGGATGCTGTGCGCGCGGCAGCCGAGCGGATGATCGCCGGCGTGGTGGCGACGCTGGGCGGTCCCGTCCTCCCGTCGTCACCCGCCGAGAAGTCAAGAGTTGCGATGACGGCAAGGGAATTGCCGCGGAATTCGACTTCTCGGACGGGCGAGGGAGCACCCGAACCAGGTGGCCTCGCGGCTGCCGTGTGGCAGGCGTTTACAGACAGGACGCCGTCTGCGGCGGAGGTGCGCGCCCTGAATGCTGCACTCGTGCTGCTCGTCGACCACGACCTTGCCGTGTCCACGCTGGCGGCGCGGGCCGCGGCATCCGCTCGGGCGACCCCGTATGCCGTGGTGTCGAGCGGCCTCGGCGCCCTGGACTCCGCGCTGCATGGGAACGCGAGCGGTGCGGCGTGCGAGCTGATCCGTCTGGTGCTCGCCGGAACGGATGCCCGCACCGCCCTCGCGCAGACCGTCGCGCGAACCGCCCGCCCGGCCCCGGGTTTCGGCCACTCCCTCTACCCGGGGATCGACGCGCGCGCAGGCATCCTGTTGCAGCTCGTCGCCGAGTTGCCGGAGGGAGCCGTCGTGGTCGATGCCGTCGACCGCCTCGCCGCGGAGGTTCTGTCGCGCACGGGCAGACATCCGAATGTCGACCTGGCGCTCGCCGCGCTCACCATCGCGGCGCGTATGCCGTCGGATGCCGGCGCGGCGATCTTCGCGATCGGCCGCATGGCCGGCTGGATCGCACACGCGCTCGACGAGTACGGGCAACGGCCCTTGCGGCTGCGTCCGCGCGGGCGGTATGTCGGGCCGGATGCCGGCACACCGGCTCGAACAGCGACGGCGGCTGACGAATAGCCGCCGCCACAGGGCTCGGTCAAGGCCTGTCAGTGGCAGTGACCGTCGCGATACAACCGGAGCATGTCTCCAGGCGAGCTGAACGACGAGTGCATGACGGAGGCGTCGAGCATCGCGCGGCTCGCGCAGCACAAGGCGCTACGAGTGGCGTGTGCCGAATCGCTCACGAGCGGCGCAATCGCGAGCCATCTCGGGGCGGCGAGTTCGGCATCCGAATGGTTCGCCGGCGGCGTGGTCGCGTACTCGGCGCAGCTGAAGTTCGACCTGCTCGGCGTCGAGCGAGGGCCCGTCGTCACGGCCACGGCTGCAGAACAGATGGCGCGTGGTGTCGCAAAGCTCGCCTCCGCCGACGTCGCACTGGCCGTAACCGGCGAGGGCGGCCCTGAGCCAGCGGAAGACGCACCCGTGGGCACGGTGTATGTCGCCGTCTGGGGCCTGGGCGTGCACGAGGTGCGCGAGTTCCACTTCGACGGCGGTCCCGGCGACATCGTGCACGCCACCGCGTTGCAGGCACTGCGGATGCTCCGCGCGGCGGCCGAGAAGTAGCGCCGCAGCCGTGGCATCCATCCGCGACGTGATCAGCACGAGGGTGCTCGTCGCGACGACGAAGCAATCGGATCTGGGCACCGTGTGGCAGATCGTGCGCGACACCTTCGGCGACCACGATGTTCCGAGCACGCTGATGGGTGTGACGGTGTTGGGCTACGACGACCAGCTCGTCGAGATCGAGGCGACCGCGGTCGTTCGGTGATCGATGCCTCGCGAACCATCCGTGAGATCCGCTCGTCGCAGGTGGGCAAGCAGGTCATCGTTCCAACCGATGCCCGCCAGCTCGTAAGCAAGAAGCGCTGCGCCGTGCAGTGGGCTGAGCGCCGCGGGCACGATTGCGACGGGAACCGCACTCGGCTCCTCGGCCAGCGCATCGGCAAAGCGGCTGCGGAACGACGGATGCGTCGCGACGGCTCCTTCGAGTGCGACCTGCACGGGATCGTCGCCCACCACCGGCGCCAGCAGCTGCACGCTCCGTGCCGTCTTTCGAGCGAGCTCGCGAAGGGCCCGATCAGCCAGAGGTGAGGTCTCCGCCGCCGCAGTGATCGTGGGTGCGAGGCGCCCGTACCGGGGCATGATCTCGGTGCGTTCCGTCCTTCGAAGGCCGAGGATGATCGCGCGCAGCTCGTCGACATCGCTCGCGCCCGAATACGCGAGCACGTCGGAGACGAACCCGGCATCATCCTCCCTGGCTGCTCCGATCAGGACCATTTGCACCGCGTCGAAGGCCAGATGCCGTGCGGCACCGGCGTAGTGCTCGAACCAGCCGTTCTCCACCTCGCGTCCATCGGGGGTGATCGCCAGTGCCGTCGATCCTGTGCCGGCTATGACGATCACACCCGCTTTGCCGAGCAGTGCTCCGCGATGGGCGATCACGGCATCGTTGACGAGCGACCGCGGGCAGCTCGCCGGGATCTCTTTGAAGAACTCTGCCGCCCACCGGTTCACGGAGTCGTCGAGGGGACTGGACTTGATCTCTGCGATTCCCGCTGCAAGGCCCACAGCGTTGGCTGCATCAAGGTCGGCAAGCAGCAGGCACTCGCGCACCGCCCGAGCCACGTTCTCGGCGGCGTTTCTGTTGTGGAACGGGCTTCCGCCGCGACCGGTGAACGTCGAGAGCGGCGAGCCGTCGAGGCTGAAGCATCCGACGCGTGTGTGCGTTCCGCCGGAATCCACCCCGATGACGAACGGATCTCGGTTGTGCGAATGCATGGGCCGAGCCTATTGGTCGCCGACTAGCGTGGGCACGATGACATCCACGCAGAACCCGGCTGCGCTTTCGGACTACGACCCGCGATGGCCGCTTCGTGCCGAACAGCTACTCGCAGGCATCCGCGAAGCTCTCCGCGGCGTGCCGGGCGCGAGTGGCGCCGTATACGACCACATCGGATCGACATCCGTTCCCGGCCTCGCGGCGAAGCCCTTCGTCGATCTGCAGGTGCGGATGCTGCCACTTCCGTCTGACGCCGCGCTGGCGGAAAGGCTCCGCCCGCTCGGTTACAGAAGTGCGCAGGGCTCTCGTCCCGATTCTCCAGGCGTCGACCGAGACATCCCTCGCGGAGATCGCCAGGTCAGCGACGACGTCTGGGCGAAGTCGCTGTTCGTGCACGACGACGGCGTCATTCTGCACGTGCGCCGTTCCGACTCGCCGTGGGGTGAGTACACGGTGTGGTTCCGCGACTGGCTGCGCGCGCATCCGCAGGAGCGCGAGCGGTACGAACGGCTGAAGCGACACCTGAGCGCGCAGAATGCCGGAAAGCCGGACTACGACGACTACACCCGAGCCAAGACGGCGTTCTTCGACGAAGCGCAAGAACGATTCGAGGAGTGGGCTCTCTCTCGTTGAATGCGTGGACGCCGTCGCGCGACTTCGCCAGACTGCTGGAGTGAGTAGCGGCACGTTGGTGGTTCTTCGCGGTAACTCGGGTTCGGGCAAGTCGACGGTTGCGCGGATGCTTCAAGCGGAGTTCGCTCCGGCCGCCTGCCTCATCGTGCCGCAAGACCTGGTGCGCCGGGACATGCTCAGAGAGCTCGATATCGCAGGTGGGGCGAACATCGAATTGATTGAAGCCATCGCGACGTGGGGACTGGCGGGCGATCGCATCGTGGTCGTCGAAGGCATCCTCAATGTCAACAGGTACGGGCGGATGCTCCGGCGGCTTCAGCGGTCAGCAGCGCACTCGCACTTCTTCGCCTGGGATCTGGCGTTCGAGGAGACCGTGCGAAGGCACGCGTCCCGGCCGAAGCAACTGGACTTCAGCGCGGATGAGATGGCCGAGTGGTACCACGGCTGGCAGCCTCTGGACTTCGTCGAGGAGGTGCGAGTGGATGCGGCGACGACTGCAGAAGAGGTCGTCGAACTCATCCGTGTGGCCATTCGTCGGCAGCGGTCGGGCGTGGTCAACGGATCTGCCGTTGTCGAGCGGCTGTCGATCCCACCGCTGCCGAATCGTCATGACCATGAAGCCGCCGAACCGCGCGGCGCGATGAAGGAGTCGTCATGAGCACCATTGCCCACATCACAGGCGTTCGCACCGTGAGCATCCCCGTCGACGATCAGGATGCCGCACTGCGGTTCTACGCCGACACGCTCGGTTTCACTGTGCTGCGCGACATGCCGACGCCGAACGGCAGCCGCTGGATCGAGCTCGCTCCCGTGGAGAGCAGTGTCATCGTCACGCTGGAGCCCGCCGCGCCGGATGTCACGCGCGGCGCCATCGGCATCCGCTTCACCACGGATGACATCGACGCTGCGCACTCAGCCATGGCCGACCGTGGCGTCGAGGTGGATGACATCCTCCGGTGGCCCGGAGTTCCCGCCATGTTCGCCTTCCGCGACATCGACGGCAACACGTTCTCGATCACCGAACTGGCGTGATGGTGCCAGGGCCTCCCTATGCTCGTGGGATGGCTCTGGCATGGGAACAGGTGATCGTCCACGCGATCGATCCGGTCGCGCTCGGCACGTGGTGGGCGGAGGCACTCGGATGGTCTGTCGTCTACTCCGATGATGACGAGTTCGAGATCCGACCCGAACCTGACAAGCAGCCGGCGCTCGACTTCGTACGGGTCGATGAGCCCAAACAAGGCAAGAGCCGACTTCACCTCGACTTCCGGCCGGACGACCAGGACGCGGAGGTGGCACGACTTCTCGCCCATGGCGCTCAGCGGGTCGACATCGGCCAGGGAGAGCAGTCGTGGGTCGTGCTGGCCGACCCTGAGGGAAACGAATTCTGCGTGCTCGCCGCGCGCGTCAGGTGAAGTAGCCGCCGAACGTCCAGGTCGTCCCGGCATCGACCGCGATCGTGAAGTGCACGACGGCCACCCTGGGCGGCAGCGGCATCTGATAGCCGCTATCGCCACCGCAGGACCCGCCTTCGAAGACCCCCGGATCTTCTACCAGCGTGACCGTGCCGTCGCTGCTGCACTCCCAATTCGAGTTCAGGTACGCCGAGCCGTTCGGCACCCTGACAGTGAGCGTCTCGCTGCCCGTGCCGGAGAAGTTCACCGTGCCCAAGGGAACGGTCGATGGATGCGACGGCGACGGGGTGGATGCCACGAGCAACGTCGGCGCAGGGGGAACAGGCTCCGGCTTCGGTGCGGTGCATCCGGCGAGGCAGGTGCACACAGCTGCAACTCCGATCGCGATCGCAACCGCCGATGCTGCACGCCGCACTGTGACTCCTCCGTCCGCACCCGACGATATCCATCCACACGGATGCCCGCCAGCAGCACCCGCAGAGAGCCCCAAGTCGCCCGCGATAGTTTGAGGTCATCCCAACGGCGACTCGAGCGCGCGAGCACAGGCATCCGCTGCTCCGTCGCGACTGGGAATGGAAGGACTCCCGATGCGTCACACGCCCCACTACCTGATGACGGATCCCGAAGAGGTCAAGCGACTGATCCGGGGCAACCCGTGGGCCACGTTCGTCTCCCCCACCTCGAACGGCCTGATCGCGTCGCACTACCCCGTGATGGTCGATGAAGACGCCGATGGCATCACGATCGTCAGCCACTTCGGTCGCCCCGACGACGAGCTGCACGAGCTGGGACAGCACGAGATCCTGGTGATCATCCAGGGGCCGCACGACTACGTCTCACCCAGCTGGTACGCGCCCGGCGACCTCGTTCCCACCTGGAACCACGTCACCGCGCACCTCTACGGCACGCCGGAGATCCTCACCGAAGAGGAGAACTACCGGGTGCTCGACCGGCTCACGGACTACTTCGAGCAGCACTACCCGAATGGCCGGCACCTGAGCGAAGACGAGGCAGGCACGCGCCGTATCGCCAAGGGCACCGTCGGCTTGCGGATGCACGTGGCCCGCTTCGACGCGCGCGCGAAGCTCAGTCAGAACAAGACTCCGGATGTCATCGAGAACGTGACGGAACACATCGCCGAGAACAATCCCGCACTGGCTCGGGAGATGCGCCGTGTGAACGGCCGGGACACCACCCACACGTGACGCCCACGGTTCAAGTCGGTCAGATGGGGCCTTTTCCCGCCATTTAGGACCATCTGAGCGACCTGAATCGAGGTGCGCCACCAGACTGGATGCATGACCTCCTCGCTCTGGCTCGGCACGTACACGGGTGACTCCGGCGGGCACGGTCGCGGCATCGCCCGCGTGGACCTCGGGCCCGATGAAAACGGTGCGGAAGGCGCGATCACGGGCATCCATACCGCGGCCGCAGCGGATTCGCCGTCGTTCGTCGCGACGCATCCGACCCTGCCCGTCGTATACGCGGTCGAGGAGTTCGCGGGGCGGATCCGAGCGTTTCGCGTGGCAGAGACCGGGGACCTCGAGCCGCTGGGCGACGCGCATCCTGCCGGTGAGGCGGTGTGCCACGTCGCGGTCGCACCGCACGGACGGCACGCGATCGCCACGTGCTGGGGCGACGGACGCGTGCTCGCCTACGAGCTCGACGAGCGCGGAGCGATCGTTGGGCGGGCGGAGGCGCGGGCGTCCGTCGACCCGTACCGCGACATCGCCGATGAGCCCAGACCGAGCCGTGCGCACTCGGCGATGTTCCTGCCCGACGGACGCGTGCTCACCGCCGACCTCGGGCACGACACGGTGCGTGTGTGGCGGGCGGACGGCGCCTCGCTCGTGCCGGTCGCCGAGACGGTGCTGCCCTTCGGCAGCGGACCGCGGCACATGGCGCTGCATCCGAGCGGCCACGTGTATGTGGTGACCGAGTACTCGATCGAGGTCGTCGTGCTCGACCCTCAGACGCTGGCCGTGACATCCGTGGTGCCGGCGATCATGCCGCACGAGCGCGACGGCAACGCCGCGGCGCACATCTCGTTCGACGGTGACCGGCATGTTCATGTCACGGTGCGCGGCGCCAACGTGGTGGGCGTGCTCGAGGTGACGGATGCCGGTGCGAGCGTGCATCCGATCACCAGCGTCGACTGCGGCGGCAACTGGCCCCGGCACCACCTGCAGCTCGGCGACCGCCTCTACGTGGCGAACCAGCTCAGCGAGGACATCGCCGTGTTCCGGCTGCGCGACGGGATGCCCGAACTCGACACGACCGTGCCGACCGGTTCGCCGACGTGCCTGGTGCCGGTGGCGTGAAGCGGCCTCTCGACGGTTGTCCCCGGACGTTGCCCCATCGTCGCCCACGCGACAACTGGGGCCAGGTCGACGGAAGGTCGCCCTGAGTCCTCTCTCTCACGGCGTCGGCGTCGAGAATTGCCGTCCGGGGTTGTCGTTACTCCCGCCACAAACGGCAACTTCGGACTGGGAAGTCGCGGCGAAGCGGAACTTCCAGTCCGAACGTGTCGTCATCGGCCGGCGTCGCGGCAATCCGGGACGGTGACTTGAAGGTGGGCCCGGGTTGCTTCAATGTCCGGAGAGCGATCACGCGGCGAGGTGGAATGTGCTCGCGAAGCGGCCCAGTAGCTCGCGCGGCCCCTGCAGCACCTCGACCACGCCGGTGTCGATAGCCTGTGCCGGTTCCAGTTCGCCGGAGATGAGGCGACGGATGTCCGCCCCCGCCGAAAAGACGAGGTCGGCGGCTCCGGCGCCGCGCTTGACCTGCAGAGCGGTGCCGTCCACACGCACGAACAACTCGGCCGGACCGACCCGGGCCGAATAGGCGGTTGCAGGAAGCTCCGCCGCAACCTTCGGCTGGAAGGCGGTGCGGAGATCCATCGTCATGGAATCCGGCGTGATGACCTGCTCCGCGCGCGGCTCCCCCAGCGTTTTCAAGCCCCAGGCACCCAGCGCAAGCACGATCGGCTCGAGCTCCCGGCCATACGGCGTCAGTTCGTAGAGGATGATGCGGGAGCGCGGCGCCCTGCGGATGACGCCTGCCGTCTGCAGCTCCTTGAGCCGCGCCGCCAGGATGTTGCTCGGGATCCGCGGCAATCCCGCGGCGAGTTCCCCGTAGCGGCGCGGCCCGACGAGCAGGTCGCGCACGATCAGCAGCGCCCAACGCTCCCCGACGAGCTCCAGCGCCTGGCTGACGCCGCCGTACTGGCCATAGTCTCGCGCGGCCACGAGCGGCGCGGCTCAGGCCTGCTCGTTCGCGAAGGCCTCCGGCCCCTGTTCGGCGGCGACCGGGTCCATCCAGCCGAACTCGAGCATGTTGCCGTCGGGGTCGGTGAGCTGCCGCTGGTACATGAAGCCGTAGTCGGCGGCGGGGCGGTCCTCGCTGCCCCCGGCCTCGACGCCCCTGGCGACGGTCGCGTCTACCTCGTCACGACTGTCGAGGAAGATCGCCGTCGACACCGAAACGCTCTCGCTCGGGTCGCCGATGGGGCGATCGGTGAACGTCTGAAAGAAGTCGCGCACCAGGATCATGAAGTAGTTGTGGTCCTCCTCGACCACGACGCAGGCGGCGTTGTGATCAGTGAACTGCGGATTGATGCGGAATCCGAGCGCCGTGTAGAACGCCTTCGAGCGCTCCAGGTCGGTCACCGGCAGGTTGACGAACATCGCGGTCATCGTGGTCTCCCTTGTACGGGTCCGGACTGAGCTCCGGAGGTGATGAGCACCACACTTGCAAAAAACAAGTGGAGTGTCAATACCCGGGTTGAGGTAGGTGTCGGATGCCGCCGCGGGATGAAGCGAGCGCGGTAGCGTCAGGGACATGGCCGCCTGGGCGGGAAGGAGGCGCTTGCGTTCTTCGCCTAGGCCACGCTCGCAAGGTCATCCCTCCGGCTGACCGCTCGGTGCCCCGAATCAACCCGTGGCCTGACGTGCGAGGCGACCGCAACCGGAACGATGGATGCATGGCTGCGATTCTCGAGGCATCCGCCCTCACGAAGTCCTACGGCGAGACCCACGCACTGGCTGGTGTCACGCTCGACGTTCAGGCGGGGGAGGCGCTGGCGATCATGGGCGCGTCCGGGTCGGGCAAGTCCACGCTGCTGCACGTGCTGGCGGGCATCCTTCCACCGGATTCCGGATGGGTCGCCCTTCATGCACCGCAAGGCACGGTGTCGGTCGGCGAGCTGAACGATGCCGCGCGTTCGGCACTGCGGCGCGACACGTTCGGATTCGTGTTCCAGCAGGGGCTGCTCATTCCGGAGTTGACCGCCATGGAGAACGCGGCTCTGCCGCTGATGCTGCGCGGCGTTCCGCGCCCTGAGGCGGAACAGCGCGCCACAGGCTGGCTCGCCGCCCTCGGGCTCGCCGGCCTGGAACAGCGCCGCATCGGCCAGCTCTCCGGCGGCCAGGCGCAGCGCGTCGCCGTCGCCCGAGCTCAGGTGATCGAACCGCTCGTGGTGTTCGCCGACGAGCCAACCGGCGCGCTCGACTCCACAACGTCGGCCGAGGTGATGGATGCTCTCATCTCCTCGACCACCGGCCGCGGCCGCACATTGGTGGTGGTCACTCACGACGAGAGCGTCGCCGCCCGCTGCACCCGCGTGGTTCGGCTACGCGACGGGCTCGTCGTCGAGACGCGGTCGAAGGTGGCGGGCATGGACTACATCCAGACGCCTGCCGGACCGGGAGCCGGGACGATGCCGCAGGTGATCGGTGCCGGAACGGGCGCGGGCCATCCGGCAACCGTCGCACCGCAGGGGCAGGACCGATGAAGACGCTCACCGTCGCCCGCCTGCTCGCGAGACCGACGGCATCCGGAAGAGCTGCCCTGGGGCTGCCGATCGTGGCGTTCGGCGTCGCGACAGCGCTGCTTCTGACGACGCTGGCCGGTGCGATGTCGTTCTTCCGCTGGCATGACGAGCTGGGTTTCACGTATCAGGTGCTCGCGATCTTCGCGTCCGCGCTGCTGCTCGTTCCCCTCGCGTCGCTCGGCGGATCCGCGGCACGCCTCTCGGCTCGGCGCAGGGATGACCGCCTCGCGACACTGCGCCTGCTCGGCGCCACGACCGGTTTCGTCGCCCGCCTGACCGTGCTCGAATCGATCGCGCTCGCCGTCGTCGGCGCCCTCGGCGGCGTCGTGCTCTATCTGGCGCTGACTCCGCTGGTAGGACTGATCTCGTTCCGCGGGCATCCGATCGGGGCGGCGGCACTGTTGCTCAACCCGCTCATCGTCGCGGCCGTCGTCGTGGGGGTCGGCCTGCTCGCCGGTGTCAGCGCCGTGATCGGTCTGCGCAGCGTGGTCGTCTCGCCGCTCGGCGTGCGCACCAGGCAGTCGGCGCCGCGCTCGCATTGGATCCGCGTCGTGGCGGGCGTCGCCATCGTCGCGGCCGTCGTGTTCTGCGTCGCCAATCCCAGCCTGCTCGGTGGCGCCGTGACCGTGATCGTCGTGCTGGCCGCGGCCTTTGCTGCAGCCAACGCGGTGCTCGGCCTTGTCGGCCCGTTCGTGATCAAGAGGTTCGCGATGTCGGGACTGCGCAGGGCCAACACACCGCAGCGCCTCATCGCCGCACGGTCCGTTCTCGAATCGCCGAAGGCGGCCTGGCGTCAGGTGAGCGGCGTCTCGATGACGAGCTTCATCGCGGTCTTCGCAGGCACGGCGCTCGCCATGGTCGGAGCGGTGAGCGGCGATCGCGGTGGGCCGGAGCAGACCATTCTGCTGGGGGACATCCGCACCGGCGTCTTCATCACGCTGGCCATCTCGTTCGTGATGGTGGCGTGCTCGGTGGGGGTGAGTCAGGCATCCGCGATCCTGGACCGCCGCGAGCTCTACGTCAGCCTGGATCGGCTCGGGATGCCCGTGAAGACCATGAACTCCGCCCGCGTTCGCGCTGTGCTGTCCCCGCTGCGCGTCGTCACGGTCGGGTCGGCGGTCACGGCCGCCGTCATCGTGTTGCCGATGGCCGGCGCGGCGCTCGTGCTGGCCCCGTTGTCGCTGGTGACGATCGCGGCCAGCATCGCCGGTGGCATCCTGGTGGTCTGGCTCGGGCTCCTGGCGACCCGGCCCGTGCTGCAACGGACGCTCAGCGAACCGATCGCGATGACCGAGTGATCGCCAAGGTCGGAGGCACCAAGAGCGACTACCCTCGACACATGCCCCAGAATGATCAGCAGGATGACCGCGCGCGCGCCCTGGAGCACCTCTACGCCATTCGGGAGAGCATCGACAACATCGATGCCGCGCTGATCCACCTGCTCGCCGAGCGGTTCAAGTTCACGAAGCAGGTCGGATATCTGAAGGCTGAGCACGGGCTGCCCGCCGAGGATCCGGTGCGGGAACGCGAGCACATCAAGCACCTGCGCGAGCTCGCCGTGGAGAGCCACCTCGACCCGGAGTTCGCCGAGAAGTGGTTCAACTTCGTGGTGGCCGAGGTGATCCATCACCATGTGCGCGCCGGCGCGCAGCACCCGGTCGAGTGAGCGCCGGTAGCGCCGCCGAACAATCCGCACACAACGGCAGCGCGGGCAACATCCCCGACCAGACCGGTCGCACGGCGGTCGTGACGGGAGCGAACAAGGGCATCGGATTCTTCACGGCTGCCGCGCTCGCCGGCGCGGGCGCGCATGTCGTGCTCGCGTGCCGCAGCACGGAGCGGGCGAATGCCGCCGCGCGCGCCATCCGCGCGAGGTGCGCACGCGAGGGGGTGCGGGCATCCGTCGAGGTGCTCCCGCTCGACACGGCCAGTCTCGACAGCGTCGCCGCGGCGGCGAAGGTACTGGGCGAGCGGGAGTGGATCGATCTCATCGTCGCGAACGCCGGCGCAGTGCATCCACCCGAGTCCCGTGAGACCACCGCCGACGGCAACGAACTCGTGCTCGGCACGAACCTGCTCGGCCACTTCGCCCTGCTGGCCGGCCTGATGCCGGTGTTGCGGCGCTCTCCCGGCGCGCGCGTGGTGAGCCTCGGCAGCATGGCCACGCGCCTCAGCTCGTTCCTGCTCGACGACCTGCAACTCGAGCAGAACTATTCGCCGTGGCGCGCCTATGCGCAGTCGAAGATCGCCGTCGAGTCGTTCGGGTTCGAACTGGACCGCCGGATGCGCGCCGCCGAGCTCGACGCCACCAGCGTCGTCGCGCATCCGGGCTACTCGATCAGCGGACGCACGCCGCGCATTCCCGGGGTCAACGAGCCGTCACGGATGACCGTGTTCGTCGACTCGCTGCAGGCACCGTTCACGCAGGGCAAGGATCGCGGCGCGCGGTCCGTGCTGGCTGCTGCGACGCATCCGGATGCCGTTGGCGGCTCGTACTGGGGACCGCGATGGCGCGTGAAGGGTTTGCCCGTGAAGCAGGATCCGGCGTGGCAGTGCGCAGACCCCGCGACAGCGAAGCGGGTCTGGGAGTTCGCGGAGCAGGCGACGGGCCTGCGGTTCGAGCTCTGAACCGCGCTACGCCCGCGCAGACCTGCGGCCGTGCCGCGCTGGACGCAGGCCGTCGGTGACGAACTCGGCGAGCGAGGCGAGTTCGGACCGCGCAGCCTCCGTCGCGCGGTCGGTTCCCAGCGCGAGGATGCCGAGCCACGCCAGCGCCGCGCTGCGCAGGCGTGACGCGGCAGGTCGCACCGGGGAACTCGCGGCCAGCACCTTCTCGATGAGGGCCTGCAGCCGGTCGCGGTGCTCGAGGAGGGCGGAGAGGACTTCGGGATGCGTGTGCTGCTCGCGCGACACGATGACGCCGATCACGTGCGAGGCATCCTCGAGCTCGCGGATCTTCGCGGTCAGGTTGAGCAGGGAGCGTGCCGGATCTCCCGGCTCGGCGAGCGCGTCCACGTCGACGGGACCGAGCGACATCCGCTCCGCGACCAGGGCGCGCAGCAACTGGGACTTCGTGGGGAAGTAGTAGAACAGCAGCCCCTTCGGCACACCTGCGGCCTCCGCGATCGCGGAGGTCGGGGTGGCGTCGAAGCCGCGCTCGGCGAAGAGACGCTCGGCGGCATCAAGGATGCCTGCGCGAGTCTCGGCTGCCTCTCGGGTTCTGCGAGGCGGGTTCATCGGATGCTCCGGGCGGATAGGGCGGGTAAGAAAGGGCGGGGCGGCAGTCTCGCTGCCACCCCGCTATCGTGTTCGGCCTCGTCAGGCTCGCGAGTGCGCCACGTGGTGGTCGCCGCCGGGGATCGGCACCAACTCCCACGCTGCCACGATGATGGCGACACCGCCGCACACCCACGAGAACCAGGCTGCGCCCATGTGCGTGGCGTACATGCCGGCCCAGGGAGAGATGAACAGTAGCACGCCGAGTACGCCGTGCACCCATTCCATCCAGGCAAGGCCTGGCATCGACAGGTTGATGAGTCCCGCGATGATGAGCAGAACGCCGAGCACGATCATGAGCACGATCGACAGCCCGCCCGGAGTCACCCAACTCGTGGAGATAGCCGCGACGACACCGGCCGCCACGGTCACCCAGTCCTGCCACCTTGTCCATTTCTTCATGAATCACACCTCCTCGATGTGCCCCTCAGGGACGTCTCTTACGTTACGCCTGACTGACCGCCCGGTCAATAGAATCGGATCTGCACACACGGCTCATGCGGGGCCTCGTGCGGCGAGCGCCCTACTCCCAGCGCCGGGGGCCGGTGCCGTCGCCCGTCGCCCCGAGGGAGTCGTCGGGATTCTGCAGGGCGCAGGTGCGTAGGCTCAGGCATCCGCAGCCCATGCAGCCCGTGAGATCGTTGCGCAGGTGCTCGAGGGCGGTGATGCGGGTATCCAGAGCCTCGCGCCAGTGCGACGAAAGCAGGGCCCAGTCGCGCTTGGTCGGTGTGCGACCCTCCGGCAGCGATTCGAGTGCGGCGCGGATCTCTGCCAGCGGGATGCCCACTCGCTGCGACACGCGAATGAACGCCACCCTGCGCAGCGAGTCGCGCCGGTAGCGCCGCTGGTTGCCGCTCGTGCGCTCGCTGGCCAGCAACCCCTTGCGCTCATAGAAGTGCAGCGCCGAGACCGCGACGCCGCTGCGCTCGGCCAGCTCGCCCACCGTGAGCATGCGGTGTGCGCCGCCGTCCAGTTGGGGCATCGGCCCTCCTCACCCTTGTCGCGATTGACCTCAACAATAGTTGAGGTCTTATCGTTGGGCACCATGACCGATGAGACGGATGCCGCACCCCAGACGCCGTCTTCCGCTTCGCTGTCCGCTTCGTCGTCGGAACTCCCGCTGAAGGATGCCGGAGGGGCGGCCGCCCGCCGCACCAGCATCGCGACGGCGGATCCGGCTGACGAGCCGCGCGGCGGCGTGCTCGGTGCGCACTTCCGTTGGATCACGATCGGGATGTGCGCCCTGGTGCTGTTCGTGGCCTTCGAAGCGATGGCTGTCACCACGGTGATGCCGGTGATCGCACACGAGTTGCACGGGACATCCCTCTACACGCTCGCCTTCTCGGGCTCGACCGCCATCAGCGTCGTCGGCATGGTCGTGGCGGGCGCATGGTGCGACAGGCGTGGGCCATCGGTGCCTCTCGTGATCGCCGTCGTGCTGTTCGTGATCGGGCTGGCGATCGCGGGGCTCGCGCCGAACATGGTGGTCTTCGTGCTCGGGCGCCTCGTGCAGGGGCTCGGCGGCGGCGCGCTCACGGTCGCGGTGTACGTGGTCGTCGCGCGGCAGTACCCGGCCAGGCTGCAGCCGCACGTCTTCGTCGGGTTCTCGACCGCCTGGGTCGTGCCGTCACTGATCGGACCGTTCCTGGCCGGCCTGCTCGCCGAGACCGTTGGCTGGCGCTGGATCTTCCTCGGCGTGATCGCCGTCGCGGTCGCCGGGCTGCTCATGATCAGACGGGTGCTCGGAGCCTCCGGAGATGTTGCGGGCGACGATGTGCCGCCGTGGCAGCCGGCCCGTATCGTGTGGTCGGTCGTCGCGGCCTGCGCCGTTCTCGTGCTCGGAACGGCGACGGAGCTCGACGAGCTCTGGCGGTGGATCGTTTTCGTGCTCGCGATGGCGGTGCTCCTGGTGGCTGTGCGTCCGCTTCTGCCCCGCGGAACGCTGCGGCTCGCGCGCGGGCTGCCGTCCGTGATGAGCACGCGCATCTTCATCACGGGCGCCGAGCTGGCCTGCGAGGTGTACGTCCCGTACCTGCTGATCACCCGCTACGGGCTGAGTCCCGCGATCGCCGGGCTCGCCCTCACCGGTGGTGCGATCGCCTGGTCGGGCGGGTCGTGGCTGCAGGGCCGACTCGGCCCGCGCCTGCGCAACCGGGGTTGGATCGTCCTGGGCGTGGCATCCATCGCTCTGGGTCTCGTCGGCACGACCGTGATCTCCGCTTTCGACCTCTCGCCGTTCGCCGTCTTCGGCGTGTGGATCTTCGCCGGCCTCGGCATGGGGCTGGCCACCCCGCGGCTCTCGGTCATGATGATCGGCTACTCCACGTCCACCGACCAGGGGTTCAACAGCTCGGCGCAGGCGATCGCGGATGCCGTCGGCGGGTCATCCGGGGTCGCCGTCGCCGGACTCGTGTTCGCCTCGCTCACCGCCCTTGGCGCGTCGTGGCCGTTCACGGCGTGCTTCCTGCTCGGCACGGTGCTGGCCGTCGCCGCCCTCGCGACGGCCACCCGCGTGGGCCGCACCCGCTGAGTCCGCGCTCGTTCGACGCCCGTCCGGCGACGCGCGAGACCACCGCCTGCGCAACGACCCCCGCGTCGCCCTGCCTGCGCTACCACCCTCGCGTGGCCCTGCCTGCGCAACGACCCCCGCGTGGCCCTGCCTGCGCAACGACCCCCGCGTCGCCCTGCCTGCGCTACCACCCCCGCGTCGCCCGCGTCCGCCCGCCAGCGCGCCGCGCCATCTCGGCTCCCGTGTCTCCACCTCCCAAAACAGGCAGGAAACCGCATTCCTCCCGGGAACAGGCAAATTCCGCCTGTTTTCGAGCGATCTGCCTGTTTTCCAAAGGGCGCAGCGGCGTCCGCCCACATGAGGCGTCGACGGGAGCAGGCCCGCAAGCGAGCCGGCCCACAGCGAGCCTGGCGCTATGCCCCCGGCGTGTAGTACTCCTGCGAGGCCGACTGGCCGACGACGGGTCCGAAGTGCTCCGCGAGCGTCGCCTGGTGGGATGCCCGCAGCTCCTCGAGCCCGACGGTGAAGACATCCTGCACCTCGAGAACCGGTTGCTCGCCGACCACCGCATCGGTAACCCCGATGCGCAGAACCGGGTAGTCGCGGCCCTCGCACAGGCCGCGGAACTTCACGTCGTCCTCGCGCGGAACGGACACGATGACGCGGCCGGTGGACTCGGAGAACAGGGCCGTCGCGGCATCCACTGCGTCGCGGTCCATGATCTCGGTCAGCCACACCCTCGCACCCACGCCGAAGCGCAGCACGCTCTCGGCCAGCGCCTGCGCCAGCCCGCCGTCTGACAGGTCGTGCGCCGAAGCGAGAAGGCTCTCCATGGAGGCCGCGTGCAGCAGCTCAGCGAGCCGCTTCTCCGCGTCAAGGTCGACCGACGGCGGACGCCCGCCGAGGTGCCCGTGCACGGTACCCGCCCACGCGGACCCGTCGAGTTCTTCACGGGTGACTCCGAGCAGGTAGATGTTGTCGCCGGCATCCTGCCACCCGGACGGGACGCGCCGCGCCACGTCGTCGATCACGCCGAGCACGCCCGCGACCGTGGTCGGGAAGATCGGGGTAGACCCGGTCTGGTTGTAGAACGACACGTTGCCGCCGGTGACGGGGATGCCCAGCTCGAGGCAGGCATCCGAGAGCCCCTCGACCGCCTGCGAGAACTGCCACATCACCTCGGGGTTCTCCGGGGAGCCGAAGTTGAGGCAGTCGGTGACGGCCGCCGGGACGGCACCGGTGACGGCGATGTTGCGGTACGCCTCCGCGAGGGCCAGGCGAGCGGCTTGGCGCGGGTCGAGCTGGCCGTATCGTCCATTGGCGTCGGTCGCGATCGCGAAGCCGAGGCCGCTCTTCTCGTCGACGCGGATCATCCCGCCGTCGTCGGGGAACGACAGCGCAGTGTTGCCGCCCACGTAGTAGTCGTACTGGTTGGTGATCCAGCTCTTGTCGGCGAGGTTCGGCGAGCCGACCAACGCGAGGAACTGGTCGCGCAGCTGCTCGCGCCCCTCCACGGTGGATGCCTCGGGCCGGGCGAGCGTGCTCGCCGAGTCCGCCTGCAGCGCGTCGATCCAGCTCGGATACGCGACCGGCCGGTCGTACACCGGCCCGTCGACGGCCACCGTGCGCGGGTCGACGTCGACGATGCGCTCGCCGTGCCAGTCGATGATGAGCCGCCCGGTGTCGGTGACCTCGCCGAGCACGCTGGTCTCGACATCCCACTTGCCGGTCACGGCGAGGAACGCGTCGAGCTTCTCGGGGGTGACGACCGCCATCATGCGCTCCTGCGACTCCGACATGAGGATCTCCTCGGCCGTGAGCGTGGGATCGCGCAGCAGCACGGCATCGAGCGAGATGTACATGCCGCCGTCGCCGTTGGAGGCGAGCTCGCTGGTCGCGCACGAGATGCCCGCGGCGCCGAGGTCTTGGATGCCCTCGACGAGCTTCTTCTGGAACAGCTCGAGGCAGCACTCGATGAGCACCTTCTCGGCGAACGGGTCGCCCACCTGCACGGCTGGCCGCTTCGTCGGGCCGCCCGACGCGAAGGTGTCGGACGCGAGAATGGATGCCCCGCCGATGCCGTCGCCGCCCGTTCGCGCCCCGAAGAGCACCACCTTGTTGTCCACCCCCGACGCGTTCGCCAGGTGCAGGTCTTCGTGCCGCAGCACGCCCACCGAGAGTGCGTTGACGAGCGGATTGCCCTGGTACACCGGGTCGAAGTATGTCTCGCCGCCGATGTTCGGCAGGCCGAGGCAGTTGCCGTAGAACGAGATGCCGCCGACCACGCCGTGCACCACGCGCGCGGTGTCGGCCTCGTCGATCTTGCCGAACCGCAGCTGGTCCATGACGGCGACCGGACGAGCGCCCATGGAGATGATGTCGCGTACGATGCCGCCGACTCCGGTCGCGGCGCCCTGGAACGGTTCGATGTAGCTCGGGTGGTTGTGCGACTCGACCTTGAACGTGACCGCCCAGCCCTCGCCGACATCCACGACTCCGGCGTTCTCGCCGATGCCCACCATGAGGTTCTTCTTCATCTCGGGCGTGACCTTCTGCCCGAACTGCCGCAGGTACTTCTTGGAACTCTTGTACGAGCAGTGCTCGCTCCACATCACCGAGTACATGGCGAGCTCGCCGCTGGTGGGCCGGCGGCCGAGGATCTCGCGGATGCGCGCGTACTCGTCGTCCTTCAGGCCGAGCGCCGCGTATGGCTGCTCCTTCTCCGGTGTCGCCGCGGCGTTCTCGACCGTGTCGAGCTGGCTGATGGATGCGGATGCCGGGGGCTCGGACAAGCGGCTGACTCCCTGTGTTTGAGCGTGCGCAGACGGGCGGCGCAGAACGCCCTCCAGTCTACCGGCGACTGAGGTGAGAGCTGAGAACGCTCGCGTTCTCAGCCGAGCCGATGGAGTCGGTGAGCGTTGCAGCGCGATACCGGCGACCCGATGGAGTCGGTGAGCGTTGCAGGCGCGACCGGCGACGATGGAGTCGGTGAGCGCGGAGCCGCGACATCCGGGACCGCTACAGCGTCCCGTGAGCCGCCCACAGCTCGGCTGCGCGATCCGCAGCCCGATGGATCAGCTGAACAAGCTCCGGTCGCTCCGGCACCCGGAACGAGACGTATGCTCCTCGTCCCCCTGCCACCGGCCGGCCATATGCCTTCGCCGCCAAGTCGCCGCCCGGCAGGAGCCGCACTGTGATGCTCTCGAGCTCGAACTCCTCGTCGCGACGGGTGTCGCGCCAGCGCAATTCCTGCGGTACCAACACGTTGATCGCCAGTGCTCCGACCTCGGGGATGCCTGTGAACTCATCGCCGTCCTGCGCCATGGTCTCATCCTCTCGCGGGATCGCCACGCCTACCGTCACTGATCGTTCGCCGGGTCGAGCAGTTCGCACCGTGTCACGGCGAAAAGAACCTTGCACACCGCCGATGTAACAGCTATGGTTACAACCAACGAAAGGGGTAGGGCGATGAAGACACTGGACTACGAGGTCAGGACAGAGAAGCGGGAGGGCCTGACTCGGGACCTCCCCGCTGGACAGGAAGAGTGGAGGTGGGTCGCCAACTCGTCCACACTCGTCGTCGGCGAGCAAGAAGCGGTGCTGGTCGACACCTTCACCACGGTCGAGCAGAATGCACGGCTGATCGATTGGGTGCGTGACCACGGAAAGACGCTCAGCGCCGTCTACCTGACGCACGGACATGGCGACCACGCGTTCGGGATCGGTCAGCTGCGGGCGGCGTTCCCCGCCGCGCGCATCCTCGCCACCGCCGGTACTCTCGCCGAGTTGGAGCTGCAGGCCCGCCCGGAGTGGCGCGATGACTTCTGGGGCCGGTTGTTCCCGGGTCAGATTCCGCCGGTGGTCCTTCCGGAGTTGCTGGAGGGAGGCGCGTTCGAGGTGGAAGGGCACGAGTTCCGCGTCATCG
The DNA here is from genome assembly GCF_054780095.1 of Humibacter ginsengisoli. Classification (NCBI taxonomy): domain Bacteria; kingdom Bacillati; phylum Actinomycetota; class Actinomycetes; order Micrococcales; family Microbacteriaceae; genus Humibacter; species Humibacter ginsengisoli. The sequence goes on from NZ_BAAGWZ010000004.1 coordinate 40,246, forward strand.
AGGCCGGCGACACCGACACATCGGGCACCACGTCTCTCTGGGTGCCGGACCTCGGCCTCATCGCCGCTGGGGACGTCGTTTACAGCGGCACGTATCCCTACCTGGCCGAGACGACTGCCGCGTCGCGACGCAACTGGATCGACGCGCTGCTCCGGCTGAAGGAACTCGACGCGCGTTTCGTGGTGAGCGGTCATAAGCAGCCCGGCGGTTCGGACTCGCCGGCCGACATCGACGCGACGATCGGGTACCTGCGCGACGTCGCGCATACCGAGGCTGAGACCACGACCGCACTCGACTTCTACGAGAGGATGCTTGCGAAGCAGCCCGGCCGTGCGAACGTCGGCTCGCTGTGGGGTGCGGCAAAGCTGCTCAAGGGCGCACCGACAGAGGGAACGAAGTGAGCGCGAACTCCCGACTGAGCCTGGCGGTGCACGCCCTCGAGTGGATCGAGCTGCGGCGCCGATTGGGCGGTGACCGGGCCACCTCAGAGGGCATCGCCGGGAGCCTGAGAACCAACCCCGTCGTCGTGCGCCGCCTGCTCGGCAGTCTGCGGGAGTCGGGCCTTGTGATCGCGCACCGCGGCTCCCGCGCGGGATGGTCGCTCGCCCGGTCAGCTAGCTCGATCAGTATCCGGGACGTGCGCGATGCGCTCGGCGACGAGCCGCTGTTCGGTCTGCACACCACTCCACCGTCCGAGCGTTGCCCCATCGGCTACAGCATTCGTCCCAACCTCGAGCGGCTCTACCAGCGAGCGCAGGACGCAGCGGATGGCATCCTGGCAAGTGTCAGCATCGGCGAAGCGTTGGACCAGACTCTGGAGGCATCGAGCGCGCGGCCCGAGCTTCTCGACGCCTTTGCGCAGTCGGTGCGCTCCGCGATCGGCGGCGACTGACACGGACTCGGTCCCATCGGGCATCTCCGGTGAGCGGCGAACTAGCATTGCGCCCGATTCGCACCGGCGAGGGTGGCGGCGGGCCCTGCCAGTTCCGAGGTGCGGACGATGTCCGCGACCGGCACTCCGGGCAGGTCGCCGCAGGTGATGCCGTCTCACGCAGTGGTCGGCGCTGTTATCTTCGGCGCGATCGGTATCACTGGCCCGCGGTGCAGTCACTCTCCGCGATCGATGCCGAAAATGTGTCGCATCAACGCCTGGATGTCGCGATCCACGTCGTCCAATCTCTGACCGAACTGGTCGAATCTCATGTCGAGCCGCCGCACTTCGGAACGAACGACATGCACGAACAGTGTCGACACGATGGTGAGCATGCCGAGGAAGCCGGCACTGAAAACGCCGATCATCGTCCAGGTTTGAGCCTCGGTCACAACCACACCTCCATTCTCCGCCTGATGTGATCGATGGTCCATCAACGCGACGCGCTGAAAAGCGTCGGGGCAAGCGTTTGATGAATACCCGACAATCAGGCGAATTGGGGAGGAACAGAGGTCGGCAAGGGACCTGTCAAGCCCCACCGCTCGCCTTGCGGCCGCGAACGAGGCTGACGACCCTGGAACCCATGGCCGATCTGCACGGGTGGCTCCCGTTCGCCGTCGCCTGTCTCATCGCACTCGTCTCCGCGGTCGTCGTCACGGCCGTCATCGGAGCGATCGTGCGTGCGCTCGCCAAGCATCGGGAATGGGCACGGATGCTTGCCTCGCATCTGCGCATCCCGTTCCGGCTGCTGCTGCTCGACATCCTGGCCTCGATCGCGGTCGCCGCGACCCTGCCGTTGCAGGTTCCGCTGCCCACGGTGCAGACCGTGCACCACGTCTTCCTCATCGTCACCATCGCGCTCGGCGCGTGGTTCGCGGCGGCCCTCGTGATCTTCTTCGAAGACCTCGGACTCGCTCGCTACCGGCTCGATGTGCCCGACAACCGGTACGCACGGCGGGTGCGCACACAGGTGATGATCATCCGGCGGCTCACGATCGTGGCGGCCGTCGTCATCGCTCTCGGTGCCATCCTCCTCACGTTCCCCGGCGCGCGGGCGGCGGGCGCGAGCATCCTCGCATCCGCCGGGCTGATCGGTGTGGTCGCCGGCATCGCGGCGCAGTCCTCGCTGGGGAACCTTTTCGCTGGTATGCAGCTCGCATTCAGTGGTGCGATCCGCATCGACGACGTCGTGGTGGTCAACAACCAGTGGGGTCGCATCGAGGAGATCACGCTCACCTACGTGGTCGTGCACCTGTGGGACGACCGGCGCATGGTCCTGCCCTCCACCTTCTTCACCACGCAGCCGTTCGAGAACTGGACGAGACGCAACAGCGAGCTACTGGGCGCCGTCGAGTTCGACCTCGACTGGCGGGTATCACCGGGTGGGATGCGCAAGGAGCTGGACCGCATCCTGCGCAAGACCGAACTCTGGGATCACCGCACGTCCGTGCTGCAGGTGACGGATGCGATTGGCGGATACGTGCACGTGCGAGTGCTCGTGACGGCGAAGGATGCCCCGACACTCTTCGATCTGCGCTGTTACGTGCGCGAGAACCTCGTCGCGTGGATCCAGCGCGACGGCACCGCCGGACTGCCCCGCCAACGCGTCGAGCTGGTCGAGGCGGGCGGAATGGATGCCTCGCAACGCTCCCGTGCGGTCTCCGGCGACACCCTGTTCAGCGGCAGTTCCGACGGCGACAAGCGCGCATCGCAGTTCACCGACTCGATCCCGATGGTCGCGAAGGACCCCGACGCGAGCGGCCGAGCAACATCGTAGAGCGGGCCTATTCGCCGCGATCGATACCGAAGGTGTGACGCATGAGAGCCTGGATGTCGCGATCCATGGCGTCAAGCCGAACGCCGAAGGCGCCCTCCAACCGCCGCAACTCACTTCGAACGACGTGAACGAACAGCGTAGAAACGATCGTGAGCGTGCCGAGGAACGCCGCGCCGAGCACACCGATGACGGTCCACGTCTGCGCATCGCTCATGATCACTCCTCCATTGTCTGCTGGATGCCACCAATCGCCCAGGATGGTCGTCGGCACGAATCAGTGCGGCTGGCCGAGAGATGAAAACCGGTGAACTCGCCGAGCTGGGGACGACGAGTGGTCAGGCCCGGCGCGGCCGCGGAAAGACCGAACGCATGTGGTCGGAGTCGAGGTAGTCCGCCACACCTATCAGGATCAGGCTGAACACGATCTGCTCCGTGACCATCCACAACGGGTACAGACCGGGAATCGCGGCGAGCACGAGCGTGATCACTGGAAAGATCTTGCTGAACAGGCGAAGCCTCGAGTAGCCCCAGTAGTAGCCGAGGGATGCCCGCCACGCAAAGTAGAACAGGGTCGCGGTCATGCCGAGCACGACGACGGTGCGCATCCACACCGACCATTCGACCGGGATCCCGTCCGCCGCCAGCACGAGTGCCACGACGACCGCCGCGATTCCGATCGCGAACTCGAGCACGAGCAGCCAGGTGATCGCCACGAACGCGCGACGCGTTCGCGGATGCGTCAGAAGCTCGGCGTCGATGCGCACGTCGGCCTGACGACCACCTGCCACGCGATCGACGCGACGGAACAGCGGTTCGAAGCGGGCGAGCATCCGCTTCAGCACGTCATGCGGCAGCGGCCAGTGCCGCGATCGCCGAGGTGAAGAACGTGAGGCCGTCGACCCCTGAGCGCATTGCGGCCCGCGTGTCCGGACCGAAACCGGGCTCCGTCGCGTGCTCCGGGTGCGGCATGAGTCCCACGACGTTGCCGCGCTCGTTGCGGACGCCCGCGATGTCGTTCAGCGAGCCGTTCGGATTGACCTCGAGGTAGCGGAACGCCACGAGGCCCTCGCCCTCGAGCCGCTCGATGGTCTCGGCGGAGGCGACGTACTCGCCCTCACCGTTCTTCAGCGGGATGACGATTTCCTGACTCTGCGCGAAGCCGTTCGTCCAGGCGGTGTCGGTGCTCTCGACCCGCAGCTTCTGGTCGCGGCGGATGAACGCGCCGTGGTCGTTGCGGATGAGCCCCCCCGGCAGCAGCCGCGCCTCGGCGAGCATCTGGAAGCCGTTGCAGATGCCGAGCACGGGCATCCCCTTGTTCGCGGCGTCGACGACCTCGCTCATGATCGGCGAGAGGCTGGCGATCGCGCCGCAGCGCAGGTAGTCGCCGTAGCTGAACCCGCCGGGCAGCACGAGCGCGTCCACACCGTTCAGGTCGTGCTCGCCGTGCCACAGGGCGACGGCCTCGGCGCCCGCCGCCCGCACGGCCCGCTGGGCGTCCCGGTCGTCGAGCGACCCGGGGAACGTGATCACGCCGATCCGCATCAGGCGACCTCGACGATCCCGACCGGCGAGTCTTCGACCACGTGCACGCCGACGACGTCTTCGATCACGCCGTTGGAGAGCACCTCCTCGGCGATCTCGCGAACGGATGCCAGCAACTCGTCGGTGACTTGCGTCTCCGTCGTGAGTTCGAAGCGCTTGCCTTGCCGCACGTCGAACGCGCCGCGGCCGGTGCGGGCCAGGGCCGCCGCGATGGCCTTCCCCTGCGGGTCGAGCAACTCTGCCTTCGGCATGACGTCGACAACGATGGTGGGCACGGCGTACTCCCTGCATTCTTCAGCGGTGGATGCCTCGATTCTACCGGGCCGCTGAGGGTGCTTCCTGAGGCCCGGGCGTGCTCGCGGCGACCATCCATCCACACTCCGCTGACGCAAATTGCGGGTGTTCGCGCGGCACACCCGCAATTTGCGTCCGCGGAACGGATGCGAGTCCACAACTTGTAGGACAGAGTGCGGATCTGTCTGATAGATTTCTCTCATGTCCTACGTGCCCGACGCCATCCGCACCATCACGCTCTCCACGTTGCGGCTGCCGCTGCCGACTCCGATCTCGGACGCCAAGGTGTTCACCGGCAGGCAGAAGTCGATGACAGAGGTCGTGTTCCTGATCGCCGAGATCGAGACGGAGCAGGGCTTCTCCGGGCACGGCTTCAGCTACTCGAAGCGCGCAGGTGGTCCTGCGCAGTACGCGCACGCCCGCGAGGTGGCGGGCACGGCCATCGGCGAGGATCCCAACGACATCGCCAAGCTCCACACGAAGCTCCTGTGGGCGGGAGCATCCGTCGGTCGCTCGGGCGTCGCAACGCAGGCGCTCGCCGCAATTGACATCGCGCTGTACGACCTGAAGGCCAAGCGTGCCGGGCTTCCCCTCGCGAAGCTGCTCGGCGCCCACCGCGATTCCGTTCGCACCTACAACACGTCGGGCGGCTTCCTCAACGCGTCGATCCAGGACGTGCTCGAACGCGCGTCGCGGTCGATCGAGGAAGGCATCGGCGGCGTGAAGATCAAGGTCGGCCTGCCCGACGGCGAGGAGGATCTCGGCCGGGTCCGGGCCGTCCGCGAGCATCTCGGCGAAGACATCCCGCTCATGGTCGACGCCAACCAGCAGTGGGACCGCGCGACGGCCCTGCGCATGGGGCGCCGGCTCGAGGAGTTCGATCTCACCTGGATCGAGGAGCCTCTGGACGCCTACGACGCCGAGGGCCACGCCGACCTGGCCCGCGCGCTCGACACCCCGATCGCGACGGGCGAGATGCTCGCCTCCGTGGCCGAGCACGAGCGGCTGATCGCGGCGCGAGCCTGCGACATCCTGCAGCCGGATGCCCCGCGCATCGGCGGCATCACGCAGTACCTCCGGCTCATGACCCTCGCCGACCAGGCGGGGCTGGATGTCGCACCGCACTTCGCGATGGAGATCCACCTGCACCTCGCGGCCTGCTACCCGCGCGAGACCTGGGTGGAGCACTTCGACTGGCTCGACCCGTTGTTCGAGGAGCGGCTCGACACGCGCGACGGGCGGATGCTCGTGCCCGAGCGCCCGGGACTCGGCATCACGTTCACCGGGCAGGCCCGCGCCTGGACCACCGAGTCCGTGACGATCGACGCCGCCGGGGAGCGATGAGCACCTCGCGCGCGGAGCAGATCGCCAGGGCGATCGGCGACCGCATCGTCGCGGGCGAGATCGCTCCCGGGGAGCGGCTGCCGAGCGAGGGTAGCCTCGTCGAGGAGTTCGCTGCCAGCCGCACGGTCGTGCGTGAGGCGCTCCAGCGCCTCCAGTCCCGCGGCCTGGTCCGCACCAGGGTCGGCTCGGGCAGCTACGCGCTCACGCCGCCGGCGCCGGTCGCCGGGGACGACTGGCTCGCCGCGCGCGACGAGACAGAGCGCGACGAGCTGCACGCGTTCCGTATCGCGATCGAGTCGGAGGCGTCGGCGCTCTCGGCCAGGTACGCCACCGACGGCGATCTCGCGACGATCGACGCCGCCCTGGCTGCGCTGGAAGGCGCGACTCTTCCCGCCGAGACCGTCGACGCCGACTTCGCGTTCCACAGGGCCGTCGCGGCGGCATCCGGGAACCGCTACCTTCTTGCGGCGCTTGAAAGGCTCGGCCCTCGTGCGCTCGTCCTGCCGCCCGCCCGCATCGCATCCGCCCCGCGCAACGAGGCGGATGCCGCCGCGGTGCTCGCCGAACACCGCGCGATCGCCGCCGCGGTAAGGCTCGGCGACCCGCTCGCGGCGGCGGCGTCCATGCGGGCGCACCTGACGGCATCCGCTGTCCGCCGCGGCCACTGAGCTCGTGCACGTCATCGTTGCCGCTGAAGACCCGTTCAACCTTCTGCGCTGACGTGCAGCGCGCGCATACCGTGGGTCGAGGATGCCGGCGCATCCGCGATGCAGGCATCCGAAAGGTGTGCGATGAAGAAGTTCGAGCAGGGACACAAGTCGGAAGAACTGGACACAGTCGGGTTGAATCCGCTGTTCAGCAGGGCCGGTGAGGCGACGGAGTTCCCGCGCAATCGCATCCCGAGGTCGGAGACCCTGCCCGAGACGGCGTACCAGGTCGTGCACGACGAGGCCATGCTCGACGGCAACGCGCGGCTCAACCTGGCGACCTTCGTCGGCACCTGGATGGACGATCATGCGTCTCGCCTCTACCTCGAGTCGGCAGACAAGAACATGATCGACAAGGACGAGTACCCGCAGACCGCCGCGATCGAACAACGCTGCTGGCGGATGCTGGCCGACCTGTGGAATGCGCCCGAACCGTCGCGCGCGATCGGCACCTCGACGATCGGCTCGTCGGAGGCATGCATGCTCGCCGGGCTGGCGCTCAAGCGACGCTGGCAGCACGCGAGAAAGGCCGCGGGGAAGCCCGCGGACAAGCCGAATCTCGTACTGAGTTCCGCCGTGCAGGTGTGCTGGGAGAAGTTCTGCAACTACTGGGACGTCGAGCCGCGCTTCGTTCCGATCTCGCTCGACCACAAGACCATGGACGGCCACGACCTCGAGACGTACGTCGACGAGAACACGATCGGCGTGGTCGCGATCATGGGCGTCACCTACACAGGCATGTACGAGCCGGTGAAGCAGATCTCCGACGCGCTGGATGCCATCCAGGCGAAGACCGGGCTGGACATCCCGATCCACGTGGACGGGGCATCCGGAGCCATGATCGCGCCGTTCCTGCAGCCCGACCTCGAGTGGGACTTCAGGGTGAAGCGGGTCGCTTCGATCAACACGTCGGGCCACAAGTACGGGCTCGTGTATCCGGGGCTCGGCTGGATCGTCTGGCGCGAGGAATCGCTGCTGCCGGACGACCTCGTGTTCAAGGTGTCGTACCTGGGCGGCGAGATGCCCACGTTCGCTCTCAACTTCTCCCGCCCTGGCGCCCAGGTGCTGCTGCAGTACTACAACTTCCTGCGGCTCGGATACGAGGGGTACCGCCGGGTGCAGCGGTCGTCGCGCGACGTCGCTCTGTACCTCTCCGAGCAGATCGCCAAGCTCGCGCCGTTCGAGTTGTGGACCGACGGCTCCGACATCCCGGTCATGGCCTGGCAGCTGAAAGACGGCTACACCGACAAGTGGACGCTCTATGACCTGACGGAGTCGCTACGCACGAACGGGTGGCTCGTGCCGGCGTATCCCATGCCGGAGTCGCTCACCTCGCTCACCGTGGCGCGCGTGGTCGTGCGCAACGGACTGTCGCGAGACCTCGCCGCCGGACTCCTCGAAGACATCAAGACGCGCGTGCGTGACCTCGAGCGGCTGGATGCTCCGCTGCCGCACCGCAAACGCGTCGCATTCCACCACTGACTCGCACCGTGAGTGACGGGCGCCAGGGCGCCCACCGAGAACGGGCTTGCGTCGTGGCCTATTCCGCGCGTAATATTCCACGAGGAATAATCATTGCGGGGCAACCCCGAGCTGCGCGAGAACGGAAGGAGGGTCGCGGATGTCGTCACTGACGCCCCTGGGGATCGCGATCCTCGGTCTGCTGCTCGAGCGGCCTATGCATCCGTACGAGATGTTCCAGACCTTCGTCGCCCGCTCCGAGGACCACATCGTGAAGGTGCGGCCCGGCTCGCTCTACCACACGGTCGAACGGCTCGAGCGGGACAGTCTCATCAGGTCGACGGGCACCGAGCGCGAGGGCAACCGGCCGGAGCGCACGACCTACGAGATCACCGACGCCGGTCACGACCGCATGCTCGTTTCGCTCACCGAGATGCTGTCCACGTGGAAGAACGAGTACCCCGAGTTCCCACTCGCGCTCGCCGAGGCCCACAACCTGCCGCGCGACACGGTCATCCGGCTGCTGCAGAAACGCGTGCTCGCCCTTCACGGTCAGCTCGAGGTCGTCGGCCGGGCGGTCGACCAGGTCGAGGGCAAGAACCTCGAGCGCAAGTTCTGGCTCGAGGCGTCGTACCTCAGGGCGCTGTTCGAGGCCGAAACCGTCTGGGTCGAGGGCCTCATCACAGAACTCAAGAACGAAACCATCGACTGGTAGCAGTCGATTCACGGATGCCTCACGCGTCGAAATGACGGTGGCATCGATGAGAACGGACCCCTCATGGAAAAGCAGAGAAGTCCCTGGCCCGCGCTCTGGGCGCTGGTCATCGGATTCTTCATGATCCTGGTCGACACGACCATCGTGTCAGTGGCCAACCCGAAGATCATGGAAGGCCTGAAGACCGACATCAACTCGGTCATCTGGGTCACCAGTGCGTACCTGCTCGCGTACGCCGTGCCGCTGCTCGTCACCGGACGACTGGGCGACAGGTTCGGCCCGAAGAACATCTACCTGATCGGCCTCGTGCTGTTCACCGGCGCGTCGCTCTGGTGCGGCCTCTCCGGCTCGATCGAGCTGGTCATCACGGCCCGCGTCGTGCAGGGCCTTGGCGCCGCGCTCATGACGCCGCAGACGATGGCCGTCATCACCCGCACGTTCCCGCCGAACCGCCGCGGCGCGGCCATGGGCCTGTGGGGCGCGACCGCCGGTGTCGCCACGCTGGTCGGACCCATCGTCGGCGGCCTCCTCGTCGATGGGTTCGGCTGGGAGTGGATCTTCTTCATCAACGTGCCCGTCGGCGTCATCGCCTTCGTCATGGCCGTGATCCTGGTGCCGAAGCTGCCGACGCATCCGCATCGGTTCGACATCCTCGGCGTCGTACTCAGCGCCATCGGTATGTTCCTCGTGGTCTTCGGCATCCAGGAGGGAGAGAAGTACGACTGGGGCACCATCACGGGACCCATCACCGTGTGGGGGATGATCATTGCGGGCATCGTCGTGCTGGCAGGTTTCGTCGCCTGGCAGGCACTCAACAAGGGCGAACCCCTGCTGCCGCTCGGCCTCTTCCGAGACCGCAACTTCTCGCTCGCGAACCTCGCGATCAGCTCGGTGGGGTTCACGGTGACGAGCATGGCCCTGCCGCTGATCTTCTTCGCGCAGCTTGTGTACGGCTTCACCCCGACGCAGTCAGCGCTGCTGATGGTTCCGATGGCCGTGCTGTCCGGTGTGCTGGCGCCCTTCGTCGGCCGCCTGGTCGACCGTGTGCATCCGCGATACCTGGCCTTCGCCGGTCTCTTCATGATGGCGCTCGGGCTGGCCTGGTACGCGGCCTGGATGGACCCGGACGTCAACCTGTGGCCGCGCCTCCTCCTTCCGAGCGCGCTTCTCGGCCTCGCGAATGCATTCATCTGGTCGCCGCTCTCGGCCACCGCTACGCACAATCTCTCGCCGCGTCAGGCCGGAGCCGGCGCCGGCGTCTACAACACCACCCGCCAGATCGGCGGCGTGCTCGGAAGTGCGGCGATCGCAGCGCTCATCGAGAGCAGGCTGACCGCGAATGGCCTGCACTCCACGTCATCCGGCGCACAGTTCAGCGGCTCCAAGCTGCCCGCGTTCATACAGCAGCCGTTCACGGATGCGATGGCCCAGTCGATCCTGCTCCCGGCGGCGGTCGCTCTGCTCGGCGCCATCGTCGTACTGTTCTTCGTTCGTCCGAAGGACAACGGCCAGTGGTCGGCCACGCAGGGCACGCCCGTGGTGAACCGGGCGCCGGAGCCCGTCGACAGCTAACCGGCGACCTCGGCCGTCGTCAGGCGGATGGCGTTCGCCCACGGGTCCTCGAAGGCGACCGACTGCCCGTCGTCGCGAACCTGGATGCCGTGGTGAGACATCCGCTCGGCGACCGAGCCGAGTTCGTCGTTCGAGGGCAGCACGATGTCGACGCGGCCGAGGCCCAGGGCAGGAGAGCGGCGGCTGGCACCGGCGCTCCGCCAGGTGTTCATCGCCATGTGGTGGTGATAGCCGCCGGCGCTGACGAACAGCGCCGAGCCGCCGAGTTCGGCGGTCGTCGCGAAGCCGAGCCGGTCGACGTAGAACTCTCGAGCGGATGCCACGTCGCCGACCGAGAGATGCACGTGGCCGACGCGGGCACCGCCGATGACCGGTTCGGCGATGGTCTCCTCGGTGAGGTTCTGCTGCAGGAACAGGTTCGGGTCGAGGAACAGGGTGTCCATCTCGATGTGACCGTGCGCCCAGCTCCACTCGGTGCGGTCGCGATCCCAGTACAGCTCGACGCCGTTGCCTTCCGGGTCGTCGAAGTAGAAGGCCTGGCTCACCAGGTGGTCTGAGCTGCCCGTGAACGTGCCGGGAGCGTGTGAGGCGACGGAGTACACCGCAGCGGCGAGCGCCTCGCGCGACTCGAAGAGGATCGCCGTATGGAACAGGCCGGCAGATCGTGGAGCAGCGTGGTGCAGCTCAGGGCTGTACTGCAGAACCATCACCGGGGTCGTCCCGCGTCCAAGAACCACCCGGTCACCGTCGGCTGCGAGCACGCGCAAGCTGACGGCATCCCGGTAGTACGAGGTCATCGCGTCCAGATCGCCGACGAGCAGCGTCACGGCACCCATCGCCGTGCCATCGGCGAGGCGGTCCAAGTTGCGGTCGTCGGTCATGCGCACTGAAACGCTCATGCGTATGCATGTATTCCGCGATGTCGCTGGCTCAGCCTGTGATCGCGGCTTCGCCGCTCAACAGACTCAATCGGCGTGGTTGCGAAAGCGAGCTTTCGCAACCAAGCCTCAATCGTCTGTGATGCGCTCCAGCAGTTCGCGGTAACGGGCGGCGGTGCGCTGCACCACGTCGTCAGGCAGCACGGGCGGGTTGCCCGTCTTGTCCCAATGGGCGCTCAGCCAGTCGCGCACGATCTGCTTGTCGAAGCTCGCCATGCGCTCGGCAGGAGTGGCGCCGGTGCGCCATGCTTCGGCATCCCAGTACCGGCTGGAGTCGCTGGTGAGCACCTCGTCGGCGATGGTCAGGTCGCCGGTGTGCCGGTCTGCACCGAACTCGAACTTCGTGTCTGCGAGGATCAGCCCGCGCGCCTCCGCGATGGCGGATGCCCGCCGGTAGACGTCGAGGGATGCGTCGCGAAGCTGCGCCGCGGCATCCGCCCCGACCAGTTCGACCGTGCGCTCGAAGCTGATGTTCTCGTCGTGCTCGCCCTGCGGAGCCTTGAACGCGGGCGTGTAGATGGGCTCAGGGAGGCGATCGCCGTTCTGCAGCCCGGCGGGCAGCGACACCCCGCAGACGCTCTGCGACTGCTGGTATTCGGCCCATCCGCTGCCGGTGAGGTAGCCGCGCACGACGCACTCGATGGGGTACATCGTGAGCGGTTTCACGAGCATGGCGCGGCCGGCGACCTCGGCCGGAATGCGCTCGACTCCATCGAGCGTGCGGTCGGCGACGAGGTGGTTCGGCACATCGGCCAGGCGGTCGAACCACCACAACGAAAGCGTCGTCAGCAGCTCGCCCTTGCTCGGAATGCCGGGCTCGAGCACGAAGTCGAAGGCGCTCACCCGGTCGCTCGCGACCACCAGAAGGGCATCCGCGGCCTCGATGGATGCCGCCGCCTGCGGAATGTAAAGGTCGCGGACCTTGCCCGAGTACGCGTGAGTCCAGCCGGGAAGCGTCGCCGTGCTCGATGTCGTCGTCACTTCTCAATCGTATGGGCGATTGAGGTGAGAGCGCCGCGAGCTTGCTCGTGGTGCCGAACCGATTGAGCCCGTGAGTGGCACCGCCGCGATATGGGCGATTGAGGTGAGAGCGCCGCGAGCTTGCTCGTGGTGCCGAACCGATTGAGCCCGTGAGTGGCACCGCCGCGATATGGCGATCGAGAAGCGCTTCGTGCTCAGCCCAGGTCGGATGGAAATATGGACTCCTGATGTCGCTCCAGCCGCGTGCAGCGACAATTCCGGTCCACTGTTCGTGGATGTGACCGTCGGCGGTCGCAGTCGAGCGCCGACGTAGGGCACAATTGTTCTTGCTAACAACAAATGCGTATCGATTGCGATGAGGAGAGGCGACGTGGCCGAATCGGCAGGCACCAACTGGGCGGGCAACTACGCGTACCGGGCGAGCGAGGTGGTGCATCCGGCATCCGTCGAGGCGGTGCAGAAGGCCGTGCGCGATGCGGTCGCTGCTGGCGGACGCGTTCGCGCGCTCGGCACCCGGCACTGCTTCAACGACATCGCCGACACCACGGGCGCCCTGATCGCGATGACGGCGCTGCCGCCGCGCTACGAGCTCGACGAGGCAGAGCGCACCGTGACGGTGTCGGGCGGCACCCGTTACGGCGACGTCGCCGAGCAGCTGGATGCCAGTGGCTGGGCCCTGCCGAACCTCGCGTCCCTGCCGCACATCTCCGTGGCAGGAGCGATCGCCACCGCGACGCACGGGTCAGGGGATCGCAACCAGAACCTCGCCGCGGTGGTTCGCGGCATCGAGTTCGTCGACGGAACGGGCGAGCTGCGCACTCTGCACCGCGGAGACGAGGACTTCGCCGGCGCCGTGGTCGGCATCGGCGCGCTCGGCCTCGTGACCGCCGTCACTCTCGACGTCGTGCCGACGTTCGAGGTCGCCCAGACCGTTTACGACGGGCTGGACTGGCCGACCGTTCTGGAGAACTTCGACGCCATCACTTCCGCTTCGTACAGCGTGAGCATGTTCACCGGCTGGGTGGGCGGCGTGCAGCAGGTGTGGCTCAAGCGGGCCGTGACGGATGACTCGACCCCAGCTCCCGAGACGTTCTTCGGAAGCGCGCGCGCGACCGAGAAGAGGCATCCGCTTCCGGGAGTCGACGCGACGGCGTGCACCGACCAGTTCGGCGTGCCAGGGCCGTGGTACGACCGCCTTCCGCACTTCAAGCTCGCGTTCACTCCGTCGAGCGGCGAGGAGATCCAGAGCGAATACCTCGTGCCGCGCGAGCGTGCCGTCGACGCACTTCGGGCGGTGCTCTCGCTCGCCGAGCAGATCGCGCCCATGCTGCAGGTGACCGAGCTGCGCACGGTCGCCGCCGACGATCTGTGGCTGAGCTCCGCATACGAGCGCGACGTGCTGGGCATCCACTTCACCTGGAAGCGCGACCAGGCAGGCGTCGAGGCTGTGCTCCCCGCGATCGAGGATGCCCTGTTCCCGCTGGGCGCCCGGCCGCACTGGGGCAAGCTGTTCCTTGACACGCACGGCGTTATCCCGTCGCTGTATCCGCGGTTCGACGACTTCCGCGCCCTTGTGGCGAAGTACGACCCGCACCGCGTCTTCCGCAACGCCTACCTCGACCGCCTCCTGGGCTGAGGCGGCACGGAAACGACGAGCGAGCACGCAGCGCACGAGCCACCACGGAAACGACGTCCATTGCGTGCACGATCGTGCGTGGCGTGCTCGTTCGTCCGTAGCGTGGTAGCTGGCCGACCGTGCCGGCGCGAGCCGACGACGGCGATTCGGGGCGTATGACGTGGAGGAGCGGGTGACCGGGCAGGAGCGGAACGCAGTGTCGGCAGCGGATGAGGCGGCCGTCGCGCGGGTACGCGCTGCGCTCACGGATGCTGCCGCACGCCTCGCTGCCGCCGGGGCACGCACCGAAGCGCTCGCCGAGTACGTGCCGCCGTCACGCGTGCTGCTCGTGCCGCGTCCCGAGCGGTTGCGCCCACTGGGCAGCGCGTGGCGACTGGGAGTGCTGCTGCTCATGGCCGAAGGGGCGGATGACTCGCACAGTTCCTCGCCCACGGCCGGCGAGGCACCAATGCGTCTGCCCGCCCTCTTCGCGACCGGATCCCTCACGCGCGCCCATGCGCCGGGCCGCACAACGTTCATCGCGGCATCCGCCGAGCGACGCCGCCAGCTGCGCGTCGCTGCGTTCCGGGGTCACTACCCGCCGGGAACGAGCGTGAACTTCGACGCGGCGCCCATACCGCTCGATTCGAGCCTGGTGGGAGCACCCGGCCCGCTCACCGTGCGCGACGGCGACGCCTTCGTGCGCTGGGTCCCGTCGAACCCGGATGCACTCACTGGCTTCGACGCATACCTCGCCGAACGAGTCGCCCTGCTGGTGGACCCGCCCCAGGGCGCATAGCGGCGTGATGCGCCGCTACTGCGACGTCAGTGCGCGGACGGCGCCACCGCCGCCGCGATGTCCGTTCGGTACTGGCCGCCCTCGATGGTGAGCTTTCCGATCGCCTCGTATGCGCGTTCGCGGGCCTCGTCGAAGGTGGAGCCGAGCGCCACGACCGTGAGCACTCGACCACCGGACGTCACGAGCGTCTCGGTCGACCAGCTCGACGTGGCATCCGTCGCGATCGCTGCGATGTCGGTCGCCGCGTGCAGGAGCTGCACTTCGGGAACTGCGGATGCCGCATCCATCCCGAGGATGGCGCGCCCCGTCACCGGCGCCTCCGGGTAGCCTTCGCTGGCGAGCACCACGCCGACCGCGACATCCAGGGCGAACTCCGGCCGCGGAACGCCGCCGAGCTCGCCCGTGGCCGCCGCGTACAGCAGGCCGGAGAGCGGTGTGAGGAGCCGCGGCAGCACCACCTGCGTCTCGGGGTCTCCGAAGCGTGCGTTGAACTCGATGACGCGAGGGCCGGCTTCCGTCACGATGAGGCCGCAGTAGAGGAGCCCGATGAACGGAGTCTGCTCCTCGGCCATCGCGCGCACCGTCGGCAGGGCGATCGTCTCGATCACCTCGTCGACGAAGCTCTCCTCGAGCCAGGGCACCGGCGAGTAGGCACCCATGCCGCCTGTGTTCGGGCCTTCGTCGCCGTCGAGGAGCCGCTTGTAGTCCTGCGCCGGTGAGAGCGGGAGCACGTGCTCGCCGTCGCTGAGCAGGAAGAGCGACACCTCGCGGCCGGCGAGGAACTCCTCGACCAGCACGGTTCCGTGCTCCAGCCACTGCCTGGCGTGTTCGAGCGCGGCATCGCGGTTCTCGGTGACGAGAACGCCCTTTCCTGCGGCGAGGCCATTCGCCTTCACGACGTACGGTGCGCCGAAGCGGTCGATCGTCGTGCGCACCTCGTCGATCGTGCCCGCGACCTCGGCTCTGCCCGTCGGCACGCCGGCGGACTCCATGATGCGCTTCGCGAACGCTTTGGAGCCCTCGAGCTTCGCTGCGGCCCTGCTGGGGCCGAACACCGGGATGCCGCGTTCCCGAACAGCGTCGCTCACGCCCGCGACGAGCGGTGCCTCCGGCCCCACCACGACGAGCTCGACGCCGTGCGCCTCCGCGTATCCGGCGACCGCGGCTGAATCGTTCGGGTCGATGCCGATGGTGCGCACGTCTTCGGCGATGCCCGCGTTGCCGGGGGCCGCGGTGATGTCGTGGTCGGCATCCTCCGCCAGCAACGCGCGGATGATGGCGTGCTCGCGCGCGCCGGAGCCCAGTACGAGAATCCTCACCCTGCCCATGCTAGGGGCTGGCTGGATTCTTACGCCGGGCGCCGACGGAGGCCGATGCCAACAGCCGGACGCGCGGCTGTGGCGCCTTTCTGGTGCTCGCGGCAATATGGATGGATGGCCGACGAGAAAGCCACCGGACCCGCGTCGTACTTCCCCTCGATCGAGAAGAAGTACGGGCAGCCCATCGACCACTGGATGCACGAGCTCGAGAAGGTCGCGGACCGCAAGCACATGGAGCAGGTCGCGTATCTCAAGAACGAGTTCGGCATCGGGCACGGGCACGCCAACGCGCTCGTCGGCTGGTTCCGCGAACACGGCGCGTAGGCATCCGTTGGCGAGGGCACGCATCGGCGAAGCCGACGGCATGACGGCGGTGGCGGAGGCGCTGCAGGCATCCGCCTCCCGCGAAGCCACGGCCACGGCCGTGCGCTACCTGCTGCAGGCACTGGCCGACAAGGTTCCGGGCAACTCGGTCGAGGTGCGGGTGCCGCCGTTCGGCGCCGTGCAGTGCGTGGAAGGGCCCCGCCACACCCGTGGAACTCCGCCCAATGTGGTCGAGATGGATGCCGCCACCTGGCTCGCCCTGGCCACCGGGGGTTCCTCGTGGGCCCAGGCGCAGGCATCCGGGGCAGTGCACGCCTCCGGCACCCGCGCCACGTTGGAGCCGTACCTGCCGGTGTATCGCCTGCGTTGAGCGGCCAAGCAAGGGCACAGCCGGCATGCGTGAGAATGGATGAGTGCCCCGCGACCCCCGCAATCCCTCCGACGACGACGCTCCCGCCTCTGGCGGCGTGAACGCTTCGGCGAGTGACGGATCGGTGCACGACGCGACGCCCGCTGAGACAGCGGCGGCAGGCGAACGCCCGGTCGGCGAAGTCTCTGGCAACGAGCCGATCCGCGAGGAGGCCATCGTGGCGTCCGAGCACGAGGTGCGTGTGCGCCGCACCCCGCGATACGGCCGCTTCATGGTGCTCGGCGGTGCCGTCTTCGCGGTCGCCGCGTTCATCGCGACCTACTCGTTGCCGCAGGGCCAGGGCTACGACCGCAATACCGTGTTCGGGTTCGTGCTGCTCGGCGCCGTCGCCATCGGAGTGGGGCTCGGCGCAATAGCCGCGATCATCGCGTCGGCCGCGACGAAGCACACCGAGCGAACCGTGGTCGCCGACCGCATCGACGTGCGCACCACGGCTGCGCCCGACGAGGAGGACCTGCACGATCTGGGCGAGCTTCCGGCCGAAGCGGAGCCCGACGAGCGTTCGGCCGACGTCGAAGAGCATCCCGTGTCGCGGGAACGTCGGGACGACGGCGCCTGACCTCAGCGCACCGTGCGGCCTCGATGCCGGTTCGTGAGAGCGCTCAGCTGAGCTGCGTGCGCTCCACCCACTCGAGATACTCCGGCGTGACCGTTCCGGTGATGTAGTCGCCGGTGAAGCAGCTCATCTCCAGGTCGGTGACGATGTCCTGACCCTCGAGGATGGCATCCTTCATGTCGCCCACCTCTTGGTAGATGAGGCTGTCGGCGCCGAGTTCGAGCGCGATCTCGGGGATCTTGCGCCCTGCCGCGATGAGCTCTTCGCGGCTCGGCATGTTGATGCCGTAGACGTGCGGGTACCGCACCGGCGGCGCCGCCGACGTGAACGTCACCTGGTTCGCGCCGGCGGCACGGGCCATGTCGACGATCTCCTTCGAGGTCGTGCCGCGCACGATCGAGTCGTCGACGATGAGCACGTTCTTGCCCTTGAACTCGCTCGACATGGCGTTCAGCTTCTGCCGAACGCTCTTCTTGCGCTGCGCCTGTCCGGGCATGATGAACGTGCGACCGACGTACCGGTTCTTGTAGAAGCCCTCGCGGTACTCGATGCCGAGCTTCTGCGCCACCTGGGATGCCGCGGGACGCGAGGAATCCGGAATCGGCATCACGACGTCGATGTCGCCGAGCGGCGCGTAGCGCGCGATCGTGTCGGCCAGCCGGTTGCCCAGCCGCAGCCGTGCCTCGTACACCGAGATGCCGTTCATCACCGAGTCGGGCCGGGCCAGGTACACGTACTCGAATGAGCACGGGATCAGCACCGGATTCTTCGCGCACTGGCGCGAATACAGCTCACCCGAGAGCGTGATGAACACGGCCTCGCCGGGTGCGACATCCCTCACCACCTCGTAGCCGAGCGCCTCGAGAACCACCGACTCGGAGGCGACGATCCACTCGTCACCCACCAGTCCGGCCGGCTTGCGGCCGAGGATGAGCGGGCGGATGCCGAACGGGTCGCGGAACGCGAGCAGTCCCTGTCCCGCGATCATCGCGATCGCGGCGTAGGCGCCCTCGACCCGCTCGTGCACCTGCTCCACGGCGTTGAACACCTGGTCCGGGTCGAACTCGAGGCCGCTGATCTGGCCCTGCAGTTCGGTGGCGAGCACGTTCAGCAGCAGCTCGGTGTCGCTCGTGGAGTTCACGTGCCGTCGGTCGATGTGGAACAGGTCGTTCGCCAGCTCGCGGGTGTTCGTGAGGTTGCCGTTGTGCACCAGGATGATGCCGTACGGCGCGTTCACGTAGAACGGCTGCGCCTCCTGCTCGTTGGCCGCATCGCCCTTGGTGGTGTAGCGCGCGTGGCCGAGGCCCATCGTGCCGAGCAGCGAGCGCATGTCGCGGGTGCGGAACGCCTCCCGCACCTGCCCGCGTGCCTTGTGGATGTGAAAAGTGCTGCCTTCGGCGGTGGCGATTCCGGTGGAGTCCTGGCCGCGGTGCTGCAGCAGGAGAAGGCTGTCGTAGACCAGTTGGTTGACCGGCTCGGTGGAGACGATGCCGACGATGCCGCACATGCTGGAAGTGTGCTCCTGAGGGTGGGGTCGCGCCCGTGAACTCGGGCTCGACCAGTCTCTCATTTGAGCGGCTGGGCATCTGCTGGCCGCAGCTCACCGCCGTCGCTACTCAGTGGGCCGTAGACAGCAGGTCGGCCGGCAGCAATCCGCCCAGCCGTTCTGGATCCGCGATCACCTCGATCTCGACGATGACACCGTCGACCACGGTGAACGCCATCACCGAGATCGGCCCGTGCGGGCCGACGATCGCGACGCCCGCGGCGCCGTTGATCCAGGCATCCTTGCGGTACGGCGAGAACGAGGTGAACATCATCGCCTGGTTCGCGATGGCGCGCGGGCCACGGATGATCGTGGTCGCGGATGCCCGCAACTCGCCTCCGTCGGACCGCAGCACCACCTGCGGATGCAACACCTTCAGCAGCGCATCGAAGTCGCCATCGCGGGCTGCGGCGAAGAACGCGTCGACGGCGGCCCGCTGACGTCGACGGTCCGGGTCGGGCTTGGGAGCGGTGCGCACCTTCGCTCTCGCACGGCTGGCCAGTTGACGGGCCGAGGTCGGAGTGGTCTCCAGGATCTCGGCGATGTCGTCGAAGGGTACGGCGAACGTGTCGTGCAGCACGAACGAGAGGCGCTCATCGGGCTTCAGCGTCTGCAGCACGATCAGCATCGCGAGTCCCACGGACTCGGATGCCATCGCCGCGGCATCCGGAGCAGTCCGGATCGAGGAGTCGGAGACGATCGCGGCATCCGGCACTCCGAGTTCGCCGGATGTGCCGAGCGAGGCATCCAGCGACGTGGTGCCATGAGCCCGCCGCAAGCGCAGCATCATCAGACACACGCGGCCGGCGACGGTCGTGAGCCAGGCGTCCAGGTTGCGTACGCGGGAGACGTCCGCGCGGGAGGCGCTCAGCCAGGTCTCCTGCACCGCGTCATCGGCGTCGCTGAACGAGCCGAGCATGCGGTAGGCCAGCGAGCGCAGCCTGGGTCGCAGCGCAGTGAAGGCCTCCTCGAGCGACGTCGTTGTGGTCACCTGTCACATTCTGTCGACTTGTCGCATCGAAGGGGTGAACGCATCGAACAGCGGCAGGCGGATGCCGCACGACGAAAGGCAGCTCATGGCATCATCAACCTCAGGCAACGGCAGCACGCGCGGACTCGTACTCGTCACGGGAGGCGCCGGAACCCTCGGCTCTCTGGTCGTCGACCGCCTCCGGGAGCGCGGGCGTTCCGTGCGTGTCGTCAGCCGGCGCGGGTCGGGGCCGCGCGACGACGTGGAGTACGTCGCGGGCGACCTCGACACAGGCGAAGGCGTGGCGGATGCCGTCGCCGGCGTCGACGTCGTGGTGCACTGCGCCGGGTCGCAGAAAGGAGACGGCGAGAAGGCGCGGCGGCTCGTCGCAGCGGCGAAGCAGGCAGGCATCCGCCACCTCGTGTACATCTCCGTCGCGGGCGCCGACCGTGTGCCCGTGCATTCGAGGACCGATCACGCGATGTTCGAGTACTTCGCGCAGAAGCGCGAGGGCGAGCTCGTGATCGAGCGCTCGGGCATCCCGTTCACGACGCTACGCGCGACGCAGTTCTTCACACTCGTGTACCCGGTCGCGCAGTCGGTGGCGAAGCTTCCGATCGTGCCTTTGCCGAAGCGGATGCATGTGCAACCGGTCGCTGCAGAAGAGGTCGCGGACCGGCTGGTAGCGCTCGCCGAAGGGGAGCCGGCCGGTTACGTGCCGGAGTTCGGCGGCCCGCGCGTGTACAACACGCACGAGTTGATCCGCGCTTACCTGAGGTCGGTCGGCCGGCGGCGCTGGATCGTCTCAGTGGGCCTTCCCGGGAAGGCGGCGAAGGCCGTGCTGCACGGCGCGATCGTGTCGAAGGGTCAGGAGCGCGGAACGGCGACGTGGGAGGAGTACCTGCACGCGCTCGAGCCGGCCGCGGCCTGAGCCCATCATTCGGTTCTCCCCGTCCACAGCGTCGTTCGTGGCAGCCGCTCCCCAGTTCGGCCGGCCAGGGTACGGTGCGCCTTCGACCGGCCATACCGTCGGTGGTGTGCTCGCGCCTCAGCAGGCAGAATGGGAGGGTGTTCGTGTCCGCCGACGTGATCGGAATGATCATCGCCTTGTTCGCCTTCGCGGTGTCGGTACTGGGCGGTGTCGGAGGAATGCTTGCGCATCAGACCAAGCGCCTGGACACGCAGTTCGCCCGGGTCGACGCGCGCTTCGAGAAGGTCGATGCCCGGTTCGATCGGGTCGACGCGCGGTTCGAGAAGGTCGAAGCGGAGATCGCCGAGGTCAGGCGAGAGGTCGCCGGCGTGAAGGATGAGCTCGTCGAGGTCAAGATCGCGGTGGCCCGACTCGAGGGGCCACGTCCCCACCTTCAGCGCATCTGACGGCCCGTCGATTCCTACGCTTCGACGGACGCCCGCCAGCAGCGCGCCGTCACCCCGATCGCATTCCACGCGTTGATGGACACGATGAGAGCCAGCAGCGCGGACACCTCCTTCTCCGAGAACACCGTCAGGGCGTCGGCCACCACCTCGTCGGGCACGTGGGTCTCGGAGACGCGCGTGACGGCATCCGTCAGCTCGAAGGCTGCCCGCTCCCGTGCCGTGAAGAAGTGCGCCTCCTCCCACACGGCGACCGCGGCGATCCGCTGGAACGACTCGCCCGCGTCGCGGGCGTCGCGAGAGTGCATGTCGACGCAGTACGAGCATCCGTTCAGTTGCGACGCGCGTAGCTTCACCAGGTGACGGAGGCCCATCGGGATGCCCGCGGCGTCGAGCTCCACGACGGCCGCATGGTCGAGATGCGCCAGCGCGCGCGAGAATGCGGGGGCCAGTTCGTCGAAATCGAAGCGGATGGGCGGGAGAACGACCTCGTCGGTCGCGGGGGCGATGGTGTCGGTCATGTCTTCACCGTACGACGCAAGTGGCGCGCTGCTACAGTCCATTCTCATGACGGATGCCTGGGCCAATCCGCTCTCGGACACGACCGCCGACAAATCCGCCGGCATCCCCTCGGCGGTAGGCATCGACCTGCATCTGGCGATCGACCCACGTCGCAAGACGGACTCGTTGGAGGCCGCGATGCGGGACATGATCCGTGATGGGCGGCTTGCTCCCGGTACCCGGATGCCTGCCACCCGCAGTCTCGCCCGGGACCTCGGAATCGCCCGCAACAGTGTCGCCGAGGCGTACAGCCGGTTGGTGGGCGAGGGGTGGCTCGAGGCGCGCACCGGCGCAGGGACCTGGGTGGCGGCTGGCGGGACGGCATCCGACGGCGCAAGGGCCGGCGCTATCCCGCCCGGAAGTGCCGGTCGAGTCGGCGCGGCTGCCGCCGACGTGAGTGCCGGAGGGAGCGTGGCGGGCGCAAGCATCCGGTTGGACCTGCGTGCAGGCATCCCCGACGCCTCGGGCTTTCCGCGAGCTGCGTGGGCCTCGGCGATGCGCCGTGCCGTCTCGGCGGCGCCGGTCTCCGCCTTCGGCTACGGCGACCCCGCGGGCGCCGAGCCGCTCCGGCACGCGCTCGCGACCTACCTCGGGCGCGCCCGCTGTGTCTCCGTACAGCCGACGGCCGTGCACGTCACCCACGGGGCCGGGCACGCCGTGCAACTCGTCGGACGCGCCCTCGTGGCATCCGGAGCCCGCCGCATCGCTGTGGAGGAGTACGGGCACCAGCCGCACCGGGACATCCTCGCCGCACTCGGGCTGCAGACCGTGCCGCTGCCCGTCGACGACACGGGAGCCGTGGTCGAGCGGCTCGACGAGTTGCGAGTGGATGCCGTGCTGCTCACCCCCGCGCACCAGTTCCCGACCGGCGTCGCGCTGAGCCCCGGTCGCCGCGCATCCGCGGTGCAGTGGGCCGAGCGAACCGGGGGGTTCGTGATCGAGGACGACTACGACGGTGAGTTCCGCTTCGATCGGCGCGCGGTCGGGGCGCTGCAGTCGCTCGCTCCCGATCGAGTCGTCTACGTCGGCACGGCGAGCAAGGCGCTCGGCCCGGGCATCGGCCTCGGCTGGTGCGTGCTTCCGCCCGCGCTGATCGACGGTGTCGCTGAGGAGCGTCGCCTCGACGGCACCAAGCCCGGAGCGCTCGCGCAACTCGCGCTCGCCGAGTTCCTCGATCGCGGCGAGTACGACCGGGCCGTTCGCGGTGCCCGAGCACGCTATCGGGAACGCAGGCGGTACCTCGAGCGGGCCGTCGCCGAACGGATGCCTGCGGCCCGCATCACCGGCATGCCAGCCGGTCTGCACTGCCTGCTCGAGTTGCCCGACGGCATCCAGGAGGCCGACGTGGCACGGCAGGCGGACCACCTCGGGCTCGCGCTCGCCGGCCTTCAGACGTATCGCGTGCCCGCAAGTGAACCAGTGCACGCGGAAGACGGCGCAGCCAGACCGCCGACCATGGTCGTCGGCTTCGGCGCTCCGCCACCTCACATGTTCGAGCAGACCGTGCATGCCGCGCTCGCCGCAATCGTCGCCGCGGGCTCCCGTTCGTGATTCCGCTGTCCCAGATTGCGGGTGTTCCGCGAACGCAACCGCAATCCGCGACAGCGGAGCGCCTGTTCGACGAAGACGCACCCTCGCTTCGGCCTCGCATACCCTTGGAACGTGACCGAGAACTCCACCAGCACCTACCGCGAGGCCGGTGTCGACACCGCTGCGGGCGACCTCGCCGTCGAGCTCATGAAGTCCGCGGTCGCGAAGACCCACGGGCCCGAGGTGCTGGGCGGCGTCGGCGGGTTCGCGGGCTTGTTCGACGCATCCGTGCTGCGCGGCTATAGGCGGCCCCTGCTGGCCACCTCCACCGACGGCGTGGGCACCAAGGTGGCCATCGCCCAGGCGCTCGACAGACACGACACCATCGGGCAAGACCTGGTGGGCATGGTGGTCGACGACATCGTCGTGGTCGGCGCAAGGCCGCTGTTCATGACGGACTACATCGCGTGCGGCAAAGTCGTTCCCGAACGCATCGCCGACATCGTTCGCGGCATCGCCGCTGCGTGCTCCGAGACTCGCACAGCGCTCGTCGGCGGCGAGACCGCCGAGCATCCCGGCCTGCTCGGGCCGGATGACTACGACGTGGCGGGCGCCGCGACCGGCGCCGTGGAGGCGGATGCCGTGCTCGATCCCGAGAAGGTACGGAACGGCGACATCGTGCTCGCCCTGGGCAGCTCGGGACTTCACTCCAACGGCTACTCGCTGGTGCGGCACATCCTCGCGAAGCGGAACATCGGATTCGCCGATCGGCTCGACGAGTTCGGCGGAGTCGTCGGAGAGACCCTGCTCGAGCCGACCAGGCTGTACACCGCACCGCTGCTGCGCGTGCTCGCCTCGCCGAGCGGGGCATCCGTTCATGCGCTATCGCACGTCACCGGCGGCGGGATCGCGGCGAACCTCGCGCGGGTGCTGCCCCGCGGCGCCTGGGTCGACGTCGACCGTTCGACGTGGTCGCCTTCTCCGGTGTTCCGCGTGTTGAGCGATCTTGCCGGCACCACCTTGCAGAGCGCGGAGGGCACCTGGAACCTGGGCATCGGCTTCTTCGCGGTCGTCGAAGCGGATGCCGCGTCCACCGTCATCTCGACCCTCGCGGTAGACGGCATTCCCGCTTGGCAGGTTGGCACGGTCTCCACCGCCGAGCGCGAGCTCAGCGGCTACGAGCAGGGCGCGAAGGGTGTCGACGGAGGCGCCGTTCGCCTCGTCGGCGAGTTCGCACAATAAGGGGCGAATGTAGACGTGGCAGAACATGCCGTCGTCCGTGGCCAACACTTCCGCTAATGCAGCGCTGCCCCGTGAGGGCACGTACCACTTCCGTCAGGTGACTCAGGCACCTGGGCCGTTCTTGCCGGTCACGATGGTGCTCGCGCGACCGCCGTTAGCGCTTACGCCGATCTCGACACCCGCTCCGATCCCGCCGAGTACGCCGCTGGCGTCCACGGCGATCTCTGCCGTGGCGGAACCGCCGGGAGGAATGCTCGCGGCAACCGGAACCGGGAACTTGTTCGGATCGCGCCCCGTGACAGTGGGCAGGCCCTGCACCTGCACCCTGCCGTCGGCACGCCACTGAACGGAGTCGAACCGCACGTCGCGAGCTGCACCGGCGCCGGTGTTGTTCACCGTGACCTTCCACGTTCCCTTGCTGTTGCCCGCCTTGCTGATCAGCTCGGCTGTGGCCGTCAGTTCCGCGTTCTCCGGCGCACGACTCTCGTCGACCTCGAGCAGGATGGTGTCCCAGCCCAAGCCGTTACCGGCCGCAGTCCCGCTTCCCCGCGTGAACGTGATCGTGTTCGTGCCCACCACCAGTGCGCTGGCCGGGAACGTCAGCACGGCCGTGCGTGGAAAGCCGCTGCGGTCGGCCTGGCGCGCGATCGTCGAGTCGTTGTTGTTCGGCAGCGATCCGGTGATCGCCGAGGAGTCGCCGTTCACGGCGACAGTCGGCCGAGCGCCCTGCTGCATCGCCGTCGCGACCGTGAGGTATGCCGTGCCGGTGAGCTCCCGATCGAGCGGGAACGACATCGTCCACGTGCCGCCCTGTGTCTGGGCGTAGTACCAATCGGTGGGTTCCCAGCTCTCGCCGACGATGAACGCCAACGTGCCGGGCACCTCGGTCGGCTTCTCGTACGCGCGCGGCTCGGAGTGCACCGGAGACTTCGTCGCCAGGGCGAACTCCTGCGTGCTGCGGTCCGAGCGGCCGATCTGCCACAGGAACGTCGACCTGTTGGTCGGCGTCCAGGTGATCGTGCCCAGGTCGGTCGTCTTACCGGCGACCGTGATGCCGGTCTGCTGATACTGGTCCACCACCGAACCCTTGGATGCGAACGCGTACAGGGTGTACGTGCCGGACGTCTTGGTTCCGGGAGCCCAGGCCGGCGGGATGCCCGGCAGTGCGAAGGTGCCATCGGCCGCCGTCTTCACCCAGTACGTCGGCTCGTGGATCGTGTAGACATCCGCGACGGTCTGCGTCGACAGGAGCACGTAGAAGCCGTCCGCCGGTCGACCGTCAGCGAGTCGGAGCGTGCCGGTGACGCGCGATCGAGCGCCGGGGTCCGGGTAGAGGTCGTCGACGATCCACGACGCGCCCGCGCGGTTCTCGGCGATCTCCGTCTGAGCCGCGGCGGCCGCATTGGCGATCACCTCGGCATCCGTGGCGCCCGTGGAGATGTGGGTGTACCACGGCCCATAGAGACGCCGATAGCCCTGGCCGAGCTGGTAGCTCGGCAGGCCGTAGTGATTCGCGCCGAAGTAGTTCAGGATGAGCGCGTCCTGGTGGATGGCGAGGTCTTGATGGTTGGGACCGACACCGTAGAACGCGCACAGGGTGTCTTCGGTGACACCGCC
Organism: Humibacter ginsengisoli; assembly: GCF_054780095.1. Classification (NCBI taxonomy): domain Bacteria; kingdom Bacillati; phylum Actinomycetota; class Actinomycetes; order Micrococcales; family Microbacteriaceae; genus Humibacter; species Humibacter ginsengisoli. Next base: position 66,391 of record NZ_BAAGWZ010000004.1, read on the forward strand.
GAGCGGGGTGAGCCAGGCGCCGAATCCGTGACCGTAGTGGCCGAACATCGGGTTCTCGTGGTGGTAGAGGCTCCAGTTGTATTTCGTGTAGACGTAACCGGCCGGAAGGTTGCCCGAGTTGTCCTCTGGCGACGGCAGGTTCGGGTTGTTGATGCCGTCCACGCGCCAGGTATCGTCTTGCACCTTCTCCTGAGTGGCGAGGTAGGCATACGTCGGCTGCTTGCCGCTGCCGCGTTCCCAGTTGTAGGCGTTGTCGAGAATCGCGCGATCCCAACGAGCGTTCATGCGCACCTCGTTGATCGAGGTGCCCACCGCGGCCGTGAGGATGTCGTACCCGTACAGGCCGCGCTTGCCGCGACGCATGATCAGGTGGTGCTCGTGCTGCAAGGGCGTACTCGTCGTGTCGAGGAAGGCGACCTCGACGAGGTCGCGAGAGACGCGAAGCACGCGCACCTCGGTGCAGACCAGCCGGGTCTTGCCGCCGCTCGCGTCGATGTAGAACGAATGCTGGCGATCCGGGTCACGGGGGTCGACGCCGTTGAGATTGTGCGCGAGCTCGGTGCCGTCCACGACGACGGACGTGGCCGTGATCGAGGTGTCCGTCCACCCTGTGACAACGCCGCCGGCCGCGTCGTCGCGGCCGAACGTGAACGTCACCAGGCCGTTGTCGAGAACGAGCGACGGCACTTGGTCGGGGAACGCGTAGCTCCCCACAGCGGCGGGGCGACCGCCGATCGTCACACTGACATCGCCCGGCGTGCTCGGCGTTTCGGCGGAGGGCGCCGCAACAGCCGCGCCCGCATTGGCGACAACCGCGCCTGCAGTCACCGCACCGAAGAGCCCCAGCGCCGAACGGCGGGACAACCCCTGCTTCCCCAACTCCATGAACTGCTCCCTTGCCGTTCCGTGGTGTAAATGAATCGTTTCACACGCAAGACGCGAGCATACACCCGCGCGTGCCTCTTATGGGGGTCTCTGGGGCCTGGCAGACTCCTGTCTCGTGGATGCGACATTCGACGCCCTCGTCGCGGAGGGCGCGGCGGTGCCCACCGAGGGATGGAACTTCTCGTGGTTCGACGGCCGGGCCACCGAGGAGCGGCCGAGCTGGGGCTACGCGAGGCAGGCATCCGTTCGCGCCAGCGCCGCGCCGAGTACGCTCGACGTGCAGACCGGCGGAGGCGAGGTCTTTGCCGAGATCCTCCGCGGAGCCGACCCGACGCCGGCACGTGTAGCGGCGACCGAGGGATGGCCGCCCAACGTTCCGCTCGCGCGGAACGCGCTGGCTCGCTTCGGCGGCACGGTGAACCAGTCGGACGAGGATGCTCCGCTGCCGTTCGGCGACGCGAGCTTCGCGCTCGTGCTGAGCAGGCATCCGGTGCCCGGCCGGGAGAACCTCGCCGAGGTGCGCCGGGTGCTCGAGCCAGGCGGCACGTACTTCTCGCAGCAGATCGGCGAGCGGTCGAACGTCGAGCTGTATGAGTTCCTCCTCGGACCGCAACCGGTGGACCCGGTGCCCCGCATCGAGAAGCTTCGTGCGCAGACGGTCGACGCGGGACTCGAGGTCGTCGAGTTGCGCGAGGCGCGCACCCGTATCGAGTTCTACGACGTCGCCGCCGTCGTGCACTTCCTTCGCAAGGTGATCTGGACGGTGCCCGGCTTCACGGTGGAGAAGTACCGGGACCGGCTGCGCGACATCCACGAGATCATCCGGCGCGACGGCGCGTTCGTGTGCCACAGCAGCCGCATCCTGCTGGAGGCGCGCCGCCCTTCCCGGTGAGACTGGCCCCTCCCGGTGAGACGCCCCCGGTGAGACGTCGCCCTCCCGGTGAGACGCCCCCGGTGAGACGTCGCCCCTCCCGGTGAGACTAGGTCTATGCGCTGACGCTAGGTGCTGTGCGGCCAGCGTCAGCGCATACACCTAGTCTCGGTTGTTGGGACGGGTGGCACCCGGCCGGAGGACCGCCGCGGAGCGTCGCGGCGTGACAAATGTCACGGGCGCGACGTGATGCACGGCCGAGGCACGGGCATCCATCGGCAGCTTCGATGGAAGCGTGAACACGACACCAGCCACAGAGACTCCGGCCATCCGGCTGCAGGGCCTGCGCAAGACCTTCGGCGCCATCACCGCCGTCGACGGCCTCGACCTCACGATCCGCTCGGGCGAGGTCGTCGCGCTGCTCGGCCCGAACGGCGCCGGAAAGTCGACGACCATCGACCTCGCACTCGGACTCGCAACACCGACGGCGGGCACCGCGGAGTTGTTCGGCGATTCCCCTCGCGCTGCCATCGAGACCGGGCGCGTCGGCGCCATGCTGCAGGGCGGCGCGCTGCTGCCCGACCTCACGGTTCGCCAGGCCGTCGCGCTGATCGCGGCCGCGCACAGGCATCCGCTCTCGGTCGCCGAGGCCCTCGAGCGCGCCAAGTGCACCAAGATCGCCAGGCAGAAGGTGAGCAAGCTCTCCGGCGGCCAGATGCAGCGGGCGCGGTTCGCCGTCGCCATCGTCTCCAATCCCGACCTCATGTTCCTCGACGAGCCCACCGCGGCTATGGACGTCGAGGCGCGCCGCACGTTCTGGCAGTCGATGCGCGAGTTCACGGATGCCGGCCGCACGGTCGTCTTCGCCACCCACTACCTCGACGAGGCGGATGCCTACGCCGACCGCATCGTGATGATGGCGGGCGGCCGCGTGGTCGCCGACGGCACCCCCGGCGAGGTGAAGGCGGTGGTGTCGGGCCGGCGCATCAGGGCATCCTTCGACTTCGTCTGGACGCCGACGGTGGAAGCCGAGCTGTACGAGCTGCCTGGCGTTCGCAGTGTCGAGCACCGCGGCGACGTGCTGTCGCTGGTGAGCGACGACTCGGATGCCGCCCTGCGCACCCTGCTTTCCAACCATCGCGACGTGCACGACATCGAGGTGACCGCGCACTCCATGGATGATGCGTTCCTCGCCCTGACACAGGCTGCGGAGACCTCGGGGACCTTGCCGACGCCAGAGACCGAGCACGTCGAGACCGTGCACGAATCCACTTTGATCGGAGACCGCTCATGAGCATCGCCTACCTGGGACTGGAGTCCCTGCGTCAGCTGAAGAACGTTCGGAACACGGTCTTCACGTTCGCCGTGCCGCTCGTCATGCTGCTGCTGTTCGGCGGCATCTACGGGGCGAACGGCGCCGTCGACAAGGTCACCGGCCTGCCATGGATCGTCGTCACGACGGTGCAGATGGCCGGGTACGGCGGCATGATGGCCGCGCTCGGCCAGGCGTTCACCATCGTGACCGAGCGCTCCGTGGGGTGGAATCGGCAGCTCCGCATCACCCCGCTCTCCGGCGTCGGCTACCTCGTTTCGAAGGTCGTGGCGGCGCTCTCGGTCGCACTGGTCAGTATCGTGGCGCTCATCGTCGTCTCCGTGATCGTCTTCCACTCGTCGCTGAGCTTCGGCGGCTGGACGATGGCGGCACTCGGGCTGTGGCTCGGCGTCATCCCGTTCGCGTTCATCTCGGTGCTGATCGGCCAGTTCGCGAGGCCCCAGTACGCGCAGCCGCTGTTCATGGTGATCTTCTTCGGAATGGCCATCCTCGGCGGCCTCTGGGTGCCCCTCTCGGTGCTGCCGAGCTGGATGACGAACATCGCGCAGGTCGTGCCCTCGTACTGGCTGAACCGTCTCGGCCAGATGGGTGCAGACCTCTCCGGCAACGTGCTGGAGCCCCTGCTGGTACTGCTCGGCTGGACGGTCGTGCTCGGCGCCTTCATCGTCTGGCGCTACCGCCGCGACGCGGCGCGCCAGTGACGGCCGCACCTACGCTGAAGAGTGTGAACGCGTCGATCGAGTCACGGATGCCCACCCAGGGTGCGTTGGCGCAGAGCGTCGCAAGGCTGCGCCACCCTGGTGCGAAGCGATGGTACCGCAGCTCCGTGTGGGGCCTCGTCTACCTGGTCATCCCGCTGGTCCTGATCTGGTCCGGCAAGAGCGATGTCGCGGGATCCGTGCTGCTGACGGTGCTGATCGTGCTGATCGCCGCGCTCTACCTCGTCATGCCGCCGCTGATGTGGGGACGCCCCTGGTACGCCTCGGGCATCGGCTACCTGGTGTTCATCGGGGTCACGTGCCTGGGCATCCCGTTCATCGGCGAAGACATCATCTGGTTCTGGATCTACGTTCCCGTCATGGCCGCCATGAGCTGGCAGCCGCGCTGGTTCATGATCGCGACCATCGTCGGAATCGGCGTCGCCCAGCTGGCCGTCATGGGATTCACGGGATCGTTCGGCGTGTACTGGTACGCCGCGGCCCTGACGGCATCCATCGGGATCATGATGTTCGCCTTCGGCCAGCAGCTGCAGGCGATGCAGAAGCTGCGGGATGCCCAGGGCGAGATCGCGAGACTCGCCGTCGTCGACGAGCGGGAGCGCTTCGCCCGCGACATGCACGACGTGCTCGGGCATTCCCTCACCGTGGTCACGGTGAAGAGCGAGCTGGCGCGCAAGCTGGTGGTGAGGGATCCGGAGCGTGCCCAGTCGGAACTGGCCGATATCGAGCGACTCACGCGGGCAGCGCTGGCCGACCTGCGGGCATCCGTCGCGGGATACCGGGCGATGACCCTGGCGACCGAGCTCTCGGCAGCGCACGCGGCACTCGTCGCGGCGGATTTGGCACCGCACCTGCCGGCATCCGCTGATGTGGTTTCGCCCGAGCTGCGCGAGACGTTCGCGTGGGTGCTTCGGGAGTCGATCACCAACGTGGTGCGCCATGCCAGCGCGAAGAACTGCTGGGTGGCGTTCGAGAAGAGGGCGATCATCATCGGAGACGACGGGCGCGGAATGGCGGTGACGGGGCCCGGCGGAACGTCGTCGCCGGGGCGGGACGGTCACGGTCTTGAGGGCATGCGGGAGCGAGCCGCGAAGGTGGGCGCGACGGTCACGATCGAGCCGGGCGAGGACGGCGGCACCGTCGTCGCCGTGCGAGCGCGGGGCGCGGGAGGTGCGGCGTGACGGGACCGATCCGTCTGCTGTTGGCCGACGATCAGGCGCTCGTGCGTGGAGCACTCGCAGCCCTGCTCGACCTCGAGTCCGACCTCGAGGTCGTGGCCCAGGTGGGTCGTGGCGACGAGGTGCTGGATGCCGCCCGCGACTCGGACGCGCAGGTCGCGCTGCTCGACGTGGAGATGCCCGGCCTCGATGGCCTCGCGGTGGCTGAACTGCTGCATCGGCGGCTTCCGGCGTGCCGATCGCTGATCGTGACGACGTTCGGACGCCCCGGATATCTGCGCCGCGCGATGGAGGCCGGCGCGAGCGGCTTCGTCGTGAAGGACACGCCGGCCGCGCAGCTGGCCGACGCGGTGCGGCGGGTGGCCCAGGGCCTGCGGGTCGTGGATCCGGCGCTGGCGGCCGAGTCGCTGGCATCCGGTGTCTCGCCGCTGACGCAGCGCGAGACGGAGGTGCTGCGGGTGGCGGCGCGCGGTGGAACGGTGAACGAGATCGCGCGAGCACTTCACCTCTCAGAGGGCACCGTGCGCAATCACCTCTCGGCTGCCATCGGCAAGACCGGCGCACGCAACCGGGCCGATGCCGCGGCGCAGGCATCCGCCAACGGCTGGCTCTGACGCTCCCGGCGGTCGCCGCCAGCCGTTCGTAACTCCTGCAGAATCACCCGCGGTCGGCGCGCATCCGGAAGATGGCGCCCAGCTACGTCTCGATCCCGCCGATCTGCAGGAGTTATGAACGTGCCCCGACGGCATATGCAAAACGCGCACCCCCTCGGGGATGCGCGTTTGCGTTGTGTGTACGGCTCAGCCGGCCGAGCGCTCCTGGTGCTCGTAGTCGTCGTCGCGCTCACCGCTCGGCTCGTAGTCTGCCCACGCGGCGTAGCGCTCCTCGTCGTGGGAGTGCCCGGTGAGTTCGCGCTCGAGCTGGTTGTAGTCGACGGCGGGGCTGTACGACTTGAGCTCGCGAGCGATCTTGGTGTGCTTTGCCTTCTGACGGCCGCGCCCCATGCGAGACCCCCTCACGATGACAGGCCCGGGGCGATTCACGCACTCTCGGGACTTTGGACGGGAAACGAAAACTAGCGGCAAGTTTAGCATGGGACCCCTGATCAGCCCGGCGCCACGTTCCCAGTCGTCCGTGATGATATATACCGTGTACCCAGTCCCCGCCCGCACTCAGGTGACGATCATTGGAGCTGGTCAGGCAGGCCTCGCGGTGGCGTATTACCTGCGACGGTTCCAGCTCGAGCCCGACTTGGACTTCGTCGTGCTCGATCGCGGACCGGGCACAGGTGGTGCGTGGCAGTTTCGCTGGGACGCCCTGCGTCTGGGCAGCGCACACAAGGTGAACGATCTGCCCGGCATGTCCGAACTGGGCATCAGCTTCGAGACCGCCGACCGCACATTGCCGGCCAAAGACATCGTCGCCGGCTACTACCGGCGGTACGAGGATCACTTCGGACTGAAGGTCCATCGTCCGGTCACGGTGACGTCGGTCGTCAATCGGGGAGCCGACCTCGTCGTGCAGCACAACGCGGGCGAGACCGCAACGCATGTGCTGGTCAACGCGACCGGCACGTGGGGGGCGCCCTTCGTGCCGTACTACCCCGGAGCTGGTACATTCCGCGGGCGGCATGTACACACGAACGGCTACGTCTCTGCGGAAGAGTTCCGCGGGCAGGATGTCGTCGTGGTGGGCGGTGGCACGAGCGCCGTCGGGTTCCTTCTTGAGCTCGAGGATGTCGCCGCGAGTGTGTCATGGGCATCCCGCCGCCCGATCGACTTCAGCACCGACCATGTGCGCACCATCGAGGGGGGCGTCGCCGCGGTAAGGGACGCGGATGCCGCCGCCCGCGTCGGTCGCGCCCTGCCCAGCGTGGTGAGCTCCACCGGCGTGCCGCTCACCCGCAAGGTGGCGGCCGGCATCTCGCGCGGACTGCTCAAGGAGCGCCCGATGTTCGTCTCGCTCGAGCCCGAGGGGGTGCGCTGGTCCGACGGATCCTTCACTCAGGCGCACGCGATCATCTGGGCCACCGGGTTCCGCCCGGAATTGCGCCATCTCGCTCCGCTCAAGCTGCGCGAGAAGGAAGGCGGCTACCAGGTCGAGTCGGGGCAGGTATGGACGGACGCCCGCATCTTCCTCGCCGGCTATGGCCCGTACGCTTCGACGATCGGCGCGAACCGATCAGGCCGGGTGATCGCCCGCCAGATCATGGCACTGCTCTGAGGCTCGGCGTTACCTTCACGCTTCCGTCCTCATCGGCACGCACCTCGAATGCTCGATCGCCCACATGCAGCCCGGTGACGCGGATGCGTCCGGCGCTCGGCACCGCCGAGGCGACGAGCTTCGCACCCTCCGGCCGTAACCCCAATCGTGCGGCGAGCACGGCGACGGCTGCCGCCGCCGACCACGCCTGCGGACGGCACGCAGCGGGGTACGGGGCCGGCACCGGCAAGTCGCGGGCGGAGTCTCCGGAGTGCAGCTCGGGCATCCGGAACTCGAACCGTTCGGCCGCACGCAGCAGCCCCTCCACGAGGCTCTCGGCACGGTCGCCGAGGCCGGCACGCACGAGCCCGGTGATCGCGATCGCGGTGTCGTGCGTCCACACCGAGCCGCCGTGGTAGCTGAGCGGCCAGTACCCGGCGGAGTCGGTCGACATCGTGCGCAGGCCGAACCCGGAGTCGAGCCGCGGCGACAGCAGCCGGTCAGCGACCTCCCGCTCCTGAAGTGCATCCAGGATGCCGGTGCCCAGCAGGTGCCCGATGTTGCTGGTGAGCGTGTTCACGCGGCGCTTGTTCGCGTCGAGGGCGACGGCGGGGTAGCGCCCGCCGTCCGGGTCGTCCACCCAGAACGCGTCCGCGAACCGATCCTTGATGCGTGCCGCCCAGACGCGCCACTCACGGGCGCCCGGCCGTCCGAAGTGCTCGAGCAGCTCGGCGCCGTGCATCGCAGCCTCGTACGCGTACGCCTGCACCTCGCACAGGGCGATCGGCCCCTCCGCCAGCGTGCCGTCTCGCCACTGGATCGAGTCGCCCGAGTCCTTCCAGCCCTGGTTCGCCAGACCGTGCCCGGTGGTGTCGACGTACTCGAGAAAACCGTCGCGGTCGCTGTCGCCGTAGTCGCGCATCCAGCCGAGCGCCGCCTCGAGGTTCGGCAGCAGCGAGCGGATGTGCGCCTCGCCCGCGCCCCATTTCCAGGCGTCGTACAGCAGGCAGACCCACAGCGGCGTGGCGTCGATGGTGCCGTAGTAGAGAGGCGGCAGGGTGACGCCCTCCCCCGGCAGGTCCAGCTCGGCGGCCCGCAGTTCGTGCATGATCTTGCCCGGCTGCTCCGCCGTCTGCGGGTCGACGCGCCTGCCCTGCGCGGCGGCTAGCACCCGGAGGGTGGACAGCGCAGGAGCGGTCGCGACGGGCAGGAGGAAGCGCGCCGCCCACAGCGAGTCCCTGCCGAACAGCGTGAAGAACCAGGGGGCCCCGGCAGCCAGGAACTCTTCGCCCGGCGCGAGCTTCGACGTCATCCGGAGCGCGTCGAGGTCCGACATGGCCGTCGTGACCCATCGGGCGAGGCGTGAGTCGCCGCTGGAGACCGAGAGCTCACGCCAGGCCGGTGTGTCGGGTGCTCCGGCGACGACGGCCGAGGCATCCGTCAATGCGATGCGCCACTCCAGCGTCACGGATCCGTGCGGTGGGAGCTCCACGTTCCACTCGACGACCGCGCCGGCCTCTGTGGCCCGCGGCGCTGCATCCGTCGCCCGAAGGGTGGCCGTCGTGGGGCCGCTCGTCCAGAGGACACCGCCACGGGTCTGCTCTGACGTCCACTCGTAAGACCGGCGGATGCCCGCCTTCACGTCCTGCATCGGTGCGAAGTCCGGCCGTAGGTCGACCGCGATCGCGGCGCGCACAGCGACGTCGCGCGCCGAGCTGAGCAGGATCCGCTCGATGAGGGCGTCGGAGTGCACCTCGCGGGTGCGGTCGATGCGCACCCGGGGGTCGGCGCCCGGCCCGTCCAGGTGCCGCAGGACGCCGGTGAACGTCATGACGGATGCACCGTCGCGGGCAACCGAGATCCACTCCGGGCGTTCCTCGTCCGCGGTCAAGGTCACCTCGTGCAGCACCCGAACGTCACCGTGGTACAGGCCGTGGATGGCCGCCGACCGCGGATCGGCCGCGAACCCGGCGTCGCCGCTGCGGTCGGACCAGAACTGAGTCGGCGCGCGCAGCACGATCACCTGGTCGTCGAGAAAGGGCTGGTGGTCGCGGTGCATGGGTCCCCTCTGTGTGGTCGCGTGCTGCGTCGTCACTCCTTCACCGCGCCCTCGCTGGTGTTCATGATGCGGCGCTGGAAGATGAAGAACATGACGGCGACCGGAATGGTCATGATGGCCGCCGCCGCGAGCTTCAGCGGATACTGCGTGCCTGCGCTGAGCTGGCCGCTGGCGAGGGATGCGACACCCTTGGTGAGCGTCGTCAGCTGCGGGCTCTGCGTGGAGATGATGAAGTGGCTCAGCTCGTTCCACGATCCCTGGAACGACAGGATCACGATCGTGATCAGCGCAGGCGTCGCCATCGGCAGCACGACCGACCAGAACACGCGGAACGTGCCTGCACCGTCGATGCGCGCCTGCTCCTCGACGCTCACCGGAATGGACTCGAAGAAGTTCTTCATGATGAAGACGCCCGCGGCGTCCACCAGCAGCGGCAGGATCATGCCGGTGTAGGAGTCGTAGATGCCGAGCGTGTTGATCACGAGGAACTTAGGGATGAGCAGCACCACCATCGGAACGCTCATCACGGCGATGAGCGCCGCGAACACCACGCTGCGGCCGCGGAAGTGCAGCCGTGCGAGGGCGTACCCGGCGAGCGAGTCGAAGAACACGCGCCCGATCGTGACGAACACCGTGACGATCACGGAGTTCTTGAACCACAGCGGGAAGTCCGAGTTCACGAACAGCTTCTCGTACGCGGCGATCGTCCACGTCTGCGGGAGGAGGGATGCCGCGTTGCTTGCGGCATCCGGGTCCGTCTTGAACGACGTCGCGATCTGGATCAGGAACGGGTAGATGTACACGGCGGCGATGGCGATCAGCACGGCGTAGAGCACGATGCGTGCCGCGAGTGCCTTGCCGGTGAGGCGGCGCCGCTGCGGCTTCGACGGATGCCCGGCATCCGTCGTTCCTCCGCCGGCGGTGGTGAGGATGGCCGCCTTCGATGTCGTCATCGTGCCACTCCCTTCGCTCTGGCCGCCGTCTCGACGGAATACGCGCGCTGCCTGCGCCGCGACACCTTCTTGTCGCGCAGGATCCAGCGCTGCAGCAGCGTGAATGCGACGATGATCACGAACAGGATGAACGCGATGGCGGCGCCCTGGCCCCACGCCTGGTTCTGAAACGCGCTCTGATACGAGAGGTACGCAGGCGTGAGCGTGGTCTTCGCCGGGTTGCCCTGGGTGCCGGTGTAGATCTGGTCGAAGACCTGCCAGCATCCGATCAAGCCGAGCGTGAGCACGGTGAAGAGCGTCGGCCGCAATTGTGGAAGCGTCACACGCCAGAACCGCTTCCACGCGCTCGCGCCGTCCATCATGGCCGCCTCGTCGATGTCGGGGCTGAGGTTCTGCAGCGCCGCGACGAACAGCAGCATGAACGTGCCGCTCGTGGTGAAGATCGCCATCACGATGAACGCGAACATGGCCACCGACGGGCCGCCGAGCCAGTCCCAGAACGAGACGCCGAGGAACGAGTTCTGCGTGAGGAACGCCGGCCCGTTCTGCACGCCGACGGCCGACAGGCCGTCTTGGATGAGCCCGCTCGGTTCGTTGAACCAGTTAGGACCCTTGATGCCCATCCACGTCAGCACCTGGTTGACCGTTCCGGTGGTGCTGAACAGGAACAACCACAGCACGGTGATGGCGACCGAGCTCGTCACCGACGGAAAGTAGTACGCGGTGCGGAAGAAGCCGCGGCCGCGCAGCAGGGCGCGGTTCACCAGCAACGCGAGCACGAGCGAGAGCGCCGTCTGCAGCGGCACCACGAAGATGACGTACCAGACGTTGTTCTTCAGAGCCGTGCCGAAGTCGCTCTCCGCGAGCCCGCCGCCGTTCAGGATCGTCGAGTAGTTCTTCAGCCCGACGAAGTGCACGTCGGAGGAGAACGGGCTGCCGCGGCCGCCCCAGTCCGAGAAACTCACCCAGAGCGCCATGATCACGGGGATGACGAGGAACACGCCAAGGATGATCAGCACCGGTGCCGTGAACAGCCACCCGGATGCCGCCTCGCCGCGCCGGATGCCCCCTGTTCCGGCGCGACGCTGCGGTCCTCTGTCTTCTGGTTTCAGGCCCGCGGGTCGTGGTGACGTCGTTGCAGTCATCCGTGCCTACTTATGGCTCGTGCCGCGCTATTTCAGCAGCGCTTCGAGGTTCTTCTGAGTGGAGTCGAGGATCGTCTTCGGATCGCTCGTCTTCAGCTGGCCGATCTTCGAGTCGAGGTCGGCGATCACGTCGGAGGCACCCTTCACGGTGGGCACGCCCTTGGCGTACGACGCCGCGTCGAGGAACGGCACGAACTGCGGGTACAGCTTCTTCCACTCGGAGGCGGCGGACTGGATGGACGGCATGACCCCGAATGCCTTTGCGAACCCGAGCTGGTCGCTCTTGCTGGTCAGCTTCTCGACAAGGTCGAGCGCGGCCTTCTGGTTCGGGCTGTCGGCGGCGATGCCCCAGCAGTTGGTGAACTGCAGGGTTCCCTTGCCCGCCGACCCCTCCGGCAGCGGGATCACCGTGTACTTCACGTTCGGGTAGTCGGACTGCATGGCACCGGAGATCCAGTTGCCCTCGATGGTCATCGCGCCGAGGTTCTTGCCGAACGCCTCGCCGCCCCAGCCGGCTCCGACATCCGCTGCGAACTTCATCGCGCCGTCGTTCAGCATCTGCTTGGCGAAGTCGAGAGCCTTCACGTTGGCGTCACTGTTCGCCGTGGCCTTCGTGCTGGAGTCGTTCATGAGGTTGCCGCCCGCCTGCACCATGAATGCCCCGAGCCGTTCGTACTGCCCGCTCACGACCAGGCCGGTTCGGCCATCCGTGCTGAGCTTCTTCGCCACGGCGTCGAGCTGGTCCCACGTCTTCGGGTAGTCGGCGGAGGTGAGACCCGCCGCCTTCCAGTCGTCGTCGTTGATGATGAGCTGCAGGGTGGAGAAGTCCTTCGGCGCGCAGTACAGCTTGCCGTCGTAGGTGAAGTTCTTCACGAGCGACGGGTAGAAGTCGCTCTTGTTCTTCAGCTGGTCACCGTAGGCCAGCAGGGATCCGTTCGAGGCGTAGCCGGCGAGCGATCCGGTGGAGAGGTAGAACACGTCGGCGGGCTTCTTCGCGGCGAAGCCCTGGGCGAGCTGCTGGTCGAGGTTGTTGGCTGCGATCACTTTGGCTCCGGTGCCGGAGGACTTGCTCCAGGATGCGACGGCAGCCGTCACCGCCTTCGTCTCGGCGTCGCCGCTCGAGCCGATCATGACCGTGAGCGACTTGTTCGACGAAGTGAGTTTGCCGCCGCTCGTCGAACTGTCACTGCTGAATCCGGATCCGCAGGCGCTGAGGGCGAGCGCGGTGGCCACCGCGAGCGCGCCCGACGCCAGCCATCGTGTGCGTCGTTGCATTGTGAGACTCCTCGTGTGCATTCACTTCAAGAGTGCTTGGTGCTTGGTGCTTGGTGCTTGGTGCATGGTGTGGTGCGATACGACGGGGCGTTGTGGCGCCCGCGCCGTCAGCGCCGCAGCGTCACGAGGCATCCCGCGTCGCTGCGAACTTTGAACGATCAAATTCGCTATAACCGCTGGTTTGATCGTTCAAATGCGTGTACGGTCAAATTAGTTCGGGGCGGGATGCCTGTCAAGCCTCGTCTGGCGTCGCGTTGGCCGCCCACAGCCCGGACAGTCGCGAGACGGCACGCCCGTCCCGAAACTGCGGGCTTACCCACTGTCTCGGGATGGGCGTGCAGCCTCGCCAGCAGGCATCCAACGAGAGGAGGGACCCGGTGTCGAAGCTGCCGACCGTGCACGACGTGGCGCGGGCGGCCGGCGTCTCGCGGCAGACCGTCTCGAACGTGCTCAACTCCCCCGACATCGTGCGCCCCGACACGCGTGACCGGGTGCGCAGGGCCATTGACAGCCTCGGGTACCGGCCACACGCATCCGCTCGACGTCTGCGCACGCAGAAGAGCTCGACCATCGGCATCCGCCTCGATCCGATGCTCGACGGGATCTCCGGGTCCATCCTCGACCGGTTCCTGCACGCGCTCACCGAGCAGGCGGATGCGATCGGCCTACGCATCCTGCTGTTCACGGCGACCGGCCCGGAGGATGAGATCCGCCAGTTCGGCCGACTGATCGACGGATCCGACGTGGACGCCTTCGTGCTCACGTCGACGTTCCACGGAGATCCGCGCACCGAGTGGCTCATCGAGCACGAGCAGACGTTCGTCACCTTCGGGCGCCCGTGGGGCATCGACGACATGAACGATCCGCTGCACGCTTGGGTCGACGTGGATGGCCGTGCTGGCGTGCGTGCGGCCACCGAGTCCCTGCTCGATCGCGGGCTGACCCGCATCGGGTTCCTCGGCTGGCCGGCCGGATCGGGAACCGGCGACGAGCGTGCAGGCGGATGGCGCGACGCGATGACCGAGGCCGGTCGCGGCGAGCGGCTGGAGGAGTTGCACGAGACCGCCATTGACACCGTGGCGGCGGCGCGCGAGGCATCCGCTCGCCTGATCGCCCGCGTGAGCGACCTGGATGCCGTCGTCGCAGCGAGCGACAGCCTCGCGCTCGGCGTCGTGGTGCAGACCGGCGCAGCGCTCCCCGTGATCGGCTTCGACAACACGCCAGTGTCGGCCGCAATGGGATTCTCCAGCGTCGATCAGCGACTCGACGAGGTCGCCGCCGGCGTGCTGGCGCTGCTGACGGATGCCCGTGGCGCCGGTTCCGCAGATAGCCCCCGCCATCGTCTGATCACGCCCGAACTCGTCGTGCGTACCTCGCATCCGCCGGTAGTCCCCGACGCCGGCTGAGCATCCGCGAGCGCGGCGCGGGCCTCTGCGCGAGACTGGCCGCGCGCGCCGACACTTGGTGCACAGCGCCTGGACGCGGCGCGATCACCTAGTCTCGCGGCGAGCGGCAGCGAAATCACAAGGCCTCCCACGCGCCCATGGCGCTGGCTAGCGCCCCGGCCATTCCCGTCCGGCCCACGGATCATAATCCGCCAGCAGCGGCCCCTGCTCGGGCCGTTCCGCCTCGGGCACATGCTGCAGGTTGATCCGCACCCGGTACCACAGCGAACTCGACCCGCGCATGCCGTCGACGAGCTCGTCTGCCGGATGCAGGCGAGCGGCGGCATCCGCATGCTCGGCCTTCCACCGCTCGAGCGCCGCCATCGCCTCCGGCTTCGTCTTCGTGCGGGCAATCTCGATCAGCGGCATCGCCGAGACCCGTCGGCCGCCGCCGTCGCCGGACCGCGGCGGCTTCTCCGCAGGGCCGAGCCGCTCGGCGAGTGCGAGCAGAGCGTCCAGCGAGCCGACCGCCTCGTCGATGCCGGCGTGCGCGTCGCCGCGTTCGGCGAACCTGCGCAGCACGGTGGGCACGGTGAACTCGTCGGGCCGGCGGGAGCGCACCTCGTCCCAGTCCAGCGGCGTCGACACACGGGCATCCGGCAACGCGCGCACCGAGTACGCGGATGCCACGGTGCGGTCCTTCGCGTTCTGGTTGAAGTCGACGAAGACGCTCTCGCCGCGCTCCTCCTTCCACCAGTGCGCGCTCGCAAGGCCGGGCGCCCGGTTCTCGACCTCCCGCGCGAGCGATTCGGCGGCCAGGCGCACAGCTGCGAAGTCCCACTCCGGCGCGATCCGCACGAGAATGTGCAGCCCGCGTGATCCGCTCGTCTTCGGCCAGCCGACGAGCCCGTGGTCGTCGAGCACCTCCCTGGCGACGAAGGCCACGTCGATGATCTGCGACCAGTCCACACCGGGCATGGGGTCGAGGTCGACCCGCAGCTCGTCCGGATGCTCGAGATCCTCGGCGCGCACCGCGTGCGGGTTGAGGTCGAGACAGCCGAGGTTCGACACCCAGGCCAGCCCCGCGGCATCCCGCACGACCGTCTCCTCAGCGGACGTGCCGCTCGCGTAGTGCAGCGTCGCGGTGTCGATGAACGACGGATGCTCGGGAGGCACCCGCTTCTGGAAGAACGGTTCCTGAGACAGCCCCTTGACGTACCGCTTGAGCACCATGGGGCGGCCGCCCGCGCCGCGCAGCGCTCCCTCCGCGACCGCGATGTAGTACTGCGCGAGGTCGAGCTTGGTCAGCCCCGGGTCGCGGAACACGACCTTGTCGGGATGCGAGATGCGCACCTGAAGCCCATCGATCTCGAGGAACGTCTCCGACTTCGACGACGGGCTCATCTGGTCAGGCTAGCTGCCGTTCGCCCATGCGTACCACTCGTTGCCGAGTCGCGCGACCTGCGTTGCGCCGCACACACGGCGGTCGGTGGTCAGCGGCTGCTTCGGCCACCAGTCCGCCGAGATCGTGGGCTTCAGGGGCTCGTTCTCGGGTCCGACGGCACAGGACGCAGAGACTGGCACTCCGGCGGCCGACGCGAACTTCATCAGATATCCGGAGCCGGTCGCCGGGTAGTCGAGAGTGATGCCGGTGGCGTCGTCGGGGAGCCAAGCAGGAACATCCTTGCCGCCCTCGCTGACCGCCTCGCCCTTGTCGTCGAACACGAGATAGCCCTGGCGGGAGCCGGCCCAAGCGCTGCAGCCTGCGAGCGAGGTGGTGACCAGAAGAGCGAGCGAGACGGCGACGGTGGCGGTGAGTTTCCGGTGGGATTTCTGCATGCCTTCACTTTGGCGAGCGGACGGAGCCCTCCGCGTCGGCCGACGGTGTGAGCCGGTGAGACGGCGGAACGACATCCGTGTCACTTGCGGATGACGCCGGTCGCACTCGAGGACGCGAGGGCCGAAACGCCGCTCAGCCGTAGACCAGGTACTTGCCCGTCTTGCCGGGCTCGACGAGTTCGAACTTCAGCGCAAGATCCGTGCTCTCGACGAGTTCGACCTGTTGCCGGAACTCTTCGTTGGTGACATACACGGGCGTTCGGAACGCCCACTCGGTGGCGAACCACCGGCGGAGCGCGGCCAAGAGGCGTGCGTCCATGCGGGTCTGCATGCGGGCGAGACGCGCCCAGAAGTAGATGACGGCATCCACCTCCGACCAGCTATCGTCCGCGAGGGCAGTGACGGCGGAATTCGCCAGGAACCTGGCGCTCGTCGGAAAGACGTACACGCAACCCAGGCACTCGGTGCCGGTGGGGTCGAGAACGGTGAACGTGAACGCACGATGCGCAGCATGACGTTCTTCGAGGCCCGCGAGGTCTTGCCGGTTGGCTTCCACGGTGAAGCCGTCCGCCGGCCAGGATGACTGCTCCCAGAGCCGCAGGTATTCCCGCGTCTCCATGACGGCGCGGTAGTCGTTCTCTGCGTCATCGGCCGTGATGGGGCGCAGCATGAACTCCTCGGTACGCAACTCGACCGGTACAGGTTCGTCAGGGTCCATGAACGACACGGTTCCTCCTTCGCCGCACGCCGCGCGCCCGCTCGGAGCGCTCAGCGACGGCCCACGTGCGTCTGCTTGCGCTGATCGCCCGATCCGCCGCCGGGCTTCTCGCCGCTCGGGACCGACGCGCCGTCGACGGGACCCGCCCCGGACGACCGCGTCGAGGCATCCCGCCTGCCACGTCCCGCCGCCGTCGGCGCAGCGGGCGCGAGCGGGCGGCGCGGGATGGCCCGGATCGGCTCTCCGCGGCGGTCCTGCCCGGGAAGCGGCCGCGACCGGCGGCCGTAGATCAGCTCGGACGAGTCGAGCAGCCACGGTACGAGCGCGATCGTGACCCCGTGGATCATCATGAGCTGTTTCGAGATGCGGCGGGCGCGGTGGTTGTGCAGCAGCCCCTCCCACCAGTGGCCCACGATGTACTGCGGCAGGTAAACGGTGGTGACCTCGGACCCGTGCTCCTCGCGGCGATGCTTGATGTACTTCATCAGCGGAATGCCGAAGTCGCGGTACGGCGACTCGATGACGGTGAGCGGCACGTGGATGTTCATGTCGTGCCACTGCTGCTGCAGCAGCTCCGTGGACTCCTCGTCGACCGAAAGGTGGACCGCCTCGATCGATTGATGCCGTGCAGCGATGGCGTAGTCGAGCGCTTTCAGCACGGGCTTCTGCATCTTGCCGACGAGCACTATGGCGTGGTCGCCGCGGGAGCCGAACGTGGTGGTCGGGTCGACCTCGACCTCCTTCGCCACGTCGCGGTAGTACCGGTTCACGCCGAGCATGAGCAGGAACAGGATCGGCATCATGATGAACACGAGCCAGGCGCCGTGCGTGAACTTCGTGATCGTCACCACCACGAGCACGCTGAAGGTGAGGATCGCGCCGAACGCGTTGATCGACATGCTGCGGATGATCGTGGACCGATCCTTCGCCTGCCGTCGCCCTTCTCTGTCGCGCAGCAGGGTGATCCAGTGCTTGACCATTCCGGACTGGCCCAGCGTGAACGAGACGAACACACCGATGATGTAGAGCTGGATCAGGTTGGTGAGGTTGGCCTGGTAGATGACCAGTAGGAGGATCGCCGCAAGAGCCAGCGCGATCACGCCGTTCGAGAACACCAGGCGGTCGCCACGGGTGGAGAGCGCCTTGGGAGCGTAGGAATCACGCGCGAGCACGGAACCCAGCAGCGGGAATCCGTTGAACGCGGTGTTGGCGGCCAGCAGCAGCACCACCGCGGTCGCCGCCTGCACGATGAAGAACGGAACGGAGTTGTTGCCGAAGGTGGCGGATGCCAGCTGCGCGATCAAGGATCGTTGCGGCTCGGTCGCGCACTGCTTCCAGCCGATCAGGTCGCACGGGTTCTCCGCATAGTGCACGCCGCTGATCAGCGAGATCGCCATCAGGCCCGCGAACAGGAAGATGGCGATGCCGCCCATCATGAGCAGCGTGGTGCGGGCGTTGCGGATCTTCGGCGTGCGGAATGCCTGCACCCCGTTGGCGACGGCCTCGACACCGGTGAGGGCGGAACATCCGCTCGAGAAGGCGCGAAGCAGGAGCAGCACGATCGCCGCCTGTGCCAGGCCCTCAGAGCGAACCGCGTACTGCGCCGACTCGGCGATCGGTGCCACCCCGAGCGCGGTACGGATGAGCGCGGTCGCGATCATCACGCCGATCGAACCGATGAAGACATAGGTCGGGATCGAGAACGCCTTGCTCGCCTCGCGCACGCCGCGCAGGTTCATACCGGCGATGAGCACGACGAACGCCACAGCGAGTTCGACGCGGAACCCGCTCAGCCACGGCAGGGCGGAGATGATGTTGTCGACACCGCTGGCCACCGATACGGCGACGGTCATCACGTAGTCGACGAGCAGAGCGGAGGCGACGACCAGGCCGGCCTTCTCGCCCAGGTTCTTGTGCGCGACCTCGTAGTCGCCACCGCCGGAGGGGTACGCCTTCACGAGCTGCCGGTATGAGGCGACCACCGTGAGCATGAGCACGATGACCGCCACGGCGATCCACGGAGAGTAGGCGAGGAACGCGACACCGCCGACGAGGAGTACCATCATGAGCTCCTGCGGCGCGTACGCCACGGACGAGAGTGCGTCGCTCGCGAAGATCGGCAGGGCCAGATGCTTGGGGAGGAGCTGCCCCTCGAGCTTCTCGCTGGGTAGAGGTTCCCCGATCAGCCACCGTTTTGCAGAGCGACCGTCGAGCCCGGGGACCTTCCCCTCATTTGTCACGAGGGACGACACTACTACCTGCCTAATGCCTGTCAAGTCGGTGCGTCATCCCGCGAAGCCAATGCCCAGCGTTATATCGGGAAGGCCTCGGATTCCGCACGTTCGCTGCGGTGGGGTGCATGCCGGGGCACCGGACCTACGCTGATGGCATGCCACGAAACAGAGGTGGCGCAACGATCCACAGGCACGGTCTGACACAGGCGGTCGAGTGGCTGGACGGCAAGCTGGTCCCGGTGCTGGGATCCGCCCCGCTCGGCCCCTACGACGCCCAGCCGCCGCTCAGCACAGCCTGCCCGCTCTGCGGGGAGGCTCTCGCCGGTCACGTCTCGGAGAAGGAGGAAGGGCACGTGTATCTGCACTGCCCCAACGGAACCGTGACGGAAACCGGGCGGGTGGCGTGAGCATCCGCGAGTCCGACCGCGCGTGAGCGCGACGCCGACCGAGTGACACGCCCGAGGCATCAGGGCCGCGGGCGCGTCGGGGCGCGCGTCAGCGCCCGAGGTGGCCGAGCAGTTCCGTACGCACGCGCGACAGGTTGTCGCGCAGCGCGGCGATCGCCGCGGCGGGGATGCCGTCGCGCATGGATGCCTGTCGCAGATCCGCGCGCACCTGCTGGCGGAACTCGTTGAGCACGATCTCCGCCTCGCGGAGCGCGAGCCGCGACTCCGCGCGCGCGTCGGGCACGGCATCCTCCGGGCGTGCCTCACGGGCGAACTGCCTCGCGTCGGCCTTCGCCTCGCGTGCCGCGGCCGCGAGGTCGGCGCGCAGGCTCTTCATCGCCTGGTTGACGCCCGCGCGTACCTCGTCGGCCATGCGGCGCAGCGAGTCGGTCACCTCGTTCTCGATGTCGTCGAGCTCGGATGCCCGTGTGCGCAGCTCCTGGCGGCCCGCGTCGGTGATCGCGTACACCGTCTTGCGTCCGACCGAGGTCTTGGTGACCAGTCCTTCTTCTTCCAGCTTCGCCAGCCGCGGATAGATCGTGCCGGCGCTGGGACTGTACGTGCCGCCGAACCGGTCGCTGAGCGCCTGGATCAGCTCGTAACCGTGCTTCGGGGACTCGTCGAGCAGGCTGAGCAGGTACAGCCGCAGGCTGCCGTGGGAGAACACCGCGGGCGTCATGCGGCGCCGCCGGCGGCATCCGTCGTGCTCCGCGCCGAGTCGTCGGCTCGCCTGCGGACCACGGAGATGTTGCCCGAGACGGAGCTGGCCGAGACGTCCAGCCACTTGCCCTCGAGATTGCCGGACTGGCTCGTGTAGGTCTTGCCCATCGAACCCTTGATCACGGTGGTGCCGTCGAGGTGCGCGATGCCGCTCACGGTGTTGATGCGATAACGGACACCGACGTTCTCGTCGAGACGCATCGTGAGGTCGCCGGACACGGAGTTCGTCTTCACCTCGAAGGGAACGTCGAAGAGGTCGAGGTAGATGTTGCCACTCACGCTGTCGGCGGAGAACTTGGTGACGCTTCCTGACACCGTGAGGTCGCCCGAGACCGTGTGCGCGGTGACCTCGCCACGGTGGCCGCGGGCGGTGAGCTCGCCGCTGACGGTGTTGAGGTCGAGGTCGCCGACGATGCCGTCTGCGGTGATCTCGCCGCTGACCGTGTTGAGCTTCGGGTCGGTGACGAGCCCGCTGACGAGCGCGACGGCGGAGATCACGCCGAGCTTGAGCACCACGTCGCGCGGTACGAGCACCGTGACGTCGGCGGTCGCCTTGCCCCGCCAGGAGCGGAACACGTCGATGAAGTTGTCCCATCGCCACTGCGGGTGGTCGACCTCGAGCGTGTCGCCGTCGATCGAGATCAGCAGTTCCTTGCCGCTGACGCCGTTCACCTCGACGCGAGCGGTGGGCTCGTCGTGGCCGATGACGTCAACGCGCCCGCCGATCAGGCTCACCTTCAGTGTGCGCACGATCTCGAAGTCGATCGTCTTGCTCTCTCCCGGATTCACGATCCAGCGTTCCTGTGCCATGTCCATTTCCCTTCTCGTTACGTAGCCCGCTCGCTCGGGGCCGCCTGGGGCGTTCGAACTGCGGATGTCTATGAAGAAGCCGTGAGACATCCATGCGTATCGAGATATATCGCGACTTCCGAGGACACGATATATCGCGTTCCTGGGTATTGCAACACTGCGGAACCGCGGGCCGGGCATTGAGCCTGTCGGAGCCCGGGGGTGCTGGGTGCCGTTTCGAGAAGCCGGGACATCTCGTTGACATTTCTGTTAGCAGCCACTAACGTAAGCGACACTGAACGAAACGCACCGATTCGAGGAGGAATCACGGGACAGCCGGTGGCGATGTTCGAGATCACGGCGCGTGACAGTGAGAGGGCGACGCGGTTCTACAGCGAACTCTTCGGCTGGTCTACCCAGCCCATGGGTGACGGGTACACGATCGTCGACACGGGAGCGGGCGAGGGCGCGATCCCCGGCGGCATTGGTGAGCCGCAGCGCGGAGATGTCCCGCGGACGACCGTGTACGTGCGGGTCGACGATCTCCAGGCGTGCCTGGACAAGGCATCCGAGTTGGGCGGCAGCACGATCGTGCCTCCCACGGCGCTGCCTGGCGACGCCGGATCATTCGCTGTGTTCGCGGATCCCGAGGGCACACCGGTCGGCCTGTGGGCGTAGCCGCATCGGCCTCGCCGGCCAAGTCCGTAGCGCCCGACGACGGCCTCGAATCCGAAGCATCCGAATCCGCCGTCTTGCGCGCCGTCGCCGAGCCTCGGCGACGCGCCATCTTGCGCCTCGTCGCGTCGCAGGAGCTGAGCGCAGGAGAGATCGCGTCGACGTTCGACGTGTCGCGCCCCGCCGTGAGCCAGCACCTGACGGTGCTCAAGGAGGCCGGGCTGCTGGCCGAACGGCGCGACGGCACCCGCAGGCTGTACCGCACACGCGTCGCTGGGCTCAGCGGGCTTCGTCGGTTTCTCGACGATGTGTGGGGCAACGCCCTTGCGGATGCCGCCAGGATCGCCGAGGCTGGGGCCGACGACGGGGTCACCGCCGGCGACGGCGGCCAGCCTGAGCATTGTGCCGGACGCAACGGCACGACGGGTGAAGAGTCACGATGAGTACCGGGGAACGATGAGTACCGAGCAGGACGCCGGCGGCGCAACGGTGCTGGCCTTCGTGCGTCCCCCTATCCGCAAGAGCATCGTGGTCCGCAGGGATCGTGATGCGGTGTTCGACACGTTCGTGCGCACGCTCGACCGCTGGTGGCCGCTGCGCCCGTTCTCGATGGGCGAGGACAAGGTGGCCGCGGTGACGTTCGAGCGTCGGGTCGGCGGCCGGGTCTACGAGACCTGGCGGGACGGCACCGAGCGGGAGTGGGGCGTCGTGCTCGACTGGGCGCCACCCGAACGGTTCGTGATGACGTGGAACGCGAGCGGCACGCCCACCGAGGTCGAGCTGCGATTCACCACGGCGGGAGCAGAACGCACCAGGGTGGATCTCGAGCACCGCGGATGGGAGAAGCTGAGTGAGGAGCAGCTGCGCGCGGACTGCGCGCTGCCCGGCGGCTACCTCGGCGGATCGTTCAGCCGGGGATGGGACGTCATCCTGCAGCGGCTGCTGGATGCGGCGGAGCATGACGGCAAGAGCGCTGCCGGTCATCTCGCCGATCGTGGTGCCGACATCCTGAACGGCCAGGAGGCGCCATGACAGACCTGCCCGCGCTACGTGACATCGACGATGACGAGATGCGACGGCATCTGACGCAGACGCGCAACTACACGGTCGTGGTGCTCCGTCGCGGGCCGAACTACGGGATGCAGAACGCCGCCGCCATCATCTGGGAGCACGGCAGGCGCAACATGCAGTTGCGCGACGCCGGGATCCTCTGTGTCGTGATGCCCGTACGCGACGGAGGGGCGCTCGCCGGTGTCGGCGTCTTCGACGCGTCGCTGGAGACGACGAGCGCCATCATCGCCGCAGACCCGGCCGTCGCCGCCGGGGTCTTGTCGGCCGAGGTGCACGAGGCATCCGGCTTCCCTGGAGACCACCTGCCCGCCTGACTGCGACGGCCGTGGCATCCGTTCTTGACTCTCCCGCCAGGGGAGACGGGAGAACGGTGTCATGACCGCACACGAAACCGACCTCCGTACCGCTCGTTCGCCGCTCGCCACCCAGGAACACCCTGGCTCCGACCCGACGCACGACACACCGCCATGGCGTTCGCTGTTCGCGCTTCTGATCGGCACGTTCATCACGGCGATCGACTTCTTCATCGTCAACGTCGCGCTGCCGTCGATGAAGGTCGAGCTGCACGCGACGCCGGGCGACCTCGAATGGCTCGTCGCGGCGTATTCCGTGGGCACCGCGTCGTGCCTCCTCATCGCGGGCAGGCTCGGTGACAGGTTCGGCCGCCGACGAGCCTTTCTCATCGGCATCTCCGTCTTCACGGCGGCCTCGATCCTCTGCGCGGCCGCTCCCGACCCTCGCCTGCTGGTCGCAGGCCGATTCCTTCAGGGGATGTCGACGGCGTTCGTCATGACGAGTGTGCTGGCGATGATCGGGTCGCTCTTCCAGGGCTCTGCACGAGCGCGCGCCATCGGCCTCTACGCCGCCGTTCTCGGCGTGGGTGCGGCAGCGGGCCAGATCATCGGCGGGCTGCTCATCAGCGGCGACGTCCTGAACATGGGCTGGCGCGCGATCTTCGCGATCAACGTGCCCATCGGCGTGCTGGCGCTCGTGCTCGCGCCGTTCGTCGTTCCCGCGACCAGGGGAACGGCGCATCGCATCGATGTGCTCGGGATGCTGCTCATGACAGTCGCCGTGCTCACGCTCGTCTTCCCGCTCATCGAGGGCCGGGATGCGGGGTGGGCGCCATGGGTGTGGGTGTGCTTCGCGTTCGTTCCCGTCGTACTCGCGACGTTCGTGGCGCAGCAGCGACGGCTCGAAGCCCGTGGGGGCGAGCCGATGTTCCCCAGGATGCTCGTGCGCACGCCCGCCTTCCGCTCCGGCATGCTGTGGCAGCTGGTCTTCTGGTGCGGGCAGGCATCCGTCTTCGTGGTTCTCACGCTCTACCTGCAGGTGGCAAGGGGGCTCACGGCTCTCGAGTCAGGCGGCCTCTTCCTCGGCCTGGCGGTCCCCTACCTTGCGGCGGTGATGCTCGCCCCGCGGGTGACCGCGCGTCTCGGCCGCGGGGTGCTCGTCGTCGGGGCGCTCTGCAACCTCGCCGGCTTCGCCGCGCTCGCCGTGGTCGCCCTGACGAACTCCGATGTGGCGTGGCTGCTCGTCGGGTTCGTGCTGTGTGGGGCTGCCCAGGGATTCAGCATCCCGCCGTCGACGCGCCTGGTTCTCGCCACCGCCGCTCCTGAGGAGGCAGGCATCGTCTCCGGCGCATTGTCGACCATGCAGCAGGTCGGCGGGTCGATCGGCGTCGCCGTGGTGGGAACCGTCTTCTTCGGTGTGGTGGGGGGCCACGGAGCCGCGCAGGCCTTCGCCGCGAGCCTGGTTCCTCTCGCGGCCATCGCGGCAGCGACACTCGGATTGACGTTCCTGCTTCCTCGAGGAGCCCGATGACGCAGGAACGGCGATCGATGCTCGCGTCGCCCCGTGGAGCGACTGCGGTTCCTGGCAGGATCGAGAACGTGGAACGCACGCTCGTCTCCATCGGCGACTTCTCGCGCATGACGCACCTCACGGTGAAGGCGCTGCGGTATTACCACGACGCCGCGGTGCTCGAACCCGCGAGCATCGATCCGCAGAGCGGATACCGCAGATACAGCACGGACCAGGTGCCGATCGCGCAGGTCGTGAGACGTCTGCGCGCCCTCGAAATGCCGATCGAGAGTGTTCGCGAGGTGGTGTCGGCGCCCGATGTGGCATCCAGGAACCGGGTGATCGCGGCGCATCTGCAACGCATGGAGGAGCAGCTAGCCAAGACCAGCGACGCCGTCGCATCGCTGCGTTCGCTTCTGGAACCGCACGACGATGCCGACCGGGACATCTCGTTCCGCACCCGTTCCTCGCAGTGGGCGCTCGCCATCGAGGGGCGGATGGACATCACGGATGCCGGCCCCTGGCTGGTCTCCGCGCTGACCGAGCTCATCGCGTTGGCTGACGGCACGGGCGCCGGACGGGATGGCCCGCCTGGCACCCTGTTCTACCCGGAACTCTTCGAGCAGGGGCGGGGTCGGCTGCTCGCATTCGTACCGATGAGCGCGCGGGGTGATGCGGACATCCGTTCCGAGCGAGTCGAGTGGGTGGAGCTCGCGGCAGGCGACACAGCCGTCATGACACACGTGGGCTCGCACGCCGACATGGACACGACATACGGAGCTCTCGGCAGCTACGTCTCGCGGCGAGCGATCGGGGTGGCTGGGCCCATCCGTGAGGACTTCCTCGTGTGGTCCCTGGACACCGACCGCGTCGAGGACTACCGCACCGAAGTGTCGTGGCCGGTGTTCCGCACCGCAGACGAAACGGAGTGAAGGCGATCCGTTCCATCGCTTGACATTGACGCTGCGTCAACCTTTAGCGTCGAAGGCATGACGGATGACACGGATGCCCGCGCCGCTGACGAGGCCGAGCTCTCGATCCAGCAGTTGGCGCGCTTGGTCGGCACGACCAGTCGCACGCTGCGGCACTACGACGACATCGGCCTCCTCAAGCCCAGCAGCATCGGCAGCAACGGATACCGCTACTACGACGAGCGTTCGCTCGTGCGGCTGCAGCGCATCCTGCTGCTGCGGGAGCTCGGGCTGAGGCTGCCCGACATCGGCGCGGTGCTCGAGCGGGAGACCGATGAGGCGACCGCGCTGCGCCACCACTTGCGCTGGCTGAAAAGCGAGCAGGAGCGGCTGGCGCGGCAGGCGGCATCCGTGAAGTTCACCATCGACGCACTAGAGAGAGGAGAGGCGGTCATGGCCGAGAAGGCTTTCGATGGATTCGATCACACCCAGTACAAGCAGGAGGTCGAGGAGCGCTGGGGCAAGGACGCGTACGCGAAGAGCGACGCGTGGTGGCGCTCGAAGACCGACGAGGAGAAGCGCGCATTCCAGCAGCAGCACCTCGACATCGCGGCGGACTACGCGTCGGCGCGTGCCGACGGCGTCGACCCGGCGGATGACCGGGTGCAGCAGATCGTGCGGCGTCACGTGGACTGGCTGAGCCTGTCCGCACCGGCGACCGGCGTCACCATCACGGCGCAGACGCTGCTCGGCTACGGCGACATGTACGTCGCCGACGACCGATTCGCCGCCAATTACGGCGGCACCGAGGGCGCGGAGTACGTGCGCGACGCGTTCCGGGTCTACGCCGACACGATGTAATTCCCAGCGAGACTAGGTGTATGGGATGACGCTGGGTGCATAGCGCCAGGTCTCATCGCATACGCCTAGTCTCACGTCGGGGGGGCGGCGGCGCGGGCGGCAGCGCGGACGGCTCAGCCGCGCGGGCCGAGCGCCCAGCGCTCGCGCACGGGCTCGCGGCGGCGAGCGGCGGCATCCGGTTCGACCAGGTGGTCGTGCAGGTCGCAGCGCTCGCCTTCGACGGCCGTGCGGAGCGTGGCGGTCGGCTCGGATCGCGCGCCCGCCCCGGCTGCCGCGCCACGGGCATCCGCGCGCCGCAGCGCGAACAGCGGGATCGCGACATGCACAAGCGGGCCGATGCACAGCGCATACGCGAGAGTGCCCCAGCCGACGTTGCCGCCCAGCAGCCACCCGACGAGCAGCACCACGGCCTCGATTCCGCTGCGCACGAGCCAGATCGGTCGACCAGTGCGGGCGTTCAGGCCGGTCATCAGGCCATCGCGCGGACCCGGACCGAACTGTGCACCGATATAGAGGCCGGATGCCACGGCGATGAGCAGCAGGCCGCCCGCGAACAGAAGGATGCGCACCCAGAGCAGATCCGGCTGCGGAATGACCCAGAGTCCGAACTGCGCCGACGGCCCGACAAGCAGCACGTTCAGCACCGTGCCGATGCCGGGGCGCTGGCGGAGCGGGATCCAGAACAGAAGAACGACGGCTCCGACGAGGTTCGTCACAAGGCCGAACGGGATTCCGGTGTGCTTCATGATGCCCTGCGAGAGCACGTCCCAGGGCTCGATGCCGATCGCGGCCTGCATCATCGCGGCGATGGCGATGCCGTACAGGAAGAGACCGGCGAGCAGCTGCGTGAACCGGCGAGCACGCGTCGCGGGACGAGTGCTCAGGGGCCGCAGACTCCATCGCCGCGTCCGGCTCCTTATCGCTGAGACGCCACCGGTCGTCGCGAGAATTGGCTGCATGTTAAGAATCCAATCCCTGAAGTGGCCTGTCTTTGTAGAGCCAATCCGGCTAAAGTGGCCTGATGGCATCGACGTCGATCGGCTCGCGGTCCCTGCTGGAGCTACTCGGTGAGTGGCGCGCAGACGGACCGTCCTATGAGGCACTGGCGGATCGCATCCGTCTGCTCGTCATCGACGGCCGGCTGCTCTCCGGCATCCGCCTGCCGGCCGAGCGCGAGCTCGCCGCGCAGTTGACGATCAGCCGCACCACGGTCACGGCCGCGTACCAGCGGCTCCGGGAACAGGGGTTCGCCACGAGCCGGCAAGGCTCGGGCACACGCACGGCGCTTCCCGGCCGGGCGGCTTCGCCCACCGCTCCGGCTCAGGGTCTCCTGGACTTCACCAAGGCCGCGCTGCCGGCACCGTCCATGATGCCGGATGCCGTGCGCCGGGCATCCGAGCAGGTCGCGTCGCTGCTCGGCGACACCGGGTACGACACCGTGGGGCTTCCCGTGCTGCGCGAGGCGATCGCCCGGCGGTACACCGAGCGTGGGCTCCCGACGGACGCGGACGAGGTGCTCGTCACCGTCGGCGCGCAGCAGGCGATCGCGCTGATCGCACGCGCACTGGTCAGTCGCGGCGACCGGGCGCTGATCGAGGTGCCGACGTATCCGCACGCGTACGACGCGATCGGTGCAGCAGGGGCGCGCATCGTGACAACTCCGGTCTCCGTCGAGTCGCGAGACGGCTGGGACGTGGAGACGTTCGAGTCCGTGCTCCGGCGCACGAGCCCTTCGGTGGCATACGTGATGCCGGACTTCCAGAACCCGACCGGGCGCTCGATGACGGCATCCGTGCGCCGCCGCGTGCTCGATGCGGCCGCTGCGCAGGGCACAGTAGTTGTGGCGGATGAGACGCCCGCGGAACTCGACATCGACCGGCCGCGGACCTACCCGCCGCTGGCAGCCTCGGCGAATGGTGCGCGTGTGATCACGATCGGTTCGGCCAGCAAGACGATGTGGGGCGGGCTGCGGATCGGCTGGGTGCGCGCGGACCGGCAGACCGTGCGGCGGCTGCACGCCGTGCGCGCCAACATGGACCTCGGCACGCCCGTTCTCGAGCAGCTCGTCGTCGCCGCCCTGTTCGAGAGCTACGAGACCGTTCTGGCCGAGCGGCGCCTGGCGCTCGCCGCTGGACGGTCGGCGATCGAGCGGGTCGTGCCCGATGCGTTCGGCGAGTGGAACGTGCCGCACGTGCACGGCGGCCTCGCGGCGTGGGTCAACATCGGTGCACCGGTCAGCTCTCAGCTCGCCTTGGCCGCCCGCAGCGAGGGCCTGCTGATCACCGCGGGTCCACGGTTCGGAGTGGACGGCGCGTTCGAGCGGTTCCTGCGCCTACCGCTGACGTACGACGAGTCGCAGGTCGAGCGCGCCGTCTCGGCGCTGCAGCGGGCGTGGCGGGCGGCATCCAGGCATCCGCTGC
Organism: Humibacter ginsengisoli; assembly: GCF_054780095.1. Lineage (NCBI taxonomy): Bacteria > Bacillati > Actinomycetota > Actinomycetes > Micrococcales > Microbacteriaceae > Humibacter > Humibacter ginsengisoli. Next base: position 94,883 of record NZ_BAAGWZ010000004.1, read on the forward strand.
CCGAACCGGGGGTGCTCGCCGCCGTCGTCTGAGGGGTAGTTGACGGCGGTCAACCGTCCAGAGTGGGGTGCGATAATCGCCCGGTCGGCGGCGCTGCCGAGATTCTCACTCGCCCTGCTTCACATCAGACCTAAGGATCCGTACGTGCACTCCCTCGCCGTACTGAGCATGAAGAACCGTGCTCTCATCGGGCTCGCAACGCTCGTGGTCGTCGTGTTCGGTTTCATCGGTCTGTCGAACCTCAAGCAGGAGCTGACGCCGTCGATCGACTTCCCCGAACTGGTCATCGTGACCAACTACCCGGGGGCATCTCCGCAGGTCGTCGAGAACGACGTGAGCACGCCGATCGAGTCCGCCATTCAGAACGTGCCGAACCTCGACAGCACGTCGGCGGTGAGCAGCACGAACCAGTCGCTCATCACGGCGAAGTTCACCTACGGGTCCGACCTCGACACGGCCGAGCAGAAGATCAATCAGGCCATCGGCAACATCTCGTCTCGGTTGCCGTCGAACGTCAAACCGCAGGTGTTCGCCGGGAGCATCTCCGATCTGCCCATCATCGAGATGGCGGTCACGAGCGACGAGAACGAGAAGCAGCTCGCCGCCGACATCAAGCGGCTCGTGCTGCCCGAGATCACGAAGATGGATGGCGTCGCCTCCGCCCAGCTGATCGGCGCCGTCGGGCAGCGGGTCACCATCACACCCGACCCCGCGAAGCTCGCGGCGGCGGGGGCGAGCGTGCAGTCCATTCAGACCGCTCTGCAGCAGAGTGGTGTGCTGATCGGCGCGGGATCCATCACCGCAGACGGCAAGACCCTGTCGGTGCAGGCCGGGTCGACGCTCTCGTCGGTCGACCAGATCGCCGCGCTGCCGCTCGTGTCGACGGGGTCGGCATCCGCGGAATCGTCCGCGGCGGGCTCCGCCGCAGGCTCGGCCACAGGTGCATCCTCGCCGGGCTCGGCCACAGGTGGTGCATCCGCGGCCCAGAAGCAGGCAGCAACGCGGGCAGCCCAGACGCCGGTCGTGCACACGATCGGCGACGTCGCGACGGTCGCCATCACGGATGACCCCACCTCCTCCATCTCGCGCGTGAACGGCAAGCCCGCTCTCACGATCGCCGTCACGAAGACTCCGACGGCGAACACGGTTCAGGTGTCGAGCGAGGTCAAGAAGCAGACGTCGGCCTTCGAGAGCGCGCTCGGCCACAACGCGAAGTTCACCTCGGTGTTCGATCAGGCACCGTTCATCCAGCAGTCCATCAACTCGCTCGCCGAGGAAGGCGCGCTGGGTCTGCTGTTCGCCGTGGTGATCATCCTGATCTTCCTGCTCTCGCTCAGGTCGACGATCGTCACGTTCATCTCGATTCCCACCTCGGTGCTCATCACGTTCATCTGCATGTGGGCCGGCGGTTACACGCTGAACATCATCACGCTCGGCGGCCTCACCATCGCGATCGGACGGGTGGTGGATGACTCCATCGTCGTGATCGAGAACATCAAGCGGCACATTGTGCCGGGCATCGACCGGGCGAAGGCGATCATCGCCGCCGTTCGCGAGGTGGCCGGCGCCGTGACCGCCTCGACCCTGACGACGGTCGCCGTGTTCCTGCCGATCGCGTTCGTCGGCGACGTGACGGGGGAGCTGTTCCGGCCCTTCGCCGTGACGGTGACGATCGCCTTGCTCTCCTCGCTGCTCGTCGCTCTCACGATCGTTCCCGTGCTCGCGTACTGGTGGGTGCGTCCGCCGAGCCCGGCGAAGCTGCAGAAGCGCGCCGAGAAGCAGGCGGCGAAGGCGCGGCGCACGGCTGCGAAGAAGGGTGCGGAGCTCACGGCGGAGCAGCAGGCCGAGTTCGCTGCAGATGACGAGGCGGCTCACCTGTCGATCGCGGAAGCCGTGGCGAGCGGACACGACGAGCTCGAGCATCCGTCCCGCCTGCAGCGCGGATATCTGCCGATCATCAACTTCACGCTCAAGCACTCCGCGGTGACGATCATCATCGCCGTCCTTGTGCTGGGCGGCACGCTCGCGCTCGCACCTTTGATGAAGACCAACTTCCTCGGCTCCAGCGGGCAGAACACGCTCTCCGTCACGCAGACGTTCGAGCCCGGAACGAGCCTGCAGGCAGAGGACGATGCCGCGACCGTCGTGGAGAAGAAGCTGAGGAGCATCCACAGCATCAAGACCGTTCAGCTGTCCGTCGGCACCTCCGGGAGTGCGCTGGCGGATGCCTTCGGCCGCGGGGGCGCCAACACCGCAACGTTCTCGATCACCACCGACCCGAACGCCGACCAGGACGCCCTCCAGACGACGGTGCAGAACCAGCTGAAGAACCTCGATGTGCCCGGAGACCTGAAGGTGTCCGCGAGTGCAGGCTTCGGCGGTTCCAGCAACCTCGAGGTCGACATCTCGGCCTCGAATCAGAACGATCTGCGCACGGCCACCGATTCGGTCGTGAGCCAGCTGGACAAGCTGAGCTCGGTGAACCAGGTGACGAGCAACCTCGCCTCCACACTGCCGTACATCGCCGTGACGGTGAACCGCACGACGGCGGCCGAGTACGGTCTCAGCGAGGTGGCGGTGGGCACGCAGGTGTCGCAGGCCATGCAGCCCACGCAGGCCGGCACCGTCTCGATCGACAACACCTCGCTCACCATCTACATCGCCGACAAGAATCAGCCGATGACGGTCGATGAGCTGAAGGCTCTGCCGATCCAGACGGTGCGCGGGCCGCAGCCGCTGTCGACACTGGCCGACGTGCACGACGCCAAGGGTCCTGCCACCGTCACCACGCAGAAGGGCCTGCAGACCGCCACCGTCACCGCGAACCCGGTCGGCGACGACCTCACCACCGCCAACACGCAGGTGGCGCAGGCGCTGAAGAAGGCGGATCTGCCGAGCGGTGCATCCGCAACCATCGGCGGCGTCACGGCGAACCAGGGAAGCGCGTTCTCACAGCTGGGGCTCGCGATGCTGGCGGCCATCCTGATCGTCTACGTCGTCATGGTCGCCACGTTCAAGTCGCTGCGCCAGCCGTTGCTGTTGCTCGTCTCGATCCCGTTCGCCGCGACCGGGGCGATCGGTCTGCAACTGCTCTCTGGTGTGCCGCTGGGCGTGGCATCCCTCATCGGCATGCTCATGCTGATCGGCATCGTGGTCACGAACGCCATCGTGCTCATCGACCTGGTGAACCAGTACCGCAACAGGGGTCTCTCGGTTCCCGATGCGGTGCGGCACGGGGCATCCCGCCGGTTGCGGCCGATCCTGATGACGGCGCTCGCGACGATCTTCGCGCTGCTGCCGATGGCGCTCGGCGTCACCGGCCACGGCGGGTTCATCTCGCAACCGCTCGCGATCATCGTGATCGGCGGCCTCGTGTCGTCGACGCTGCTGACGCTCGTGGTGCTGCCCACGCTGTACAACCTCGTGGAGGGCGCCCGCGAACGGCGCCGGGCCCGCCGGGCGGCGAAGCGCGGAGCAGCGGATGCCGATGGGCACGAGCCGCCCGCCGCGCCCGACGCCGCACCGGAGCCGCCCAGCGAGCTGCAGCCCGCCCGGTAGCGACAGCACCAGCTCTTCAGGTCGCAGTTTCTGTCGACCGGCCGACCGAAGGGTGGCATCCTTTCTCATTCAGGTCGCAGTTTTTGTCGTACGGACGCCCGGGAAGCGACAGAAGCTGCGACCTGAAGACGGGGTGGCGGCGTGGAACCGGGTAGTGACGGGTCCTCCCCCGCGCGCCGGACGCCGGGTGGCGTCGGATGAACGGACAACCGCAGCGAGGTGCGCGAGTTCCTCACCAGCAGACGCGGCCCATCATCCGCTCGCCGTGCGTCCGCCCCGCTGCGGCCGAGCATGCAGCGAGTGCTCGACGACCTCGTGGGCGAGTTGTCGACGCAGTCGGACCGGTTCCGCACGCTCTAGGGTGTGCACAACGTGCGCTACCACCGCACGGGCGTGAAGCGCCTGCACCATCCGATCGTCGGCGACCTCGAGCTGACGTACGAGGCGCTCGAGTTGCCCGCCGATGCGGGGCTCACCATGTCGACGTACACGGCCGAGCCCGGGCGTCGTCCGCCGATGCGATCGTGCTGCTGGCGAGTTGGGCGGCGACCGCCGAGCTGCCTGCGCCGCACCAGGAGACAGCGCCCGCCGGGCCGTGACGGCGCTCCCACTGTGACCGCGGGACAGCGCCCGTGGCTCGCCCACCGCCACGGTTCGTAACTCCTGCAGCGTGTAACACACGACCGCCGGCTGCCGCGGCGGGCCGGTAGAGGGCCGCGCACCCCGCGGCCATCTGCAGGAGTTATGGACGCGGGTCGACGTTCACCGCGCGCGGCGTTCCCCGTGATCGGCGTCGCCGGATGGCGAGAATGGGCGCATGACGCCAGAGCCCTCGCGCACGCCAGAGCCCTCGCGCACATCTGGCCCCTCGCGCGCGGCAGGGCGCCTCAGCCGCATCGCGTCGTGCTCGCCTCTGCGGTGCTCGGGTACGTCGCACCGGTGATCGTGCAGCTGGTGGTCGTGCTTGTCATTGTCGTGCTGATGCTCGTGGCCGAGCGGTGGGCCACGGCCCGGCCCGCCCGGGCCTGACGATCTGCGACCGCATGTAACTCACGGCGCCCAGCAGAATGCCAGCCGGGCATCCGGTAGACTGTCGCAGTCGGCTCTGGACACCGCGCACTCGCGCGGATGGGTTTGTAAGTCTTGTGGGCCGGTTCCGCCTGGTGCGAAGAGCACCTATCGCGTCGATGCACGCCGCGGCGGATGGCCCTGTATGGAACGGTCCTCATCGAGGCGGCGATCTACGCCGCCTGCCCGAGGTTCTGCAAGGACGCGACGACTTGTCGCGGGTTCTGCCCTGCACACTCGAGAACAACCCAGAAGAATCCTTGATGCCCAAGAACAAGAAGCCTGCCGGTCGACCGAACTACGACCCGGACTACGCCAAGAAGTCGAGCGGCTACAAGTCGTTCGGCGCGAAGTCCGACTCCAAGCCGGGCAGCCGCAGCGCCGGCCACCGCGGCTACCGTCCGGATGAGGCGGATGCCCCGAAGAAGCGTCGCTGGACCGCCGACGAGCGCGCCGCTCGCGGCCACGCCGCCGAGCGTCCACGTGGAGCTGGCGACGACCGCCGTCGCGACGACGCCGAGTACTCGCGTCCGTCGCGCGGCAACGCGAGCGGATACCGCGATCGCCGTGATGACCGCCCCGCAAGGGATGACCGCCCGCGCTACGACCGCGGAGCACGTGACGAGCGTCGTTCCGGCGGCGATGAGCGCCCGCGCCGCGACTTCGACCGTCCGCGTCGCTTCGACGACGACCGCGCAGCGCGCCGTCATGACGATGGCCGGCCCGCGCGTCGCTCCGACGGGGACCGCCGCTTCCACGACGAGCGACCCGCTCGCCGTTTCCACGACGATGAGCGCCCTGCTCGCCGGTACGACGATGACCGGCCGGCGCGCCGCTTCGACGACAATCGCCCGGTGCGTCCTTACGGCGACGACCGACCGCGCCGCTCGTTCAATGACAGTGACCGTCGCTCTGACGACCGACCGCGCCGCCGTTCCGACGACGACCGTCCCCGCCGTTCCTTCGACGGTGACCGCCCCCGCCGTTCCTTCGATGACGACCGTCCGCGCCGCTCGTTCGACGACCGCGCCGATCGCCGCCCCGCCCGTCGCGACGAGGCTCCTCGCGAGCGCCGCGACTCCGACTTCTACCCGAAGCGCGACGAGCGTGTCTCGCACACGTCGAACGACGACGTCGTGCTCGAGAGGCTGCAGGCCGAGGCGATCGAGGCATCCGATGTCGAGGGGGTGACCTTCGGCGATCTCGGCCTCGGCGGCAACATCGTGCGTGCCCTCACCGAGCTCGGCGCGCCGAGCCCGTTCCCGATCCAGGCGGCCACGATCCCCGAGGTGCTTGTCGGCCGTGACGTGCTCGGCCGCGGCCGCACCGGCAGCGGCAAGACCATCGCGTTCGCAGCCCCGCTTGTCGAGAGGCTGATGCAGCTTTGGGCCGAATCCGGCCGGGGTAACGGCAAGCGCACCATGGGCCGCGCTCCGCGAGCGCTCATCATGGCGCCCACCCGCGAGCTCGCGCTGCAGATCGACCGCACGGTGCAGCCGATCGCCCGCAGCGTCGGCCTCTTCACGACACAGATCTACGGCGGCGTCCCGCAGGCTCGCCAGGTGGGTGCGCTGCGTCGCGGCGTCGACATCGTGATCGGCACCCCGGGCCGCATCGAGGACCTCATCGAGCAGGGCCACCTCGACCTCAGCGAGGTCGTCATCACCGTGCTCGACGAAGCCGACCACATGTGCGACCTGGGCTTTCTCGAGCCGGTGCAGCGGATCATCCGTCGCACCTCGGAGGGTGGCCAGAAGCTGCTGTTCTCGGCCACGCTCGACAGCGGCGTCGCCTCGCTCGTCGACGAGTTCCTCGTGGATCCCGCGGTGCACGAAGTGGCGGGTGAGGACCAGGCGTCCGGCACCATCGACCACCGCGTGTTCGTGATCGAGCACCGGGAGAAGGGTCAGATCGTCGAGCAGCTCGCCGACCGCGACGGCAAGACGCTGATCTTCGCCCGCACCCGCGCATTCGCGGAGCAGTTGGCCGACCAACTCGACGACGCGGGCATCCCTGCGGTGTCGCTGCACGGAGACCTGAGCCAGTCCCGGCGCCAGCGCAACCTCGACAAGCTGTCGAACGGTCGCGTCTCGGTGCTGGTGGCGACGGATGTCGCTGCGCGCGGCATCCATGTCGACGACATCGATCTGGTGATCCAGGCGGATGCCCCCGACGAGTACAAGACGTATCTGCACCGGTCCGGTCGCACGGGTCGCGCCGGCAAGCCCGGCACGGTCGTGACGCTGATCCCGCGTCAGCGCCGCCGTCGCATGACGGAACTGCTGGGTCGCGCGGAGATCGAGGCGGCGTTCGAAGAGGTTGCGGCCGGCGACTCGCGCATCAGCGACGTCGTTGTGGCGGCAACCGAGGCCTCCGTCGCCTGACGCGCCTCGCTGATCGGTTCATAACTCCTGCAGCCGTGGTCGGCTGTTCGCCCCCCGGCCCGCGTCTTCGGCCCCGACGAGCCCCGGCCCACGGTTTTGCAGGAGTTATGAACGCGAGGGTCGTGAGGCCTCGACTCGCCGGCCGGGGCGGCGTCAGTGGACGATGGATGCTCGCTGCCGGAGCAGCGCGCCCGCGCCGATTGCGACGTAGAGGGCCGCCGCCACGACGAATCCGACCGACATGAGGAAGGACAGCCAGCCGCTGCCCGTCATCATCGTCCCCACGCCGGCCAGGAACGTGAGGATGATCACGATGAACGCCCACAGTGCCGAACGCACGCCCGCTCCTTCCGCCCGGGCGGCCATCCAGACCCGCACCGACACGACGATGAGGCCTATGCCCACGAGCGCGTGCAGCCCCAGGACGATGCCGGCGACCGCGGTCCCGGCGCCGGAGTTCTCTTCGGGACTGCCGATGAGGTTGGCGGCCATGCCGAGCAGGAACTGCAGCCCCAGTGCGAAGAGCGCCTCCCGGGATCGGCGGGTCAGCTTCTCCGCGCTGCTTCTCCGCGTTTGCGTTGACATCGGCGTCTCCTCTCGGCCGATCCGTTCGGCTCGCAACGCCATTCTGTTCACGGCCGGTGCCCGCTGTCATGAGGCGACGGGAGTATCGCCGGTACTCTCCGCGGAGTAGATCCGCCCGGTTGCCGCTCAGGTCACGTCACGGCGCCAGGTGGTCAACCAGCCGAGCACGCTGAACAGCACGGCGTATCCGACGAGCACGAGACCGCCCTGCCACCAGTCCAGGATGGCGGAGCCGGGCGTGGAGACCGTGAAGAAGCTCGCTCCGACCAGGCCGTCGCTCGCGGTGCCCGGGAGGAACTTCGTGACGGATCCCGCGGCATCCGAGAAGCTGCCGGCCAGCCGCAGCAGCGGCTCCAGGAACTGCGTGAACGCGAGGATGATGACGATCACTGCGGCCTGATTCGGCACCAGCACGCCGAGCCCGACGCCGATCACAGCCCAGAGCGCCATAGCGATGAGCGCCCGGCCGAACAGCGCCCACGTGTCGCTGTCGCCGAGCATCGTGTCGACGCCGGTCGCGGAGAGGGCGATGGCACCTCCGCCGACGGAGGCGATCAGTGCGATCACTCCGTACATCGCGCCCATCACGAGCGAGGTGACCGACTTGGCGCCGAGCACTCGACCGCGGTGCGGGTTGGCGAGGAACGTCGGCGTCAGGGTCTGGTGGCGGAACTCGCCCGTTGTGGCGAGGGCACCGAGCAGCACGGGGAAGACGTAGCCGACCGAGGAGGCGAAGCTGTAGATGAGCGGCGCAAGGTGACCGAAGTGCGGCGTCTGGCCGTTCGCGGTGTGCAGGTGACCCGTCGACAGTGCCGCGAACAGGGTGCCCAGCCCGCCTGAGATCAGAGCGACGTACCCGAACAGCACGATCGCCAGCACCCACCACATGCGTGTGGTGAGGAACTTCGTGAACTCGGATCGGATGCCCGCGATGAAGCCGTTCACAGCGAGTCCCCTTCTCCGACCAGCGAGAGGAAGACATCCTCCAAGCCCGATCTCTGCCGTTGAAGCGCGCTCAGTTCGACGCCCGCGGCGAAGGCGATGTGACCGATCTGTGCGGCCTCGGTGCCGTGCACTACGAGCCCGCTGCGCACGACCTCGAACTCGAGACCCGCGGATGCCAGTGCCTGGGAGAGCGCGTCGCGGTCGGGGGAGTCCACGAGCACCGAGATGTGGTCGCCCGCCTCGAGGCTTTCCAGCGTGCCGCGGTGCACGAGCTCGCCCTTGGCGATGATCACGACCTCGTCGACGCTCTGCTGCACCTCGCTGAGCAGGTGCGACGAGACGAGAACGGTGCGGCCTTCGGCGGCGAGTTCGCGCAGGAACAGCCGGATCCACTTGATGCCCTCGGGGTCGAGCCCGTTGATCGGCTCGTCGAGCACGAGCACGCCTGGATCTCCGAGCAGCGTGAATGCGAGGCCAAGGCGTTGGCGCATCCCCATGGAGTAGCCGCCGACGCGGCGGTCGGCGTACTCGGTCAACCCGACCAGGTTCAGCACCTCGGCTACGCGACCGCGCTCGATACGAGCCGCCTGCGCGTAGACCAACAGGTGGTTGCGGGCTGTGCGGCCGGGGTGGAAGCTCGCCGCCTCGAGCGATGCCCCGACCGTCGTGAGCGGTGATGCGAGATCGTGATACCTGACGCCGTCGAACGTCGCCGTGCCGCTCGTCGGCGAGACGAGCCCGAGCAGCATGCGCAGCGTCGTCGTCTTGCCGGCGCCGTTCGGGCCGAGGAACCCGGTGACGCGGCCGGGCTCGACCGTGAAGCTCAGATTCGAGACCGCGGTGACATTCCCGAAGCGTTTGGTGATGCCGTCGATCTGGATCGGGATGCCGGTGGACATCGAAGACCCCCTTCGCCACGTGCGGGGACGTGGAGCGAGCACGGAGCGCCGGCGGTGCCCGAGCGGCTGAGGCGCACCATTAGTGAACGTACCGGTCTAGGGTTCGCGTGTCGAGGGTGGGATTCGGCGCTGTACGGCCGATGCGGCGGGCCCAGTGGTAAGGCTCCGACAAGCCGGGTCGATCTCGCGTCGGACCTGTGGATTGGGTGGATGCCGAACGGTGAGTGCTGCTGCTCGTTCGTCGAACCGCGATCGCGCACGACCGCGTGCTGAACGTGTTGCAGTTAGGCCCTCCGGGATTCAGTTGGTCGACGCAACACCCGATTGAAGGTGTTCGCTGATGTATCTGTCGCTGTCCTCGCCTGCAACCGTGCGGCTCCTGCCCGCAGCGGGCCGGCTTGTGGGCACGCAGAGCGGCCGGCGTGCCGGAGAGAAGTTCGTGCCCCATTTCCCTTCGCCGATCCATGTCCGACCATCGAAGTGAACCTTGAACGAGCGGTGCATTTGGGTCGGCAGGGCGCTGGTTATATCGGCTCTCGCTCTGCTTGCGTGCCAGGCTGATGATGCATGCGGCGTAGGGGTCACACGATGATCTGTCCGAGTTGCGCCAGCGCGTCATCAACAGCTTCGACCGCTCGCGTGTCGCAGCTGATCACCGACCCTCGCAGGTCGAGCACCTCAGCGCGCCCATCTGCCAGGCTGGCGCGGAAGCCGTCGATGCGCTCGTTGTCGGCGTGTCCAGGATGCCGAAGACCGTCTCGCTCGCGCTGAGTGAACCTGCGCACTAGTTCGTCATCGGAGGCTGTGCAGTGCACTTGGATCGCCGTGAACCCGTACCTCTCCTGCCAGGCTTGAAACTTCGCGCTCTCAATCGCAGCGTTGTACGCAGCGTCGATGATGAATGACGAGCCGGTGCGAAGCTGCAATTCGATGATGTAGTCCAGCAGAGCGAAGCTGGCCCTGCCTAGCCGCTCCGACCACGCCTGGTCTCCGACGCCGAGTAGGTCGAAAAGGAGCTCCTTCACTGCGTCCTTAGCCACGATGGGAAGGCTCCATCGCTCTGCGACGAGCTCACTTATGGTGCTCTTTCCCGATGCTGGACGCCCGACGACAAGGACCACAACCTGGTCGACCGGCCTGGCGGTTTTTGAATGCACGGGTCCTCCAAGTCGGTCCACCAACATGTGCGCCCAGAGCCTCGGCAGTAGGTTGTCCGAACCGCCGGAACGCCCCGCTCGAGGAATCTCTTAGCGGAGCACGTTCCATTCTGCTGGCATCGTTGCTGCAGGCCAGGTCGGATCAGGAATCCACTGCGACCAGTCAGCGTCGAAGGGGAAGCCGCGCGCCTGCGCAATCCTGGTTGCCTCGTTACCAGCGCCCTCGATGATCGAACGCATCCACTGCGGCCAGTGTCCAGTTTGAGCGTAGAAGGCGAGTTCATCCTCGTCCTTGTACCGGACGGACCAGGCTCCGTCCGCACCGGTCGAGGCCACCACATCGAGGGTCCAGTCCTGGGTATCGAAGCCAATAGTAGTTCGCGACCACGGACGTTCGAGGTTCACGTACCAGTCTGGAAGCCAGTCTGATCCGTCGTGCCATCGCCAGACAGACCATCGCGAGCCCTTCGGGTGCACGCGCACAACGGGCGCTCCGAACCACTCGGCCTCGACGTACGACCCATCCCAGTTCTCAGGCAAAACGAGCCTGCCGTTCGGGCCGCTTCCGTTGCCGGCTCGTCGCCGCACTTCGGATCCGGGCACCGTGGCCACCACGGCGAGTTCACCGTCGTCGATGAGAACGCGTCCCGCAGCGGCGAAACCGACAGCCTCACCGTGCGCGCCGAAGGTGTTCACGCTGCGGAGCACGACACTATCGCCGGTGCGGAATGGTTTGGTCTGGGTGTCGATCGGGCCCGCGATATCCATCCATTGATGCTTCCACTTCGCATCTCCCGCGGAGCCCAAGCACGCGCCACCAGCGTCGATCATCCCCAGAGCGGGCGGTGTGACAGCTGCGGCCCCGTCTGAATCGACACGCGATACCTGAGCGGGACTCGTTCGTCGACCACACCAGGTTGACGCTTCATCGCACGCAAAAGCATCGTTCAAAGTTCTTCCGTCGTCAGCTGCGTTGGAGGGATTCGGTGAAGATCTGGACGTTCGTGCGCGACACGCACCGGCAGCTGCTGGCCCGCTCGACAGCGGCGCGTGCGTGCTGGGGTCGCTGGTCGCTGAGCCGCTCGTCGCAGGCGTTGGCTCCCTCGATCCGGATTATCGAGTCCTGGCTCTGAAAGATCGCCTCGATCAGAACGTCAGCCCGCAGCAGGAATTATCGCGACGGCGAAGAACCAAGGACGGAAGTTCGGGGTCGCGGCCATCGTTGTTGCCAGCGCCGCGCCCATCCTCAGCGTGATTGTCTTAACGGTCGGCGGCAGCATCGCCGGAACTCGCATTACTCGATAGCGTGGGCGAAACCACGCCCGCCCGGTCAAGGATCGCTGACTGATGCGCCGTGTTTCGGTGTCGGTGGCACGGAATATCTTCGGACGATGGCCGATCTCGACGATCTGCGCCGCACTGCTGTTGGGTTGCCTGGTAGTGAGGAGCGCGCGACGACAGGCGGCGCTGCTTGGTTCGTGCGCGGCAAGCTGTATGCGTGGGAGTGCCATCCTTGGCCCAGCGTCCCCGTAGACATGCGCGAGATCGTCGCGTCCGAACTTGTCGTCGGCGTGAAGGTCGCCGACAGCCTGGACGCGCTCGCCCTTATCGAGATGGCGCCCACGGTGTTTCTGCGCACCACAACGCCCTGGGGACAACCGAAGGTCGCGTTCCGCATGGCCGGCATCGACCAGGACCATCTTGCCGAGCTCGTGACGGAGGCGTGGCGTGTTCAGGCTCCAAAGTATTTGCGGCGTGAGTTCGACGACATCGGCCATTAGACGACGAATCGGACAAGGAACGCCTCACTGTGCCCCCCCGGTGGCGTGGCTAGATTGCCCCGACGATCCTGCCCGCAGGCGAATCGTTCAGTGGGCGTTGCGTTCTTGGTCAGGGGATGATGCCGCGGAGCGCTGCCCACTGCAGCAGCATGATGGTCTTGCCGTCCACGATCGCACCATCGGTGATCATCCGGAGCGCCTCCTGGAACTGTAGTTCCAGGACCTCGATCTCCTCGCCCTCGTCCGCGACACCGCCACCAGCGCCGGTGCGGTCAGCGGGTGTGTACGCGCCGGCATAGAAGTGCACGCGTTCGGTGACCGAACCCGGACTCATGTACGCGTCGAACACGTGCGTCAAGTCCCGCACCTCAACTCCGAGCTCTTCGCTCGCCTCTCGACGGATCGCAGTCTCCGGATCATCCGCATCCAGCAGACCCGCTGCCGCCTCGATAAGCATGCCGTCCGGGTGGTCGTTCACATAGGCAGGAAAGCGGAACTGTCTCGTCAGCAAGACCGTGCCGCGCTCCGGATCGTAGAGCAGGATCGTTGCGCCGTTGCCGCGATCGTACGTCTCGCGCTGTTGAGTCGACCACACGCCATCGCGTCCACGCATGTCGAAGGTCGTCCGGCGCAGCACGTGCCAACCGTCCGAGGTGACCTCGACGTCACGGATAACAACATTTGCGTTGCCGACAAGGCCGCGACCAATCTGATCCAGACCAGTACGGCCCCGACTATCCGGGAGGCCGGCGCCGCGCGCAGCGTTGTAATCGGCGGGCTTCGCGAGTGCTGCAGATGGCGCCGTCGCTTCTTCGGTCATGCAGCCATCTTCTAGGGCTGGCGGGCCGGCACAAACGACATTCGGCCGGGCGTCGGCGCCTGCTGAGTGACCCCGTTGTGGGCGGACATCGCTCTTATGCTCGATAAGTGTCGCAAGTTGTGCTGATGAACGATCCAGCGGTGACGAGTATCGTCGAACGCCGGGAAGCTTTCAGGGTCGATAGTCGTCTCGTGGCTGCTCGTAAAGCTTCGTTGCATACGTGTCCGAGCTGCGACCGCCGTTCAGGCCGCCGCCGACCTGTCTCACCACTCCGGCGACCCAAGCCAAGAATCGGCTGATCGCCCGCCATACGGTCACGAATTGACCCTACGCCCCGCCCGCGGGCGGATTCACTATCGGGGGGTGATAATCCTGGTTTTCGTTTCGGACCACAGTGCTTCCAGCCGTGCGTTCCATGGCAGCGCCATCATCCTGGCATCGAGTCGTCGCTCCAATCCCGCTGGCGTTACCCACTCGGCCGCCATTACCTCGCTCGCTTGAAGGCGCAGCTCCAGGAAGCCGAACGCGCCGCCCGCTGAGCGATCCGCCAGCGGGGCCCCACTATCGCGTCGGTGCGGCGGGTCACCACTGCTCGTTGATGGTCCGTGCGCGGGCCTGGATTCTGGAGAGCTGGCCGTGGAACACGTACGACAGGCCCGTGATAGCGACGAGCAACGGACCTAGATATCCGAGGATGCTGGCCACCGGTTCCCAGGAGACGAAGTAGAACGGGATCGACAGCAGGTAGCAGCATCCGACCGCGAAGAGTGTCCATCGTGCGAATCCGTGGAGTATGCCGGCCCGGGTCGCGACGAATCCGGCGGCGAGTGTTGCTAGGGCGAAGGCGATGACGAGCACCGAGTTGACGACTGCCGCAATCGGCGAGACGCCTCCGGTTGCGGTGGACGTCGCCACTGCGATCCAACCGAATACCACCAGGACTAGATTGCGCGCCCCGAACAGGATCAGTGCGGCGATACCCCATTGAGAACGGCCACGATACCCGCTCCGTGGCGCTGGCCCACGGCCAGACTTGCCGCCGCCGCGCAGATGAGGATGCTCGCGGCCGCGTTCCACACTCCGGCCGACACGATATGCGTGAACGGCGCACCTACGAGACCCCGGAGGATCCCGCCCAACGCGAGACCGGCCCCACCGCACAGCATCGTCGCCCGCCCCGTACTCTCATGCGACAAGACCACGACGGCAGCCTCCTAACCGGTCAACATTGACGCCTGAACATACCGCCGCTAACAGCACGCACCAGAGGACTGGCTTACGGGTGCACCCGCGCCTGGTTTGACGATCCGATGCGACTGCATGTTGATGCGCACGGTGCCAGTACCTCGCGGCTACGGCACCGTGACCACGCGATCCGCGGGGCGGGTCGAGGCGGCACTCTCAGCGGCGAGACCGATAAGTGTTCGTCGGCCGGCCGGTCGAGCCGTACTCGAGATGCAGTTCGATCAGGCCGCGCCGCTCCAGCTCGCTGAGGTAGCGCTGTGCTGTGGGGCGGCTCATCCCGAGCGCGTCCGCGACGGCCGCCGCGCCGATCGGCTCGGCCGAGTCGCGCACGGTCGTGAGCACCTTGTGCATCGACGGCGGCAGCTTGCCGCGCAAGACATCCGGCCGCGACGTGCGTTGCATACCGAACAGCTCGTCGATGGATGCCTGATCGGCGGCGCCCTCGACGGCCGTCTGTTCCCGCCATGCCCGGTACGCCTCAAGCTCGCGGGCGAACTGGTCGAAGCCGAACGGCTTCACGAGGTAGTAGAAGGCGCCGCCGCGCATCGCGGACCGGACGGTCTCGAGGTCGCGGGCGGCGGTGATCAGGATGCAGTCCGGCGGCGCATCCATGCTGTGCAGCGACCGCAGCAGCGAGATGCCGCTCTCGTCGGGCAGGTACACGTCCAGCAGCAGCAGGTCGGGCGCCAGCTGCTCGATCGCCTCCCGCGCCTGGGCGGCCGTGTATGCCTCGCCCACACACTCGAAACCCGGAACCCGGGCGACGCGCTCGGCGTGGATGTGCGCCACCCGGAAGTCGTCGTCGACGACCAGTGTTCTGATCATGCCGTCACCTCGCTTTCGGCCGGACTCGGAGCATCCGCCGCCCGCACGGGCAGGTGCACCTCGAAGTGTCCACCCGGACCGGGATGCACCGTGATCGATCCTCCCAGCCGCCGCACCATGCGGCTGATCAGCGCGAGACCGAGACCGCGTCGCCGGCCGGCGCTCGACCGCTTCGTGGAGTACCCGTCGCGGAGCACCTCGTGGATGCGCTCGGCCGGCACGCCGGGGCCGCTGTCGATGACGTCGATCAGGAGTTCGTCGTGCTGCGCGAAGTGCACGGTCACAGACCGTTCGCCCGGCAGCTCGTCTACGGCGTCGAACGCGTTGTCGACCAGGTTGCCGACGATGGTGAGCAGGACTTCGGCGTCGACCGACGGATCTTCCAGCCGAGAATCGGGCGTGACCGTCAAGGTGATGCCGCGTTCGACGGCGACGGCCGACTTCGCGGTGAGCAGCGCGACAAGCTCCGCCGGCGCGATCCGCGACCGCAGGTCGTCGTCGACCGACGAAGACGTGTGTGAGATCTGCGCCAGGTAGTGGTTCGCCTGGTCGTACTCACCGAGCTCGATGAGGCCGGCGATCACGTGCAGCCGGTTCGCGTACTCGTGCTCCTGAGCGCGCAGCGCCTGGCTCAGCCCGTCGATCGCTCGGATCTCGCGAATCAATGCCTCCGCCTCCGTGCGGTCCCGCAGCGTGACCACCGCACCGATGTCGCGGCCGGCGAGCGCCACGGGCATCCGGTTCACCACCAGAAGCGCGTCGTCGGTGAGGATGTTGCTGTCGGATGCCGGCAGCTCCCCGGTGAGCAGGTCGCGCAGGCGCCCGGGCGGCAGGATGTCGTCCAGCCGTCGCCCCAGCACCTCGCCCTTTAGACCCAGCAGCCGCCGTGCCTCCCCGTTCAGCACGGTGACCCGGCTGCTCGCGTCGAACCCGATCATGCCCTCGCGGATGCCGTGCAGCATGGCCTCCCGCTCCTGCAGGAGCGCCGCAATGGACGCGGGTTCCAGGCCGAACGTCACCCGCTTGATGCGGCGGGCGAGGATGAGCGAACCGATGGCCCCGACCGCGAGCGCGAGCAGGGAGTACCCAACGATGAGGACGATGTCACGGGTGTTGTCGGCCGATTCCTCCGTCTCGAGGATGCCGACCGACACCTGCCCGATCACCTTGTGCTCGGCATTGAAGATCGGCGCCTTGCCGTTGGCCGAGCGGCCCAGGCTCCCCGGGTCGATGCCCACGTGCGTGCGGCCGTCGAGCACGGCCACCGGCTCTTCGAGCTTCTGCCCGATGAGCGCCGGATTCGGATGCGAGAACCGTACGCCGTTCCTGTCGGTCACGACCACGTAGCTGGCCCCGGTCGCCTTGCGCACCTGCTCGGCGAGTGTGCGGATGCTGTGCTGCGGGTCGCCCTTCGCGACGTCCTCGATGATCTGCGGCATCTGCGCCACGGAGGATGCGACGGCCAGCGACCGCTGCTGGTACTGCTCGTCGACGGTTGCGCTGCTGATCTGCGCGTACACGATCGCGCCGATCGCGCTGGTGACGATGAGGATGCACAGCACCCAGACCAGAATCTGGGTGGCGAGCGGCCAAGACCGCCATGGCATCCGTGTCGTCGTCGACATAGCTCTCATCTTCGTCTGTCACAGATGGGAGAGTGCTGTCTTGAGCGAGCGAAGCGGGCCGAGGAGTGCCCACCCTCGGCCCGCTTCGCTCCAGCTACCTCAGCCGTTGGATCCGGCCGGGGTGGTCGTGGTCTTGAAGCCCTCCAGCTTGTTGGCGGCCTCCGCGTACTTGTTGCTGAACGTGTCGGCGTAGGTGATCTTCGAGGTGTCGACGCCGAGCGTCTTCTCCATGTTGAAGATCACCTTCGGGCCGCCGGCCGGCATGATGCCGTCCGGAAGGAACTGACCCTTGTCGGTGGTCAGCCCGGCGATGTACTGCTGCTTGCTGATCGTGGCGTTCTGCACGAAGTCCGACGGCAGCTTGTTCGCGATGTCGGCGGCCGAGTGGCTGCTGATCCAGTGCATCGTGGCGACGAGCGCGTCGACCACCTTCTGCGCGGCATCCTCGTGCGACTTCACCCAGTCGGCACGTGCAAGCAGCCCGGCTGCCGGCCATGCCCCGCCGAGCGCCTTCTTGGCGCCGGACACGGTGGCGAGGTCGACCGCGGTGGTCGCCAGGTTCTTCGACGTGAGCGCACCCACGGTCGGCTGGGTCGTCATGACGCAGTCCGCGGATCCGCGCTGAATCGCGGCGATCGCGGTCGATCCGGCACCCACCGCGAGCGTGTGGTAGTCCGTCTTGGAGATCCCGTGCTGCGACGCGAGGAACTGGGTCAGCTCATCCGTTCCCGATCCGAGGTCGGTGACGCCGAGCGTCTTTCCCTTGAAGTCGGCCGCCGACTTCACGCCGCTCTTCGGGCTGCACATCTCGCGCTCGCCGGGGGCGCCGGAGAGCTGCACGAGGTTGATGACGTCCTTGCCCTTGGCCTGGAAGTCGACGGTGTGGATGTACCAGGCGCCTGCCATGTCGACCTGGCCGGATGCCATAGCATCCTCAGCGCCGACGCCTCCGTTCTGCTCCGTGGAGAGCTCGACGTTCACGCCGTACTTCTTGTAGTAGCCGAGGTTCTGCGCCAGCTGGTACGGCAGGTAGATCTGCTTGTCGATGCCGCCGACCATGAGCTTCACGGTGGGGACGGACTTGGCTGCCGGGGTGGACCCGCCTGATCCGCCGGATCCGTTGCTGCTGCAGGCGGCCAGGCTGAGCGCCAATGCTCCGGCCGCTGCCACTGCCAACACTTTGCGTGCGTGCATGTGAGTGCTTTCCTTTCTTCGTGGCCGCTTGCGGCCGATGTGGTGCAGGGTGGGTGCTTGGGGTGGGGTTCAGATGGCCTGCTGGGTCTCTGAACGGTTCGGGGGCCGCCAGCGCAGCAGTACGCGCTCGAGCAGCGTGATGAGGTATTCGGCCACGAGCGTGACGACGGCGATGATGGCCATGCACGCGAACACGGTGTCGGGGTCGAAGTTGCCGGATGCCTGCGTGATGATCAGGCCGACGCCCTTCTGCGCACCGAGCACTTCGGCCACGAGCGCGCCGATGATGGCGAAGCCGAACGCGGTGTGCAGGCTGGCGATGATCCAGGTCATCGCCGACGGGATGGTCACGTGCCGCGCTACCTGCAGCGGCGAGGCGCCGAGCACGCGAACGTTGGCGACGAGGTTGGGGTCGACCTCGCGCACGCCCTGGAACGCGTTGAAGAAGACCACGAAGAACACCAGCACCGCCGCCAGCAGCACCTTGGGGAACATCCCGAGCCCGAATGCGACCACGAAGATCGCACCGAGCAGGATGCGGGGAATGGAGTTCACGACCTTGATGTACGGCCCGAAGACCGAGGCGAGGTAGCGATTCGAGCCGAGCAGGATGCCGAACAGCACGCCGGCGACCGTGCCGAGCAGGAACCCGAGGAAGGCCTCCTGAACGGTGATCCAGAGGTTCTCCCAGATCGAGCCGAACGCCGTGCCCTGCGTGAAGAGCTTGACGAGGCTGTTCCAGATTCCCGAAGGCTGGCCGTAGAAGAACTTGTCGACCCAGCCGAGGGAGGTGAACAACTGCCAGCCGCCGATGACGAACACGAGGAGTGCGGCCCGGCCGATCCAGATCCACATGGTGCGCCTGCTGCGCGCACGGCGCGCGGATGCCTGCAGGTCGACCTCGTCGGTCGGGATCACGAAGTATCCATCGACCTTGGCCGTTGTGGTGCTCATGCCGCCACCCCCGTCGTCTGCTCGTATGCCCGGGTGACCTCTTCTTTGAGTGACTGCCATATGCGCCCCTGGATCTGAAGAAAGCGTTCCTCGTGCCGGATCTCCTGCACGTCGCCGCGGGGTCGCGGCAGATCGACGTCGAAGACGTCTTTGACGGTGCCGGGGCTGCTCGTCATGATGACGACCTTGTCGGCCAGCGCGACGGCCTCGTCGAGATCGTGCGTGATGAAGAGAACGGATGGCCGCAGCTGCTCCCACAGCTGCAGCAGCTCCGTCTGCATGATCGCCTTCGTCTGCACGTCGAGCGCTCCGAACGGTTCGTCCATGAGCAGGATCCGCGGGTTGTTGATCAGCGCAGCGGCCATCGCGACGCGCTTGCGCATGCCGCCGGAGAGCTGGTGCGGGTAGCGGTCTTCGAAGCCGGCGAGTCCGACGCGGCGCAGCCAGTCCATGGCGAGCGTCGTGGCCTTGGCCTTCGGTGTGCCGAGCAGGGTCGGTCCGATCATCACGTTGCCGAGCACGGTCTTCCAGGGGAAGAGCGAGTCGGCCTGGAACATGTAGCTGACGCCGTTCGTGATGCCGTCGACCAGCTTGCCGCCGACCCGAACCTCGCCTCCGCTGGGCTTCTCGAGCCCGGAGACCTGCGCCAGCGTCGTGGACTTGCCGCATCCGGTCGGTCCCACGATGGCGCAGAACTCGCCCGGCTCGACCGTGAGCGTGACGTCACGGATGGCGGTGAAGGGTTCGCCCTTCGGGGTGAGGAACCGTTTGGTCAGTCCCTGGATCTCGATGCGTGCCGCGTCTTCGTGTGCGATCGGAGCGCGGTCGCGGCGAGGAGTGCGTTCACTCATCAGTCCAGACCTCTCTGTCTTCTAGCTGGTGATGGACCATGCTGTGCGATCGCAGGTGAGCTTGTCTCGCTTGTGCGCCATAGCCGTCGATTAGCGCGTTTCACACCGTTTTGCGCGTTCTGCTCACCCGCGCCACGGGCGCCTCGTCAACCCCTGGTATCCGCTCCGGAGGCGCGCGAGGGTGCCACCATGACTGACACATCGAACCCACACGGCAGCGACCTGCCCACGCCGCCCGGGCACGTCGATCCGGGCGACGGCGACCCCACTGGGCGCGATCCCGGCGACCCGGTGCAGCCCGGAGGTCCTGTTCCTCCCGATATGCCGATGGGGCCGGGCGGGCCGACGGAGCCGGACATCGCGCCGGATCAGCCGAACCAGCCCGGTGGTCCGGGCGATCCGACACCTGAGCCGAACCCGCCGTCGCCGTCCGAGCCGACCGTCCCCACACCTGCCGAGCCGACGGTGCCGAGCCCGGCGGAGCCGAGGCCGGCACCGCCGGATGCCCCGAACCCAGGGGTACCCGATGTCGGTGGCGCCGGGTCAGGGGCCTCCGCCTCGAGCGATTCGTCGCTGGGCAGTCCCATTGCCGACAGCAACGCAGCGGAGGTGCTCAACGTGCCGGGAACGGCCGACATGCCGGCGAACAGCTCGTCGTCGGCTCATCCCGACCAGCCCGACATGCGGCAGGACGGCACGCGGGGCACCTCCGAGGGGCTGGCCGGAAGCCTCAGCGACTCCAGCGGCAGCGGTGACGCGAGCGGCGGGTCGGGTGGCGACGATTCGGAGCGCTTCGTGCGCGGCGAAGGATCGAACACCTCTGACACGAACCTCAGCGCTCTCGCGGAAGACGTCGCTCACCCGTTCGACCAGACGAACGGGATCCTCGACGATCTGGAGGGCGACGCCGACGACCCGGACCGCGTAGCGGAACGCCTCGGCGACCCGAAGGCGTTCGGGGATGCCTTCGCCGGCTCGGCCGAGGAGGGCGTCGACTACAGCCGTGAAGAGGTCATCGAAGACGACGAGGAGCCGTAAGCCTCACTCGGCGCGATCGGCCTCGGCTCCCGGCGGCAGCGGCACGTGCACCGCGACGATCTCGAGTGCGTCGAGTGCCGCCACCACGGTGGCCAGTTCATCGTCGTCGAGTCCGGCCAGGAGCACCGAGATGCGCTTGGCCCGCTCGGCGCGGGCGGCGAGCACCGCCGCCTGCCCCGCATCCGTCGCGCTGACCAGCGATGAGCGCCCGTCGGCCGGGTCGGGTTCTCGGGCGATGAGTCCACGCGACTCCAGTTCGGCGACGACGCGGGTCGCACTCGGCGCGGCGACCGACTCGATGCGGGCGAGGTCGCCGGGGCGCAGCGGTCCCTTGCGCACGATGCTCGACAGCGCAGACAGCTGCGCCTGGGTCAGACCCTCGCCGACCGCACGGATGCGCCGGTTGATGCGCCCCACCACGACGGCGAGACGTGCCGCGGTCTCCGCGCGGTCGGCACCGGCAGGGGATGCGGCGCCGTGCGTGGCGTCGCGGCGTTCCTGGTCCAGTGGGGCAGGCATCCGTCGATCCTAGGCCGTCGTCAGTCGCCGGGGCCGCCGGTGTCGCGGCGGGAGGATCCCGTGACGGCAGCCGCGGGGGTGTCGGCTGCCGTCGCGGCGGCGGGAGCGGTCGCTCGGGAAGCAGCATCGCCGCCCTCGCCGGGCTTGTGCGGAAGGGTCGTCGGGGTCGTGTCGACGTGCACGTATTTCTTGCCGCGGCTCAACGAGGCGACGGCGCCGATCAGCGACATGATCGCGGCGGCGATGAACACCACCACGAGCCCATCGTGGAACGACCCTTGGATGAGTTGCGGGAAGAACTCCTTGCCCGTGAGTACCGCGGCGTCGGTCTTCGGCAGCTTGTCGAGCACGCCGGTCGGGCCGAGCAGGCTCTGGATCGGGTTGTAGCCGAGGAATGCGGCGAAGACGCTGCCCACCGGGGGCAGCTCGGAGATCTTCTGCGCCGCGGCCGTCGGCACGCCGTGCGACGTGAGCCCGTTGTAGAGGGCGGAGGGCAGCGACGCCGCGAGACCCGAGATGAGCAGCGAGAAGAACAGTCCGATCGACAGCGACGTTCCGGCGTTCTGCACGGTGCCCGCCATGCCGGATGCGGCGCCTCGCTGATTCGCGGGAACGCTGTTCATGATCGCGGTGCGGTTCGGTGCGCCGAACATGCCGGATCCGATGCCCGACAGTCCGGTGATGATCGCGAACTGCCAGTACTCGAAGTTCACCGGGATGATGAGCAGCAGCACGAACGTGGCCGCGACGATGAGAAGTCCGACGGTGGCGAACATCCGGGCGCCGAACCGGTCGGAGAGTACGCCGGACAGCGGGCCGGCGATGAGGAAGCCGATGGTGATCGGCAGCATGTAGATACCGGCCCAGAGCGGTGTGTCAGCGTAGTTGAAGCCGTGCAACGGCAGCCAGATGCCCTGAAGCCAGATGATCAGCATGAACTGCAGGCCGCCTCGGCCGACGGATGCCAGCAGCCCGGCCAGGTTCGCCATCGCGAAAGCGCGAATGCGGAACAACCGCATGTTGAACATCGGTGCGCGGGAGCGCAACTCGATGAACGCGAACACGACGAGCAGCACGATCCCGGCGACGATCCCGCCGATGACCCACGGGTTGCCCCATCCGGTGGAGCTGTCGCCGTAAGGCTGGATGCCGTACGTGATCGCGGTGAGAAGTGCGGCGAGTCCGACCGCGAACGTGATGTTCCCGGGCCAGTCCAGCTTTCCGGGATTCTTGGTGCCCACTTCTTTCAGGGAGATGTACGACCAGATGGTGCCGATCACGCCGATCGGAACGCTGACGAAGAACACGGCACGCCAGTCGATGACGGCGAGCAGGCCACCGACGATGAGGCCGATGAAGCTCCCCGCGATCGCGGCGACCTGGTTGATGCCCAGCGCCATGCCGCGCCGGTTGGCGGGGAAGGCATCCGTCAGGATCGCGGTGGAGTTCGCGAACAGCATGGCGCCGCCGATGCCCTGCACGAACCGCCACACGATCAGCCACATCGCGCCCGCACCGTTCGTGAACGGGTCGAACGCGAGCGCTATGGATCCCACCGTGAACACCACGAACCCGAGGTTGTAGATGCGCACCCGGCCGTACATGTCGCCCAGACGCCCGAAGGTCACGACCAGCACGGCGGTGACGAGCATGTAGCCCATGAGCATCCAGAGCAGGTAGCTCACGTTGCCCGGCTCGAGCGGGTTGAGCTGGATGCCCTTGAAGATGGCGGGCAGCGAGATGATCACGATCGAGGAGTTGATCGTGGCCATGAGCATGCCGAGCGTGGTGTTGCTCAGGGTGACCCACTTGTAGTGCGGGTGCTCCTTGGTGAAGAGGGTTCGGGAGGGCGGCGGTGTGGCGGCTGTCACGGAACTCCAGGATGTCCGACGGGCGCGGCTCAGGCAGGGCGCCCAAAGTAGTTGCTTGTTGTGAAACAACTATAGTCGTGTTCCGGTAAAGTTGGACCGCCGTCGAACACTCGGGTGGCCGCTACCGTGCCGAACGAGAATTCGCGGGGCGCCGGCGAAGGGCGGCGTTCGCGACCTCGGGTCCCCGATAGACCATGTCCATAGCGCCGATGCTCTCTCCCGGCGGAACGATTGCGTCGATCCGGTCGAGGATGTCGTCCGACAGTGAGACATCGGCGCCGGCGAGAGTGTCCTCGAGCTGCTCCATGGTGCGCGGTCCGGCTATGGCGGCGGTGACGCCGGGGTGTGCGATCGCGAACGCCATCGCCAGGTGCGTGAGCTTGACGCCGACCTCTTCCGACAGCGCGATGAGCTGCTCGATGGCCGCGAGTCGGCGCTCGTCGCGGAAGTGCTGCATGCCGGTGCTGGCGCGGAAGTTCTCGTTCGCTTGGCCTGCCCGGTACTTGCCCGACAGTGCGCCGCCGGCCAGCGGGCTGTACACGAGCGTTCCCATGCCGTAACGCTGTGCAACCGGCAGGATCTCGCGCTCGATCTCGCGGTCGAGGATCGAATAGTTGGGCTGCTCGGTGCGGAAGCGCTCGTATCCGCGGTGTTCGGACATCCACTGCGCCTCTACGATCTCGGACCCGCGCATCGACGATGTTCCGATCGCACGCACCTTGCCCTGCCGGACGAGATCGGTCAGTGCCGAGAGCGTCTCGTCGATGTCGGTCTCGGGGTCGGGGCGGTGCAGCTGGTACAGGTCGATGTAGTCCGTGCGGAGGTTGCGGAGCGAGCGCTCGATGGCCTGCATGATCCACCTGCGCGACGCGCCGCGGTGGTTCACGTCATCGTCGACCGGGCCGAAGAACTTCGTGGCGAGCACGACCTCGTCGCGACGGCCGGCAAGTGCCTCGCCGACGACCTCCTCCGAGTCGCCGTAGCGATCGGCGGTGTCGACGAAGTTGATGCCGGCGTCGAGTGCCTTGCGGATGATCCGCACGCCCTCTTGTCGGTCGGGATTGCCGAACGAGCCGAGCATCATGGCGCCGAGCGCGTAAGGGGTCACCTTGATGCCGGTGCGGCCGAGGGTGCGGTACTGCATGGGGTCCTCCTGTAGCATCGAATACGGAACAACGTTCCGCTATCGACTCGACTATATGGAACGTTGTTCCGAATAGCAAGGAGGTGTTGTCGTGGCCTCGTCCATGGTCCCCGAACGACGAGTCCGTGCGGACGCGCGGAAGAACCTCGATGGTCTGCTGGCGGCGGCCCGGACCGTGTTCGCCAGGTCGGGCGTCGACGCTCCCTCGCGTGAGATCGCGGCAGAGGCAGGGGTCGGCGTCGGCACGCTCTACCGGCACTTCCCGACCAGGGCAGAGCTGGTCACTGCGGTTTTCACGACCGAGATCGACGCCACCGCGGCCGCAGCATCCGAACTGCTCGCCGACCACGACCCAGGCGAAGCCCTCGACCTCTGGATCACGCGTTTCACGCGGTTCGTCGCCACGAAGCAGGGTCTCTCCGCGGCTCTGCGCTCCGACGAACCGGCGTTCGACTCCCTCCCCGCGTACCTGAAGGACAAGCTGGGGCCCGCCATCCGGTCGCTGGTCGACGCTGCCGTCGAGGCCGGCGAGGTCCGCTCGGATGTCGACCCGTTCGAGCTGCTCCAAGCCATCGGCGATCTCAGCCACCGAGCTCCTTCGCCGGACGGCTCACCCAACCCGATGGTGCGACTACTGCTCGACGGCCTGCGCGTGCGTCACTGAGGGCGCCGGTTACGCCGGAGGTCGGGTCACCGGCCAGGGCGCACGCGAATGTCGGTGAGGTCGGCGTCGCGCGGCAGGTCAAGAGCGGTGAGCACGGCGGTGACGACGGACTCCGGTCTGATCCAGTCGGCGTCGTCGTACTCCGCGCCCTCCTGCTCGTGCACCTTCTGCTGCATGGGCGTCGCTGTGCGTCCCGGGTACACGCTCGTCACCCGTACGCCGTTGGCGCGTTCCTCCGCGCGCAGGGCGTCCGCGAGGGCGCGCAGGCCGAACTTGCTCGCCGCGTAGGCGCTCCAGTTGGGTGAGGCGTTGAGTCCGGCACCCGAGTTCACGAATACGACTCGGCCGTGTGCGGCGCGCAGCGCCGGGAGCGCCAGCCGGGTCAGCTCCGCAGGAGCGGCGAGGTTGACGTCGAGCGTGCGGCGCCACACCTGCGCAGGCAGCTCCGACACCGGACCGAGGTCGACCACCCCGGCGACGTGCAGCAGGGAGTCGAGCGTTGCAGGCATCCGTTCGCCGACGGATGCCTGCAACGACTCCGGATGCTCCAGGTCGCCCACCAGCGCGGTCGCCCCCGGAAATCCCGCGACGAGCTCTTCGGCACGTTCGGCGTTGCGCGCGAGCAGCACGAGATCGTCGCCGCGCTCGTGAAGTGCCTTCGCGAGGGCTGCGCCGATGCCGGAGGACGCACCGGTGACGAGGTGGGTGGGCATGGTCAAGACCCTTCTTTCAGGAGCGCGGGGAGCAACCCGAGCGCGGGAATCTGCTGCCGGTTGATCATCCTCCATGGAGACATGCGCCGGTTATGCGATTCGTGACCCGTTCGCCGGATGGTGGTTTGCGTGGCGGGCGTAGTGACGGCGCGCCTTCATGCGGTTGCCGCAGCCGGACATGGAGCACCATCGTGCCGTGTTCGGTTTGCTGTGGTCGATCAGGAACTTGGTGCAGTCGGGATTCGCACACGGGCGCAGCCTGCCAGGCAGTTCTCGCGTCACGCGCGCCCACTCCAGCACGATCCCGGCCGGCCGCTCGGCTCCGTCAGGCGCGTGAACCTCCCACTCGAGCCCGCTGGCGGTGAAGACCGGTCGCTGGTGCACGCCTCTCAGATGACGCGCCAGGATGCCCGCCTCGGCTTCCCCGCGGATCACCGCATGCAGGTCGTTTCGCACCGCTATGAGCCTCGGGTCATCAAGGGTTTCCACGATCTCGCCGTCGACGACAGGGGCGCTGTTCAACAGCGCCAGCAGTTCGTCTTCAGTCACATCCACCTAACCAGCATACCTCGATTGACAAGTTAGGGTGCGAGTCGTACAGTGAGCCCCTGACTAATCATCGGTCCTTTACCGGTTAGAGCCGGGAGGCTCGTGGTGGGGATCGCGGAAGGGATCTTCAGTGAGAACCGCTCTGATTGTGGGGCACCCCGACCTGGCGACATCGCGAGTGAGCCGGGCTCTGACCGACGCGGCGCGTTCGCTGCCGCTCGTCGACGTGCGCGTCTTGAGCGACCTCTACCCTGACGCAGGTCCGGACGTTGCCCAGGAGCAGTCCGCGCTCACCTCGGCTGATCATGTCGTTCTGCTCTACCCGACGTACTGGTACGCACCGCCCGCGCCGCTCAAGCGCTGGATGGATGAAGTGTTCGTGCGAGGCTGGGCGTACGGCACCGGAAGGCCGGGTGCCCTCGCAGGCAAGTCGCTGACGGTCGTCACCTCGACAGGCGGTGACATTCGTGGATATCACCCGGGGGAGCTTCACAGCTTCGCCTACGACGACGTCCTTGCGCCCATGAAGGCGACCGCTCATCGGCTCGGAATGATCTGGCAGCCACCGCTCGTCATCCACGGCGTCCGGGAGCTGAGCGACGAGGAACTCGCCGAGTTCTGCGCATTGTTCACGGAACGCCTCGCAGCGGCGCGCGGGGCCGAGGCTTGGCAAAGAAGCGTGGCATGACGCAATCCGGGCGCATCGGGAGCACCGACATGGCGACGAGCGCAACGGATCAATCCATTCCGCGGTGGCGGGCACCCGCTCCTCACGGTCACACTGAGCCCATGGCATCCGCAGACCAAGAACCGACGCTCGATGTGGACCTCGCCGTGATCGGGTTCGGCAAGGGCGGCAAGACGCTTGCTGCCGCGATGGCGAAGGCAGGCAAGCGCGTCGCGATGATCGAGCAGTCCGCACAGATGTACGGGGGAACCTGCATCAACATCGGGTGCGTGCCGACCAAGGCGCTGGTGTATCGGGGCGAGCATCCCGAACTCCTCGGAGATCACGTCGACGGCAGTGCACGGTGGGCTGCCGCGGTCGGTCAGACGAGCGAGCTCACAGCCCTGCTGCGTGGCAAGAACTTCGCCATGCTCGATACGCCCGACACAGCCACAGTCATCACCGGGCGGGCCACCTTCATCGACGAGCACACGCTGCTCGTGACCGCAGGCGACGACCGTCTCACGGTTCACGCCGACACGATCGTGATCAACACCGGAGCCGTGCCGATGCTGCCGGACATCCCCGGGCTGCGCGTCAACAGCAGGGTGGTGACCAGTACCGAGCTGCTCACGTTGCCGAGCAGACCCGAGCGGCTGCTCGTTCTCGGCGGCGGATACGTCGGGGTCGAGTTCGCCTCGATGCAGGCGTCGTTCGGTACGGATGTGACCCTCCTGCACCGGCGTGCGCACATCCTCCCGGGGGAAGACGAAGACCTTTCCGAACGCGTGGAGGCGCTGCTTATCGAGCAAGGCGTCCGCATCGTCACCGATGCCGCCGTGAACCGGGTGCGCACCGTTGCCGATGGGGTGTCGGTCGACTACAAGCTCGCGGATGGCACAACGGAGTCGGTGGAAGGCGACCTCGTGCTCGCCGCCCTGGGGCGCCGGCCGATGACGGATGGGCTCGGTCTCGGGGACGTTGGGATCGATACGGATGCCCGTGGTGCCGTGACAGTCGACGAACACTTGCGCACGAGCCTTCCGCACGTCTTCGCCCTCGGTGACGTGAACGGAGGGTCGCAGCACACCTACATCTCCCTCGACGACTACCGCATCGTGCTCGACCAGCTCACCGGTGCCGGCACGCGCTCCACCGCCGATCGCGTCGCCGTTCCGCACGTGATCTTCACCACACCACCGCTCGCTCGGGTGGGCCTCACCGAGCGTGAGGCGCGCAGCACGGGCCGGTCGCTACGCACCGCCACACGCGAGGTAGAGGCGATGGCGACCGTGCCGCGTGCCCGCATCGTCGGCGACACCCGTGGCGTGATGAAGGCGGTCACGGATGCCGCCACGGGTGAGATCCTCGGGGTGACGCTCCTTTCCTACGACTCGCACGAGATGATCAACGCGGTTGCCGTCGCGATGCGGCTCGGCGCGACCGTGCAGCAACTGCGTGACGGGATCTACACGCATCCGTCGATGACTGAAGCCTTCAACGACCTCTTCGCAGCCCTGTCTTAGCGCGCGTCAGCAGGCATACGGCCTGCCGGCGATCACGCCGGTCAGTCGTCCTCGCGCGACCGCCGCCTGGTCAGCGCGATCACCACGACAGCGATGAGTGCGAGGAGCACGATCGACCCCGCGATCACGATCACGATCACGATTGCGCCTGAGTTCACGGTCCCCTGAGCGGTACCGGCTCCTGCCTTGGGGGCGGCGGTGGCTCCGGCGCTCGTGCAGGCGCTGGTCGAGGATCCGGCGGCCGCCTTCGTCCCGGCCGGCGGCGCGTAGGTGAACTGGATGGAATCCGACACGACGTGGCCGTCGGCAGAGACGATCTGCCACGTGACCAGGTACTTGCCGGGGCCACCCAGCGCGACGGGAACCGTGACCTTGCGATCGCTGATGGTCGGGCATCCGGTCTCGAAGTGCTTGCCGGCACCGTTCGGGCCCGTCACCTGCAGCAGAGCCCCAGGCCCCGTCTTCGACAGATCGAGCACCACGTCGTCGAACGTGAGCTTCACACTGTCGATCGGTGTCGTCTGCGTCGATCCCGCCTTCGGCGAGCTGTCGACCAGGTAATCGTGAGCGCTCGCCGGAGCGGCGGCGAGCGGGCCGACGACCGCGGCCGCCGCGAGGGCGGCGACCGCGATCCCGGCGCGCAGAGCGTGACCGATCGATCGGCGGCGAGGGTGAGCCCCACCGCGCATCGGAGTCGGTGTCACCGAGCGTCGTGTTGCAGGACGCCCTGCCGCGCGCAGAAGCATCAGACGCCGTCCTCGCGCGTCGGCGATTGCGGCGCCGCGCCGGGATGCTCCGCGGTCGTTGCCGGCCGGGGCCGCCGTACGAGCCCGAGCACCGCCACGACCAAAGCGATCGCGGCCAGGGCAAGTCCGGCGATGCCGAGACCGAGAGCAACGGCATCGGTCGCCGTGCTCGATGCGGCCGGGGCAGGCGTGCTCGTCACGACGGTCGGTGCCGTCTTCGACGACGACGGCGGAGCGTCGTTGATGTACAGCGTTGGCGCCGGATGCTCCGGCTCCTCACCGGAGGCCGGCGTCGGCTGGTCCCACTTCACGACCGACCCGTCGGAGTACGTCTGGATGGCCGGCATCTCGATCTTGCCGGTGTCTGGCACGATGCCGGCCGAGATGCTGAACTCTTGGAACTGTCCCGGCTTGATCTGCACTCCCGGATCGGCGGTCCAGACGATCTTCGTAGGCGCCTCGGTGACGGTCGCACCAGAGATCTTCACCGGCTTGGCGAGCTTCGACGTCGTGACAGTCGCGGACCAACCCGGAACGGGCTGGTACGAAAGGGACGTGAACGGAGTCGCGGTCGGGAAGTCGACTTCGAGGCCGACGGTGCCCGCCGTCGCGGATTCGGTGGGGACGCGGAACGTGAGCACGCTGTAGCCGCCAGGCGCTGCCTGATCGGGGTCGACGCGCACGTGCGCGCTTGCTGCCAGCGGTGCGGCGACCGCCAGTGCGATGGCCGCGATCGCGGCCGCGCCTGCGGCCGCGAGGGTGTGTTTGGTCATGGTCTCTCTCGTATGCCTGTTCGCGCATATATAAGCGCGGTGCGTATGGATGTCTTGGATGTCTGCGTCGATCGGGCCGGTCGTCTCTCGTGGCAACGCCTCGTGTCTCAGAAGACGTGAGTGCGCGGCGGCCGAGCGCGCCGTTTGTGAGACACGCAGGTCGGCGGTGTCTCAGCAGGTGCTTCCAGAGGGTGCCGGGAACCGCGCCTTCTGTGACACGGGAATGACGGATGCCTGACGCAGGAACGAGGGACAGGCTGCCCGGGCGGCTCGCCCCTCAAACGAGAACAGGCGGGCCGCGGTGGCGGAGCGAGCCGAGCACGCGCGTCGGGGACGCGAGCGTGAGCGGGCGCGTCTGCACGGGCATCCGTGCAGGGGTGCGGAACGGCACGACGACCAGGCGCGCTATCGACGTCACCAGAAGCGCGGCGAAGTTCGCGAGCGCGTGCAGTGTTCGTTCGCCGTGCCGCAGAGCGGCCAACGTGACGATGGCCGCGAGCCCGTGAGCCACGTACATGAGCGGGCTGTCGTCGTGCATCGGCATCGCCCGCCCGGCCGTCATGGCGATGTGCTCGCCGAGGTGCAGGTGGCCGGCGGGAGCGTGCAGGATGGTGCCCGAGGCGTCCGACCCGAGGCCGAAGAGCAGGTGCAGGAGCAGCTGGCTGATGCCGACGGATGCCGCTTGTCGCCACAGCGAGATCCGTCGCCCTGCGAGCACGACGCAGAGCGGAACGGCGAACGCCAGCGACAGCGAGACCGCCAGCAGAGAGGGAAGACCGCCACCGGCCGCGTCGTGGAACAGCGCCGCGACGAAGACGGCGAAGCACGCAGCCGCGGTGCCGCGGAGCGTGCGTATGCCGCGTGAGGTCATGCCGTTTCCTGATGCGTTCGGATGCGTCCAGCCTAGCTTTCGCGCCGCTTGGCCCCGCCAGGCCCGAACAATGCGATTGCGCCGGCGCTGCGGCGCGATCGCTGGAACGCGTCGCGATTGCGAGGACGCCAGGCCCGGCCCGGGCTGTGGAGAACGGGTTTCGCACAGGAGCCTGCGGCCCGGGGCCGCCCGTCGGGAGCCCCGGTTAACCTGGACCGGTGAGCTTGCCCGAACCGTTCGAACTGCCGCCGGATCCTGCCGTCCCTGCCGACTGGGATCCCGCGGACTGGGATCCCGACGAGTTCGTCCCGCCCGACGACGACTACGGGCCGGAGCTTCTTCCGTCGAACGGCAGCGGAGCAGCGCCGAGCGGTGGCGCCGATCGGTACGAGGAGGAGCTGGAGCGCGCATCCGTTCGGCGCATGGTCGGAGCCGACCCGCTCGACGTTCTGCAGACCGTGTGGGGCTACGACGCGTTCCGTGGCGACCAGGCCAAGGTCATCGACCGGCTCGTCGACGGCGGCGACGCGGTTGTTCTCATGCCCACCGGCGGTGGAAAGAGTCTCTGCTACCAGGTGCCGTCCATCGTGCGTGAGGGCACCGGAGTGGTCGTGTCGCCGCTCATCGCTCTGATGCACGACCAGGTCGACGCCCTCAGCGCTGTCGGCGTACGCGCTGCGTACCTGAATTCGACGCAGGATGCCGGAGCGCGGGCATCCGTGGAGCGCGCCTACCTGCGCGGCGAGCTCGACCTCCTCTACGTCGCCCCGGAGCGGTTGTCGTCGGAACAGACGAAGCAGCTGCTGTCGCGCGGAAAGATCGCCCTGTTCGCCATCGACGAGGCGCACTGCGTGTCTCAGTGGGGCCACGACTTCAGGCCGGACTACCTGGGGCTCTCCGAGCTGGCGCAGCGCTGGCCGGAGGTGCCGCGCATCGCGCTCACGGCGACCGCGACCGACGCGACGCATCGGGAGATCACCGAGCGGCTGGCTTTGCAGAACGCCGAGCACTTCGTCGCGAGCTTCGACAGGCCGAACATCCAGTACCGCATCGTGGAGAAGAACGAGGTGCGGCGGCAACTGGTCTCGTTCATCAAGAACGAGTTCGGCGGCGATCCGGTCTCCGGCGACGGTCCGGCTTCCGGCATCGTGTATGCGCTCAGCCGCAAGACCGTGGAGCAGACGGCCGAGCACCTTCGCCAGAACGGCATCGACGCCTTGCCGTACCACGCAGGACTCGACGCCGGTACGCGCGCCAGAGCCCAGTCCCGGTTCCTGCGCGAAGACGGGGTCGTGATCGTGGCCACGATCGCGTTCGGTATGGGCATCGACAAACCGGATGTGCGCTTCGTCGCGCACATCGATCTGCCGAAGTCCGTCGAGGGGTATTACCAGGAGACGGGCCGTGCCGGTCGCGACGGCGAACCGGCGGTGGCGTGGCTGGCCTACGGTCTGCAAGACGTGGTGCAGCAGCGGCGCATGATCGAGGAGTCACCCGGTGATCTCGCGCATCGCAGGCGGATGTCCGCTCATCTCGACGCGATGCTCGCGCTCTGCGAGACCGTGCACTGCCGAAGGCAGAACCTGCTGCAGTACTTCGGGCAGGCATCCGGAGAGTGCGGCAACTGCGACACGTGCCTCAACCCGCCGGAGACCTGGGACGGCACGGTACCCGCGCAGAAGCTCTTGTCCACGGTGGTTCGGCTGAAGCGCGAGCGCAACCAGCGGTTCGGTGCCGGGCACCTCATCGACATCCTGCGCGGCAAGCGCACGCCGCGCGTCGACCAGTACGGCCACGACTCGCTCAGCACATGGGGTATCGGCGACGATCTCGGCGAGCAGCAGTGGCGCGGCGTCGTGCGACAACTCCTCGCGCTGGGGCTGCTCGCGGTGAATGACGACGGCTACGGCACGCTGGCGATCACGCCCGCCAGCGCGGAGGTGCTGAACGGCTCGCGCAAGGTGCTGCTACGTCACCAGGAGGAGCGGGTCCCGCGCTCGCGCGCGACCAAGGCGAGCGTGCAGGCGCTGCCCGAGGCGGCGCATCCGCTCTTCGAGGCGCTCCGCGCCTGGCGCACCGAGCAGGCGAGGGAGCAGGGCGTTCCGGCTTACATCGTGTTCGGCGACGCCACGCTGCGCGGGGTCGCCTCGAGCAGGCCGAGCACGCTCGATGAGCTTGCGCAGATCTCCGGTGTCGGCGCCAAGAAGCTGGAGACCTACGGCGAGGATCTTCTCGCCGTCGTCGCGGCCTCGCCTGCCTCTACCGGCGGGTGAGCGGTCGACGCGACCGGCAGCTGCACCTCCACGGCGCGATCCTCCACTCCGATGCGCGCCTCACGTCAGGTCGTCGTGGTCTCCCCGCACCCACGCGATGTAACGGTCGGCGGATGCACGGATCACCTCGTGAGCATCCTGCGGCACGCTGCGACCGAAGTTGTTGTAGAGACGGTCGAACTGAAGGCCGAGCGCCTTCCTCGCGACTCGTTCCACGACGGCGGCCGACAGCGGCAGCAGGTTGGGGTAGCTGCGCATGAACGACACGGATGTCCCGTTCGGGTTCGGGAAGACCGCGTCGCCTGCCAGCAGCACGCCCTTGCCGTCCGCGCCGGCATCCCAGAGCGCAGCGGTGCTCCCCGCAAAATGGCCGCCGAGCGTGTGCAGTTCGAGGCCCGGAGCGAATTCGGCCGTGTCGCGGAACAGCCGGATCGCCTCGTCCTGCCGTCGCACCCACTCCGCATCCGCCTCGTTCACGTACACGGGCGCCCCGCCGAGCAGCCGCGACCACGACACCTGTGCGCCATACATGTGCGGGTGACTGGCCACGATCGCCAGCACGGGTCCGTGCTCGAGCACGCGGGAGGCGGCATCCTCATCGACGTATCCGATGGGGTCGAACAACAGGTTGCCGCTCGGGGTCTTCACCAGCATCGACTGCTGCCCGATGCCCACCTCGGGGTCGCTCGTGACGGCGATCATGCCCGCCTCCACTTCGTGCAGCTCGACACGAATGCCATCAGCTCGGAGCTCGTCCGCCGTCGTCCACTTCTGCCCGGTGCGGGGAACCCACTGCCGCTCGTCGCTGCAGATCGCGCACTCGGCGGGCGGTTCGGGCGAGTCGGCGTGCTCGACACCGCATGTCGCGCAGATCCAAAGGGTCATGCTCGGGCCTCCTTGTCAGGGCGTTTCTGCAGATGTTCGCGGCGCCGCTCAATAGGCGCAATCGGCTCGGCTATGAAAACGAGCTTTCATTGCCCTCGCCTCACTTGCCTATAAATCGTCTCGCCGCGTTCGAGCATGGCGACGTACTCCGCGATCTTGCGTGCTCGCGTCTCGGCCCGTTTCACGTTGCCGATACGGAACAGGATGGCGAACCGGTTCTGGCTCGTGAGCGTCTGGAACATCGCGGATGCCTGCGGGTTCGCCGCCAGCGCCTCCGCCAGATCGTCGGGCACTTCGATGTCCCGGGATCCGGCGTAGGCGGCATCCCACCGTCCATCCGACTTGGCACGTGCGACTTCGGCGCGCCCGGCGTCGGTCATGCGGCCCTCGCGCTCGAGTCGCGCGACGTGCTCGCGGTTCCGCTTCGACCAGATGCTCCGCGCTCGCCTCGGTGTGAAGGTCTGCAGCCATTCGGTGTCGCTGAGGCCCTGCTTGGGTCCGTCGATCCAGCCGAAGCAGAGCGCCTCGTCGAGAGCCTCGGCGTAGGTGACCCCGGGCGCACCGCCCTTGGCGAGCGCGAGCTGCACACCGTCATCCACGGCGTGATTCCGCTCGAGCCACTCCCGCCAGGCGCCTGCGTTGGGCAGCCGCAGGATCGGTCGTTCGACGCTCATCGCAGCAGCTTCTGCAGCGTGTTGAGGTTGCGGTTCGTGGTGAGCAGCTTGCCGCGACCTGCCCCGATGCCCTTGCCGACGACGCTGTCCAAGGTGTGCCCGCGCTCGACCGTCCAGAAGAGAACCGGACCGCCGTCGGCGAGCTGCTCGAGCTCGGGGTCGACGTCGAGCTCCAGGGCATGCCGGGCGACGGCATCCAGGTCGGCGGGACGGTCAGTCGAGCCGGGCGCCCCGGTGGCGCCGATGAGGAACACGACGTAACGGTGCCACCCGTCGCGCTCCGGGAACGGGTACGCGTCGACGATCGCGGCGAGAGCATCCGTATCGAGCACGTGCACCTTCGCGTCGTAGCCGAACGCGTCGCTGAGCGCCTTCTCGATGTCCGATCTGAGAGCTTCAGCACGCCGAGCGGATGCCTCGCCCTCCGCCTCGAACACCACGTTGCCGCTCGCGAGCACCGTCTTCACGCTGTCGTATCCGAGCGAACGGAACACCTCGGCGAGTTCGGCCGACTTGATGGTGCGTCCGCCTACGTTGATGCCGCGCAGCAGCGCGATGTACCGCGTCATGCCGACCAGCATGCCAGGAGCCGGCGACACACCACGACATCTCGCCAGCACACGATGCGCCGGAGATGACGCGGTGCACCGCATAGACGAGCGGGCTCTATCCGGCCGATGGCACGATCTCCGGTGGAGCATTCGGCGGTGTGCGGGTGCGATGGTTCGCACGGCATCCGCGGGGCGCGCGAGCGGGCATCCGTCGCCGCCCTAGGCTCTCGTCTGTGGGGGAAGAACGCCGCGCGCCGAACCGTCGCACGGTCGTGCGCGTCGTCGCCGTCGCCGTCGTGCTCGCCCTTGTGTACGCCCTCGTCGTCACGCTGTATGCCGTGAGCGGGAGCGTCACTTCGCTCGGAGATTCCGAGCCCGAGCCCGAGAAGGGCGGCGTCACGGTCGTTCTGACCGTAGAGGGAGTGGATGCCGCCCACCAGCGCATCGACATGAGCGTGCACATCGACCCTTCGGAGACACTCTTCACCGGCAACGGCCTCGCTCTCGCCGAAGACATCCACGTGATCGTGGCACCCGTGGAGGGCAACCAGTCGCTCGTCTTCCCGGCGGATTCGGCCATCGCCACCAAGCCGGTGCGCGTGCTGGCCAACGGGGAGATCGGCAACTGGCCGTTCGACGGCTACCGCGCTGACGAGCTCGTCGTGCTCGCCTATGTGACGAGCGGCGGAGTGAGCCGCCCGATCCCCACGCACGTCTGGTTCAGCGGCGATGTGCCGGGATGGCGTGTGAACGTCACGCAGATCGGCGAGGCTCCCAAGGAGCTCCCCGCCACCCTCAACGAAGCACTCGCGGTATGGCCGCACATCGACGTGACCTCCGCGCGCTCCGGCAGCACCGTGGCGTTCGCGTTCGTGCTCCTGGCGCTGCTCGTCGTGATGCCCTGTCTCGTGCTGTTCGTGGCGATCACCGCGTTCCGCGGCAGACGCAAACTCGAACCATCCTTCATGGGGTGGATGGGCGCCATGCTGTTCGCGACCATTCCGCTGCGCACGTTCCTGCCAGGCTCGCCCCCGATCGGCTCCTGGATCGACTTCACGGTCGTGCTCTGGGTCGTAGCCGGGCTCGTCGTCGGCCTGGCCGTCTATGTGGCCGCATGGGCACGTTGGTCCCACGAGGTGCCGGAGCGAGCGAAGCAAGCACCGCGCTGAGCCGGTCGAGGTACCGAAAGGTCCACGACGAGCTAGCCCGGTTCGCTTCCGGCGAGCGCCTTGCGCAAAGCCACAGGCATCCCTGCCGGCGTCCGAAGGCCGTTTGTGGCATCCGCACGGCGAACTGGCCGCTGAAAGGATGCCTGCCTACCGTGGTAGGAATCCCCACCTGAGAAAGGTCTTGCGATGGTCGACACCGCCTCGAAGCCCGTCACCGAGCACATCACACGGCCGGACCGGTCCTCCTACACGCTGCAGACCGGTCCCGTCGACGTGGACGCCCCGCCCGCCGAGGTGAACGTGGCCGAGCTGGGCCGCAAGCTGCTGGGCTCATGGGCCGACGTGCGCCTCGCATCCCTGGAGTTCGCGAAGAACCCCGCGCTGCAGCGGGTCGAGGGTCTGAGTCTCGACGAGCACCGCAAGCGCGTGTTCGAGCAGCTGAAGCTGCTGGTGGAGAACGGGCAGGTGCACCGCGCTTTCCCGGCATCCGTCGGTGGCGGCAACGACCACGGCGGCAACATCGCGGCGTTCGAGGAGCTCGTCACGGCCGACCCTTCGCTGCAGATCAAGGGCGGTGTGCAGTGGGGGCTCTTCGGTGCTGCGGTCTTGCACCTCGGCACGCAGAAGCACCACGAGAAGTACCTGCCGGGCATCATGAGCCTCGAGGTTCCCGGCGCGTTCGCGATGACCGAGACCGGGCACGGATCGGATGTCGCCTCCATCGCCACGACCGCCACCTTCGATCCCGAGACGCAGGAGTTCGTGATCGACACGCCGTTCCGCGGCGCGTGGAAGGACTACCTCGGCAACGCCGCGAAGGACGGCCTGGCCTGCACCCTCTTCGCGCAGCTCATCACGAATGGCGTCAACCACGGCGTGCACTGCTTCTACGTGCCGATCCGCGATGCCGCGACCGGCGAGTTCCTGCCCGGCATCGGCGGAGAGGACGACGGCCTCAAGGGCGGCCTGAACGGCATCGACAACGGACGCCTGCACTTCACGAACGTGCGCATCCCCCGCGACAACCTGCTGAACCGCTACGGCGACGTCGCAGAGGACGGCACGTACACCAGCCCGATCTCGAGCCCGGGACGCCGCTTCTTCACCATGCTCGGCACGCTCGTGCAGGGCCGCGTGTCGCTCGACGGCGCATCCACCATCGCTGCCGCAATGGGCCTGACCATCGCCGTCACCTACGGCAATCAGCGCCGCCAGTTCACGGCGGGCAGCGACACCGACGAGGAGGTGCTGCTCGACTACCAGCGGCACCAGCGGCGTCTCATCCCGCGGCTCGCCACGACGTATGCGCAGTACTTCGCGCACGACAAGCTGCTGCTGAAGTTCGACGAGGTCTTCAGCGGCAAGGCCGACACGGATGACGACCGCCAAGACCTCGAGACCCTCGCCGCAGCTCTGAAGCCGCTCTCCACCTGGCACGCCCTCGACACCCTGCAGGAGGCGCGCGAGGCGTGCGGCGGCGCCGGATTCCTCACCGAGAACCGTCTCGTCAGCCTGCGCGCCGACCTCGACGTCTACGTCACCTTCGAGGGCGACAACAACGTGCTGCTGCAGCTGGTGGCCAAGCGCCTCTTGACGGACTACTCGAAGAAGTTCGCGAAGGCGGATGCCGGTGCCCTCGCCCGCTACGTCGTCGCCCAGGCCGCCGACCGTGCGTACCACGGCTCCGGCCTGCGCCGGCTCGCGCAGACGGTCGCCGACTTCGGCTCGACGGCGCGTTCGGTCGGCCAGCTGCGCGACCCGGAGACGCAGCGCGAGCTGCTCACCGATCGCGTCGAGACCATGATCGCCGAGGTCGCCACACGCCTGCGGAACGCGAACAAGCTGCCCAAGGACAAGGCCGCCGCGCTGTTCAACTCCCAGCAGAACGAGCTCATCGGGGCCGCACGCGCGCACGGCGAGCTTCTGCAGTGGGAGGCGTTCACGGAGGCGCTCGACACGGTGAACGATGCCGGCACCAAGCAGGTGCTCACCTGGCTGCGCGACCTGTTCGGCCTCGGACTCATCGAGAAGCACGTCGCCTGGCACATCATCCACGGTCGGCTCTCCCCGCAGCGGGCGCAGGCTGTGACCGCGTACATCGACCGGCTCGTCGCGCGGCTGCGACCGCACGCGCAGTCCCTGGCGGATGCCTTCGGCTTCGAGCAGGAGCACCTGCGCGCGAAGATCGCCAGTGGTGCCGAAGCCGAGCGTCAGAACGAGGCGAGAGAGTATTACCGCGTGCTGAGGGCATCCGGAGACGCGCCCGTCGACGAAAAGACCTTGCACCACAAGAGCAAGCGCTAGGCGTCGCAGCAGAGGCGGGCTCGGCTCGAGTCATCGCATCGCCTAGAGGCGATTGAGGTGACAGGCGGCGAGCCGATTGAGTCTCTGAGCGGCGAAGCCGTGATAGACGCACGGTTAGTATTCGGCTGTGCGGATGATCAGGGGCGGCAACGAGGTCGACGGAAAGAACCAAGCGGGAACCGGAAGCGCGAAGGCGCGCTGGCTCGCTGCGATCGGAGCCTCCATGGTGGTGGCGGCGGCGCTCAGCGGATGCAGCGTGGCCGCCGCGACAGCCAAGACGCACGCCACCCACAGCAAAGCGCCCCACACGCACACGCCGTCGCCGACGGCTTCCGCCGCTGCCGCCGATCCGGCGATATCGCATCCGGCCACGCCTGCGCCGAGCGAGGCGTCGGAACCGGCTCCCACTCTCATCCCGGTGCCGGCCGGCACGGTTGTCGCGCAAGGGGATGTCGCGTCGCCGAAGGGAAGCATCCACTACCACTACAGAGTCGTCGCGAACGGCGACAACACGTTCACGGCGCAGTATTCCGGGTTCACGTCGACGGTGCCGATTCCGGTGTCGGTCACGCTGCTCGACATTCCGCCGAAGGTGGGCGACGGCCTCACCTGGCACGGGGTCGGCGATCACCTGCTCGGCGGCCCCACGACGTCGCCGCAGAGCTCATCGGGGTCGCTCGGCTCCGAGGACCAGCCGTCGTACCTCGTCGCGCTGGTCACCTACTCGTCGGTTGCTTCCGCCGACGGCGTGCCGGTGGAACTCGGGCCCAACAAGGTGCTGGCGGTGAACACGGTGAGCTGGAACGTGCCGGTGCGGCAGTCCAACGTGCACCCGGTCGATGGTGGTGCGCGCACCTATGCAACGGGCACGGTCACGGCGACCACGGCCAGCGGTGCCCCGAAGAGCTACCTGATCGCTTCCGGCGACATCACCTCGGTGGTGGCGGCTCGATTCGGCATCTCGGTCACGGATCTCATCTGGCTCAACGCGAACCTGCAGGTCTTCGGTGACCAGCAGTACCTCTACTCGGGGACGACCCTGAATCTCGACCCCAACAGCGTCTGACGCCTCGCCGTTTGCCTTCTTGAACAGATCGGTCTAATCTCTTGGACAGATCGGTTTGAACAAGTCTGTTCAAAGAGAGAAGGCCAGCATGACTTCACAGGTATCGCCCCGCGTGGCGGACACGACGGCGCCCCCGGCGACCGTGCGACGGCGCCTGGCCCTTCCGAGGGGAGCGGCGTTCATCGGAACCGCGCTCGCCGCGGTCGGGCTGTACCTGGCATCCGGTGCACCGACGCCGATCCTCCTGCTGCTCCAGCAGGAATGGGGCTTTCAGTCCTGGGCGCTCACGCTCGCGTTCGCGGCGTATGCGTTCGGTCTGATCGCCGCGCTGCTCGTCACCGGCAAGCTGTCGGACCACATCGGGCGACGTCCCGTTCTGATCGTGGCGCTTGCGGTGCAGGCGGTGGCGATGCTCGGTTTCGTCGTGGCATCCGATATCTGGTGGGTGACAGCGGCTCGCACGCTGCAGGGCATCGCGACGGGTGCGGCGACCAGTGCGTTCACGGCGTCCATGGTCGAGCTGGCACCTGAGCGGTTCAAGCGACTCGGATCGATCATGGGCGGCGCCGTGCCGCCCGCTGGCCTAGCGCTCGGCGCGCTGTTCGCCGGCCTTGCGATGCAGTTCACCACGTCGGCCGACGCCGTCGTGTTCGCGGTGCTCGCCGTCGTCGCCGTACTCGGGCTGGTGGTGGCGGTACTCGCCCCCGAGACCTCGACCCGGCGGAGCGGCGCCGTACGAAGCCTGATTCCGCGCATCGCGGTTCCTCGTGCCGCCCGAGCCGAGTTCGGTGCCGCGGTACCGGGGATCGTCGCGACCTGGACGCTTGGCGCCCTGTTCCTCGGCCTGGGCCCGACCATCGTGCTGCGCGTTTTCCACATCGACAGCGGAGCCGTGGACGGCATCACGGCGTTCGCGGCGCCGGCGGCCGCTGCCGTCGTGGGCTTCGTGCTCGGTCGCATCGCGGTGCGCCGCGTGCTGCTCTTCGCCGTCGTCGCGGTGTTCATCGGGGGTGCCCTCATCGTGGCATCCGTCAACGCGGGGTCGCTGACGCTCTTCATCGTCGGCGGAGTGATCGGCGGATCCGGCTTCGGCGCCTCGCTGTCGGGAGCACTTCGTGTGCTCACCGGCATCGCCCAGCCGCACGAGCGAGCAGGCGTCTTCGCCGCCGTCTACACCGTCGCGTACCTGGCGTTCGGCCTGCCGGCCATCGCCGGGGGACTGCTCATCGCGCCGCTCGGACTGACCTCGACGGTCGTGCTCTACGGCATCGTGATCGCGCTCGCCGCGATCGTCGGCCTCCTCGCACAGCAGCGCCTCATCACCCGGCAGCGCAGGGCGGCAATTGCCCTCGCGACGGCTGAGCGCGCGGCAGGATGCCCGACCACCGGCTGCACGGCGACCGTCTGAGGCGTCCACCCGCCCCTCCTGCGCGACCAGCACCGGCAGCCAGCCTCCAGTGCCCACGAACGGTCGGGCGGAAATAGTCAGATCGGCCGGATGAATGAGCGCTCTGTGTACGGAGCCTCGTTCGATTTCCGGCCGTTCGTGCGGTGATAAACGGGCTGTGTGGCGGTGGTCGCGCTGCGGGCCGGCCGCTCAGCGGGCGAAGCCGGCGATCAGTGGTCGGCGGATGCCGGCACTGCAGCGTCGATGAGCTGCTCGGCCAGTGCGCGCGCCGTCTCCGCCACTCGCGGATCGCCGTCCATCTGGAATCCCATGCGCGCGCCGTCGTAGACCACGAGCAGCCGCTCGGCGAGCGTGGGGGCATCCGTCACGTCGAGCGCGTTGGCGAGCCGGCCGAACAGGCCGTGCATCCAGCCGCGATAGCTGGCCGACTCCTCGACCTCGGCGCTGCCGGGCTGGGCCTCGGCCAGGGCGCGGGAGAACGCGCATCCCCGGTAGCCGGGATCGCGGATGACGGTCCCGAGCTCGTCGAAGATCGCGAGCAGCTTCGCGCGCGGATCGTCGACAGCCCCGATAGCGCCCTCGATGCGCGCGGCCATGCTGGCGTGGCGGCCGAGCAGGTACTCGCGCACCAGATCGTCTTTGCCGTCGAAGTTGTAGTAGAGCGAGCCCTTGGCGACGCCGGCCTTCTCGATGATGCGGTCGATGCCGACGGTGTGGATGCCCTCGTCGTAGAACAGCTCGTCGGCGGCGGCGAGCAGACGCTCCCGTGGCGACGATCCCTTGTCGCGTGCTGCCATGTGCGCATCCTATCAGACAGACCTGTTCAAAAGTGGATCGGCGCACCCAGCAGGAGCGGCGTGCGGATGCCGGGCTCGAGTCCGTGGGCCCGGCATCCGCACGCTAAGACCTCCTGGAGGAGGCCATCCCCACGACGAAGCCGACCACGGCGGCGATGGCCGCGACCACGAGAATGACCTTGAGCGGGTTCTCGCTGGTGGTGTCCAGTGCGCTGTCGCGCATGTCATCGAACGAGCCGCCCGCCTGGTTGATCCCGCGCGACGCCTTCTTCTTGCTGTCGTCGATGACGTCGTGAGCGGTGTCGACGGCGCGGTCGACCCCTCGCGACCCCGCTTCGGATGCCTCGTTCATGCGTTCCGAAACCGCGCCGGCCGCCTCGTCGACCGCACCCTTCGCCTTGTCTGCGGCGTCATCCACGCCGTCCCCCAGTGCCTCGTTCATCTCGGCCATGTCTCTTCTCCTGACGTTCCGATCCTGTTCGTCCTGCTCATCGCTTGCGGCTACACCGATTTCGCAGCCTTCTCCGCGCGCTTCATGGCCCGCTTGCGGGCCTTCTTCACGCGCGGGTCGTTCCACATCGCGTCGACGCCCGCGCGGATCTCGCGGTATCTGCCGCGACCGGCCTTCGCCCCATAGGTGTACGCGATGAGCGCGACAACGCCGATCATGAGCACGGTGAAGAACTTGCGCATGCGATTCCTCTTTCCTCGGAGTCTGCAAGATTCACCGCTCTGCCCGAGCGTTGTCGAGGACTTGACTGCATCCGCTCGGCATGCCAGGACCCGAGCCGAGCGTCTCGCTGACCGAACCCGTCCGCGCTGCCCCGGGCTCTCATCGCGCGGTCATAGCTCGTCGGGCGGATGCCCATACACGGTTCGTAGACTCGCACCATGACCGTCCAGGAGGTGAAGCCGCCCTACCTCGTCTGGGACATCATCATCTCGGTCGTCGTGTGGCTGGTCACCGGGGCGTTCATCAGCATCGCGTCATTCGCGGCGATCTTCGGGCTCGCGTTCCTCGA
Organism: Humibacter ginsengisoli; assembly: GCF_054780095.1. Classification (NCBI taxonomy): domain Bacteria; kingdom Bacillati; phylum Actinomycetota; class Actinomycetes; order Micrococcales; family Microbacteriaceae; genus Humibacter; species Humibacter ginsengisoli. Next base: position 138,004 of record NZ_BAAGWZ010000004.1, read on the forward strand.
CTACTGCCCTCCGCAATCCTGCAGCTCCGAGGCGGCGGTGGCGTGCCTGTTCGCGGCGGGCGCGGCATCCGTCGTCGTCGCGCTCGCCGGGTTCGTCGGTGGGCTGGTGCGCATGCTGCGTCGCGCGTCGAGCTGGTGGATCACGCTCGGGGCGTTCGTGCTGTGCGTGGCGTGCTGGATGGTCGGCTTCATCTCCGCGTGGCGCGCGATCGGCTGGTGATCGGCGCATCGGATGTCATCCGATCGCGGGACGACAGGGTCGGATGCCCGCAATAGGCTGGGTTGCCATGACCGATGCCGTCAACCCGCCGGCGCAGTACGCGCCGCCCGCACCCGACCCGGCGGCCGCGCTGTCGATCCGCGGGCTTTACAAGTCCTTCGGCCAGAAACGAGCGGTCGACGGAATCAGTCTCGACGTGCCGATCGGCAGCTTCTACGGCCTGGTCGGACCGAACGGTGCAGGCAAGACCACCACACTGAGCATGGCGACCGGGCTGCTCAAGCCGGATGCCGGCGCCGTCGCCGTGCACGGCATCGACGTGTGGGCGCGGCCCCTGGAAGCGAAGGCGCAGATCGGCGTGCTCTCCGATGGCGCCCGGCTGTTCGACCGCCTGACCGGCGAACAGCTCGTCGTGTACGCGGGTCTGCTCAGCGGCATGGACCGCCCGACCGCGGTCTCGCGCACGAAGGATCTGCTGCAGCTCCTCGACCTGCAGGAGGCGGCGGGCACGCTCGTCGTCGACTACTCGGCCGGCATGACGAAGAAGATCGCGCTGGCGTGCGCGATGGTGCATGCCCCGCGGCTGCTTGTGCTCGATGAGCCGTTCGAGTCGGTCGACCCGATCTCGGCGGCGAACATCCGCGACATCCTCGGCGGATTCGTGCGCGGCGGCGGCACCGTCATCGTCTCCTCGCACGTCATGGACCTCGTGCAACGCATGTGCGACCACGTCGCCGTCATCACGAACGGGCATGTCGTGGCATCCGGAACGGTCGACGAGGTGCGCGGCGGCGCCGACCTCGAGGACCGCTTCGTTCAGCTCGTCGGCGGCCGTCGCGTGCAGGAGGGGCCGGAGTGGTTGCAGCACTCGTAAGGCTCCGCCTGCTCGTTCTTCGCAACAGTCTCAAGCGCAGCATCGGTCAGCTCATCGCCGTCATCATCGGCGGCCTCTACGGCCTGTTCGTGCTCGGAATGGTCATCGTCGGACTGTTCGCGCTCAACCTGGCGCCGGTGGAGATCGTGCGCACCGTCGTCGTGCTCGCCGGCTCCGTGCTCACGCTCGGCTGGGCGATCCTTCCCCTGTTCTTCTCGGTCGAACAGACTCTGGATGCCCCGCACCTCGCCGTCTACCCGATCCCGCTGAACAAGCTGCTGACCGGGCTGCTGATCTCGGGTGTGGTCGCCATCCCCGGCGCCATCACGATGATCGCGTCGGTGTTCACGTTCGGCTCCTGGCTCCGGATGCCCGGAATCGCCGTGCTCGCACTGCTCTGCGGGATCGCCGGCGCGCTGCTCTGCGTCATGCTGTCCCGCGCCGTCACGTCCGCGGCGGCGGGGCTGGCATCCGGGCGCAGGTTCCGCGAGGCGGCGGGCATCCTCATCTTCATTCCGCTCGTGCTGCTTGGGCCGATCATCGTCGGCGTCACGTCGTCTCTGCGGCACTCGGCCGACGCCTTGCCGAGCCTCGGCGATGCCATGTCGTGGACCCCGCTCGGGGCGATCTGGGCCATCCCGTCGCAGGTCGCGCTCGGCGACCCGCTCGGCGCCGTGCTGCGCGCCCTCATCGGTGCGGCCACGATCGCGGTCGTGTTCCTGGTGTGGCGTTGGGGGCTCTCCCGCTCGCTCGTCACGCCGGTGCACGCCGCATCGAGGGTGCGCGCGCAGGGCAAGCTCGGCCTCTTCGGGCTGCTGCCGGCCACGCCGGCCGGAGCGATCGCCGCGCGTTGCCTCAACTACTGGTTCCGGGACCCGCGCTATGTTCGCCAGCTCGTGATCATCCCGGTGATACCGATCCTGTTCTGGTTCTACTCGTCGCTGACCCACTTCCACGCGCTCCTGCTGTGGTCGGGGCCTATGGTCGCGTTCCTCCTCGGCGTCACGCTGATCGCGGACGTGTCGTACGACTCCACCGCGTTCGTGCTGCATGTCAGCAAGGGGGTGCCCGGGCGCGCGGACCGCTGGGGGCGGGCATCCGCCGTGCTCACCTTCGGCCTTCCCGCCGCGGTCGCCGTGACCCTCATCACCGCAGGCATCAGCCAGGAGTGGATGCTCGTGCCCGGCCTGCTCGGACTCGCCTTCGGTCTGCTGCTCGGCGGCTTGGCCGTGTGCTCGGTGACCTCCGCGGTGCTGGTGTATCCGGCTCCGGCCCCGGGGGACAACCCCTTCAAGACACGGCCCGGCGCGAACACGGCGCTGCTCGGGTCCACGTTCCTCACCTGGGGCGTGCTCGCCGTGGTCACGGCACCGGAGATCGTGCTGCTCGTGGTGAACGTGGTGACCGGGCAACTGCTGTGGGGGTGGATCGCTCTCGTGGCCGGCGTCGTGCTCGGTCCGATCAGTCTGGCGATCGGGGTGCGGCTGGGTGGAGGCATCCTCGATCGTCGCGCTCCGCAACTGCTGATGCAGTTGCAGAAGGACGCGTGACGCGTCGCCCTACCGTCCCCACCCCCAAGTGACACTAGGTGTATGCGCCGAAACTGGGTGCATGGCGCCCGGTCTCGGCGCATACACCTAGTATCACCGCGGGGGAAGGGTGCACCCGCCCGGTTCAGCGGCTGAGGGCGGGGTCGAGCTCGTTCCACTTCTGCGTGGTCTGCCCGATCCAGAAGACGGCGAAGAAGACGATGAGGGCGACCTCGCCGAAGAGGATCCACGGCTGGCCGGCACCTGCGCCGGAAAGGTGGGTGAAGAACACCACGGCGAGGTAGACGAGGCTGACGCACATCCCCACCGTCACGACGATGTAGAGCGCACGCCACGGAGCGCGTGCCGTGATCGCCGAGACCGCCGACACGGCGATCATGATGCAGAAGAAGACGCCCGTGACGACCAGGTGGCCGATCGCGAGCAGCGCCTGCTGTCCGGCTCCGAGCCACACCATGAAGGCGATCGACACGGCGGCGACGACCGCGGCGGGAACCACAACCCCAGCCGTGATGCGGTGCCGTACCGCGGCGAGCCAGACCGCGACGATCGCGGTGAGGATGCCCATCACGGCCACCACGACGATTCCCACGGTTGCGGCAGCGGCCGCCGTCGCTGGAACGCACACCGTTCCGTCCGGGCACAGCCCGGCGACGCCCGGCGCATCCCGGGCGGCGATCGGCGTGGGCAGCACCGCGATCAGGGCGGCGAACCACGCGGCGATGTCGAGCAGCACCTGCTCGACGCTGTGTCCCGACAGCGCGACCAGGCCGAGCGTGATTCCGAACAGCGCCCCGGTGAACGCCGTTCCGCCCGGTGTGTAGTAGAGCGCGCTGAGGCTCGAGACCGGGCCGACAGTGATCGTGACGACGACGAGCGTCACCAGGGTCATCACGGCCGCACCGATCACGGCCAACCGCAGGTGCCGGTACGTGCGCTGAGTGGACGTGCTGGACAGCTGCATGGTCACGATCCTGCACCCACCCGAGACGACGCCCCGGAATGCGGGGCGCGAGTCCGCGGTCGACGGCACGCGGCGTGCTCGAGGGCCGCGTACGAAACCGGAGACTCAGTCGGGCAGCAGGCGGAGCGCGCGCACGGCCTCCCGTTCGTCGAGGAGCTCGGCGACGGATGCCTCGATGTGCGCCCGCGCAACCTCCGAGTGCTCGAGGCCGGTCACGACCCGCCACTCGCCGCCCTGCGACCGCACCGGCAGCGAGCAGATCAGCCCGTCGTGCAGGCCGTACGATGCAGCAGCCTCCGCGTTCGCGCCGCTCGTCGTGACGCCTGCCGAGGTCCAGCGCCCGTCTGTGCCGTGCATCCAGTCGTACACGTGGTCGATGGCGGCGTTCGCCGCTGATGCCGCGCTCGACGCGCCGCGCACCTCGATGATCTCCGCGCCGCGTCTGGCGACCTTCGGCACGAACACCTCCTCGCACCACGCCGCGTCGACCACCTCGAGAGCCGGGCGGCCGTCGATCGTGGCGTGCGAGACATCCGGATACTGCGTCGCCGAGTGATTGCCCCAGACCGTCACGCCATCGACCGCGGTGACAGGCACCTCGGCCTTCAGCGCCAGCTGCGCAACGGCCCGGTTGTGATCGAGCCGGGTCATCGCTGTGAACCGCTCGCGCGGCACATCCGGTGCGTGCGCCGAGGCGATCAACGCGTTCGTGTTGGCCGGGTTGCCCACGACGAGAACGCGCACATCGGATGACGCATGCTCGTTGATCGCGCGCCCCTGCGGTCCGAAGATGGCCGCGTTCGCTTCGATGAGATCGGCCCGCTCCATGCCCGCCGTGCGGGGCCGCGCGCCGACCAGCAGCGCGACGCCGGCTCCGTCGAAGGCCTGGGCGGGGTCATCCGTCACATCCACGGATGCCAGCAGCGGGAACGCGCCGTCGATGAGTTCGAGGGCGGTGCCCTCGGCTGCGCGGAGCCCGAGCGGGATCTCGAGGAGATTGAGCCGCACCGGCGAATCGGGCCCGAGCAACTGCCCCGATGCGATGCGGAACAGCAGCGCGTAACCGATCTGCCCTCCCGCTCCGGTGACGGTCACGGTGACGGGCTGCCGAGTGATGGGGGCCATGACGCCAGACTATGGCCGCGGTATGCCCGGGCTGGTGTCAGGCCAGTTCGCCCCGCCGGGCGGTCGCCCAGAGATCGACGCCGGAGTCCACTGCGTGCTCGTCGATCGCCTCCAGCTCGTCGTCTGTGAAGTCGAGATGATCGAGGGCTGCCACGTTCTGCTCGAGCTGTTCGACGCTGCTCGCCCCGATCACGAGCGAGGTCACACGCGAGTCGCGCAGCGCCCAGGCGAGGGCGAGCTGCGCGAGCGTCTGATTGCGCTCCTCAGCGATGTCGGCAAGGGAGCGGATGCGCGCGAGTGCGGCATCCGACAGCAGCTCGTCGGGCAGCGACGACGCTCTCGATGCGCGCGATCCCGCCGGGATGCCGTTCAGGTACTTCCCGGTGAGCATGCCCTGCGCGAGCGCGGTGAAGCCGATCACGCCGATGCCGAGTTCGCCCGCGGCATCCAGCAGTCCCTCCGTCTCGATCCAGCGGTTGAGCATGGAGTACGACGGCTGGTGGATCAGGAGCGGCGTACCGAGATCGGCGAGGATCGCAGCGGCCTTGCGCGTGTCATCCGCGTTGTACGACGAGATGCCGACGTACAGCGCCTTGCCGCTGCGCACGGCGGTGTCGAGTGCGCCCATCGTCTCCTCGAGCGGGGTCGACGGGTCGGGTCGGTGCGAGTAGAAGATATCGACGTAGTCGACGCCCATGCGTTTCAGCGACTGGTCGAGGCTGGCGAGCACGTACTTGCGGCTGCCGCCGCCCTGGCCGTAGGGGCCGGGCCACATGTCCCAGCCGGCCTTGGTGGAGAGGATGAGCTCGTCCCGGTACGGGAGAAGGTCTTCGCGCAGGATGTGCCCGAAGTTCGTCTCCGCTGCCCCGTACGGCGGGCCGTAATTGTTGGCGAGGTCGAAGTGCGTGATGCCGAGATCGAACGCCCGCCGCACGATCGCGCGCTGCGTCTGCATCGGGCGGTCGTCGCCGAAGTTGTGCCACAGACCGAGCGACAGCGCAGGCAGGTCGAGCCCGCTGCGCCCGGTGCGGCGGTAGAGCATCCTGTCGTAACGGTCGTCCTGCGCGACGTACGTCATCTGGCTCCCTTCGCTGCGGCCTTCGCCGCCCGCTTGTTCTCTCGTACTCGGGTGAGGGATGCCTCGTCCACGATGTCGGCGACCGAGCGGTACGAGCCTTCCTCGCCGTAGTCGCCGGCGGCTTCGCGCCACCCGGCGCCGTCGTATCCGTACTGCTTGCCGAGAAGGGCGAGGAAGATGCGCGCCTTCTGGTCGCCGAACCCGGGGAGCGTGCGCAGCCGCTTCAGCACCTCGGCGCCGCCAGGGGCTCCCTCGGTCCAGATCGCCGAGGCGTCTCCGCCCCAGTCCGCGACGATGGCGCGGCACACCGCCTGGATGCGCGCCGCCATGGAACCAGGGAAGCGGTGGACCGCCGGCGGCGTCGCGCAGAGCTTGGCGAAGGCGTCCGGGTCGTCGTCTGCGATCGTGGCGGCATCGAGGCCGCCCATTCGGTCGCGGATCTTCGCCGGACCGCTGAACGCGGTCTCCATGGCGACCTGCTGGTCGAGCAGCATGCCGAGCAGAAGGGCGAGCGGGGAGGTGGAGAGCAGGTCATCGGCGGCAGCATCGCCGGTGATGTGCAGAGTGCCGGTCATACCGTCATCCTGGCACGCGTGTCGACCGTGACCCGAGGAGTGCCGCAAGGTCGGCGGTCGGCGGGAGGATGAGCGGCATGGTCGAGCAGATCACGGTGAAGCAGTTCCACGAGGCTGTTCCTGGCAACGCCTGGCATCGCGTGTACGGCGGCGCCACCGCCTATTTCGCCACCGGATCGTTCACGAAGGGCGTGGAACTCGTGCAGGCGATCGGGCAGCTCGCGGATGCCGCGAACCACCACCCCGACGTCGACCTGCGCTACTCCGCCGTCACCGTTCGCCTGCAGACGCACGAGGTCGGGGGACTGAGCGAGCGTGATACCGCGCTCGCCGTGCAGATCGAGGATGCCGCGCTCCGGCTCGGCGTCGAACCGGACCACACGCGCGTGCACGCCGTGCAGATCGCGATCGATGCGATGGACATTGCCCGTGTCCTGCCGTTCTGGCAGGCGGTCCTCGGGTACCGGCGACGGGACGAGGTGGCGCTTGTCGATCCGCGCGGCATCGGTCCTACCGTCTGGTTCCAGCAGATGGATGCTCCGCGCCAGCAACGCAATCGCATCCACATCGATCTCGCCCTGTCACGCGACCAGGCCGAGCAGCGCATCGCTGCCGCGCTCGCCGCGGGCGGCCATATCGCGAACGACGACAACGCACCGCACTGGTGGACGCTCGCGGACCCCGAGGGCAACGAGATCGATGTCGCGCCGTGGGGCGACGACACCGTCTGGGAGGACGACGCCGACTGAGCGCGACCACACGGGCCGGTCGCGCGGCAGCAGGAACGTAGCGCTTGCTTAATCGATAAACCATCGCTAGTTTAAACGATAAAGCACAGGAGGAAATCGATGGCGAAGAAGCCAGCCGAACGCGCGACGGTCACTCTGAAGGACGTCGCATCCCGCGTGGGTGTGACGACAGCCGCAGCATCCATGGCGTTGGCCGGGCACGATCGCATCAGCGACAAGACACGTGAGGCAGTCCGCCGGGCAGCCGACGAGCTCGGCTATGTTCCTAGTTCCGCGGGACGTGCACTGCGCAATCAGCGTGCCGGTGCGATCGCGCTCATCGTTCCGAACACCTCACAACACGTGTTCGGCCATCTCTACTTCATGCACGTGCTGACCGGCGTATCGTCCGCCGCCAACGACCACGACTCGCAACTCATCGTCTCGACCAATCCCGATGAAGCACACGGCGTGGTGGCGTATGAGCGGGTGATGCGGTCTCGAAGCGCCGACGGCGCGATCGTGACGAGTGCCGCCATCGACGATCGGAACATCGAAGCCCTCGTCGAGACGGGGCTGCCTGTCGTCTTGATAGGCAACTTCCCGTACCTGCCGTCGGCCGTCACGGTTGGCATCGACGACGTGCACGCCACTCGAGCCATCACCGAACACCTCATCGAGGTCCACGGCGCGCGTTCTCTACTGCACGTGACCGGGACTCTGGATCATCAGACCGGCGTCGACCGACGGGCTGGTTTCCTCGGAGCAGTTACCGATCGCGGCCTGCTCGACGACGCGACGATCATCGAGGGCGACTTGAGCGAGGACTCGGGTGCGCTGGCCGTCCGGAAGTGCGTGGAGGACGGCATCCACTTCGACGCCATCGTCTTCGCCAACGACGACATGGCCCTCGGCGGGATGCGTGTGCTGCGAGAACACCGCATACGAGTGCCAGAGGATGTCGCCGTTGTCGGCTTCGACGACTTCGGGCTGGCTCGCGTGTCGACACCGGCGATCACCACCGTGCGCGTGCCCGCCGAGCGGATGTCCCGACTCGCAGCGGAACAGTTGTTCCGGCTCATCAATGGGTCGGCAGAAGGCCCCACCCACCACGAGCTCGACGTCGACCTCGTCTTCCGCGCCTCTTGCGGCTGCGGAGCGGGCGACCACGAGCGCGTGACCCCCCTGCGCGGCGACCAGCCGCATCCGCAATGACCTGCAAAGGAGCGTTTCGTCATGAGAAAAAGGATCGCGGTCGCCGTGGCGGCGACCGCCATAGTCGCATTGGGCTTGGCCGGATGCTCGGCATCTACCGGAAGCGGTGACAGCGGGGGCAAAGTGGCGCTGTCCCTATGGACCGGGTTCACCGGTGGCGACAGGCCGGGGTACGCGCAGATCGTGAACGACTTCAACGACTCGCACCCGAACATCCACGTCACCATGACGGTGCAGCCCTGGGACACCATCCAGCAGAAGCTGCCATCGGCCTGGCTGACCGGACAAGGACCCGACCTGGCGACGCCCTCGAGCGATCCCAACGCGGTCGCCGACTACGTGAAGAAGAACTCCGTGCTACCGATCACTCAGACGGGATCGGGCAAGGACCAGATCGACACGGACAAGTTGGCGCCAGGCACCGTGAAAGAGTTCACCTATAACGGCAAGCTGTATGCCGTTCCGGCCAACTTCGCGACGCTCAGCCTGTACTACAACAAGAAAGCGTTCGCCGCCGCGGGCATCGACGAGCCGCCTGCCACGGTGGCCGAGTTCGCCGAGGATGCCAAGAGGCTGACCACCGGAGATCAGTACGGCCTCGTGCTCGCGGACAACCAGACGATCCAGATGTGGCCGATCCTGCAATGGCTCGAGGGTGGCGACATCGTCGACTCCAAGTTCTGCAGCGTTGTACAGACGTCAGCCGGACAGAGGAGCCTGTCGACCTGGAGCGACCTGGTGTCGAAGGAGAAGATCAGCCCTGTCGGCCTGACCGGTGCCGAAGCCGACTCGCTCTTCTCTGCCGGGAAGGCCGCCATGGAGATGAACGGACCTTGGGCCGCTCCCGGCTACAAGTCGGCCGGCATCGACCTGGGAATCGCACCCATCCCGACCGGAGTCGACGGCACCTCGGTGACGCTCGGATCGACGGCTCCACTCGCGATCTCGGCGAAGACGCAACACCCCAAGGAGGCACAGGAGTTCCTCGCCTACTGGACGAGCAAGAACGTGCAAGAGAAGTTCTCGCTCAAGACTGGCTTCCCACCGTTGCGCACCGATCTGGCCGACGACGCCAAGCTGAAGTCCGATCCGGTCATCTCGGTGTTCGCCGGACAGGTACCGGACTCACGTCTGTACCTGCCACATGTTCCTAACGCCACGAAGGTGGACTCGGACGCCTACACCACCTTGATCGGGCAGATCACGAGAGGGACGCCCGTCGACACCGCCACGAAACAGGCGGCCTCGACCATCAACGGACTCACGGGCTGCTCGTCATGACATCCAGCACCACCGATCGGGTTTCGTCGCACGCTCGCGGCGGGACCCGGTCTCCCGAAGCGAGGGCGACGAAGTCGCAGCCCGCAGAAGTGGGACGGGCCCGCCGCCGCCTGCGCTGGCAGCCGGCGTGGCTGTTCATGGCACCGAGCCTGATCATCCTCAGCGTCTTCGTGCTCTATCCGATCCTGCGAACGCTCTACTACAGCTTCTTCGATTGGTCTGTCGGGGCGGCCGTTCAGCCTTTCGTCGGCCTCGGCAACTACGTGAAGCTCTTCCGGGACCCGCAGTTCTGGAACGCACTCGGTGTGACGTTGGAGTTCACGATCGTCTCGGTCGTGCTCCTCATCGTGTTCGGTCTCGTCACAGCCCTGGCGCTTCAATCGGAGGGGCTGGCGAGTCGCATCACCCGTTCCGTGTTCTTCTTTCCCACGATCGTCTCGCTGGCGACCATCGGTCTCGTCTGGAAATTCCTCCTCGATCCCGACATCGGACTGATTGGGGGGATCACGAAAGCGCTGGGACTGCCGCCCTTGGCATGGCTGCAGTCGGAGCAGTTAGCTCTTCCGACGCTCATCTTCGTCTCGGTATGGCGCAGTCTCGGATTCGCGATGATCCTCTTCGTCGCCGCTCTGCAGGGGGTGCCGACGGAGCGGTACGAGGCCGGACGTCTCGATGGTGCCGGCACCATCGCGCTCTTCCGTTACATCACGCTGCCCGGCATCCGTCCAACCATGTTGTTCGCCACGATGATGCTGACTATTCAATCGCTTCAGGTCTTCGACCTTGTGTACGTCATGACCGGCGGGGGACCCATCTATCGGACGGATACCCTTGTCAACCTCATCTACCGGGACGGATTCGTGAACTTCCAGACCGGGTACGCCGCGGCGGTCTCTTGGGTGCTCTTCGCCCTGATCATGCTCATCTCGCTCCTTCAGCTTCGGATCTTCAGGTACAACGATGTCGACTAGCACCACGCTTGCCCGAGTCAGGACGAGGAGACGTGGTTCCGTGCGTCCGGCCGGCGTTGCACTCAAGTGGGTCTATCTGGGCATCGGCCTGGTACTCGCTCTGGCGCCGTTCGTGTGGATGATCTCCGGATCTTTCCGTAGCGAGGCTGATCTGTATCAAAACCCGGCGAGCCTCTTCCCGACGAGTCTCACTCTCCACGGATATATCGGAGTCTGGCAGCAGCTGCCGTTCCTGCGCCTTCTGCTCAACTCATTCGTGTTCGCCGGCGTAACCACCGCGCTGACCATTCTGTTCGACTCGATGTGCGCCTACGCGCTCGCCCGTCTGAACTTCGTGGGTCGGAACGTATGTTTCGTGATCGTCATAGCGACGCTCATGGTCCCGTTCCAGGTGACCCTCATCCCGGTGTTCATCCAGTTGTTCCATCTCGGATGGCTGAACACGTATCAGGGACTTATCGTGCCGCGTGCGACGAGCGCGTTCGGAATCTTCCTGTTCCGCCAGTTCTTCATGAGCATCCCGCGCGATCTGGACGAAGCGGCGCGCATCGATGGCGCCGGGCACTGGCGCATCTATTGGCGGGTCATCCTGCCTCTCGCCAAGCCCGCGATCGCCACCGTCGCCATCCTCAACTTCACCAATCTGTGGAACGACCTGCTTTGGCCGCTCGTGATCACTAGTTCGAACGACATGCTGACCCTCCCGGCCGGCCTCACGCTCTTCGGAGGACAACACGTGACAGATCACGCGATTCTGCTGGCGGGAGCGACAATCTCGCTCCTGCCCATCGCGATCGGATTCTTCTTCGCCCAGAAGTACTTCGTGGCCGGTGTTGCCACTACAGGGTTGAAGTGATGGAGGAGTTCGGGTGGATTCTCGGCATCGAGGACACGTGTGTCTATCCGCACGCCGGTGCTCGGATGCAGCCCCTCGACGAGTTCGAGCTCACGGAGCACAACCGCAGGTGGCGCGATGACCTCACGCTTGCACGCGACCTCGGGGCGACGGCCATCCGCTATGGCGCCGGATGGCCGGTCGTGCATCCGTCTCGAGGACGGTTCGTCTGGTCGGCGCTGGAGGAGCGATTCGACTTCGCCGTCAACGAGCTCGGGCTCCGCGTCATCGCGGACTTGGTGCACTACGGCACGCCCACGTGGCTAGCGGGTTCGTTCGCCGACCGAGACTATCCGGCGGTCGTTGCCGAGTACGCGGGAGAGTTCGCGGCGCACTTCGCCGGTCTCGTCGACGACATCACTCCGCTCAATGAGCCGGTGACGACTGCGTCGTTCTGCGGTCTGCGTGGAGTGTGGCCACCTGCACTTATCGGGTGGGACGGGTGGACCACCGTTACACTCGGCCTGGTACGCGGCATGCAGTCCTCGGTGCGCGCGATCCGGGAGGGCAATCCTCTGGCGCGCATCGTGCATGTCGAGGCATCTGCACTTTACGAAGCAGAGACGGAGTCGCTAAACCCCCACGCGGAGCACCTCGAGTCCGTCGGGATGCTTCCCACAGACCTCCTGACAGGTCGGGTCACTCCGAAGCACGAGAAGCACGATTGGCTGATCGAGCACGGTGCGAGCGAAAGTGAGCTCGAGACCATCGTCCGTGAAGGCGTCACCTTCGACTTTCTCGGGGTCAACTATTACCCCGATCTGTCGCCGCGCACGCTGACGGAGTCAGGTGGGGCAATCGAGCAGCGCGCCACGAACCTGTGGACGCGCGGTCTCGTCGACAGCGTGCGCGGCTTCATTCGCCGATACGGCGCGCCCGTCATTGTGACGGAGACGAGTATCGAGGGCAGCGACGACGTGCGCAGTGCGTGGGTCGACGGGTCGATCGCCGCAGTTCGCGAGCTGATGGCGACGGGTGCGGACATTCGAGGGTTCACGTGGTGGCCGCTTTTCGACTTCGTGGACTGGTCGTACGCCTCCGGCGGCCGGAACGTCGAGGAATTCGTGCTCGACGAAGCGGTGGTCGCGGCCCGCACCGACTCCAGTGTGGGGTCCAAGGCTCCTTTCCTGCGGCGTATGGGCCTCGTGCGGCTGGAGGAACAACACGACGGCAGCTTGTTGCGTGTGCCCACAGCCGCGGCGCGGGCGTTCGCGCGCCATGCGCTGGCGAGCGCTCATGCCGAACGGGAGGCCGGCCGATGAGCGCTGCCGGCTTTCCCGCATCCTCTCGAGCACGACAGATGCCCCGGCTTTCGTTGCCTGGGCATCCCGAACCCGTGCGGACGGCGTACTTCGCCGACCCGCACCTGACACGCTTCGGCGACCGGTTCTATGCATACGGCACAGCCGAGCCGAGGGGTCCGATCGCGACCTTCGAGGCCATCTGGTCGCGAGATCTCCTGCACTGGAAGTCGGGAGGCCAGGTGCTCACGCCGCTCGCATCTACGTTCGGCGACTCGTACTGGGCTCCTGAAGTCGTCGAGCGCGACGGCAGCTTCTGGATGTACTACTCAGTAGGCAGCGGCATCGACCGGCACCACATCCGGGTCGCCGTGGCCGATTCCCCCCTGGGGCCGTTCGTCGACTGTGGCGTCAATCTCACACCCGACGAGACCTTCGCCATCGATGCGCATCCGTTCCGAGACATCGACGGTCGCTGGTACCTGTTCTTTGCGCGGGATGTTCTCGACGGTGCCCGTCCCGGAACTCATCTGGCTGTCTCGCGACTGACGAGCCCGACACAGACCGGTGCGAAGCCGCGTGCCGTGCTCGCGCCTGATGCCGACTGGCAGATCTACGAGCGCGACAGGCAGATGTACGGGCGTCGATTCGACTGGCACACTCTGGAAGGACCGACCGTCATCCGACACGGCGCGACGTACTACTTGTTCTTCTCCGGCGGCTCGTGGGAAGGCGCCGGGTACGGCGTCGGAGTCGCCACGGCCGAGCACCCGTTCGGCCCATGGATGCACCATGCAGAACGCTCCGCAGACCTTCTCGACTCGACAAGCAGCGGCCTGGTCGGTCCAGGGCACAACTCGGTCCTGGAACTCGACGCGGGACGATACCTAACGGCATTCCACGCCTGGAACGGCCAGCGCAGTGCGCGACAGATGTACATCGCGCCGGTCGTATTCGAGGGGTGATCGGGGTCGCGCGGCATCCGGAATCTCACCCGTCCTGGTGGTGGCGCGATCCGGTTCTCCCACACATGCTGGAGAAATGAGCGAGACAAGCGAGAACACATCGCAGCCGCAGTCCGAAAAACCGAAGATCGTCGTGGGTGTCGACGGTTCCGAGCAGTCGATCGCCGCCCTGCGGCAGGCCGACCGTCTATCACGCCTTCTCGGTGCACGCATCGAGGCGGTGACGACGTGGAGCTACCCGGTCGCAGTGTCGCCGTACGCGATGTCGGCCGATCCGTCGTTCGAAGACATCGCCCGCGACACCCTCGACGAAGCGCTGAAGGATGCGTACGGATCCGACCGCCCTCCGCTCCTGACGACCGTCGTGCAGCACGGGCATCCGGCACAGGTTCTCATCGAACGGAGCAAGGGCGCGGAGATGCTCGTGCTCGGATCTCGAGGACGCGGCGGGTTCGCCGGCCTGCTGCTCGGCTCCGTGAGCTCGGAGTGCGCGTCGCACGCGAACTGCCCGGTGCTGATCGTGCGCTGACGGGGCGGCCGAATCTGATTCAAGTCGCTCAATCGGTCCTTATGGCTGGCCAAAAGGGCCGATTGAGCGACTTGAGCCGGCTGTGGGATGTCGAGGTCCGCTGAGCCAGGCCCGGGCGCGCGTCCTAGTCTGAAAAACATGGCCACGGTGATGCTCGTCCGGCACGGACGCACCGCGGCCAATGCAGCCGGCATCCTCGTCGGGCGTGCCGGCGGCGTCGCGCTCGATGACGTGGGCCGTGCACAGGCGGAACGCACGGCGCAGCGCCTCGCGGCCGTTCCGCTCGCGGCGATCGTGTCCAGCCCGCTGGAGCGCTGCCGTGAGACATCCGAAATCGTTCTGGCCCTGCAGCACGGATCGCCGCCGCTGTCGATCGAGCACGGGATCACGGAGTGCGACTACGGGCAGTGGCAGGGCAAGCGCCTGGCGGAGCTGGCGCGCGAGAAGCTGTGGGCGCAGGTGCAGACGAGGCCGGGATCCGTCGTCTTTCCCGGCGGTGAGTCGATGGCTGCGATGCAGGCGCGGGCGGTCGCGGCCATCCGCCGTCAGGATGCCGTCATCACGGCGGAGCACGGGCCGAAAGCGGTGTGGGTGGCGGTGAGCCATGGCGACGTGATCAAATCGGTGCTGGCGGATGCCTTCGGCATGCACCTCGACCTCTTCCAGCGCATCAGCGTCGGCCCGGCGTCCGTCTCGATCGTGCACTACGGCGCGGGCAACCCGCGCGTGATCGGCACGAACACGGATGCCGGCGACCTGGACTGGCTGCGCGACGGCGTCGCCGAGACGGAGACAGTCGGTGGCGGGGCGAGCGCCTCGTGACTCAGGAGCAGGCGCCCGGATGCCCGGCCGACGCGAGCCGCGGGCTGCGGGGGAGTGTCGAGCTGGTGGCGCGCATCCCTGCCGCGTCGAACGAGACGTTCCTCGCCGCGATCGACGACGTGCCCGTGGTCTACAAGCCTCGCGAGGGTGAGAAGCCGCTGTGGGACTTTCCCGACGGCGACCTCGCCGACCGCGAGTACGCGGCGTATCTCGTGTCGGAGCGTCTCGGCTGGAACGTCGTGCCACCGACATGGATAGGCGACGGGCCGCTCGGCGAGGGCATGCTCCAGTTGTGGCAGCAGGTCGACACGGTACAGAGCGCCGTCGACATCGTTCCGGTCGAGGGTATTCCGGAGCGCTGGCGTCGAGCCTTCGAGGGTGCCGACGAAGACGACCGCCGGGTCGCACTCGTGCACGAGGACTCTCCGGCATTGCGGCGCATGGCGGTCTTCGACACGCTCGTCAACAACGCCGACCGCAAGGGCGGCCATGTGCTGGCCATGCCCGGTGGTCACCGCTTCGGCGTCGACCACGGCCTCACGTTCCACGCCGAACCCAAGCTGCGCACGGTGCTCTGGGGGTGGGTGGGCGAGCCGCTCACCGCGGAGGAGACCGACGGAGTCGCGCGAGTGCGGGCATCCCTCGGCCATGAACTGGGACGGGAGCTGGCCACTCTGCTGTCGGCGGCCGAGCTCGAGGCGTTCGCAGAACGGTGCGACCGATTACTCGGCGTCGGCCGATTCCCGGCGCCGAGCGGATGGATGCCCGCCACACCCTGGCCCCTGTTCTGACGCTGCGGGCGCGGTGCCGGGCGGGAACGGGGCCGAAGGCCTGACGGGCGATCAGGCCTCGACCGCGCTGCGGCGCAGCCGGGCCCGCACGCCCGCCCATACGAGCACCACGAGCACCACAGCGGCCATCACGTTGACCGCGAAGAATCCGCCGAGGGCGAGCACCGGCCCGGCGAGGGCCCCGAGAGCGGCGGCGCCGAAGTTCATCGAGGCATCCACACCGCCCTGAAGGGGAACCCGGATGTGCGCGGGCACCGACTCGACGAGCATGGCGGAGCCGCCGATGAGGCACGCGGACCAGCCGAGGCCGAGCAGGAAGAGGGCCGCCATCAGGCGTGGCATGGCCGAGTGGCCGGCGCCGTCCCAGGCGCCGAGGCTGAACGAGCAGACGAAGAGCGCCGCGCCGATCCACGCGACGGTCTGAGCGCTCGTCTTGTCGGTGAGCCAGCCGAAGACCGGGCTCGCCGCGTACATGCCCACGATGTGCACACTGATCACAATGCCGACGAATTCGAGCGACATCCCGTCGTTGTTCATGCTCACCGGTGTCATCACCATGACGGCGGCCATCATCATCTGGCCGGTGACGATGCTCGCGATGGCGAACACCGCTCGGGGTGTTCGTAGCGCGATCCGGAGTGCGGCGAACGCGCCCACCGGCGACTGCCCGGCGGGAGTCGGATCGTTGCCCGGCGCGTGCCCTGCGATCGGACGGATGCCCACTGTCACGATCGCGGCCAGCACGAAGCCTGCAAGCGAGAACAGGTACGGACCGCTCAGCGGAACGAGCCCCAGCGCTTTGCCCAGGTTCGCCCCCGGTGCGGAGAGGTTCGGGCCGGCGATGGATCCTACGGTCGTCGCCCAGAGCACGATCGACATCGAACGCGCCTCGGCTCCTGGCCGGGAGAACTCCATCGCGGCGTAGCGGGACTGCAGATTCGTCGCTGTGCCCGAGCCGAACAGCACCATCGCGATCAGGTAGAGCCAGAACTGCCCGGTCGTGGCGGCGATCAAGATGAGCACCGCGCCGACGGCCGCCGTCGTGAAACCCAGGGTGAGCGACCACCGGCGGCCGTGTCGCACGGCGAGCCGCGCCAGCGGGATGGCCATCAGCCCGGCGCCGATGATGCTCGCCGTCTGCGCGAAACCGGCGACACCCATCACGCCGGAGAGCTTCTCGGCGAGCACGCCCCCGACCGCCACGCCCGACGCGATGCCGACGCCGCAGAGCAGCTGCGCGACGACGAGACGCACTCGGTTCGCGATGGTGTGGTCGCTTCGGGCGGCCGGCGCGGTCGTCACCGAGCCGGTTCCGGCATCCGGTGCGGTCACCGGCGCTTCACGGCGTCGGCCATCTGCCTGACGGCCTGCTCGATGATCGGCCGGGGCGTGGCGAAGATGAACCGCATGAACCCGACCCCGGCGTCACCGCATGACGAGCCGTCGGTCATGGCCACGTCGGCCCGCTCGCGGAAGAAGTCCGCCGGCGGCACCTCGAGCTCGAGGGCACGGGCATCCAGCCAGGCAATGTACGTGCCCTCGGGTGCGGTGTAGCGGATCTCGGGCAGGTGCTCCGCCAGCAGATCGCCGAGCAGGCGTCGGTTGCCGTCGAGGTAGCCGACCGTGTCGGCAAGCCATGCGCCGCCCGCGGTGTAGGCGGCGGTGTTGGCGATCACGCCAGGGTTGCTCGCCCCGTGGCTGGCCATGAAACCGATGCGTTCCCACACCTCGGCATCGGCATCGTTGCTGAGGATGATCTGCGCGCACTTCAGCCCGGGCAGGTTCCAGGCCTTGGAGGCGCTGGTCGACGTGATGGTGTGGGATGCCGCGGCATCCGACACGCTGGCATACGGCACGTGCTTGCCGTCGGGGTAGACCAGCGGGGCGTGGATTTCGTCGGAGAAGACGCGCGCACCGTTGCGCTCCACGACCTCGCTCACGGCGAGCAGCTCCTCACGTGTGAACACCCGGCCGAGCGGGTTGTACGGGTTGCACAGGATGAGCAGCCCTCCACCATCGTGGAACGCGCGGTCGAGGCCGTCCAGGTCGAACTCGTAGCGCCCATCGCGGATGAGCATCGGCACCTGGATGATCTCGCGCCCGAGCGTCGGAGGCACCGACAGGAACGGCATGTATGCCGGCGTCGGCAGCACGATCTTCGATCCGGGTGCGGAGAAGTGCTCGATCGCGACCTCGAGCCCCTTGATGACGTCGGGGAGCGGATGCACGCGCGCGGCGGGCACATCCCATCCGTACCGCGACTTCTGCCACGCGGCACAGGCATCCGACATCGCTTCAGACAGAGAAGGCGGAAGGTAGCCGAACAGGCCGTCGTCGACGGTGTCGTGCAGCGCCTTCGCGATCGCGGGCGCGCATCCGAAGTCCATCTCGGCGACGAACGCACCGATCTTGCCCGGGAACATCGTCCACTTCAGGCTGCCGATCTCGCGCAGCCTGTCCATTCCGATGGCGTCGTATTCGTGTGCGCTGGTCATCAGCCTTCCTTTCCGATCTGCAGTGGTTCGTCGTCCGTGGCGTCGTCGGCATCCTCGTCGGCGATCTCGTTCAGGTAGTTGTAGATGGTGAACCGGGTGACCCCGAGCGTCGTCGCGATCATGTCGATGGCGTCGCGCAGGTGGAACATCCCCCGGTCTTTGAGATCGCGCACGACGGCCACCTTGTGCCGCTTCTGCATCAGCTCGACCGGCACATCCACGTCGGAAACGGCCTGTCGGATGAGGTGCGCGGCCAGCTGGTCCACATCGGTGACGAACACCTCGGGATCGGCCGATTCGATTGTCGGTGCCGGCGCGATGCGCGTCTCGCCGGAGTGCGGTGCGGGCTTTCGGACGCCACCGAGGTCGAGCATCGACGACGCGATGTCTTGCACCGACTCCCACACGGACAGATCGGAGTTGAGGCAGAGGGCCGCAACGGCTTGGCCGGTCACGTCGCGGATGATCATCGTCGACGAGCGGATGCGTCGCCCGTCGGCGAGATGCGTCTCGTAGCCGACCATGTGGTCGTCGGAGAGTTCGGTGAGGTTCTTCAACAGCAGGTCGGTTGCAGGGTCACCGACGCGGCGCCCGGTCACCTCCCCGTGGATGGCGACGATCGAGTTCGGCAGCTTGCTGAGATCGTGCAGCACGACCTCCGTCGACGGCGGAAGCGACCGGCCGAGCGGTTCGACGAGCGCCGAGAACACGGCGATCAGCCGTTCACCGTCGACCGTCGGGCGAATCCCCTGATCGAGGATGCCGCCGGCGGGCGCCGGCCGTGAACGCTTCTGCGCCATATTCGATCTCTTTCTGTCCGGTGGTCTGCACGAGCTGTCCCGTGGCCTGCACGAGCTGTGGCGAGTGGTGCCATCACGAGCATGGGTCAAAAGCACGAGGAAGTCAACGAGCCGTGGATCGCATCAACAAACTATTGACAAATCGTCCACGATGTGTGGAGATTGCACAAGATGTTGAAGGACTCGATGGGATGTTGACTTCCGGTCAATATCCTCCGCCCGCAGAGTCGCGGGCTCGATTCGAATGGAGAGTGACATGGATGCCCCCGCAGCCGGTGCGCTGAACTCAGCTGGCACGCTGAACCAGGAGAACCTCAAGAGATCGATCACCACGCCCCAGGCGCTGGGAATCTCGTTCCATCAGATCGTCGGCGGCGGAGTCGTGTCCCTGACCGGTGTGGCGATCGCGATGACCGGCGGCGGAGTGCCGATCGCGTTCATCGTCGCCGCGATCGCCATCCTCATCGTCTCGGTACCGATCGCGACGCTCGGCGCATCCATGCCCGTCGTCGGCGGCACCTACACGTACGCGACGAAGCTCGTGCATCCGATCATGGGCTTCGTCAATCTGTGGTTCTTCATCATCCAGATGGCGAGCCTGAGCCTGTACGGGCTAGCGGCCGGCAGCTACCTGCACAGCCTCAATGCGTGGTTCGATCCCACCGTCGTGTGCGTGACCCTGATCACTATCTTCTTCGTCGCGAACCTGATGGGGGCATCCTTCTCGGCGCGCATCGGCATCGTGCTCGCCGGCATCATGCTCGTCGCGTTCGGATGCTTCATCGTGCTCGGGCTTCTGCACGTGCACTGGAGCGAGTACCCGCCGGTCATTCCGAACGGCACGCTCAAGCTGTTCCAGGCCGCGGCGCTGCTCACCTTTGCCACCGGCGGGGGAACCGTGGTCGCCGAGCTCGGACGTGAGATGAAGAAGCCGGGACGCACCATTCCCACCGCGGTGATCGGCGGTACCGTCTTCGCCGGCATCATGTACGTGCTGATCGCGCTGCCTGCTGCGGGCATCCTGCCGATCGCGAAGGTGGCGGGTGAACCGCTCTCGGTCGTGGCGAAGACGTTCATGCCGCCGTGGATGTGGTACTTCTTCATCCTCGGCGGCGCGGTCGTCGCCGTCATCGGCACCATGAACGCCCAGATGCTGTGGGGCTCGAAGAGCGCGCTCGCCGCGGTGGATGACGGCTGGTTCCCGAAGAAGGTCGGGGCCGTGAACAAGCGCTTCGGCACTCCGCACTGGCTGCTCTGCATCATGTTCGTGGTCGGCATCGTTCCCGCTGTCTCGCACATCGACATCAGCGTGATCGGCAGCGTCAGCAGCCTCATCGGCCAGGTCACGTTCGTGATCCTCATCCTCGCGTCGATCCGGATGCGGTACCTCTTCGCAGAGCGGTACGCGCAGTCGCCGTTCAAGCTGCCGCTCTGGCTGCACTGGACGTTCACGATCGTCGGCATCGCCGTATGCGCCTACCAGTTCTACCTGCTCACCGAGGGCGTCACCCCGATGGTGTGGATCGCGCTCGGCGTCTGGGTGGCGCTCGGAATCGTCGTGTTCGCACTGCGCTATCGGCACGCGACGAGGGTGCAGCTGGACCGGATGGCCCGCGGCGAGACGGTCACCGGCAGCACCCGGACCATCGAGGGCGTGGTTGGATCCGAGCGCGAGGCGATCAGCATGGATGCCATGGCTCTGCCCAAGGTCGGCTTCGGGGACGAGGGCGAGATCCCCACTCTGACCCGAGACGACGAATGAGTACTCGCTACAAGACCATCGCAGCAAGAGAGGAACATCCCATGACCGAGGCCTACGCAGAGCACTATCACGACCCGCGCGACAAGCAGTTCGCACGGCAGCTCCGCCGAGGCGCGCCTGACGCCTTCGCTGCGCTCACGACGTTCGACGACGCGGCGCTGCGGCGCGAGGGCATGGCGATTCCGCGCAAGTACACCGAGCTGATGGCTCTGGCGGTCGCGCTGACGACGCAGTGCGTCTACTGCATCGAGGCACACACGAAGGCCGCAGCCGCAGAGGGCGCGACGGAAGCGGAGATCTCCGAGACCGTGTTCATCGCGGCCGCGCTGCGAGCGGGCGGTGCGATCGCGCACGGCTTCCAGGCGATCAAGCACTACCTGCGCGAGACCGGGGAGCATTGATCCGCTGTCGGCCCGCATCACGCCGATAAGGTGATCGGCGTGGAGCTTCCCGCGGATCTTCTTCGCCTCTTGCGTTCGGCCAGCATGTGCTACCTCGCCACGGTCATGAAGGATGGGTCGCCGCAACTGACGCGGGTGTGGGTCGACACTGACGGCGAGCACGTTCTGGTCAACAGCGTCGACACCCATCTGAAGGTGCGCAACATCCGCCGGGATCCGCGTGTCGCACTGACCGTGACCGACCCGGAGAACGAAGGGCGCTACTACCAGGTCCGGGGTCGTGCGGCGCTCAGCTACGACGGCGCAGCCGAACACATTGAGACGCTGTCGCAGAAGTACACCGGCGGTCCGTACCTCTGGTACGGCGGTCGCGAGCAGGTGCGCATCCTCCTCACCATCGCGGTCGACAGGGTCAGTCAATTCGGGGGCTGAGGCCGAGCGAGGTGCGCCGGCAGGAGGCGCGAATGGGCTACTTCGTCGTGGTAGCGGGCAGACCACCGTGCTGCCCGTGGCCAGCGGAATCATCGAGCTCGCGGTTTCGGGCGGTGACCCGGTGCTGGTGTTCGGCAAGTGGTGGGTGTTCTGGGTGTCGGCACGCGTCTGCTTTCCGCCGGCATCGCCCAGGTGTCCGGCAAAGGGGCGACTGCCGCCATCCTCGGCGCCGCCACTCCGAGCGTGCAGGAGGTGCAGCTAGCCCGGGAACTCGGAACAGCCAACATCGGCATGGGCTGGCCAGTCTGCTGGCACTCTTACCTGGTTGGGTGCTGCCAGCCGGGCTCGGAGGCGCGATCTTCCTGCTGCTCGCCGGCATCCTGCACGTGGCGAAGAAGGGCAAGAACGCGGAGGAGGCTCTCGCAACCTGGACTGACGAGCTCGTCGGTGTCGTCGTGGTGGTCGTTGGCTTCTACATGCTTGTTCCCGCGCTCATCGGCTGACCGCTCCTCCGGTCGCAGCAGGACGGATGCTCAGATCTTGGTCATGCTTCCATCGACCGCGAACGAGGCTCTCGTGGCGAAGGCGCTGTCGTCCCCGGCGAGGATCAGCCGAGCTACACCGGACCGTCTGTCAGAACCGCCGGATCACGCGTGTGCCTCCGCTCAGTACGACGAGTACAGCGCCTTCTGCGCGAGAGCGAGCGCCGCGACGGCGTCGTGCTCGCTCTGAGCATTGCGAAGGGCATCCACATCGAGCACATCGAGTCCCCGGTGCGCTGCCTTGAGGAACGCGATCGCCTGGTTGGCGGCCGCGACGCTGTCTTCACGGAACGGGAACTGGTCGAGCTGCCAGACGCCCTCCCAGGCGTTCTTGCGCAGAGTGTAGAAGAACTCGAACAACTCGATCGGATGGATAGTGCCGGCAATCATGTCGTCGTCCCACTGACGCAGGTTGTCGTTCACATCCATGCCGAACAGGCGACCGTAGTCGATCGCCAGCTGAGCGGAGTCCGCGGGGGACTCGCCGCCGAACAGTGCGTGCCCGAAGTCGAGCAGGATGCCGACGTTCGGCAGCCCGATCTTCTCGATGCCGAGGAGCGTACGCGGCAGAGAGTCAAAGCTCATGTGCACCCGCGGTTCCCGCGGCTTGTACTCGATGACGAATCGCAGGTCCGGATTCTCGCTCGCCAGTCTTCCGACGCCGTCGATCGAGTTCTTCCACAGTGCACCATGGTCCACTTGGAACGGGTAGTCCCAGCCGTCCTGCCCCGGCCACAGCTTGACGTAGCTGGCACCGAAGTAGCGAACGACGTCCGCGGCGCGGCTGATGAGGTCGTGAGCCTCCCGCCGCACACCGGGGTCGGGGTTCGTGAATGCACCTTTCGCGAACTTTCGCGTGTAGATCTCCGGCGTGATGCCGATGACACTCAGTCCGTTGGTGTCCAAAGCTTGTTTGACCTGCTCGTTCGTGAAGTCGCCACCGAAGTACGGCCAGTTCAGGTCGACGACGGAGAGGTCGTCCACCTTCCCGGCTAATTCGATGGCGTCGATGATGGTACGCGGCTCGCCGTATCCATCGGTGGCGTACCGGTCGACATAGGTGGCGAAATGCCAGATGCCGGCGCCAAACTTCTGGTCAGTGGACATGCGTGTGCTCCCTTGCGCTGGTGGTTGGTGCGGGTTCTAGATCCGCCACCCTTCGGGCGGATGCCACGGCCGCGGCCCATGACCGCCGTCGCATGGTGGCAGTGTCCGCGTCGAGCCTCGGGGTGAAGGTGTCGCCGCGGTCGTGAGTATCGGCATCCGGCTCCCATAAGCCCTGCGCGGCGCCGGCCAGAACGGCAACACCGAGACCCGACAGCTCGGCGACGAGTGAGCGCTGCACCGTCCGCTGGCTGAGGTCGGCCTGGAGCTGCACGAGCCAATCGTTGGACGACGGGCCACCATCGAGCAGCACGCGATCGATCGGGATGCCCGCGCTCTCGCACGCGGTGAGCACGTCCTCAACCTGAAGGGCGATCGAGTCTGCCGCGGCCCGGCCGAGCGTTGCACGGTCGGTACCGAGCGTGAAACCGCGAATCGTCGCGACGGCCGATGCATCCCACCAGGGGGCTGCGAGTCCCGCGAACGCGGGGACGAGGTCGACGCCGTGCAGAACAGGCGCACTGGCCGCGGTCTCAAGCATCTCGGTGGGCGTGCTGCCGAGGATGCCAGCGAGCCAGAGAAGGGTCGCTCCAGTCGAGAGGATGTTGCCCTCGAACGCGCGCTCCGTCCGTCCGCCGGTCGTCCAAGCGATCGTCCGCGCCAGCGAAGACGGCACGGAGTGGCCGGCGGGCGCGAGTCCCATGACCGACGATCCGGTGCCGTAGGTGATCTTCACGGCACCGGGCGAGCGAACGCCGTGTCCGTAGAGGGCGGCATGCGAGTCGGCGAGCACAGCCTCGATGGATGCCGCGCCTTCCCGTCCGGGTCGCTTAGCGTCGGAGGCAACGAGCTCCGGCAGTGTCGGCGCGGGGATGTCGAAGATCTCAAGGAGCTCGGGATCCCAGGCGACGCGGTCGATGTCGAGAAGGAGCGTGCGGCTCGCGTTTCCGGTCTCGATCACGTGGTCTCCAGTAAGGCAGTAGCTGAGCCAGGAGTCGATCGTTCCCACCGCGAGCTCGCCGGCGCGGGACCGACGGCGGTCAGGGTCGGTCTGGTCGAGGAGCCACTTCAATTTCGGTGCGGAGAACATGGGATCGAGGGGGAGCCCGGTTCGCGCGGTGATCTCGGAGGCCGAGCCGTCGGCTTCCAGCCGCTGCACGAGGTCGGCGGTGCGTCGGTCCTGCCAGCCGAGCACGGGCCCGAGGCAGCGGCCGGTAGACCGCTCCCAGACGAGTGCCGACTCACGCTGCGTGGAAAGACCGACGGCGCAGACGCGTGATCCGTAGGCATCCTGGGTTCGATGCAGGAGGGTTTGCACCGAGCGCGCGATCTCGTCCGCGTTCTGCTCGACCCATCCCGGCCGCGGATGGTGCTGCCCGATCGTGACCGAGTCGACGCCGAGGACGCGCCGGTTGGCATCGACCACCACGCACTTGGTTGAGCTCGTGCCCTGATCGACGGCGACGACCACCGGAGAATCAAGCACGCGTAAGAGCCGCCTTCGCTGCTTCGGCGATGGCCTCGTCGGTGAGGCCGAAGCGCTCGAGGAGGAACGCGGTGCTGCCCGTGGGCGCGAACTCGCGCAGTCCGAGGATCTCGATCGGCACGCGTGCGGCAGACTCGAGTGCGGCCACGACCCCGGTCACGGCGGCACCGAGGCCGCCGGAGACATTGGCCTCCTCGGCGGTCACGATCGCGCGGGTCTCACGTGCAGCGCACGCGATCGTGGCGACGTCGAGCGGCGCCAGGTAGGCGGCGTTGAGCACGCGGGAACTGATGCCGTCGGATGCGAGCAGATCGGCCGCTGCGAGTGCTCGTGACACTGTAGTTCCCAGACCGATGAGCGTCACGTCCGAGCCGTCCCTCAGGACCTGGATGGTGCCGCGCTCGATGGGTGGGGTTCCGTTCGGGAGATCGGGTACCTTGAATCTGCCGACGCGGAGGAACGCCGGCCGTGGGTCGCTCACGGCGTCGCGCACCGCCTGACGTGTCTGTTCCCGATCGGCGGGGACGACGATGTCAAGGCCGGGCAGAGCGCGGAGCCAGGAGAAGTCCTCGACCGAGTGGTGAGTTGGGCCCAGTTCCCCGTAGGCCATGCCCGGGCTCATTCCGCAGAGCGTGACCGGTAGCTGGTTGTACGCTACGTCCGCCTTCACTTGCTCCAGTGACCGTCCCGTGAGGAACGGCGCCGCGCCGCACACGAACGGGATCATCCCGGCGTTCGCGAGCCCGGCGCCGACCCCGATAAGGTCCTGCTCCGCGATACCCACGTTGATGAGGCGATCCGGAAACTCTTGACGGAAGGCGACCAGGTTGCTGGATCCGACCGAGTCATTGCACACCGCGACGACTCGATCGTTCTCACGTGCCTGGGCGATGAGCTCCTCGGCGAAGGGCACACGGTTATCGAAAGCTTCCGCCGGCCGGGAGACCGCTGTCTCGATCGTGGTCATATGAGTTCCTCCAGCGCTGCGCTCACTTGTTCGGCGTTCGGCACCTTGTGATGCCACTCGACGCGGTCCTCGATGAACGAGACCCCTCGCCCCTTCACAGTGTTCGCCACGACGGCGACTGGCCGACCAGTGGTCGAAGGGCCGAACGCCGCCAAGAGCTCGTTGTAGTCATGTCCGTCTACAACCCGCACCTCCCAGTTGAAGGCGGCCAGCTTCACGTCAAGCGGATCGAGCGCGTTTGTCTCCTCGGTCCTGGCCCCCTGTTGCAGCCGGTTGCGGTCGACGATCGCCGTCAAGTTGTCAAGGCGGTAGTGCGCACCCGCCATCAACGCCTCCCAGTTCGAACCCTCCTGCATCTCACCATCGCCCATCACCACGAAGGTGCGCGAACTCCGACCGGCGAGCTTGGCACCGATTGCGGTGCCGACGGCGACCGGGAGGCCGTGGCCGAGCGGGCCGGTGTTCGTTTCTACACCCGGCACCTTGTTACGGTTCGGATGCCCGTTCAATGGCGACAGCGGGGCCATGAAGGTGCCGAGCTCCGATGGAGAGAAGTAGCCGCACCGCGCCAGCGTCGAGTACAGCGAAGCGGCCGCATGCCCTTTGCTCTGAATATACGTATCCCGCTCCGGCCAGTCCGGGCGCTCCGGGTCGATATTCAACACCGCGAAGTACAGCGTCGTCAGGATGTCGGTGACGGAGAAGTCGCCGCCGATGTGTCCCTGCCGAGCCGAGTCGATCATGGAAACGACAGATCGGCGTATCCAGGTCGCTTCGTTGTGGAGGAGAGCGTTGCGTTCCTCTGGCGCCGCCGCGGCGATCGCCTGGCGCAGGTGTCGCCAAACACTGACCTGTTCAGCATCTGCGTACAGCATGTGTGTCTTTCTTCCGTTCTGTGTTGCGTGCACGGATTCAACCCTTCACGGCGCCGGCAGTCAGCCCTGAGACGATCCAGCGCTGAAGGATGGCGTACGCGATGAGCATCGGAATGACGGCGATGAGGATGCCTGCAGCGAGGCCCGTGTAGTCGGTTCCGAACTGTCCGGAGAAGTTCAGGAGTCCCAATGGGAGCGTCTTGTTTTGGTTCGAATTGAGGAGGATCAGTGCCATCAGGAGCTCATTCCATGTGGCGACGGCGTCGAGGATGGCCACGGTGATCAGAGCTGGCAAAGAGAGTGGCAGCATGATCTGGAAGAAGATCCGCCAGTTGCCGGCGCCGTCGATGCGAGCTGCCTCGAAGACCTCCTCGGGAACACGTCGGAAGAAGGAGTGCAGAACCAGCACTTCGAAGGGGATGCCGAACGCAAGGTAAGGCCCTAGGAGCCCGAAGACGTTGTCGATGAGGCCGAGATCTTTCACGATGCCGAAAAGCGGTACGAGCGTGATATAGATGGGCACCGTCAGTCCCAGGAACACGGCGAACATGACCGTCTTGCGTCCGAACATGCGCAGCTTCGCAAGGGCGAATGCCAACATCGCCGAGATGAGTACTCCAATGGGTACCTTCACCACCGTGATGATGATGCTGTTGCGATAGGTATCGGAGAACAGGCCCTCACCCCACGACCTCACGAAGTTCTGAAACGTGAACGAAGTCGGGAGGGCTAGGGGCCCATTCTGGGCGAAGTCCGTTGCAGAGCGGATGCTCGTCAAGAGCAGGATGATGAACGGCGCGAACCAGACGATCGCGATCACCAGAAGCACCACGGTACTGACGATCATGGCAGCGAGCTTGCGCCTGGATATCGCCCTCTTCACCGGAGCCGATCCGCGAAGCTCGGTCTCGTCGCGCGTCAACGTCGTTGTCGTCGCGGTCATTTCTCTTCTCTCATCTGTGAGATCACGTATGGGATGCCGCAGGCGAGAGCGACGATCGTGATGAACACGGCGATCGCAGTGCCGTAACCCGCGTGGTAGAACTGGAAAACGTTGAAGTACATCCAGGTGCCGAGAACCTGAGTCGAATTGCCCGGACCGCCGTATGTCATCGCGTAGATGATGTCGAAGACCTTGAACGAGTCGATCAGCGACAACGCCAGCACGATGTAGTGCGCGGGCCGCAAGCTCGGCATCGTGATGTGCCAGAAGCACTGCCAGGCGCTCGCGCCATCCGTCTTCGCCGACTCGTAAAGCTCTGATGGGATACCCTGCAGCGATGCCAGATAGATGAGCATCGGGAAGCCAGTGCGCACCCAGATGGCGGGAACCATGATGGCTCCGAACGCCGTGGACGACTGGCCGAGCCACGGCTGCGCGAGAGCTCCGAGGCCGATGTCTTTCAGGAGAGCATTGATCGCTCCGTTCGACGGGTCATAGAGCCAGCTCCAGATCGTGGCTATGGCGACAAGTGGCATGACAGCGGGCATGTAAAAGACAGTGCGAAGGAGCGGTTTGAGCAACGTCGCACCATTGAGTGCCACCGCCAGCAGCAGACCGAGAACCATCGGCACGGCGATCGTCACGATCGTCCACACCACGTTGTTGCGGATGGCGAGCAGTGCGGTCGAGTCTTGGAAGATCTGGACGTAGTTGTCCAGGCCGACGAAAACCTTGGTGGGCGAGATGCCGTTCCAGTTCGTCAGGCTGATCCAGATCGACTGAACGGCCGGTGAGACCAGGAACACCACATAAGCGACCAGTGCAGGCAACGCGAACAGCCAGATGTTCAGGCCTTGTGACCAGCGGCGACGCTTCATGCGCGCCGCCGCTGGAAACGAGCGTGTCGTCGTGCTCATGCGCGGCTACTTGCTCGACTTACTGAAGCCCGACTTGATCGCCGGTTCCATCTGTGCCGCAGCCTTCGCTGGTGTCATCGAGCCCTGAACCACCTCCGACTGGATCGAGAAGTAGGTGTTCGCAGTCTCGGCCGGAAGGGCCTGGTCCTGAATGGTGTAGAAGGGATTGTCGGCTCCGATCTTCGCATTCAGTGCGCTGGCAGGATACTTCGAAGGATCGGGCCCGGCACCCTTCACGGTCGACTCCGTGTTCTGGATCGCCTTCTGCGTCGACACCTTGCCGAGGAAGTCGAGGAGTTTCGCGGCGTTGTCCGGGCTCTTGGACGCGGCATTGATCATGAAGCCTTCGACCCAGCCGGCGTGACGGATCGGTTTCTGATCAGTCGGCATCCTGAAGGTGCTGTAGGCCGATGGATCTTTGGACGTCTGGATGTCTTGGCTGTCGACCCACGCGCCCGCGAGCGTGTAGGCGTACTTGCCCTGGGTGAATCCCGGTTCGGTGTTGTTCGGGTCGAGTCCCATGACGCCCTGCGGCAGCCAACCTTTGTCAGCCCACTCCTTCAACTCGGTGAAGGATTGCACCACGGAAGGCGTGTTCCAGCTCGCCTTGCCTGTTATCAGCTTGTCGTGCAGCGCAGGGCCCGCGTTCTTCTCCAGCAGGTACTCGAAGAGACGCATGACGTCCCAGCCGTATTCGCCCCCGAGGCCGCACGGCACCTGGCCGCTGGCCACCAGCTTCTCGTTCGCCGCAACCAGTTCCGCGTAGCTGGTCGGCTCAGAAGTGATGCCTGCCTTGTTGAAGGCGTCCTTCGAGTACCACGCGCTCACGGTTACTCCGTAGAGCGGAAGGCCATACGGCTTTCCATTCCACGTCATGCCGTCAATGTCGTTCTTCGGGATGACGCTGTTCCAGCCGTACTTCTTGTAGTACGGCGACAGATCAGCGGCGAAGCTGTTCTGTGCGAATGGGCCGCCGATGCTTCCGCCCCAGATGCGCCAGACATCCGGCCCCTTACCGCCCACCAATTCGGTGCGGAGCTTCGACGGGAAGATCGCTGCACCCGAGCCCGGGATCGTGTTGAGCGTGACCTTGATACCGGTCTTCTTGTGGAACACATCGAGCTGGGCCTGCAGGATCTTCGCCGGCGCCGCGTTGTCATATGTGAGCAGTGTGAGGTTCTTGCTCTCGCTGCTTCCGCCACTGGACGTGGACGAGCATGAGGCAAGGAATATCGCGACGGGTGTCGCTGCTGCCGCGCCGAGGATGGCGCGTCGCGTGATGAGTTTGGATCCGCTGTCCGGGTGCCGACTCTTCATTGATCTGACTCCGCTCTGGGATGGGTTTTATGTGGGGTGGGTGGTGCAGGGATTAGCCCGGTCACGACCGAGCAGCGTGGGCCTTGATCTTCGCGAACATGTCTTCGAGGAGGAAGCGCGCATCAACCGTTTCGGCGACGCGCACGGAACGCCCCTCGACGACGACGTTGGTCATTCGTGCGTCCTCGCCGAAGACCTGTACGGGGCGGTTGCGCCATATGGCGCCGTCAGGGTTGAGAACGACACTCACCGCGGGTGAGTCGCCGAGTGTGCGGTACTCGATCTCCGGCTCGACATTGGCTGCATTGAACTCCTTGAGCTGACGCACGAGGTACGCACCGAGCTCGCCATACGGCGCGACCTTCTCGTCCAACTCGGCATAGCTCACGCCGACCATTCGGTAGACCGACATTGGTATCTGCCACACCCGCAAGTTCGACTGGAAGACTACGTTCGCGCTTGTGACGTCGTTGCTGAGGTTGTACTCACCACGTGCTTCGCCGCCGGTGATCCCGTCGTATGGTGTACCTCCGATCCAGACGACGGTGATATCCGGATTCTCGGCGATCGTCGGATCGAGGAGCAACGCGCTCGCCATGTCAGTCAGCGGGCCCAAGAAGATGATGAAAAGCGGGCCAGCCGTGTGCGCCTCCTGAATGATCAGTCGCGCCCCGTCTGAATCCGCTGGCGTGGCAGCGTCCGGGATGGCGTGAGCCGCGCCGTTCGCGACCACGACGTCGTCGCGATGGAGCAAATGCAGCAGGAGATCGACCTCGTCTCGGCTGTCTTGCATGCTGTGCGCGCTCTTAGCTTCTCCGAAGTGTGCGGCGATGATGCCGGCCACTTCCAAGGTGGGCGAGAGCAGGGCATGCACGATGGCGTACTGGTCATCGGCCTCGTTCTTGGCGTCGGTATTGATGATCAGGCGGCGCTTCATCGGGTCTCCTTCGGGAATGGTCCGAACCGCTGCGGGCATACTCATGCGTTTTCGCATCGTCATGCCAGGGTACGCAGATAGGTCATGTTTCGTCAACAGTGGGCATATATTCGCTCGACGAAGCCGGAACGCTCCAAGGTAAGCGCATGTTTATGCACTACTCTGGTGGGTATGAGTTCCTTGTCCGCGGATGTGCCGCAGCTGCCTCCGCAGAAGAAGGTCGCACTGCTGACAAAGGTGGCGCGCATGTATCACGAGCGCGGAATGACGCAGCCTGAGATTGCAGAGCAGTTGAACCTGTCGCAATCACGTGTCTCGCGATTGCTGAAGGAAGCTGTGGCGATGGGTGTGGTGCGCACCATAGTGGTCGCGCCATCCGGCGTGCACACGGATCTGGAGGACGAGATCCGCACCCGCTACGAGCTCCGCGACGTGGTGATCGTCGATGCTCCTGTCGAACACAACGAGGAGGCGCTCCTCGCAGCTCTCGGGAGCGGTGCCGCTGGCTACCTGGAAGCGTCGCTCAGTCCTGACGATCGGATCGGTATTTCGTCATGGTCGTCGACCCTGCTCGCGGTGTTGAAAGCCATGTCCCCGCGAACCACTCGCATGGCGCGCGAAGTCGTGCAGATACTCGGCGGTGTCGGGAACCCCGCGGCGCAAGTCAAAGCCACTCATCTGGCAGACGGCCTCGCGCGTGTCACAGGTAGCAGTGCCGTGTACCTTCCGCTCCCAGGAATCGTTGCCGACGCATCCGTTGTCGATGTGCTTCTGAACGACTCCTACTCAGGGACGGCACCGTCGCTCTGGGACGACCTCACGGTTGCTCTTGTCGGCATCGGTAGTCTCAAACCTTCGGAACTGCTGCGATCGTCGGGCAACACCATCTCGGATGACGACGAGAAGCAGTTGCGACGGCAGGGCGCAGTCGGTGACGTGTGCCTGCGGTTCTTCGACAAGTCCGGTGTCTTGGTGGAGAGCGACTTGGAACGACGAGTGATTGGCATTTCGGCAGAACAACTGCGCCGCACGCCTCGGCGCATCGGCGTCGCCGGTGGCGCGCGCAAACATGAGGCAATCCAGGCGGCTGTGCGCGGCAGCTGGATCAATGTACTGATCACAGACGAGGGCACGGCCGATTACCTTCTGCGCTCGTCGTAATCGCCGAGCGAACAATACTTCTCTGCGTCAGCGTGTCGCGAAGAGTTTCAGTTTCAGGAAGAAGTCCTCGAACATCAGCCGGGTGTCTAGATCCGTGTAGACGCGCATCGGTCTGCTCGAGGGAATGTCGCTGTACGAGCCATCCGAATTCAGCCGCGGTGTCGGCTTCGTCACGTGGAAGCTGGATGACGGATCGGGCTCGAAGGCAGACTGTAATGCAGTAAGCAGAACGAGCGGACTATCGCCGAGAGCATAGGTCTCGCCCAGCGGATGCCCCAATTGGCCGGCGCGTTCGGCGAGGTCGTCGATCGCACGTGCCATCCGGTCGCCTAGAGCACCCATCGAGCGAACCCGAACCTCCAACTCCGCCTGCGAGACCAAGCATTGCCGGTAGACGTTCCGGGGGACCTGCCAGAGTCGAATCGGGGAATCGTTGAAGATGACTTGTGCCGCGAGAATGTCGACGTTCAGGTTGTATTCCACGGCCGCAGCGTCGGGAGGTGGTGTTGCAAGGTCAGCGTGCTCATTGCCTCCGATCCAGATAGCCGTGAGACGCTCGGCGATCCTCGGTTCGAGCAGATATGCGCTGGCGAGTTCGGTGAGACCTGCACCGAGCGCGACGTAAAGTGGGAGGTCCGTGTCGGCGCGCATCGCTTCGGCGATGATGCCGCGGGCGGCCTCGGTGTCAATCGGGTCCGTTTCGGAGGTAAGCGCAGTGTTGGAGCCCAGCCATACCGGATAGCGTCCCTTTGCATTGAGCAGGTCGAGGATTTCTTCCGCGGTGCGCACAGCATTCTCGGCCTGGGAGGTCGACGAGTCGAACGGGTCATCCGGGCTGAGGTGCGACCCGATGATTCCTCGAATTTCGACCGAGGGTGACAACACATGATGCACGAGCTGGAACAGATCGTCTGGATCCCCCGAGAAGTCGTTGTCGATGATTAGGCGCATTCGCGGGACAGTCATTGCATCCTCCAATGAATAGACAATCGCCAACGACTGTACATGACTGTTCGGGGGCCAAGGCTAGCGGCAGAATGCAACGATTCGCTAAGCAGCACACCATCATCCGGTCCGGCCTTGAGGTCCAGTAGCTCCGGGCGGTCAGCTGCCCTCGTCCGCCCGCCTCGTGGAGACGATGTTTAAGGGCGCCACGTTCGTGAGCTGGATGGACTTCTTCCGGAGCGCTGGTTGCCCGCTGTCGATCGAAGTTCAGCGGTGCACCTACCTGAAGTCGAGACACCGCAGCCTCGAACCTGGGATGATCATGCAGTGGGCTGCGACATCCGCAGAGTGCCCGGAGGGGAGAATCAGCGTGCAGAACAGGTCGATCGAGACGCGGGAGACGCTGCTGCTGGCTGCAGCTCAGGAGTTCGACGAGCACGGATACGCGGCCGCCACGCTCCAAGGCGTCGCCGACCGGCTCGGCAAGACGAAGGGCGCGCTGGGCTACCACTTCCCGAGCAAGGGTTCGATGGCTCTCTCGATCGTGGAACGCTTCTACGCGGAACTCCCCGCGCTCGTCGAGCGTTACAGTACGGGCGGGAGCACGGATGTGCGATCCCTCGTCGCGATGTCGCTCGAGGTCGCGGCGCAGTTCCGTGATGACGTGATGGTCCGGGCCGCTGTGCGCCTGCAGCGCGATGTGGACGTGGTCGACGTCGAAATGCCGACGCCGTACGTGAACTGGATCGCACTAACGGAAGCGGCTTTGCGGGATGCGGAGAACGCTGGGCAGCTTGTGGAAGGGCTCGACGTCGCGGCTGCCGCGAGGGTGCTGGTCGCCGCGTTCTTCGGCACTCAGCAGGTTGCGACAGCGTTAGGTCACCGGGCCGAGTTGACGGACTGGGTGCTCGACATGTGGCGTCTCCTCCTGCCGGGAGTGGTGGGGGAAGCGGCAGACGGCGTACTGAGCGAGGTCACCGGAGGAGTTTCCCGAGCTCACTGATCCGGCCGGACCTGGGCTCCATGGAGTCGCGTAGTTACTGGATGCGCCGCTTCAGTCGCCGGAGAACGCTCGATCGGCGATGAAAGCGCCCTCGACCGGGCGCACCTCGACGCCCCCGCCCTGACGATTGATCGGGTTGCGGCGCGCTATCTCGAGTGCCGAACCGAGGTCATCCGCCTCGATCACATAGAAGCCGGCGATGAGTTCTTTGCTCTCCACGAACGGACCATCCGTCACCTCGCCGTGGCGCACGGAGACGGCCGTGGTCTCAGCTGGTTGAAGCGCGACGGCGACCACCATGTCTCCGGATGCGGTGAGATCGTCGGCGTAGCTGTCGTGGGCATCCCGCTCATCCGTTGTCTCGCCGACCGGATCGGCTGGACCGTAGATGAGGACTGCGTACTGCGACATGGCTTACTCCATTCACTGATCCGGACGCGTTTCGTTCGGCATCTCTTCGTCGAACAGGAAGTGGGCGATCCGACAAACGCGGCGAGGATCGCCATAAGTGGTGTCATCACCATGCATCCGACAAGCTAGGCGTCGTCTGCGTCGCGGAAGGTGTAGACGACGCCGCCGAGTTTCGCCGGATTCATCATCCAGTACATGCGATCGATGCCGTGGACGGTTGCGGTGACGGTCACCATGGCGAAGGGGACCCCCTGGTAGATGAGCAGGCAACCCAGTCGATTGTTGGCCTCCACGAACCGCACGTCGACGAGCTCCCAGAGCCAGGCGCCGAATGCCATGAGGAACTTCGCGACCCGTTCCCGGCCGGCGACGGGGATTCGCGCGGCATTGCCCTTGCCGTCGCCGTCGGCCCAAGTGACGACGTCATCGGCGAGGAGTGATTCGAGTCGCTCGAGGTCACCACTGCGGGCCGCATCGAGGAATGCGGTCATGAAGCGGCGTTGTTCCGATGCGCTCACCTGTGTGCCGCGTTGTTCCGCGAGGTGTCGTCGTGCCCTGCTCACGAGCTGTCTGGCGTTCGGTTCGGTGGTGTCGATGGTCTCGGCGATCTCGCTGTATGGCGCATCGAACGCTTCACGCAGAACGTAAGCAGCACGTTCCGCGGGCGTCAGCCGCTCGAGGAGGAAGAGCACCGCGAGTTGCAGCGTCTCGTCGTTCTCCGCGGCGAGTTCGGGATTCTGACCGGTGTCGATCGGTTCCGGCAGCCACGGCCCGATGTATGACTCGCGCCGGGCTCGAGCGGATTGCAACTCGTTGATCGCCATGCGGGTCGTCGTGGTGGCCAAAAACGCCGCAGGCTCCCGTACCCGGTCGCGCTCATAGTGCTGCCAGCGCAGCCAGACCTCCTGGACCAGATCCTCCGCATCGGCGACGCTGCCGAGCATGCGGTAGGCGATTCCGAACAGGCGGGGCCGGACCGTCAGGAAGGTCGCCAACCCGTCGTCGACTCCGCGGCCGGCTCGGTCAGGGCCTCGGTCATGGTCGGCGTGGGTAGCCGGCTTCCACAGCCGTCGGGGCATCCGAGGCTCGGGAAGGTCGGCCAGAACGATCTTCCTGGACATCACCACCCCCGTCCGCTCGCATGCTACCGGCACCATGGGATGCGGGCGAACGTGTCACAGACGAGTGCCCTATCCGGTCCGAGCTGTTGATGGCCGCGGAATCGCTGTGGCCGAAAGGAAGGATCAACCATGAAGATCGTCGTCATAGGCGGCACCGGGCTCATCGGATCGAGGGTCGTGGAGCTCCTCGGCGAACACGGCCACGATGCGGTTGCCGCATCCCCGAGTTCCGGGGTCGACACCATCACCGGAGAGGGACTCGAGGATGCATTCAAGGGCGCCGATGTCGTCGTGGACGTGTCGAACTCGCCGTCGTTCGCCGACGACGACGTGCTCGCGTTCTTCACGACCTCGACACGGAACCAGCTCTCCGCGGAGAAGTCGTCGGGCGTGAAGCATCACGTCGCGTTGTCGATCGTGGGCGCCGACCGCCTCCCGCACAGCGGATACTTGCGCGCCAAGGTCGCCCAGGAGAAGTTGATCCGAGACTCGGGCCAGCCATACTCGATCGTTCGTGCCACGCAGTTCTACGAGTTCGCGAAAGCGATCGGCGCAGCCGGTGTCGTCGACGGGATCGCCCGGGTCAGCTCGGGCGTGATGCAACCTGTCGCGGCGGCGGATGTCTCGGCTGCGGTCGCGATGGCCGCGGAGGCAAGGCCGACCAACGGCATCGCGGAGATCGCGGGGCCCGAGAAGATCGCGCAGGACGACTTCGTGCGTCGCGCCTTCGCAGCGATCGGCGAAAGCACCCCCGTCGTGGGATCCCCGGAGACCCCGTACTTCGGAGCCGTGATCGACGGTGACGAGCTGACTCCCGGACCGGGCGCTCGAGTTGCTGCGACCACGTTCGACCAGTGGTTGGCGGCGCAACGGGCAGCAGCGCAGTAGCCGATCAGCGCATCGACCACCGGCCGGTCTAGGGTCGCGATAGGCCATGCGGCACCGATACAAGGAGGAACTCATGAAGGCGATCGTCGCGACGGACCGGGCCGCGGAGGCTGCAGGAATCACGTTGACCGAGGTTCCACAGCCGGAACCGGCGATCAATGACGTCGTCGTCGAGGTGCACGCATCGGGCTTCGTCCCCGCCGAGTGGGAGTGGCCATCCACCTGGGCCGATCGTGCAGGGCATGCACGCACCTCGGCGGTGATCGGCCACGAAGTCGCCGGTGTGGTCTCCGCGTTGGGATACGGCACGACAGGGCTCTCGCTGGGGCAGCGCGTCTTCGGAATCACCGATTGGCACCGTGACGGCACATTGGCCGAGTACACGGCCGTCGAATCGCGCAACCTCGCACCGCTGCCAGGCGACGTCGACTTCACCGTGGGCGCCAGCCTGCCGATCTCGGGCCTGACGGCGTGGCAAGGGCTCTTTCAGCACGGGAACCTGCGGGCCGGGCAGACCGTCATCGCTCATGGCGCCGCCGGGGCCGTGGGATCAGTGGTGGTCCAGCTTGCCCGCGAGTGCGGCGCGTACGTAATCGGGTCGGGACGAGCGGCGGACCGTCAGGCGGTGCTGGACTTCGGCGCCAACGAGTTCCTCGACCTCGGCAGCGACGAGCTCGAGGATGTCGGCAAGGTCGACCTTGTCTTCGACGTCATCGGCGGCGATGTGCAGAAGCAGTCGGCAGAAGCGATCCGGTCCGGAGGGGCACTCGTGACGATCGTCGGTCCCGTCGAGTCGCAGCCGGCCGGCGTGCGTGTCGTCGACTTCGTCGTCGAGTCCGACCGCGGCCAGCTGAGTGAGATCGTGCAGCGCGTGCGCGACGGTCGCTTGCGCACGAATATCGGCACGATCGTTCCCCTCGACGATGCGCTGCCCGCGCTGAATCCGACCGGCCGGCACAAGGGCAAGACCATCATCACCGTTCGTCCCTGATCGTGGGAGGCCCCGTCAGTACCCGGATGACTGGGGACTCCCACGGTCCGGGAGTGGCAGCTTGAATGGAGAAAACAACGCAGCGCCGGCGGGTACGCCGGCAGGTGCGTGAAAGGAACGGAATCTCGTGAAGCAGCGCACTCTCGGTACTGGACTGACCGTCTCGGAGATCGGGCTGGGTTGTATGAGCCTGACCGGCGCGTACGGCAACGTCGGCGGTCCGTCGAGGTCGGACTCGGTCGCTCTCATCCGTCGTGCCGTGGAACTCGGCATCACGTTCTTCGATACTGCGGAGGTGTATGGCCGCTTCGAGAACGAGGACATCGTCGGGGAGGCGCTCGAGCCGTTCCGTGACCAGGTGAAGATCGCCACCAAGTTCGGCTTCGCG
Organism: Humibacter ginsengisoli; assembly: GCF_054780095.1. Lineage (NCBI taxonomy): Bacteria > Bacillati > Actinomycetota > Actinomycetes > Micrococcales > Microbacteriaceae > Humibacter > Humibacter ginsengisoli. Next base: position 175,714 of record NZ_BAAGWZ010000004.1, read on the forward strand.
TTCCGGGAGAACGGTGTCGAGGACGGCGGACTGAACAGCACACCCGACAGCATTCGCCTGGCGGTGGAGGGGTCGCTGCGGCGCCTGCGCACCGATCGGATCGACCTGTATTACCAGCACCGTGTCGATCCGAACGTTCCGATCGAGGATGTCGCGGGCACGGTGAAGGAGCTCATCGAAGCGGGCAAGGTCGCGCACTTCGGGTTGTCCGAGGCGGCCGCCGCGACGATCCGGCGTGCACACGCGGTGCAACCGGTGACAGCGGTGCAGAGCGAGTACTCGATGTGGTGGCGCGACCGTGAACACGACACCATTCCCGTGCTCGCCGAGCTCGGGATCGGCCTGGTGCCGTACAGCCCGCTCGGCAAAGGATTCCTCACCGGCACGATCGATGCATCCACGACGTTCGCCGACACCGACTTCCGTGCACAGACGCCTCGCTTCCAGGGCGAGGCGCTGCAGGCGAACTTGGCACTCGTCGACGTGCTCAACAAGATCGCGGCCGAGACCGGTGCGACGCCGGCCCAGCTGGCACTGCAGTGGCTGCTCAACCAGCAGCCCTGGATCGTGCCCATCCCCGGCACCAAGCGCATCTCGCGCCTGGAGGAGAACACCGGCGCATCCACCGTCGAACTGACCGAAGACCAGCTGAACGAGCTACGCGCTGCGGCCGACCGCATCCAGATCGTCGGCGCCCGCTATCCCGAGGCTCAGGATGCCATGACCAACCGTGACGCTCCGCTCCCGCGCTGACCGAGGAGCCGTTCGCTCAGTTCCCAGAGGCGGCGAGCAGACTCTGGGTCGATGGAATGCGGCACGACGTTCTGCGACCGGATCAGGTCCGCACCGTGCGCGTTGAGATCCACGGTCTCGTCGAGCGGTGACACATCGCAGTCCCTCAGGTAGACGCCGCCGATGTCGGCGAGCAGGGGGCTGACCGCACCGAAGACGATGGTGGCTGCACCCTGCTGCGGGGTCTTCTTGCCGCGATCCGGGTCGATGACCGGCCGACCGGCCTCGTCGACCAGGCCGGTCGCCACCTGCATCGCGCGTACTTGATCGGCGGGCATCGAATTGCCCAGCTGGGTGCCGACGATGATTCCCGGATGCGCCGCGAAGCCTCGTATCCCGTCCCCGGCCCACCGGCGGTCCAGCTCGACGGCGAACAAGACGTTGGCGGTCTTGGACTGGGCGTACGCGAGTTGCCCGTCGTAGCCGCCTGCGGTGAAGTTCGGGTCATCCCAGCGGATATCGGCGATCCGGGTCGCGCCGGATGTCGTGTTGACGACGCGGGCACCATCGGCCGCGTGCAGCGCAGGCAGCAGGCGCAGCGTCAACTGGAAGTGGCCGAGGTGGTTGGTCGCGAACTGAGACTCGTAGCCGCGGGCATCTCGGATCAGCGGACCGCCCATGATCCCCGCGTTGTTGAGCAGGATGTGCAGCGGCAGACCGGCGTCGAGAAAGGATTCGGCGAAGGCGTCGATGGATGCCGGGTCGAGCAGGTCCAGCCGTCCGACCTGGACTCCGTCGACCCCGGCGAGCGCTGCTGCGGCGCGGCCGGGATCGCGTGATCCGACCGTCACCCTGGCACCTGCCCCGGCCAGTGCGCGGGTGGCCTCGAGTCCGAGCCCGACGTGACCGCCGGTGACGATGACGTTCTTTCCGGACAGATCGATGCCTGCCAGCACCTCATCGGTCGTGGTCGAAGCGGTGAAACCGCTGCCGATCGGGTGCTGCTTGTTTGCGATGGTCTGTGTCATGCAGACAGCCTGACCCCAACGTTCCGGACTGTGAATACTTGTAGATCCGCAATTCTTGCGCCCAGAGTACGAAAAGTGGTCGATGATCAGCTGTCTGAGGTGTTCGAACTCGTCGAAGTGCGCGGCGTGCTCTCCGGTGGTATCGCCGCCCGAGGGCCCTGGGTATCCCGAGCTCCGGTCCAGGACGCGCTCAAGTTCTTCGCCATGGCGCGCGGGCGGGCCCGGCTCACCGCTGATGGGATGGATGAGCCGATCGAGCTCGAGCAGGGCGACGTGGCCATCCTCAACAACCGGTCCTGGATGGAGTTGCGCGCCGGAAGCGGTGACGATGCGCCGCGCCGTGTGACTCCCGAGCCGGATGTCTCCCCAGCACACTTCGCCGACGTGGATCCCCGTGTGGATGACGTCGTGTTCGGACTCCGGGTGGATCTCAACCCGACCGGCCGGATGCTGCTGCAGCAGGCGCTTCCGCCGGTCGGACACGTGCGAGCATCCACGTCTCCGAACCCTGGACTGCGCGACATTCTCGACCGGCTGCTCGACGAGGTGGTCGACGATCGGATCGGCTCGGCGTTTGCGATCAGGCACCGCAGCCAGCTCTTGCTGCTCGAGGCGCTCCGAACCTGGCTCGTCGACGCCGACCTGCCTCGAGGATGGCTGAGGCTGCTGGGCGACGAACGACTACGCCCGGCGCTCAGCCTGATGCATGCGGACCCCGGAAAGCGCTGGGGCCTCGGCGAACTCGCGCGCGCCGCGGCGATGTCCCGCACCACCTTCGCCGAACGCTTCAGGGACACGGCGGGCACGCCGCCGCTGAGCTATCTCAACCGCTGGCGGATGCTCCTTGCCCAGCGCGCCCTTCGCGACCGGGACATCCGGGTCGCTGCGCTCGCGGCAGAACTCGGATACACCTCGGAAAGCGCGTTCAGCACCGCGTTCAAACGAGAAGTCGGCGAGTCACCGCTGCGCTACCGGTACCGCATCCGCGGCGCGGAAGCATCCGCAGTTCACTGAGCGGGCCCGGAAGCACCGGCCGCGGTGAGCTCAACGAGCGGAACGAGCTCGCGCTCGGCCCACGCCCGGAAGATCGTCGGCGACGCGGTGCGCGCTGTGCGCTCTACCGCCTTGTCGAGCCCCGCGTTCTTGGCCGACATCATCCCGACCATGCCGTCGGCCATCGCGGGCGACGCCCCGCGCGCGAGCAGCCCCGCACGGAACGCCTCGAGGTCGATCTGTGTGTACTCGATCGGACGCGCCAGCAGGTCGGACAGGATCGCCGCGACCTCGGACATCGAGAGGTCTTCCGGGCCGAGAACCGGGCGGTCCTTCCGACCGGACCACGAGCGCTGCACGAGTAGGTCGGTGACCACATCGGCGATGTCGTCGACGGCGACGAGTGGAACTTTGAGGTCCGCACGCAGCACGCCGCTGAAGGAGCCGTCGCGCAGTGTCGAGGCATCGTTGAGCAAGTTGTCGAAGAAGCCCGGCAACGTGATGGCGCGGAACGCGGCACCGGTGGCCGCGAAGATGTCCTCGACGGCGAGGCCGTGGCGCACGAGCCCCGATTCGCCCGGGACGCCGCGGCCGAGGTTCGACACCGCCACAACGTGAGACACGCCGTGGCGCTGCACTGCCTCTGCGGCGGGTCGGGCGAGTTCTTCCATGCCGTCCTCCAGCCGTTCGGCACGCCAGGGCGGCGGGGTGAGCCAGAACAGGGCGTCGGCGCCACGGAGCGCCGCATCGATCACCGCGGGGTCGCCGTGCGATCCGGCGATGATCTCAGCGCGGTCGGCTGTGTCTGCGGGAAGCGTGCCGGGATTGCGGGCGATGACACGAACGGGCTCGTCGGTGCGGTCGAGCACTCGTTCGAGCACGTGACGTCCGATGCGGCCGGTGGGGGTGGTGAGAACGATCATGACTTCACTCTCGGCGCCACCGCCGCGGACCGTCCAATACCTTCTCGGGGTCTTCGATACCCTGAGGGTATGGATCTCGACCTTCGCAAACTGCGCTACTTCGTTGCGGTCGCCGAAGAGCTTCACTTCGGGCGAGCGGCCGAGAGACTACTCATCGCTCAGCCCGTGCTGTCTCGGCAGGTGATGGCTCTCGAGCGCGAAATCGGCGTCGGGCTTCTCGACCGCACGGGTCGCCGCGTCGCACTCACCCCGGCCGGCCAGCGACTTGCGGACGAGGGCCGTGGTCTGCTTGCGTCGGCGACGACGGCGGTCCGCCGCGCGCACGAGGCGGCTCGCGGCCTCGAGCGTCTGGTCGTCGGCTTCGCGCCTGGACTGCGCATCGCTCCCGCGGTGGCAGCGATGGGCGACGTCGCGCCCGAACTCGAGGTGGCGCTGATGGAACTCGTTTGGTACGAGGGTGCCGATGCGGTGCGCGACGGTCGCGTCGACATCGCCGTGGTGCGTGAGCCGTTCGATGATGGCGGCCTTGTCAGCGTGCCACTCGGGGCCGAGTCGAAGGTCGCCGTCCTCGCAGCGAACCATCGCCTGGCCGGCAAGCGCCGGCTGCGGCTGCGTGACTTGGAGGGTGAGGGTCCGTTCGAAGCCGATCGGCGTTGCGCTGGAATAGAGGGCACCGTGGAGCTTGCGGCATCCGGCCGAGGCGTGGCGATGCTGCCGCGCAGCGTCGCCACCGTGCACGCGCGCCCGGGTCTCGTCTTGCGCCCGATTGTCGATCGCGCGCCGCTGGGCATTCGGCTCGTAAGGATGTCGGGCGCACACGAAAAGGTTCGCGAGCTGTTCGAGGTGGCAGCGGCCGCGCTCGGATCAAAGGACGAGCCGACAACGGCGTCTGAGAAGGCGCCCAAGTCGACGCCACGCGACAGCGAACGGCCGTGACCGTGCACGACAGCTGGTCACAGATCCGGTGCCGCGGGACCCTCGATGAACTGGTCAGACGGCGGGCGTGGTGCTCGCTTTCGTGCGTGAACGTGCCTCGGTGAGCAGGGCGATGATGATCAGCACCAGCGTCATCGCTGCCGCCGCATAGATGGCGGGCGTTAGGAGCGCGACCGGGATGACGGCGGCCGGCAGGATGATCGCGGGGGCCGCCCACTGCACGACGTTGCGAGCATCCGTGCCGTACCGCGCCGAGATGATCGCGTTCGCTGTGTAGACGAGCGCCACGCCGGCGCCGAGAGATACGGCCGAGACAGGCGGCAAGGTGAGCATCGGCTCGCGGATCGCGACTGACAGAGCACCGGCGAGCGTGATGATGCCGGCAACGAGGAGGAAGGGCAGAAAGGCGAAGGTCTCGACGATGCCGTGGGAATCCTTGTCAGCCACGAGCTTCTCCAGTCCGGACCGCATCGCGTCGACCCCATAGATGAAGAGGCTCCACGCCAGTGCCGCCGTGATCACCAGGCCCATTCCCGCAACCACCGCGGGCAGCGGGGAGGGTTCTTTAGACAGCGTGGTCACGATGGAGAGCACGCACTCGCCGAGGGTGATGATGACCAGCGTGCCGAACCGCTCGGCGAGATGGTCGACGTTGACCGTCCGAAACCGCGCGAGCATGCTCGGCGCCGTCACGATGAGCAGCACGATCTCGATCAGGATGGCCGCCGCCCAGAGCACGTAGTCGACGGGGGCTGGCAGGAATGCGGATACCAGCCAGAGGATGGCCGTTCCACCGTTGTACGTGAGCAGCCTGATCCGCGCTCCGAGCCCGGTCGCCCAGCTGCGTCTCACCCATAGCGCCAGGAGCACAGCGCGCACCGCGGCGTTGCCGATCGCGAAGAGCCACGCGAGTTCCCCGACGGCCTCGGGCGCGGCCACGGCGAGCACGCCAACGCCCGCCATCGCCGCCAGCACGAAGCCGGCCATCGCCCGCCGGGAGAGGCCGGATTGGATGTTCGAGGTGAACGTCAGGTTCACCCACGTCCACCACACCGAGGCGAACAGCGCCAGGAAGATGCCGAGCCCGGTGAACGTGGCGTGCGTGCGCAAGCCGTCTGCGAGTTGCCCGATCAGCGCGACGAACACCAGATCGAAGAAAAGCTCCATCCAGTTCGCCTGCGACGCCTCGGGGTCGCGGCCGTGGGCCTTCGGGTTGTGGGTGTCCACAGGGCCATCATGCCGGTAGCGGGGCCTCGCCGCGCTGGGGTAAGCACCCTTTTGGTGCAAGGCGAGCACCCCGCCTCGATCGGGGCCGTCGGGGCAGTTACGACAATGCCCTGGCCGAGACCGTCGTCGGACTCTACAAGATCCCGGTGAAGACGATCTCGGCTTGCTCCCGCTTGGTGTGCAGATCCCAGTAGACCGGGGCGATCCGGTCCGCTGGCGCGGACGCGTACCCATCCGGCGCCTCATCGCCGATGAACACTCCGATGGCGACGTGGGCGGCCTGGATGCCGTCCTCGGCGAGTTCGTTGTGCAAGTTGAGCACCCAGTTGCGTAGAGCTGCGTGAGCGGCGTTGACATTTGCCAGCATGGAAACCGGTTCGACCGAACCGGCACCGGTGGTGAACAGCAGCGTGCCCGATCCTCGCTCTCTCATGTGCGGCAGCACGGCCTCGGTCGCAGTCAGCGCGCTGTAGAACTGGAACTCCAGATGCTGCTGTACCGCTGCAGGCGTGGTCTGTGACGGCAGCGTCAACCTGGCGTCTTGCAACGAGCTGCTCGGCGAGTGCTCCAGCACGTCGATGCCGCCGAACCGCTCCTCTGCCGCGGCCAGCGCGCCGCGTAACGAGTCGGGGTCGAGCACGTCGGCCGTGAAGCCGGCAGCGGTGATGTCCTCTGCGGCGAGGTTTGCGACGAGCGCATCCAGTTTGGTGCGGTTGCGGGCGATCAGGGCGACGTTGAAGCCCTGGGCGCCAAACGTGCGCGCGATCGCGGCGCCCATTCCGGGGCCGGCGCCAATGATTGCGATAGTCGAGTTCATGATGCTCCGTTGGTTACGATCTGTGTGTAAGCACACGCTACGTAAGTGGCGGAACCTCTACAAAAGGCACTTCCATGTCACCCACGCACAACGGGATCACCGAACTGTCCTCGACCTGTGCAGCCGCACCCGACGGCGGCCGTGCCGTCCGAGAGACGCTTGACCGCATCGGCGACAAATGGTCGCTGTTGGTCATCGGCACGCTCGGACTCTCGGGTGCGCTGCGCTTCACCACCCTCGCCCGGCAGATCCCCGGCATCTCCCAGAGGATGCTCACCCTCACGCTGCGCCACCTTGAACGCGACGGGCTGCTCACCCGCACCGCGTACGCCGAGATCCCCCCACGCGTCGAGTACGAGCTGACCCCACTAGGCGAGAGCCTGCGCGACATCGCCGTCGAGCTGGCGCAATGGGCCAATGACAACATGGACCGCATCGAGGCCTCACGGCGCGAATTCGACAGGCTCTAGGCTTCGTCGGCCTGGACGGAGGGGTGCTCCGCAGCGGCAACTTCCGCCGTCGTCAATTCACTGTCGCTGCTGCCGGCTGCCGGATCCGGAGTTTCCTCAGCTCGCCATTCACGTCGGCGGACTCTGAGCTCGATATCACTGCCAAGTACCGCGGATGCCTGCAGATCGTCATCCTCAAACCTGGAAGCTTCTCGCTGCCGGTTATCGCTGATTGTGCGGCTGGTAGCGAGTGACGACCACTCCGCACTCGTAGGCGACCGAATCCAGAAGGTGGAGCTGCATCCCGGTGGGCGCAAAGATCGACTCGCCGAGGCCCACCGCTGTCGGGTTGATGAACAGCTCGAGTTCATCAACGGCGCCGGCTGCGAGCAGCGCCGAGGCGAATCCGGTGCCGCCGAATGTCAGAAGAGTCCGCCTGTCGTCCTTCAGCGCGGCGACGCCCTGCCCGAAACCTCCGGGGAGCACAGTGGTCTTCTCCCATTCGGATGCTTCCAGCTCGGAACTGAGGATCAGTTTGTCGACACTCGTGATGCGTCGTGCGAATCGGAAGTCCGCATCGTCCCGAGTCGCCTCGGCAACGCCGGCCCAATGATCGAGGTAGCCCTCCTGTGCCATTTTCCGGCTGAGCAGGATGGCGTCCGAGCGTTCGAACGTGTCATTGAAGCGTTCGCGCAATGATGCGTCCCACGGCCATTCGGCCCCCCAGTTCCACAGCTGCCATCGCTGAGACGGATCAGCCGCTTGAACGCGGCCATCCACCGAGATCTGCATCTGAAGGATCAAGTGAGCCACGGTTCACCTCTCGTTGATTGGATGTCTGCCGCGTTTCGGTGCGGCGGCGTAAGGAAGATCGCTTGCAGGTGGGCCATGGTTACGGGCGCACCGGTGGTGTGGTGCCGGCCTCGATCAGTCCGGCGCTGTTCTGTGATGGAGAACTGCGAACAGTGGCACGGGTTCGTTTTCCTGCGAGCAGCGTGGCAGCTCCTGCTCCGGCGAGGGCGAGTATCGCACCGGCATAGAGCGCGGCAGAGAACCCCGAAGTGAATGCGGCCTGCGACGAGTAACTTCCGTAACTGGCGAACACGGCGCCGAGGATCGCGATGCCGAATGCACCGCCGAGCTGGCGCATTGTGCTGTAGGCACCGGATGCCTTCCCGATGTCGGAGGGTTCCATCTCGCTGGTGGCCGCTCGCGTGAGCGAGGGAATCGCCAACGCGAAACCGATGCCGAGAACGCTCATCGGCGCGATCAGGTTCGCATAGTCGATCTGTGTGGTGGCGGTCAGAGCGATCCAAGCGGACCCGACTGCCTGGAGGAGTAGGCCGACGACGGCCAGAGGGCGTGATCCGAGCCGATCAGCGAGCGACCCAGCGAAAGGGGCCAGCACAAACGGAGCGATTCCCCATGGGAGCAAGCGCAGCCCAGCGTTGAGGGGGTCTTGCTCGAGAACGATCTGCTGAAACTGTGCCATGAAGAAGATCGCCCCGGTCAAGCCGGCGTTGAGAAAGAAGATCGCCGTGTTTCCTGCCGAGAACGCGCGGTTGCGGAACAGCCGCAGTGGAAGCATCGTGGCCCGCCGGTTGTGCTCCCACATCACGAAGGCTGCCGCGGCAATGATCCCGACGATGAGCGCTCCTAGGACTTCGGCGCTAACCCACCCAACCGAGTTGGCACGGATCAGTCCCCACACGAGGCCGAGTGCGACAACCGTGATCAGTGTGAGCCCAAGCAGGTCGACCCGCTGTCGAGTTCGAGATGTCTCCTGCACCTTGACGTACAGGAGCGGGATCATCAGCAATGCGATCGGTACGTTTATCCAAAAGATCCAGGGCCAGCCGAGCCCGCGAGTAAGCAGACCGCCGACGATCGGGCCGAGGACAGCTCCGAGCCCCGTCACGCTGCCGAAGATCCCCAGCGCCCAACCTCGGCGGTCGGGAGGAAACGCGCCGTTCAAGAGGGCCAGCGCCATCGGCATGATGGTCGCGGCCCCGACGCCTTGAATCACCCGGGCAGCAATCAGGACGCCAACGCTGGGAGAGAGTGCACAAATCGCCGAGGAGACGGCGAAGAGAGCCAACCCGGCAGCGAACATCCGTCGCCGCCCGAATCGATCCCCGAGAGTGGCGGCCGTCATCAGCAGAACGGCAAAGCTCAGTGTGTAGGCATTGAGCGTCCACTCGAGACCCTCCAGCGACGAACCCAGATTCCGCTGGATCGCGGTCAGGGCTGTCGAAACGACCATCATGTCGAGAATCACCATGAAGGACCCCAGTGATGCCAACGCCAGCACCCACTTCTGGATCGACGTAATCGCGCTCGCCGGCACCTGCTTCTTCGTCACATCGAGCTCCTCATGCTGGATGCGTCCCCCGGCGGGTACTCGCCTGCACGGCGATCCTCGGGGGAGATTCGACACCCGATGTGAAGTCTGTACCGGCGAGTATGAAAAGGCAACTTAATAGGTTGAATAAGCGACCGATTGGTACGCTGGGGCTATGACCACCTCGCGGACCTACGGTGAGGCGTGTGCGGCCGCGCACGCTTTAGACCTGGTCGGTGAACGATGGGCCCTCCTGATTGTTCGCGAGCTGTTGATCGGCCCGAAGCGGTTCATGGATCTGCGAGCCGGACTCCCGCAACTGACTGCTCCCGTCCTCTCGCAAAGGCTGCGGGACATGGAAGCACACGGACTAGTTCGCCGCCGCCAACTCGCTCCACCCGCGAGTGTCTGGGTATACGACCTGACCGATTGGGGCAGAGAGCTCGAGCCGGTTCTTGTCGAACTGGGTCGATGGGGCCGCCGGTCACCGCTTCGCGACCTGGATGCCCACCTGAGTATCGACGGCATCTTGCTTGCACTGCGCGCACACTTCGATTCCGCGGCCGCCGGCGACCTCACCGCCACGTTCCAGGTGGGCGTTGCTCACGAACTCTTCTCGATTCGGGTGCAGGCGGGGCACCTTGAGATCAGTCGAGGCGAAGCGAACCGCCCGGACGCAATCATCGACACGGACGCCCGGACCCTCATGAGCCTGATCGCAAACCGCCAAAGCTTGGCGTCGGCGAAGGAAACGGGAGCGCTGACCATAGGTGGAGATGAGCGCCTGTTCCAGCGTTTGCTCCATGCTCTGCCCGGCTTCAGCATGGCGACGCTCTGAAGAACTCTGCACAGGCATCGTCGATGCCGCTTGATACCCGGCCGTCATGCTTCGGATGTATCGGACGCTTTCCGTCGGCGGATGTGCGCGGCCGTGCTGCCTCGTAGCCTGCCGATATGCAGTCGACTTTGAGCTCGCCGGAAGTGGCGCGCAGACCCACAGCACTTCGCACCGGTCGGCGTCGCGATCACGCTTCGACGCTGGTCGTGGCCGGAATGACGGCCTTCTTCGGCACCGTTCTGGTCGAGGCGGTGGCGGTGATCGAAGGGGTGGTCTCTGCGACGGGGGCGTCGGCCGCGTCGGTCAAGATCGGGATCGGCCTGTCTGTCGTGGCGGCGGTGTTCTTGCTGGTGGCCATCTACGTCGGATGCGTCGTCACGACGAACGCATTCGGCACGGTGATCGCCGGTCGCCGCCGCTCGATCGCGCTCTTGCGCCTGGTCGGCGCGGAGGGCCGGGTGCTGCGTCGCGCCGTCGCGATCGAGGGACTGTGGGCCGGAGCATCAGGTGCCGCCATCGGGGTGGCGACCGGCATCGCCTCTGCCGTGATCGTCGTCGCTGCCGGGATCAGTGGCCACTGGTTGCCCAGCACCGCTTACGCATTGCTGTCGCCGTACCTCGTCGTTCCCGGGTGCGTGGTCGTGCTCACCACCTGGTGGGCCGCGTGGGTCGGCTGTCGTGCCGTGACCACGGTCAGCCCGCTTGAGGCCACTGCCGTTGCAGCGACCCAGGATGCCCGAGGCGGGCGCTCATCTGTGCGCTTCACCGCCTGCATCGTCCTGATCGCATCGGGAGCGGTGCTCATGGCCCTCGGCGTCATGGTCGGTCTGATCCTCCCGGTCGGCCTCCTGCCGGCGTTCTTCGGTGGTGTGCTCTCGTTCACGGGCATCGTGCTCGGTGCTGGGCGGATCATGCCGCCGCTGCTCGGTCTGACCGGACAGGCGTGGAGCCGCGGGGCGGTCGGCCGCATAGCGGTAGGTGGCGTCAGCCGCTACCCGGAACGAAGTGCTCGCACCGGCATCGCACTGGTGATCGGCGTGACTCTCGTGACCACCTTCGCCGTCGCACTGACCGGCTTTCACGACGCCGCCGCCGCGAAGCTGGCTGCGTCTCCCGGCGAGCGGGCCATCCTGAACCAATCGGTGACCACCGCACTCTGGGCCCTGACCGCGATCATCGGGTTCTCCGCGTTGATTGCCGGTGTGGGCCTTGTCAACACCATGCTGATGGGCGTGCTGCAGCGAACACGAGAGCTGGGGTTGCTCCGCGCTCTGGGCCTCAGCCGGTCGCAGTTGCGGTCCATGATCGCTGTCGAAAGTGCCCACGTCACGGTGACTGCCCTTCTCTTCGGGTTCATCCTGGGCTGCATCTACGGGTGGGTCGCGGCTCAAGCGCTGATGGGCAGCGCCGTGCACCGGCTGATGCCGCCGGATGTTCCGTGGGACATCGTCGTGATCGTCGCGGCGGCCGCCGTCGTGCTGTCCACCGTCGCCGCAGCGACCGCCGCACGCCGAGCCGTACACATCTCACCCGTCGCGGCCATGGCGGTGGAGTAGAGCCGACCCGTCTTGGTGGGGTGTACATCGCTGGGCTCGGGCAGGCCCACGATCCTCGACCGAGGGCCGACCTCAAACGAGTGAGCCCCCAGGCTCGGTGAAGGCCTGGGGGCTCGATTCTCGCGTGGGACGAGGCTGGGTGAACGGTGACGCTACGCGAACGCTGCTCTACTCCTAGGGCGTCCGGTCTTGGTGTTCCTTCTCTCAAGCCACCGTGCGACAGCGTTCTTGCTCATCAGCGGCCCCTGCGCGGTCTCAATGACCGGCTCAGGGAATCCATTGATCTGCGCGAACTGCCGTGCACGCTGACGGGTGACGCCAGCCATCTCCGCGATCTCCGCATAACCAACTACTGGGGGGTAAAGAGGTTCTGCGAGGTTCGCGTCAACGGCCTCCTCCGAAAGCACCTCAAGTCCGACGATCTCGATTGCGCCGATGGTGGAGTCGGCGGCACGAGAGACGAGATCGGATGCGATCGAAGCAGCGTCGAGCGTGTTGCCGTCTTCGATGGACAGAATCACTTCTGCTCCCATCTGATCGACGTCTACGCTCACTACAGCCCCGTGGTCAGCGAGGCTATCGATGAGATCGAAGGCAGCATCGTCCGTCAAGACACCCGAAGTCCTGAACGAGACGGTGGCCTGCCACTTACTCATATGGGCTACCTTCCTATCGGTTTCTCAGTTGCGTGGAAGTCGCAGGATGTTTAGATTGAGGGAAGCCGCACCGACCAAAGCTTGGCTTCCCCCAACCTCTCCCACTTACTTGAATCCCTGGAATCCGCTCTTACGGAGAGCTGACAGGCAGTTCTCGTACCAGCGGTGATCCGACGGTGTCTTGTGGATCGCTACCGGGCGTTTGCTTTTGTCCGGTGGAAAGCACATCCAGCCCTTGGTTTTCGGGTCGATGCGCCATCCCTGCGCTTCCAGTTCATCAAGAAGGGGTTTGATCCTGCGATCTGAGGGGATCTCGATCACCTCCTTCCACGCGCTATTGAATTGTCGCTGACAAGTCTATCATAAGTCTTCCCAGTGACAATAGCCGCCGGCTGGAGCTCGGGAGCCTCGGCCCCCGAATCCTGTAGTGGGCGTCGGCGGCGCACGCCCTCCTCGATCGCGTCGCGTTGATCGTCGCTCAGGTCGGCGCCGTCCGGATGCTGCGAGTCGAAGGTGAGTCGGTCACGATTCTTGTGTGGAGTCTTCTGCGCGCCGCGTTCATCCTTCGCCGCCGCGCGCTTCCTTCCGTGCCGCGCGCTCAAGCTCGAACGCGACGTGCTCGCGCAGCTCGGCCCTCGCCTCCGCCATGTCGGACTTCACGCCATCGAGCTCGGCCTTGTTCTTGGCGAGAGCGTCATTCAGTTCCGTGTTCGCGTGCGCACGGCCGCTGCGCACTGCCGCGTTCGTTTCCGCTCGCTGCGCCTTCGCCCACGCACGGGTCTCTGCCGGCCGAGACTTCGCGTCATCGCTCATGCCCTGGTCTACGACTCTGGCATGGCGAGTACCGATCAAGGTTCTTGGGTGCAGTAACGGGTGCACATACGCCGGAAGATTTCACCGTGTGACTGGTGTCTAGTGGTGGCTCCGACCGGCATCGATCCGGTGACCTTTCGATTTTCAGTTAACTCAGACTGCATTTCTGCGGGGATGTAGGATCACAGACCCTTGATTTTCCGCGGAAGTTGAGGCGCACCGATCACCCGAAAGGGCCGTCAATCGCGTCCGGTTGTAGTCAAAAGGTAGTCACGCCGCCTTGGTGAGACCGCGTCTTGTGATGCCATCGGACAGGACAGCGGCGGTGGGCAGCGCCGCGGAGATCTGCAACCCTGGCAGCGACCAATCGTTGACGTTCCCCAGGTCTCACAACGATGCTGCGGAGGTCTCGGGCCGCGAGATCGCGTGGTGCGTCACAGTCAGAGGCTCGCAACCGTCTGCGGTAATGGTTATCTCCACTGGTCCGCCTTCCCGGGTGGACCGCAGGACGGCGAGAGCTCGCCCTTGGAATGTCGTGTGCGTTGTTGCCACGAAGCTTTCTGTAGTGGAGGGTGCCGCCGACCCAAGGGCCAGGATCGCAGGTCCCTTCACGGCGACTGTCAGCTGACGGTCCGCGGTCGGCTTCACGATTCCTGCGCCATCCGTGAGCTCCATCGTCAGGTAGAGCAGTGATTGTCCGTCTGCGTGGAAGCCTGCCGTCTCGGCGTCGACGCGCAGGTGAAGGTCCCGGCCGGCGCTTCGTAGTTCGTCGTGGCCGATCAGGGTCCCATCCGCGTTGTAGGCGTAAGCAGTCAGGGTGCCGGCACGGTATGACACGCGGAACGTTGTCAGGTATTCGCCGTGGCGTTTGCCGCGGCTCACAGGAACGCCGTCGAGCTCGAGTTGCACGCGTGCGGCATTGGCGTAGACCTCGACAGTGGCCGCAGTCCCTTCAAATCCGTCCCAGCTCCAGCTGCGGATGGCGTCGGTGGCGCGGAAAAGGGATGGTGTCCGTTTGTCGCGGGCGTGGTCGACGGGTCGTACGGCGATGTAGGGGTCTGTCCGGAGTCCCCAGATGATCTCGTTGGCGTAGGTCTGGGTCTGGCGGTGGCCGGTGATGTCGATGTTCGCGGTCGCGGCGAGATGACCCGGCCATGGCGAGAAAAGGCGTGGTCTGTCGTTGTAGCGGATACTGCCGATTCCGGCTTCGCCGAGGTAGTCCCATCCGGTCCAGACGAAGTCGCCGATGATCTGGGGATGTGTTTCGATGACCGGCCAGTTCTGTTCGAGCTGACCTGGGCCGGTTTCGGTCCCCACCATGGGCTTATCCGGATGTTGTCGTGCGTCCTGTACATACCTGGCGCCGCCGTAGTTGTAGCCGGCGACATCAAGCACGTCCATGGCTGGTCGGATCTTCGCGTCGGTGAACTTGCGGCGCACGATGATGGGTGTGACCTTCTGCATCGCGGACATGAGCAGATTCAGTACCGTGATGAGGCTTCGCCCGCTCTCACTCGGCTCCCGCCCATCGGCCGCTTTCGACGTTTTTGAGATCTGCTGGGCATGCTTCTCGTCGCTGGGGGCGAGGAGATTCAGGAAGGGATTGACGCCATTGGTGATAGGGCGCGTCGGGTCTGCGGTGCGGAGGATGTCCGCCAAGTGCTGACTGAGCGCTATGCCGGAGGACTGTGATGTCTCGGCGATCTCGTTGCCGATGGAGTACATGATCACGGAGGGATGGTTAATCGCGTTGGCGACCATCGCCTGCAGGTCGCGTTCATGCCACTCCTCGAAGTCGCAGGCATAGTCGTGTCTCGTCTTCGCCCGGGTCCAGACATCGCTGAATTCCTCCATGACGAGGAGTCCGTGTCGGTCTGCGGCGGCCAGAAGCGCCCGTGCAGATGGGTTGTGGGCGCTGCGTATTGCGTTGAACCCGGCGGCCTTGATCAGCCGTGCCCGGCGATCTTCTGCCTGGTCAAGGGCGACGGCGCCGAGCACACCGTGGTCGTGGTGAATGCACGCGCCACGCAGCTTGGTGACCTGTCCGTTGATCCGGAGGCCGTGTTCGGCGTCGACGGCGACAGTTCGGATTCCGATGACCTCGACGGCGGCATCCTGCACGATGGAGTCGACGGTGACGGTTGCGTGCAACTCGTATAGGTCGGGTGTGTCCGGTGCCCAGAGCGCAGGGCGATTGATGGCGAGCTGGACGGTTGCTGTCGCCGTCTCGCCGACGGCCAGGAATATGTGCTCAATACCTGAGGTGGTCTGTTCACGGTGGCGGGTCATCGACACCTCGAGCTGGATGTTCGCTGGATTCGTTGATCCATTCTCGATGACGACCGAGACATCGAGGGTTGCCAGTTCCGGTGCAGCGGCCAAGGTTCTGGTTCGGAGCCCTGTGGGTGGGATTCGGACGGGGCCACCGGTCAACAGGTGCACGGGTCGGTAGATGCCGCTGCCGGTGTACCAACGGCTGTTCGGCATGGCGTGATTGTGTGCGAGGACCTCGACGATGTTCTCTTCCCCGAATCGCAGATGCTCCGCCAGCGGAACATGGAAGAGCGCATATCCGGAGGGGCGTCCCCCCGCGAGGACTCCGTTCACGAATACCTGGGAGCGTTGGTAGACGCCCTCGAACTCGAGGACGGGGTTCTGGTCGCGCCACTCCTCCGGTGCGATGAAGCGCTTTGTGTAGCGGTAGACGCCACCCGGGTAGTAGCCGGTGTTGTGCCCGTTTGGCGTGTGTGGGGACCGAGGCTCGACGATCATGGCGTCGTGCGGAAGCGTGAGCGGGCCTTCGTCCTTGACGCGGTCGGCCCCA
The DNA here is from genome assembly GCF_054780095.1 of Humibacter ginsengisoli. Classification (NCBI taxonomy): domain Bacteria; kingdom Bacillati; phylum Actinomycetota; class Actinomycetes; order Micrococcales; family Microbacteriaceae; genus Humibacter; species Humibacter ginsengisoli. The sequence goes on from NZ_BAAGWZ010000004.1 coordinate 191,847, forward strand.
TCGTGACCGACGTACCAGTTCTCGTTGAACGATGCACGGAGCATGGGTGGTCAGTGCAGATCGAGGGGGACCGTCACGGCTGACGGGTCGTCGGCGTAGGCCGCCGCCTCCAATGTGGCGTGCGTGCTGGCGGGCACGAATCCGTGGGTAGTCCAGCGTTGCAGCGGCCGGGTTGATCCGTGTACTGAGATCGTGTTGCTCGCTCCCGGACCCAGTTCAAGGGGCACGAATCCCAGGAGAACGCGCGAGGGAAAGTCTGTGGCGTGCACGACGCCATACAGTTGCACGACATGGCGGCCGCGGCGCGCGCCGGTGTTGGTGACCGTTACCTTCGCCGTGAAGTGCTCGCCGGTGCCTGGTTCTGTCTCCAGATGATCGATGCGGAACGTGGTGTAGCTCAGGCCGAAGCCGAGGGGGTAGGCGGCGGCGTGGCCGTCTCGATCGAGCATCCGCTGTCCGAACCAGCGGTCGTAGACGATGCTGGTGGCGTTGCGGTCGAAGTAGGGCAGGTGTTCCTCGCTGGTCGGGATCGAGTACGGCAGGCGCCCTGAGGGATCGGCCTTGCCGAGGAGCACGTCGGCGAGGGCGTGACCGCCTTCGCAGCCGGAGTACCAGGCGATCAGCGTCGCCGGCACGGAGTATCGCCACGTCTCGGTGATGACGGCGCCAGCGGTGACGACGACCACGACGGTGCGGGGGTTAGCTGCTGCGGTGGCGAGGATGATCTCCTCATCGATCGGGCGCAATCGCAGGCTGGCTCGGTCGCCGCCTTCGGCTGTGCCCATGGCGCTGGCGGTGGCGGCCGGTTCTCCGGCGAGCATCATCCCGTCTGGCATAGGTGGGAAGAGCGCGAGCAGTTCCGGGTTGTTCATGGCGTCGGTGCCGAGGTATTCGCCTTCGTCTTCCGCGGTATAGCCGACGACCACGATCGCGACGTCCGCGTTCGCGGCCGCCTGAGCCGCAGCGTCCGCGTCGTCCGCTTCCACATGGCTGACCAACGCGCGCGGTAGCGCGGCGGTGATGCCGTCAAGGGCCGTTGTCACGTGGGGGCTGTGGACGTCCGAGGAGCCGTGGTCGCCGGTGTTCGGCATGCTCGCTAGCCGGCCGATCACGGCGACGGTGGAGAGCATCTTTTCGTCGAGCGGGAGCAGGGGCGTCTTCTCGACGTTCTCGTTGCGAAGGAGGACCATGCTGCGCTGTGCTGCCTCGCGCGCGAGGGCCCGATGCTCTGACGAGAAGACCACTGCAGGTTCGGGTTGTGGTTCCCGATCGGATGCGTAGTGCGCCAACTGGGTGCGGAGGATCCGGCGTGCGGCGCGGTCGACGTGTTCCCAGGAGGCCTTTCCGGCGTCGAGATCTTCGGGGAGGTGGGCCGCGCGCTGCTGTCGGGCGGGTTCCTCGACGTCGAGCCCGGCCACGAGGGATTGGGCTGCGTCGCGGATCCCGGAGATGAAGTCCGAGACGGTGACTCCCCGGAATCCCCACTCCCGGCGCAGGATCCCTTCGAGCAGCTCCTGGTTCTGGCCGGCCCATTGCCCGTTGACGGAGTTGTAGGAGGTCATGATGCCGTCGACGCCTTCTTCCACCACACGACGGAAGTGCGGCAGGAACACCTCGTGCAGGGTGGCATCGTCTGCCTCGACGTCGACGGTGAACCGTGCGTTCTCCATCGAGTTGAGGGCGTAGTGCTTCGCCACAGCCATGGCGTTGCGGTGGATGCCGCGGACCAGTGCGGCGCCGAACTCGCCGAGCAGGTAGGGGTCTTCGCCGTAGGTCTCCTGCGCGCGCCCCCAGGCCGGATGACGGGGCAGGTTGATGCAGACGCCACCGAAGAAGTTCGCGCCTTGCGCCCGCAGCTCGCGGCCGATGGCCACGCCGATCCGTTCCTCGAGCTCGAGGTCCCACGTTGCCCCGCGCGCCATGGAGACGGGGAACGCGGTGGAGGTCCCCATGACCACACCCCGGGGTCCATCGCTGAAGCGGAGGCCCGGGATGCCGAGTCGTTCGATCGCTCCCATCACGATCGGACGGTTGTTGTATCCCTGCGACATCTCGGCGATCGCCGGCCAGAACTCCTGGTCTCCGTCGAGGAGCCAGAGCTTCTCCTCAGGCGTGAGCTGGACGAGGAGGCCTTCGGCTGCTGAGTCGAGCGCGGCTCCGTGCTCAAGTTGGCCGAGGGCATCTTCGAAGGCGGTGGTCGTCGTCATGCAGGGAAGTCCTTACTTATTGCTGGTTGTCGGCGAGGAGTTTCTCCACGCCGTGGATGATGAGGGTGACGTCGAAGGCGAACTGTTCGTCGCTACCGAGTGAGGAGGAGTGCGCCCCGACCAATCGACGAATCAAGGCGAACTCGCCGTCCGGGGCAGTTTTCAGAGCCTGTTCCAGCTCGGGCTCTTGGGGATGTGTCCCACCGCCGGTCACCGTGTGGTCTCTGGCGGAGGCGAAAGCGAGTTCGGCCAGGAGCGCGATCACACGTCCGGCATCGGTCTCTGCTAGACCGGCCGCGATCAGGGAGCCTACTGCGGCTTCGGCCGGCCGTACCGCCTCAAGGTCTCGCTCATTCTCAAAGGCGACGTAGCTGGCCCACGCTCCTGCGCTGATCACCGCTGCGCGGGTGAGGGTCGCGAAGGAGCGAAGGGTGTGACGCCAGTCGTCTTTCGGGGTGAACTGGTGCTGAGCCACCGCCTCCCGGAAGGCGTCGGCCGCCACCATCCGAAGCAACGTTTGCCGGTTCTCGACGTGGTAGTGCAGCGTCTTGCGGTCGACACCGATCTCGAGGGCGAGTTGTTGCATCGTCAACGTTGCCGGATCCAGCACTCGGGCTGCTTCGATGATGCGTTCCCGGTCCACGCGACGCGGACGACCGCGCCGTGGTTTGGAGTCATTGCTGTTCGTCATCAGATCGCTTTCGGCAGTCATGCTGTCGATTATGGTGCGCGATCGCCACAGTTTCCCCCGGTACGGGAAGAAACTGAAGCGGTCGTCCGGATGTCATCGCACTCCTTTGACTCGCAGCACCAGGGCTGCCGAGATGGCGACGAGCACGAATCCGACGGGCCACACGGGTGCGTATGCGCCGGCGAAAGCGGCGACGACGGCGCCGGCGATGATGGGTCCGAGCGCGTTGCCGAGGTTCTGCCCCAGGGAGGAGAGTCCGAGGTCACGTCCAGCAGCGTCCTTGTCGGGCAGAACGTCGATGAAGAGCGCCTGGTCGACGACCACGAACGTCCCGTATCCGAGTCCGGTAATGATGACCTGGATGAACATGGCGGGAAGCGTGGGCGAGATGAAGGGGATCAGGAAGCTGCCGCCCATGAGCAGGCCTGCGGCCACTACGAACGGCTTGCGGCGCCCGATCTTGTCCGACCAGCGCCCGGTCACAAACATGGCAATGAGCGTTGTGGGAAGAGCAGCGAACTGCAGGAGCGGTGCGGTTTGCGCAGCCTGCGTGGCCGAGAGTGCAGGGCTGATGTAGCTCTGTAGCATATAGAGCGAGTAGACGCTGCTGATGCCGTAGCCCAGGTACAACAGCACCTTTGAAATCCATGCCCAGCGGTAGTCCGCGTCGGCAAGGGCCACTCCGTAGGACTTCAGAACCGCCTTGAAGCGCAGTCGTTTGGTGACCATCTCGCGGGAGGAGTTGTCCCGAGCGAATAGGACGAACGCCATCGTGGTGAGCAGGAGTACGACCCCGATCGGGAAGTACGCCGCCAGCCCCATCGCGGCGAACAAGGATCCTGCGACCACGGCGCCGATGATCGCGCCGAAGTAGGACGCAAGGCCGGAGATGCCCGAGACCACTCCGATGCGCGCTTCGGGAACGCGGTCGGCGACGGTAGCTACGAGCGGACCTTGCGCCAAGCCGACGACCGCTTGGAGTATCGACCAGATGACCACGAGAACGGCGATGGTGGGTGCGACCGGCATCAGGCAGATCAGCGCGGCTCCGCCGATGCCACCGGCTGCGATCCACGGGGCACGGCGTCCCCACCGCGACTTCGTCCGATCGGACAGGATACCGATGATCGGGGCAAGCAGCATCCCGACCAGTACCCCGACCGATGACACGACCGACAGGCTCGTGGCGCGGGAAGAGTTGAACTCGGACAGCAAGTGCAACAGCCGCTGCTGGTCCGCATTAGGCGTGACTGTTCCCGCCGCCACCTTGCCCTGAAGGGTCGTGAGGGCTTGCAGGTTAACACTGGCGTCGGCGCCGGTGAAGAAGTGGTGGAACTCGATGCCCTGTACTTGTAGCGGAACGAGAATGGCGAGCAGCGTCCCCCAGAGGACGGCGATGCCCAGTGAGGCAAGCGAGTACAAGGTCATGTAACGGCGCATCGGCCGGGTCTTCACTTGATACTGCACGGCGTTGGAAACCGTTTTGGGTGCGGTTTCGGAGGAGGCGTTGGTCATGGTCTTCTTCCTTGAAGTGGGGTAGCGCCGATCCCGGGGCGGGTGTTTTTCCCGGGATGGGGGAAAATATAGATGCCTCCTCGTCCCCCCGTCAAGCGGACCGGAGATTTGTTTTCGCGACGTGACTTGACTCCCCTGCGCCGTGCCGCCTACTGTTTTTCCCACCACGGGGAAAACTCGTGTGTCGTGGCGCGAGGCGCGCGGCTTCAACGACGAAGGACGAAACCAGCAATGTCGAACTACCTCGAGACCAGTCCCCGTACCCGGATACAGATCGACGAGCTGCTCGAGCGGATGACGTTGGAGCAGAAGGTAGCGCAACTGCAGTGCACGATCCTCGTCCCCGGGCACGAAGAAGCAGGTCTCGCGAACTTCCCGAACGGAGTCGGTGCGCTCGGAAGCATCAGTACCGGCGAAAGCCCAGCCGCGGACGCGGCCTTCTATGGTGCACTGCAGCAATCGGTGGCCGAACGCACCGGGGAGGACGTCCCGCCTCTCATGCATGGGGAGGCTGTTTCCGGCTGGACAGGTCCAGGGGGGACGGTGTTTCCGTCTGCCATCGGGCTCGGTGCGACATGGAACCCGGCGACGATCGAACGGATGACGCAGATCGTCCGCAAGCAAATGCTCAGCGTCGGCGTGCGGCAGGCACTGTCGCCCGTGATGGATGTCGCGCGTGACCCGCGATGGGGCCGGGTCGGAGAGACGTATGGCGAGGACCCGACCCTGTGTGCCGCGATGAGCGTCGCATTCGTGCGCGGTCTGCAGGGCGAGGATCTGGAAGACGGTGTCGCGGCGACGGGGAAGCACTTCCTCGGCTTCGGGTTCTCCGAGGGCGGCCTCAACATGACTTCGAACCCGATCTCCCCACGGGAGCTGCGCGAGGTTTACGCGAAGCCGTTCCAGGCCGCTATCACTGAGGCCGACCTCGCGGCGGTCATGAACTCCTACGGCACCATCGACGGTGAGCTCATCATCACGTCCAAGCACATCCTGCACGATCTGCTGCGCGAGGAGATGGGCTTCGATGGCCTTGTTGTATCGGACTACATGTCGATCAATCTCGCCGTGGACCTCAACGTCGGAGCGGACCCGAGCGACGGCGGCATCAAGGCGATCTCCGGCGGCCTGGACGTAGAACTGCCGACCCCGTATGGGTTCGGGCCGGGCTTGATCGACGCGGTGCGCAACGGAGAGTTGGACGAGACGGTGATCGACCGCGCGGTCCGCAACATGCTCGCACTCAAGGCAAAGCTGAATCTGTTCGAGAACAGCTCCCCACGCACCGACCTCATCCCTGAGGCATATGACCCGGAGCGCACGAGTGCCCACAGCCTGACCGCCGCGCACGAGTCGATCGTTCTACTGAAGAACGACGGCATCCTTCCGCTGAGCCGTTCCATCAAGAAGATCGCCGTGATCGGGCCACACGCCGACTCGGTGCGCCTGTTCTTCGGCTGCTACACCGGACCGGCATCCATCGACCTGGCGATGAGCGGCACCATGTCCGAGATGGCCGGCATGCTCGACCTGCCGGAGCTCACCGCCTCTCTCGAGCTTCCGCCGCTCGCGCCGCTGTTCGAAGGCAGCGACGTCCGCTCCGAGCCGCCGCTGGTGGAGCAGACGCTGCGCGGCATGTTCGGGGAAAAGACTCCGACCATCGTGGACGCGATCCGCCGGGAGGCCCCACAGGCGGAGGTCCTTTACGTCAAAGGATGCGAAGTCGCCGGAACCGATCGATCCGGGTTCGAAGCGGCGGTGGCGGCCGCCCGGGACGCGGACGTTGTCGTCTTGACCCTTGGCGGCAAGTACGGTTGGGGAAGCTCCTCCACTTCCGGCGAAGGGATCGACACCGCCGACGTCGGCCTACCAGGTGTGCAGGAAGAGCTGGCGCGGCGGATCCACGAAACTGGAACACCGGCGGTGCTGGTGCACATGGACGCCAAACCGCTTTCCAGTGAATTCATCGCCGAGAACTACGACGCTGTGCTCGAGAGCTGGTTTCCCGGCGAGACCGGCGGAACCGCACTCGCGGATGTGTTGTTCGGGGAGTACAACCCGGCCGGTCGGCTGCCGATGACGGCGGTGCGTCACGTCGGCCAGATCCCGATCTATGCCGCCCACCGACGCAGCAACAGCGTTAGCAGCGCAGGCACCATGATCATGAACCGCTACGTAGAGGGCACCAAGGAGCCACTGTTCGTCTTCGGCCAGGGCAAGAGCTACACCGCCTTCGACTACTCCGACCTCATGATCGACTTCGACGGCGACCCGAACGGTGTCGTCACGATCTCCTGCCGAGTGACGAACACGGGCGACTACGACGGCGACGAGGTGGTCCAGCTTTACGTTCGAGACGAGCTGGCCAGCATGGTGCGACCGGTCCAGGAACTTGCGGGGTTCGCGCGCGTCCACCTCGCGGCGGGGCGGTCGCGCACGGTGACCTTCCGTCTCCGTGCATCCCAGTTCGCGTTCCTCGACCTGGAAATGCAGTGGATGGTCGAGGCCGGTGAGATGACCGCCCGCATCGGCGCATCCTCGGAAGACATCCGCCTCACCGGCACGTTCAGCATCGGCCGGACAACCCGGGTCGACGGCAAGAACCGGGGCTTCTTCGCCCAGGTCACGGTCGACTGACTCAGGTCGAGCCTCGGGCCTTCCACCTGTATGCAACCCAACGGCACACCCACGAACCGATAAGGACCGATCGTGCACAAGACGAGTTTCAACAGCGGCTGGGGCGTGCGCCACCAGACCAGCCCCTTCCTTGAGATTCTCGGCCAAGCCGAACCACCCGAGCCGGTGACCCTGCCGCACGACTGGTTGATCTCCCAACCCCGCTCCGCGGAGAACAAACCGGGTGCGCTGACCGGCTACCACGGTGAGGACGTTATCGAATACGTGAAGACCTTCACTGCACCGCCGGGCTTCCAGGAGGGCCGGATGGAGGTCGAGTTCGACGGTGTCTACCGCGGGGCGATGGTCTATGTCAACGACGCGTTCGTGGCGCAACGGCCGTACGGGTACATTCCGTTCTCGGTCCGTGTCGACCCGTACCTGCACGAGGGGGAGAACCAGATCCGCGTCGAGTGCCGCAACCACCTGGACTCACGTTGGTACTCGGGGCTGGGCATCTACCGCGACACCTGGCTGCTCACCGGCGCCGCGACGCACATTGCCCGGAACGGCGTACGGATCCGTACTGTCGACGCTAGTAGGGCGAAAGCTGTCATCGACGTCACGACGGTAGTCGAGAACGACTCGGAACGACTGAACACCGTGACCGTCATCAGCGATGTCATCGCACCGTCAGGCGCGGTCGTGGCGACGGAGTCGTCCCGGCTATCGGTTCGACCGGGCGAGTCCGCTCCGCTGCGGCAACGCTTCGCGGTGTCGGAGCCGGAGTTGTGGGCCCCGGAGACACCGTCTCTGCATACGGTGCGAACCCGACTGGTGCCGACCACGTGCACTGAAGAGGTCCACGAGGAACGCTTCGGCATCCGGAGACTGACCTGGGATGCTCAGGACGGGTTGCTCATCAACGGTCAGCAGGTCAAGCTCCGTGGCGGATGCATCCACCACGACAACGGTGTCCTCGGTGCAGCCGCCATCGGCCGGGCGGAGGAGCGTCGGGTTCAGCTGCTCAAGGACGCCGGGTACAACGCGATCCGTTCCGCGCATAACCCGATCAGCACCGCACTACTCGATGCATGCGACCGACTGGGCATGCTCGTGCTCGATGAATTCACCGATGGTTGGATGACTCCCACCCTCGGCTTTGGATACGGCATCGACCTGAACGAGTGGTGGCAACGCGACCTCACCGCCCTCCTCGAACGGGACTACAACCACCCCAGCGTGATCATGTATTCCATTGGCAACGAGGTAGCAGACACCGGCAACAGCTGGGGCGCCACCTTCGGACGTGACCTCGTCGACTGGATCAAAGCGATCGATGACACCCGCCCGGTGACCAACGCCATCAATCCGATGATGACCGTCCTCCACGACCTGAAGGCCGAGCTCGGGAAAGAGGACAGTGCCGGAGTGAACGCCTTCATGCGCGATCTCGGCGAACAGACCCACGACCTCGTCGTCTCCGACCTCGCAACCGAGCGGCTCGAGGAGCCGATGTCGCAGCTCGACATCTCCGGCTATAACTACGCGTACAGCCGCTACGAGCTCGACATCGAACGACACCCGCAGCGCCTGCTCCTCGGCACCGAAGGACTGCCCGGCAAACTTGACGAGGTCTGGCCCTACGTCACGCGTCACCCGCAGGTCATCGGCGAATTCAGCTGGACCGCATGGGAGTACGCCGGAGAAGCAGGACTCGGGGCGGACAAGCCCGCCGAGGAAGCCTTCTTCGGCAACTACCCGTGGAGGCTGTCCGGGACAGCGGACCTCGGGATCACCGGACAACGTCGCACGATCTCCTACTGGCGGCAGACCGTCTGGGGATTGCGATCGACGCCGTACATCGCCGTTCACCTTCCCCCCGCCGGCGCCCGCGACAAGCTCAAGCCCTCCATCTACACCTGGACCGACAGCCTGAACAGCTGGAGCTGGCCCGGGCATGAGGGCACGACACTCACGGTGGACGTGTACTCAGACGCCGACGAGATCGAACTACTTCTCGATGGCAAGCGCATCGGGCGAGCGCCGGCGGGACCGACACACCGGTACATCGCGACATTCGAACTGGCCTACCGGCCGGGCGAACTCACAGCGGTGGCCTATCGCGACGGTTCGGAGTCGGGCCGCTCCAGCATCCGCACCGCCAACGACGTCGTCGCGCTCACGCTCACAGCAGACCGCAGTGAGATCACCGCCAACGACCGAGACCTCGCCTTCATCGACATCGCCTTCACCGATAGGCACGGCACCGTGCACAATCCACGCGAGGAGCCCGTCACCATTACCGTCACCGGCAACGGCATCCTGCAAGGGGTCGGAAGCGACAACCCGGCATCCGAAGACGACTATGCCGGCAATCGGTGCGTCACTTACCGGGGGCGCGCGCTGGCCGTCGTCCGGCCCACCGGGGTCGGACTGATCGCCATCCGGGCCGAATCGGGGGACTTCGCTACTGACTTGATCATCACAGCGAAGGAACCACAATGAGCGCCGGACGATCCCGAGCATCAATTGCAATCTTCGGGTACCTCGCGCGACGCCTCGGTGCAACACAGTTCCTCACTGGTGCGCAGCGCACCCGCCGCGACCAACTGGACCAACTCACACCTGTTCCCGGCAGCATCGTCTTCCTCGGCGATACCATCACCGAACAAGGCGAATGGCAAGAACTGCTGCCCGACCTCCCCGTCGTCAACCGTGGTGTCGGCGGTGAGACAAGTGCACAGTTCCGCTGATGTCAGTGTCCGGCCGCACCGCATCGGGGCGACGTTCAGTTCGTCATACAGTTGCGGCGCACACACCCGGCCTTCGATCGTGAAGGAGTAGGCATCAGTGTGCTGGCGAGCACCGACCCGTCGATGATGGCCCGAATTTCGACGCAACCGAACAACTCGAAAGCTTTGGAAGCCAAGGAAATGGATCGCCCGTCTGGCATGGGCGAGGTCCCCTCTGAGGAGGCTTGTAGTGAAGCGCATGGTGGCGCTGGGAAGTTCGTTCGCTTCCGGAGCGGGAATTTCGCCGATCGTCAACCGTCTCGCGAACCGTTCGGGCAACAACTACGCCCACCTGGTTGCCGCCGCCATCGGTGCAGATCTCACCGATGCCACGGTCGGCGGCGCAACCACTGAGACGGTGTTGCGGAAGCCACAACGCGTCGGGCTCTATCGCTTCCCTCCACAGATCGAGGCGATCCCGCGCGACAGCCCGGTGGATTTAGTGACGATCACCGCAGGCGGCAACGACCTGCACTACTTGGGGTCGCTCCTCTCCGCGGCCTACGGGAGTCGCCTCGATGCGCACCCCGTGACGCGTGCTCTCGGCCGCCGAATGCGAGCAAAGGCGACAGCGGCACCGCCCCATCCGAAGGACGTAAACACGGCTGCACGGGGCCTCGTCGACATCGTCAAAGCCGTCCGCGACCGGGCACCGTCCGCTCGCATATTGCTTGTCAACTACCTCACCATCATCGGCACCAGAACCATACCCTCCCACACGGTCCCGTTCACCACCGCTGAGCTGCTGAGCTTCCGGACCATCGCCGACCATCTGAGGGACGCATTCGCGATTGCAGCGCACGAGTCCCACGCCGAACTCATAGACGTTGCCGCCGCGAGCGATTCCCACGCCATCGGATCCGCCACACCATGGGTCCAGGACTTCGCCGACCGACGCAAACGTGAAGCTGCGCTCTTCCACCCAACACTGGCGGGAATGCGCGCCGTCAGCAACGCCATACTCAACCACGTGGGTCTGCCGGATTAACGGTGGATCTGGCGCTGGCGGTGGATAGTTGACGCGGCCCACGACGCCGAGATGTCTGGTCGCGCAGTGGCGAGCAACCGCTGTCGGCGAGAACGGCCGATCGGTATGGGCTTACAGGACGAATACATGCGGGCACTGGCATTCGATTTACTCCCTGAAGAAGATCGAGCGGCCGCACTGGAACGTTTCGTCGCGCTGATTGAGGAGGGCAGGAGAGCACCTGGTGACAGGCTTCCTCCGCACACCGTTGTTACTCCCCGTCGTCGCGCACTTCTGGCGTGCTGACCTGACTACCGGCTGCTGCTGCACACGACCGCACCTTCATGGCCCCGAATGGTCGCGACGGGCGCAACGATCATCGCGGAACACTGGTCACTCCGACGCCGCGGAGCTCCGCGACGAGGAGCGAGCCCGAAAGCTCCATGAGTGCTGCAGAGCCGCCTGCCTCCTTCAGTACAATCGGCAACCGTGACCGGTCGCGCCAGGGTCAAGGACTTCAGGCCAACACGATGCCGTGACGTTCCGCTATTGCAATCAGGTCCGGGTCGTCGAGTGTGATGCGGCGTTCGCTGACGAGCTCCACGGGTGTCTCGTCGAAGATGGCCCAGCACTCGTAGTCGGTGCTGAGCCGCGACAGGTAGCGGATGCCGCCGTAGAGCGGATCTCCTGTGTCGTCGACGGCCTGGTAGATCCAGGTGGCCAGTCCTCTCGTCAGCAGGCGGGACGGGCCTCGTACGGTGGCCACGTCCAAGGTCGGCACGCTCAGGCTGATGAGGATCGTACGGGCTCGCTCGGTGAGGTAGGTGTGGGTCGCTGCGGCTTCGATGTCGAGGAATGGCAGTGCGTCGCGGCTGCGAATGGTCCGGATGACGCGGGGAGCGCGCCACGAGGCGTCCAGCGCGGGCGCCTCGAGCTCCTCTGCGGTCGCGCCGGCCTCCGCCATCAGCTGGCGCACCGACGCGCTCAGCCGGAACGGCGCCGTGACCTCGGCTAGTGCGCCCTGCGCCGTTGTCGCCGCATACAGCACACCGGCGCCCGGGACATCGAAGCGATTGCCCTCGTTGTCGCGACCGGACACGTCAGCCCTGATCCTCGAGAACTTGAGCGCGGATTCCGAGCGCTCTACCCGGTACATCTCGATGGGCGGTTCAACCAGGACCGGGCCATCAGGCATCGTCAGGTCTCATCGACGTATGCGCGCGCGGCAGCCATGACCTCACGAGTGCGCCCGGCCGCGAGTACTTCGGCCGGATTCTCGTCATCCAACTGCGGATTCATTCCCATGAACCAGGCGCGTACGACCGACGGAGAGTCACTCGTCAGGAGCAGCTCAACGATCTGCAGCGTGTCGATGACTCGGCGCTGCTCCTCGTCTCGGCTCGGCCCCTGACCAGCGATCCAGCGGGAGATCGTCTTGACATCCCGCTTGACGATCACGGCGAACAGCGCCTTACCCAATGTCTCCGCCAGCGACTTCACCGCTGGGGTGAGATCGGATTCGACTGCACGTACATGCGCCAGTTGACGCTTACGCCGTGGCGCCGGCGCCTTGAGAACGCTCGACATCGGATCACCTCCGATCTAAAGTCTACGCAACGACGGCCGGAAATGTCCGCGAAATGTCCCAGGAATGTGCAGGGTTAGATCCAGCCAGTCATCTTGCATTGGGCTTGTCTGTGGGGTGCAGTACCAAAGTGGGGTTCGATGGGTGGCGCGCTGGCGTCATGATGATCGTGTGATTGGTCATCGTCCGGCTCCGCGTCCCGATGGTGTCAATGACCGCGATGCCGTGGCGCTGTGCCGGGAGTGGATGATCTTTCTCGGCGAAGCAGACACGGTTGCGTCCGCGGGAGCGGCATCCAGGATCTGCGACTTGTACAGTTCGCGCTACGTGGCTGTGGTCGACAACGGCCGCGGCAATATCGGGCTGCCTTTGGTGGACCGCGTCGCCGTGCTCGCGGAGTCGGATGGTCGCCGAGGATTGATCTTCCATGCCGAGGGATGTCTTCCGGGCGCTGCGGTGAAGGCTGATCGCGCGGGCATCGCAATCATCACCTTTGATGCGCGGAACTCTGAGATTGAGGCGAGGAATCAAGTGGCGATCCCGATCTGTCGGTCCTACCAGCTTCCCTAGCGATCTACGCCAGTCGTCCTGCGCGGCCGCATAGTCTCTGCCGGTGTCACGGCCTGGCCGGTTGCGGCTCTGGATAGTTCTGTTTGTGCTGCTTCTTGCGAAACTCCGAGGCTGTGTTCGACGCTCGAGCGGCGGAGCATGTCGGCTAACTCGGCGGTTGCCGCTTTTGCGGTAGCCGCGATGAGAACTGCTTGGTTGTTGTGGCGTCCACGCGTGAGCCCGACGTAGAGGCCTGAGGCGTCGACGCCGGGTCCGACGATGGAGCGGTCGGTGGTTTCTCCTTGCGCGCCATAGACGGTGGAGGCGTATCCGAGGTGAAGGTGGATGGCAGCGTACGCGTGACTGATCCGCCGTGCGTTGCTCGAGTCGGTTGTTGAGGTGAGGAGGATGCCATCTGCGCTGATGTGAGTGATGACCCAGTTCTGTCGATTCTCGACACCAGTCGTGGAGTCGTTGCGTCGCGTCTGCACCACGTCGCCCTCGAAGATGGCCTGGCCGCTCTGACCAGTCGCGACATGATCTATGCTCAGTGAGCCCTCACGGATCCGCCGGGCCTGGATTCCTTCTCCGACGGCCTGTGCTTCGGCGTGAGTGGCCGTGACGAGTGAGATCGTGGCCCGGCTTTCGGTCGCGTCGAACCATCCGTCGACCATCGTCTGTAGCGCTTCTTGGGTGTTGTTCACCAGCGCGACGTGACCGCTGCGCACTAGGCGTACTGCAACCTGCTGACGTTCCTCGGCACCGCGAGCATCGCGAAGTTCCCGTGTGAGTTCCGCCCAGGCTGGGTCCTGGAACCGGTGGATGTCGGTAAGTGCGATCCGGGCTGTGCTTGCGCGCCGAATGAGTTCCATGGCGCCGGAGTGTCCGACGGGCAGCGCCTGGTTGGGGTCACCGACGGCTGCCAGGCCCACACCGGTCTCGTTGACGAGTTCGACAAGTGCGTTGGCCGCGTCGAGGTCGAGCATTCCGGCTTCGTCGATCACGATCCGGTCCTGGCGCCGGACTATGTTCGCTCCGGGGCCGGTGTAGGGGTGTCCGGTGGCGGGGTCGGTGTCGCCGATCATCAGCCGTGTCCAGGTGGTGCGGCCGGCGGCATCGGTGTCCCATCGCCATCCGTACGTGTGCAGGAGTTGGTGAAGGGAGGATGCATCGGCACCGGTTTCCCGACCCGCCACGGTCGCTGCTTTCTTTGTCGGGGCGACCACGACCATCCGCCGGCCCTGCAGGTGCAGTGCTGCGGTCGCGACTTTCAGCATCGTGGTCTTCCCGGTCCCGGCGGCCCCGATGATCGTCACCAGCCTGTTCGTGCCGGCGATCATGCTTGCGCCGGCCAGCTGTCCCTCGTCGAGGTTCTTGTCCCTGCTGACCGTTGCCGCGACCCGAGTGATCGCCTCACTTGGTGCTGCTTCCCCTGTGGCGGGCAGGAGTTCCAGGCGGTTCGCCAGCCTGTTCTTCGCGACCGCGGTCTCCGTGGCAACCAGGTGCTTCACGTGGTCTGGCACGACATCGTCCTCGAGTAGTCGGACCGTGTGCACGGCAACCGCCTTCGCCATCAGGTCCGCGGCAAGCCGGTCAATGCTCTCTCTGTCCGTGACCAGTCCGGTAGCGGCGAGGGCGCGGAGGACGCCGGCGCGGACATCGAAGACTGAGAACCGGCCACCGGTTCCGGTGGAGCGGCCATCAGCATCCACGACGGCTTTCGCGGCCATCAGAGCCAGGTCAATGTCCGCGACATCGACCGGGGCCACGGTGACGGCTGGTCGCGCGGTCACCCCTGGGTCGGCGGTGTGGATCTCGTCCCGGATCATGCCCGCCCAGTTGTCTTCGTCCAGGTTCGCCGGCTTGTTGGGTCGACCGGTTGCCCATGCCCACCGGTCGATCTGGTTCAGCACGTCCCGGGACGTTTCCTCACCGGGATGCTGTGACCGCCACCATTCCAACCGTGCCGACCTGTTGGCCTCGATCTGTGCTGACCGCTTGGACAACGGGCGCACCAGGTGCGCCAGTTGCTCGATTTCTCCGTCCGCGTTGAGGGTGAATCCTTTGATGGCCAGGGCGTGGATCCAGGCCGGGTCGGTGCGTGCGGCGAGGTCGCCTTCCGCGTTGATCACGTTCTGGAACCTCAGGGCCACCCTCGTGTCAAGGTTGGACCAACGCCCGTCCCTGCCTTGGACTTTGACATTTAGCCAGAGGTGCCGGTGCTTGTGCGGATCCAGCGACCGGGAGCGTTCGTGCTTCAGCTCGACAACTTCGACCCGAGCCAGGTCCTCCCGAACCCGTCCGCCGGCACCACGGCGAGCGTTGAGCTCTTGTTGCCAGAGATGAATGATGCGGTCCCGCAGCCGGTCCTGCAGATCCTCGTACGCTGCGTTCAGCTCAGGATCCAGCATCGCGGCGATCGAGAACGACTTCGGCGCGTTCAGCGTCGCATCCAGCACCAGATCAGCCACCGGGGACTCCAGATCGCGGCCGCGCCGTTCACCCGTGATCGGGTCTAGCCCGTCCACCCACTGGCGCAACTGCTTCCGTGTGAGGAGGTCGTCCCGGATCGCGCCGTCTTCGCAGATGTACCGGGTCATCACCGCGTCCGCATAATCCGTGGCAGCGATCACCCCGGCCGCGTCTCTCGCGGTAAGAGTCGCGTCACAGACCCCGCCGAAGGCGTACGCGACCGCCTGCTTCACCCCTTGCGAAGCCTTGCCCCGCTTCCACCGTGCGATTCCACCCCTCACACCTACTCTTCATCGAAACGGCCGATTTCGGCGCGCACCTCACAGAAAGTGCCTGCGTGCATCACCGAATTCGATTGTTGGGAACAATGTTCTTGATACCTGCCTTCGGTTCCTTCCTCTTGGTCAGAATCTCCTCGTCAGCCGCTCCGTTCATGTTCATGTTTCGCTGTGATTGTTCGAGAACGCCGTCGCCTAGCCGGCGCCGCTTGCCGTGGCGATTCATGGAGGAGCCGCCTTCCGTCCCGGCGGCGGCTCCAGGGCTCGGAACTCGCCGCGCCCGAGCCTTCGATGTTTGATCGCAACATGTCCGTACAATGCGGGACCATGCGCGCCATCGCCAGCCGACTGGACGTAAGTTCGTGGGAGCAAGTGTTAGTCGAAACTCGGGGAGCCACTGAGAAAGCGTGGATTCGGATGCCCGGCGGGTCCTCCTCCGAACCCAGCTCTGACTGGCTCTTCAAACCGGCTTTCGTCCAAGGGAACGGCGTGCGGCAGGTGGGCGACTGGACCGAAGCAGTCTCGTCCCGGATTGCTGGTGCCCTGGACCTCCCGGCCGCTGAATCTACTACGGCAGTGCGGCATGGCGTCGAGGGTGTGATCGTTCGGAATGTGAGGCCGCGCGGCTATGACATGGTCACCGGACGAATGGCAATGATCGACGCGATCGCAGTCGAAACACGCGACTCACATCGAGTTCGCACTGCCTCGGTCGGGCACTCGCTTGCCAACGTCCTGCGAAGTCTCGAAGGATATGGGCCGCCTCCCGGATGGGCGTCTTGGGCCGGTTGCACTGCCATAGACGTGATGGCGAGCTACCTAGTCTTAGACGCGCTGATTGGCAACGGCGACCGTCATGAACAGAATTGGTCCGTTCTACGTGCGCAGTCATCCCTGTCGGCCCTTGACGACACCGTCTCGGCCACATATGACCTTGAGGCCTCTCTGGGCTTTCAACTGAGCGACGAACAACGGGCGGCTCGATTGCGAGATCCCCGTGGTATGGAGTCCTTCGCTTTGAACGGGCTTGCGCGTCGATTCGATGGCGACCAGGCGACACCCCTCCTTGAAGTCGCGGTTCGGGCGGCTAGATCATGCACCATTCAAGGACTGAGGCGAATCGCACTCCTGGTTGATGAGGTCTCCCGCGCAGATTTTGGCGCGATCGTTATGAGTGTGGGCGGAGTGTCAGAGGTCACGCGTAACTTTGCAATCAACGTTCTGAACATCAACGGAAGGAGGATCACCGATGCCAAGTGGAACAGCTGAACGCACTGCTACTGAACTGGCCGTACTGTGGCAGGATCCAGCGTCCCGTGCGATGACTCCGATCGCGTTGCTGTCGTATGACGGCAGCACCTACACGTTTGCTTATCTGCCAGCCGCATCGACGATCGCGGGATTTAGGCCGTTGCTCGGTTTCCGCGACCTGTCAGAGGTCTACACGAGCGATGAGCTCTTCCCTCTGTTCCAAGAGCGCGTCCTAGATCCAACGCGTTCCGACTTTGCACGAGTTGTTCATGGCCTCAAGCTCGACCCCGCCGAAGCCACTCCGTGGGAGCAGCTGGTCCATTCCGGAGGCGGTTCCGAGGGTGACACGCTTCAAGTCACACCACTTCCACATCAGGATGGGGACGGGTGGTCGTGCTACGTCCTTGCCGCAGGCCTACGGTATTTCCAAAGCAAGACGGTCCGCACCGAAGCGGGAGAGACACGAACCTATACCGAAGACGAGTTCGAGCGAGTGCTGGAAGCGCTTAGCCCAGGGGACGTGCTAACGGTCCGGCGAGAGATAGGAAACGACTACAACCCGGCAGCCCTCCTACTGTTCACCGAGAATGACGATGTAATCGGTTACCTGCCCGACTGGTTGGCGCGATTTGTTGAGCCCATGTCACCTGAAGGCGTTCCCGACCTCGTGGTAAGGGTGGAACGGATTACCGATAAGAGCGCGGGGTGGCACCTCCGTCTCATGGTGTCGGTTCACGGTCCAGACCCGTTCGAAGAAACTAGAGAAAAGCTCCGTACGGGACGCGCCCTGCGCTACTAAGCGCTCGGAGTCCGGGCCATGGTTACAGCCGACGATGGACCCATGCCGTCCCTCATTGCCTAGCCCGCCTATATCGCGCCGAACGGATGCACCTTGAAATCTCTCGATCTAAGTGCAGACCCAATGAACAGACTATGCCGCCTGATCCTTTGAAGACGAAAGTTCCTCACCGGTCGGCACGCTCTCGAACAAGACTGCCCTGGCCGCGCTCGCGTCGTCCGTCGTTTCGTTCATGTTCGCCTTTGAGCGCCGGCGAATGGTACGAGCATTGCGGAAGGCGAATCTCGCATTGCCCGGGGCCGAATGTGCGGGCTCGGTCCCTGTAGCCGATTACTACGACGGAGTTTCGCGGGTCCCACTGCGTTGGCAGGGGACCCGCGCCGTGATCGCATCACGGAATCCTTGGCGGGACTCGAACCCGCAACCTTCCCTTAGTAAGAGGGCTGCTCTGTCCGTTGAGCTACAAGGGGTCTGGAAAAAGACTCTATGAGCCGGTCCCGGCCATATCCATCCCGCGTTCGGGTGACGTTGCAAACAGAGCAAGCACCCTCCCGCCGGGTGTTCCATGCCGCGCACCGACTGCGACGGTCGGCCGCAAGCGGATCACTAAGCGGGCGCTCGGCGGCAGGGTCTCCGACCGTACCGGCGGTCGGCGAGGCCTCAACGAGGCGCCCGCTCATGGCTCTGGCCTTCAACGGGTGGCACGCCCTGGCGGTCAGCTCGATCTAGCGGCGTATTGAAGGTGAGGTGACAAACGTCTGTGGCTCAGGCCCCGTCGGTGGTCACGCATAAGGTGGGCTCACAACATCTGCCGGCAAGTCGCCGGCTCGATTCCTGGGGAGCACCTTGATCGTCGCGACTTTATACGTGCGATTCTTCCGGTCGTTCAATTTTGACTACCTGCGCCAAGCCCACAATCGTTATCAGCCAGATCTGTGGGACGTGCTCGAAGACGGGCGCGCGTTTCCATTCGTGCAGATCCCCCTGGCCCCGGACGTCACAACGGTGGTCGGTGCAAACGAGTCGGGCAAGAGCCAGCTGCTCGACGCAATCAAGTTCACGCTCACCGGACAGGGCGCGAAGCCGTCCGACTTCTGCCGGTACTCCGAGGTGTTCTCGATCAACCGCGACCTCCCATCGCCCGACTTCGGCTTGCAACTTGGAGGTCTCACTGACACGGATCGCGCCTCGATCGGAACCGCGATAGGCGCGGAACTCAGCGCTGACGATCAGGTGCGGGTGTTCCGATTGAGCGGTCGGCCCCTTGAAGTCTTTGTAACGGGCGACCAGACGACGAGACACGCGCCAGCCAATCCGACTCTCGTGGAAGCGCTCCTCCCGACCTGGTTCGAGATCGACTCAAGGACCGCGCTGCCTAACCGTGTGCCTCTCGCTCGGCTGACTCAGCGTGGTGACTTGGCAGGCTCGCCCCCGAACTCGGCTACCGCCGTAGCTGCCTTCGTGCAGCAGAATCCCCAATTCTTCACCAACGCTGCCACTGTCCAAGGGGCTGCGGACGCGATCTATCAGGCCTACGCCGCGGCGCCCCCGGGCGAAGACGGCGTCTCCGCCGCGCAGGTCACGCTCGTCAGGGATCTCCTCCTTCATGTCGGCGGGGTCAGTGAGTCGACGTTCCAACAGATCCTTGACTCGGTCGTTGCTGGAGACGACGGGTACGTCAACGGCCTGGTCGAGAGAGTGAACCGTAGTCTCGCGACCGGTCTGAACTTCCCGCATTGGTGGAGTCAAGACCATAAGTTCCAACTGCTCGTCAGTGTGCGCGGCTTGGATCTTGTTCTCACGATCAAGGACCGGACAGGGACGGAGTACTCCTTTGCCGAACGCAGCGGCGGGATGAAGTACTTTCTCAGCTACTTCGTCCAGTACCTCGCCCACCGCCCGGCGCGTGGTTCGCCGAATGAGATCCTTCTGATGGACGAGCCCGATGCGTTCCTCTCGAGTCAGGGTCAGCAGGACTTGCTCCGAATCTTCGAGGACGTCGCCCGCCCTGCGAATCCAGAGCGCCAGGCCGCGCAGGTGGTCTATGTGACGCACTCGCCGTTTCTCATCGACAAGAACCACGGCGAGCGGATCCGGGTGTTAGAGAAGGGGGAGGCCGACGAAGGTACCCGGGTGGTTCGGAACGCAGCCCGTAACCACTACGAGCCTCTGCGCTCCGCTTTCGGTGCGTTCGTGGCCGAGACGACTTTCATCGGGCAGTGCAACCTGATGGTTGAAGGAATGTCGGACCAGATCATCTTGGCCGCGGTTTCCGCATGGATGGCCCGGACCCACCCGGAGCTGACTGCGGAGAACCTAAACCTCAACACCATCACGCTCGTCCCCGCCGGAAGCGCCTCGCAGATCCCGTACCTCGTTTACCTTGCCGTTGGCCGCGATGTCGATCGCCCGGCAGTCATCACCCTGCTTGACTCAGACGCGAGCGGCGACAAAGCTGCTGCGACCCTCAACAAAGGCGGTCCCTACAACAAGTGTCTGCTCAAGAAGGATTACGTCCTCCAGCTCGCAAGCCTTGATGGGGACGGTTTGACGCCTTCCCGGCCGCAGGGCTTCAGCGAAATCGAAGACCTCCTTCCCGTCGAGGTCGTGCTCCGGGCGGCTCGAAACTACGTGGCTGAGTTCCTCGGTCAGGCAGCAGAGAAGAAGATTCAAAGCGTCGTCATTCAAGACCTTTCGTTTGATGGTTCGGGTACTCAGAAAGTCGTCGAGACTCTCCTGAGGTCCAAGCTCGGCGAGGACTTCCACCTCGACAAGGTCGGCCTTGCCCGCCACATTTCGGAGCTACTCCGCGATGACGACGTGACGGATGACCAGCGGGACAAGTTGCTCGCCGTGGCCCGGGCTCTGTTCGGTCGGCTCGTAAAGATGCAGCGAGCAGCGAATTTGGAGATGTCGACCGAGCGAGTCGCGCGGAAGGTAAAGCGGGCAGTGAAGGCGTTCCAGACCGCGACGTTGGGTACGCCGACGCGTGATCAGGCGCTTTCCTTGGTGGAGAACATCGAACGCGACTTGATCGTGGGTACTCAGACGGAAGCGCTTCGGGACGAGTTGCGAAGATTGCGGATTGACTTCCAGCTGGAAGAGGATCCGAGCAAGCCACTCGTCGATGCGACACGGTTTATTGAGCGAGTCAACGCGTCCGCTTACCTTCGCGAGCTCGAGTCGCAGGACGAAGGGTTCGCCGAAATGGTCGGAGGGAGTAAGCCGGCCTAGGCAGGCTCGGGCTTCCCGGCCAACCGCTCGCAACCGAGTATCGGCACGCTTCGAGTGCGAAGGCCACGGCCCCCACCAATGCAACGACGTCCCCCGCGGCAGCGATGCATAGACGCAGGCGAACTCGCCGCGGATGGCGAGTCGCCGATCCTCATCGTACGAGCGACGTTCGCTGTCGCCTCCTACCGACCGAAGTGGTGGTTGTGGTGTGGCCCTAACTGAACCCCGGCAGTCTCGATGCCGCCGGCCGCCCCGCCCTGGTATGCCACGTAGGTGCTGTGCATTGCTTCGGCGCCTTTGCGGACGACGGGTGCGAGCGGTGATTCGGCCGAGGCCATGATGGTCCAGCCTTCGTCGATCAGCCACATCGCGAGCTCGGGGGCCCGGACGTGTTCGGCTGCCGTGAGTTCGTCGAATTCGGTGTTGAGCAGGACGACTGTTTCAGTCTTGTCGTTGGTGAACAGTTCATGAGTTCCATCTTCATGAGTCCCTCTCCTCGTTCTGCCGTGTACCAGATGCGTTCTTCTGGCCGTTTCGGCGAACGAGATCAAGAGCCGGGCGATGAGGCAGAGTGAGTGGAGGGAGCGCAGCCGAGGAAGCCGGCTAGGATCGACCTCCGGAGCGGCAAGAAGACCCCGACAGGCAGCACGCCTGCGGCGTCCTGCACGACGAATGCTGTGCCGCGTAGCGCCCGGATCCGTCTTCGTTTGATGGCGGCCTCGGGCTGACAGCAGTCATCTTTCGCCGGTCGGTGGCCGCTGCGACACTGGAAAGCGGGGAACGGAGGTGTCGGATGGGGTCGGTGGAGCCGTATCAGACGGCAGCGGGTAAGCGGTACCGGGTGCAGTATCGGAAGCCGGATCATAGCCACACAATGAAGCGTGGCTTCAAGACAAAGCGTGATGCGGAACTCTTCCTTGCCGAGCTGGAGGTCAGGCAAGCCAAGGGCGACTGGATAGATCCGACGAAGGCCCGCACGCCGGTTTCGGTGATAGCTGAGGAGTGGTACCAGGCACAGGTGCAGGTGAAGCCGACGACACGGTCGGGTTACCGGTTTCATCTGGACAAGTACGTCCTGCCCCGGTGGGGGCGGCTGAGCCTGGTGGATGTTCGCCACGGTGATGTTCAAAAGTGGGTGGGCGAACTCACCGAGCACCTCGGGCCCTCCATGGTGAGGCAGATTCACCTGGTTCTGGCCGGTGTGCTCCGGTACGCGATTCGGGATGGGCTGCTGACCAGCAACCC
The DNA here is from genome assembly GCF_054780095.1 of Humibacter ginsengisoli. Lineage (NCBI taxonomy): Bacteria > Bacillati > Actinomycetota > Actinomycetes > Micrococcales > Microbacteriaceae > Humibacter > Humibacter ginsengisoli. Next base: position 214,051 of record NZ_BAAGWZ010000004.1, read on the forward strand.
GTCAGACGGGATCCAGCTGCCGAGGCTCATTCGGCGAGAGCACGGATACTTGACTCATCAGCAAGTGCGAGCGCTCGCCACCGAGTGCGGGACGCAGGGAGACGTCGTCCTCTTCCTCGCCTATACCGGGCTGCGGTGGGGGGAGATGGCCGGCTTGAAGGTCAGCCGAGTCAATTTCGCACGCCGCCGAGTCGACGTCGCTCAGGCCGTGTCAGAACCTCGAGGCGTCATCGTCTGGGGAACCCCGAAGAACCACGAACGACGATCGGTGCCGTTCCCCGAGCTGCTGACCGATGCCCTGGCACAGCGCTGCTCAGGCAGGAAACCCGATGACTTGGTCTTCTTCGGCGCCGACGGTGGCGTGTTTCGTGCGGGCAACTTCCGCAACCGGGTATTCAACACCGCAGTCGCCCGCTGCATGGAGAACGACTCCACCTTTCCACGACTGACGATTCATGACCTGCGGCACACGGCGGCATCCCTCGCTGTATCGGCCGGAGCAAACGTGAAGTCGGTGCAGCGGATGCTCGGCCACGCCTCCGCCGCCATGACGTTGGACGTCTACGCGGACCTCTTCGATGATGACCTTGACGCCGTTGCCGTCGCCCTGAATGACAGCGCGACGCAGTCAGATGTAGTCAAAATGTAGTCAGATGGCTCTCGGCCCTCCTCGCCGGAGGCATAAAAAGAACCCCCGAATCCCAGTAGAATCGGGGGTTTTTCTTGGTGGCTCCGACCGGCATCGATCCGGTGACCTTTCGATTTTCAGTCGAACGCTCTACCAACTGAGCTACAGAGCCGAGGCATCCGGCACAAGGAAGGATGCCCACTGGAAAAGAAGCCCTCCATAAAGAAGGGCTTCTCCAGCGCGACCCTGACGGGACTTGAACCCGCGACCTCCGCCGTGACAGGGCGGCACGCTAACCAACTGCGCTACAGGGCCTTGTGTGTTTTCAATTATTCAGTGTAGTCGTGACCCCAACGGGATTCGAACCCGTGCTACCGCCGTGAAAGGGCGGCGTCCTAGGCCGCTAAACGATGGGGCCGTCTGCGCTCACGGCGTATGACTACCGAGGGTCAAGCATAAGGGAGGGCTGGCCGATCGCCAAACCGGTGGGGACGTGGATCGATGGATGTCGATCACAGTCCGCTCGGGGCGGATAAGACCTGTAAAGGCTGGGGCGAGCAGATCGTCTGCTGTCCGGCGCCGTGCGACTTCAGCACCTGCTGCTCTGCCCGAGCACCGTGCCGGTAGGCGCTCGGGGAAACGTTGCAGGAACGGGTGAAGTGAGCGTAGAAGCTGCTCTGCGAACCGAAGCCGGCCGCGTGCGCGATCTCGCTCGTCGTCATGGTCGTGGTGAGCAGCAGCCGCTGAGCTTCGGCCATGCGGCACCGCGTCAGGTAGGCACCCAGTGTGGTTCCGACGGTTTCACGGAAGAGCGTCATCGCGTAGTTCGGGTTCAGGTGCGTTGCCCTGGCGATGTCGGCCGGAGTGATGTCGGAGCGGAAGTTCGCGACGGTGAACTGAGCCATCTCGACGATGTGCTGCATGCCGTCGTTGTGCAGATGAGTGGCGCCGGATGCCTGTGTCGCCTCCGCGCCGTGCTCGAGGAAGTGGAAGAGCAGCCTCTGCACCAGGGCCTGGATCTCCAGAAGAGCGCATTGCTCGGTCGGGCCGCCGGTCAGGTCGCTGACCCACGACGAGAACATCGGCTCGACGGCGCGGCCCGCCGCCTCCATCGGAAGAACGATCGGTCGGCTGGTCAGCAGTTCGCGAAGGTGCTCGCTCGGGAGTCCCCAGCTGAAGACCGTCGACAACGGAATGTGCACCCAGTAGTTCTTGCCCTTGAGTGTGGTCTCGTCGTCGATGAGGCGATGGGGAGTGGATGCCCAGAACATCGCGATCTGTCCGGCTTCGACGAGCAGGCGGTCGCCTCCGAACAGGTACTTGAGGTGACCGTCGACGACGTAGTTGAGCTCCAGGTCGTCGTGGCGGTGCGACTTCTCCATCTGCGGCGCCGTTCCGAGGCGCGCCCAGATCGCAGGGTCTTCCACCACAACTTGCGATTCGGGGGTGATCGTCGAAGGCCGGCGCTGGCGCATCCCATCACGATAAGCGCACCTGAGGATTCTGGAAAGACAGCCTTATGAACGAGAAGCCTGCCGACCCAGTTGGTTCGTACCGTATCGGTATGCCTGACATCGCAGCCAAGCCCAAGATCACCATCATCGGAGCCGGTGGCTTCGTGTTCCCGTTCCGTCTCATCGGCGACCTGATGAGTTTTCCCGCTCTGCGCAGCGGCCGTCTCTGCCTGATGGACATCAACGCGGATCGCGTGGCGCGAGTGGCGGATGCCGCACGCGAGCTGGCGTCTCACTACGACTTCGACATCCAGGTCGACGAGACCACGGACCGCCGCGAGGCGCTCCGCGACGCCGATGTCGTCATCATCACCTTCCAGGTGGGAGGCATCGAGTCGTACCGGCACGACGTCGAGATCCCACGCCGCTACGGCGTCGACCAGACCGTCGGCGACACCGTCGGGCCAGGTGGTGTGTTCCGATTCCTGCGGTCGGTCGGCGCCTACGAGGCGATCGCAGCGGATGCCCTCGAGCTGTGCCCGAACGCCCAGTTCATCAACTACGCCAACCCCATGGCGATGGCGACCGCGTTCCTCAACGCGAAGGGCCTGAAGACGGTCGGGCTCTGCCACAGCGTTCAGGGGACGACACGGATGCTCGCGCGCACCCTCGGCGTGCCCTACGAGGACGTGAACTACGTCTCCGCCGGCATCAACCACCAGGCCTGGATCCTCAAGTTCGAACGCAACGGCGAGGATCTCTACCCTCGGCTGCACGAGACCATGCGTGCCCGTCACCTGCGCGGTCGCGGCGCCGAGGGGCTTCTGTCCGACGACGGAGACCACAGCGAAGCCGCGGCCGAATCCAGCAACTACGAGGGCGGGAACGAGCAGGTCCGCACCTCGATCATGGAGACGTTCGGCTACTTCCAAACGGAATCGAGCCACCACGCATCCGAGTACCTGCCCTACTTCCGCAAGAACCCCGACCTCGTCTCCGAGTTCATCCCCGAGCGATGGGACTACTTCGAGATCTGCTCGGCGCACGACGAACAGGGCGACATCGACGAGCAGCTCGAGAAGCTGAAGGAGAACCTTGCGCCCTCGGTCGAATACGGCGCATCCATCGTGAACTCCCTCGTCACCGGAGTGCCGAGCGTGATCTACGGCAACGTGCCGAACTCCTCGCTGATCACGAACCTGCCCGCGGATGCCTGTGTCGAGGTTCCCTGCCTCGTCGATAAGAACGGCGTTCAGCCGACATCGATCGGGGAGCTCCCGCCGCAGCTGGCGGCGCTCAACCGCACGAATATCGGCGTGCAGACGCTCGCCGTGCGCGCGGCGCTGACCGGCGACATCCAGAACGTGTACCACGCCGTCGCCCTCGACCCGCTGACGGCGGCCCTGCTGACGCTCGACGAGATCCACGCCATGACCGACGAACTGCTCGTGGCGCACTCACGGCTGCTGCCGGATGCACTACGGCCCGCGTCGACCACGCCGGCCGAGGAGCAAGCGGTCTCGGCGGCCTGACCCCCGGCCGAGGCTCGAACTCGGCTTCAGCCCAACGCGACGCAGCACCTCGGCGTGCTGGTCGGTTTCGCACCACCCGTGAACAAAGGAGTTTGTCATGCCCTCGCAGTACTCATCTCACGACCCGAAGCTCATCTCCAGGCGCACGGCGCTTCGGTACGCGGCGACCGCGGTCGGCGGAATGGCCCTGGCGCCCGCGCTCGCGGCGTGCTCGGCAAGCGACGCATCGGCCGGGTCGAGCAAGGTCGGCCCGGACACGAAGGCCGACCTGGTGATGACGACGTGGAACATCCCTGCCGACATCGTCGCCTACAAGAAGTTCGCGGCCGAGTACAAGAAGACCCATCCGGGCGTGAACATCAAGGTGCAGGTCACGCCGAACGGCGATTTCAACCAGTACCTGAGCACACAGCTCGCGGGCGGCAACGCTCCCGACATCATCCGCAACACGTGGCAGCAGATCGGCCGATGGGCCAAGAACGGCGGCTTCGTCCCGCTGAACGACTACCTGAAGAAGGACTACGGCAAAGGCTTCGGCGAGACCTTCTGGAACGCGGCACAGCTCGACGGCAAGGTGCACGGCATCCCGCAGCACACCGACACCTTCGGCACCTACTACCGCACCGAGATCATGCAGACGATCGGCGCCAAGCTCCCCGACAGCCTTGATGCGGCCTGGAGTTGGGACGAGTTCCTCAGCATCGCTCGCGAGGTCAAGAAGGCGACCGGCAAGGCCGCTGTCGCGTACGGCTTCGAGGGCGTGAACACGGCCTATCGGTGGCTGCCGTTCCTCTACATGCACGGCGGCAAGCTGATGGAGGACGACGGCAAGACGCCGGCCATCGACTCGACGGAGGGCGTCGAAGCGATCGCGTGGTTCCAGCAGCTGTACAGCGAAGGACTCATCCCCAAGTCGAACACGATCAAGGGCTCCACCACCGCCGCTGTCGAGAACACCTTCACGAGCGGGCAGGTCGGACTCATGCTCTTCGGCGACTGGATCATGGCCGAGATCGGCAAGGGCCTGCCGCAGGAGAAGTGGAACATCACCTACATGCCGAAGGATGTCTCGGCCGCTTCCGATCTGGGCGGCAACCTTCTCTCCGTCTCCAAGAACTCGAAGAACCCAGCCGTGGCGGCCGACTTCATCCAGTTCGTCTGCGACCAGGCCAACATGAAGTACTTCTGCGAGACCGATCTCTTCTTGCCCGTGCGCACCGCTCTGATGGACGAGAAGCTCGAGTTCGCCTCGAACTCGCAGCAGATGAGCCTGTTCAGCGAGCAGGCGAAGACGGTGCCCGCGGCGATGGCGAAGGTGGAGACCCTTCCGAACTTCGCGTCGATCAACCAGGTGCTGGCGGACCAGCTCGACCTCTGCTTCATCGGCAGTCAGAGCCCGAAGGCGACGGCGAAGAACATCGCCGACGGCATCAAGAACGCGTCATGACCAGCGCGCTCTCGCATCCTGCCGAAGGCGCTTCGCCGGGGAGGGCGGGTGGCAGCACCAGCACGCCGCTCGGCGAGCGACGGAAGAGTCGCACGCGGCGCGAGGGCAGGCTCGCTCCCTGGGTCTTCGTCAGCCCTAGTCTCGTTCTCTTCACCATCTTCGCGTTCGCGCCCATCGCGGCAGCGGTCATCCTGAGCTTCCAAGACGTGCAGCTGTTCGGCGGAGGCACCTGGGTCGGCGTCGACAACTACACGAAGATGCTCACGACCCCTCTGTTCTGGACGAGTGTGTGGAACACCGTCGTGTTCACCATCGGCACTGTCCCGACGAGCACGGCGCTCGGCCTTCTCCTCGCGGTGATGCTGAACCGCAAACTGCCGGGCAGGGGCATCATCCGCAGTCTCTACTTTCTGCCGATGGTGGTCTCCGGCGTCGCTGTGTCGCTGGTGATGGTGTGGATGTTCAACAGCGACAACGGCATCGTCGACGCGTTCCTGCAGCTGGTCGGTCTTCCGCGGATCGACTGGCTGAGCTCACCGAGCTGGGCGATGCTCACGGTCATCCTGGCGGTCGTCTGGGGTCGGATCGGCTTCTGCATGGTCACGTACCTCGCGGCTCTGCAGGGCATCAACCCGTCGCTGCTCGAAGCAGCACAGATCGACGGCGCGGGCACCTGGCGGCGCTTCGCGTCCATCACGTGGCCGCTGCTCAATCCGACGACCTACATGCTGATCGTTCTCAACATCGTCTTCTCGCTCCAGGCGTTCGACGTGATCTATGTGATGACCGGCGGAGGCCCGGGGTTCTCCACGACGGTGCTCATCCAGTACATCTTCCGGTCCGCCTTCACGGACGGCCGCATGGGTTATGCCTCCGCGGTCGGCGTGTTCCTCGTGGCCGCTCTGCTCGTACTCACCCTGCTTCGCAATCGACTCTCTCGTCGAACGGAGGACCAATCATGACGGCGTACACCGAGAAGACGGTGGTCGCAGCACGCCCGCCCGCCACTTCGCCGAGACGGCGTCCTGGCACGACACGACGAAATGTCGGCCGCTGGGTGGTTTGGGCACTGCTTGTCGCCGGTGCCTTGATCATGTTCTTCCCCGTCTACTGGGTTTTCGTCACTGCGATCAGTCCGGGCGGACTCGCCGAGGGATCCGGCTTCGCCTTGTGGCCGACGCGAGTCGACTTCAGCGTCTTCGCCAGGGTCTTCCAGAGCCAGCCCATCGGACTCTGGATGCTCAACTCGACGATCACCTCGGTGGCGAGCGTCATCCTGTCGGTCGCCATCAGCCTGCTGGCGGGATACGCCTTCGCGAAGTACCGGTTCCGGGGCAGGAATGCCCTCTTCGCGCTCATGCTGCTCACGATCATGGTTCCGATCCAGGTCATCGTCGTGCCCGAGTTCGTGATCATCTCGAAGCTCGGACTGGTGAACTCCTACTGGTCGGTGATCCTGCCCAGCGCCGCCCAGGGGATCTGCATCTTCATCGCGCGCCAGTTCCTCATCGCCGTTCCCGACGAGCTCATCGAGGCCGCCCGGGTGGATGGGGCGAGTGAGTTCCGCATCTTCCGGCGCGTGGTTCTGCCCATGAGCGGTCCACTCATCGCCGTCCTCACGATCCTCACGTTCGTGTGGCGCTGGAACGACTTCATCTGGCCTCTGGTGGCACTGCAGACTCCCGACAAGTTCACGATGTCGGTCGGCCTGAACTCGCTGAACGGCGCCTACTCGCATCCGTGGGACCAGATCATGGCGGTCACCCTGCTGTCGATGATCCCGGTGATCATCGTCTTCCTGGTCTTCCAGCGACAGTTCGTGCAGGGCATTGCGGAGTCCGGCCTGAAGTAGGGGCCGGGCAGAAACAGGGCAGGGTGCCGAAGCGGGAGGCTCACGACGAATCCGGCAACCCTCGCCGAATGACCCGGGGCGCGCGCCCCACCCGGGTTACAGTCGCTCGAGTACCCCGCCGGCGCACCCCCGCGACCGCACACGAGGAAGAGCCATGACGCGAGACGACCGTACGCGACGACGCGTGCGCTTCAGGCGAGCGTTCCGGCGACCGGATGCCCGCCTCGCAACCCGCGCGCTGATCGCGATCGCGGGCCTCGTGCTCGTCGGAGGCGTCGCGGCTCCCGCGCACGCCGACGACTATCCGAGCTGGCAGGACGTGCAGAACGCGAAGTCCAATCAGGCTGCCGCTCAGGCCGAGGTGACCAAGATCCAGGGACTCATCGCCAACCTCGAGACGCAGGTCTCGCAAACCCAGGCGGAGTCGGTCAAAGCCGGCAACGAGTTCGCGGAGGCGCAACAGAAGTTCGACGTCTCCGACCAGCGGGCGCAGGCGTTGCAGTCGCAGGCATCCGGTCTGCAGAAGAAGGCGGATGACGCCACCACCCAGGCAGGACGCCTCGCGGCCGAGCTCTACCGCTCCGGCGGCGGCAACCTGACGGCCAACCTGTTCCTGAGCGGGTCGAAGAGCGCGAAGGATGCTGACAAGCTGCTCGATCACCTCGGATCCGCTTCGAAGCTGGTCGAGAACACGAGCGGCATCTATCAGCAGGCCGAGCAGGCGCGCAACACGGCGAAGTCGATGAGCGACCAGGCCAATGCGGCGCGCACGGAGCGCGAGCAGCTGCGCACGGAGGCGGATGCCGCCTACAAGAAGGCGGTCGCGGCAGCCCAGGCTGCGCAGCAAGCCCTCGCGACGCAGCAGGCGCAATCCGTGGTGCTGCAGGCTCAGCTGGCAGCGCTGCAGGACACGACGGCAAAGACCGTGGCCGGTTACGAGGCAGGCGTCGAGGCGCGCCGCAAGGCTGCGGAGGCGGCTGCAGCGGCGGCGCTGGCCGGCGGGAACGTCGGCCCCCAGGGCTGGGCGGTGCCCGTCGGAGGACCGATCACCGACTACTTCGGATGGCGAGTCTCGCCCTGTTCCGGCTGCACGAGCTTCCACGAAGGAGTGGACATCGGCGGCGGATGCGGCGCCACCATCCACGCCGCCCACGACGGCGTCGTCACCTACGCCGGCTGGAACGGCGGCTACGGCAACTTCGTGCTCCTCGATAACGGGGGTGGCATTTCAACAGGGTATGGACATATCGTGAGCGGAGGCATTCTCGTCAGCTATGGCGAGAGGGTCGGCGCCGGTGAACCGATCGCCCGGGTCGGCTCGACCGGACATTCGACCGGCTGCCACTTGCACTTCGAGGTGCGGCAAGGCGGAAGCGCGATCAACCCGATCCCGTTCATGGCAAGCCACGGCGCACCCCTCACCTGAGTATCGCGGGGGGCGATATGGCAACCGAATCGCCGAACGAGACCGCGCGCGCCGAGCGGCTGCGACGCGAGAACGACATCCTGCAGGCCGAGCGGCGCCAGCGGGAGCGGGCATCGGTGTGGGGTCCCGCAGGGCATCCGGTGGCGGATGTCGACAGCGGCAAGCGCAGGCGGCCCGCGAACCGCACGTCGTCGCTGGTACCGCTCTCGATGAGTGCGGCGGTCGTCGGCGTCATGACCGGGGCCATCGGCATCGCGGTACCGCCCGCGCACGCCGACGACTACCCCAGTTGGAACGACGTTCAGCAGGCCAAGCAGAACGTGGCCGACCAGCAGTCGCTCGTCGACAAGATCACCGGCCTCATCGGCGACCTGCAGAAGCAGGCGGATGCCGCGAGCGTCGCCGCGGACAAGGCCGCAGAGGCCTACCTCCTCACGAAGGCCAAGCTCGACGACGCGACGTCGAAGGCATCCGATCTGCAGAACAAGGCGAAGGCCGCGGCCAAGACGGCCAAGACCTCGGCAATGCGGGCGGGGCTGCTGGCATCCCATCTGGCCAAGACCGGCGGCGACTCCTCAGTGAACCTGCTGCTCTCGGGCGGCGACACGGATGCCTCCGACAAACTGCTCTACCAGCTCGGCACCATGAGCCAGCTCACCGAGCAGTCCAGCGCGATCTACAAGCAAGCGGTCACCGACAAGAACACGGCGGCGTCGCTGTCGGACCAGGCCGCGGCCGCGGAGAAGACGCGGAAGGTCCTGGCGGATGCCGCGGCATCCGATCTGCAGAAGGCGAAGGATGCCGCGTCGGCAGCGCAGGCGGCGCTCGCGGACCAGCAGACGAAGCAGACGGAGCTGGTGTCGCAGCTCGCGACGCTGCAGAACACGTCGGTCGAGGTCGCGCAGCAGTACGCCGACGGAGTCAAGGCGAAGGCAGCGGCGGCAGCCGCAGCCGCGGCGGCGCAGCCGCCAGCTCCGTCTCAGGTCGGCCAGGCCGGGAGTTCGGGGGGATCACCCGCTAGTGGTTCCTCGTCAGGCGGTTCCTCGTCCTCTGGTTCCTCGTCCGGGGGTTCCTCTAGCGGCTCGTCCTCCGGCGGTTCGTCCGGTGGGGGTGGATCCTCGGCGCCTTCCGGAGGCGGTGGCGGCGGAGTCGGCGCTCCGAACTCGAGTGTGGTGGAGGCGGCCATCGGCTACGCCTACGCCCACATCGGCGCTCCTTACGACCTAGGCGGCGCCGGGCCGATCTACTACGACTGCTCGGGCCTCGTGATGGCGGCTTACGGTGCCGCGGGCGTCTACGTCGGGTCCCACAGTGTGACCGACCAGTTCTACACGGCACAGGCCCGTGGGCAGATCGTTCCGCTCAGTCAGCGCCAGCGCGGCGACATCATCTTCTGGTACGACGGCGGCTTCTACCATGACGCGATCTACCTGGGGAACAACCAGATCATCGCGGCGCGCGACTATGGTGAGCCTCTCGCCGTGCAGGGCCTGTGGGGCTCGCCGTACCCGTACGTGGCGCGCCCGTCGGCGTAGGCATCCTCAGCGCAGAGCGGCGACGACGTCCTTCGTGACTGTCGCGATGAGGTCGTCGTTCGAGGTGGCATCCGCGGTGCTGCGCGTGGTGTAAACGGCGAGCACGATCGGCTCGCCCTGCGGCGGATAGAGCACGGCGATGTCGTTGCGCGACCCGTAACCACCGTTGCCGGTCTTGTCGGCGACGCGCCACGACACCGGGACGCCGGCACGGATGTACGTGCCGCCCGTCGTGTTGCCCAGCATCGTCTGTACCAAGAAATCGCGACGCTTCGCCGGCAGCGTGCTTCCGAGCAGGATGCTCTTCAGGTCGGTCGCGACCTGCTCGGGCGTCGAGGTGTCCCGCGGATCGCCCGGCACCGCCGAGTTGAGATCGGGCTCCGTGCGGTCGAGGTTCGTCACGGCGTCACCCCACGAGCGAACGCGCTCCTGCGCGGATGCCGGCCCGCCCAGCTGCTCGTACAGCAGGTTCGCGGCGGTGTTGTCGCTGTACTGCAGCGCGGCAGCGATCACATCCGAGAGCGGCATGCCGTCATCCACGTGCTGCGACGTGATGGGCGAATACGACTGCAGGTCGGAGGCGTCATAGTGGATGATCGCGGCGAGCTGGGCGTCCGTCGCGTGCTGCAGCACAGCGGCAGACGTGAACAGCTTGCTCGTCGAGTCGAGAGCGAAGCGCTCGGAGTCTCGGTAGCCGTACGACTGGCCGGTGCCCGTGTCGAGCATCCGGATGCCGACTCGTGCGCCGTACTGCTGCTCGAGCGCCGCGAGTTCGTCGTTCAGTGCGCCCGTGTCGAGCGCGGACCGCGACGGCGATGGCGTCGAGGTCGCCGTCGGCGGGGGTGATGCGGCGTCGTGCTCCGCGGCGCATCCGCTCAGCAGGAGCGCAACGGCTACCGCTGCCACAATCCCGGCCGGTCGACGTGGAGAAGCGCGGCGATCCGTTCGAGGCGGATCGGCCGCCCCTGCAGCGCGACCCGGGATCAGTGCCCCTGCTCGGCGAGCCGCGCGATGGCCTCCTGCACGAGCCGGTCGGCGTCGGCGGAGGAGCCCCAGGCATCCACCTTGACCCACTTGCCCGGCTCGAGGTCCTTGTAGTGCTCGAAGAAGTGCTGGATCTCCTTCTTCGTGTACTCGGGGATGTCGTCGACGTCCTGGATGTGCGTCCACCGCGGATCCTTGTACTGCACGGCGATGATCTTGTCGTCGCCGCCTGCCTCGTCGCTCATGTGCAGAACGCCGACGGGTCGCACCTTGACTCCGACGCCCGGGAACAGCGGGTAGTCCAGCAGCACGAGCACATCGAGCGGGTCGCCGTCTTCGCCGAGCGTGTTCTCGAAGAACCCGTAGTCGGTCGGGTAGCTGAAGTTCGTGAAGAGAACGCGGTCCAGGTACACGCGACCGGTCTCGTGGTCGACCTCGTACTTGTTGCGGCTGCCGCGCGGAATCTCGATGACGGCGTCGTAGTCGGCCATGGTGCTCCATTCGTGGGGTGCCAGGATGCCCGCGGCCGGCGATCTTTGACGCCACGCCCGCAGACACGCGCGTACCAATCTACCGGGCTAGCGCGAGCCGTCCCGTTTCCCCCCGGTTCATAACTCCTGCAGGAAGGAACCCGTCGCTGCCCAACGCTTCGAGGAGTCGCGGGCCGGGCGGGCGGTCGCGTGCGGCGAGCAGGAGTTACGGACGGCGGGCACGCCGCATAGCGTGGAGGCGTGACCGAAACCCGCCGCCCGCGCCTCACCCCGCCCATCGCCGACGTGCGCCGCGCGGTGCGGGAGGCCCTGGCATCCACGGTGCAGCCCGGCGGGCTCGTGCTCGTAGGTCTTTCCGGCGGCGCCGACTCGCTCGCGCTGGCGGCGGGAGCGGCGTTCGAGGGGCCGCGTGCGGGCATCCGGGTGGGCGCCGTCGTCGTGGATCACGGGCTGCAGGATGCCTCGGCCGAGACCGCCGACCGCGCACGCGAGCAGGCGCTGGCCCTCGGGCTCGACCCTGTGCTCGTGAAGCGCGTGGAGGTGGGAACGACGGGCGGACCGGAAGCCGCAGCACGCGAGGCGCGACACGAAGCGTTCGCCGAGGCGCTGGGGGAGACGGATGCCTCGCACGTGCTGCTCGCGCACACGCTCGACGATCAGGCGGAGACCGTGCTGCTCGGGCTGGCACGCGGTTCGGGGGCAGCGAGCCTGCAAGGGATGGCGCCGGCATCCGGAACCGTGCTTCGCCCGTTGCTAGGAATCCGCCGCGAGGCGACGCGGCAGGCGTGCCTCGATGCGGGGCTCACGCCGTGGGACGACCCGCACAACCTCGACCCCTCTTATACGCGCGTGCGCGTGAGGCGCGACGTGCTGCCGGTGCTCGAACGCGAACTGGGTCCCGGTGTCGCGGAGGCGCTCGCACGCACGGCCGAGCAACTGCGGGAAGACGCCGAAGCGTTCGACGAGATGATCGAGGAGGTCATCGAAGACATCTGCGAGCCGGCCGAAGCCGGCATCGCGGTGTCGGTGCGGGCACTCGAGGCGAACCCGACGGCTGTGCGCAACCGCATCCTCCGGTTCGTCGTGCACAGCGAGTTCGGCGTCGCACTGGAGCGTGTGCACGTTCTCGCCGTCGCGCGACTGGTGACCGACTGGCGCGGTCAGAAGCCGCTGGATCTTCCGGGGGGCATCCGTGCCGCTCGCTCCGGCGGCCACATCGTGTTCTCCACGACGGGGTCGACGGAGGTGCTGCCGCACGACCACTGACCCTCCGCCATGATGCGAGGATGGTCTGCATGCTGCCAGAAGACATCGAGGGCGACCTCACGACCGTGCTCGTGACCGAGGAGCAGATCCACGAGCGCCTGAACGAGCTGGCGGCGCAGATCGACACGGACTACGCGGGCAAGGATGTGCTCCTGGTCGGCGTGCTGAAGGGCGCCGTGATGGTGATGGCCGACCTGGCTCGGGCGCTCAGCATCCCGATCAACATGGACTGGATGGCCGTGAGCTCGTACGGCGCGAGCACGAAGTCGAGCGGTGTCGTGCGCATCCTGAAAGACCTCGACTCGGAGCTCGCCGATCGGCACGTGCTCATCGTCGAGGACATCATCGACTCCGGCGTGACCCTCTCCTGGCTGCGCGAGAACCTGATGTCGCGTGGGCCGGCATCCGTCGAGATCTGCGCGCTGCTGCGCAAGCCGGATGCCGCCAAGGTCGCGGTAGACGTCAAGTACGTGGGATTCGACATCCCGAACGACTTCGTGGTGGGGTACGGGCTCGACTTCGCGGAGCGCTACCGCAACCTGCGCTCGGTCGGCATCCTCGCCCCGCACGTCTACGAGTAAGGCGGATTCGGTCGGCCGCAACGCAAGACGCTCCACGTTTCGGCGGCTTCGCCGGCGAAACAAACGCAACCACGCGAAAGGCCAACTGCGGTGCGCCGGGCGGGGACCGGCGCACAAATGAAACACTGCGAACGCCGTCGGCGAACACGCAGACGGCCCTCAGCGCGGTGGCGGTACCCTGACAGCACCATGAACCTCAAGAAGATCTTCCGTGGCCCCATTCTGTGGATCGTGCTCGCGGTCATCATCGTGTGGATCGGTTCGAGCCTGATCACGATGAACGGTTACAAGTCCGTCAGCACCGAGCACGGCCTCGAGTTGCTCAAGGACGGCAAGGTCAGCGAGGCGACGATCGTGGACACCGATCAGCGCGTGGACATGACGTTGAAGAAGGCGGACGGCAACAACGGCACCGCCGTGCAGTTCTACTACGTGGCTCCGCGTGGTGCAGCGGTGGTGAACGCGGTGGACAACGCCGATCTGCCGAAGGGCTACAACGACCAGGTCCCGCAGCCCAGCTGGTGGCTGTCGGCATTGAGCATCCTGCTGCCGGTCGTGCTCATCGGAGCGTTCTTCTGGCTCATGCTCTCCGGCATGCAAGGCGGCGGCAACAAGGTCATGCAGTTCGGCAAGTCGCGCGCGAAACTGGTCTCGAAGGAGAGCCCGAAGGTCACGTTCGACGACGTCGCCGGCAGCGACGAGGCGATCGAAGAGCTGCAGGAGATCAAGGACTTCCTCAAGGAGCCGGCCAAGTTCCAGGCGGTGGGCGCACGCATCCCCAAGGGCGTGCTGCTGTACGGCCCTCCCGGAACGGGCAAGACGCTGCTCGCACGCGCCGTCGCCGGCGAGGCGGGCGTGCCGTTCTACTCCATCTCGGGTTCCGACTTCGTCGAGATGTTCGTCGGCGTCGGCGCAAGCCGTGTGCGCGACCTGTTCGACCAGGCCAAGCAGAACGCGCCGGCCATCATCTTCGTCGATGAGATCGACGCAGTCGGCCGCCACCGTGGTGCCGGTCTCGGCGGCGGGCACGACGAGCGCGAGCAGACGCTGAATCAGCTGCTTGTGGAGATGGACGGCTTCGACGTCAAGACCAACGTCATCCTGATCGCGGCGACGAACCGGCCAGACATTCTCGACCCGGCACTGCTGCGTCCCGGCCGCTTCGACCGTCAGATCGGCGTGGATGCGCCCGACCTTCTGGGCCGCAAGAAGATCCTCGAGGTGCACGGACGAGGCAAGCCGCTGGCATCCGGAGTCGACCTCGAGGTCGTCGCCCGCAAGACACCGGGCTTCACAGGTGCCGACCTGGCCAACGTGCTCAACGAGGCTGCACTGCTCACCGCGCGGTCGAACGCGCAGTTGATCGACAACCGCGCGCTTGATGAGGCAATCGATCGCGTGATCGCCGGTCCGCAGCGCCGCACCCGGATCATGAAGGACCAGGAGAAGCTGATCACCGCGTACCACGAGGGCGGCCACGCGCTCGCGGCGGCCGCGATGCGGCACACCGACCCGGTGACGAAGATCACGATCCTGCCGCGCGGTCGCGCCCTCGGTTACACGATGGTTCTCCCGCTCGAAGACAAATACTCGGTGACCCGCAACGAGCTGCTCGACCAGCTCGCGTACGCCATGGGCGGCCGTGTCGCTGAGGAAACCGTGTTCAAGGACCCGACCACGGGTGCATCCAACGACATCGAGAAGGCGACCGGGATCGCCCGCAAGATGGTCACCGAGTACGGCATGAGTGCCGACATCGGTTCCGTGAAGCTCGGCCAGTCGTCAGGTGAGATGTTCCTCGGTCGCGACATGGGCCACCAGCGCGACTACTCGGAGCGCATCGCCGAGCGGGTGGATGCCGAGGTGCGCGCGCTGATCGAGAAGGCGCACGACGAGGCGTGGCAGGTCATCAACGACAACCGCGACATCCTCGACCACCTGGCGCGCGAGCTGCTCGAGAAGGAGACGCTCGACCACCACCAGATCGCCGAGATCTTCAAGAACGTGAAGAAGCTGCCGGAGCGTCCGGAGTGGGTGTCGGCCGACAACCGCGTCTCCCCGAACATCCCGCCGATCGCGTTCCCCGAGCCCGAGACCGCTCCGATCGACCCGGGCGTGGTG
This sequence comes from Humibacter ginsengisoli, assembly GCF_054780095.1. Taxonomy (NCBI): domain Bacteria; kingdom Bacillati; phylum Actinomycetota; class Actinomycetes; order Micrococcales; family Microbacteriaceae; genus Humibacter; species Humibacter ginsengisoli. The sequence continues at coordinate 229,368 of NZ_BAAGWZ010000004.1, forward strand.
GACGGCGACGTCGACTCCACCCCGGGCAAGCCGAAGCGTTCGCGTCAGATCAAGCCGCGCCCGGCGACGGCGTAGCGTGCAGGGCCCTCACGTCAGTGGGGGCCCGCGCACGCTCGACCACGACGTTCTTCCACCACGACCCGTTCCGAGAGAGGCGCGATGGGCATCGACCGTGAACGGATCGAAGCGGCCGTGGTCGAACTACTCGCCGCCATCGGTGAGGATGTCACCCGCCCGGGTCTGAAGCAGACGCCGTCACGGGTCGCGGACTCCTACCAGGAGTACTTCGGCGGTCTTGCGCTCGACCCGATCGAGCCTCTCCGCGAGACGGTACCGCTCGGGGACAGCGACGCGGAGACCGTGCTGCTGCGGGACATCCGCTTCCGTTCGATGTGCGAGCACCACCTGCTGCCGTTCATGGGCGTCGCCCACCTCGCCTACCTGCCGAGGGATCGTGTTGTCGGCCTCGGACGGCTGCCGAAGGTGGTCGAGATCCTCGCTGCACGCCCTCAACTGCAGGAGCGACTGACCGAGGAGATCGCCGACACGTTCGTGGAGGGCCTCGACCCGCGCGGCGTGCTCGTCGTGCTGGATGCGACCCACGCCTGCGTCACGACACGGGGCGCCAGGCAGGTGAACGCCTCCACCGTGACCATCGCGAGCCGTGGCGAGCTGAGCGATCCCGTCGTGCGTGCCGAACTCATCGCGTTGATCGGCCGGGGAGTCGCGTGACGCGCATCATGGGCGTGCTCAATGTCACGCCGGATTCCTTCAGCGATGGCGGCCGCTGGGCGTCGACGGATGCCGCCATCGCGCATGGTGTGGAGCTCGCCGAGCAGGGCGCCGACATCGTCGACGTTGGCGGGGAGTCCACGCGTCCCGGCGCCGAACGGGTGCCCGTTCCGGCCGAGCTGGGGCGGGTGCTGCCGGTGGTGCGCGAGCTGGCCGGGCGGGGCATCCGCGTCAGCATCGACACCATGAACAGCGAGACGGCCACGGCGGCGGTGGATGCCGGAGCGCAGATCGTGAACGACGTCTCCGGCGGCCTGGCCGACCCGGCGATGGGCCCGTTCGTGGCCGAACGCGGAGTCGACTATGTGGTGATGCACTGGCGCGGTCACAGCCGCAGCATGAACGACCTCGCCACCTACACGCATGCCGCGCGCGAGATCCGCGAGGAGCTGTTCCGTCGCGTGGACGTTCTGGAGGCACAGGGCGTTGCGGCACAGCGCATCATCGTCGATCCGGGCCTGGGATTCGCCAAGAACTCGGAGCACAACTGGGATGTGCTGCGTCACCTTCGGGAGTTCGAGTCCGCCGGACTGCCCGTGCTGCTCGGGGCATCCCGCAAGCGCTTCCTGGCCGACCTGATGTGGGAGGGCGCGACTCCACAGGACCGCGACCTGCCCAGCGCCGTCATCGCCGCACTGGCCGCGCGCGACGGCGTGTGGGGCGTGCGGGTGCACGACGTGGTCTCCACCCGCATCGCGCTCGACGTGGTGCGCTCCTGGGCGGGTGACGAGCCCGGCGACGAGGCCGCACCGTCTTCGGATGGCGGGAGGATGGGGTCATGAGCGACCGCATCACACTGACCGGCATCCGGGTGCGCGCCCATCACGGCGTCTTCGACTTCGAGCGCGCCGAGGGCCAGGAGTTCGTGATCGACGTGATCGCCTGGCTCGATCTCGGACCTGCTGCGCGCGGCGATGAACTCGCCGCCACCGTGCACTACGGCGAGCTGGCGGAGGCCGTGGCAGCGTCGGTGGCATCGGATCCGGTGGACCTCATCGAGACCGTCGCGGAGCGCGTCGCACGGGTCGTGCTGTCGTTCCCGGTGCAGCGCACCGAGGTCACCGTGCACAAGCCGAACGCGCCGATCGCGGTGCCGTTCGCAGATGTCGCCGTCACGGTGGTGCGCGACCGCGCATGGGCGGATGCTGCTGGCCCGGCGGATGCGGTCCGTTCGGCCGGCTCTGCCGGCACGGCAGAGGGAGCGTTGTCGTGATCGCGAAGCCGCAGCGGATGCGCCCGCTGGAGCCCGCGGTGATCGCATTCGGCAGCAACCTGGGCGACCGGGAGGCGACCATCCGGGCCGCGCTCGATGACCTCGCACAGACGCCGGGCGTGCGGCTGGATGCCGTCTCTCCCTTCCTCGAGACCGCCGCGGTTCGCCTGGACGGCGTCGATGCGCACGCGCAGCGCTACCTCAACGGTGTGGCGCTCGTCTCGACGGCGCTCGACCCGCACGCGCTGCTCGACGAACTGCACCGGGTCGAGGATGCCCACGGCCGCGTACGCGTGGAGCGCTGGGGCGACCGCACGCTCGACCTCGACCTCATCGCGATGGGCGGAAGACAGGTGAACGACGAGCGGCTGACGCTGCCGCACCCGCGGGCATCCGAGCGGGAGTTCGTGCTCGCGCCCTGGCTCGACGTCGACCCCGATGCCGAGCTGCCTGGACTCGGACGGGTGGATGTTCTGCTCGCCGAGCTGCGGGCATCCGCGAGTCCCGCGGGTGGCGTCGCGGACGGAGGCGCATCGTGAGGCGCACCGGACCCGCCGCGCTGATCGCGCTCGGCCTGATCGGCGTCGGCATCGGCTACCTTCTCGAGATCGCGCTCGTCGCGGCGGGAGCGGCCATGCTCATTCCGCCGATCTCGTTGTCGATCACCCTCGTCGCGATCGGCGTGATCGTGGTGCTGCTGGCGATCCCGATCCGCAGGGCGGTGCGCAGCAAGGTGAAGGTGCACGTCGACCCGTTCCGGGCGATGCGCATCGCCGTGCTCGCCAAGGCGTGCAGCCTCGTCGGTGGCCTGCTCACCGGCACCGGGATCGGCGTCGTCGTCTACGTGCTGACGCGGCCGGTGCCGCCCACGTCGGACTCCGTCTGGCTCAGCGTCGTGGCCGCGGTGAGCGCGATCATCCTGCTGGTCGGCGGACTCATCGCCGAGTACTTCTGCACGCTTCCGCCGCCCAAGGACGAGAAGGCGGAGCACGCCGAGCACGCCCCCGTTTAGAGGCGCGGTCTACTGCGGCACACTGGAGTCGTGGGAATCGACCTGGACGAGCTGCGGCGGCTGCGCAAGGCGCGCGACCGCATGGACCGCGAATTCGCGCAGCCGCTCGACGTGCCGGCACTCGCGGCGACGGCCCTCATGTCGCCCGCGCACTTCAGCCGGCGGTTCCGCGACGAGTACTCCGAGACGCCGTACTCCTACCTCATGACGCGTCGCATCGAGCGTGCGAAGGCACTGCTGCGTCGCGGCGATCTCAGCGTGACGGATGTCTGCTTCGCTGTCGGATGTACGAGCCTCGGCTCCTTCTCGTCGCGCTTCACCGAGCTGGTCGGGGAGACGCCGTCCGCGTACCGCGTACGCAGCCACGACGAGCTGGACGCGTTCGCCTCGTGCCAGACCATGGTGCTGACCAGGCCGCGGCGGGCCGACGGACGCGCGCACCTCGAGGAGAGCAGTTTCGGAGAAGCCTCGGCGCAGGCATCCGCCTAGCGTTGAGGCCATGACAGTAGCCATCAGCGGCGTGCACGTGCTGGTCGATGACCCGCAGGCAGCCCTTCCCTTCTACCGTGACATTCTCGGAATGACCGTCAAGAACACCGTCGAGAACGGCGGGTTCACGTGGATCACCCTCACCACTGCGAGCCAGCCGGAGATCGAGATCGTGCTCGAACAGCCGCACGCCGGCCGTTCGCAAGAGAACGGCGACGCGGTCGCCGCCCTTCTCGCCAAGGGCGAGCTGCAGATGCTGCAGCTGCGCACCGATGATCTTGCAGCCACCTTCGACAAGCTCGCCGGAGCGCCGGGCGTCGAGGTGCTGCAGGAACCGACCGACCAGTTCTGGGGCGTTCGGGATGCCGCGGTGCGCGACCCCAGCGGCAACATGATCCGCATCGCGCAGGCCTGAATCGCACGCCCTCCCCGACACGAGGGTCCGCGCTCTCCGGCTGAAACCATGCCGAACCAGCATGGTTTCAGCCGGATGTCATGTCGAGGCGGGGATGAGCGTCAGTTGCGGCGGTCGATGCGGCGCACCAGCATCCACGCGAACGGCAGCAGCGCCGCGGCGATCGCCCACTTGACGATGCCGCCCACGATGAACGGTGTGAACCCGGCGGCCATGACAGCGGCGAAGCTGTGCGGAAGTCCGAGGTTCGCGAGCACCACCGCGAGGTAGGGCAGGCCGAACAGGAACGGCACGAGGCTCGCCGCGAAGAAGCCGGCGGCGGCGAGCACCGGGCGACGATCCCAGGCGCGTTCGGACAGCCATCCGATCAGCGCGGCAGCGGGGATGAACCCGATGATGAAGCCGAAACTCGGCAGAAGCACCGATGCCGGCCCGCCCGTGAAGTCGGCGAAGATGGGCAGGCCCGCCATGCCCAGCAGCATGTAGAGGCCCAGGGATGCAGCGCCCCGCCACGCGCCCAGGCTCGCGCCCACGAGCAGAACGGCCAGGGTCTGACCCGTGACCGGGACGGGCCACAGCGGCACGGAGATCTGCGCCGAGATCGCCACGATCGCGGTGCCGGCGACGATCAGGAGCGCGTTCGCGACGGCGCCGCGTGGCACCACACGATCGGCGAGCGTGGGGACGAGGCGTGGGGCCGAGGTTGCTGAGGACACGTGGGTCTCCTTGCATCGAACGAGGGGGTTGCTCCCCGCGAAGGCGGGGAGCGCTTCCCGCTGAGGATCAGGGGAACGCTCCCCACCCTAAGCGGGCAGTTGCCGTCGGACGAGCCGAGGGTTTGAACATCCGTTCCGGGCATTCTTTGGGCAATGTTGACAAGAGACTGCTGGCGCCCCCGCGAAGGCGTGTGGTCGTTAGCATGGACTGCACGATCGCCGACGGCGATCGGAGCCGCGTGGGGTCGACAACCCGACCGCCGGAACGAGGAGCCACTGTGTCGCAACGACTGGACGCCGCTGCGCTCGACAAGGCGCAGTGGCGGCGGGTCTCGTCGAAGTACGTCGTGGTCGTGATCGTCGGGTCGCTGATCGGCGGAATCGTCGCGGCGGCCATCGCGGTGTTCGCCTGGCTCGTGCTGCACTGGTGGTGGGCGTGGATCGCGTTGGTGATCATCGCCGTCATCACCATCGTGCAGCTCATCATCGCGCCTCGTCGGGCGCGTGCGATCCGCTACTTCCTGCGCGACGACGACCTGCTGATCAGGCGCGGCATCATGTTCCAGCGGTTCGTCGCGGTGCCGTACGGACGCATGCAGCTGCTCGACATCGAGCGCGGCCCGATCGATCGGATGCTCGGGCTCGCCGAACTCCGGTTCGTGACGGCTGCGGCATCCAGCCGGGTGTCGATCCCAGGCCTGGTCGACTCGGATGCCGCCTGGCTGCGCGACCGGCTCGTCGAGCTCGCCGAGTCGCGCAGGTCCGGTCTGTGACTCGCACCGTGAGCCAGGCGTACACGGAGGCGACGGGTCTCGCCGACGGCGAATGGCACCGGATGCACAAGGCGACGCCGCTGCTGCGCGGCGGGATCGCCATCGTCTTCGTCGCAGGCATCATCATCGCCAACCTGCGCGAGCGCATCATCAACCTCTTCCTCGGAACACCGGACTACCCCTCCGGAGACCCGATCGACGCGATCGTTCGGCACAACTTCGTGTGGCCCGCGATCGGCATCGCGGTCGTGGTCATCGCCGCGTGCGTCGGTGTCTTCGCGCTGTCGTGGCGGGTGCAGACCTTCCGGGTGACGCACCAGGCGGTGGAGCTGCGCAGCGGCATCCTTCGCAGGCAGGAGCGCAAGGCGCGGCTCGACCGCATCCAGGGCATCAACGTGCAGCGTCCGGTGTTCGCGCGCATCTTCGGTGCTGCGAAGCTCGAGATCGTCGTCGCGGGCCACGACGCGAACCTGTATCTGAGCTACCTGCCGTCGAAGGTGACCGAGACGCTACGGCGCGAGATCCTGCGGCTCGCGTCGGGAGTGCGGGCATCCGATCAAGCGGAAGTCGGGCAAGCCGCCGTGCCGGGCGGGGCGCCCGCCCAGCGGCAGTCGTCGACACTGGGCATCCTTTCCGACCGGGTCGACGAATTCGTCTCGCCCGCCGACCTCGACCCGGATGCCGCGCCACAGGCATCCATCGTGCGAATGCACCCGGGCAGGCTCGCCGGTTCGCTGCTGCTGAGCGTGCCCACTCTGGTCATGTTCGCCGTGCTGATCGCAATGATCGCCGGTGCATCGACGGGACGCCTCTGGCTGATCATCGTCATCTTCCCCATGGTGCTGAGCCTCGGTGGCCTGTTCATCCGCCGGTTCAGCAAGGCGCTGCGCTACAACATCGCCGGCAGTGACCAGGGCGTGCGCATCGGCTTCGGCCTGCTCACCACGAGCAGCGAGACCATTCCGCCGCGTCGCATCCACGCCGTCGAGCTGGTGCAGCCGCTGGCCTGGCGTCCGTTCGGCTGGTGGCAGATGCGCATGAACACCGCCGGTCACACCCGCGGCAAGAACTCGGCGGGGGAGGCGCGCACCACGACCCTGCCGGTGGGGAGCATCCGCGATGTGCAGCGCGTGCTGCCGCTCCTGCTGCCCGGAATGAACGACACGCTGAGGGATGCCATCGCGCACGCCGGCATGGACGCCCACGCCGACCAGTCCGTGTTCTCGTCGGCACCGCGCCGAGGTGCTTGGCTGCGCCCGTTCTCGTGGCGCAAGACCGGCTACACGATCGCGGACGGCGTCATCGTGCTGCGGCACGGAGCCGTATGGAGGCGCATCGTGTTCGTTCCGCTGGCGCGCATGCAGAGCGTTGAGGTGGAGCAGGGACCCGCGCGGCGCATCCTTGACCTATCCTCCGCCGACGTCCACCTCATCGACGGACCCGTGCACGCGAAGGTTCCGGTGATGGATACCCGTGCCGCCGAGGAACTCTTCGCCCTGGTCAGCGCCGGGGCGATCGCCTGGGCGGACGCCGAGACGCCTCATCGCCCCGACGAGCGAGGAGAGTCCTGATGCCCGCACGATCGGGGCGCCTGGGCGTCGGAATCGTGGGTGCCGGCCACGTGGGTCCGGTGCTCGGTGCGGCGCTGGCCGGTGCCGGCCACGCCGTCGTGGGCATTGCGACGGCGAGCGATCGCAACCGGGAGCGGGCGGAGGCGCTGCTTCCCGGGGTGCCCGTGTTGAGCATCCCGGATCTCATCGAAAGGTCCGAGCTCGTACTGCTGGCCGTGCCGGGCGCGGAGCTGCCGGAGCTGGTCAACGGGCTCGCGCTCGCCGGCACCTGGCAGGCCGGGCAACTCGTCGTGCACACCTCGCCGGAGCACGGCACGGGCGTGCTGACGCCGGCGTTGCAGCGCGGCGCGATCCCGCTCGCCATCCATCCCGCGATGGTGTTCAGCGGAACGAGCCTCGATCTTGCCCGGCTCGCCGAGAGCTACTTCGCGGTCACCGCGCCCGGCCCTGTGCAGCCCATCGGGCAGGCACTCGTCGTCGAGATGGGCGGCGAACCGGTGATCGTCGAAGAGGAGAACCGCCCCGCCTACGCGGAGGCGATCGCCACCGCCACCACGTTCTCGCGCTCGATCGTGGAGCAGGCATCCGGAATCCTGACCAAGGCCGGCATCGAGAACGCCGGCGCGTTCCTGTCGTCGCTGGTGCGCTCATCCGTCGACGAGGCGCTGCGCCGCGCCGGTGCTCCCACCGAACTCGATGCGCTCGACATGCCCGGGCTGCTGGAGGCCTCGTCTCCGTTTCCCGAGCCGCCCGACCCGTACGATCCCGACCATCCCACGAACTGACGGAGACCTATGTCTGATCAGTCCATGCCCGACCTGCGTGCTCGTTCGCACGAAAGCTCCCGGAGCTCCGGTGACCTTCGTCAGAACCGGCCCCCGGTCGCGACGACGATCGCGGGCATCCGCAGCATTGTGAAGGATGCCCGAGCCCACGGCGCCCGCGTCGCCCTCGCGCCCACGATGGGAGCCCTGCACGACGGCCACCTCGCTCTGGTGCGCCGTGCGTGCGAGCTCGCCGACCTCGTCGTCGTCTCGATCTTCGTGAACCCGCTGCAGTTCGGTCCGAACGAGGACTTCGACCGCTATCCGCGCACCTGGGACGCCGACCTCGACGCACTTGCTGCGGTGGCCGCGGGCATCCCTGACGACGGGTTCTCTGCGGAGGGCGCGCCGCGTCGCCTCGTCGTGTTCGCCCCAGGGGTCGACGAGATGTATCCGGACGGCCCGACGCAGACGCGGATCACGGGCGGCGAGGTGGCCACGCTGTTCGAGGGGGCGTCCCGGCCGGGCCACTTCGACGGCATGCTCACGGTCGTGGCGAAGCTGCTGAACTCGGTGCAACCGGATGCCGCGATGTTCGGACAGAAGGACGCGCAGCAGGCATTCCTCGTGCGCCGCATGGTCACCGACCTGAACCTCCCGGTCACCATCGAGGCCGTCCCTACTGTGCGCGAGCCGGACGGCCTCGCCCTCTCCAGCCGCAACCGCTACCTGAGCGAGACGGCGAGACGCGAAGCGGTCACGCTCTCCGCGGCGCTCGGCGAGGTCGCCGCCGCCGCGTCGCAGGGTGCCGCCGTGGCGCTCGAGGCGGGACGCGCGCGCGCCCAGGCATCCGCGGCGGTTAAGCTGGACTACCTGGCCATCGTCGACCCGCAGACGTTCCGTTCCGTCGACGAACGATACCGCGGCCCAGCCCTCGCGCTGATCGCAGCGCAAGTGGATGGAACGCGGCTGATCGACAACGCAGGCATCGTGCTCGCGCCGGCGAGCCCGTCCGTCGAAACCGCACCAAGGCCTTCGGTCCCGTAGCGGCCGAGGGCCAGAGCCCCACCACCGATTGAGTCAGGCCCGTCCTGAGCTTGCCGCAGGATCGAAACCGCACCCGCACACACGAAGAGGACCCATGGCGACCGACCAGCCCGGTGCTGAACTGACAGCCGACTTGACCGCTGACGAGATCAGCGAGCAGAAGGCCGTGCGGCTCGCCAAGCGGGAGCGGCTGATCGCCGAGGCGGATGCCGCGGGCGGCGCCTATCCGGTCGGCGTGCCGATCACGGCCACCATCCCTGAGCTTCGCGAGAAGTACGGCGAACTGCCGGCGGATGCCACCACCGGCGAGTTCGTCGGCATCGCAGGCCGGGTGGTGCACCTGCGCAACACCGGCAAGCTCTGTTTCGCCGTGCTGCAGTCGGGCGATGGATCGCGCATCCAGGCGATGGTGTCACTGGCATCCGTCGGCGAGGAGTCGCTCGCCCGCTGGAAGGAGCTCGTCGACCTCGGCGACCACGTGTTCGTGCACGGCGAGGTCATCTCGTCGCGGCGCGGCGAGCTCTCCGTCATGGTCGACGAGTGGGCGATCGCGGCCAAGGCGATCCTGCCCCTGCCGAATCTGCACAACGAGCTCTCCGAGGAGACCCGCATGCGCAGCAGGTACCTCGACCTCATCGCCCGTGAGCAGGCTCGCACGAACGTCGTGAACCGGGCGAAGGCTGTCGCGTCGCTGCGGGCCACGTTCGCCTCGCGCGGCTTCACCGAGGTGGAGACGCCGATGCTGCAGACGATGCACGGCGGGGCATCCGCTCGTCCGTTCGTCACGCACTCGAACGCGTTCGACACGGAGTTGTTTCTGCGCATCGCGCCCGAGCTGTTCCTGAAGCGGGCCGTGGTGGGTGGCATCGACCGGGTCTTCGAGATCAACCGCAACTTCCGCAACGAGGGCGCCGATTCCACGCACTCGCCCGAGTTCGCGATGCTCGAGGCGTACCAGGCGTATGGCGACTACAACACGATGGCCGAGCTGACGCAGACGCTGATCCAGGATGCCGCGTGGGCGACCAGCGGCGGCCACGTCGTCACATGGGCCGATGGCACCGAGTACGACCTGGGCGGCGAGTGGGACTCGGTCTCTATGTACGAGAGCCTCACGGATGCCCTCACCGAGGCCGTCGCATCCGGTCGCGTGCCGTGGACCGGCGGCACCGACATCACTCCCGAAACGCCCCTGAACGAGCTGGCGGCTCTCGCGGAGCTGCTCGAGCTCGAGGTGAAGCATCCGATCCACGGCAAGTACATCGAGGAGTTGTGGGAGCACTTCGTGAAGGGGGGCCTGGAGCGGCCGACCTTCGTGCGCGACTTCCCGGTCGACACCTCGCCGCTCGTGCGCGCGCACCGCTCCAAGCCGGGCGTCGTGGAGAAGTGGGATCTCTACATCCGAGGCTTCGAGCTCGCCACCGGATACTCCGAGCTCGTCGACCCCGTCGTGCAGCGCGAACGATTCGTCGAGCAGGCCAGGCTCGCGGCGCAGGGCGACGACGAGGCGATGCGGCTGGACGAGGAGTTCCTGCGCGCCCTCGAGTTCGGCATGCCCCCCACCGGCGGCATGGGCATGGGCATCGACCGCCTGCTGATGGCGCTGACCGGCCTGGGCATCCGCGAGACCATCCTCTTCCCCCTGGTGAAGTAGCCCCGCCCGGCTGGCCCGACCGGCTGGCCCGCCCGCCCCGGCAAGCATCCGGCCCCGCCCCCGCATCCCCGCGTCCGCGCGAAAACAGGCAGGAAAGCGCCTACCTCGCGGGAACAGGCAAGAGTTGCCTGTTCCGGCGAGAGCTGCCTGTTGACGGTCGCCGTCCACAACCGCTTCTCTGGCCCGGTTTTCCCCAGTCAGCCGCTCACGCCTGGGCTGACCGAAGAGTGGTTGACACGCTGAACACATGGATGCCCGAGTCGCCAAAGCTCTCGCTCGATTCGACGGGCTCGCCACGCGTGCCCAACTGATGCGGTACGGCTGCACCGATCACGAGATCCGGGTGTTCATCGAATCTGGCGCGGCGAGGATAGTTCGGCGTTCCTGGCTCGCCACGGAGGAGGCGCCTTCGGACGCGGTCCGTGCCGTCGAGCTTGGTGGAATTCTCGGCGGCGAGAGTGCGCTGCGCAGCATGGGAGTGTGGGTCTCGCACGAGACCGGACTCTGCATCGCTGCGCCACGGACGGCCAGTCGGTTGCCGGAGCTTCGTGAGGGCGAGTACCGCGTGCATCCAAGCACCTTCGTGTGGCCCGAGGGAATCCGATGGCGGATGGGCGTGGTCGACGCGCTCGTTGTTCTGGCAACCCGGGTGACCGCTGTGCACTTGATCGCTTCAATTGACAGCGCGTTGCACATCGGCGTGCTGTCCGCGCGTGAGCTGGATGCGCTCTGCGCCCGGCTGCCAGGTCGGCTCCGATTCGTACGCGCGCTCGTCGATCGCCGCAGCGAGTCCGGCATCGAGTCGATCTTCCGAGTTGGCGCGACCGGCCAGGGATGGCACGTGCAAATCCAGGTGGCGATCCCCGGTATGGGCCGGGTGGACCATGTCGTCAATGGATGGCTGATCGTCGAGACGGACGGCGATGCATTTCATTCGACCAGAGCGCAGCGCGCGAAAGATCGAGCTCGGGACGCCGCGGCCGTACGTATGGGCATGCGGTCGCACAGGTTCGGCCACGACCAGATCATGGACGACCTCGATGGATGCATCGCGGTGGTTGCAGACATCCTGGCGGCAGGACGCCCTTTCGTACCTGACGCTCGGCGGGAGGCTCGAGCGCGAGGGCGTTCATGACAGGCAGATCACGTAGGAACAGGCAATTCATGCCTGTTCCGGCGAGGAAGGCGCATTCCTGCCTGTTTTCGGGAGACGGCCAGGCGGGGCGGGCTGTGGCCCGGCGGGGCCGGGGTGGGCTGTGGCCTGGCGGGGTCGGGGTGGGCTGTGGCCTGGCGCCGGGGCGGGCTGTGGCTAGGCGGGCCGGAGCGGGCTGTGGCCCGGCGGGGCCGGGGCGAGCTGTGGGGCCAGGCGGGCTCGGGCCGCCGGCCTACCGCTGTTGGAAGCGCTTCAGGTGCTCCTGCGTGAGCTGTTCCATCTGCTCGTCGGTGAGCTCGTCCATCTGCTTGGCCTCGCGCTTGTCGGTGTGCATCCACCGCACGAACAGCACGATGAGCACCGGGATGTCCGCGATCTCGGCGATGAACCACAGGAAGTCCCCCGACAGATGCTGATCGTGCAGCGGATTGGGGAACCACCCAGGCAGCGCGCCCGTGATCGCGGGGGCATGGTCGAGCACGGTCTCATTGAGGCGCAGCAGGATGCCCGGGATGGCATCCATCACCAGCTCCACGAAGGCGAGCAGGAACTCTGCGGTGATGAACAGGCTTGTGCGCAAGAGGCCGCTGTCGGTCACGGGCAGAACCATGAGCAGCCCGACCAGCGGAACGCCGATCGTGATCGCGGCCTCCCAGCCCGGATCGAGGCGGAGCGACGCCGCGAAGGGAGTGAGGAACAGGCAGAAGCCGATCAGCGCGACGACCGGTGCGAAGATCGCGTTGCCCATGAGCCGGATCGGCCACGAGCTCAGGACGCGCTCCAGCGCCCGTGCCGAGAGCCCCGACATGGCGGCGCGGGCCAGCGAGACCGGACGGCCGAGTGCCAGCAGCCCCGGCACCACGAACAGCAGGAACGCCACCCGTGTCGTGAACGCCCAGCGCAGGTCGACGCTCCAAGTGCCGAGGAACCCGAACTCCAGCCAGGCGTACGAGCCCAGCCCGAGCACATAGAACGCGAGCGTCGGCCACGCCGGCCACTTCACGCCGTTGCGATGCGCGTAGAGGATGCCGAGCCCGTAGAGCACGCCGGTGACGACGATCACCCCGAGCGCGTACGGGTTGAACGAGAACGTGGTGAGGAACGTCAGTACGTCAGGCGTGGGTGGCTCCGTGGGGGCGAACGAAACGTTGGATGCCCGGCCATTATCCGTCTTGAGCCTTGGAGGCGGATGCTCACCCCGAGACCGCGGACAACCCCATGGTGCGCGGTGCGAGCTCCGTCTGCAGCACGAGCGCGGCGCCTCCCACGGCGGCGGCGTCCGAGACATCCGTCGAAAGCCGCACTCGGATGCCGTGCTGAGTGCGCACGAAGAAGTCGCGTTCGAGTCGTCGCGAGATCGCCCGCACATAGGTCGGCCCGGCGACAGCGAACGCCGGACCGGCCAGTGATACGGAGTCGAGGTCGAACAGGTTCGCCAGAGTGAGAACGCCGGACGCGAGGAGCTCCGCGGAATCCTCGATGAGTGCGGTGGCGCCGATGTCGCCCCTGGCGGCCGCGGTGGCGATGGCTCGGAACCCGGCGAAGTCGTCGTCGTCGGGCAGCCCGAGCCGGGCGGCCTCACCGGTGGCATGCGCACGCCGCACGACGGCGCCGGGGTCTGCGATCTCCTCGAGGTAGGCGGACTGCCCGTCGACGCCCGTGACCACCACCTGTCCCAGTTCACCGGCGTTGGAGCTCGAGCCACGGAACACAATGCCGTCGATGAGTACCCCCGCTCCGATCCCTGTGCCCATGTATACCGTCGCGTGCGCGACGGCGTCGTCGAGCTTGCCGCTCCAGAAGTCTCCGATCGCCGCGGCGGTGGCGTCGTTGTCAAGGATCACCGGCAGCCCGACGGCGTCCGACAGCATCGAGCGAATGGGCACGTCGAGCCATGCCGACAGGTGCGGAGAGTGCAGGATCATGCCCCTGCCGACATCCAGAGGTCCCGGCGCCACCACGCCGACGCCGACGACGGAGGCCTTCTCGATGCCGAGCCCGTCGAGCGTGCGGTCCACCTCTGCTGCCAGCCGCTGCACCATCTCCGACGGCTCGGTCGATCCGATGCCCGCGGTACGCGTGCGGCCGACGATGGCGCCGGAGAGGTTGATCACGACGTAGGTGATCGACTCCCGGCCAAGCTGCACGCCCACGGCGAAGCGGGCATCCGGATTCACGTCGAGCATCACGGGGGGCTTGCCGCCTGTGGACTCGCCGCGACCGGTCTCGATGACGAGTCCTTCGCCGAGCAGCTGACGCACCACGGTCGACATCGTCGCCTGCGTGAGCCCTGTCGTCTCGGCTAGTTCGACGCGACTGATGGGCCCGAGCGTGCGGATGAGATCGAGAACGAGCCCCCTGCTGGTTCCGCCCGCGAGCGAGACACGCTGTCTGACCACCTACGCCTCCTCGCGCTCGTTCCGTGCCGATCTTCACTCTGGTCGATCTCGCAGCGGAATTCTAACTTGACACGCTTTATAAAGTGACCTAAGAAAGACACTATCGCAACGAAGCGCACCTTCGAGGCGACAGCGGTGAACACCTTGCACCGCAGACCGGTCAACGAAAGGACAAGGATGTCTCCACGCAGCACACGGCGTCGCTTCGGCGTCGCGCTCGTCGCGGTCGCGGCAGCGGCCACGCTGGCACTCTCCGGATGCTCGGCGAATGCCTCATCGAACGGTTCCTCCGGAACCAGCACGGTGACTCTGTTCAGCGGTCAGGTGGGCAACTTCACCGAGAACTTCAACCCGCTCAACAACACGGGCGCTTACCTGCAGCCCACGAACGGCGTGATCTACGAGCCGCTCTTCTACTACAACAAGGCACGCGCCGGTAAGCCGGTGCCCTTGCTCGGAACGTCGTACAGCTGGAACAGCGACGGCACCCAGCTCACCGTGAAGGTGCGCCAGGGCGTCAAGTGGTCGAACGGCAAGCCGGAGTCCGCCGATGACGTCGTCTACTCTCTCAACCTCATCTCCAACAATCCGGGGTTGAACACGTCTGGCGTCAAGTGGGTCGCCAAGAAGACCGCGGACGACACCGTCGTCATCACCTTCCCGTCCACGGCGTTCACGCTCGAGCCACAGATTCTCGGCAACGAGCCGATCGTGCCGCAGAGCATCTGGTCGAAGATCTCCGACCCGACCAAGGTGACGAACACGAGCCCGGTCGGCACAGGCCCGTACATGCTCAAGAGCTTCACCCCGCAGAGCTTCGTGCTCGAGAAGAACCCGAACTACTGGGGCAAGGGCGCCGAGGCACCGAAGGTCGACCAGGTGCGCTACATCTCGCTGGCGAACGCGGATGCCGCCACCTCCGCCCTCGAGGCCGGCCAGACCGACTACATGGGCGCCTTCCTGCCGACGCTGAAGAGCATCATGGCCAAGCACAAGGACCTCAGCTACTCCAACTCGCCGCAGGCGACCACCGCGCTGTTCACCTGCGAGAACGCCTCACTCGGCTGCACCGGACCGCAGACCGACGTCGCCGTTCGACAGGCCATGTACTACGCAATGGACCGCACGCAGCTCGACAAGCAGGCCGCGGCGGGCTTCAGCGCGCCGGCATCCCCGTCGCTGCTGCTGAACACGGTGAACAAGTCGCAGATCACCAGCCCCGACTACATGGAGGTGCCGCAGACCGCGAACGTCTCGAAGGCGAAGAGCATCCTCGAGGCGGCGGGCTGGAAGCTCGGGTCGAACGGCTACTACGCCAAGGACGGCCAGGAGCTCGACCTGTCGATCAACGTGGTCTCAGGCTGGACCGACTACGACACCATCTGCCAGTTGCTGCAGGGTCAGTTCAAGGCCGCCGGCATCAAGCTCTCCGTCAACCAGATGGCGCAGAACGCGTGGACTCAGGCTGAGTCGACCGGCAAGTTCCAGATGTCGATGAACTCGGTCAACATGGGTGTCTCGTCCGACCCGTACTACCAGTACAGCGCCTACCTCGCGACATCGGCGACGGCGAAGGTCGGAGACCCGGCACCTTCCACGAACACCTCGCGCTACTCCAACCCATCCGTCGATGCTGCGATCAAGCAGCTGGCGACGACCAACCAGGAGTCCGTGAAGCAGGCCGCGTACAAGACGATCCAGGATCAGATCGTCAAGGACATGCCGTACGTGCCCGTCTATGTGAACTCGGCGCTCGCCGAGTACAACAACTCGCGCGCGACGGGCTGGCCGTCGCAGAACGACCAGTACGCGTTCCCGCTTCCGTGGGGCGGCAACTGGGGTGTCGGCATCGTGCTCAAGACGATCCGCCCGGTGAAGTAGTCACGACGCGATAACGGATCGTGGGGCGGGCGGATGCCTGCGAGCACCCGGCCGCCCCACGGTCACGCAGAAAGCAGAAAGAGATGCGGTTCTACCTGCAGAAGGTCGCGTTCTACGTCGTCGCCCTCTGGGCGGCGGTGACGCTCAACTTCCTCATTCCTCGCATGATGCCCGGTAACCCGGTCGACATCATGATCGCCAAGATGGGCGCGGCCGGTCAGCCGGTCACGGCCGGCACACGGCACGCTCTCGAGGTCGAGCTCGGCGGAGGCGGCGGCAGCCTGCTGCAGCAGTACGGCGACTACATCGTCAACCTGTTGCACGGCGACCTCGGAGTATCGCTCACCAACTACCCCGAAAAGGTCACGACGGTCATCGGTCAGGCACTTCCCTGGACGATCGCGCTCGTCGGCCTTGCCACGGTGATCTCCTTCATCCTCGGGGTCGGCCTCGGCATGCTCGCCGGCTGGAAGCGTGGATCGTGGCTCGACAACCTCATCCCGGTCACCACGATGTTCCAGGCCGTGCCCTACTTCTGGCTCGCGCTCATCCTGGTACTGGTGCTGACCAGGGTTGTCCCGCTGTTCCCGTACGCGGGCGGATACAACGTGGCCACCACAACGCCCGGGCTCAGCCTCGACTTCATCGGCAGCGCCATCTACTACGGATTCCTCCCGGCGCTCACCATCGTCGTCTCGTCGATCGGCGGCTGGATGCTCGGCATGCGCAACATGATGGTCTCCACGCTCTCCGAGGACTACATAGTCACGGCCGAGGCGAAGGGCCTCAACCCCCGGCGGGTGCGCATGACGTACGCGGCACGCAACGCGGTGCTGCCCTCGCTCTCCGGCTTCGCCATCTCGCTCGGATTCGTCGTCTCCGGGTCGATCGTGACCGAGCAGGTCTTCAGTTACCCCGGCATCGGCCAACTGCTCTTCACGGCCGTGGCGAACGACGATTACGCGCTCATGCAGGGCGTGTTCCTCGTGATCTCACTCTCGGTACTCGCCGCGAACCTCGTGGTCGACGTGCTGTACGGACTCATCGACCCGCGCACCCGCGCGCGGTCCTAGGAGGCGACTCATGGCATCCACCCTCGCGGCGACCGACGTCGCGCCGGCAGCCGTCGGCGTCAAGCGCAGCATCGCGCAGCTGCTGCCCTCTCGCTCACCGAAGCTCGTCGTCGGGCTGATCATCGCCGGTGTCCTCATTCTCTGGGGCATCTTCGGGCCGCTCTTCGTCGGCGATCCCAATGCGATCAGTACCAACGCGTTCGCCCCGCCCGGACTGCAGCACTGGCTCGGCACGACACAGACCGGCCAGGATGTCTGGACGCAGATCGCGTACGGCACCCGCGGCTCGCTCGTGATCGGCTTCACCGTCGGCGTGCTCGCAACCGTTCTGTCCGCGTTCTTCGGCATCCTCGGCGCCTACATCGGCGGCGCGGTCGACGAGGGATTCGCGCTGTTCACCAACGTGATCCTCGTCATCCCCGGCCTCCCGCTGGTCATTGTGATCGGCAACTACGTTCCGCAGAACCAGCGCGGTCTCTTCCTCATCGCCATCGTTCTGGCGATCACAAGCTGGGCAGGATCTGCCCGCGTCCTCAGGGCCGTCACGCTCTCGCTCCGCAACCGGGACTACGTCGCCGCATCGCGAGTCTCGGGGGAGAAGACGTGGCGCGTCCTGGTCGTGGAGATCCTGCCCAACCTCATCCCGGTCATGGCGTCGCAGTTCGTGTTCGCCATCATCTTCGCCATCCTCGGCGAGGCCGGACTGTCGTTCCTGGGCCTGGGCGCGAACAACACGTTCACGCTCGGGACCATCCTCTACCGGGCGTACAACGACCTGGCCCTCACCCAGGGCGCCTGGTGGTGGTTCGTTCCGCCCGGCCTCGTGATCGCCCTCTTCGGCTGCGCGCTCTCGCTGATCAACTTCTCGATCGACGAGATCATCAACCCGAAGCTGCGCAACCAGACCAGGGCCGCCCGCAAGGCGTGGGGCCTGACCGCAGCGCAGATCAAGCGCCTCGAGAAGGAGGACAACAAGTGAGCGCGGCCACGAGCATCCGTCCGCCACGCAACGTGGCCGACCCGGTGCTGACGATCGACGACTTCAGCGTCGACTACCTGGGCGCGCGCACCACGCACGCGGTGAAGAACGTGTCGCTCACGCTCGGGCGAGGCGAGGTGCTGGGGCTGGCCGGCGAGTCCGGATGCGGCAAGTCGACGCTCGCCTACGGGGTGACGCGCCTGCTGAAGCCTCCTGCGCTCATCACCTCGGGATCCGCGACGTTCCACTCCCGCGAGGGGTACTCGGTCGATCTCGCGTCGCTGGGCGGCGCGGATCTGAGGGCGTTCCGGTGGGACAAGATCTCCATGGTGTTCCAGGGGGCGATGAACTCGCTCAACCCGGTCATCAGCATCCAGGATCAGCTCGAGGACATCTTCACGGCGCACCGTCCGGAGATGAAGAAGAAGGAGCGCGTGCAGCTCTGCGGCGACCTGCTCGAGCGGGTCGGCGTCGGCCGCGATCGGTTGCGGTCGTACGCGCACGAGCTCTCCGGCGGCATGCGGCAGCGCGTGATGATCGCCATGGCGATGGCGCTCGACCCGCAGGTGATGATCATGGACGAGCCGACCACAGCGCTCGACGTGGTGGTGCAGCGGGAGATCCTGAACGAGATCACCAGGCTGCGGTCCGAGCTCGGATTCGCTGTCATCTTCATCACGCACGACCTGCCGCTCCTGTTGGAGATCAGCGACCGCATCGCCGTCATGAAGGCCGGCGAGATCGTCGAGCTGGACGACGCCTACGATCTCTACACGAAACCGCAGCACCCGTACACGAGGCAGCTGCTGGCATCCTTTCCGAGCCTCACCGGCGAGCGAGGCGACTTCATCCGCACCGGGGTGCGCGACGAGCGGCTGGAAGCGGATGCCGGAGCCGCGGAGCATGCCGTGGCCGAGACCGAAGGAGCCGATCGATGAGCACTCTCGAGTTCCGCAACGTGTTCAAGCGATACAAGGTGCGCGGCGGATGGCGCTCGAAGGAGCTCATCGCCGTGAACGATGTGAGCTTCACGCTCGAGTCGGGCAAGACGGTCGCGCTCGTCGGCCAGTCGGGAAGCGGCAAGTCGACGATCGCGAAGCTGCTTCTGCAGCTGGAGCATCCGAGCTCGGGCGAGATCCTGCTCGACGGCAAGCCGGTCAGTCACCGCGGCCGCGGGCTGCGCGCCTACCGGAACCAGGTGCAGATGGTGTTCCAGGACCCGTTCGCGTCGCTCAACCCGTACCACTCGGTCGCCCATCATCTGGCGCGTCCGTTGCGGCTGCACGGCCGTGCGAGAACGCGGGCCGAGGTGGATGCCGGCGTGGCGCGGTTGCTGGAGCGGGTGCGGCTGACGCCGACGGACGAGTTCGCGGCGAAGCATCCGCACGAGCTCTCCGGTGGGCAGCGGCAAAGGGTCGCGATCGCTCGGGCCCTCGCACCGGAGCCGAGCATGCTCATCGCCGACGAGCCGGTCTCGATGCTCGACGTCTCGATCCGGCTCGGCGTGCTCAACCTGCTCGCCGGGCTGCAGCGCGAAGAGAACCTCGGCGTGCTCTACATCACGCACGACCTGGCGACGGCACGGCACTTCTCTGACGAGATCCTCGTGATGTACCGCGGCGAGATCGTCGAGAGGGGACCGGCGGACGACGTCATCCTGAATCCGCAGCACGAGTACACGAAGCTGCTGGCCGCGGCGGCACCGAACCCGGAGCTCCGCCTCAAGGAGCTCGCCGGCGCCACGCCCTAGCAGATTCGGCCCGCTTCATCCGCACCGTCCCCTCGGGCGGGCCGTCCGCCGGCGCCGGACGGCCCGCGATGGACGCGACCGCGCCTCCGGCGCGCACGAACCACGAACACAGAAAGAACCTCATGCCCTTCACGCCCAGCACCTTCACTCCGATCCACGACGGCTGGACTGTCACCGCGGTGGAGGGGCCGACTCCCGACGATGTCGACCTGCGGAATGTGCCCGCGACCGTGCCGGGCGTCGTGCACACCGACCTGGTTCGGGCCGGGCTCATCGCCGACCCGTTCGACGGAGACAACGAAGCCGCACAGCAGTGGATCGGCAGCACCGTCTGGCGGTACGCGACGAGCTTCGACTACACGGATGACGGCTCGGCACGTCACGACCTCGTCGCGTTCGGTCTCGACACGGTGGCCACGATCGAGTTGAACGGCCGGCTGGTCGGCCGTACCGAGAACCAGCACCGCAGCTACCGCTTCGACGTGCGCGAGCTTCTGCGCGACGGTACCAACGAGCTCGTGATCACGTTCGCCGCCCCGGTCACGGAGGTGGAGCGACGGGACGCCGAGCACGGCGCTTGGCCGAAGGTCATGCACCACTCGTTCAATCAGCTGCGCAAGTCCGCCTCGAACTTCGGGTGGGACTGGGGTATCGACGTCGCGACCAGCGGCATCTGGCAGCCCATCGGCATCGACTCCTGGAGCGGGGCGCGCGTCGCATCCGTGCGTCCCCTTGTAGACGTCGACGGCACGGACGGCGTCGCCACGGTGCACGTCGAGGTGGAACGCGACGGGGTGACGCAGGATGCGCCGATCGACCTCGATGTGCGGGTCGGTTCGGTGCGGGCGGAGGCGAGCGTCGCGGCGGGGGAGGCGCAGGCATCCGTCGTCGTCCGCGTTCCCGACGCAGAACTGTGGTGGCCGATCGGGCACGGCGCACAGCCGCTGTACGACGTGACGGTGTCGGTGCGGGGGATGCCCGCAGCGACCTGGCAGGGCCGCGTCGGCTTCCGCACGGTCGAGGTCGACACCTCGCCCGACGAGCACGGCAACCGGTTCGTCGTGCGCGTGAACGGCGAGGACGTGCTCGTGCGCGGCGTCAACTGGATCCCGGACCACGCATTCCTCACGGAGATGACGCGCGACCGCTACGCTCGCCGCCTGGCCGACGCAGCCGAGGCCAATGTCAACCTGATCCGCATCTGGGGCGGCGGCATCTACGAGTCCGACGACTTCTACGAACTGGCCGACGAACTCGGCCTGCTGGTGTGGCAGGACTTCCTGTTCGCCTGCGCCGCGTACTCGGAGGAGGAGTGGCTGGCGAAGGAGGTGGAGGCCGAGGCGCGCGAGCAGATCGTGCGCTTGTCGCAGCATCCGTCGCTCGCCATCTGGAACGGCAACAACGAGAACATCTGGGGCTACGTGGAGTGGGGCTGGCGGAAGGAGCTGGCAGGACGCGCCTGGGGCGACGGCTACTACCGCGAGCTGTTCCCCCGGCTCCTGGCCGAGCTCGACCCGACCCGGCCGTACTCGCCGGCGAGCCCGTTCTCGTTCGTCGACTATGCGCATCCGAACGATCCCCGTAACGGCACGATGCACATCTGGGATGTCTGGAACCAGCGCGACTACGCCGCTTACCGCGAGCATCGCCCCCGTTTCGTCAGCGAATTCGGGTTCCAGGGCCCGCCGGCGTGGAGCACCCTCGCCCGCGTCGTGCACGATGAGCCGCTGGAGCCGTACGGGCACGAGATGCTCGTGCACCAGAAGGCGGAGTACGGCAACCTCAAGCTGGAGCGCGGCATGGCGGCGCACCTGCCGCAGCCGGCCACGATCGAGGACTGGCACTGGGCTACGCAGCTCAACCAGGCGCACGCGATCCGGTTCGGAGTCGAGCACTTCCGCTCGCTGACGCCGTACAACACCGGCACGATCCTGTGGCAGCTGAACGACGACTGGCCGGTGGTCTCGTGGGCCGCCGTCGACTTCGACGAGCACCGCAAGCCGCTCTGGTACGCGATGCGCGACGCCTACGCGCCGCGGCTGGCGACCATCCAGCCGCGATCGATCGACCCTCGCGAGACCGACCCGACCGCACTGGGCGACCCGGAGGAGTACCTCGCGCTCGTGCTGGTCAACGACACGGCGGAAGCCGTCGACACCACGGCCCGCGTCGCCCGTCTCGCCTTCAATGGCACGGTGCTCGCCGAACAGTCGTTGCCGGTCCGGGTGGGATCGCGCGGCACAGTCACGTACCGGCTGCCGTCTGAGGTGGCCGCGGTCGGCGACCCGCAAGCGGAGATCGTGGTCGCCGTCGTCGACGGGTTCCCGCGGGCCGTATGGAACGCGGCCGAGGTGGTGCATCAGCGCCTCGACCCGGGAGCGGCGCAGGCATCCGCGGTGCGCACCGAGAACGGATACCGCGTTGCCGTGACCGCCCGCTCGTACCTGCGCGACGCGTTCCTCGCCGTCGACCGCGTGGATGCCGTCGCCACCGTCGACCAGGGGCTCGTGACCCTGCTCCCCGGCGAGACGACCACGTTCCATGTCACCAGCAGCGCCGACGTCGATCCGGCAGCGTTCACCGATCCGCTCGTGCTCCGCAGCGCCAACGACCTGCTCGCCGGCGAACGATCGCGTCCGTGAACGCGGCGATACTGTACGCATGAGTGCGAAACGGAACGAGCCTGCGGCGATCGGCATGGCGTTCCTGCGCTCGCCGGTCGGCGTCGACCCGTTCTACAGCGAGGTCATAGCGGGAATGGAAGACGTGCTGCACCCGCGCGGCATGCGCGTGCTGATGCAGACCGTGCCCACGGTCGCCGACGAGCTCACCGCGTACCGCAGGTGGGCGGCATCCGGAACCGTCGCCGGCGTGGTGGTCAGTGACCTCACCGTCGACGATCCGCGGGGTGCTGTGCTCGCCGAGCTCGGGCTGCCGCACGTCACGCTCGGTGAGCCCGTGGATGCCGCCGGCGGCGCCGTCGTGCGCGTCGACAACTACACGACCACGGTGCACGCCGTCGAGCAGCTCGTGCGGCTCGGGCACCGCGCGATCGGTCGTGTCTCCGGCCCCGAACGCCTCGTGCACACCCAGGCTCGAACCGTGGCCTTCGCGGATGCCATGGCTGCCGCCGGTGCGGCGTCCAGCACCGCGATCGGCGACTACTCCGGCCCGAGCGGAGCGGCCGCCATCCTGCAACTGCTGGAGTCGCCGCAACCGCCGACCGCCGTGATCTTCGACAACGATGTGATGGCGGTTGCCGGACTCGAGGCGGTGAAGGCACGCGGCATGTCCGTGCCCGGCGACCTGTCGATCGTGGCCTGGGACGACTCCACGCTCTGCCGGCTCGCCACGCCACCACTGTCGGCGATGAGTCACGACGTGAGGGATCTCGGCGGCCTCGCGGCGACCACGCTGCTGGCCGTGATCGACGGCGGAGAACCGCAAGACGTCACGGCGCCGCTCTCTGTGTTCATTCAGCGCGGTTCGACGGCCGCTCCCCGAGTGGATGCGGCGGTGTCCCCAAGTTCCAGCGCGTATCCTTGACCACATCATGGACGGCGTATGGGCAGGCATCATCTGGGCGCTCGCGCCGACGGTTCTCGTCGGGCTGGTGTTCTGGGTGGTGATGCGTTCGCTCGTGCATGCCGATCGCAGTGAGCGCAAGGCGTACGCGAAGATCGAGGCGCAGGAGCGCGCCCGCCGCGGCCTCCAGCACTAGCCGTAGGAGGCCGGGACTTCAGGCGGCCGGGCCGGCGGTGTGGCGCAGGGTTCGGTCGAAGACGGAGATGCCGAGGAGGACGAGGCTTGCGCCGACCATGATCCAGGCGATGGTGGTCACGCCCGTGTCGGTGACGTTGGTGCGGTAGACGATGCCGGTGATCGCGGAAGAGGCGATGGAGCCGAGGTAGCCGAAGGAGCGCATCAGGCCGGATGCGGTGCCGAGCTGCTCGGCCGTCGCCTGGCTGTAAAGAGCGAGCTGGTTGCTACTCGCCGCGCCCTGCGCGAAGCCGAGCAGGGTCGTGACCGCGAGGGTGACGGCAAGCCACGCCGGGGTGGGCAGGAAGAGGGCGCAGACCGCTGCGGCGATGCACGCGACGGCGGCGCCGATGATCGGGCCCCGCACCAGGTTGCGGCGCGAGAACGGCACGATCACAAGGCCGGAAACGAGAGTCATCGGGATGAGCAGGAGGCCAGAGCCGAGCTCCGACATGTCCTGGGATGCTTCCAGCCACTGGGTGATGCCGTAGAGGACGACGTACCCGCACAGCATGACGAGCCCGAACCGGATCAGAGTGCCGGTAAGGGCGATGTTGCGGCCGAGGAGCCGCACGTCGAAGAACGGTGACTTCGCGCGCAACTCCCACCAGACCTCGAGTGCCCAGAGCACGGCCGTGACCGCCAGCAGCGTCCAATCCGGGTTCGGGAAGCTCGAGAGGAAGAGCAGCAGGCTCGTCATCGCCAGCGCGAAGCCGAGGATTCCCGTCAGATCCAGGTCCGATGCGATCCGGCGCGCCGTGCGCCGCTCCGTGGGCTCGTCACGGGGCACCCACATCAACGTCGCGATCAGCCCGATCAGCGCAACCGGGACGTTGATGAGGAACACGGAGCGCCAGCCGAGGAACTGCACGAGCACCCCGCCGATGGGCAGGCCGAGCGATGCGGTCGCGACGCCGGCGATCATGAGGCCGCCAAGGACGGCTCCGGGCGGTTTCGCGAGCCCCGCCGTGCGGGCGCGCCTGCGGATCAGGACCATCGCCGTCGGATAGGCGCAGGAGGTGCCCAGGCCGATCAGCACCCGGCTGATGATCAACGCCAGAAGCCCCGGCGCAAGCCCGCCGACGATCCCGCCGGCGAGAACCAGCAGGATGCCGGTGAGGAACACGCGCCGCGGCCCGAACACCTCCGCCGCCTTGCCCGCAGTGGGCTGCGCGATCGCGCTGGCGAGGTAGAGGGCCGAGACGAGCACCGCGGTCTGCCCGATCGAGACGTGCACGCCGGCCGCGATCGGCACCAGTGCCGTCGCGATCAGCGAGCTGTTGATCGGGTTGAGGGCCGAGCCGATGTACAGCGGCGTGGTGAACCGCCAGTTGAACGGGCCGCTCGGCGGCGAGGCGGACGTCGTAGCTGAATCAGACATCGAGATGCTCCAGGGCGCCAGCGGGCGCAGTCGGCAGCGGGCCGGTGCGTGCCGCCCGCTGATGAAAGAAGGGAACCGAGTTAGAGAAACTGGGCGACGCGCTCGATCAGCGGCGCCGCATCATGGATCAGCCGGATCTCCTCCGGGCTGAGATGCTCGCGGAGGGCGACGGCGATGCTGTGGGTCGCAGCGTCGCGGATGTCGTGCAGCTGGCGTGCGCCGGCCGCGGTCAGCGACAGGACGAAACGGCGCCCATCGTCAGGGTCCGGCTGTCGCTGGATGAACCCACGCGCCTCGAGCGCGGCGACCGTCGAACCCATCGTCTGCGGCGTCACCTGATCCCACCGGGCGAGCCCGGCGATGTTGTCCGAGCCGTTGCGATCCAAACGGGACAGCACCGAGGACTCCGGCGCGCTGAGCTCGGAGGAACGGGTGCTGCGCATCCGCCGCTTGACCTGGCTCACCGCACGACGCAGCTCACCGGCAGTCGCCTCCACGTCGATCTCATCCGCCATATTCAGAAGGTTACTCTTGCAAGATTAATCTTGCAAGGTTGCTCTTCCTAAGCGAGCCCGAAAGACATTGCCGCTAAGACGACAGCGAGCGTCGACAACGTCGGTGCCGGCAACAACTAGTCGTTCCCCCACTTCGCCCCTTGTCGGTGACGCAGACTGTCGTCGGCCGGTGCTAGCGTCAGCCCCAGCCGGCTGCACGAGGGGATGACATGGACAGCGGCACCCTGACCTGGATCATCATCGTGATCGGGCTCGTCGTCGACTTCGGGCTGCGTATCGTCGCGATCATCGTCATCCCCCGCAACCGCCGGCCCACCTCGGCGACGGCCTGGCTGCTGGCCGTCTACTTCATCCCATACATCGGATGGCTGTTCTTCCTGCTCATCGGTAGCTACAAGCTGCCCAAACAGCGACGTCTGCGGCAACAGCAGATCAACCAGTTCATCCTCGAATCCACGGAGGGCATCGAGAGGGTGCGTCGCGATCATCCGTGGCCCCCGTGGCTCGAGCCGGTCGTGCGCATGAACCGCAGTCTCGGGGCCATGCCACTCGTCGGCGGTAACGCGGCTTCGCTGATCGGTGCCTACGAGGCGTCGCTGGATGCGATGACTCAGGCCGTCGACGCGGCCACCCGTTACGTGCACGTCGAGTTCTACATCCTCAGCTGGGACGACACGACGGCGCCGTTCTTCGACGCACTCGAGGCCGCAGTGAAGCGCGGCGTCACGGTACGCGTGCTTCTGGACCACATCGCGTCGCTCCGCATCAGGGACTACAAGCGCACCATCAAACGTCTCACCGCCATGGGCGCGCAGTGGCGGCTCATGCTGCCGGTGCAGCCGCTGAAGGGCAAGTATCAGCGGCCGGATCTGCGCAACCACCGCAAGCTGCTGGTCGCCGACGGCAGGGTCGGGTTCATGGGATCGCAGAACGTGATCGACCGCACCTACAACAAGCGCAGCAACATCAAGCGCGGGCTGAAATGGAAGGAACTCGTCACCCGGCTCGAGGGCCCCATCGTGGCCGGGCTCAACGCGATCTTCATCACCGACTGGTATTCGGAGACCGGCGACCTGCTCGCGCGCGAGCGCGACCCGATCGTCACGGTGAACGTCGAGGAGGAACTGGACTGCCAGCTCGTGCCGAGCGGGCCCGGTTTCGACAACGAGAACAACCTCAAGCTGTTCCTTGCGCTGCTCTACTACGCCACGGAACGGATCATCATCACGTCGCCGTACTTCGTGCCAGACGAGGCGATGCTGACCGCGCTGACCACGGCGGTGCAGCGGGGCATCCATGTCGAGCTCTTCGTCTCCGAGATCGGCGACCAGGCCCTCGTCTACCACGCGCAGCGCTCCTACTACGAACAACTGCTGCGCGCTGGCGTGACGATCTGGATGTACAAAGCGCCGTACATCCTGCACGCCAAGCACTTCACGATCGACGATGAGGTCGCTGTCATCGGCTCCAGCAACATGGACATGCGCTCGTTCATGCTGAACGCGGAGATCTCGCTGATGGTGCGCGGCAAGTCATTCGTCGCCGAGATGCGCGAGGTGGAGCAGGGGTACCGGGATGCCAGCAAGCAGCTCACCCTGGACGAATGGCTGAAGCAGCCGCTGCCGTCCACCATGCTCGACAACCTCGCGAGGCTGACCTCCGCCCTGCAGTGAGCCGCCGGCCGGCTGCCGGTGTCGGGTCTTCCGTATTCGAGTCGCGCCGATTGCCCTTATGACGCAGCCCTAAGGACCATCTGAGCGAGTGGAATGGATTGGGAGCCAGGCTGTGGAAAGCGGTCGCCCGGAACGCCGGCCTTCGATACGCTGGCGGCGCGATCACGAGGAGGCCTTCATGAGCCAAGAGAGCCCGAACCAGCAGACCGGTGCGCCGCAGGGCGCGGCCCCGCCGTCCGCCGCGTTCCCGCAGTCAGCTGCGGGCGAGATCCCGTCGCCGCCCGCAGGCGAGATGCCTCCTCCGCCTCCGGGCCAGACGCCGCCTCCGGCACCCGCAGCCGCCGCTCCTGCGGCGCCTCTGGCTGGGCCGTTCGCGCCGACCGGCAAGCGTGCCAGCGTGCTCGGCGCCTGGGGCGCTCGCATCGTGCTCATCGTCGTGGCGGCGTGCGCGCTCGTCTCAGTGCTGTTCATTCTGTTCGGCGCGGGCAGCGACACCCTCGGACGCGTCGTCACAACAGACATCGCGCTGATCGTCTTCGCGCTCCTGGTGTGGCTCGACACCGTCATCGGCGCGTACCGTCCCGAGTGGTTCGAGTTCGCATCGCTGGCGACGGATGCCTACCTGCTACTGCTGTGGATCGTCACGATCTGGACGGAGAACGGCTCCGGCCCGTTCGCGCTCTGGATCGACATTTGGCGAAGCATCCTCTGCCTCATCTTCGTGCGCGGGATGCTCGCGCTCGTCGACCTCGTGCGGTTCCTGTATTCGAGGTGGGTCACGACCGTGACCCGCGCACTCGCGTACATCTCCGGGTGCGCGTTCGGCGTCATCGGCATCATGGTGACGATTCCTGCCCCCACGCCGTTCAACCACCTGTGGGATCTGGACTTCTATGGTCGTGTCGTCGCCTCCATCGCGGTGATCGCCGGCGTCGCACTCGTGCTGATCCCGCTCTGGGGACTGCTCACGGGCCGCAGCCATCGAGTGCAGCGCACGGGGTCGTCGTTCGCCTTCGTGAGCGGTGCTTACGGCCCCGGCGGCTACGGCTCCGGTGCCTTCCGCCCTGGCGTGCCGCCCGTGCCCCAGGCTCCCGGGTTCCGGCAGGGCTCAGCCCCTGTGCCTCCCGTCCCACCTGTGCCGGTTGCACCGACCGTCGCGCAGCCGCAGGCCGGCGGCCCGCGGCCTGCCGGGGCCGCGCACCCGCCACTCGCATGGCCTCGCCTGGCGAACGGCGCCCCGGTTCCGGCGGGAGCCGCCGGCGCACCGGACTTCGCTGCCGTCGCGGGTGCGCCCCTGGCCTGGCCGACGTTCACGGACGGCACTCCTGTCCCGGCCGCGCCCGACGGGAGCCCGCTCTACCGCTGAACCGCGCCCGACGGTTCACCATGCTCAACGGCATGATGGCCGCCGCGCTCTGGAGCGGCGACCATCGTCGCGTCTACTGCCGCGGCTTCAGCCGCACGGTCGGCATGGTGGGTGCCGCGAGCGGATGCCCCGGGTAGTCCGCGACCGTGCCGAACCGGCCAGCGGCATCCGCTCCGTCGATCACCTCGCGCTGCCACTGCTCCCGCGACGCGACGACCTCGTCGTGGCTGCGGCCGATGAAGTTCCACCACATCACGATCTGTTCGCCGAGCGGCTCGCCGCCCAGCAGCAGGATGCGCGCGCCGCCGACCGACGACAGCCGCAGTCGCGAGCGTCCGGGCGGCACGTATGCGAGGTGCCGGTGCGGCACGTCGACGCTCTCGACGGCGATGTCGCCAAGATCGAGCAGGATGCCGTGCTCGAAGTCCGGCGCTACGGCAAGATCGACGGACGCACCGGCATCCAGGTCGAGCTGAGCCCCGACGAGCGGGCTGAACACCGTCGCCCGAGCGGATGCGCCTGCGAGCTCCCCGATGAACACACGCGCCACCACGCCGTCGCCGATCGTGGCGGGGGAGGGAACTGTTCGCTCGAAGAACGGCGCCTGCTCGCGCCAGGCGTCCGGAAGCGCGAGCCACAATTGCGCGCCGTGCAGCACGGTCGTCTCGGGAGTCGAGTCCTCCGAGTGGCTGATGCCATGCCCTGCCGTCATGAGGTTCAGCTCGCCCGGTCGCACCATGGCGTGCGAGCCGACGCTGTCGCGATGCTCTATCTCGCCCTGGAACAGCCAGCTCACGGTCTGCAGGCCGGTGTGCGGATGCGGGGGCACGCGCATCCCGCCCGTCACGGAGACGTCGTCAGGGCCATAGTGATCGAGGAAGCACCAGCCCCCGATCGTCGACTTCGTCCGCTGCGGCAGAGTGCGGTGCACCGGCATCGCGCGCGGCCCGCCCAACGGCACATCCCGCGGTTCCAGCAGCACGATTCCGGCGCCATCGGCGGCCTCGCACTCCGCCACGAGTTCCGCCGGACGGCGCTCCAGGTTGCTCATGTGCGGCATCCTACGTGCGGCGTGCGAGGTGGATGCAGAGGCGGCCGTCTCGTCGGGGCCGGCAGCGCCCTCTCGCACCTACCATGGAGGCATGCCGCGCCCCCTCGCCCGCTCGCGCTGGTCCTCGCGCGTCGCCATCGCCTCCGTCGCCGGTCTCACCGTGCTCGCGCTCGCCGGATGCTCGCAGAACTCCACGAAGCCCATCACCGACTACAAGGGTGAGCCGAAGGGAGTCGAGGCTCCTCCCAGCAGCGCGGGGGGCGCACCGTTTTCCGTGTGGCTGAAGGGCGGTGACCAGTTCACCGTCACGCTGTACGGGAGCTCGACCTGCCCGCCGGTACCGTCGCGCTTCAACCTCACGGGGCACAACAAGGTGGAACTCACGATCCCCAAGCTCGCGAAGAACAAGGTCTGCACGATGGACTACGTGCCGCACACCACCGTGTTCGCCACCCCGAACACGATCGACCGCCACAGCGACGTCTCGGTCACGGGTCAGGGCCTCACCTGGACGCTGCAGGGCATGTCGTTGAAGTAGGCGAGCGAACCAGCGCGCGACGCACAGTATGCGCTCGCGCCCACGCCTCGCGACGCCTTAACGCCGACGGCGAACAGCCGCCACACGAGCCGAGCCGCTTATTACCCTGATTCATAACGGGGCCGACGTGCAGGCATCCGGATGCTCGTGAGCAACACCGCGCGCATCCCGCCAGCGCTCCGCCAGCGGCCCTGCGAGGAGTGACCACATGTTTGAGAGATTCACCGACCGAGCTCGCCGCGTCGTCGTCTTGGCCCAAGAAGAGGCCAAGATGCTCAACCACAACTACATCGGAACCGAGCACATCCTGCTCGGTCTGATCCACGAGGGTGAGGGTGTCGCGGCGAAGGCCCTGGAGTCGCTGGGGATCTCGCTGGATGCCGTGCGCGAGCAGGTGCAAGACATCATCGGCCAGGGCCAGCAGCAGCCCACCGGGCACATCCCGTTCACTCCGCGTGCGAAGAAGGTGCTCGAGCTGTCGCTCCGTGAGGCGCTGCAACTCGGACACAACTACATCGGAACCGAGCACATCCTGCTCGGACTCATCCGCGAGGGCGAAGGCGTGGCCGCACAGGTGCTCGTCAAGCTCGGCGCGGACCTCAACCGGGTGCGCCAGCAGGTCATCCAGTTGCTCTCCGGCTATCAGGGCAAGGAGCAGGTACAGGTGGGGGCGAACGAGCAGCAGAGCGCTCAGGGTGGAAGCCAGATCCTCGACCAGTTCGGCCGCAACCTCACGCAGGCTGCGCGCGAGAACAAACTCGATCCGGTGATCGGCCGTGAGAAGGAGATCGAGCGCGTCATGCAGATCCTGTCGCGCCGGTCCAAGAACAACCCGGTGCTCATCGGGGAGCCCGGCGTGGGTAAGACCGCCGTCGTGGAGGGGCTTGCCCAGGCGATCGTGCGCGGCGACGTGCCCGAGACGCTGAAAGACAAGCAGCTGTACACGCTCGACCTCGGCTCGCTGATCGCCGGCTCGCGCTACCGCGGTGACTTCGAGGAACGCCTCAAGAAGGTGACCAAGGAGATCCGCACCCGCGGTGACATCATCACGTTCATCGACGAGATCCACACCCTGGTGGGTGCGGGTGCCGCGGAGGGCGCGATCGATGCCGCGAGCATCCTGAAGCCGCTGCTGGCGCGCGGCGAGCTGCAGACCATCGGTGCGACCACGCTCGACGAGTATCGCAAGCACTTCGAGAAGGATGCCGCGCTCGAGCGCCGCTTCCAGCCCATCCAGGTGGCGGAGCCGTCGCTGCCGCACGCGATCAACATCCTGAAGGGGCTGCGCGACCGCTACGAGGCGCACCACAAGGTGTCGATCACGGATGGCGCGATCGTCGCCGCGGCGAACCTCTCCGACCGCTACATCAGCGACCGCTTCCTGCCCGACAAGGCCATCGACCTGATCGACGAGGCCGGCGCGCGGCTGCGCCTGTCGATCCTGTCCGCCCCGCCGGAGCTCCGCGAGTTCGACGACAAGATCGCGAAGGTGCGCGAGCGCAAGGAGTCGGCGATCGAGGAGCAGGACTTCGAGAAGGCCGCCGCGCTGCGCGACGAGGAGAAGAACCTGCTCGGCGAGCGGTTGCGGCTCGAGAAGCAGTGGCGCTCGGGCGACGTGAAGACGACGGCCGAGGTCGACGAGGGGCTCATCGCCGAAGTGCTGGCGCAGGCCACGGGCATCCCGGTGTTCAAGCTCACCGAGGAGGAGTCCAGCCGCCTCGTCTTCATGGAGAAGGCGCTGCACCAGCGAGTCATCGGCCAGGAGGAGGCCATCTCGGCGCTCTCCCGCACGATCCGCCGTCAGCGTGCCGGTCTGAAGGACCCGCACCGCCCGTCCGGCTCGTTCATCTTCGCCGGCCCGACCGGTGTCGGAAAGACC
Source organism: Humibacter ginsengisoli (assembly GCF_054780095.1). Lineage (NCBI taxonomy): Bacteria > Bacillati > Actinomycetota > Actinomycetes > Micrococcales > Microbacteriaceae > Humibacter > Humibacter ginsengisoli. The sequence goes on from NZ_BAAGWZ010000004.1 coordinate 261,211, forward strand.
GAGCTGGCGAAGGCGCTCGCCGAGTTCCTGTTCGACGACGAGTCGGCGATGATCTCGCTCGACATGTCCGAGTACGGCGAGAAGCACACGGTCTCGCGCCTGTTCGGCGCCCCTCCCGGCTTCGTCGGCTTCGAAGAGGGCGGTCAGCTCACCGAGAAGGTGCGCCGCAAGCCGTTCAGCGTCGTCCTGTTCGACGAGATCGAGAAGGCGCACCCCGACATCTTCAACTCGCTCCTGCAGATTCTCGAGGAGGGGCGTCTGACGGATGGCCAGGGTCGCGTCGTCGACTTCAAGAACACGGTCATCATCATGACGACCAACCTCGGAACGGCAGCGATCTCCGGCGGACCCGTCGGTTTCCAGGCCGAGGGCGACGCGGGCAGCCAGTCCGGCTACGACCGTATGCGCGGGAAGGTGAACGAGGAGCTGAAGAAGAACTTCAAGCCCGAGTTCTTGAACCGCGTCGACGAGATCATCGTGTTCCCGCAGCTCGACAAGAGCGAGCTGCTGCAGATCGTCGACCTGTTCACGAAGCGCCTCGGCGAGCGGATGCTCGACCGCGACATGACGATCGAGCTCACGCAGCCCGCCAAGGAGCGGCTCATCGAGGTCGGATTCGATCCGGCACTGGGCGCCCGCCCGCTGCGTCGCGCCGTACAGCACGAGGTGGAGGACCGGCTCAGTGAGAAGATCCTGCACGGCGAGCTGAACGCCGGGGATCACGTGACGGTGGACTTCCAGAACGGCGAGTTCGTGTTCACGACCGCCGCCCGCAAGGACCCGGTGGGCGCGATCGCGGCCGGCCCGGTCGGCACGGGCGCAGCCACCCCCGACCTGGCAGCAGGGCTGTAAACGCACAACGAGACGCGGGATCGACCAGCAGGTCGGTCCCGCGTCTCGTTGCGTGCGAGGCGCGCTCCCCCTTCCCCGAGGGTGCGGGTTCTTCCGCTCAAGGGTCCGTGTTCTTCTCTGCGGGAGTGCGTGTTCTTCCGTCCGCGGGTGCGGGTTCCTCCGCCTTAGAGCGCGGCGCTTCCTTCCCGCAGTGCTATCAGCCGGCAGCGTCGTCGAGCTTCTTCTCGACCGAGCCGAGGGCATCCGAGATCTTGTCGCCGGCGAGGTTCGCCGCCGAGCCGACCACATCGCCGACGCTGTTCGCGACGTTCTGCACGGCAGGGGAGTTGGCGATCCTCCGCGCGTTCTCGCGCAGCCGTTCGTATCCTTTGCGGCCCGCTCGCGCGCCGAGGATGTAGCCGACGACCACGCCGGTGGCGAAGATGATGATCTTCATCGCTGTCCCTTCGAGTTCTTGCGCGCTTGGGGCGCGTGCGTTCTCTCAGCATCCTGCTGCCGGCCGTCGCTGTCATCCCCCTTGCGCTCCTCCCCGATGCGGCGGCGGATGACTGCGCCAGGTTCCGCTCGGCAACACCGCCTATTCTGAAAAGCGTGGCAGACCTCCTCACCGAGCCGATCTCGACGACCGAGTTGCGCGGGTTCCGCGTGCGCCGCGCCCGCACAGGGGATGTGCCACGCATGCAGCAGCTCGTGCAGCCGCTGGTCGAGCGACGCATCCTGCTCGGCAAGGAGCGTGTCGCGCTGTACGAGGCGCTGCAGGAGTTCCGGGTCGCCGAAGATCTCGACGGTGAGTTGATCGGGTGCGGTGCCCTGCACGTGCTGTGGGAAGACCTGGGCGAAGTGCGCACCCTCGCGGTCGCCGACGAATGGCGCGGCCGGGGCGTCGGACACGCGATGCTGGAGCGTCTCGAGTACGACGCGACCGGGCTGGGTCTGAGCAGGCTGTTCTGCCTGACGTTCGAGGTGCGGTTCTTCTCGCGTCACGGGTTCGAAGACATGGGTCACGAGACCGTCGATCCGGATGTCTACAACGAGCTCCTGCGCAGCCGGGACGAGGGCGTCGCCGAGTTCCTGGATCTGGCGCGAGTGAAGCCGAACACGCTCGGCAACACCCGCATGATCAAACATCTCTAGTTGGGCGTGGTGCGCTGAGCCACCTGACCCTCAACGAAAGTGGCGCCCGATACCACGCTGGCGTCCGCGAATTGCCCGTTTCACCCGGCGAGTTGCCTCAGGTGCCGCATGGGTGCCGCTTAGCCTGATGGCATGTCGAGCCTGAAGCATCCGGTCGGCCCGCAGTCGAGCAGGGTGTACTGGCGACGCCGGCTGGTGGTGGGGCTGGCGTTGCTGGCGATCGTGGTGGTGATCCTGCTGATCGTGTTCGCGCCTCGTGGCAAGTCGGATGCCACGGCTCCCGTGGCGACCCACACGGCGACGACCTCGACGCCGAAGGCCACCACGACGCCGAAGGCCACTACGAATCCGAAGGCCACCTCGAATCCGAAGGCCACCACGAATCCGGCGACCGTCCCGACGACGAAGGCGACGGCGAGCGGCAAGGCGTGCGCGGCATCCGCGATCGACGTCGAAGCGATCACTGATGCCAACAGCTACGGGCCGGGGGTTCAGCCGCAGCTCTCGTTCTCGATCACGAACACCGGCACGAAGGCGTGCACGTTCGACGCCGGAACGGCGAAGCAGGTGTTCACGATCACGAGCGGCAACGAGGTGTATTGGAAGTCGACCGACTGCCAGACGAACCCGGTCGACACGGTCATCCTGCTGGAGCCCGGGAAGACTCTCACCTCGAACCCAGTCGCGTGGGATCGCACGCGTTCCGATCCGTCGACGTGCAGCGAGAAGCAGCGACAGGCGGTGCCGGCCGCTGGTGCGTCGTATCACCTGAAGGTGCAGGTGGACGGTGTTACCTCGAAGACGACGAAGCAGTTCCTGCTTAGCTGACCTGCGGGCGTCCAACCGAGCTGAGGTGGGCCAAGCACTGTGACCGTTAGAACGCGGCGTCGAGCTCCCGGTCGAAGTCGCTGAGGCCGGTCGCGAACGCGATGCGAAGCGCCGCGCCAATGCTGCCCACGTCGCCGTCGATGCGCTCCTTGAAGCCCATGCGATTGGCCTCGCCCACTCGCTGGCGTGAGCCGGAGACCGCACGGACCTCGCCTGCGAGGCTGATCTCGCCGAACGCGACCGTCGAGTGCGCGATCGCCTTGTTCCGCACCGCGGATGCCACCGCGATGGCGATCGCGAGGTCGGCCGCCGGCTCCGTGAGCCGGACGCCGCCCACCGTCGACACGTAGACATCCTTGTCGGAGACGCGGACGCCGGCCCGCTTCTCGAGCACCGCGAGCAGCATTGCCAGGCGTGCGGCATCCACTCCGCTCGTGACCCGGCGCGGGTTCGGGGCGGAGGTGTCGATCACGAGGGCCTGCACCTCCACGGGGATGGCGCGCTTGCCCTCCATCGCAACCGTCACGCAGGTGCCGGATATCGGTGTGGTCGAACGGCTGAGGAACAGACCGCTCGGGTCGGGAACCTCGACGATTCCGTCGCCGGACATCTCGAAGCATCCGACCTCGTCCGTCGGCCCGAACCGGTTCTTGAGCGCACGCACGAACCGCAGCGCCGTCTGCCGGTCGCCCTCGAACTGACACACCACGTCGACGAGGTGCTCGAGTACGCGCGGCCCAGCGACCTGACCGTCTTTGGTGACGTGGCCGACGAGCAGAATCGGCAGGTTGCGCTCCTTCGCCACGCGGATGAGCGTGCTCGCCACCTCGCGCACCTGGCTCGGCCCGCCCGCGATGCCGTCGAGCGACGGGCTCGCGACGGTCTGCACCGAGTCGACGATGACCAGCTGCGGATCGATCGCGTCGATCTGCCCGATCACGGCGGCGAGATCGGTCTCGGCCGCGAGGTAGAGGCTGGGCTGCAGCGCTCCGGTGCGCTCCGCGCGCAGCCGCACCTGACCTGCTGACTCCTCTGCCGAGACGTACAGCACGCGCGACTTCGCCGCCGCCGTGCGGGAGGCGACCTCGAGCAGCAGGGTGGACTTGCCGACGCCCGGCTCGCCCGACAGCAGGATCGCCGCGCCCGGCACGATGCCGCCCCCGAGCACGCGATCGAACTCGCCGACTCCGCTCGTCCAGTGGAAGACGGCATCCGTTCCGATGTCGGTGATCGGGACCGCAGCCCGGTCATCCGTAATGTGCGTGGGCGTGACGCGAGTGGATGCCTGCACCGCCTCCGACATGGTGTCCCACGCCTGACAATCGCCACATCGGCCCACCCACTTGGCCGTCGTCCAACCGCACACGGTGCAGCGGTACCCGCCCTGCGTTTTCGCCATGAACCCTCCGACCGTGCTGTGGGATGCCTGTTCGACCCAGATTCAGGCTAGGCGGCACCACCGACGTCGCCTGTCCCGAAGGGCGGAGTTGTGCAAGGCCAACCGCTGTGGAGAACCGCAAGGCCTGACGTATGTCGGTGGTCCTCTGCATCATGTGGGCATGACTGATCAGCTCTTCACGCTCGAAGACGGACGCCGCCTCGGCGTCAACACGCACGGCAATCCCGTCGCCGACAGAATCGTGGTGTTCTGCCACCCGGCGCCGGGGAGCGGTGTGTTCGATCCCGACCCGACGGTTTCGCAGCAGTCCGACGCACACATTGTGGCGCTCGACCGGCCGGGTTACGGCTCGTCCGACCCGTTGCCCTCCGGTGTGTGGCCGTCCGTCGCCCGTGCTGCGGACGACATCGCCCAGTTCCTCCGCGCGAGGTCCGAGATGGGCATGTCGCTCGGTGAAGGAGCGGACAAGGGCATCTCGGTCGTCGGATGGTCTGCGGGAGGCAGGGTGGCGCTCGCGCTGGCAGCGAGGCATCCGCAGCTCATCTCCCGCGTTGCAGTGATCGGCACGCCCGCTCCGAACGACGCGGTGGAGTGGATCCCCAAGCCGTTGGCCGAACAGAGCGAGGCGCTGTCGCATCTGCCCGCGGAGGAGGCGTTCGAGACGCTGACGGATGCCTTCGCACACGAGGCAGCGGCGCGTGGCTTCCAGCCCTCCGACCCGCCGCCGCTCTCGGTGCTGGGCGTGCGTGACGTCGATGACGCGGTGCTCGATCGACCGGGCGTGCGCGACCGGCTGGAGATGATGCTTCAGGATGCCGTACGACAGGGTTCGATCGGCCAGGTGACGGACCTGCTCGCGTATACGGCGCATCCGTGGGGCTTCGATCTGGCCGACGTGAAGGCGCAGACGCTGCTCGTGTACGGCAGTGAGGATGCCATCAGCCCAGAGCACGGCGACTGGTACGCGTCGCAGTTGGCGAACGTGACGCGCGACGACGTCGACGGGGTCGGACACCTCGCGATCGTGCCCGCCTGGAAGCGCGTGCTCGACTTCCTCACCGATGGGCGGCATCCGCTCGGGCGCTGAGCACTCGATCGATGCGCTCATCGACGAAAGGCGCGAATGCGGATGCCCACAACTCGTATCCGCGATCGTTCGGATGGAAGCGGTCGCCGGCGAACAGCGTCAGCGCGCCGAGGATGCCCGCCCGCTTCGTCGTCCCGTGCAGCGGCGCGACGGTGAGGTCGCGCTCGCGGCAGAGACGGTGGACGATCTCGTTCGCCGCGGCCACCCTGCGTTCGTTGCCCGGCAGATAGAAGTAGGGGAGCTCAGCGACGATGGCGTGCGGCGGCAGCGCGTCGAGCACGGTGGTCAGTGTGGCTTCGAAATTGACGGCATCCCATGAGGCGATGTCGTTAGCGCCGATCGACACCGTCGCGATGTCCGGCCGCTGCTTGGCCAGCCGAGGGAGCTGGTAGTCGACCGCCTGCGCGACCGTCGCGCCGGAGACGCTGAGGTTGCTCGTGCGCACGCTGAGACCACTGCGATGCGCGATGCGTTCGGCAAGGATGCCCACGTAGCCGCGACCCGGCTCGCTCGCCCCGATCCCTTGTGCGGCGCTGTCCCCAAGCGCGACGTACAGCAGTTCGCCCTCGGCTTTCGCGCGAGCGCGCCACCACGCGGAGTTGACGGGAAGCGTCTCGTTCAGTGCCGCGGCCGCGAGCCTGCGGCGTTTGGACAGCGACCGCACGAGCGCCGTTCCCCCGACGACTAGCGCTGCCATCCAGGATGACGCGACCAGCGCGACCTTGACGGGTGCGGGCATCCGCCGTTCGCTGCGCATCGATCCAGCGTATGCCGCTACCGCTGGGCCGAGACTACGGATGCTGCGCCGACGCTACGGTGAACGGCCATAGTGTCGCCGCCCAGATCGTAGTCCGGCCCCTTTCCTGCGAGGCTCCTACTTCGCTCACGTCAATTGGATGCCCGCGCCGCCGTCGCGTACAGTAGACGGCGGTACCGTGTCCGAGCGGCCGAAGGAGCATGTCTCGAAAACATGTGATGGTGCAAGCCATCCGTGGGTTCAAATCCCACCGGTACCGCCATCTGCGAAAGCCCCGAACTCCCAGAAAACACTGGGATGTCGGGGCTTTTGCTTTGCCGTCCACTACCGTTTCACGACAGATTTGACGACAATTGACGCGGCTCGAGCCTGACTCAAGGCCACTGCGACAGCGTCAAGCTCATCATCGAACAGGTCGGCGTATACATCGAGGGTCATCGCAGCGGACGCGTGTCCGAGCATTCGTTGCACAGCCTTTACGTTCGCTCCGGCACCGATCGCCAAGCTCGCCGCAGTGTGCCGTAGATCGTAAGGTGTGACCCTCCGCAACGTCGGATTGGCCGCCTGCGCGCGACGCACCCATACCGTCGAACCGTCCACCGCTCGATTGCGGTAGCTTCAGGTAATCGCCGTCGTCGTCGAAGACTAGAGCATCACGCGACTTTCCTTCGCACAGCTGCGGGATCGGGATGGCCAAGAAGTCGGGAAACGGCACCGATCGTGACTCGTCATCCTTCGGAGTGCCGACGATCACCGTATTGCTTACGAGCACGGCATTCTCAGCGACGGTCACGCGACGCCGCAGTGTGTCCTGGAAAACATCGACCCCTCAACCCGTCAACGCCGCGCGAACCACGACTACATGCTCAACTTCGAAGAGCCACGAAAGTGCAGATCAAGGTCGACGACCCGCTCGCGTTGTCGGTGCACGATCTCTCCTGTGCCACTTGCCGGGCCACCACGACCTGCTATCAGAGGACCGCTAGGCTGGCGATCGGGCGCTGTTGAACTGACCGTCCCGCTCCGTGACGACACGGTGCCTTCCCCAAACGAGAGTGGACCTGAGATGACGCGCAGCGCTGTCGTCCCCGAGGCCTGGACCCCCGGACGGGTTCGGTGGCTCGGTATGCTCACCGGCGTTGCGGTCGCTGCCGTCGCGCTGGTGGTGGTCGGCCCGGTCTCGGCCGCCCACGCCGACACCGCGGTCGACTCGATCACCGAACTCGCCGATGCGTTCGCGACCGAGCCCTCCGGGGCGACGATCGTCCTCGGCGCCGACGTCACGGGCGATGCGGCCAGTGAGGTCGTGAAGGTGCCCGCGGGCCACGAGCTGACCCTCGATCTTAACGGTCACCGGCTCATCCTGGTCGGCGACGATGAGAACCCCAATGGACCGGCCGGGCTCGGAGTCCCGGCGGGAACCACCCTCACGATCGTCGACTCCGCTCCCGGCGGAGCCGTCGGCACCCTCAACGCGACCGGCAGCTACGGAGACGCATCCGGTGGCGGCGGAGCCGGAATCGGCGGAGCCTACGGCGAAGCCGCGGGCACGATCGTTATCGACGGCGGTTCCATCACCGCCCTCGGTGGTTTCGACGGAGCCGGGATCGGGGGCGGGCACGAGGGCGCGGGCGGCTCTACCACGATCAACGGCGGCACCGTCACCACGACCGGCGGCGAATTCGCCGCGGGGATCGGCGGCGGCCGCGACCACGACGGCGGCACGATCATGATCAACGGCGGCACCGTGACCGCGGGAACCAGCAACGGGCAGTCCGCCGGGATCGGTGGCGGTTACTCCGGGTCCGGCGCATCGCTCTCGATCGGCGCGGCTGCAGTGGTCACCGTCGGCTCGGGACTGGAGAAGAACGCGATCGGCCCCGGCGACATCGCTTCGGACAGCACGAACTTCGGGTCGCTTTCCAATGCGGGCACCCTCGTCCTGCCGCCTTTCAACAGCATCGACATCCCGGCGGGCGTTGTGGTGACCAACTCCGGCACGATCCGCAACGGGGGCACGCTCACGGTCGCCGGCACCCTCGCGAACAACGGCATCATCCTGAACTCCCGGGTCATCCATAACCCCGAAAACGTGACAGGACACAACGTCACTGTGCTGCTCGACGGCAACGGCGGCACAGCCCCGGTCAACCCCGGGACCGTCTTTGCGGGTACCTTCCAGGACGCCCAGATCGACTTCCCGGCGGACGCGACTCGTGCGGGCTTCACCTTCGACGGATGGTTCACGCAGGCCGTGGGCGGCACCCGGGTGACCGGCACCACCGACTTGGGCCTCGGCGGTCCGAAGTCGCTCACCCTCTATGCGCAATGGAGCGGCCTTGCGCCCGCAGCTGGCCAAGGCGACGACCCGGCGCCCGTAGCTGGCCAAGGTGACGGCCCGGCGCCCGCGGTCGGCGACGTTGACGGCCCGGCGGCCCTCGCCAACACGGGATCGGACACGTTCCCGATCGGGTTCACCGGCCTGGCGCTGATCCTCATCGGGCTCGCCCTATATCTGTTCAGACGCCGCATCGCGCACTGAACGGCGGTGCGCCGACCGGGCTTGCCGGCCTGAACAAAGGTGACGCACGCCTGGCGCGTCGTGGAATTCCTCGAAACAGTGCGGCATCGCCTACTCGGGACTGTGCCCGGCCCGGTCTGGGACGGTCGCCTCGGTGCCAGGTCGGTGACGCCGCGCTTCCCTCCATCGGTGAACCGTCCTGCGCTACCGCGCGCTGTGAGAGCTGTAATTCCTGCGTCGCGAGGAACAGGACGAAACAGAATCCGGGGCACAGCTCGATGAGCTCACATCCGCCGAACGCGTCCGAGCGCTCCCACTCACGATCTGGATGGTCGACGAAGGCTGGACAGTCATGACAACGACTGATTTACCACTCGCGCCGGTGGTGCAAAAGGGTGCGGAAGCAATGAGTGGCACCCACCGTGTGATCGATGACGCGAGCGTTTCCCGGCTCGAGCGGTCGCATCACCAGCTCCCGACAACATTTGCGGGAGGGTCGACCGGGCGCTGAAATGCAACTGACGCCACTACTGGGGCCAGCATCGAGATCAACTGGCCCCGTAGGCTCCGTCCGTGACGAACGCCGTCCCTGCAGCGCCTCCCGGATGGTATGACGACGGAGGCGGGGCATCCGGTGGTGGGACGGCACTCAATGGGGACCAGAAGATCCATCTCCTGCGCCCAGTCGCGCACAAGCCCCAATCGGCGACATTCCCGCCTTGTCTGTCATGGCCGAGTGCCTACGCCTCCACGCCCAATCACCGCGACGCAGCGCCATGGCCCGACTCTTCGGGCGCAGCCCGGTCAGTGTCGCGACCCGATCTTGGTATGTCGGTGCACTAGGCGAGTTGACGGTGGCCGACCATCTCCGATCGCTCGGGCCCGAATGGGCTGTTCTCCATTCCCTGCCCGTCGGTACTAGGGGGAGCGATATCGACCACCTACTCATTGGTCCCGGCGGCGTGTTCACCCTGAACACGAAATATCACGAGGGAGCCTCGATCTGGGTCGGCGGACGACGGATTCTTGTCAATGGAAGAGGCACCGACCATCTCCGAAACTCACGTTACGAAAGCGACCGCGTCGCGCGCCTCCTTTCCGCCGGCCTGAGACGGCGCACGTCAGTGACACCCGTCCTTGTATTCGTCCACCCCAAACGGATCACGATCCGTGAACGACCGGCGGGCGTGGAGATCTGTCGCGCGTCGCACCTCGTCGCCTGGCTTCGACACCTCCCGCACGTCAACACTCGTCAAGAGGTCATCGAGATTGCAAGTGTCGCCAGAACTCCCTCGACATGGGGCCCCCAGCCCGCGCAGGATCCTTCCGTCCCACCAATGTTCGCGGCGCTGCAACGTGAGGTACGGAAGGCGAGACGGATACGCACAGCATGGGTCCTCGTCGTCGTCGCGGGAGTCATGACAATCGGACCGGCGATGATTGCGTTGCACCTCATAGATGCGACGCACTAACTAGCGGTGATCGTGGACCGGAACCCCGCGAAACATGGCTGATTCTTACACTTCCAGGCAAGAGATCTGCAGATTGCGTCACAGCCAGACGCCGCGCTTCGACGCCGAAGCCATCCGCATCGATGCCTTATAAGGTTGCTCGCGGGTCACGCCGCGAGCGGCTCCCAAAACCTTCATTGAAGGGCGAGGATGGCACCGACATTGTTCAGTGATTCGTGAGTCGAGATGCGTTGCTCTCCGACCGCTCAGCAGCTACTAACCTCGATCTTTCGTCGGTCGGGTGAACGGTCGTGGTCTGTGTCGTTGCCGGGGTTGTGTGGCTGATTCTGGCCTGAGGGTACGACAACGGCCGCATGGCGCTGCGGTGGCGGGTCTCAGGGCTCCGGTCGTGGTGGTCGGGATGGGACCGCTCAGCCGGAGGATGCGAGTAGTGTCCGGGTTCTGCTGATTCCGGCAAGGGTGATGCGAACCTCTCGCGACGGTCTCCATCCTGTCAACGAGCAACGTGCCATCCACAGGCTCAGCTGTGATGCCCGTATAAGTCCGGACAGTCTTCACCGTCAGGTGAGATGCCGTCACCGCACGCCGCGCCGGCTCATTGCTTGACCCAAGTTGCAGAAACACGACACGCAGTTGCTCGGCTTTCTGATGTATCGAAGCCACCCAATCGGTGTAGTCGGGGGACTGCTGCACGGATGGGTGACAGTTTCGGTTAGGCCGCGAGGGCCAGGGCTTGGTTCATGATGGTC
>NZ_BAAGWZ010000005.1:0-56925 GCF_054780095.1 Humibacter ginsengisoli
GGTCTTCCCATATCGGACTCTCCGTTCAGGACTCAACTAACAGCCCTGCCACAAAGTCTGACGCGCGACACCTGAACCGACTCCACTCCGAAGCCGCCCTCGCCCGCATCTGCGGCGTCGCCCCGATCCCGGCAAGCTCAGGCAACACCACCCGCTACCGACTCCACCGCGGCGGCGACCGAGCAGCGAACTCCGCGATCCACATGATCGTCATCAACCGGCTGCGCTGGCACGAACCCACACGCACCTACCTCGCCAAACGCACCGCCAATGGCAAGACCAAGAAAGAGACCATCCGATGCCTCAAAAGAGCCATCGTCCGAGAGCTCTACCGAGCACTCCGAAAAGACCTCGAACTCACCCTTGACACTGCATAGGAGCATCCATCACTACGTTGACACCGGCGGATGGGCCATCCGCATGATCGGCGGGGCACCACACGTCCGAGCACCAGCATGGATCGACCCCAAAGGCACCTGGCGACCCACAGCCGCCACCGCACGCGGAAGGCCGAGACGACGCGAATGAGCGCGCCCGGTGCAATGGCCGCACGGCACGGCGGGCGCGCAGGACGTTCCCGCGTCATCCGGACGCGAACCTCGAAGCACTGTGACGTGCTGAACAAGAATCTCAAGCTGCACGGCGCCGGCCGGCCTACCCTTCGGAGCGCTCCCGCAGGGAGAACTCCGCCGATTTCGCACGCTCGACGGGGAGGTGCTGGGCGCGCGATCGCACCAACGAGGTCCATCCGATGATGAGGGCCTCTGGATCCATGAACGCCACCGCTCGCACGGTCAAGGCGACGAAGAGCACCGCGCCGGACAGCCCGAGCGCGATTCCGAATGCAGAGCGCGATTCCGAATGCAGAGAGGGCCGCACCTCGCGGAGCGATGCCGCGTCAGAGCTCGAGGCCGACCAGCACCGGCTCCGGCTGCAGCAGCACACCGAACTCCGCCTGCACCCTGCCTTGTACGAACGATGCGAGTTGCGCGATCTCGAGCGCGGATGCCCCGCCACGGTTCGTGATCGCCAGGGTGTGCTTGCTCGAGATGGCGGCTGCCGATCCGGGCAGCGCGAACCCTCGCGAGATGCCGGCCTGCTCGATGAGCCACGCGGCGCTGAGCTTTACGCCGGGACCTTCGGCCGATTCGGCCCGGGCCCGGTGACGTTCACGGTCGGCCGCCGCTTCAGCTAGCAGCCCGACGGTCGTGCTCTCATCCGCCGTCGAGCCGTCGAGCGCCGCCACCAGATCGGGCTCCTCGGGCGCGAGCGGCCAGCGCGGAGCACCCGCCGGCAACGTTCGCGCGAATCGCGCGGAGACGATCGGGTTCGTGAAGAACGAGCCGGCGCTCACCGAGTCCGGATCGTCCGGATCGAGCACCATTCCCTTCGATGCCCGAAGCGAGAGCACGGTGCGCCGTACCTCACCCAGCGACACCCGCGAGCCGACATCCACCGCAAGGGCGTTCGCGAGCTGCCCGTACGCGATCGGCTCGCCAAGCGCTGCGCCGACGTCGGGTCGCTGCAAGAGCTCGAGCTCCACCGCGATCACGACGCCTTCCAGCCCGCGCTTGAGTACAGACGTGCGGTAGCCGAGCTCGAGGTCGGCGGCGGTGAGACGGCGGACGTCCCCGGTGACGGCATCCAGGAAGTCGACCGCGACCAGCACCGACGACAGCTCCTGTCCGTAAGCGCCGATGTTCTGCACGGGTGCGGCGCCGACACTGCCCGGGATGCCCGACAACGCCTCGATACCCGCCCACCTGTTGCGCACCGCGAGCGCCACGAGCGAGTCCCAGTTCTCGCCTGCCTGCACGCGCAGCCGCACCGCATCCGGGTCTCCGCCGTCGCCGGCCTTCACCCGCTGCACTCCGCTGGTTGCGATGCGGATGACAGTGCCGTCGAATCCCTCATCGGCCACGACCGTATTCGAACCACCGCCGAGCAGGAGCACGGGTTCGCCCGATGCATAGGCATCCGCGGCGAGCTCGATGAGTTCGGCCTCCGTCGCCGCGGTTGTCAGGTGCGGAACGGGACCACCCACCCGCATGGTGGTGAGCGAGGCGAAGGTGGTAACGGCTTCCGTCACGCGAATGAGACCCACGCCTGGGCCTTGCCGAGTACGGTGCGGCCGTCGACCGTCGCGATGACGTCGATGCGTGCCCGGTTGTCCTCGGCCTCGACAACGGCCGCCTTCGCCGAAACCGTCAGGGTGGTGCCGTCGTTGCGGTCGACGACTACGGGCCGGGTGAACCGCACCTGGTAGTCCACGACCCGCGAAGGATCGCCCACCCAGTCGACCACGGTCTGAATCGCGATGCCCATGGTGAGCATGCCGTGGGCGAGCACGCCGGGCAGGCCGACGAACTCTGCGATGTCGTCCCGATAGTGGATCGGGTTGAAGTCTCCGGATGCGCCGGCGTAGCGCACGAGGGAATCCCGCGTGATGAGATGCTCAGCGTGCGCCACCTCGTCGCCGACGGCGAGTGCGTTCAGGTCGGGTGTCGTGGTGGGCATCAGTCCTCTCCTCTCACTACGAGGGTGGACGTGGCCGTGACGACGTGCTGCCCGGATGCGTCGCTGATCGCGGTCGCAGCCGTCACCATCGAGTTGCCGCCGAGCGTCTTCACCTCGGTGACGGTGAGCTGCGCGGTCAGCTCGTCGCCGGCGACGATCGCGCGCGAGTACTCGAATCGCTGGTCGCCGTGCACCACTCGCCCGAAGTCGATTCCGGCATCCGAGTCGCTGAGAAGCTGCGCCAGCGTGCGCTCCTGCACCACGATCGGGAACGTCGGCGGCGCCACGACGTCAGCGTGGCCGGCGGCTCTGGCTGCCACAGGATCAAGGTTGATCGGGTTCGTCGCAAACACCGCTCGTGCGAACTCCCGCACCTTCTCCCTTCCGACGAGATACGGCTCGGTCGGCGGGTAGGCGCGACCCTGAAGGGCGGGGTTCACTGGCACGCAGTTCATTGTACGGATGCCCTGCTTCCGCCCGGCGCGACCTGCGCGTGCGGAGGCACAGCGCGTAACCGGCAAAGAAGAAGGACCCCGGCTGATGCGCCGGGGTCCTTCGAGGTCTGTCAGTGCGAGGTGCCTACTGGCAGCTGTCGCACTGCAGAAGATCCATCGGGTCGACGGGAACTGCGTAACCGCCGACACTGTCGTTTTCGTAGTCCATGATGACCTCCCCTGAAGTATGTCTTCCCGGGTTCGTCACCCGGCCGCTCGGTGCTTTCCCCCCGCGGTGTTCACCACTATATAACGTGAATCACACGATTGTCATTCCACTAGATGTTGTGTTTTCGAATTTCGTCCCGATTCACTCCCCACGGTAGCCGGGACCCCTGACATCCGCGTGAGCCTGTTCGCAGGCGCTACCGAGGCTATTGGGGAAGCGACCTGCGCAGCCGGCAGCACATTGAGCGCAATCCCACCTCACGCACCGCCCAGAACCCGCTCCATCCGCGGCGTGTCGACGTTGCCGAACACGGCGTGTCGGCGCGCATCGCTGCGCGCTCGCTGGATCTTTATGCGATCACCCGTGACCCCCGGTTAGGGGCAGCACGGTGGCTGTCTACCGCGCCTCGGGCCGCGTACATTCATAGACAAGGTTCTAGATTCGGGGATGGACCGTGGAGACTGCCGAGGCGCGAACGCCTACGCGCTTACTGCGCCTGCTGCTGGGCGGGCTGGGAGTGGCCGCTGGTCTTGTGCTGCTCGGACTCGCGTTCGGTTCGCATTCCGCCTCGGCTGAGGAACCGGACGCTTCGCCGCCGGTGACCAGCACGAGCGCCAGTTCCGGTTCGGGTCCGCTGGGCACCGTCGGATCGGCGCTCGGCGCCGTGACCGCTCCGGTCTCCGACACTGTCAGCGCGGTGACTTCCACGGTCTCGAGCGTCGTGAACCCCGTGACGCAGTCACTTCCGGCTCCGGTGCAGCAGGTCGGGCAGCCCTTGACGGATGCCGTTACCGGCCTCACGCAGTCGGTCTCGGTCACGCAGACCCTCGCGTCGGTCACTGGCGCAGCCGACCAGGTCGTCGGTTCCGTCCCGATGGTCGGGCCAACGCTGAGCTCGACGCTCGGCTCGCTCACCGGAGCGACGGCGTCCGTGACTGGAACCGTGGATGAGGCGGTCGGCGATGTGGGCACGGTGACCGGGACGGTCTTCGGACCGGCGGCTCCCGGCTCGGGCCACGGCGTACCTCCGGTGACTTCGAACGGGTCGTGCAGCCCGCAGCCAGGCTCCGAGACCGCTGTGATCCCGGTGCTTCCAGCCGTCTCGGCGGGCTCTTCGGCAACCTCGTCCGGGAACGAGGCGTCGGCACTCTCGTCGTTGCCGCCCGGCGCTGCTTCCGGCAGCGGTACTTCTGTGGCGGCCGCTTCTGGCGGTCCTCCGTGGGCCCCAGACACACCGCCAGGAGGCTCAGCGACGGGCAACAGCACGGCATCCGGAGGCGGCTCTGGGGGCGGCTCCGCCTTCAGTTCCGTGCCGGAGGTCGCGCTCCCCGGCCTCGGTCTCGGCCTGACCTCTGCGCCTGAAGGCGACGATCGACTTCCTTCGACACCTACCTACGAGACCGACTCGACCCCTGATTGAGCGGGTCCGCTCCGCCATGCCCTCGCACGGCATCCTGACGATGCTGCGTACGGCGACAGGCGGAAGACGCGACCTCAAGTCTCCCTGTTCGACGTGCCAGTGATGCACGCCTGGGGAGCAGCTCAACAACTCTTTTCGGGGGAGTTTCATCATGAACAAAATCGTGTCGAGAGGGCTGTGGTTCACAGTCATCCTCGGCGGTCTTTCACTGGCGGGAATCGGAGCCGCGAACGCGGCAGAGCCCTCCACGAGCGGCAACGACGGAGCAGGCTCCGGCGATGTGCTCGGCATCAACCTGAGCGCTCCGATCTCGCTGGCGGGCAACACCATCAGCGGGCTCGACGACGCGCTCACCAACGCGGCGACCACCTCGGCACCGGCAGCTTCGGCACCGGCGGCTACGACGTCATCCGCGCCATCCGCCCCGGCGGCTCCGGCACCGGTGACGACGTCCGGAAACAACGGAATCGCATCCGGGGACATCGTGGGTGGCACGGTGACCGTTCCGGTCACGGTCTCCGGCAACACCATCAGCGGCACCGGAAGTTCCATCACCACCGATCCCGCCACGACCCAGGCGCCCGCACCCGCTCCCGCGTCCACCGGTTCCTCCGGTGGGGCGACTGGAGGCAGCGGAAGCGTGCTGGGCGGTGCAGTGGCACCGGTGACGGTGAACCTGCCGATCACGGTCAGCGGCAACGGAATCAGCATGCTGGGCGACTCGGCATCCGACAAGGCGGATACGTCGAACGGCACGGGGGGCACCGTTGCCGCTGCCACACCAAGCACCACGACAGGCAACAACAGCCTGCTCGGCGGGTTGCTGCTGCCCATCGGGGTGAACGCGCCGATCGCAGTCTCAGGAAACGCTGTCAGCGTCGCCGCAGACTCAGGCACGACAAACCCTGCCACGACCACCACTGCCGGTCAGACCGGCGGCGCTGGCGGATCAGGCGGGACCACGTCGGGCAGTGACGGCGTGCTCAGCGGGATGGTCGGCGATGTCGGCCTCAACGCGCCGATCACGGTCGGGGGAAACGCCATCAGCGGGTTGGGCGACTCCGCCACATCCGCACCGGCCACCATGGTCGGCTCTGGCAGCGGTACGACGGGCACTCCAGCACCGTCGGGCTCGACCACAGCTGGGACGGATAGCATCGGCGGCGGCCTCGTGGCCGGTGTCGGAGCAAGTACCCCTGTCACGATCGGCGGCAACACGGTCAGCCTGGTTGGCGATTCCACCACCTCCGATCCGGCCACCACGGTGAACGGCGGCGCCACCTCCGGAACCGCCAGCGCCGGCACACCGGCGGGAACCACGGGCGGCAACGACAGCATCGCAGGCGGCCTGCTTTCGGGCATCGGTGCGAACGCCCCGATCACCGCAAGCGGCAACGCGATCAGCGGTGTCGGAGCCGCCGCCACGACCGGCCCGTCCACCACGGTGAACAGCACTGGATCGACCTCACCCTCGGGCGACACCACCTCCGGCAACGGGGGGCTGCTCGGCGGCGCGCTCGTCGCGGCCGGAGTCGGCGTCCCCGTAACGGTCCCCGGCAACGCGATCAGCGTGATCGCCGACTCCACGTCCACCGGTGCGAGCACGGCCGTCGGCGGTGCCACGGGTCCGGCGGGGAGCACCTCCGGCAACGGAGGCCTCGTCGGCGGTATCCTCGGGTCGATCGGCGCGGATGTCCCTGTCACGGTCGGCTGCAACGCCATCAGCGTCATCGGTGCCTCCGGTACGAGCGGATGCGCGACCGCGGTCACTCCGGGTACCCCCGGCACGCCTGGAACCCCGGGCACGCCCGGCACCCCTGGAACCCCGGGCACGCCCGGCACTCCGGGTACCCCGGGCACGCCGGGCACCCCGGTGTCGTACGTGACGCCGGTGTCGTCGGTGCAAGCATCCGGCAACGCCATGAGCCCCAGCACACTGGCCGACACCGGATCCGATCTGCTGGGCGCTCTGGGCGCCGCGCTCCTTGCCCTGCTCGCGGGGCTCGGCGCGTTGCTGTTCACGCGCCGGCGCGCTGCCAGGGCATAACCGCAAGTAACGAGAACACACGCGGCGTGCGCCGCCGCCCGACCTACGTGCCGGGTGGTGGCGTCCGCCCGCCGTGTGCGCTCGACGTAGCCGGTGAGCCGGGCCGCTGCGCCGGAACGGCGCACCCGGCGTTATGCGTGAGCTGTCCAGACCGTGTTGCGACTCGCATCCGGCCGGTCACGCTGTGACGGTGATGCTTCAACGGCATCACCGTCGCCGTCATGCCTGGATGACCGCGAGAACGTTACCCGCCGGGTCGCGGAACCACGCGATGTCGGGGCCCCACTCGGGGTTTCCCGGGCGCGCGATGCCCTTGGAATCGGTGGGGAATTCCGCATCGGAGTAGATCTTGGTCTGCACGCCTGCCGCGTTCAGCTCGTCGACCGCGGCATCGATGTCGTCGACCACGAAGTTCAGGATGGTGAACGACGCCGGCGTGTGGTTGGGCTTGGCGTAGACGAAGACCTCGGCACCGCTCGGAAGGGTGAGATGGATGCCCATGTCACCATCGCTCTCGACCTGGAGTCCCAACGTGGTCGCGTAGAACTTCCGCGCCGCGTCGAGGTCGTCGACGCTGAATCCGCTGAACGAGTCGATCGCTGTGAACATGGCACGTCCTCAACACAAAGCCCGATGGGCCTTCAGTTGAGGCTCATCGGGCGGAAACGGGGTAAGCGGGCGAATTGTTTTCGAACGGGCCGCTTGCTCGCCGCCCCCACGGCGAGCAATGAACGACCCAAGAAGAGCTTGGTCCCAGGCCGTGAGCATTGTCAAGCATTGCTGAACGGAGCCGGCGTACCCAGTTCGGGTAGCTCCGAGACGTTCGCACCGATCGGTTGCGCGAACGGAAGCCCGACGTAGCCTGGAGTGGTCGTTAGCTCGTTGTGGAACGCGTCGAAGGAGATGGTGACCATGCGCGCATCGGTGGGCGAGCGCATCCTCATTCGCGGAACGACCGTCGAGGCACCCGATCGGCACGGCGAGATCGTCGAGGTACGCGGGGACGACGGGGCTCCGCCGTACCTGGTGCGCTTCGACGACGGGCACGAGACGCTCGTGTTCCCCGGCTCGGACGCGACAGTGGAGCACCAGGCGTCGTAGCCGGCTACGACCGAAGGTCCAACCAGCGCACCTGCTCGTCGGTGAGCGCGACATCCAGACCCGCCATCGATGTGCGGGTCTCCTCGATGCTGCGCGGGCCGAAGAGCGGGAACGTCGGGAACGGCTGAGCGAGCACGTACGCGAGAGCGATCGCGGTCGGAGCGACACCGAGCTCCGTCGCCAGCTGCCTGGCGCGTGCGAGACGCTCGAAATTGTCGTCGCTGTAATAGCAGCGCACCAGCTCGGCGTCCGAGGTGTCGGCACGGTCGGCCCGTGCGAAGAACCCGCGAGCCTGCGACGACCACGGCAGCAAGGTGGTGCCGGTGCGCTCGAGCCATTCGCGGTCAGCGACGTCGGTGACGTGCCGGCATCCGGCCCACGGCACATCGAGCGCGTGCGCGAGCCCGAAGTGGTCGCTCAGCGCCGAGAAGCGTTGCTTGCCGTGGGCATCCGCGTAGGCCAGTGCCTCTTCGTACCGCTCGATCGACCAGTTCGATCCGCCGAAGGCACGGATGCGCCCCGCTCGCGCCTGCTCGTCGAGCACGTCGACGAACTCCCCCACCGGGATCTGCTCGTTGTCGCGGTGCATGAGATAGAGGTCGACGTGGTCGGTCTGCAACCTCTCGAGCGTCTCGTCGAGCTGGCGCACGATCGACTCAGGGTCGCAGTGCGGGGTGTGCGCGCCCTTGCCGATGATCACGACCTCGTCGCGAAGCCCGCGATTGGCGACCCACTGACCGAGCAACCGCTCCATCGATCCGCCGCCGTAGATGTAGGCCGTGTCGAACGCGTTGCCGCCGCGCTCGACGAAATCGTCGAACATGGCCGAGGCGTGCCCGAGCGTGGTCTGGTTGTCGACGCCCATGACGAGACGCGACACGTCCTTGTCGAGGCCGGGGATGCGTCCGTAACGCATGGTGGCGTCCGATCGCCTGCTCGGAGCATGCCCGCTTGCCGGCGGGATGTCTGCGGTCGGGGCCTCGAATGGATACTGCAGGCCGATCGCGGTGCGCCACTGATCGAGCACGCGCGCATTGCCGAGCGAGTCGGCCCATCCGATGTTCGGGCTCTGCCCGTCCGCAGCGTACTCGGCGACGGCATCCGCCTGCAGCGCGTACTGCCACGCCGGTTCGATGCGAATGGTCTCGGTGCCGTCCGTGCGGCTCAACTCGAGATAGCTCGGATCGGTAGGGCTGGGGATCCATGGCTGAGGCACCACGATGCGGCCCTTCGAGCCCGTGACCACGACTCTGTTCTCGTCTTCCAGGCGTACCCCGCACGTGACGTGCGCTGTGATGCCGGAGCCGAAGACGAGGGATGCCGTGGCCCATTCGTCCACGCCGGTCGCCCCGACCTCGCCCTTCGCCGTGAGCGACACCGGGTCGGCGAAGCGCTCCCCGATCGCTGCGCCCGCCACCCAGCGAGCGGCCGAAACCGGGTACCCGCCGACGTCGAGGATGCCGCCGCCCGCGAGCTCGGCATTCAGAAGCCGGTGCTCGGGAGGCAGGTGGGCGCGGAACGCGAAGGCGGCATCCACGTGCTGCACCTCGCCGATCGCACCCTGGGCGATGAGCTCGGCGAGCCGCACGGTCTGCGGGTGGAAGCGGTACATGTACGCCTCGGCCAGGTACCTGCCGTTGCGGCGTGCGGCCTCGACCACGGCCATGGCGCCGGCGTGGTCGACCGAGAGCGGCTTCTCGCAGACGACGTGCTTGCCGGCATCCAGAGCCTGGATCGCCAGGCGCACGTGCTGGGTGTGCACGGTCGAGATGTAGATGGCGTCGACGTCGGGGTCGGCGAACAGGGCGTCGTAGGACTCGTGGATGCGGATGCCACCGGGCTCGCTCTCGAACTCGGCGGCGAACGCGCGCGCCCGCTCGGTGTCGCGGCTCGCTACTGCCACCAGGCGGCCCGTGGCGCTGTGCGGCAGTTGCTCGGCGAATCGGTGAGCGATGCCTCCCGGTCCCACGATTCCCCAGCGCACGTGCTGCAGGGCCTCGGCCATGAGTTTTCCTCCGTCGTTCACGATCGTGTTCGGGTGAGCCGGCAGCCCGGCGAAGAGATGGCGTGCACGTCCGTCGGCCAGCGCGGCCGTGAACGTTCACGGTGAGTGAGACTACCAGTACGATTCCGAGCATGGCAAGGGCCGGATCCGGCGATGTGAAGCCGGCGACGATCAACGACGTCGCTGCGGCGGCCGGCGTCTCGCGTCAGACGGTCACGCGTGCCATGAACGACCTGCCCGACGTCAGCCCGGCCACGAAGCGACGTGTGCAGGAGGCGGCGGCCGCGCTCCGCTATCGCCCCAACCGGGCAGCGCAACGGCTCGTGCGCGGCGGCGACGTGACGATCGGCTTCGTCGTCGGCGACCTGCGCAACCCGTATTACCCGGAGCTCGCGACCGAGCTCACACACCGGGCGGCCGAGCGGGACTGGGGTGTCGTCATGACGGATGTCAGCGGTCGCCGCGGCACCGAACGCGTCGAGTCGATCGTGGGCCGCGTCGACGCCGTCGTCGGCCACCTCGCTCGGCGGCACCGGGACCTCGTGACCTCGCGGGTGCCGACCGTGCTGCTCTCCGACGACCCCGTGGAGTCCGGGGCGGGCGTGCGGTTCGAGTACGCGAGCGCCATGAACGACGCCATCTCTCACCTGGTCGCGAGCGGGCGCCAACGCATCGCGATGATCGACGCCAGCCACGGCCCGTCGCTGCGTTACCGCTTGCTCGTTTCGGCGCTGGAGGATCACGGGCTGAGTGCACAAGCCGTGGTGCCTGCCGCCGACACCCATCAAGGCGGCGTCGCCGCTGTGTCGCAGTTGATGGAGCGCGCACCACAGGTGGACGCCGTGCTGTGCTTCAACGACGTGCTCGCGGTGGGTGCGCTGAAGGGATTCGCGCTGGCAGGCATCCGGGTGCCTGACGACGTCGCCGTGATCGGGGTGGACGGCCTCGACATCGGCACGCTCGTCACACCCGAGCTCACCACCCTCGCGCTCGACACCGCAGAGCTCGCCGCACACGCGATCGACCTGGTGGACGCCGTGCTCCGCGGGGACACGGGCGAGAGGTTGCACCGGTCGATCGCGCACACGCTGCTCATACGCGAGTCGGCGTAGCGCGACACATATCGGCCCCGCCTAGCGCGTTACTGCACCGACCAGCCGCCGTCGGACGGCAGCACCGCACCGTTGATGTTCACGCCGTCGTCGCTGAGCAGGAAGGTGATCGACGCCGCGAGCTGCTCCGCGGTCGCGACGGTGGGGATCGCCGCCTGGAAGGGCTGCAGGCGCGCGGAGCCCGCCTGGGAAACGTTCGGCGGGAACGGGATGCCCGTTGCGACTCCGCCGGGGGCCACCGCGTTGACGCGGATGCCCTGCGGTCCGTACATGAACGCCGCACTACGTGTCAGGCCGATCACGCCGTGCTTCGAGACGGTGTACGCGTTGCCAGAGGCGTTGCCGCGGATGCCCGCCTCCGAGGCGATGTTGACGACGGATCCGCTGCCTGCGGCGATCATCGCCGGCAGCACCGCGCGGGTCAGCTTGAACGCGCCGGTCAGGTTGATCCCGATCACGCGCTCCCACGTGGCATCCGTCGTCTCGTGCAGCGGAGAGAAGTCGTCGTTGACCCCCGCGACGTTGGCGAGGGCGTCGATGCGTTCCCCCGCCGCCGCGACGATGGCATCCACGTCGTCCTGCTTCGTGATGTCACCGACCACAGTGATCACCTGAGCCTCGGGCAGTGATCGGGCGAACTCCTCCAGTCGCTCGTCCGACACGTCGACGGCGACAACCCGGCCGCCCTCGCGGGCGACGCGGGACGCCGTCGCACGACCGATGCCCGATGCAGCGCCGGTGACGATGACGGTCGTGCCCGCGAACCGGCCCGGCGTGATCTTCTCCGCCCATCCCGTGCTGTCGGTCTCTTCCGGCATCACGCCGCCGTTGACCTTCAGCACGAGATCGTCGACCACGGACTGCGGCAGCTGGCCCTGGCTCAACGCCACGAGCTGCTGAAGCGGCAGCCCCTTGATCGGCGCCAGCGCGGACTCGTCCGCGCCACTGGCGGCGAGCAGCCCGCGCACCAGCGGACCGCCCTCCGGATGATCCAGCCATCGCCCGATCGGGCTGTTCGCGGTCAGCGGTTCGCGGATTTCTGCCATGGGTTTCTCCTCTTTCATACGGTGGACGGGGCGGCAACCCGAGGGTTGAAAGGTCACCCAGCGGTGACGGGCTCTCTCGGCTTCGGAGCGGGTGTGCTCGTCGCCGGCACCCCGTGCAGCGGATGGCTGCGCTCGAGCTTCGCGCCCTCCACGTCGACATCGGGGAGGATGCGGTTCAGCCACCGCGGCAGCCACCAGGCGGCCCGTCCGAGCAGGTGCATGAGCCCAGGCACGAGCAGCATGCGCACGACGAACGCGTCGAACAACACCCCGAACGCCAGGCCGAAGCCGAGCGGACGCACCATCGCGAGCTCGGAGAACACGAAGCCGCCGAACACCGAGATCATGATGATCGCTGCCGCGGTGACGACGGCTCGGCCGCCCCGCAGCCCGGACACTACGGCTTCGCGCGCGGGCAGTCCGTGCACATACGCCTCGCGCATGCCGGTGACCAGGAACAACTGGTAGTCCATGGCGAGTCCGAAGAGCACGCCCATCACGATGATCGGAGCGAAGCTCAGCACCGGACCAGGATCGTGCACTCCGAACACCGGGCTCAGCCAGCCCCACTGATATACGGCCGTCATGCCGCCGAACGCGGCGAACAGCGAGAGTACGTACCCGCCCGTGGCGATGATGGGCACGAGCAGCGAGCGGAACACGATGATCATGATGATCAGCGACAGACCGACGACGACCGCGAGGTAGAGCGGGAGCACCCCGGCGAGCTTGTCGGAGATGTCGATGTTGGCACTCGCCTGCCCGGCCACGCCAAGCGTCACTCCGCCGGCGAGCTCGTCGTGGTCGCGCAGCTCGTGCACGAGCTTCTCGGTGGATGCACTGCTCGGGCCGTCCTTCGGAACCACCTCGAAGGCCATGAAGTCGTTCGCCTTCGACGTGCCGATCGGCGCCACCGCCACGACGTCGCTGCGGCCCATCAGGTCGCCGGCGATGCTCGCCTGCGTCGTCGTGACATCCGCCGAGCTCACCGGCTTAGGCAGCGTCGCGGTCACGATCAGCGGCCCGTTCTGCCCTGCACCGAACTCGTGCGCGACCGCCTTGTACGCCTTGTACTGCGTCGAGCTCGTCGACTCGGACGATCCGTCCGGTAGGCCAAGACGCATCGAGAGCGCCGGCAGTGCGATGATCAAGAGCCCGACGACGGCCACCACGACACTCAGCACGGCACGGCCGGTACTCATCGGCCGCACGACAGGGGCGCGGTGCGACTCCTGCCCGACCTGCGCTCGCGCCTTCCTGCCCAGCACGCGCAGTCCGAGCATCCCGAGCAGCGCTGGCGTGAGCGAAACCGCGACGAGAACGGCAACGAGCACGCACACGGCACCCACGGTTCCCATGACGCTGAGGAACTGGATGCCGCTCACGTTCAGCGCAAGCAGCGCGACGAGCACTGTGGCGCCGGCGAACACGACGGCGTTGCCCGCCGTGCCGTTGGCGAGGCCGATGGACTCGCGCACATCCATGCCGGCCAGCAGCTGCCGTCGATGCCGGTTCAGGATGAACAGGGCGTAGTCGATACCGACGGCCAGCCCGAGCATGACACCGAGCACCGGGGTGACGGACGACATGTCGACGACACCGGAGAGCGCCATCGAGCCGGCCACGCCGACGCCGACCCCGATCAGCGACGAGATCAGCGGCATCACGGCCGGCATCAGGGCGCGCATCATCACGATGAGCACGATCAGCGCGATCACCACGCCGGTGATCTCGCCCGGTCCGATCAGTCCGCTGATCGAGGTGGCGATCTCGGACGAGTAGTTGATGGTCACGCCAGGGATGCTCGCGGCATCCAGTTTGTGCGCGACGGCGGTCTTCACATCGGCGGGCAGGTTGAACAGGCTGTCCTTGAACTGCACCATGCCGATCGCGGTGCTGCCGTTGCTCGACACTGTCTTGATGTCGGCGGCGGCGTCGAGCAGCCTCTGACCGGCATCCAGCTGCTTCTTGGACGCGGCGAGCTTCGCCTCGCCCGCATCCAGCTGTGCCTGTTGCGCCGCGAACCGGGCGGATGCCTGGTCGTATGCGCCCGCCGCTTTCGCCTGGGCGATCGCCGAGTCGAGTTGCTGGGTGCCGGTATCCAACTGCGCCTGCGCCTGCTGCAGCTGAGCTCGCGCGTCAGCCAGCTTCTGCTGCTGCGCCTCGCGCTGCTGCTGCGTCTGGAACGGGTCGACGGTGCTGTCGACGCCCTTCACCTCGCCGACGGACTTCAGCAGCGAACTGATCTGCTGCCTCTGGCCGGCATCGAGGGATCCCTTCGTGGCCTGGAACACGACAGTGCCGGTCGCGCCTCCGCTCTGGTCGAGCTGCTTCTGCAGCTGGTCGGTGACTCTCGAGGTCTCTGTTCCGGGGATGTTGAAGCTGGTGGCGAGCGTTCCGCCGAACGCGAGGAACGCGCCTCCGGCGAGCGCGAGTGCGACGATCCAGCCGATCAGCACGGTCCACGGTCGCCGGGCGGAGAAGAGTCCGAGGCGATTGAGCAGGTTGGCCACGGCGAGCCTTTCTTGTCTCGGGTGCAGGGAACGCGCGCAGCTCGACGGCGAACGGTGCGAACGGTATTCACGCTATCCAACACATGTTGGAAAACCGGCAGCTGTTGGAGAACTCTCAGTGAATGCAGGAGTTCTCCGCAGGTCGCGCCGGAAGTCACCGTGGCGAACTCTCATGGCAGAATCGCGGATCATGGATGCCCGCATCGCCCGAACCCGCGCGAGCCTGCAGGACGCGCTGATGGAGCTCGCACGCGAGAAGCCCCTCGACGAGATCACGGTGGCCGACATCGCCGACCGTGCGGGCGTCAACCGCAGCAGCTTCTATCAGCACTACGCAGACAAGGACGTGCTGCTGGCGGATGCGCTCGACGCGGCGTTCGAAGAGACGGGCGCGCGGCTCGCGATGCTGACCGGGCCGGTGTCGGGACCACCGGATGAGATGCGGATCTACCTCAGCCACATCGAGAAGCACGCGGCCCTGTACTCGCGGGTGCTCGGCGACCGGGGCTCCGCCGTCGTGACTGCCCGGGTGCGGGACCGGATCGAGCAGGTGGCGATGGAGGGCATCAGCCGCACCGCGTCGTCGGCGTACGGAGGCGTGCCGCTCGAGGTCGTGGCGGCCGGCATCACCGGCGCTGCACTCGGCGTCGTTCGGGCCTGGTTGGAGCGCGATCCGCGACCGTCGGTGGAGACCGCGGCCGACTGGCTGTGGCAGGTGCTGCTGGGCCCGGGCGGCGCCTGGACGAAGACGGACTAGTCTCCGGCCGACGCCGACCAGTTCCAGTCGATCGCGAGCGCTACGCCGGCGTCGCGCACCAGGTTGAGGGCTGGGCACCTCCGCTCGACGGATGCCTGCAGCCTCAGTCGTTCCTCCTGCGAGGCCGTCGCTACGAGCTGCACGTCGAGTGAGTAGTCGATGAAGTGCGGCGAAACATCCGCAGTGCCACGGAAGCCGCGCACATCCATGTGCGCGATGCTCGACGTTTCGATCGACTCGAGCACCACTCCGAGTTCGACGGCAACGGTCTCGATGACCACGGTGATGCATCCGTTCAGCGCGGCCGCGACGAGCTCCATGGGCGTCGGAGCGGTGTCCGTTCCGCCCACTGGCAGCGGCTCATCCGTTCTCAGGTCGAAGCCGCGCACCGTCAGGTCCGTTGCCATGGATCCCTTCCACACGCCGCGGGCGCGTACGGACTTGATCGCGGGAGTGTCGTCGCCGGGTACTCGGCTCATGGCCTCAGCGGCCTCGCCGCCCGCAATCGTGGCAGGACCGGTCGCGAGGTAAGTCATGAGCGAACTCAACGCGGCGGTGCCTGCCGGGAGCAACCTTCGGCGTAACACGCGGTCACGCGACGACATCTAGCGGCCGAATGTGACAAGGCACTTGGGACGAGAGGGATGCCGACATTAGCCTCAGCGCACCGCGTCCGTTTCCCCCCACGGACGATCCACCTGCCCAGAGGTCCGCACGGGCCAGAAGGACCGCCATGACCGCTCTCGACCTTCACGAATCCGACCAGCCGGTGCAGAGCGCGCGCACGAGCAAGAAGCGGGTGCTGACCTCGTCGTTCGTCGGTACCGCCGTCGAGTGGTACGACTTCTATGCGTACGGCACCGCGACGGCGCTCATCTTCAACGTTCAGTTCTTCCCGTCGTCCTCGTCGGTGTTCGGCAGCATCGCCGCCTTCGCGATCTTCGCAATCGGCTTCATTTCGCGCCCGCTCGGCGGCGCCATTGCCGGCCACCTCGGCGACCGCATCGGCCGCAAAGCGCTTCTGTCGATCTCACTCGTGGTGATGGGACTCGCATCAACGGCCATTGGGCTGCTCCCCGGTTACGCGACGATAGGCCCGACCGCTGTCGTTCTGCTCGTGATCCTTCGACTCATCCAGGGCCTGGCGAGTGGGGCGGAGTGGGGCGGTTCCGCAACACTGTCCGTCGAACACGCGCCGCGGGGTCTGCGGGGCTTCTTCGGCAGTTTCACGCAGACCGGTTCGGCCGCTGGCATGCTCCTGGCTACCGGGTCGTTCGCTCTCGTCGAGGCATTTCTCACACACGACCAGTTCGTCGCGTTCGGTTGGCGCATTCCGTTCCTGGCCAGCGCCGTGCTCGTGGGCGTCGGCCTCTACATCAGGCTCGGCGTTGATGACTCGCCCGAGTTCCGGAAGATCAAGGAGGAGGGCCGCCTCGAAAAGGCGCCAGTGACGGTCGTGCTGCGGTACCACTGGAGGGCGCTGCTGATCACGATCGGGCTCCGGCTCGCCCAGCCCGGCCTCTTCGCCATCCTCGCCGTGTACTTGCTCAGCTACCTCTCCGCGAAGCGCGGGGACGCCACGCAGGGCGTGACGTCCGTTGCGATCGTGTCCGCTATCGGGCTCGCCTCCGGACCGCTGTGGGGCTACGCGTCCGACCGCTGGGGACGCAAACCGATCGCTGTCGTGGCCATCGTCGCTATCGGCGTGTTCATCTGGCCGTTCTTCTGGTTCCTCGACGAGGGCTCACTCGTGTTCCTGCCGCTCGTGCTCATCGTGGGCATGAACCTGATCCACGACGCCATCTACGGCCCGCAGGCGGCGTGGTTCGCAGAGCAGTTCCCGGTGGAGGTGCGGTACACGGGCGTCTCGCTCGGCTGCCAGATCGGCACCGTGCTCTCCGGCGGCCTGACCCCCGTCATCGCAGCATCGCTGCTCGTCGCGGGAGGCGGGCAGCCGTGGTTGATCTGCCTCTACATCACGGGCCTGGCCGTGCTCTCGCTGATCGCCGCCATCGCGGCGAAGGATCCGGCCCGCGCGTACATCCGCAATCCGCAGACGCCCGACACGTTCTGATCTGCGCGCGTCGACGGCGCAGCGCACACAAACCACCCATCCAGCCGAGGAGATCCGATGGCCAAGCAGATGATGCTCAACGCGTTCGAGATGATGGTGCCGGCGTTCCAGTCACCTGGGCTGTGGCGGCATCCCGACGACAAGAGCTACCGCTATGCCGAGCTGGACTACTGGATCGAGCTGGCGCGCACGCTGGAATCAGGCGGGTTCAGCGGGATCTTTCTTGCGGACATCCTCGGCCAGTACGACGTCTACGGCGGCAACGGCGACGCGACGATGCGCGGCGGCGTGCAGTACCCGGTTCTCGACCCGACCGTCATCATCCCGGCCCTCGCGGCCGGAACGTCGAAGATCGGCGTCGGTGTCACCGCCTCGGTCACGTACGAGCACCCGTACTTGCTCGCCCGGCGCTTCACCACGCTCGATCACCTGACGAACGGACGTGTCGGCTGGAACATCGTCACCTCGTACCAGAATTCGGCGGCGCGCAACCTCGGCCTGACCGAGCAGCCACCGCACGACGAACGCTACGACCGCGCCGACGAGTACATGGATGTCGTATACAAGCTCTGGGAGGCGTCCTTCGACGATGACGCGGTGGTCGCCGATCGCGAGACCGGCGTTTTCATCGACCCCTCGAAGGTGCGTCGCATCGACCATTCCGGCACCTATTTCACGGTGCCCGGGCCCGCGTTGGCAGCACCGTCGGTGCAGCGCACACCCCTGCTCTTCCAGGCGGGCGCGTCACCGCGCGGGCTGTCGTTCGCGGCGCAACACGCCGAGGCCATCTTCTTCAACGGCCCGACGCCCGCCATCGTTCGCAAGTGGGTCGACACGGTACGCAATTCGTTGGTCGAGAAGGGCCGTAGCGCGGACGCCGTGAAGATCTTCACGATGGCGACCGTGATCGTGGCCGAGACCGACGAGGCTGCGCAGGCGAAATACGAGGACTTCCAGCAGTACGTCGATCCCGAGGCGGCGCTCGCGCTGTTCGGCGGTTGGACCGGAGTCGACCTGTCCGGCGTCGACGTCGACGAACCGCTCGAGTACGTGCAGTCCGAGGCGCACCAGTCGGCTCTGGCGACGTTCACCAAGCTCGACCCGGCGCGCGTATGGACCGTTCGCGAGATGGCCAAGTTCATCAGCATCGGTGGTCGCGGACCCGTCATCGTCGGTTCGCCGCAGACCGTGGCCGACGAGCTCGAGCGCTGGATCGAGGAAGCCGACGTGGATGGCTTCAACCTCTCGAGCGTCATCCGCCCGAGCGGCGAGGAGGATTTCGTGCGCCTCGTCTCCCCCGAGCTGCGCCGGCGCGGTGTGCTCGCGGAGCCGCAGGAGGGACAGACATTCCGCCAGGCCGTTCTCGGCAAGGGATCCCGACTCGCCGACGATCACCGCGGAGCGCAGTTCCGGCCCGTGCGGGCGAACGCCTAGAGCTCGCCACGCCGCCAGAGTTTCGAGGGCCACCAGATCGCCCGGCCGATGTCGTATGACACTGCGGGCACGAGCAGCGAGCGCACGATCAGCGTGTCCACGAGTACCCCGAACGCGACGATGAACGCGATCTGGGCGAGGAACAAGATCGGGATGACACCGAGCGCGGCGAATGTGGATGCGAGAACGAGTCCTGCTGACGTGATGACGCCGCCGGTGACGGCGAGTCCGCGCAGGATGCCCTGCCGTGTGCCGTGCAGTTGCGTCTCCTCCCGCACCCTGGTCATGAGGAAGATGTTGTAGTCGATGCCGAGGGCGACGAGGAACACGAACCCGTAGAGAGGTACGGCGGGGTCGGCGCCCGGAAAGTGGAAGATGCCGTCGAACACGTAGGCCGAGACGCCGAGGGAGGCGGCGAACGACACCACGACCGAGAGCACGAGCAGCACGGGTGCGAGGATCGCCCGCAGCAGCAGCATCAGGATGAGCAGGATCACGACGAGCACGATCGGGATGATCGTGTTCCGGTCGTGGATCGACGCGTCGTTCGAGTCGATGGCCACCGCCGTCACTCCCCCGACCAGGATGCCGCCGTCAAGCCGGGTGAGATCGGTCCGCAGCGACCGCACCGTCGACTCGGCGGCATCCGAGTCGGCAGGATGCGTGAGGGTCGCCTGCAGCATCACGTCGCCGTCGACGACGCTCGGCGCAGGTGTCGCGGTGCCGGGCGGGCCGAGCGGCTGTACGCCGTCCTTCGTGACCGGCGCGGTTCCGCTCGGCGAGTCCCCCGCGACAACGGTCACGGACGATACTCCGGAGTGATCGAGCAGGAGGTCCGCCATCGGTTGCAGCTGGGACTCGGGGCCGACCACCATGGCAGGGCTGCCGGATCCGCCCGGGAAGTGGTCGGCGAGTACGTTCTGGCCGTCGCGGGCCTGCGAGTGTCCCAGGATGAGATCGCTCTGCGGAACGCCCTCCGCCTTCAGCTGCAGCAGGCCGGTCGCCCCGGCGAGCAGCGCGATCGTGCAGAGGATCCAGATCGTCCGGGGCGCCCGGCGGATCCATCCGGCGACCCGCGCCCACAGCCCGTGCGCATCCGGCCCGACGACCTGCGGATGCTCCGAGCCGAGCTTCGGCTGCACCGGCCAGAACGCCGCCCGGCCGAACGCGAGCAACAGCGACGGCAGCAGCGTCATGGCCGCGAGGAATGCGAACACGATGCCGATCGCCGCCACCGGCCCGAGCGCCTTGTTCGAGCTGAGGTCGCTGAAGAGCAGGCACAGCAGGCCCACGATCACGGTGCCGGCCGAGGCGACGACGGGACCGAACGCGCCCCGGATGGCCGTCCACGTCGCCCTCCATCTGCTCGTGAACTCGCGCAACGCCTCGCGGTATCGCGAGACGTAGAGCAGCGAGTAGTCGGTGGCCGCACCGATCACGAGGATGAACAGGATGCCCTGTACCTGACCGTTCAGCTGTACGACGCCCCACTTCGCCAGCCACCACACCACGAGCAGCGCGACGCAGAGCGCGAACATCGAGGTGGCGAGCACAAGCACCGGCAGCAGTGGTGACCGGTAGACGATGACCAGGATGACGAACACGGCAGCCAGTGCCACCGCGAGCAGGATGCCGTCGATGCCGCCGAACGCGGCGACGAGGTCGGCGGTGAACCCGGCGGGACCCGTGATGTACGAGTCCACGCCTTCCAGCGTGCTCGAGTCGAGGTGGGTGCGAAGCCCAGCGACGTGTGCGTCGAGGTTCGAGTCGTCCGCGATCGGCACGAAGACCTCGGCGGCCTTGCCGTCTTTCGACGACACCGGTGGCGACACACCGCCGTGCACGCCCGGCAGGTCGGCGATCTTCTTCGAGTCGTCCTTGATGGATGCCAGGTCGCCCGTCGTCAGGCCCGACGAACGCTGGTAGACGACGATGGCGGGTACCGCGCTGCTGCCGCTGAACTTCGGCTGCAGGTCGGCGACCTTGGTGGCATCCGCGCTGGCCGGCAGATAGCTGGACTGATCGTTGCTCGAAACCTCGGAGACGCGCCCGAAGTACGGGCCGCCCACACCGGCCAGCGCGAGCCACACCACGATGAGAACAGCCGGCAGCAGGGCCCGGAACCAGCGCGGCGTCCGTCTGCTCTCATCAGTGCTCATAGTCGAGCAATATAGCTAGCGCATCTAGTTATAAGCAAGGCTAGAGCCCTCCGGCTCAACGTGGTACGTCGCCGCGCCATCCTCCCGTCGCCGTACCCTGGGCCTCGATGAGGCGCTTGAAGTTCTCGAGATCCTTCTTCACCGCGTGGCTCGCGACGCCGAGCTTCGCGCCGGCCTGCTCGACCACGCCGTCCGGCTGCCAGTCGATCTGCACGGTCACCCTCGACGTGTCGTCGCTGAGTTTGTGGAAGGTCACCACGCCCGCGTTCGGCGTCTCACCGCCGACACTCGTCCAGGCGATCCGCTCGCCGGGATGCTGTTCCGTGATCTCCGCGTCGAACTCGCGCGTTGCGCCGCCGACCGATACCCGCCAATGCTGATGCGTGTCGTCGAGCTGGGTGATCTGATCGACTTCGTCGAGGAAGTCCGGGAATGATTCGAACTGCGTCCATTGGTCGTAGGCCGTCGTGACCGGCACCGAAACATCGATGCTCTCCGTGATCCGCGCCATGTTTCCTCCTTTGCGGAGCCTCTAGCCAACGGAATGGATTCAAGACTCGATAGGGGTTGTCAGACGACTGGTCGCCCCCGATGATCCGGGTGGATGCTCGGTGCGCGTAAGAGTGGATGGCTAGCCTGGCATGCATCAAGCCCGCCCCTACACTGGCGATATGGGCCAGCCGCGAGACCGTCGGGACGTCGGGTCCGACGCTGTGCTCGACCCGCGCGTGATCGATCCCGACCAGGAACTCGTGAGCCTTGAAGGGCTCGGCGACGAGGAGATCGCTCAGATCGTGCATGTCCTCGCCGCCATGCGCAACTGGCGCGAGGCGGAGCAGGAGCTCAGCTTCCGGTCCAGGAACGAGATGAAGCTGAACGAGACCGACATGAAGGCCCTGCGGTTCCTGGTGGCTGCGAAGAATAGGGACGTCCTCGTCACGCCGAGCGTCCTTGCGGATCACCTGCACATCTCGACGGCGTCGACGACGAAGCTCCTCGACCGCCTCGAACAGGCGGGGCACATACAGCGAGGCCCCCACCCCACCGACCGTCGCGCTCTTGTCATCAGGATCACGCAGCAGACCCACGAACAGGTCCGCGACAGCGTGGGGCGCATACATGCGCACCGGTTCGCCGTCGCCGCCAGCCTCACGTCTCGAGAACGTGAGGTGGTCATCCGCTTTCTGCAACGCCTCGTCGATACGGAGCCCGACGCCACAGGCGATGGCATGACCGGGCCAGGATAACCGCTCTCCGCGTTGCTACAGCGCCCGCCGGAGCGCCTCGCCCGGCGTGGGCGCCGAGGGAATGTACGTGCAGCCGTCGTAGAGCGGCCACACGGCCCAGGCGCCGGCGTCGTTGCGGTACAGGTAGCCGAGCACCGTGTCGTTGCGCACGATGTTCCACGGCTCGCCCGCCTCGGGCTGAACGAGGGTGAACGGCGTGTTGTTCACGACGACGACTTGCGACCCGGGCTGCGGCTGGAAGTTCTCGAGCATGGTGAATCGCATCTTATGCGGTCCACTGGCCCCGGAGTGCGCCGAGCCTCAGTCTTCGAAGTCGCCGTACACTCCTCCCCACCCGGGCTCGAGCTCCGCGGTGCGAGCCCTGAGCTGCGCCAGCGCGACGCCATCCATCAGCTCGGCACCGTCGGGTTCGACGCTCGAGGTCCAGATCGGACATCCGTCCCCGAGCACGAGTTGTGCGTACTGACGGGTGCCGTCTTCGTCGATGAACGGCACTTCGGCGACTTCGACGCGGTGCAATCGGGCGAGCGAAACCCCGTAGATCAAAACTGCGTCGGCGAGTGCGGTTCCGGTGAGTATCGATGTTCCTGAGATGTTGATGCGCTTCATGATTTCCCAGACGACCGTCCCGCGAGTTCGCCGGAATCCTGGACGACCTTATGAATACGGTACGCGCCGTCCCCGTGCGCAGCACCCCTTTACAGATCGAGATCGAGGCTTACGATGCCCCGGGCGACGTCGTCGAATCGTTCCCGATGGCTGCGCGCGTAGGAGCGGACGAGCTGGAACGCCTCGACGCCCGGCCGCGTCAGCCCCGGCACGGTCATTATCAACGCCAGCTCGTCACCGGCTCGCTCTCCTTACACTGTCGATATGCGATCGAAGCGGGTGCCGGCGTGAGCGCGCATCACGAGCACGGGACGGATCACGGGCGTGGCGCACGCGAACACGGCGGTCGCGCCGCCGTCATCACCGTTTCCGATCGCGCGGCGGTTGGCACGCGAGTTGACGAGTCCGGCCCTCTGGCCGCGGCGCTGCTGGCCGACGCCGGCTGGCACGCCGAGGTGCGGGTCGTGCCCGACGAGCTTGACGCCATCGCGGGCAGCATCCGCTCCGCGATCGCAGGAGGCGCGCAGCTCGTGGTCACGACCGGCGGAACGGGACTCGCGCCGCGCGATGTGACGCCCGAGGCGACAACGCCGCTGTTGGATCGCGCGCTGCCCGGTATCGCTGAGGAGCTTCGCCGAGTGGGCTCGGCCGCACTGCCCAACGCTCTGCTTTCGCGAGGCGTCGCCGGGGTGCGGGAGAACGCGCTTGTCGTCAACCTGGCCGGTTCGCCGGGAGCCGTGCGCGATGGAATCCCGGTCGTGCTCTCGGTCGCCGCCCACGTCGTTCAGCAGCTGAGCGGCGGCGAGCACGCCTCGACAGGGCCGACAGATGGTGACCACTCGTGATCGTGCGCGCTGGGCTGTCGGACCAACCGCTCGACGCGACCCTGATCCTGGCAGAGGTCGCCGCGACGGATGCCGGCGCCACCGCCCTGTTCGTCGGAACAGTGCGCGACCACGATCCGGGCGCGGCCGGCGAGGTGGTGCGACTGGAGTACACGGCGCATCCGGATGCCACCGCCGTGCTCGAAGAGCTCGCTCGGGCCCTCGACGCCGAGGGTGTGCGCATCTCGGTCAGCCATCGGATCGGAACGCTCGCGGTGGGCGATGTCGCCATCGTCTGCGCCGTCTCGACCGCGCACAGGGCGCAGGCGTTCGAGACCTGCCGCGAGCTGGTGGAACGGGTCAAGGCCGAGCTGCCGGTGTGGAAGAAGCAGGTCGAAGCGGACGGCTCGTCCTCCTGGGTGGGCCTCGGCCGAACCCTCTGACGCCACCCTGCGGGTTCTCCGCGCGAGGGTGCGGGTTCGTCCTCCCGAAGGGGCGGGTTCGTCCGCGAACTCAGCCGCCGGCGAACGGCGGGAGCACGTCGACGGTCGCGTCGGCCGGCACGAGATCGTCGTCCGCGAGGCGTGCGCCGTCGACACGGACGGCGCACCGTTCGAGCACGCGCGCGAACTCAGCGCCGTGCTCGTCGGCGAGCGCCGCACGCAACTCGCCGAATGTCATGCTCGCGTCGACCTGCTGCTCGTTGAGGCCGGCGGCCTCCGCAGCGCCGGCGAAGAAGCGCACCCTCATGACTGGCCAGCAGCCGCAGCGTGGCGCTGGATCGCGGCGCGGGTCGCGGCGGCAGCGTCGTCCATGGTCATGCCGCCGGCGACGGCGAGGCCGACCAGGTAGGTGGTCAACGGTCCGGCCGGCCGCGTCACGCCGTGTGCGGCGTCGCGGGTGAGGTCGAGCAGCTGCCCGGTCGGCACCCGGGAAGGGTCGAGGCCTAGCGCTCCGGCCAGCTCCGTCACCCACGCATCGAGGTCTGCCGGCGATTCGTTCATTCTTCGATAGTGCTCGATGGCCGGCCAGGTATCAAGGTCGATCGAGGCGCCTACGCGGTCCGGAACGACGCGCAGTCGGCAGGCGGCGAGCATCCGCCGCACGGATGCCCCGGCGACCTCGGGCAGTGCCCCGACGGCTGCCCGCAGCGACTGCGTGCTGTACCGCCCGGCGAGCCACTGCTCGCGTCCGTCGGCATCGGCGAGAATCACGCCGTCGGCGTCGCCGAGCGCTTCCGGCCGCAGGAGCGCGACGATGCGATGGGCCCGTGGAAGGTCGCACGCGAGAACCCAGGTCTCGGCGGGCGCCGGCTCGGGAAGGGCGTTCAGCCCCGCGGAGAGCGCCGCGACCGGACCGCCGAACGGAGGATCCTCGCGCACCATCGTGACGCCGTCTCGCGCGAGAGCGGACGGGCCGACGACGATGAGGGGCGAGCATCCCTCGACGGCATCGAGCACGTGGTCGAGCAGGGTGCGGCCATCCACCTCCACCGATGCCTTGTCGACGCCGCCGAGCCGGGACGCCCGGCCGCCCGCGAGGATGATCGCGGCTGTGCTCACGGCGCCGCTTCTCCGGGCGCTGTGTCTCTGGGCGCCGCGTCTGCGGGCGCCGTGTCTCTGGGCGCCGCGTCTGCGGGCGCCGTGTCTGCGGGCGGAGTGCTTCCGGCTACGGCTGGGCGCAGCCAGTCGCCGCTCTTGCCGCCCGTCTTGCGCTCCAGCCGGACGCGCTCGATCGAGACCGACTTGTCCAAGCCCTTCACCATGTCGATGACGGCGAGCGCCGCCACGGAGACGGCCGTGAGCGCCTCCATCTCCACTCCGGTGCGGTCGGCCGTGCGCACGGTCGCCTCGATGCGCACGCCGTCGTTCACGATCTCGAGCTCGACCGCAGCCCCGTGCACGCCGATCACGTGGGCGAGCGGAAGCAGTTCCGGGGTGCGTTTGGCGCCCTGGATGCCCGCGATGCGCGCGACCGCCAGCACGTCACCCTTCGGTGTCGAGCGGTCCCGCAACGCGGTCACGACTGTCTCGGAGCAGCGCACGAATCCGGACGCGGTCGCACTGCGCACCGTCGGCTGCTTCTCGGTGACGTCGACCATGCGGGCGGCGCCCCCGGCATCCAGGTGCGTGAACGGTTGTGCAGGTGCGCCGCTGGGCTCGGTCATGTCAGCACCATCACGGTCACGGAGTCTCCTTCTTCCACGCGCCCGACGTGCGCGGGCACGACGGCGAGTCCCTCGGCTGCGGCGAGCGAGCTCACCAGGTGTGATCCGCTGCCGCCCGCGGATGCCGGCCGCACCGTCTGCTCGTCGTACACGACGGGCAGCACCTGGGTTCGAGCCGGCGGACAGGTCCAGGTCGCACCGGCCGTGCGGGTGACCAGCGGGCGGTCGATGATCGGATGCCCGCCGAGCTTCCGCAGCGCCGGTCGCACGAACATCTCGAACGAGACCGCGACGCTGACCGGATTGCCGGGCAGGCAGAAGACGAGGATGCCGTCATCCATCGTGCCGAAGCCCTGCGGCTTGCCCGGCTGCATGGCGACGGGCTCGAACGCGATCGATCCGACGCCATCGAGCACGGCCTTCACCACGTCGAACGCGCCGACACTGGCCCCGCCCGACAGCACAACGACGTCCGGTCGGGCTTCGCGCCGTAGGTCGTCGAGCACGCGACGCAACTCCGACTCGTCGTCGGGAACGCTGCGCACGCCAACGACGTCGGCACCGGCGGCCCGCAGAGCGGAGGAAAGGAGTACGGAGTTGGACTCCGGGATCTGGCCGCGGCGGGGCGTTTCGGAAGGCGGCACGAGCTCGGATCCGGTGGAGATCACGGCGACCCGCGGCCTGCGGTAGGCGATCACGTGATCGTGCCCGGCCGAGGCGATCGACGACAGCTGCCATGGCCCCAGTTCGGCGCCGGCGGGCACCGAGATCGCGCCGGGCGGTGCATCCTCTCCGGCGTGCCGGATGTGCGCACCGGCAGAGGGCTGCGTCGTCACGATCACCCACTCGGGAGCCGTGGCGGAGATCGCGGTGCCCAGGTCGGTGTGCTCGAGCGGCACGATGGCATCCGCATCGCTCGGCACAGGGGCGCCGGTCATGATGCGCGCCGCCTCCCCCGCGCCCAGCGGCGGGTTCAGTTCGGAGCCCGCCGGCACGTCGGCGACGACACGCAGGCGGGCGCCGACCGAGGCATCCGCGCGTCGCACGGCGTAACCGTCCATGGCGGAGTTGTCGAAGAGCGGGACCGGCCAGCGCGTGTGCACCGGTTCGGCCAGCACGAGTCCCAGCGCAGCCGCCAGGGGGACGCGCTCGGCCGGCAGCGGGCGCGCGGCCGCCAGCACGTGCTCCTTGTGCGCCTCGACCGTGATCACGCGCGCACCTGCGCTCGCATCCAGGCGTCGTATCCGCCGTCGAGGATGCGGATGTCGGCATCCGGATGCTCCGCCAGCAGCATGCGAGCAGCGATGCGAGCGCGGGGGCCGGTCTGGCAGAACACGACGACCGGATGGTCGAGCTCGAGCAGGGGGGCATCCGTCGCCACGTGCGACAGGGGCACGGACCGGGCGCCGGGGATGGTGCCCACGGCGAACTCGTCCGGCTCGCGTACGTCGATGAGGGTGGGGTCGCTCAGTGCGCGGAGGTCGTCCGCCCTGACCCGTCGCACCGCGTCCGGTCGGGCAAAGGTCGGTCGCGGCGTGTCTCTCTCAGGCGTCGTCTGCGGCGTTCCACGTTGAGGGGCGCTCTCGGCGCGCGGCGCGGGCACCAGGGGTACCTCCCGCGTCGTCGCGGTGAGCGCGTCGATGACGAGCATGCGGCCGAGCAGCGTCTCGCCGACACCGCAGATCAGCTTCACGACCTCGGCGGAGAGGATGCCGCCGAGCTGCCCGCAGAGCGCGCCGAGCACCCCGGCGTCAGCGCACGACGGTGCATCCTCGGGCGCGGGCGGCTCGGGGAACACGTCGCGGAGGTTCACGGGCTGGGTCCCGTCGGCGCTCGTTGAGCCGGACGCGTTCGCCCTCGCCGGCTCGGCGAGTCCGTTCGGCGGGCGCGACCAGAACACGGTGGCCTGCGCATCGAATCGCAGCACCGACCCCCAGACCAGCGGGGTGCCGAGTGCGGCGCAGGCATCCGCGACGGCATAGCGCGTCTCGAACGTGTCGCTGCCGTCGACGACGACGTCGTATCCGGTGAGGAGCCGCTGCGCGTTCGCGGCATCCAGATGCTCGCGGATCTCGATGACCGCGGTGCGCGGCGACAGGGCGCGCACGCGCTCGGTCGCGACGGTCGCTTTCGGACGACCCACGTCGGTCGTGCCGAACGCGATCTGGCGCTGGAGGTTCGTGGCATCCACGACGTCGTCGTCGACGATACCCAGTGTCCCGACGCCCGCGGACGCCAAATAGAGGAGGACAGGCGAACCGAGGCCACCCGCCCCGATCACGGCGACCTTCGCCGCCGCCAGCCGGCGCTGCCCGACGTCGCCGATCTCGAACAGCCGCAACTGCCGCGCCGCGCGCACGCGCTCGTCGGGCGCGAGCACGTCGACGGGCTGCACGAGTGGAGGCAGGACCATGCCTCAACGGTAGCTGTTCGGCTCCGCGCCGACGGCGGTCCGCCGAGCCGCCTTCGACGCTTCGCGTCGTTACGAGCACCCGAGACGACGTCACGGGTCCAGAAGTTCGGAGATCGAGCCACCGGTCTCCGCATTTGCGGAACTAGAATACAAATCATGACGCGTTTTCGGATCAGCGAGGCCGCCGCCCTGCTCGGAGTCAGCGACGACACCGTGCGTCGATGGGTCGACGCGGGCGAGTTGACGGCCGGCACGGATGACGTGGGCCGGGCGGTCGTCGAAGGTGCGGATCTCGCGCGTCGGCTGACGACATCCGCGAACGGTCCCGGCGACCCGCTGGAGCGTGGCACAAGCGCCCGGAACCGCTTCGTCGGACTGGTGACCGGGGTGACCAGCGACACTGTGATGTCCGAGGTGGAGCTGCAGTGCGGGCCGCACCGCGTCGTCTCGCTCATGTCGACCGAGGCGGTGCGGGAGCTCGGACTCGAGATCGGCTCGCTCGCGACCGCCGTCGTGAAGGCGACCATGGTGATCGTCGAGACTCCGCCCGCCACCGAGGCGAAGCCGCGCGGCGCCACGGGCGCGAAGGGCGGCCGGCGATGAGGCTGCCCCGACGAGCGGCGACCGCGACCGCGGCAGCCCTGACGGCTCTCGCGCTTCTCCTGACCGGATGTTCGGCATCCTCCGGTTCCGCCGCCACCGTGAGCGGCGCATCGGACGGCAAGGCGAGTCCGGGCGAGCCGCTGATCGTGTTCGCCGCGGCGTCGCTGCAGGGCTCCTTCGATGCGCTGGCGAAGAGCTTTCAGAAGGCGAACCCGGAGTATCCGGTCGCGCCGATCCGCTACGACGGATCGCAGGCGCTCGCCACCCAGATCGTGGGCGGCGCGAGCGTGGACGTTATCGCGTTCGCCGATCAGCAGTCACTGGGTCCCGTCACGAAGGCTGGACTTGCAGGCAAGGACACGAGCTTCGCGAGCAACACCCTGCGGATCGCCGTCCCGCCGGGCAACCCGAAGGGCATCCGCGACCTGTCCGATCTGACCAGACCAGGGCTGAAGGTCGTGATCTGCGCACCCCAGGTGCCGTGCGGAACGGCGTCGCAGACCCTTCTCTCCAACGCCGGCGTGCAGCTCACTCCGGCCAGCGAGGAGACCAATGTCACGAGCGTCGTGACCAGGGTGGAGAACGGCGAGGCGGATGCCGGGCTCGTCTACGCGACAGATGTTGCGGCATCCGGCGGCAAGCTCGACGGCATCACACCGGCCGGCGCGGCCAAGGTCGTGAACAGCTACCCGATCGCCGTCGCGAACAAGGCGCCCTCGCCGAAGGCCGCCCATGCGTTCGTCTCGTTCGTTCTCTCGAGTGCCGGCCAGCGCATCCTCGCGAGGTTCGGCTTCGGAAAGCCATGACTCTGCCGCGCGGTCTCTACGTCGCCGCGCTCGTCGCCCTGGCGTTCCTCGTGCTCCCGGTCGTGGGCCTGGTGACGCGCGCGCATTGGTCGACGCTGTGGAGCGACCTCTTCGCACCCGCCTCGCTCACCGCGCTGTGGCTTTCGCTGTGGACGGCCGCCTGCGCCACGATCGTGTGTCTCGTGCTCGGCCTTCCGCTGGCCGTCGTGATCGCCCGGTCGACCACGCGTCTCGCCGGCGTGCTGCGCACCATCGTGCTCATCCCTCTGGTGCTGCCGCCCATGGTCGGCGGTCTCGCCCTGCTGTCGCTGCTCGGCCGGGTGGGGCTGCTCGGCAAGCCGATCTTCCAGTTCAGCGGCTTCAGCCTTCCATATACCAGCGCGGCGGTCGTCGTCGCCCAGGCGTTCGTCGCCCTGCCGTTCCTCGTCATCACCGTGGAGGGCACCCTGCGCACCTCGGGCATCGGACACGAACAGATCGCCTCGACGCTCGGCGCGGGTCGCTGGCGCGTGCTCGGAACGGTGACGATCCCGCTCATCGCCCCCGGCATCGCTGCGGGCACCGCGCTGTGCTTCGCCCGCGCGCTCGGCGAGTTCGGGGCGACCGCGCTGTTCGCCGGCAACGCGCCGGGCGTGACGCAGACCATGCCGCTCGCGATCTACACCGCGTTCAACGGCGTCGGCATCACCCAGGACTCCGCCGTGGCGCTCTCGCTGCTGCTGCTGGTCAGCGCCGCCGTCATCGTGGGCGGGCTGCGCGCCTGGCGAGAAGACGCCGTGCGATGACCGAGCCGCACGGCGCATCCCTCTTCGCCGACCTCGGCGCCTCACGGGGCGGGTTCGCCGTCGACCTGCGGTTCGAGGTGCCAGCCGGCGGATGCCTGGCCGTCTTCGGTCCGAACGGCGCAGGCAAGTCGACCCTGCTTGCCGCACTCGCGGGCCTGCTCCCTCTGCGACGCGGCGAGGTGCGGCTGGATGATCGCGTGCTCGAGCAGGCCGGACGGCTCCGCGAGCGGCCCGAGCACCGGCGCATCACCCTTCTGGAACAGAAGCCTCGGCTGTTCCCGCACCTCACGCTCGCGCAGAACATCGCGTTCGGACCACGTGCGCAGGGCGTGACCCGATCGGATGCCCGGCGCGCCGCTTTGGACTGGCTGGAGCGCATCGGCCTCGCTCATCGAGCGGATGCGCGACCGCACGAACTCTCCGGCGGCCAGCAACAGCGGGTGGCGGTGGCGCGCGCGTTCGCCGCGGATCCGCGGGTCATCCTGCTCGACGAGCCGTTCTCCGCTCTGGATGCCGAGAGCGCCCCAGCGGTGCGCCGGTTGCTGTCCGCGGAGCTCGCGCGAACCGGAACGACCAGCGTGCTCGTGACGCACGAGCTCGCGGACGCCTTCCCCTGGGCCGAGTCCTGTCTGGTGCTCGACCACGGTCGCGTCGTCGACAGCGGATCCCCGCACGACCTTGCGACCAAGCCGGGGCATCCGTTCGCCGCCAGGCTCGCCGGATTCAGCGTCGTGCCCGGCACGTGGCGGAGCGGTTCGCTGCAGGTCGCGGGCGCCTCACTGGGCGGCGTACCGGATGCTCCACTCGCCGAGGGCGCGCAAGCTTTCGGCATCGTCGCACCGCGCGACGTGGCCGTTCGCTTCGGGGATGCCGGCGCCGTGCGCACGAGCATCCGCTCGGTGTCTGCGCACGCCGGCGCACTTCGTCTGGAGACCACGGTGGGCCTCGTCGCGGAGCTCTCGCTAGCGGAGGCACTGGCGTCGTCGGCCGGCCGGATGCCCGAGCCCGGCGATCCGGTATCGGTCACCCCGAGCGCGCTCCGGGTGGTGGCAGCGCCCACCCGTTAGCCTCAGCTCTCGGGCTCTTCCTCGGCTTCGAGGGTTTCGTTCGGGTCGATGGAGGAGTCGTCGGTCTCGGTGGCCCGCATCGCCTCCTGCTCCTCCTGCTGCGCCTCCGCGGCGACCTCTTCTTGGCGGTGCTTCTTGCCGAACATGTTCCGTTCCCGTCGTCGTGTGCTTGCGCGGCTACGAAGCGCCGGACTGAGTCGTGCTCGAGTCGCCTCGCTTTCGACACTATGCCCGTCGTAGCAGCCTCACCAGGGCGTCGCTGCGACGGTGCGCGCTGCTTCAGACCAGCAGCGTGGGCGAGCCGTATTCGGCCACGCGTCGGTCTGAAGTGAGGAGTGTGTAACCCTCGGTGCGTGCCTGCGCCACCAGCATCCGGTCGAACGGATCGCTGTGGATGCGCGGCAAATCGCCCACCGCGACAGCATGCGCGCTCGTGATGTCTAGCTCGCGATAGCCGACCTCGATCAAGCCGCGGCGAAACACAGCTGCCGAGAGCTGAAACGATGAACGGCCCAATGCCGCCTTGATCGATATCTCCCAGATCGAGGCGGCACTGAAGATCACCGCATTGTCTTCGTCCTCGAGGAGATCTCGCGCGCTCCGGCTGAGGCGCGGCTCGTCACCGGCCGCCCAGATCAGAAGGTGCGTGTCGAGCAGATACTTCATTCGCGCGACTCCGTGGTCACCGGCTCCTCACCCGCGAACAGAGCTGCGACGTCTTCCGACATCCACTCGTCGAAGTCGTCTGGCACGGAGGGCATGTTCTTGTACCAACCGAGCCTTCGCGGCTGAGCAACCGGCGTGTCCAGCCGC
Organism: Humibacter ginsengisoli; assembly: GCF_054780095.1. Classification (NCBI taxonomy): domain Bacteria; kingdom Bacillati; phylum Actinomycetota; class Actinomycetes; order Micrococcales; family Microbacteriaceae; genus Humibacter; species Humibacter ginsengisoli. The sequence goes on from NZ_BAAGWZ010000005.1 coordinate 32,183, forward strand.
GTGAGCTTCGCGACCGGCCGACCCGACTTGGCGATGATGATCGTTTCACCGCTCGCTGCCGCATCGACAAGACGCGAGAAGTGCGTCTTCGCGTCATGGATGTTGACGGTACGCATTCGTCTGCTCCACTGGACTAGATCAAGTGGACTAAGTCTAGTCATGGTTCGCACTACTCCCGTGTGGACGAGAAGCGAAGAACCAGCGGGAACTGAGGCGCGGATGCGACTCTGAGAAGCCCTTCGTCTGCACCCGACGTATCGTGGCAGTGTGGCCAGCGCAGATCAGACTGCTTCGCCAGATGCCGGCGTCAACGTTCGCGTGCGCCGCATCTACGATGCGCCCGAGCCCGGCGACGGCAAGCGAGTGCTCGTGGATCGGCTGTGGCCGCGCGGCATGAGCAAGGAACGCGCGGAACTGTTCGAGTGGTGCAAAGACGTCGCGCCGTCCCCTCAGTTGCGACAGTGGTACGGGCACGATCCGGAGAAGTTCGACGAGTTCGTGAAGCGGTATCGCGCCGAACTCGACGACCAGGAGCACGTCGAAGCGCTCGATTCGCTTCGCAAGCTTGCGCACGGCGGAACGGTGACGCTGCTCACGGCATCCAAGCGCGACGACATCAGCGAGGCCACTGTGTTGCAGCAGGTGCTCACCGCCGGTTGACCTTGGGCCACCAGCGCCAGAGGTTCCGCGCGACCAGCGGTCGACAGATCAAGCAGTCGCCCTCGAGCGCACCGAGACGCGACCCTCGGCGACGCGCACGTCCCAGACCGGCTCGGGCACGGATGCCGGTCCGCGATGAACGGTGCCGTCGACCAGCCGGAACTCGCTGCCGTGCCAGGGGCACTGCACGCATCCGTCGACCAGCGATCCCTCGTCGAGCGGTCCGCCGGCATGCGTGCACGTCGCGGACAGCGCGCGAACGACGCCACCCTGCTTCACCAGCATCACGGGCACATCGCCGGCCGTCACACGCAGCGGTGTGGCTTCCCTCACGTCCGTCTCCGCCGCCACATCGGTCCACTCCGCTTCCGAGCCCTGGAACGCGGTGTGGTTGATCCCGACGCCGCGCACGAGCGACAGGTGGCCGCCGAGGTATGCCGCGACCGACATCACCCCGAAAGCCAGCAGGCTCAGCCCCATCCCGCGACCCCTGTGTCCGCCCCGCCGAGACAGCCACGAGACGATCTGCAGCACGAGTGCCGCGTCGTTCAGGAGCGCGTGCACGAGTCCGACCCGCTTCGTCGGGCCGTGCGTGTCCGCCCAGTCGGATGCCCCGGCCATCGCCGTCGGAATCGCGCCGAGGACTCCGAGACCCACCATCCGTCTCGCCGAGCGGGCTCCGCGTTCACCGGCAGTGACATCCAGCAGCAGCGCAGCGCTCCAGAACCCGATGGGCACATCGGTGAGCATCGGATGCAACGCATGCCCGAGCCATGTTCCCGAGAGCAGGTTCTTCACCGCCTTGCGCTTCGTGGCTTTCACGACGAGCTCCGAAAGCGGATCGGCGACCGCGTCGAGTGCGCTGGCCCCCTCGATCGCGCTGGTCAGACGGTGCGCGGTTCTGTTCAGTCTTCCCATGCGTCCGGGTCTAGCCCAGACCTTTCCGACGGTCAACGCCTTGGCAGGGCGGATCGGCGCGGGGTCGTCACGCAGGTCCGGAGCTGGTGCCCACCCGGCCATGCTTTCGACCGATACGGCCGGGCGGTGGTGCGAACACGGGCATACCCTGCCGTTATGGCGGACAACGACACGAGGGCGGATGACGCACCCCAGCAGATCGAGGACTGGTCCATTCTGACGGCGGGGCGCCGCTACGAACTCCGCAGCGGCGACGACCGACGGCAGGGGAGGTTCCTGCACCTGCTCGGCGACGACATCGCGTTGTTCGAGCTGGACGGCAGCGAGGTGTCGGAGCCTTTCGAGCAGTCCGATTGGACGGTCTACCCCACGCCGTGAGCGGGCGCGGCTGCGCGCACCGACCCCATGTAAAGCGTGCTTGACACGCATCCGTCGTCACCGTACAGTCGAGACATGACAAGCGAGCTTGACACGGACGGGGAATCGTCGATCGAACTGCGACGCCTGCGCGCCTTCCGACTGCGCATGTGGATAGGGGTCGGATGCCTCGTGCTCGCGAACCTCGCGCTCGCCCTGTGGGGCCGCGAAGGCGGCGCGCTGCGGTGGGTGCTGGCCGTACTGCCGCTGCTTCCGATCATCTGGATGGTGATCGTGATCGTGCTCCGCGTTCGGCAGATGGACGAGTACCAGGTGAAGCTGCTCTTCCCCGGACTCGCGGTCGGGTTCACCCTGTCGATGGTGACCGCGCTCACGCTCGGCACGCTCGGCGCTGCCGGAATCGCCGTGCCCACCAGCGGATGGCTCGTCGCGATCGTGGGGATCGTCTCGTGGGAGTTCACCAACCTGTTGGTCGGGGCACCCAAAGCCTGATGGAGAATCTGATCCGCGCCGAGCGGGAGGGCCGCGGCTGGACGCAGGCGACGCTCGCCGAACGCCTGGATGTCTCGCGCCAGACCGTCGTCGCACTCGAGACCGGAAAGTACGATCCGTCACTCCCCCTGGCGTTCCGCATCTCACGGCTCTTCGGAAAGCCGATCGAGGAGCTGTTCACGCCGGCAGGTCGCTGACGAACTCGTGACACGACGATGGGCCCCGGGCACGGATCCGGGGCCCATCTGCTTCGTTCTCGGGCGCGCCCGAGAGGCTTTGTTACCGCTGCTCCGCTTGCGCCCGTGCGAACAGCAGATACGCGGATGCCGTCCAGGTGTAGGCGCGGTCGCGCAGGCCTTCGCCCGTGACGGCATCGAAGTTCTCCGCGAACCCGGACTTCTCGCAAAGGCGCAGGAAGCGCTCGCGCACAGCATCCGCGAGCTCGGTCTGCCCGGCTCGGCGCAGGCCGTCCTCGACCAGCACCGTCGACGGTGCCCAGATCGGGCCGCGCCAATAGCCGTCAGACTCGTAGTCTTCCGAGTCGATGGGTTCGGTGGCCAGGCCCCACTCCGTCAGGTGCTCGCGGATGCCGTCGGCCAGCACCTCCGCCGTCTCGGGCTCGAGCGCCTCGCCGAGCACGATCGGAAGGAGTGTGAGCAGGCTGCGTCGCTTGGCCTCCCGGCCGTCGGATGCGGCGACCGCGACGTATCCGTCGCCGCGCCAGAGCCCGGCGAGGCCCTCGCGCACCTCGACTTCCGCTTGCGCCCATGCCGAAGCATCCGTCTCATACCCCAGCTCGACGGCCAGGTCGCGAAGAACACGCAGCTGGATGATGAGGAACGCGGCGAGGTCGGGGGACTCGATGACCCGGTCGCGGTCGAAGGTCGTCGCGTTGTCCCACCCGCTGTCGTTGCCGTGCTGGTAGTGAGGCAAGGCGTGCCCTGGCACGCGACGGTGGTCGAGCCAGAACCGGCTCCAGGCGGCGAGGCGCCGGTAGGTCTCCGGCAGCTGCGGGTCGACCAGCGATGCCGGTAACGCACGGCGCAGGCCGGTGAACGCCCATCCGTGGATCGGCGGTTTCACGTAGTTGTACAACGCCTCGGAGTGCGTCACAGAGTCGGGGAGCGCACCGGCGTCGGTCTGATGGTCGAACGGCAGCATGAATTGGTCGAAGGCCAGCTCCGGCTGCCCGCCGGCGAGGGCGAGCGCGTTGAAGCAGTGGTCCCAGCTCCACACCTTGTCCATCCAGTGCTTCGACATGAGCACGCCCTCGCGGTCGAGGAAGCCCTCGGGACGCACGGTCGCCGACCACAGCACGTACGAGGCGGCGACCGCAGCCGGCACGGCATGGTCTCGCCACGGCGCGACGGCGTCGAGGAACGCTTCGAACTCCTCGCGCACCGACTCACGGGCTTCGTCGAACGTGGTCAGACTCCGATACGGCTCGCGTGCCGTCTCGAGCTCTTCAACGACGAGTTCCCATTCGTTCTCGGCGACCGCTTCGACCCAGCGGTCGGCGCTTCCGAGCGACTCGCCGCCCACGACGTGCACTTCGCCTGCGATCACGGTGATGCGGTAGCGCCGGCCCGTCTCGTAGGAGGTGTAGACCGGGGAGCCATCGATCGGATCGGTGAATAGATACATGCCGGTGAAAGGGGTGAGCTCGTCCGCCGCCTCCGCGAACCGCATCCCCAGGCCACGTCCGCGAAAGCGGATGATGTCGGTCGTCTCGAAGACGGCCTCCACGTACCCAGCCGGGGACTCCCAGCGCAAGACGCACGGTGTGGCGGTGGTCGTGGCATCCACCGGATCGCCTGCCAGGGTGGGCACGAGCCGCAGCACGGCGTGCATGCCGGTGGTGTGCGAGACCAGGTGGATGTCGTGCTCCGCGCGGTGGAGGCCCACGACCGGCGAGAGGTCGAGCCACGAGCCCCGCCGGCTGAACGGGATGGCCCGCACGTCGAACTGGTCTTCTCCGGGGAACGCTGCCGGCGCTGGAACGGTTTCGAGCTGGGTCATGGGGCGGTTCAGTCCTTCACTGCGCCGGCGGTGACCCCGGCGGCGACGTAACGTTGGGCCACGATCAGGAGGACCGCGGCGGGAACGGATGCGACGACCGCGGTCGCCATGATCGCGTTCCACTGCTGGTTGTTGTTGCCGATGTATCGGTAGATGCCCATCGTGATCGGCTGCAGTGCTCCGCCGCCGTCGACGGTGGAGGCGAAGATGAAGTCGGACCACGCCCAGAGGAACGCGAACAACGACACGGTGACGATCGAGTTGCGGCTCACGGGCATGACGACGGACCTGAACGTGCGCCAGTGCCCGGCGCCGTCGATCTTCGCGGCCGCGAGGAGCTCGTTCGGGATGCCGCTCATGAAGGCGGTGAAGATGAGCACTCCGAAGGGAACGGCGATGGTCGAGTCGGCAAGGATCAGCCCGGGGATGGTGTCGAGCAGCCCGAGATTCAGGTAGATGACGTAGAAGCCCATCGCCATGACGACGGCCGGGATCATCTGCGCGATGAGCAGGATGAAGCTGAGCGCGCCACCGCCCTTCGGCCGCAGCTTGGCGAGCGAGTACGCGGCGGGCGCCGAGAGCGCCACCGTGAGCACCACCGTGCCGAGGCCGATCAGGAGGCTGGTCGCCAGGAACGGGAACTGCTCCGAGAACACCTGCCGGTACCCGTCGAAGGTCGGGTCTACGGGTAAGAGGTTCGGTGGGGACTTGCGCATGTCCTGCGTCTTGGTCAACGAGACGTTGATCATCCAGTAGACCGGGAACAGCATGAGTGCCGTGAACACGACGCCCAGCAGGATGCGCCACCAGGACTTCTGCACGCTCATGAGAGATCCATTCGTCGCTGCACGCGGATGTAGATGAGCCCGAACACGACAGCGATGACGATGAGCAGGTTGCCCACAGCGGCCGCCGGAGAGAAGTCGGGAAGGGTCGAGCCGAACCCGAGCTGGTAGGCCCAGATCGCGAAGGTCGTGGAGGCGCTGCCCGGCCCGCCCCGCGTCATGATCCAGATGATGTCGAACACCTTGAGCGTGTAGACGAGGCCCAGCAGGATCGTGATCGCCGACACCGGGCGCAACAGGGGGAACGTGATGCGCCAGAAGCGCTGCCAGCCGTTGGCACCATCGATCGATGCGGCTTCGTAGACATCCGCCGGAATGTTCTGGAGTCCGCTGTACATGATGACGAGATTGAACGGGATGCCGATCCAGATGTTCGCGATGAGCACGGCGACGAGCGCCCAGTGCGGCGATGTCAGCCAGTTCACCGACGGCAGGCCGACGGCGTTCAGGAACGAGTTGATGACCCCGGAGTCGCTGTTGAGCATCCATGACCAGGTGGATGCCGACACCAGCAGCGGCAGCAGCCAGGGCACCAGGAAAAGCGCGCGCAGCACTCCCGACAGCCTGAAGCTGCGGTAGAAGAAGACGGCCAACGCCAGCCCGATGGAGAACTGGAAGACGATCGAGACGAGCGTGAAAACGGCCGTGTTCAGAAGCGCCGGCCCGAAGGTGGGGCTCGTGATCACCGCGACGTAGTTGTTGAACCACACCCACGGCGCGCTGCCGTCGACGAACGTGCGCACCGAGTAGTCGCGCAAGCTCATGTCGAGGTTCCGCAGGAGCGGGAACGCGTAGAAGACGAGCAGGTAGACGACCACCGGCGCGAGGAACGCCCACGCGATCAGCTGCGCCCGCCTCTTCTCCTTCGCCCTGCTCGAGCGGCGGTCGATTTGCTGCCCGCCGCTCGGGCGGGGAGCGGCCTTATCGGCCGTTCCCCGCGCGATCGGGGGTGCAGCTGTCTCGGGTGACATCTGCATCACTGGCATCTCTTGTCTTCCGGGCCCGCGATCACTTCGTCTTGGACGCCGCCGCGGTCTGCGCGGCCTTCATGGCGTCACTCGGCGTCTGCGAACCGGAGAGGGCGTTCTGCACGGCTCCCCACATCTGCTGCGAGATGATCGGGTAGTTCGTGCCGAGGTTGTCGCCGGTCCTGGCCTTCGCCGTCTGCACCGCGTCCACCCACGGCTTGAGGCTCGGGTCCGCGGCCAGCTGCTTCTGCTGCACCGTCTTCGTCGCGCCGATGTAGTTCAGGGTGTTGACCGTGTTCACGACGTTCGTCGAACTGGTGAGGCAGGAGACGATCTTCGCCGACGTCTTGTACCGCGACGAGTCCTTCTGCACGGGAATCGTGAAGAACTCACCGCCGGTGGGGGCTGGAGCCGCCGTTCCGGCCGTCTTCCCTGGAAGCGGAACCACCTTGTAGCCCGCCTGCGCGGCGCTGGCCTTCTGCCAGGTGCCGTTCTCGGAGAAGCCGAAATCGCCGGTCTGGAACTCCTGCCAGCTCGTCGTCTGCGTGTCGTTGATCACGGAGTTCGGTGCCAGGCCCTGCTTCACCCAGTCGGTCCAGAGCTGCAGCGCGGCGACACCCTGCGACGAGTCGAGCTTCTTCAGGTTCGCGCCCGCACCCCAGAACCACGGCAGGAACTGGAACGAGCCCTCCTCGGTGCCGATCGCCGAGAACGTGATGCCCTTGTGTCCGGATGCCACCACCTTCTGGAGTGCGGCGGTCAGCGTGTCCCAGTCCGTCACGCTGTTGATGTCCACGCCCGCTGCCGCGAGCACCTTGGGGTTGTAGTACAGCGCGAGAGTATTGGCTCCGATCGGAACGCCGTAGGTCTTGCCGTCGATCACACCGGCGCCGAGGATGTTCTGCGCGATGCCGCTGGTCGACAGTCCGTTGTCGGCGGTCGTGGTCAGGATGCCGGCATCCGCCAACGTCGAGACCACCGGGTTGTCAACGAGGAGCACGTCCGGTGAGTTCTTCTGCTGTCCCGCCAGAAGAGCCTTGTTGGTCAGGTCACTCGTGTCGTACGCGGTGCGCTTGATCTTCACGCCCGCGTCGCTGCCGCACTTGTCGATGACCTTCGCCCAGTCCGACGACGCGTTGTACTGCGGGTACGGGTCCCAGAACGTGTAGGTTCCGCCTGCCGAGCTGCTGGATCCTGAACCGGAGCTGCTGCATCCGGCGAGCGCGCCCGCCGTGATTCCGGCCGCGACGACGGCCGCCGCGATGGCACGGACCTTTCGGGTCTTGTCCACGGTATTTCCTCTCTGAAATGTGATCTGTGGTGAGCGGCGTTTGATCCGTGCGCACGCCATCGTGACCGTCAGACAGCTCGAGTGCTGCCCCGGTCGGTGATCTCCGGCGCGACCAGTTCGAGAACGTGGTCACCGGAGAAGTCGGGATCCTGAAGTCGTTCGATCAGGGTCTGGACCGCTGCGCGGCCCAGCTTGTCGGGCGACGATTCCACGGCCGTGTACGGCAGGGAGAACAGCCGCCCGAAGTCTTCGGAGTAGATGCCGACGACGGAGAGGTCGTCGGGCACGCGGATGCCCCGCGTGTGCAGCACGGAGGGCAGCGCGGCGATCATCGCGTCGTTGTGCACGATGAACGCGGTCGCCTCCGGGCGCTCGTCGAGAATGTGGGTCAGCTGGTCGTTCACGCCCGGCTGCTGCGTCTCGCCCGGATAGGAGAACACGCGGATGCCGTGTCGCGACGCCCGCTCGAGTGCCGCGTCGCGGAAGCGCCAGGCATACGCCCCGCCGCGCTCGTACACGTGCTCGTTCGGTGTGATCATCACGACCTCGCGGTGCCCGAGGGCCGCGAGGTGGTCGACGAGCACTCGGCCCGATTCCGCGAAGTCGAGGTCGTAGACGTCGAAGCCCTCGGTTGTGCGCGGTAGTCCGACCATGGCGCCCGGCTGGCGGATCTTGCGCAGCACCGGGAGGCGGTCGTCGTCATGCGCGACGTTGAGCAGCATGACGCCGTCGATCATGTTCGAGGATGCGATGCGCTGTAAGGCATGGGCGCCGTCGGCCTCCGTGACCATCAGAATGTCGTAGCCCGCGGCACGGGCGGCATCCGAGATCGGCAGAACGTACTGCAGCATGGCCGGCGAGAACTCGTCGGGGAGGAACTGCACGAAGAGGCCGAGCACGTGCGTCTGCGATGACGCGAGTGCGCGTGCTCCCGCGTTCGGGGCGAAGCCGAGGTCGGCGATCGCCTTCTCGATCCGGTCGCGCGTCTCCTGCGCGATCGGTCGCTTTCCGGAGATCGCGTACGACACGGTGCTGGCCGAAACACCCGCATGGCGGGCGACGTCTGCCATCGTGGTCATCGTTTCTCCTCATCGTCGAAGCGCGTCGATGCGAGTGTAAGCACGTCTACGTACGGCCGCAACTCGCCTGCTGTATTCCCTTGATTTCAGCGGGGATTGCGGCATTCGCAGCTCCGGCGGTGCTCACGATCGATTCATCGATGCGCTTGCGTCGGCCCTTGACGCGCACGATGAGCGGGCGTTACCGTCGTGCTCGGCGCCGCACGGAATACCGAGTGCCAGTTCTCTCCAGAGCAGGAGCAGGAAATGATTCGCACCTCCCATCGATTGCCGGGCAGCGTTGCCGCCGTCGGCGTAGCGGCCGCGCTGGCCGCAGCCGCGCTCGCGACGTCGCCCTCCGCATCGGCCGAGCCCACGGCAGCGAGCACGCTGGTCGTCAGCGCCGATCAGACGTTGCGACCCGTGACTCACGTGGCCTCCGGCTCGCTTTACGGGCTGGCGACAGCGACGACGCCGGCCGACTCCCTTGTCGAGCCGCTGCATCCGAACACCTTCGTGCAGATGGCCCCCGGCGGATCGCAGCTGCCGAACGGGGAGCCCTCCCCCGCTGGCGACGCGCTCAAGGTGGCACCCGAGGCGGCGAAAGCCGGCGCGAAGGTCGTCGTGCGCATGTCGGACTGGTATCCGAACTTCCCGTATCGCTGGGTGAGCTGGCCGGACTGGCTGAACGCCGTCGACACGCAGGTGAAGGCGGTGCAGGCATCCGGAGCCACGAACATCTCGGCGCTGGCGCCGTGGAACGAGCCCGACTGGACGTGGAACGCCGCCGCGGCCGGGCCGTTCAACGACTTCTGGACCCGAACGGTGCGTGAGATCAAGTCGCTCGATCCCACGATTCCGATCCAGGGACCGAGCTACTCGGACAACATCTCGGGAATGAAGAGCTTTCTCGAGAACGCTGTCGCCACCGACACCGTGCCCGACATCATCGCCTGGCACGAGCTGGAGAGCTCGAGCAAGATCGCCGGTGACATCCAGACCGTCACCTCGATCGAGAAGAGCCTGGGCATCACGCCCCGGCCGATCGCCATCGAGGAGTACGCGACCCCGTCGGAGGTCGGCGTGCCCGGTGCCCTGGTCGGCTACATCGCGAAGTTCGAGCGTTACGGCGTGAACAACGCGGAGCTCGCGTTCTGGAACCACTACGGAACCCTCGGCGACCTCCTCACCGACACCGGAGGATCGCCGAACGGCGCCTACTGGCTCTACACGTGGTACGGCGCGATGACCGGGAACATGGTCGTCACGACGCCGCCGGCGAACAGCGGGCTGGATGGCGCGGCATCCGTCTCGCCCGACAAGAAGAGCCTCGACGTCATCTTCGGCGGCGGCTCCGGATCGACAGCGGTCAAGGTGACCGGACTGAAGTCGCTGCACCTAGGTCGCAACGTCGACGTGAAGCTCGAGTACACCCCGTCGAAGGGACGCACCACGGCCGTGGCCGGACCCATCGCAATCTCGGACACCACCTACCGTGTCTCCGACGATGGCTCGATCACGGTCCCGGTCGCGATGAACGCCAGCTATGGATATCACCTCGTCGTCTCGAAGTCGACGAAGGCGAGCGGGATCTCCGGCACGTACAGCGTGACCAACGCCAACAGCTCGCTCGCACTCGCGCCGTCCGCGACCTCGGGATCGGATGCCGTCGTGCAGGCGGATGCGAACGAGTCCGCCTCCCAGCGGTGGACGATCTCGCCAGCGCTGAACGGCCTGTACACCATCACGAACCAGGCGAGCAGCCTGCGGCTCGGCATCGACGGCAAGGAGCCGGGGTCCGGGGCAGTCCTGCAGAAGCCGTCGTCGGCATCCGGTCAGCTCTGGCAACTCATCCCAGACGGGGCTGGGCACGACAAGATCGCCAACTATGACAGCGGCCTCGTGCTCGGTGTGGTGGGGCGGAGCACGAACTCGGGCGCCGCGGTGATCCAGTGGGCGGATGGCCAGCTCACCTCCGCGTGCTCGGCCACCGGTCCCCGCACCCCGGGCAAGATCGGCGGCGCGGTCACTCTGTGCGGCAACGGCGAATACGTCAGCATGCCGAACGGCATCCTGAGCGGGCTCTCCGGCGACTACACGATCTCGGCGTGGGTGAACCCGTCGGTAGACACCCAGTGGTCCCGCGTCTTCGACATCGGCACAGGAACCACCGACTACGCCTTCCTCACTGTGAACGCCGGTTCGGCCCCTCGATTCGCGATCACCACGAGCGGTGCGGGAGGCGAGCAGGTGATCAACGGCACGTCCCAGTTGCCGCTGAACACGTGGTCGCTGCTCACGGTGACGGTGTCGGGCACGACGGGAACGCTGTACGTGAACGGCACCGCCGTCGGCACGAACACGGCCATGACCGTGCACCCGAGCCAGCTCGGAGCGACCACTCAGGACTGGATCGGACGTTCCGAATACAACGATCCCTACCTGAACGCGGCCGTGGATGACTTCAACATCTACGACCGGGCGCTCACGGCGTCCGACGTGGCTGCACTGGCCGGCGGACAGGCCGGAGCCGGGGATGTTGTGCACTATGCGTTCGACGAGACAGGCGGAGCCACCGCGAACGACTCATCGGGCAACGGCCGTAACGCCACCATCGTGTCGAACCCGGTCTCGACCGGCTCGAATGTGGAGTCGCCCGACCAGCTCTGGACGCTGACGAAGATCTCCGGGTAACTGAGCCGGCCGGGGAAGAACCACCGGCATCCGCTGGTTCAGCAAGGTGTGAACGACATGCTCCGCAGGGCGACCGTCGTCGTCATCGGCGCCGGTCAGGCCGGGCTGTCGGCCGCGTACCACCTGACGAGGCGGGGGTTCTCCAGCGCGTTGAAGAACCCCCGCCTCGAGCGGACGTACGTCGTGCTGGATGCGAATCCCGCGCCCGGCGGAGCGTGGCAGCACCGCTGGCGATCGTTGAAGGTCGCCACCCTCAACGGCATCTTCGCTCTGCCCGGTTATCCGTCGCCCGCCTTGGATCCCCAAGAGGAGAGCCGTGTCGCCGTTCCGCGATACTTCGCCGGCTTCGAACGGGAACACGACCTCGCGATCCTCCGTCCGGTGGCCGTCCGGTCGGTGCGGCGCGCCGACCACGATCCGGATGGCGACCTCATCGTCAGCACGGACCACGGTGGGTGGATAGCCCGCGCCGTCATCAATGCGACCGGCACCTGGGACAACCCGGTGCTCCCCCGCTATCCCGGCCAGGAGACGTTCCGCGGCCGACAGCTGCACACCCGCGACTACGTCGCACTGGAGGAGTTCGCGGGGCAGCGTGTGGCGGTCGTCGGCGGCGGCATCTCGGCGGTCCAGCAGCTCGAGGAGATCTCACGCGTCGCCACCGTCTTCTGGTACACCCGGCGTGAGCCGACGTTCATCGACGGACACTTCGAACCGGAGACGACCGGACGCGCGACCATCGCCAAGGTGGTCGCCGACGTCGAAGCCGGCCGCCCGACCGGGTCCGTCGTCTCCTACACCGGCCTCGGCTGGACGCCTTACGCTGTCGCGGCGCGAGACCGCGGTGTGCTCGTGCGCCGACCCATGTTCACGCGTATCGAGCCCCACGGGGTGCGCGAAGCCGACGGCACCTTCACGAGCGTCGACGTCATCCTGTGGGCGACGGGCTTCAAGGCATCCCTCGATCATCTTTCGCCGCTGCAGCTGCGCAATGAGCTGGGCGGCATCCGGATGCTCGGCACTCAGGTCGCGACGGATCCGCGCATCCATCTCATCGGCTTCGGCCCCTCGCAGTCGACCGTGGGCGCGAATCGTGCGGGGCGGGATGCCGTCCGCGTGCTCGCGAAACACCTCGCGGTCGAGCCTGCCGCCAGCCTGCCGTGATCACCCCTGCCCGCGACCTTTCGCCGCGTGCAGACGTCTTGCCGCGCTGAGCCAGCTCCGCCTCGCGACGGTTCAGCCGTGACCCTTCTTCTTGCCGTTTCCGTTTCCGTGATTCCCCTTCGGCTTGCCAGGGCCCGGAACCACCGGCGGAGTGGGCGTCGGGCTCACGGTGACGACGACCGTGGGCGCAGGAGTGTGCGCGGGTGTGGCCGGATGCTGTCCGGCGCTCAAGAAGGACCACGCGAGGACCGCGCCGGCGACGACAACAGCAGCGATGACGACCGCGATGGCGACGGCGATGCGCCTCCTGCGCGACGGTGCGACGGCCGGAGGCGCCTCCTCGACGCGGTCTTCGAGCCCCAGGCGAATGGTGGGCGCGTCCGACGAGGAGGGCAGCAGCAAGGTGGGCGCAGCCGTCAGAATCGCGGTCGGCCCGCCGTCTCCTCTCAAGGAGAGCTCCCCTGGGGGTCCCAGCGCGTCGAAGGATGCAGCCAGACGCGCGGCCGCCGGACGCTCGCCCGGGTCCCGGGCGGTCATCGAGCGGAGCAGCGCGCCCCAGTCCGCCGAGAGGCCGGCCGGCAGCACGGGATCCCTCGCCAGCCTGGCGACGCTCGACTCCACGGCAGGACCGGGAAACTCGCGATGCCCGGTCAGGCACTCCAGCACCACGAGGCCGAGCGAGTACACGTCGGCCGCCGGGCCCACCTCGCTGCCCGACACCTGCTCCGGGCTGAGGTACCCGGCCGTCCCGAGCACCAGGCCCGCGGTCGTGAGCTTCTCGGATCCGAGGAGCTGCGCGATACCGAAATCGACGAGCTTGACAGAGCCGCCGGCATCCTCGATCAGGATGTTCTCCGGCTTCACGTCGCGATGCACGATGCCGCGACGGTGCAGATACTCCAGCGCCGCACCGAGCTCACGGCCGAGGCGGCGCGCGAGATCAGGATCGGCACCCTCGCGTTCGATGCGCCGCCGCAGCGACTCGCCCTCGATCAGCTCCATGACGAGGAACGCCGGCCGACGATCGTCCGGACCTGCCGGCCATTCCGCGTCGAACAGCGTGGCCAGGTGCGGATGACTCGCCGCGGCGAGCACGTGCGCCTCGCGCAGTCGGCGCTCCGGGTCGGAGCCGATGGCGCCATCCGCACTGAACACCTTGACCGCGACCGGCCGGCGGAGCTTCTCGTCCCACGCCCGGTAGACGGTAGACATGCCGCCTCTGCCCAAGGCTGCGCCGAGACGGTAGCGGCCTGCCAGCAGCACCGGCTCGGCCGGGTCTGGCTCAGGCATCCGTCTCCTTCCGATCGGCTCTCCACGATACGGGTACGAGGTGGACGTCGTCGCGGATCGTCGTCGGCCGGACCTCAGAGCTCGTACAGGGCATCCTCCGTGGCCGCTGCGCTGTACGAGGCAAGGAGCATGAGCTTCTCGGCGCTTTCGCTGCCGGGGTCGGCATGGTGGATGGCCAGGACGAGAGTCCGGACGGAATCGCCGACAATGAGCTTTTCGCGGTTGAGTGTGAGTGGTCCGACGAGCGGATGGTTGAAAGTGATCGGCCAGTTCTGCCTGAGCTGCACGTCGGATTGCGCCCACAACGTGCGGAACCTGTCGCTGGCGAGTGAGAGCTCCCCGACGAGTTCGATGAATCTGGCGTCGTCGGTGTCGGAGCCGACCGAGCGTCGGAAACCGGCGACGAGCCGCGCCGTCGTGTCTTCCCAATCGGGAAACAGGTCTCGCTCGTCCGGGTCGAGGAACATTGCGCGGAGCCGGTTCTCGCCGGGCACCAGACGGGGTGAGAGCGCGGTTGCGAGCGGGTTGGCGGCCAGCACGTCGAAGTAGCGGCCCTCGACGAATGCCGGGAGGTTGATGGATGCGAGGAGCTTGGCGATGCCCTCAGGAACGCTCTCGCGCCTGGGGCGGTGACGCGGCCCGCTGGTCGCAGGCGTGGCGAGGGAGAGCAGATAAGCGGTGCCGGTGGCGTCGAGCCCGTACACGCGGGCGAGCGACTGAAGGATCTGCCGGGACGGGTTCTGGTCGCGGCCCTGCTCCAGGCGTAGGTAGTAATCGACGCTGATGCCCGCCAAGAGCGCCACCTCCGCGCGGCGCAGCCCGGGCACGCGCCGATTTGCGCCTCCCGGCAGCCCGACCTGCTCGGGCCGCACGTGTGCTCGCCGGGCACGGAGGTAGTCGCCAAGCATGTTGTTCTGCTTCGACTCCACGGCTTCATGCTAGGCACGCGGATCGGGCTGGTCGTGACCCTGCGAGTACCACTGTCAGCAGGGTCTACTCATGCGATTCGAGGTCGGGCGAGCATCGAGGGGTCGGTCCAGAGCATTCACGCGAACTCCGTTTCCGGGCAAGCTGAGTCGACACCCCCGTGAGAGTCCGAAAGGAACCTGCATGTCACGAATCGCGTTGATCACTGGCGGAAACCGCGGCATCGGCCGCGCGTCCGCCTATGCCCTCGCCGAGGACGGGACGGATCTGATCATCACCTACCGCTCGAGCCCGCATGAGGCTGAAGCGGTCGTCGCGGAACTGACCGAACGCGGCAGAACCGCCGTCGCCGTTCGCCTCGACATCACCGACGACGAAAGCTTCCCCGGGTTCGGCGAACGACTACGCGAGCTCTTGCACAATCAATGGGACCGCGAAAGCTTCGACATCCTCGTCAACAATGCCGGCTTCGATCGCGTGACGCCGTTCGGCAAGACGGATGCGGCCGCGATCGACGCGCTCTACTCGGTCCACGTCAAAGGCCCGATCCTGTTCACGGAGCGACTCGCTCCGCTGATCGGCGACGGGGGCCGCATTCTGTTCACCTCCTCGGGCCTCACCCGATACGTCGCCAATCCCGCCTACTCGGTCTACGCGTCGATGAAGGGCGCCATCGAGATCTACGCGAAGTATGCGGCGAAGATCCTCGGTCCCCGTGCCATCACGGTCAACGTGCTGGCGCCAGGAGCGACGGCGACGGACTTCGCCGGCGGCATCATCCGCGACGACGAGCAATATCGGGCGATGATCACGTCCAACCACGCGTTCGGCCGTGTGGGCGAACCGCAGGACATCGGCGGCGCGGTGCGTACCATCACCGCGCCCAGCGCCGGCTGGATCACCGGGCAACGCATCGAGGCATCCGGCGGGCAAAGCCTCTGAACACCTGCGCCCCCGCCTGCCCGCGAGAGCGGCTCGCAGGATTCCGGGCATCCGATACGAATGGATGGAGAAATGACTGACACTAGACCGCGACTCGCGCTCATCACCGGCGGAAGCCGTGGCATCGGCCGCGAGACCGTTCTTGCGCTAGCAGCTCGCGGCGTTTCGGTGATCTTCACCTACAACACCGACAGGGAGTCGGCGGACGAGGTCATCCGGGCTGCTGGCACGAAGGAGGCGAAGGTCACCGCGCTCCAACTCGATGTCGCGCAGCTCGAGCAACTGCCGGGTTTCGTCGAACAAGTCGACGCCGAACTCACCGAACGCGGAACCGACAAGATCGACTACCTCATCAACAACGCCGGCGTCTGGCACACCGCCTCCTTCGCCGACACGACCGTCGACGAGTTCGACCGGCTCTTTTCGGTCAACGTGCGCGGGCTGTTCTTCACCACGCAGGCGCTTCTGCCGCTGCTGCGCGATGGCGGCCGCATCCTCAACACCTCCTCCGGCCTGGTCCGCTTCGTCTTCCCCGGAAAGGCCGCCTACGCCATGAGCAAAGGCGCGATCGAGCCGCTCACCCGCTACCTCGCCGCCGAGCTCGCCCCTCGCGGCATCCGCGTGAACTCCATCGCGCCCGGCGCTACCGCTACCGACTTCAGCGGCGGCGTCATCCGTGACGACCCCGAGTACCGTGCGCGAGTGGGCGCGATCACCGCACTGGGCCGGCCTGCCGAACCCGAGGAGATCGCGGCTGCCGTGGCTGCGCTGCTCTCCGATGACATGGCGTGGGTCAACGGCGAACGGATCGAGGTTTCCGGGGGGATGCGCCTCTAGGCACCGTACGCCCGGCCGCTCGTACCCTCTCGTCAAGACTTGAGGGCCACCTCGAAAACCTCGGAGCTCGGCGACTCCAACTGGGCTTCCGCCCTGACCTGGTCGCGGATCGACGCATTGCTCGATTCCAACCGCCGGAGATCGGCCTCGGTCTCCCAGAAGGAGATGACGAGAGCCTTTCCGTTGTCGCGATCGGTCAGAAAGTAGAAGTCTCGGAAGCCCGAGAGCGTCGGCGCGGCATCGAGTTGCTCGCGTGCGAGCTTCTCGAGCACATCGAGCTTCTCGGCCGGCGCTTGGATGGTTTGCACTCGTGCGAACATCGTCACTCCTCTGTAATGAGACACGATCGTCTCATTTTGATGCGCCTCCGTCCACTGCCGATACACTCTCCTCTCAACTAGATCGAGGACCGTGATGGTGACCAAGAGCGAGACCGTGCGCGGCCGAACGAAAGCCGCGATCATCGACACCGCTGTGAACATGCTCGCCGCGCGGGGCGACGCCGCGAGCATGGACGAGATCGCCAAGTCGGCCGGGATCGCTCGGGCGACTCTTTACCGCTACTTTCCGAATCGCGAGCAGCTGCTGAGCGCGATGGCAGCCGCGACTGTTGATGAGCTTGCGTTGCGCATCGAGGAAGCCCAGCTGGATGCCGTGCCTTTCGAAGAGGGCGTGGCTCGCCTTTCCCGCGCCATCATTGCCACGGGCAGCAAGTTCGTGGCGCTCAATGCCGACAGCGTAACGTACAGGACGACGCATCCCGACTTCGACAGCCGCGTGACAGCACCGATGCGCGCTTTCTTCGCTCGCGGAATCGCCCACGGTGAGTTGAGAGGCGATCTCCCCGCCGACGTTCTACTCGACCTGTTCTCCGGCCTGATCAAAGGGGCGCTCGGTGCAACGGCACGCGGACACCGAGGCATTGAAGAGACGGCGGCCGCCGTCACCTCCGTCTTCCTGCACGGGGCCCGCGTGCCACCGCGATCCTGATCGACGAAACGAACAGCGCTTGACACGGGCGAAGATCGCCTTCGCGTGCGCGCATCACCTTCGGCGCCAGCGGAATCCGAGAGGTCATCTCGCGTTCTCGTCTTCGCGCATGGAATCCGGATGCCTCCACCCACGCCGACCTGGTCGGACGAAGCGCTACGGCGTGAGCTCGAGGATGCCTGCCTCTTCGAGGACGGTGATCGTGCAGTCGGCGGACCAGGCCAGGTGGTGCCGTGGGGCCACGATGACGCGCTCGCGCAAGTCGAACGGCTCATCTCCGCTTGACGCGGCACTACGGTGCCTGCAAACGGATCCTCTTGCGGGCGCTATCGAGTGGATAGGGTCGCAGGGTGTCGCTGACCTTGATGTGTGGGCTTTCCTTCTCGGGGAAGAGCACTCTGGCTGAGCTGTTAGCTGATGCCCTGGACGCCGACCTGCTCAGCTTGGACGCCATCAACGCCGAACGAGGGCTCGATGGTGGCCATGGCATCCCGCTCGAAGAGTGGGCGCGCACGAACGATCTCGCCCAGGCTCGCGCTACCAGCGCTCTCGAAGCTGGGCGCGCTGTCGTCGTGGATGACACGGGATCGCCACGATTCATTCGAGATGGGTGGAGGAAGGTCGCGGCAGAGTCCGTCACGAGTTTCTCGATTGTCTGGGTCCAGATCGACACGGAACGGCAACGGGAACGGCTTCTCGCTAATCGCGTTGCCGCGGGTCGCCACGATGTAACGGATGACGTGATAGCGGCGCACGTGGCCAGCTTCGAGGCCCCGACAGACGAGAACCCTCTGATTGTCGACGCGGACGACACCATGAACCCGGAGACCGTCGCGGAGATCACCAGGAGTATCCGCCAACGCGCTCCCTGAAGGATCCTCTCAACTGCCCCTTCGCACTCGACGAGACGTAGAACACGGCGTCGAACACAGCCGGGCGGCACACCGGCGAGGCGGGCCGCGTGACCTTCGCGTGGATGCTTTCTCTGAAATCAACGAGCCCGAACTTCCGTGGCCAACATTCGACGAACAAGCCGGTCGGTTCCTGTCGAAGATCGCCGGAATCACCCTGAACGAGAATTGCTCTTCCTCGTTCGACCGATTATGCATCGCCGCATCTACTTTCCATCTTGGCAACTAGATGCTAGTTTGTCCTGCATGGACGAGAACGATCCCAGCGAGGCGGCCGGCCAGGCTGACGATGCCCTCGCCGCCTACCGCGCCTCCAGCCGACCTCCCCTCCCGTTGCCTGCCGCTCTCGTGAGCGCCGTGGCAGCAGGGACGGGTATCGCCCTCCTCGGACAGCCTTTCCAGGGCTTGCCTCGCGCGGGATTCCTCGCGCTGGCCATTGCCCTGCTGCTGATCGCGGGCGCGATCCCCACCGTGATTCGCCATCGGTCGGGGCTGCACGGCTACCGGGGTCAGGTCAGACGCGACAACGCGGTCTTGACCATCTGCACCGTCGCCCTCTTGGTGATCGGGCTGACTGCCACCCCGACCCTCGGCGTGATCTACGTCGGTCTCGGAGTCGTGGCCGCCGTGACCTGGTTCCTCACCCTGCGCACCCGATTCGGCGCCCCCGCTGGATTGCCCCATGGATGACACCGCCGGTCTCGACACCACCCTCAGCTCACCCGTTCGACTGCGCATCGCCGCCTATCTCGCCGGATGCGACACGGCCGATTTCGCCGCCGTTCAGGCCTACTGCCAGATGAGCGCATCCAATCTCTCGAAACAAGTGACAACCCTCACCTCCGTCGGCTACGTCGAGGTACGCAAGGTCGCCTCCGGCCGATACCCCAAAACCACGCTCGCGCTCACTCCCGAAGGCCGAGACGCACTGACAGCGCACGTTGCCCGACTTCGTCACATCGCGGAAGAGGGCGTGGCCAACGGCGAACAGCACCTGACCAAGCCATAGGAGCCGCACCGTGAAGCTGCCGCCCACGTGCGGGAAGCCGAGTCGGATCGGTCAGGCCCGTGGGCGGCGGAGGGCGTCGAGAATCCGGGCGGGCATCCGGGTCAGTGTTGCCGTGGCTTCGTCCTCGAGAGCGGTCAGGTCGTGGACTTCGTCATCGGTGAGCTCTGCGGCGACGTCGGCGGCTTTGAGGTTGTCGTCGAGGTGGGCGATGGACGTGGTGCCCGGGATCGGCACGATGACCGGGGAGCGGCGCAGCAGCCACGCGAGCGCGATCCTCGTCTCGGGGACGTCAAGTCGGTGGGCTGGTCGACTGAGAGCGTCGAGCTCTCCGATAACGCCCGTGGCGAGAGGGTAGTACGGGACGAACGCAATGCCGTTGCGTTCGCAGGCGTCGAGGACTTCGACGCCTGAGCGATCGATGAGGTTGTACCGGTTCTGCACGGCAGCGATCGGCGCGACCTGCTGTGCCTGGGCGAGCAGTGGAGATGTCGCGCCCGAGATCCCGATGCGGTCGATCTTGCCCTCCTGGTGAAGGTCGACGAGAACGCCGAGGCTGTCTTCGAGCGACACCTCACCGCCGATAGACCCGGCACGTCCCTCGCTGTCACCCCAGAGCCGCAGGTAGGTCAGGTCGCTCCGCTCGGCGCGGAGGTCGAGGAGGGCGTCCTCGACCTGGGCGCGGATGGTCTCTGGCCGACTGTCGGTGACCCATTCACCGTGCGGGCCTCGTGTCGCGCCGACTTTGTTGCCGATGAGGACATCGTCGCCGAACGGGGCCAGCGCGGCGCCGATGAGTTGGTTCACCGTGCGAGGTCCGTACGCATTGGCTGTGTCGAAGAATCGCACCCCGTGCTCGACGGCGTACCGCAGCAGCGCGATCGCGGAGTTCGGATCGGCAGGCAGGCCGATGACGCGGGGCCCGGTCAGCTGCATGGCGCCGTACCCGAGGCGCGACACGGTCACGTTCCCGAGGCTCAGGGTCGGATCGAACCCGACGTGCTCGGCCGTGCCGGTCATGGTCTGGGTGCTTCCGTTGGCGCCTTTGCGGCTTCGTCCGCGATGCCGCGAAGCCATTGCGCGAGGAGCGCCGTTTCTGCGGGGGTGAACTGCGGGGCGCGATTCGGAAGATCCCGAAGCAGCGCGCGGGCGGCCTGCTCCGGCGGAATCTTCGTCGGCGGCTGCCCTGTGAGCTGTTCGATCAAGGCGTCACGGATCGCCTTCACGGCCGGATCTGTGATGGGCCGGTGCTGCCGATTCATCTGTGTAACGCATCCGATCGCTGTCGCGGTCGTCACCGACGCTGCCGTGGCGACGTCGATACGCAACAACCCCACGTCGTGCATGCGAGTCAGAGCTGCCTGCAGGTGCTGGTCGGCGGTCTCCGCTGCGGCGCTGCACCGGCCGGGCGCATACATGAGGGCATACAGAGCCGGGTTGGCGATACCGAACTCGACGTGCAGATCCCAACCGGCGCGGAAGTCCGCAACGAGCTCACCAGTGCGGAGCATGGCCTCCTTGCGGTGCAGGTACTCGGCGAACGCCTGCTCCACGACCACGTCGAGAAGACCCTCCTTCGTCCCGAAGTGGTGGTACAGCGTCGGAGCCGCCACACCGGCCGCTTCATACAGTTCACGCGTGCTGGGCACCTCCGCAGGCCGGATAGAGAGTAGGTGGGTCGCAGCGTCGAGAAGCCGTGTCCGTCCGGAGGTCATGTACCGACAATACATAATTGGGCAAGCAGAAGCTACCGTGGGTATAGATCTCCTGCGGATGCTCCGCCGTCTCGCTCGCAAGCCGGTTCCCACCGAGCATCGATCGCTGTCGCCTCCACGTGGGCGTGGGCTAAATCGTCCGACGCACGTAAGACCCCTAGGTGAGTAGCGGGCGCGGGGCTTGAGCCCGCGACACCACGAGTGTGAGCGTGTGCTCTACTCGGGTCTCCGAAAGCGCTGGGCAGCGAGCCGAAATCCGCGGAACTACGTGGTTTTTGAGCGTGTGATGACTGTGATCACGGTGGTTTTCATTCAGATGTGGGCAAAAGCGGCGCTCACGGAAGCAGGTCCAGCATCTGCGGTCTCGCCTTCATCGCGTGAATCACCAGCTCATTGCCGCTGTCGAACGTGAGTACCACCGTCTCGGGCAGACGACCATGGGTGTCGAATCCAAGACGCAGCTGCCGGGACGGACTACCTTCATCGAGGTCCTCGATCCACACCGCCCAGCTCGCGGCCTGGATGACATCCTCGGCAAGTATTCCGTGCTTCAGTGCCGAGCGATGAACCTTCACGCGGCGGAAGCCGCCAACGCCTCACGAATGATGTCCGAACGTGTCTTGCCCTCCCGAGCAGCACGCGCATCGATCTCGGCGATCTCCTCCGTCGTCAGACGAAGAGCAACAACCTGAGAAGGCTCCGCGCCGCGGCCGGGACGACCCCTGCCGCGCTTCTTCAATGTCGCGGCTCTCAGCTGAATGTGGTCCCGTGGTTGGATGTGGTCGCGACGTGCGGGCCGGATTGGAGTGAGAATGCCACTCGTTCAGGAGTACGGCCAGCGGCTGGCGAGCCTGGCCCCGCAGGGGTTGTCGTTGATCACGGGCCTTGTGCCGGTGAACACGAGCTGGCCGTTTCCTCGTCAGATGGACGTCTACGAAAACGGCATCGCCTTCTCCGTCCTCGGGAACGAAGTCTTCGCGTCGAAGCCCACGCTCACGCTTGAACGACGATTCTTTCGCCGTGTCTGGGCGTGCTGGGGCGAGAACGGATCCGAGCAAGCGATCATCGAGAGCTGGTTCAGCATCAGCAAGATCATCGATGTTCTCCGCGACGCCGGATATACGGTCAAGTAGACGCGGTCCATGTATCCGTGACCCGTCGACGGAAACCAGCGCCTTGCGAACCGATGAGTCCCGGAAGGTCTCTGCTCGCCCTCGCGGCAGCGCTCGCTGTTCTCACCGCCGTGCTCATCGTCGTCGTGTGGTCGGTCGGGGTCGGCATCAACGAAACGCTCCCGCGCGTACGTGACTTCTTCCAATGCGACTTCCTTGTCCCATTCGCGAACTGCTAGAGCGACTAGCCGACGCGGACGGTGGTCTCAAGGCTGAGACCACTAGGTGCGCAACGGACCGGTCAGCGGCCCATCGGGCGATAGTGTCGGTTCGTGTCCAAGCGGTTCTGGGTCGTGAGTGCGGCGATCGTTCTGGCCTTTGCCCTCAATGGATGTACCTCACAGAGCAGCGCACCAAACACAGCAACGGGCACAGCGAAGAGCACACCGCTTTCGCCTACGCAAACGACGTCGCCGATCATCGATCACGGCCCAGAGACGGGAGCCGAAGGAACCGTGATCGACGACGTGGCCGGTGATCCAGTTACCTACGTCGTTGCTAGCGGCGACAATCTCTCGAGCATCGCCGATCGCCTCGGGATCACCGTCGACGAACTCACCACCAATTCCGGAGCATACGGCCAGCTCCAGCCGGGAATGAAGCTCGCCCTCAGGCAGTGAGTGCACGCAGGGGGATCCGCTTGCGAACGCAGCGCGCTCTGCACAACGCCGCGGGGATTACGACTTCAGCGGTCCGCTGATGAGCCAATGGTGACCGAAGGGATCCACGACCCGGCCTTGGCGGATGCCATACGGCTGATCGGCAACAGCGAACATCCGCTTTGCACCCGCGGCAACCGCCCGCGCCGCCAGTTCGTCCGGGTCGTCAACGTCGAGGTGAATGCGGACCGTCGTTCCGTGCACGGTCTCGGGGCTTGGCGTGCGCAATTCAACACTTTCCGTAGCCAACCCAACCGGACATCCGTCGATCATCAGCACAGCCACTTGCGCACCGTCGTCGGAACGGACGCGTTCCATCTGTTCCACAGCACCGAACGCTTCGATGTAGAACTCCACCGCCGCATCCACATCCTTCACGGCCAGGAACGGCCAGATACTCGTCACAGTCGCACCGTACTCGATACCGTGAAGCGCCGATACCGCCGCCAAGCCTCGAGACATCACCGATCACAGGGCGATCGATTAGCGACGTCAGATCAGCGTGGTTCCCGGGACTGTCAGAAAAACGGTGGATCTGGGGCTGGCTTGACCGAAAGGTAAGGCAGTGACTCAGATGACCGAGATGATCGATCCTGTGACGGGAGAGATCATCGATGAACTGCAGATCGCCGAGCAGTTGCTCGCTCAGGCGAAGGAGCAGGGCGTCAGCCTCGTCGGCCCGGGAGGGCTGCTGGCAGGGTTGACGAAGACCGTGTTGGAGACCGCGCTCGAGGTCGAGATGGCTGAGCACCTTGGCTATGACAAGCACCAGCCCAGCGCTGGTGAGAACGCCAGGAACGGGACCCGGTCCAAGACGGTGCTCACCGAGGTCGGTGCCGTCGAGATCGACGTGCCGAGGGACCGGGAGGGTTCGTTTCAGCCGAAGATCGTGAAGAAGCGGCAGCGTCGGCTGGACGGGATCGACGAGATCGTGTTGTCGCTGACCGCCCGCGGGCTGACCACCGGCGAGGTCGCCGCGCACTTCGATGACGTCTACGGCGCCAGCGTGAGTAAGGACACGATCTCAAAGATCACCGACAAGGTGATCGAGGAGATGACCGAGTGGCAGAACCGGCCGCTGTATCGGGTCTACCCCGTCGTCTTCATCGACGCGATCGTGGTGAAGGTCCGCGACGGGCAGGTGCGCAACAAGCCGTTCTATGTTGCTGTCGGCGTCACCACGGCCGGGGAACGCGACATCCTCGGCATCTGGGCCGGCGACGGCGGCGAGGGCGCGAAGTTCTGGCTCGGCGTGCTCACCGAGATCAAGAACCGCGGTGTCGAGGACGTCTGCATCGTGGTCTGCGACGGTCTCAAGGGCCTGGCCGACGCGATCAACACGACGTGGGAGCTGACGACGGTGCAGACCTGCATCATCCATCTGATCCGCAACACCTTCAAGTTCGCGTCGCGGAAGTACTGGGATCAGATCGCCCGCGACCTGAAACCCGTCTATACGGCGCCGAACGAGGCCGCGGCACGGGCCAGGTTCGAGGAGTTCGCGGAGAAGTGGGCGAGCATGTATCCCGCGATCCGGGTGCTGTGGGAGAACGCCTGGGGCGAGTTCATCCCGTTCCTGGACTACGACGTGGAGATCCGCCGCATCATCTGCTCGACCAACGCGATCGAGTCTCTCAACGCCCGGTACCGGCGCGCGGTCCGGGCACGCGGGCACTTCCCGAACGATGCGGCGGCGCTGAAGTGTCTGTATCTCGTGACCCGCTCGCTTGACCCAACGGGACTGCTGCACGGATGGGTGACAGTTTCGGTTAGGCCGCGAGGGCCAGGGCTTGGTTCATGATGGTCT
>NZ_BAAGWZ010000006.1:0-1049278 GCF_054780095.1 Humibacter ginsengisoli
ACGATGGCTCGCCCACGTCCACGACGCCGGCCGCCCTGCCCAGAACTACACCACCCCAGGGGACGTCACCGATGCTGGCGGTGCCGGTTCGCGGATGACATCGGCTCGCCTTGGTGCTTCGAGCCTGTGATTGAGCGTGATGCGGGGGGCGCCACGGGAACCGTGGATTGTTGCTTTCAGCACGAGCGTCAGATTCCTGACTCACCCTGCCCCCTTCCGGGTCCGGTCTCAGTGTCAGGAGGGCAGAGGAATGGATCTGATCCATGAGCGTGCTGCGGGGATGGATATCTCCAAACGTGATGTCAAGGTCGCGGTTCGTGTTCCGGGGAAACGGTCGGGCACGTTCAGCACGAGGGTGTCGACCTGGGGGTCGACGGTGGCGCAGATTACCGAGTTGATCGTGTTCTTGCAGCAGCAGGCGGTGACCACGGTGGTGATGGAAGCCACGGGTGATTACTGGAAACCGTTCTACTACCTGATGGAGGAGCAGCTTCCGGTGATGCTCGTCAACGCGAAGCAGGCGCGGAACATCCCGGGACGCAAGACCGATGTGTCCGACGCGGCCTGGCTGGCGCAGCTGGGTGCACATGGGCTGCTGCGGGCCTCGTTCGTGCCACCAGCACCGATCCGGGAGCTGCGGGACCTCACCCGGGCGCGTCGGCAGGCAGCCACGGACCGGACCAGGATCGTGCAACGGTTGGAGAAGTTCCTGGAGTCGACCGGGATCAAGCTCTCCAGCGTGGTCTCCGACCTGACCGGGGTGTCCTCCCGTGCGATGTTGAACGCTTTGGTTGCCGGTGAACGTGACCCGCAGGTGCTCGCCTCGTACGCGAAGGGGTCGTTGTCGACCAAGACCCGTCAACTGGTTGAAGCGTTACGGGCTTCCCGGTTCAACGATCACCACGCGTTCATGATCGGTGAGCTTTTGACCCAGCTCGATGCCGCGGACGCGTTGCAGGACCGTCTGGATGAGCGTATCCAGCAGGTGATGTCCCCGTTTCGTGCCGCCTGCGACGCGTTGACCACGATCCCCGGCGTCTCCGACAAGGTCGCGCAGGTGATCCTGGCCGAAACCGGTGGCGACATGACCGTGTTCCCGACCCCGGAACAGCTGGCGTCCTGGGCCGGGATCTGTCCCGGCTCCAACGAGTCCGCCGGGCGCGTCAAGTCCACGCACACCAGGCCAGGGAACCGATATCTGAAAGGAGCGCTGGGTACCGCGGCGATGTCCGTCGTGCACGTCAACCACTCGTACCTCGCCGCGAAATACCGGCGTATCGCTGCCAGACGGGGACGGATGCGAGCACTCGTCGCGATCGAGCACACCATCCTCGTCGCCTGCTGGAGCATGCTCAACACCGGTGAAACCTGGCACGACCTCGGGGCCGACTACTACGCACACATGAACCCCGACAAGACCAAGAACAACGCCCTACGAAAACTCCGCAACCTCGGCTACACCTCACCCCAGCAGCCGCATAACCCACCACCGACTTTCGCGTCAGGCGAGAGTTGAGCGAGCTCGCTCGCTCGACCGAGCCGATGGAGCCTTTGAGTGGCGCAGCTGCGATAGAGGCGACTGAGGCGAGAGTTGAGCGAGCTCGCTCGCTCAACCGAGCCGATGGAGTCTTTGAGTGGCGCAGTTGCGAACGGGAACCGGCGCTGTCCGGCATCGAGGTCGTCGCCGTCGTGGCGGACGGGAAATCGGGATTCCCGACATGGCATGATCGACCGGTGAAGGTCCTCTCGATCCAGTCCGCCGTCGCATACGGGCACGTCGGCAACTCTGCCGCCGTCTTCCCCCTTGAACGCATCGGAGTCGAGGTTCTGCCGGTGTACACGGTGAACTTCTCCAACCACACCGGATACGGAGCGTGGCGTGGACCGCTGATCGCACCGGCCGACGTCGCCGAGGTCATCGCGGGCATCGAGGATCGCGGAGTCTTTCCCGAGATCGACGTTGTGCTCTCCGGCTACCAGGGCAGCGACGGGATCGGCGATGTGATCCTCGACGCCGTCTCTCGAGTGAAGGCAGCCAACCCGAACGCGATCTACGCGTGCGATCCCGTGATGGGCAACACGAAGTCCGGATGCTTCGTCGCGCCGGAGATTCCGGTTCTGCTGCGCGACCGCGTGGTGCCCTCGGCCGACATCGTGACGCCGAACCAGTTCGAACTCGGTTACCTCACCGACACGCAGCCCCGCACCCTGGAATCGACCCTCGCCGCCGTCGACGCGCTGCGAGCGGCGGGCCCGGACGTCGTGCTGGTCACCAGCGTCGAGCGCCCCGACCGGGAACCGGACACGATCGAGATGCTCGCGGTCGATGAGCATGGCGCCTGGATCGTTCAGACCCCGCTGATTCCGATGAAAGCCAACGGCTCTGGCGACGTCACGGCGGCACTGTTCACCGCCCACTACCGGTCGAGCGCCGACGCGGCCGATGCACTCGGCCGCACCGTCTCGAGCGTTTACGACCTGCTCGCCCTCACGAATGAGCGCCGGTCCCGGGAACTGCTGCTCGTGGAATCGCAGGAGTTCTACGCGCAGCCTCGACTGCAGTTCGCTGTTCGGCAGATTCGCTGACCCGAGCGCCGCGAAGTCAGGCCGGCCAGGCATCCGCGATCGCCTGGCGCACCTCCCCGAGAAGCTGCGGCAGTGCCTTCGTCTTGGCGATGATCGGCAGGAAGTTGGCGTCGGCACGCCACCTCGGCACGACGTGCTGGTGAAGATGCGAGGCGATGCCGGCGCCGGCGATCTCGCCCTGGTTCATACCGATGTTGAACCCATCGTTGCGTGACACCGAACGGATGACTCGCATCGCGGTCTGCGTGATCGTCGCGATCTCGTCGGTCTCCTCCGGCGTCGCCTCGTCGTACAACGACACGTGACGGTACGGACAAACCAGCAGATGGCCACTGTTGTACGGGAACAGGTTCAGCAGAGCGTATGCGTGCACGCCGCGATGCACGATCAGGGACTGCTCGTCCGACAGCGAAGGAGCCACGCAGAAAGGGCATTCGCCGGCGTGCGGTGCCTGCTGCCCCTGCTGGATGTACACCATGCGATGCGGCGTCCACAGCCGCTGGAACTCGTCGGGCACACCGGCGAGCAGCGACGGGTCGTCCAACTCAACCCGCTGAGCGTCATCCCCCTGTGCCTGCCGCGGCTCGTCGTCCTGGACCGGATCGTAAGAATCCAGCGTCAGGCGGGCCATGCCGTGACGACCTGCTCGTGATCGCGAATGGAGCGAAGGATGCGCTCGATCGCGTCGTCGATCGGAACCCCGTTGAGTTGCGAGCCGTCGCGGAAACGGAAGCTGACCGTACCGGCCGCTCGGTCCTGCTCCCCCACGATCAACTGGAACGGCACCTTCTGCGTCGTCGCATTGCGGATCTTCTTCTGCATGCGGTCGTCCGAGCGATCCACCTCGACACGCACGTCGTGCTCGCGAAGCCGCCGTGCGACCTCTTCAAGGTACGGCGCGTACTCCTCGGCGACGGGGATGCCGACGACCTGCACCGGCGACAGCCAGACCGGGAAGGCGCCGGCATAGTGCTCGAGCAGGATGGCGAAGAACCGTTCGATCGACCCGAGAAGGGCACGGTGAATCATCACCGGCCGCTTGCGTGTGCCGTCGGCCGCCGTGTACTCCAGCTCGAACAGCTCAGGCTCGAAGAAGTCGAGCTGCACGGTGGAGAGCTGCCAGGTGCGGCCGATGGCATCTCGCGCCTGCACCGAGATCTTGGGGCCGTAGAACGCAGCTCCGCCCGGGTCGTCCACGAGTTCTAGCCCCGACTCCAGCGCGACTTGACGCAGGGTCTCGGTCGCCTCCTCCCAGACGGCGTCGTCTCCGACGTACTTCTCCGGGTCCTTCGTCGACAGCTCGAGATAGAAGTCGCTGAGGCCGTATCCGCGCAGGGTCTCCAGCACCAGCTCGAGCTGCGTGGCGATCTCGGCCTTGACCTGCTCGGGCGCGACGTAGGCGTGCGCGTCGTCCTGCGTCAGCCCGCGCACCCGGGTGAGGCCGGAGAGTGTTCCGCTTTTCTCGTACCGGTACACGGTTCCGAACTCGGCAAGGCGCAGTGGCAGTTCGCGATAGCTGCGGCCGCGCGCCCGGAAGATCAGGTTGTGCATCGGGCAGTTCATCGGCTTCAGGTAGTAGTCCTGCCCGGGTTTGACGACGATGCCGTCGGCATCCGTCTCCTCGTCCACATGCATGGGAGGGAACATGCCGTCCGCGTACCACTCGAGGTGCTTGCTGATCTCGTACAGGTGCGCCTTGGTGATGTGCGGAGTGTTGACCAGTTCATAGCCGTTGCGCAGCAGCTGCTTCCGGAGGTAGTCCTCGATCTCGTAGCGGACGATCCCGCCCTTCGGATGGAACACCGACAGCCCGGAGCCGATCTCGTCGGGGAACGAGAACAGGTCGAGCTCGGCACCGAGCTTGCGGTGGTCGCGTCGCGCCGCCTCTGCCATGCGCTCCTGGTAAGCGCGCAGCTCGTCCTTGGTGGGCCATGCGGTGCCGTAGATGCGCTGCAGCTGCGGGTTCTTCTCACTCCCCCGCCAGTAAGCGGCCGCGACTCGGGTGAGCGCGAAGCCATTTCCGATCAGCCGGGTGTTCGGCAGATGCGGACCCCGACAGAGGTCTTTCCAGATCACCTCGCCCGTCTTCGGGTCGACGTTGTCGTAGATGGTCAGCTCTCCGTGGCCGACCTCGACTTCTTCGTTGTCCTGCCCGAGCGCGTCAGCGGATGCCGACCCGCCCTTCAGTCCGATGAGTTCGAGCTTGTAGGGCTCGTCGGCCAGCTCCCCTCGCGCCTCATCATCGGTGACGACCCGGCGCACGAATCGCTGGCCCTGCCGCACGATGCGATCCATCGCCTTCTGGAGCGACTTCAGATCCTCCGGCGTGAACGACTCCGCGACGTCGAAGTCGTAATAGAAGCCGTCGGTCACAGGGGGACCGATGCCCAGCTTCGCCTCCGGGTTGATCGACTGCACCGCCTGCGCGAGCACGTGCGCCGTCGAGTGCCGAAGGATGTTCAGGCCATCCGGTGAATCGATGTCCACCGGGACGACATCGTCGTCCGTAGTCACCGTGGTCGCGAGATCCTTCAACTCACCGTTGACGCGCATGGCGACAACGGAACGGTCGGGGAAGAGCTCGAAACCGTCCGGCACTGTCCACTCCTGAGTCGGTGGGGCGAAAAGGGATGCCTTCTACTCTAGGGGCGATCCCGATATCACCCTGCCGCTTGGGAGCATCCCTCGCAGGGTGCCGCGAGGCCCAGTGCCGGGGCGAGACGCGCGAACCCGGCCGTGAGTCCGTCGGCGAGGTTCTTTCCGACGTGAGCGACGCCGGGAAGCGTCAGCAGTGTCACGTGCATGCCGGCAGCCGCAGCCGACGTCGCTAGGGAGCGTGTCGCCGGTCCGAACGCCGTGTCGAGCGCTCCGGTCGTGATCACCGCGTCGACGCCCGAGTACGAACCCGTATGCGCGGCGAGGATGGCCTCCGGCTTGTCCGCCGCCCATGCGCTGCGGTCACCGGCGTACACCGACTGGATGACCGTCTGCGAGTAGTGCATTCCCGGGTATTCCTCGGGCGAGACCGAGAGCACGTTGCGGAAGACATCCGGATCTTGCGCCGCGAACTTGACGGCGCAGGTCGCACCGTTGGAGTATCCGGCGATCACCCAGTACCGGGGGTCCTGGATGATGTGCAGGTGCGACTTCGCCCAGTCGAGGACATCCGTCTTGACGTAGGTGGCCGCGTCTCCACGAGCCGCGGAATCGGCGCAGGCCGGGTCGCCGTCCGTCCCGACCTGGTCTGCGACGACGACGATCGGTGCGAGTCCTTCATGCTGGCTCGCGAATCGGTTCATGACGGCCGAGATCGGGTCCGGATTCGGTGTGCCCGGGTATCCCATCATCATGATGACGAGCGGCAGGGCCGGCGCGTCCTTCACAAGGGCTGCCGGGGGCAGGTAGAGGCCTGCCGGACGTGCATGGAACCTCGACACCGGCGCCGGGATGGTGACCGTGCCCACCCGTCCGATGGTCGGCATGTCGTGTGGTGCAACCCACGTGGCCGCCAGAGGCTCCCCGGTGGTGGGCGAAGAGGTCGCATGCGCCTTGGGAAGTTTGATCGGATGCCGAACGACGACGCCGAGCAGGTCGCCGATCGTTGGATTGAGACCGAACACGGCGTTCACCTGCACGGTGCCGGTGATCACGAAGACGGCGATGCCCACGATCGCAATCGCCCGTCTCCGCCACCGCGTCCTCCAAAGACTGACGATGGCGAGTCCCACCGCTGCGAACGTCGCTACGCACCAGATGGCAACCTCGGCCGGAAGCGGTATCTCGAACATCCCCGTCGCGTCTGCGATGAGCACGAACACGAACGCGATGAGTGCTCCCGCGAGGATGCCCGCCGCCGCAAGGACCATCCATCGCGGGCTCGGCCGCCGGAGAACCAGCAGCAGCACGAAGACGGCCGACAGGACGCACAAGATCCACGGAACGGGGCCGCCGATGATCTGCGTCGTCAGCAGTGCGTCCATGGCTTTCCCCCTCGTGGTCGGGGTCAACCGTATGTGTCGAGGGTCGCGGTCACCTGCGCGGCGCAGCTGGCGGGGCTGAGAGTTCCATCATCGGCGCCTATCCGGACTCCGAGTGAATGCCGGGTTACAGACCCTGGAGCGCTCAGCCCTGACCTAGCGCGTGTCGGTGGTCGATGGCATGATTGCCGCCGTGCCGACCCGTCGATGCCCTGTCTGTGGCTCTGAGCGCATCGCGCGCGCCGTCTACGGCCAGTTGGAGCGCCCTGGAGATGTTTTCTACGCCGGATGCGTGGTCGAGCCCGACGGGCCGCGCCGGTTCGGGTGCCACGAGTGCGAAGCGCTCTTCGATCAGCCCTCCACCGGAGCACCTGCAGCTACGGCTTGAGCAGTCCGCGACCCGCGCGACTTGCGCATCCGTCGGCGGCTCCCGCGACGGTCGGCCCCGTCGCTGTCTCCTCCGGTCAGATCAATTCCCAAGCATCACGCACGGGGCATGGCAGAAGTCGGCCAGTCCAGATCTCGCCAGTCGAACCCGTCACTTTCGTTGGACGGACTGCGCGGAATGGCACGCGAAAGGAACGGCCCGGAGATCAGAACAGCCTCTGACCGGATAATTCCCGATCAGAGGCTGTTTCTGCTCTGTGCGCGATACTGGGATCGAACCAGTGACCTCTTCCGTGTCAGGGAAGCGCGCTACCGCTGCGCCAATCGCGCCTGTAAAGGCTGTTGCTTTGTCCGACCGAAGTCGAGAGTGGAGGTGGCGACGGGATTCGAACCCGTGTATACGGCTTTGCAGGCCGCTGCCTCGCCTCTCGGCCACGCCACCGTGTGTGGGTTCGTGTGTGGCTTCCCACATCCATGCATCGGCCGGCGGCCGACTCACACTCGAGCGGATGACGAGACTCGAACTCGCGACCCTCACCTTGGCAAGGTGATGCGCTACCAACTGCGCCACATCCGCATTTGCTCGCATTTCTGCGTGCCTTGAAACTGTAGCCGATCATCCTTCCGATGTTCAAACCGACGGCAGGTGCGTGTCGCCCCTCGCGCGTGTCGCGAAGAAGGACTCGCCCGGACCGCTCCGCGATGTGCGTGGCCGGCTCAACGTCGGCTAGTATCGGTACCCGCGGCAGTCGAGATATCGATGCTCGCGGGCGATTGGCGCAGTTGGTAGCGCGCTTCCTTCACACGGAAGAGGTCATCAGTTCGAGTCTGGTATCGCCCACAAACGGAGCACCAAAAGAAGAAGGACCCGGAACCTGCCGGGTCCTTCTTCTGTATCAGGCGGAGTATCTGCCGGTCAGACGTTCTCGAGCACGTAGCCTTCCTCGCCGTGCACGATGGTGTCGACGCCGGCGATCTCATCCTCGGTCTTGACCCGGAAGCCCATGGTCTTCTGAATGGCCCAGCCGATCGCGAACGCCAGGGCGAACGAATAGATCATCACGCTGAACGCGCCGATCGCTTGCGCGCCGAGCTGCAGGAAGCTGCCGCCGTAAAGCAGGCTCGAGTACGGCTTCGTCGGATCGCCGTCGACGTGCGTCAGGCCGAAGATGCCGATGTACAGCGTTCCGATGAGGCCGCCGATGAGGTGGATGCCGACGACGTCGAGCGAGTCGTCGAAGCCCAGCTTGAACTTCAGCTCGATCGTGAAGGCGCACACCGCACCTACCAGCAGTCCGAGCACAATCGCCCAGAACGGCGTCAGGATGTTGCAGGCCGGGGTGATCGCGACGAGGCCGGCGACGGCGCCGGAAGCGGCACCGATCGAGGTGGGCTTGCCGTCCTTGATGCGCTCTACGACGAGCCAGCCGATCGTGGCGGCGGCGGGAGCGGCGAGGGTGTTGATCCACGCGAGTGCGGCGATTCCATCGACCGCGGCCTCCGAGCCCGCGTTGAACCCGAACCATCCGAACCACAGGAGTGCTGCGCCGAGCAGCGTGAGGGGCACGTTGTGCGGCTTGCTCATGCCCTTCTGGAACCCGACACGCTTGCCCAGCACGAGGGCCAATGCGAGCCCCGCAGCACCGGCGTTGATGTGCACGGCCGTGCCGCCCGCGAAGTCGTTGACGTGCAGAGTGTGCGCGATCCAGCCGTTCTGCAGATTGAACACCCAGAACGCGACTGGGAAGTAGACGAGCGTGACCCAGATGCCGGCGAAGATCATCCACGAGCCGAAGCGAGCACGGTCGGCGATGGCGCCGGAGATCAGCGCCACCGTGATGATGGCGAACGTCGCCTGGAATCCGGCGAACGCGAGGCCGTTCAGGTCCGGTGTGGTGCCGTCCTTGCCGAGCAGGCTCGCCAGGCCCCAGTCCGGGGTTCCCAGCCATCCCGGAATGAGCGGCTTGCCGAACGCGAGCCCGTAGCCATACAGCACCCAGAGAACACCGACGATGGCGATGGCACCGAAGCTCATCATCATCATGCTGATGACGCTCTTCGCCTTGACCATCCCCCCGTAGAAGAACGCCACGCCCGGCGTCATGAGCAGTACGAGTGCTGCTGCGACGAGCAGCCACAGCGAGTTGACGCTCGTCTGCGCATCGTAGGCGGCCGCTGCGTGCAACAACATGGGGTCTCCCTCTAACGAATGCCGGTGTCTCCATCACCGCGGCTCGGGTGCCGTATGCCCGGTGAGGTGTCGTCAGTCTGCTGCCGGGAGATTTCGTGAGAGAGGTTCGTGTGTTTCGCGCCGGTTACAGGGAAAGCGCGGTTGTAAACAGCGTGTTTCGGGGGCCCCGCGTCGTGGTGATGCGGGCTCAGTCGTGCGGCGGGAGTTCGCCCGACGTCAGCGCGATGAGCCGGGACACCGCGCGCAGGTACTTCTTGCGGTAACCGCCCTGAAGCATCTCGGCGTCGAAGACGTCGTTCAACGGCACGCCGCTGGCGACGATCGGGATCTCCGCGTCGTATACCCGGTCCACGAACGCGACGAACCGCAGTGCCTCCATCTGATCGTGCAGCTGCTCGACGCCGGCGAGCGCGATCACGTCGACGTCCGCTACGAGCTTGATGTACTTCGACGGATGCACGGTGGCAAGGTGATCGACGACGTCGCGGAACCGGTCCGCCGTCACGTGCTCTCCCCTGGCGGCGATCGCGTCGACGACCCGGGCGAGCGTCTCGTCGTCGACCGTCGCCGCCACGCCGGACACGTCGCGTCTGCGGTAGTCGAGGCCGTCGATGCGCACGGTCTCGAAATGCGACGACAAAGACTGGATCTCCCTGAGGAAGTCCGAAGCCGCGAATCGCCCTTCCCCGAGAGCCTGGGGAGGCGTGTTCGACGTCGCAGCGATGCGGGTGCCGCTGTCGACGAGCGCACCGAGCAGCCGGGTCATCATCATGGTGTCGCCCGGATCGTCCAACTCGAACTCGTCAATGCAGATCAGCTTCGAGCCCCGCAGCAGATCGATCGTCGGCTGAAAGCCGAGCGCTCCGACGAGGGCCGTGTACTCGATGAACGTGCCGAAGTACTTCGGCGCCGGTGCGACGTGCCACAAGGCGGCAAGCAGGTGCGTCTTGCCCACACCGAAGCCACCGTCGAGGTAGACGCCCGGCTTGTGCTCCTCAAGCTTCTTGCGGCCCCAGCCGAAAAAGCCGCCCGGTTGCGGCGGCTCCCAGGTGCGCGCGAACGACGTGAGGGTCTGCACCGCCGCGGCCTGAGACGGGAAATCCCGGTCGGGACGATACGACTCGAACGTGGCAGTGTGGAACTGCGGCGGTGGAACGAGCTCGGCAGCGATCTCGCGGCCCGTGATCGACGGCGTCACTTCGGTGAGGCGATCGGCGGTGGGAAGCGCGTGCGCGGCCATCCAGGTCCTAACGTGTCGAAGTCTTACAGTGCCCCTGCGGTTGCCAGGCGGTGGCGCGTAAGTTCGCGTGAGGGACTTGGCAACAAGGATAGAGGCGATTGAGGTGAGCGTGATGGGAGCTTGCTCGCATCACCGAGCCGATTGAGCCTTTGAGTAGCGCAGCCGCGATATCCGAGGCGCTTCTGCCCAGAACGAGCAGCACCCCTACTACGAGGAGGAAACCATGACCGTGGGATTCGACGATTCCGCGAAGTTCGCCGAGTACGCACATCCCGAGAGGCTGGTGAGCACGGAATGGCTCGCCGAACACCTCGGCGATGAGGGTCTCGCGGTAGTGGAATCCGACGAAGACGTGCTGCTGTACGAGACCGGTCACATCCCGACTGCGGTCAAGATCGACTGGCACACCGACCTGAACGACCCTGTGCTTCGTGATTTCGTCTCGGGTGAGCGCTTCGCGCAGCTTCTCAGTGAGAAGGGCATCTCCCGCGACACCACCGTCGTGATCTACGGAGACAAGAACAACTGGTGGGCCGCGTACGCGCTGTGGATCTTCACGCTGTTCGGACACGAGGATGTCCGTCTTCTCGACGGCGGTCGCGACAAGTGGATCGCGGAGGGCCGCGAGATCACGACCGATGTGCCGACGCCGAAGGCTGCCGAGTACCCGGTTGTGGAGCGCGACGACTCCAAGGTGCGCGCGTTCAAAGAGGACGTGCTCTCACATCTTGGAAGCGGCCCCCTCATCGACGTGCGCTCGCCCGAGGAGTACACCGGAGAGCGCACCGAGATCCCCGGTTATCCCACCGAGAGCGCGCTTCGCCCCGGTCACATCCCGTCCGCCGCATCCGTCCCGTGGGCACGGGCTGCCGCTCCGGATGCCACGTTCAAGAACCGTGACGAGCTCGAGGCGATCTACAAGGGCGAAGCCGGCTTGCAGGACGGCGACGACGTGATCGCGTACTGCCGGATCGGCGAGCGCTCGAGCCACACCTGGTTCGTGCTCACGCACCTGCTCGGCTTCACCAATGTGCGCAACTACGACGGTTCCTGGACCGAGTGGGGCAGCGCCGTGCGGGTTCCGATCGTGAAGGGCGCCGAGCGCGGAGAGGTCCCGGCCGCCTGACCCGCCTGAGAGATTCGGACCGGTCTGAGACAATAGAAACCTGATGACGAACGCCACGCTCCCCGCCACACTGCAGGAGATCAAGGAGGAGTTCCTTGCGCTGGAACTCCGTGACCGCCTGCAGCTGCTGCTGGAGTTCTCCAATGAACTGCCGGAGCTTCCGGAGCGCTATCGCGATCATCCGGACCTCTTCGAGCGCGTCGTCGAGTGTCAGTCCCCGGTCTTCATCTTCGTGGAGGTCGACGACGACGGGATTGTGCAGCTCTACGCCACGGCTCCGAAGGAGTCGCCGACCACGAGGGGCTTCGCGTCGATTCTCGCGCAAGGGCTCGCGGGACTCACGGCGGACGAGGTGTTGGCGGTTCCAGACGACTACCCGCAGGAGCTCGGGCTCACCGAAGCCGTCTCACCGCTGCGGGTGCGCGGTATGACCGCCCTGCTCGGTCGCACCAAGCACCAGGTTCGGCTGAAGCGCGGTGCGTGACGCGGGAACCGGCGACTACGCCGGTTCCCGCGTCTGCTCGAGAGAGTCGATGAGTTCGTTGAGCCATGACGAGACGGCCGAGGTCCAGCGATCCCGGTCGTAGTTCCAGAGCTTGGTGTGCTTGGCCTGGCGGAACGACACGAGCGTGACGATGTCCGGGCGGCTTGCTGCCAGCCTGTGCGAGGCATCCGCCGGAACGTACCCATCGTCATCGCTGTGCATCAGGAGCACTGGAACGTCCAGTTCGTGGGCGCGCATCGTGAAGTCGAGCCCGGCGAGGCCCACGGGAGCGTCCTGCCCGATCACTCCGGTCGCCCACGCCGAGTCGAGCAGCAGGAGCGCACCTTGGGCCACGCCACGCGGCAACCGCATCAGCCCGGCCTGGTAGTCGAGCGTCTCCAGCCAGTCCACGACCGGCGAGTCCAGCACGATTCCCCGCACGCTGTCGGCATGCGCGGACCGAACGGATGCCTGCAGCACGATCGCGCCGCCCATCGACCATCCCATCAGAACGACGTGCCGTGCGCCGTGAGCGAGCGCGTACGCGATGGCCGAGTCGACATCCCGCCACTCCGTCGATCCCAGGCCGTAACGGCCGTCGGAGCTGGACGGCGCGTCACCGTCGTTGCGGTAGCTCGCGACGAGCGACGTGAATCCCTTCTCGTGGAAGACCGGAACCCCTCTGAGCGTCTCCTGGCGTTGAGTCCCTCGCCCGTGAATGTGGACGGCCCAACGATCCGTCGGACGCTCAGCCGGGAAGAGCCAGGCCGGAGCCACTCCGTCGTCGACGGGCACATCGACGCTCTCGACCGGTAGACCGAGGTCGCTGGGCGACGTGTAGTACCAGCTGCTGAGGCGGCCATGCCGTGCGGAGCGCAGATCGCCCCAGACGACGGACTCGACCTCGCGGGTGACCGATCCGTCGTCCGCAAGCTCGAGGATGTCGCCGATGCGCGCATAGCCGCGATCGTTCGAGAACCAGAGCCCGTACCGTCCGGGTACGCGGAGGGCGTCGGCGTTGCCGCCCAGGGTGACCGTGGACAGATCGGCTGCGACCGACCGGATGCCGGCATCCTCCCGTTTGCGCCTGGCCGGCGTCACCACCATCTTGGCGACGACCGTCGCCGCCGTGACGTAGCCTGCCGCGAGCGCGACACCGACGGCGCCGAGGACGGCGAACGGAACGAGAACCTTGGTCAGCCGGCCCACCGACACTCCCCTCCGGGCGAAGGCGGCCGCAGGACGCGGCGTGCCTTCGGTCAACTCCCGAGCCGAAACTCTAGTCTGCCAACGTGTCCCCTACACCCGCGGCCCCCGGCATCCCTGCGGAGTTCGCCGCGGCCGCCGACTCCGTGCGCCGCTTCGATGCTCGCAAGGAGTTGAGCATCGATGAGATCCCGGCACCGACGGGATTGGCGCCGTACGCGATCGCGCTGGCCGCCGACATCGCGCCCGTGAGACACGGACGGGATTCCGACCTGGGCACCGGACGGTTCGTGCTGCTCTACGATCCATCCGCGCCCGAGGAGTGGGGCGGGACGTTCCGCGTCGTGTGCTTCGCGCAGGCTCCGCTGGAGACGGACATCGGTCTCGATCCGTTCCTCGCCGACGTCACCTGGTCGTGGCTGATCGACGCGCTCGACGAGCGCGGCGCCGATTACACCTCCGCCTCGGGTACGGCGACCAAGGTGATCTCGACCGGATTCGGGGAGCTGGCCAGGCAGGGCGACGGTGCACAGATCGAACTGCGCGCATCCTGGACGCCCGGCGACTTCGACATGCGCGCCCACGTCGAGGCGTGGGGCGACCTGTTGTGCATGCTCGCAGGCATCCCTCCGCTGCCCGACGGGGTTCGGCTCCTCACCCAGCGGAGAACATCGCGTGACTGAGTACCACGTCGTCGACTCCGTTTCCGAATTCAGCCGGGCAGTCGACGCGCTGCGGGCTGGCACGGGTCCCGTGGGAGTGGATGCCGAACGCGCGTCCGGTTTCCGGTACTCGCAGCGAGCGTATTTGATCCAGATGTTCCGGCGAGACGCAGGGGTCTTCCTGTTCGACCCGCCTGCACTGGGCGACTTCTCTGCGCTGCAGGACGCGGTGGGCGACGTGCCGTGGATCCTGCATGCCGCCAGTCAGGACCTCGCCTGCCTGCGCGAGGTGGGCCTCGATCCTGCCACCATCTTCGATACGGAGCTCGGCGCCCGCCTGCTCGGATTTCCGCGGGTCGGGCTGGCCACGATCGTGCAGGAACTGCTCGGCATCCATCTGGCGAAGGAGCACTCGGCCGCCGACTGGTCGACACGACCGCTTCCCGCCCCGTGGCTCACGTATGCCGCGCTCGATGTGGAGCTCCTGGTCGACCTGATGGAGGCCGAGCAGGAGCTTCTGCAGAAAGACGAGAAGCTTCAGATCGCTGCCCAGGAGTTCGCCTACGAGCTCGCACGCAGCCCCAAGCCGGCACGCAACGAGCCCTGGCGGCGGCTGTCGGGCGTGCACTCGATACGCGGGCTTCGCAACCTCGCCGTGGCCAGGGAACTCTGGCATGCCAGGGACGAACTCGCTCGGAGCAAAGACATCGCGCCGGGACGGCTGCTCCCGGACGCCTCGATCACCGCTGTGGCCAAAGCCATGCCGGAGAGCAAGCGCGAACTCGTCGGTATGCGCGAGTTCACGGGGCGTGCCAGCCGCACGGAGATCGACAGGTGGTGGGATGCCGTGAGTCGCGGCCGCACCACCGACGACCTTCCCGTGCTGCGATCCAGCGGGGAGAGCATCCCGCCGCCGCGCGCGTGGGCTGATCGCAACCCGGAGGCGAACGAGCGGCTACGGTCGGCGCGTGCCGCCGTCATTGCACGTGCCGAGGAACTGCACATGCCGGTGGAGAACCTCCTCTCCCCCGAGACCCTGCGTCGTCTGGCGTGGTCACCACCCGAGACCGTCGACGAGGCGACGATCGCCGCAGCGATGCACGACGCGGATGCCCGCCCGTGGCAGGTTGAGGCGACTGCAGGCATCGTCGCCGCAGCGTTTGTCGAAGCGGGCCAATCCCCTGTCGAGCCGTCCGAATCCGCTTCGTAGGAACACCCAATCGATTCTCGGCGGCCGGGCGCGGTTTCTAGGATCTGCATAAGAGGTTCCGGATGCGGGTGCCGCCTGCCTTCGGGCCTCTGATGACTGCGAAATGGGAGGCGAAGTGGCCGAAAGAGCTGACGTGCTGTTCGTGGACGGGGTACGAACCCCGTTCGGACGGGCGGGCGACAAGGGCATCTACTGGAACACCCGGGCCGACGACCTGGCGGTGAAGTCGATCGTCGGACTGCTCGAGCGCAATCCGGGACTGCCCAAGGACAGGGTGGATGACGTCGCCATTGCGGCCACGACGCAACAGGGCGATCAGGGCCTGACCCTCGGACGCTCGGCGGCGATCCTCGCAGGCCTGCCGACGACGGTGCCCGGTTTCGCGATCGACCGCATGTGTGCCGGCGCCATGACGGCCGTCACGACGACCGGATCCGGCATCGCGTTCGGGCAGTACGACGTGGTCATCGCCGGCGGCGTCGAGCACATGGGGCACCACCCGATGGGTCAGGGCGTCGACCCGAACCCGCGGTTCGTGGCGGAGAAACTCGTCGATCCGGCTGCGCTCAACATGGGCAACACCGCCGAACGTCTGCACGACCGCTTCCCTCAGCTGACGAAGGAACGGTCAGACCGGTTCGGCATGCGCAGCCAGCAGAAGCTCGCCGCGGCGTACGCGACAGGCGACATCCAGGCGGACCTGGTGCCGGTCTCGTACCGGAGCGAGACCGGTTGGGGCCTCGCCACAGAAGACCAAGGCATGCGTCCGGATACCACCATGGAGGGCCTCGCCACCCTGAAGACGCCGTTCCGTCCGCACGGGCGCGTGACGGCCGGAAACGCGTCTCCTCTTACCGACGGCGCCACCGCGTCGCTGCTGGCCTCCTCGCGCGCAGCGAAGGAGTTCGGCCTCACCCCGAAGATGCGGATGGTGTCGTTCGCGTTCGCGGGCGTCGAGCCCGAGGTGATGGGCATCGGGCCGATCCCGTCGACGGAGCGCGCTCTGAAGAACGCAGGCCTCGGTATTGACGAAATCGGCCTGTTCGAGTTGAACGAGGCGTTCGCTGTTCAGGTCCTGAGCTTCCTCGACCACTTCGGCATCGACGACGACGACCCGCGGGTCAACCAGTGGGGTGGTGCGATCGCGATCGGGCATCCGCTGGCCGCGAGCGGGGTGCGGCTGATGATCCAGCTCGCGGGTCAGTTCGAACAGCACCCCGAGGTGCGCTATGGCCTGACCGCCATGTGCGTTGGCCTCGGCCAGGGCGGCTCGGTGATCTGGGAAAACCCGCACCACAAGAAGTACGGAAAGTGAGCACGG
The DNA here is from genome assembly GCF_054780095.1 of Humibacter ginsengisoli. Classification (NCBI taxonomy): domain Bacteria; kingdom Bacillati; phylum Actinomycetota; class Actinomycetes; order Micrococcales; family Microbacteriaceae; genus Humibacter; species Humibacter ginsengisoli. Next base: position 16,391 of record NZ_BAAGWZ010000006.1, read on the forward strand.
GCGTGACCGACTATTCGAAGATCGACTTCTCCGACCTGCTGGCGTTCGCGGATGACGAGGTGGTGACGCACAACTACGTGCGCGACGTCAAACTGGCATCAGGAAAGGTGCTCGCGCTCGTCACCATCGACAATGGACGCGACCACACCCGCCCGAACACATTCGGTCCGGTCGGGCTGCTCGAGCTCGGCAAGACATATGACGAGCTGAAGCAGCGCGCCTCGCGTGGTGAGATTCACGCGGTGGCGACGACCGGAAAGCCGTTCATCCTGGCCGCCGGCGCCGACCTTTCGAAGGTCGCCGAAGTGCCGAGCCGTGACATCGCGAAACGGCTGGCACAGCTCGGCCACTTCGTGCTGAGCAAGCAGGCGTCGTTCGGCGTGCCGAGCTTCGTGTTCATCAATGGGCTCGCGCTGGGCGGCGGACTCGAGCTGCCTCTCAACGCGGACTACCGCACGATCGACGCCTCCGCCGCTGCGATCGGCCTTCCCGAGGTCTTCCTCGGCCTGGTGCCAGGCTGGGGCGGCACGTTCCTCCTGCCCAACCTGATCGGCATTGAGAACGCACTTAGGGTCGTGATCGAGAACCCGCTCAAGCAGAACCGCATGCTGAAGGCGCAGGATGCCTACGAGCTCGGTATCGCGGACCGCTTGTTCGCCCCAGTGAATTTCTTGGAAGACTCCATCAAGTTCGTCGACGGCGTACTGAACGGCACCGAGAAGGTGGAGCGCAAGAACGCGCCGGGCAAGCTGGAGCGCCTCGCGAAGTGGGACATCGCCATCAAGATCGCGCGCGACCAGGTGGCATCCAAGCTGGGCACTGTCCCGTTGTCGCCGTTCAAGGCGCTCGATCTGCTGAAGGCGGCCAAGAGCGGCGACAAGGAGGCGTGCTTCGCACTGGAGGACGACGCGCTCGCCGATCTCATCGCCGGGGACCAGCTGCAGGCATCCATCTACGCCTTCAACCTGGTGCAGAAGCGAGCGAAGCGGCCGGCAGGTGCGCCCGACAAGGAGCTCGCCAAGAAGGTGACGAAGATCGGCGTGCTCGGCGCCGGGTACATGGCGAGCCAGTTCGCGCTGCTGTTCCTGCGCAGGCTGCAGGTGCCCGTAATCATCACGGACATCGACCAGGAACGCGTCGACAAGGGCGTCGCTTACATCAACGACGAGATCGAGAAGCTGCTCGGCAAGGGACGCATCGGCTCCGACGAAGCGAACCGGTTGCGCGCGCTCATCCGCGGCACGACGGACAAGGGCGAGTTCGCCGACTGCGATTGGGTCATCGAGGCGGTCTTCGAGGAGCTCGGCGTCAAGCAGGACGTCTTCGCCGAGATCGAGAAGATCGTGTCGTCGGAGGCGGTGCTGGCGACCAACACGTCGAGTCTCTCCGTCGACCGGATCGGTGCGAAGCTCGAGCATCCCGAACGACTCGTTGGCTTCCACTTCTTCACACCGGTCGCGGTGATGCCTTTGATCGAGGTCGTCAAGGCGACGAAGACAGATGACGCGACGCTGTCGACCGCGATGGTCACGGCTGCCAAGCTCAAGAAGAACGCCGTGATCACGGCCGATACCCCCGGGTTCGTCGTGAACCGGGTGCTTGCCAAGCTGCTCGGGGAGGCGATGTACGCGGTCGACAGCGGAACGCCGTTCGAGACCGTCGACAAGGCGATCGCGCCGCTCGGGCTCCCGATGGCTCCTTCCGTGCTGCTCGATCTGGTGGGACTGAAGGTGGGCGCGCATGTGCTGGACACGCACCACGCCGCTTTCCCCGAGCGCTTCCACCGGAGCGAGAACCTGCACAAGCTCGCGGACTACGGCAAGCTGCTCGAAAAGGACGGCAAGGGCAACGTCAAGGGTTTCGACAAGGGTGCGCTGAAGGTCATGACCGTCGGCAAGAACCCGCTTACCGAAGAAGAGATCCTGACCCGGCTGCAGGACGGCCTGGCCGACGAGATCTACCGCATGCTCGACGACGATCACGTCGTGGCCGCCGCCGAAGACATCGATCTCTGCATGATCCTCGGCGCCGGCTTCCCGTTCCAGATGGGCGGCATCACGCCGTATCTCGACCGGGTAGGCGCCAGCGAGCGCGTCTTCGGCGACACCTTCCACCACCCGGTGCTGAAGGGCGTAGGCGCATAAGGCATCGGCGAGTCCGGTAACGCGGGCTCCCGGCAGGACCGCTTCGTCGGATGTCGGGAGCCCGCGTTACGTTGTGCGGATGACCCGCTTCCGCTACTACGTCGCCTCCAGCCTCGACGGGTACATCGCCGACCGTGAGAACGCGATCGACTGGCTCACCGCATTCGGCTTCGCAGAGTTCACGCCCGACTACGAGCGATTCATCGCCGAGGTCGGCGCAATAGTGATGGGTGCCTCCACGTACGAGTTCATCCTCGGCGAGGGGCCGGATGCGTACACGTACGAGGTTCCGGCCTGGGTGCTCACGCACAGGGACCTGCCTCGGGTGCGGGGACGCGACGTGCGATTCCATGCCGGCGATGTGGCATCCGTCATCGATGATGTCCCGGCTGCCGCGGGCGACCGCGACGTCTGGCTGGTCGGGGGCGGCGACGTCGTCGCGCAGTTCGCCAGGCTCGGCAGGCTCGACGAGCTCATCGTGACGATCATGCCGGTGGTGCTGGGCGGCGGTGCTCCGTTGCTGCCTGTCGACAGCGACCTGAGGCTGCGGCTCACGGCGCGGCACGACTTTCCGAGCGGAGCGGTCGGACTGCGCTACGACGTCGTTCGCTGACCGGCATCCCCGGCGCGGTCACTCCTTCGCGCGCACCACGATGGGCTGTGCTCCCGTGTCGCCGCTCACGCCGCGCGCGTAGGGAAGCTTCGAGCCGAGCACCATCCCCATCACGTCGTGGGCGATGTGCTGCGGCGTCATTCGAGCGCGGTCCAGGATGTCGGCTCGGGCTCCGTGCTCCAGGAACTCGTCGGGCAGACCGACTTCGGTGACCGCCGTGTCGACGCCGGCCTCGCGCAGATCCTGCCGGATGCGCGTGCCGATGCCGCCCACCCGGATGCCGTCCTCGATGCACACGACCAGGCGATGACGCGCCGAGAACTCGATGACGCTCGCCGGAACCGGCACCACCCAGCGGGGATCGATCACCGAGCAGCCGATTCCCTGGGCTGCCAGCCGTCGTGCCACGTCGAGTCCCGTCGATGCCATCGCGCCGACCGCGACGATGAGCACATCGCGGGCATCATCCTCGCGCAGAACGTCGACACCGTCGGACGTTCGGCGCACGGCCTCGATCGCCTCCGGCACCTCCCCCTTGGGGTAGCGCACCACGGTGGGCCCGTCTTGGACGGCCACGGCCTCGCCGAGCTCTTCACGCAGCCTCTCGCCGTCGCGGGGCGCGGCGATGCGGATGCCCGGTACGACCTGGAGCGTTGCGAGGTCCCAGATGCCGTGATGGCTGGGACCATCGGGTCCCGTCACGCCAGCACTGCTCAGCACGAAGGTGACCCCCGCCTTATGCAGGCCGACGTCCATCAGCACTTGGTCGAACGCGCGGTTCATGAACGTGGCGTACAGCGCGACGACGGGGTGCAGGCCGCCGAACGCCATACCGGCCGCGCTCGTCGCCGCGTGCTGTTCGGCGATTCCGACGTCGATGACGCGTTCCGGGAACCGTTCGGCGAAGCGGTGCAGGCCGACGGGACGCAGCATCGCGGCCGTGATGCCGACGAGCCGGGAATCCGTCTCCCCCAGCCGCACGATCTCGTCCGCGAAGACGGACGGCCATGACGTGCCGTTTGCCTGGGCTATCGGTTCACCGGTCTCCGGATCGATCGGTGCGACGCTGTGGAACTGGTCGGCCGCGTCGCGCAGCGCGGGCTCGTATCCGCGCCCCTTCTGTGTGATCGCGTGCACGATGACGGGAGCGTCGTAGTTCTTCGCCTGCTCCAGCGCCTCCATGAGGGCGGCGATGTCGTGGCCCTGCACCGGCCCGATGTACTTGATGTCGAGGTTTGAGTAGAGCGCCTCATTGTTGGTGAAGCGTGAGAGGAAGCCGTGCAATCCCCCGCGCATGCCCCGGTAGACCGCACGACCGGGAGCGCCCAGTTTGTCGAACGCCGCCCGGCTGGTGAGGTAGAGGCTCTTGTAGCCGCGGCGGGTGCGAACGGTGTTGAGGAAGCGCGCCATGCCACCGATCGTGGGGGCGTACGACCGGCCGTTGTCGTTCACGACGATGATCAGACGGCGGTCGTTGTCGTCGCTGATGTTGTTCAGCGCCTCCCAGGTCATCCCACCGGTGAGCGCGCCGTCACCTACCACGGCGATCACGTAACGCTCTCGCTGGCCGGTCATCGTGAAGGCTCTGGAGATGCCGTCCGCCCACGAGAGCGAGCTGGACGCGTGCGACGACTCGACGATGTCGTGCTCCGATTCGGACCGCTGCGGATACCCGGCGAGCCCGCCGGTCTGGCGCAGGGTGGAGAAGTCCTGACGCCCGGTGAGCAGCTTGTGCACGTACGCCTGATGTCCGGTGTCGAAGACGATCGCGTCGTGCGGCGACTGGAAGACGCGGTGCAGCGCGATCGTCAGCTCGACGACGCCGAGATTGGGCCCAAGGTGGCCACCCGTCTTGGCGACGTTGGAGACGAGGAACTCGCGAACCTCCGCAGCCACCTGCTCGAGCTGTTCCTTCGAGAGAGCGTCGAGGTCGCGGGGGCCCCGGATCGTCTCGAGAAGGGTCATACCGGCCGCCTTTCGTTCCTGAGCCACGAGTCTACGCATCCCGTCCTCAAGAGAGGCCGGAGGCAGAGGGGCCGGAATCGAATGATCCCGGCCCCTCTCAGATGCTCACCGACGAACGGTCACACCAGACTGCGCAGCACGTACTGGAGGATGCCGCCGTTGCGGTAGTAGTCGGCCTCACCGGGCGTGTCGATGCGTACGACCGCGTCGAACTCCACTGGCTCCTTGCCCTCCGCGGAATGCTCGGTCGGAGTGGCCGTCACATGCACCGTCTTCGGCGTTGATCCTTCGTTGAGCTTGGTCAGTCCGCTGATCGCGATCTCCTCGGTCCCGTCGAGGCCCAGGCTCTCGGCGGACTCGCCGGCCGGGAACTGGAGCGGCACGACACCCATGCCGATCAGGTTCGACCGGTGGATGCGCTCGAAGCTCTCAGCGATGACGGCCTGCACGCCGAGCAGCGTCGTGCCCTTCGCCGCCCAGTCGCGCGAGGATCCCGATCCGTACTCCTTGCCCGCCAGGATCACGAGAGGAGTTCCCGCCTTCTGGTAGTTCACCGAAGCGTCGTAGATGAACGCCTGCGGACCATCCTGCTGTGTGAAGTCGCGGGTGTAGCCGCCCTCCACTCCGTCCAGCAGCTGATTCTTCAGACGGATGTTCGCGAAGGTTCCGCGGATCATCACCTCGTGGTTGCCGCGCCGCGACCCGTACGAGTTGAAGTCCTTGCGTTCGACCCCGTGCTCGCTCAGATAGTGGCCAGCCGGGCTGTCCGCCTTGATCGAGCCTGCCGGGCTGATGTGGTCGGTCGTGACGGAGTCGCCGAGCTTGGCGAGAACGCGTGCGCCGGCGATGTCGACGACCGGCGTGGTCTCTACGGTCATCCCCTCGAAGTACGGAGGCTTGCGCACGTAAGTGGACTCGGCATCCCACTCGAACGTCGAGCCGGTCGGGGTGGGCAGCGAACGCCAGCGCTCGTCACCGTTGAACACGCTCGCGTACTCGCGCGTGAACATGTCCTGGTTGATGGACTCGTCGATGGTCTTCTGCACCTCGGCGGCGTCGGGCCAGATGTCCTTGAGATAGACGTCATTGCCGTCCTGGTCGGCGCCGAGGGCATCCGACTCGAAGTCGAAGTTCATCGATCCGGCAAGCGCATAGGCGATCACCAGCGGAGGGCTGGCCAGGTAGTTCATCTTCACATCGGGATTGATGCGACCCTCGAAGTTGCGGTTGCCGGAGAGCACGGCCGTCACCGCGAGGTCGTTGCCGTTGACCGCCGCGGAGATCTCCTCGGGCAGCGGGCCGGAGTTGCCGATGCAGGTCGTGCAGCCATAGCCGACGAGGTAGAAGCCGAGGTCCTCGAGGTATCCGGTGAGGCCCGCCTTCTCGTAGTACTCGGTGACGACCTTGGAGCCCGGCGCGAGGGTGGTCTTCACCCACGGCTTCGCCTTGAGGCCCTTGCGGGCGGCATTGCGGGCGAGGAGGCCTGCGGCGAGCATCACCTCCGGGTTCGAGGTGTTCGTGCACGACGTGATGGCTGCGATCGCGACCGCACCGTGGTCGATGGTGAAGTCGCCGTCGCTCATCGTCACGTGCGTCGGCTTGGACGCGGTGAGCGGAGCGTGGCTGTGGTGATGATGCTGGTGGATGCTGCGGGCATCCTCTGGGCTCAGCTCACCGGGGTCGGAGGCCGGGAACGACTCGGAGATCGTGAGGTCGACGAGATCGTGGTCGATCTCGGCGTAGTCGTTCAGGTCGGAGTTGAACTGCTCCTTGGCGCGGCTCAACTCGATGCGGTCCTGGGGGCGACGGGGGCCGGCGATGGACGGCACCACGGTTCCGAGGTCGAGCTCCAGATATTCGCTGTACACCGGCTCGATCTCCGGCTCGTGCCAGAGGTGCTGCGCCTTCGAGTACTCCTCGACGAGGCGCACCTGCGCCTCGGAACGGCCGGTGAGCCGCAGGTACTCGAGCGTGACGTCGTCGATCGGGAAGATCGCTGCCGTCGAGCCGAACTCCGGGCTCATATTGCCGATCGTCGCCCGGTTCGCGAGCGGCACCTGTGCGACACCGGCTCCGTAGAACTCGACGAACTTGCCGACGACCCCGTGCTTGCGCAGCATCTGCGTGATGGTGAGCACGACATCCGTCGCGGTCACTCCCGCGGGGATGGACCCGGTGAGCTTGAAGCCGACCACCTTCGGGATGAGCATCGAGACCGGCTGCCCGAGCATTGCGGCTTCGGCCTCGATGCCGCCGACACCCCAGCCGAGCACGCCGAGACCGTTGACCATGGTGGTGTGCGAGTCGGTCCCGACGAGCGTGTCGGGGTATGCCTGGAGCTTCCCGTTCACCTCACGGGTGAACGTGACTCGGGCGAGGTGCTCGATGTTGACCTGGTGCACGATGCCGGTCCCCGGGGGCACCACCTTGAAGTCGTCGAACGCCGACTGGCCCCAGCGAAGGAACTGGTACCGCTCGCCGTTGCGCTCGTACTCCAGCTCGACATTGCGCTCGAAGGAGTCGAGCGTGCCGAAGACGTCGGCGATCACGGAGTGATCGATCACGAGCTCGGCCGGAGCGAGCGGGTTGATCTTCTCGGGGTCGCCGCCCAGCTCGCTGACGGCCTCGCGCATGGTGGCCAGGTCGACGATGCAGGGAACACCGGTGAAGTCCTGCATCACGACGCGCGCCGGCGTGAACTGGATCTCGGTGTCTGGCTCCGCCTCCGGCTGCCAGTTGCTAAGAGCGCTGATCTGGCTCTTCGTGACGTTGAGGCCGTCTTCGGTGCGCAGCAGGTTCTCCAGAAGCACCTTGAGGCTGAACGGGAGCTTCTCGTAGCCGGGAACCGCCTCGATCTTGAAGATCTCGTAGTCCGTCGAATCCACCGTGATGGTGTCTCGTGCTCCAAAGCTGTTCGTTGCGGAAACGCTGTCGGCTGACACGCTGCCCTCTCCTTCGTCGGCAGAAATTTATCTTGATGTCGAGATAACTCTAACACCCGCTCGGAAGCGGATGCAGGGCCGGTGGACGCCTCGCGCGGCTCCAGACCGAAGCATCACTCCTCGGTATCCGGGGCCTGCTTCGGCGGGTATACGGCACGTGTTACGAGCCAAGAGACGAGCACTAGCGAGGCGTACAGCGGAACGCCCATGAGCAACTTGGTGAAGCCCAGCGCCACGGTGAGACCCGCGAAATAGAGCGGCAGCTGCACGGCGAGGCGTCCCGCGAACAGGGCCAGCCAGCACGCGGTGAGGATCTGCATCACGCGGCGTTTGCTCCTGCTCGCCCGCCAGGCGACACCGTCGCCCATCAGATAGCCGATCACCAGACCCAGCAGTGGCCATCCCACGAGCATCGACACGAGCATCGCGATGCCGTATCCGGCGTCGATGACGAAGCCCAGCAGGAAGTTGTTCGCCGCGTTGCCGCTGATCAACGCCAGGATCGCCGATGCGGCGACGCCGAGCAGTCCGGCGACCGCCTGGGCGACGTGCGACTTCGTGACGATGCGGGTCAGCGTGAAGGCGCCGGCCACGAGCACCGATGCCCCGAGCGAGACGGGCATGGCCAACTGCTGCGCCCACGGTTCCCGGATGCTCGTGAGCACGGTGAACGGCACCAGGAAGAGGAGCCCAGGGAGGATGGTCTCGCACAGCCCCCGCACGCCGCCCATCGCGTCGAACAGCGCGCGTCCAGTCGGCGCCTCGCCCGCCGCGATGGCACCGATGCCGCCGCCGGCCGCCTGCGCTATCGCTTTGCCGAGTCCGGCCGCTGTCGTCTCGTCGTCCCGCTCGGAGTGGGGATCGTCGCGTTCGGGCACGATCAGGCGTCGCTCGGAGTGGCCGGCATGCGCAGCGGGATCAGATCGCGGGGCGGCATCGGCTGGTTGCCCCGCACGACGACCACGCTGCGGAACAGGTCCTCGATCTCGGCCGCGGCCGTCGGGTCGATCGCCGCATCGCCGGCGATCACGCCGCGCAGGAACCACCGTGGGCCGTCGACACCGATGAACCGCGCGATGCGCGTCTCTCCGGGAACACCGGGCTGGGCGACGGGAATCTCGGCCACCAGCTCCGGACCGAAAACGCCGTCGCGTTCGCTGATACGGCCTCCCTGGTGCTGGATCTGGTCCGCGATCTGCGCGCGGATCTCGTGCCACAGCCCGCTGGATCTCGGTGCGGCGAACGGTTGCACCTGGAGCGTAGAGCCGGAGTAGTCGAGCCCGACGGCCACCACTCTTCCGGTCTCCTCCTCGACCTCCAGCCGCAGTTGCAGGCCCTCGCGCGGCAGCACCTTCACGCCGCCGAGGTCGATGTACGGGCGTACCGGGTTGGCCTCGCTGTCGTCGAACGGACCCTCGATCTCACGGTCTTCGGGCGCTGACTTCTCCCATTCGTCGGGGGCGATGTCCCCTGTGTCGCTCACGCGTTCTCTCCTGACTGAAGTGCGGTGTATCCGGTGGAGCCGAATCCGTTCGCGCCGCGCGCGCTCTCCGGCAGGTCGTCGACGCTGATGAACGTGGCCCGCGTCACCGGCATCAGAACGAGTTGTGCGATGCGGTCGCCAGGAGCGATCGTGTACGCCGTCCTGGCGTCCGTGTTGAGCAAGGTGACGCGGATCTCGCCGCGATAGCCGGCATCCACCGTTCCGGGGGCGTTCACGATCGTGATGCCGTGTCTCGCTGCGAGTCCACTACGAGGGACCACGAACGCCACATATCCGTCTGGAAGCGCGATCGCGACCCCGGTGCCCACCGTCGCCCGTTCACCCGGGTTCAGCGTCACGGCGTCCGTGGAGCAGAGATCGGCGCCCGCATCGTCGTGGTGCGCGTACCGCGGTGGCTCCAGCGCCGTTGTCAGCACGTCGACGGATTCGATCACGTGTCGAGGGTAGTGCAGAACTCTGGTCGAATAGACGTATGACCGTGTACCGAGAGCGGCTTTGGGCCGCCCCCTGGCTTTTCATCGCGACAGCGCTCGTGATCCCCGCCAGCATCATCGTGTTCGCGCCGATCAACATGACCGTCGGGATCGTGTGCGCCGTGCTGCTCTATGCGGGATGCGTGGCCGGCCTCATCGCCGGATCACCCACGATCGAGGTGACGACCGGCGAGTTGAAGGCGGGGCGCGCCCACATCGAACGGCGTTACCTCGGAGCTGCCGAGACGTTCGAGGGCACCGAAGCCACCATGCAGCGCGGAAGGCTTCTGGATGCTCGTGCCTGGCTGCTCATCAGGGGCTGGGTCAGCGGCGTGGTGCGTATCCCCATCCTCGACGAAGACGACCCGGCGCCCTACTGGCTGCTGTCCACTCGACGCCCGAACGAGCTCGCCCGGGCACTCAACGACAGAGCCGGCGACAACCTGCCGCCGGCTCCTCATTCTTGATGAAGTCTCAGGCCGCGCACTCCACGCAGATCGGCCCCAGCTTCGTCTCGTGATCGATCTGCGAGCGGTGCTTCACCAGGAAGCAGCTCACGCACGTGAACTCGTCGGCCTGCGGGGGCAGGACGACGACATCGAGATCGATATCGGAGAGGTCTGCTCCGGGAAGCTCGAATCCGCCTGGGTTGTCGGCATCGTCGACGTCGACCACCCCGGACATCTTGTCGGGAACCCGCTCTTTGAGGGCCTCGATCGACTCGGAGTCGTCGTCGGTCTTCCGCGGCGCGTCGTAATCGGTTGCCATTCCCATCCACTTCTTGTTCATGCGATCCGAAGAAATCGGCGGGCATAGTTTGCATCAGGAGCCCTGGAATAGCAAACGCGCCGCGACCGGTTCTTTCGGCCTTCGGTTGTGCGTTCCGATCAACTCGCGGCGCGCCCCGGTTATTCCCCGGAAATACCGCCATTCCATGGCAAGGTTGCCTCGAACGCAACGAGGTCGAAAGAGGCGTTTCGCATGCAGGATTTGAAGGTCATCGGGATCGAGAACGGCGCTCTGCTCGCCGCGAACGACAGCGGTGAGCGGTTCCGCATCGCCATCGACGAGATGCTGCAGTCTCGGCTGCGTCAGATCAAGCCCGATCCCGTGACGGGGCCCAAGGTTTCGCCACGGGAGATCCAGGCGCACATCCGCTCAGGTCTGTCGGCAGAAGAGGTCGCTTCGCTGACCGGTGCCGCCATCGGCTACGTCGAGCGCTTCGAGGGTCCGATCGTGGCCGAGCGCGAGCACATAGTCGCGTCTGCTCTGGCCGTTCCCGTGCGCACCGGCGCCGACATCGACCCCCTCAGCGAGGGCGACACGTTCGGTGCGGTCATCCGGGATCGCCTCGCTTCTGTCGGGGCAACGGGCGAGCGCTGGACGAGCTGGAAGGAGCCCGAGGGCGGCTGGATCGTCAAGCTCACGTTCGTGGCCGACGATGTCGATCACGATGCCCGCTGGACATTCGAGCCGCGCAAGATGGCGCTCGCGCCGTCCAATGCCGACGCGCACACCCTTTCGCAGCAGGGAGAACTGCAGACGGGCCTCATTCCCCGGTTGCGCGCCGTCTCGCCGGTGCTGCCGGTTCCTGACGAATCCCGTTTCGACAGCGGCGCCTTCACCTTCGACGATGCACCCGCCGGAGCGCGCCAAGAGCAGTCCAGCGGACGAGCGCCGCAGAACGTGAACAACGCGATCACCATCCAGGCGATCAAGCGCGCCGACGACGACGAGCCGAGAGACGTTCACCAGACTGCTGACCTGCTCGAGGCACTGCGCAAGCGGCGCGGCGAACGTGAGGCGGCGGGACTCCGTGACTCCGGACCGCAGGCGGTCGACATCCCGCTCGACACATTCGACTCCACGGACGTGCCGACGCCTGCCGAGCCACCCGTCGCACCGCTGCCGCAGGCGTCGGATCGATCGGGAACCGGTCCGGTGCGCGGCGCGAAGCGCGGTCGCAAGTCGATGCCCAGCTGGGACGAGATCGTCTTCGGTGCGCGCACGGACGACGACCTGGCGTAAGCCCGCTACTCGAAAGCACCGAGGCGGATCAGCGGAACTCGTCGCTCCTCCGGTGTGAACGAGCCGTGTTGGCCCACCATGCGCCGGCTCTTCGCTCCTTCGGGTGTTGAGTCGTAGTACGCGATGCGTCCCCGAGCGGCGACGAGCACGTTGCCGATGCGGGGTGCTACGTCGGCGTCCACGGCCGGGCCGAACCATCCCGCATCGATCGCCTCCGATCGGGTGGCGATCCAGGCCCGGTGCTCCTCCGCTTCTCGCCAGGCCGCCGCCAGTTCGTGTTCGTCGGACTCCGTGGCATCCGGACCCAGGTAGAGCTGCAGCAGTCTCGGGTCTCCGCCGACCCGTGTCACCGACTCGGTGAGGCGAGGAACCGCGTCGTAGAGCACGTGAGACGTCTGGGGTACGTCGAGGATCCCGTGGTCTGCGGTCACGAATGCCCCTTCGCCGGTGCGGAGCGACCGGGCGAGCCGCGCCATGGCCGAGTCGAGCTCCTCGAGCGCGACGAGCCAGGCATCCGATTCCCAGCCGCTGGCGTGTGCGGCGACGTCCAGCTCGGGGACGTAGAGGTATGCCAGCCGCTTGCCACCGCGATCGAAGAGGTCGCGCACGACCTCCACGCGGCGTTCCATGCTGTCGGCGGCGACGTATTCCGCTCCCCGGAGCACCGCCGCGGTATATGAGGACGAGCGGTAGCGCTCGGGACCGACCGCGTAGGAGGGGATGCCCTGACGCGCCGCTGCCTGGAACACGGTCTCGCAACGCTGCCAGCGCTCAGGTGCCGGCACGCCGTTCCATCCGCTGAGGTGATTGAACACGCGTGAGGTCGTCGGATCGTAACCGCGGTAGCCGACGATGCCGTGCTCGCCTGGCATCCTTCCCGTGCACAGTGTGGCGATCGCCGCGGCAGTGGTCGTCGGGGACCCGCTGTCCAGCGTTGATGCACGAGTGAGCCGCGGACCGAGGAAGCGTGCGTGTCCCGAACGGGCCCGCAGCGACTGGGCTCCCAGTCCATCGACGAGTACCACGACAGCCCTTGCGACCCGCGGAATCGGGATGGTCGGACTCGCTCCGGAGATGGTGGACAGGCAACTGGTCAGAACGTCGGCAAGGCTCGTCGATGACGGGAATCCGGCCGGTAGCATTGAGCCCACCCGGCCAGTCTGGCAGACCCGCGCGGACTGGGATCCCTCCCCGCCGGCGGCGTGTGAGTACCCCGTTTCCGCCCGCACGAGATTGCACGAATGAGCCCAGCAGACAACCGCAGACCACCTCGAACCGCCGCGGCGGAGACCGCCACGCCTGAGCGCATCGAAGACATCGACGTCTCCACCGAGATGCAGAGTTCGTATCTCGAGTACGCGTACTCGGTGATCTACTCCAGGGCGCTTCCGGATGCCCGCGACGGCTTGAAGCCGGTTCAGCGGCGCATCCTGTACCAGATGAGCGAGATGGGGCTGCGACCCGAGCGCGCTCACGTGAAATCCGCTCGAGTCACCGGCGAGGTGATGGGAAAGCTGCACCCGCACGGGGATGCCGCGATCTACGACGCGCTGGTGCGCATGGCGCAGGACTTCACGCTCCGCCTGCCACTCATCGACGGCCACGGCAATTTCGGGTCGCTCGACGACGGACCGGCCGCGGCCCGGTACACCGAGGTGCGTCTTGCACCGGCTGCGCTCACCATGACGGAGGGCATCGACGAGGACGAGGTCGACTTCGTCCCGAACTACGACAACCAGCTCATGCAGCCCGATGTGCTGCCGTCTGCCATCCCGAACCTGCTGGTCAACGGCGCGAGCGGCATCGCGGTCGGAATGGCCACCAACATGGCGCCGCACAACCTGGTGGAGGTCGTCGGCGCCGCCCGCCACCTGCTCGACAACCCCGATGCGTCACTGGACGAGCTGATGGAGTTCGTGCCTGGCCCGGACCTGCCCGGCGGCGGCATCATCGTCGGACTGGACGGGGTGAAGGATGCCTACGCCACCGGCCGGGGCACGTTCCGCACCAGGGCCAAGGTCTCGGTCGAACCCATCACGGCGCGCAAGACCGGACTCGTGGTCACCGAGTTGCCTTACCTCGTCGGGCCCGAGAAGGTGATCGAGAAGATCAAGGACGGCGTGAACTCGAAGAAGCTCGCCGGGATCTCCGACGTCACCGACCTGAGCGACCGCAGTCGAGGACTTCGCCTCGTGATCGGCATCAAGACCGGGTTCAGTCCGCAGGCGGTGCTCGACCAGCTCTACCGCTACACCCCGCTCGAAGACGGCTTCTCGATCAACAACGTCGCCCTCGTCGACGGCAACCCCCGCACCTTGGGGCTCCGCGAGCTGCTGCAGGTCTATCTGGACCACCGCGTCGAGGTGGTGACCCGGCGCTCCCGGTACCGGCTGGCCCGCAAGCGCGAACGGCTACACCTGGTGGAGGGCCTGCTGATCGCGATCCTCGACATCGACGAGGTCATCCAGGTCATCCGTACCAGCGACGACAGCGATCAGGCGCGCACCCGCCTCATGCAGGTGTTCGACCTCAGCCAGGTGCAGTCCGAGTACATCCTCGAGTTGAGACTGCGCCGGCTGACGAAGTTCTCGCGCATCGAGCTGGAGGCCGAACGCGACACGCTGCTCACCGAGATCGCCGAACTGGAGCAGATTCTCGCCTCCGACGACCGCATCAAGGAGGTCGTCTCCACGGAACTCGGCGACGTCGCCGAGCGGTTCGGCACGCCGCGACGCACCATGCTCACCTCGGCGGCTCCATCGAGGGCGACGGCGGGGGCGAAGGCGCAGGCTGTGCTTGAGGTCGCCGACGCGCCCTGCCGCGTATTCCTCTCCGCCACCGGCCGGCTCGTGCGGGTCGACCTGCAGCCCGATGCCGAGGGAGCCGCACCGCGCATCACTCCCCCCTCTCGGCGCAGCAAGCACGACGCTGTGCTGTCGTCGGTCGCAACAACGAGTCGCACTGAGATCGGCGCCGTCACGAACCGTGGTCGCATCGTGCGGTTCTCACCCATCGACCTTCCAGGGGTGCCGGCGAACTCGGTGCAGCTGGGTGCCGGCGTTCGGGCGTCCGACTACATCGGCCTCACCGATCGAGGCGAACGCGTTCTGGCCGTCGTGGCGGCGGACTCGACCATTCCGTTAGCACTGGGCACGGCGCAGGGCGTCGTCAAGCGTCTGACCCCCGGTGACTGGGCGAACAAGCCGGAGTTCGAGGTGATCGCGCTCAAACCCGGCGACTTCGTCGTCGGCGTCGGCGAGGCATCCGATTCCGACGAACTCGTGTTCGTGACGACGGATGCCCAGCTGCTGCGGTTCGCCGCTTCCTCCGTGCGCCCGCAGGGACGAGGTGCGGGCGGCATGGCCGGCATCAAGCTGTCGGCCGGCGCGAGTGCGATCTCGTTCGACGTCGTACCGCAACAGGCCGTGCACGGCGCCGTGGTCGTGACGACCGCGACAAGCGCCAGCACCCTGGCCGGCACGAACCCTGGAACCGGCAAGGTCTCATCTTTCGCGGAGTTCCCCGCGAAAGGCCGGGCAACCGGTGGGGTGCGCGTGCAGCGGTTCCTGAAGGGCGAGGATCAACTCGCCGTCGCCTGGGCGGGCGAAGCGCCCGCGCTGGCCGTCTCGGGCGACGGCACACCACGGACGCTTCCGGAGGGCGGAGCGAAGCGCGACGCCTCCGGCACGCCGCTCGACGGAGTGGTCGCAGCGATCGGCGCGCAGGTACGCTGACGCGGCCTACGCGTCGATGCGTTCCCGGCTCAGCTGGTCGCTGCTGGAGATGATGAACTCCTTGCGCGGTGCTACGTCGTTGCCCATCAGCATCTCGAACACGTCAGCGGCCCGTTCCGCGTCGTCCAGCCGAACCCGGCGCAGGAGGCGGTGCGTGCGGTCCATCGTGGTCGTCGCGAGCTGGTCGGCATCCATCTCGCCGAGGCCCTTATAGCGCTGCGGAGGCTCCTGCCAGCGCTTGCCGGCCTTCTTGAGACCCCCGAGCACGGCGTGCAGCTCCTGATCGGAGTAGGTGTAGATCGTCTCATTCGGCTTCGAACCAGGGTTCATCACGATCACGCGGTGCAGCGGAGGAACGGCCGCGAACACGCGGCCGGCCTCGATCATCGGTCGCATGTACCGGAAGAACAGAGTGAGCAGCAGCGTGCGGATGTGCGCGCCGTCGACATCCGCATCGCTCATGATGATGACCTTGCCGTAGCGGGCGGCGTCGAGGTCGAACGTGCGGCCGGAACCTGCACCGATCACCTGGATGATCGACGCGCACTCCTGGTTGGAGAGCATGTCGGAGATCGACGCCTTCTGCACGTTGAGGATCTTGCCCCGGATAGGCAGCAACGCCTGGTGCTCGCTGTCCCTGGCACGACGTGCCGTGCCCAGTGCCGAGTCGCCCTCGACGATGAACAATTCGCTGTGCGCTACGTCGGTGGAGCGGCAGTCAACGAGCTTGGCGGGCAGGGATGACGTTTCGAGCGCGTTCTTGCGGCGCTGCGTCTCTTTGTGCGCGCGCGCGGAGATGCGCGACTTCATCTCAGAGACGACCTTGTCGAGCAGCTGGGCCGACTGGGTCTTGTCGTCGCGCTTCGACGAGGAGAATCGGGCCGCCAGTCCGTCACTGACCACCTTCGCCACGATGGCGCGCACCGCGGGGGTTCCCAGTACCTCCTTGGTCTGTCCCTCGAACTGCGGCTCGGGCAGTCGCACGGTGAGCACTCCGGTGAGGCCGGCGAGGATGTCGTCCTTTTCCAGCTTCTCCGTCGCTGTGACCTTCAGACGTCGCGCGTTCTGCTCGACCTGCTGCCGGAAGAACTTCATCAGCCCCTGGTCAAATCCAGCTTGGTGACTGCCGCCCTTCGGAGTCGCGATGATGTTGACGAAGGTGCGGAACACGGTGTCGTATCCGGTGCCCCATCGCAGGGCGACGTCCACCTCGCACTCGCGCTCGACCTCGGTGGGCAGCATCGCGCCGTGGTCGTTCAGCACGGGGACGGTCTCGGTGAAGGTTCCCGACCCGACGAGGCGCCAGGTGTCGGTGATCGCGGTGTCGGGCGCGAGGTAGTCGGCGAACTCGCTGATGCCGCCTTCGTAGGTGAAGTCGGTGCGCTCGGGTGCCTCGGTGCGGGCATCCGTGATCCCGATCGTCAGGCCGGGGACCAGGAAGGCGGTCTGCCGTGCGCGGCCGACGAGGTCGTCGACACTGAACTCGACGTTCTTGCCGAAGATCTGCCGGTCGGCCCAGTAGCGGATGCGCGTGCCGGTCACGCCCTTCGCCACCTTGCCGACGACGCGCAGCTCGCTGCGCGACTCGAACGGCGTGAACGGCGAGTTCGGGCTCGGGTCGCCCGAGTCCGCGAACAGGCCGGGCTCGCCGCGATGGAACGACATGGCCCAGGTCTTGCCGTTGCGATCGACCTCGACATCGAGACGCTCTGACAGCGCGTTCACCACAGAGGCGCCAACACCGTGCAGGCCGCCCGAGGACGAGTACGACCCGGAGCCGAACTTGCCTCCCGCATGCAGCTTGGTGAAGACGACCTCAACGCCGGAGAGACCCGTCTTCGGTTCGATATCGACCGGGATGCCCCGCGCCTTGTCGCGCACCTCGACGCTCTCGTCAGGATGCAGGAGGACTTCGATGTCGGAGCCGTAGCCCGCAAGTGCTTCGTCGACCGAGTTGTCGATGATCTCCCAGAGGCAGTGCATGAGGCCCCGGGCGTCCGTCGACCCGATGTACATGCCGGGTCGTTTGCGAACGGCCTCCAGGCCCTCGAGTACCGAGAGGTGTCTGGCGGAGTAGTCGTTCGTCGCCACAGGATCTCCAGTTGTCGGGTTGCGCCCGGCTATCACAGGTGTAGCAATCGGGCCAACGTTCAGAATATCGGGCCCGCGCAGTGGCCCCGCCACCGACACCCCTTGTGGAAGAAGCGTTCGTCCAGCGCCTACGCGCACAGCGAAATGGGCCCGGATGGAGCGTGCTCACGGTGTCCGCGTGCTTGTATGGAGACAACCAACCGCTCAACGTTCGGGTTTTCCAGAAAGGAGCTCAGCATGTCGAACTACGCAGGCCATGTCGCCACCCCCGGTGCCGACGAGCTCCCCACGGGCCCGGCGCTGACCGCGGCAGATCGTTGCGACGCGTGCGGTGCTCAGGCGTACGTGCGCGTGACTGTCAACGGCAGCGAGCTGCTGTTCTGCGCTCACCACGCCAAGAAGCATCACGAGAAGCTCTCCAGCATCGCGACCAACTGGCACGACGAGACGTCGCGCCTGTTCGAAGACCAGAGGGCCTGACGACACACTGACATCGGGAGGCGCCCCTTCGCTACGGCGAGGGGCGCCTCCTTCGTCGTTCACTCGCAATATGTACGCGGGATGCGGCGATCCACTTTGAGCACGATCTCCTCGCCGATGGTGTCGATCGCCTCGGCCCATTCCGTGGCGGTCGGTTCGCCGTCGTCGCCCGGTCCGAACAGCACCGCTTCGTCGCCGACCGCCGCATCGTCCGCCAGCACGGACATCCAGTCGCGGCCGATGCGAAGCACAGGATGCCTGGTCCCTCGGATGCCGGCACCGACAGTGCTCCCCTGGGCGCCGGGGTCGGCACCGCGCCCGGCGATGCTCGAGGGCACGCCATGCCAGCCGCCGATCGGCAGGATGGCCTCGCCGTCTCGCACGTCGACGACACGGGTGCGCAGCGACATGACAGGGCTGATCCCGAGCTCCGGCTCGTGCGGGCCGCCGGCCGGCGAAATGCCGTAGACGAAAGCGCCGACGCGCACCAAGTCATACCGGAACTCCGCGCGCAGGAACGAGGCTGCACTGGCGGCCAGATGCCGGTACTCGGGCGCCAGGCCCGCCGCTTCTGCCGAAGAGAGCGCCGAGTCGAAGCGACTGCGGGCCTGATCGTCGTCTTCGTCGGACGCCTCGGAGATGTGGCTCCATACCCCCTCGACGCAGATGCGTCCCTCCGATTGAAGCTGCGCTGCCCTGGTGACGAACGGACGCCAGTCCTCGACGCGCACGCCGTTCCGGTTAAGGCCGGTGTCGATCTTGAGGTGCACGCGGATCGGCCGGGTCGTCGCGGCCGATGCTGCCGCTTCGAGCACACCGCGATCGCCCACACCGAGGTCGATTCCGGCGTCGTGCGCGGCGGCCAGGTCGTCCCTGCCGCTGAGCAGCCAGGCGAACACGCGTGGTCCCTCGCCGACGAGGGAACGCACACGGAGCGCCGTCTCCACGTCGAGCGCGCCGATCCAGTTGACGCCGTGCTCGACCGCGCGGGGAACCAGCACCTCCGCACCATGGCCGTACGCATCGTTCTTGACCACGAACATCGTCTCGGCGGGCGAAACCCGGGAACGCACGGTGCGCAAGTTGGCGTCGAACCGTTTGAGATCGACTCTGGCGTGCGTCAGCGGTTCGTGCGCGCCCGGTCTGCTCGCCGCGCTCATCGCGTGTAGCTCCGAACAACTCGGGGGCCCATGGCCGCAGCGATCTCCACCGGATCGAATCCGGTGATCGACGCCCACTCCGTCACGCCCGGCTCTCCCACCACCGGGTCGCCGAGGAAGACCACCTCGTCGCCGGCGTGAACGACTGCGTCGCCGACGTCGATCACGACCACGTCCATGGCAACGCGCCCTATGACTCTGGCGGGGCATCCGCCGACGAGAACGGTGGCAAGGTTGCCGATGCTCCTCGGCACACCATCGGCATAACCGCAGGTGACCAGTGCGATGGTGCCGTCCTCGGGTGCTCGGTAGATGTAGCCGTACGAGACGCCCTCCCCCGCGAGAATGCGTTTCACCGTCACGACTTGGCCGGTCAGGCGGGCGACCGGCACCCCCGTCGATGTGCCGCCCGGCAGTGGAATGCCGTACAGGCCGCGGCCCACCCGCACGTAGGCGTCGTCCGCGCCGTATCCGGCGAGCACGCCCGCGGTGCCGTGCACATGGCCGGGCAGGCCGGGTGCGAGTTCCGCAGCCTCGCGGAGACCGGTGGATGCAGCGGCGTGCGGCGTGCGCGCATCCGTGACGCCCATGAGCGCCACGGGAGGCAGCGAGTCGGCGATCTGATCGAAGGCGGTGCGGTCGGCCGGCCGGATGCCTCGCGGTGCGCCCCCGCAGTCGATCACGACGTGCGCACCGGATGCGCCGAGCGCGTCGGCATCCTCGGCCTCTCGATGCGTGCCGACCGCGGCCTGCACATCGAGGCCGTTCACGGCCGCACCCGTGGGCCGCAGCGCCAGCAGTGGCGCGGAGACGCCGGCGTCCCGTAGCCGAATCGCCTCGTCGAAGTCCGCGACGGCGAGCAGCTCCGCTCCACCTTCGAGGCACGCACGGGCCACCGGAACGAGTCCGTGGCCGAATCCGTCATGGTCGACACGGGCGATGAGACCGTGGACGTTCGCCCGGTAGCGGCGCACATTGGCAGCCAGCGAGTCGAGACGGACGGAGAGACGTCGCGAGTCGGCGGTCACAGCAGCGTGATCTTCGTCATGGTCTCGATACTCCCCGCTTCACTGGACGGATCGTTGCTGGGCGAACCGGCTACTGGATGGTCGTGAACACACTCGAAACGTGGGCACGCATACGTTCGGTGGCACGCTCGGCGAGCCGGTCGAACTCTGCGAGCGAGGCGTCCGGTGTGTACACGATCTCTGCGTGACGAGCGGCTGCAGCTGCGAGGCAGTCTGCCAGCCAGGGATTCAGCGGAAGCAACGGGCCCTGCAGCAGAGTTCCGGTGATTGTACGGGTCTGCACGCCGTCGGGGCGGGACACCGGACCAGTCACGTCGCGCACGATCGTCGCGAACGGCGTGGTCACACCAGACAGCTCGGTTGCCTGGTCCTCGAACCCGGTGAGCTGCCGTTTCGTTCCGTCGCCGTGCGTAGTCTCCGCGATCGCATAGCCGACCCGGCGCGCTCGTCCGCGATGCGCGATCGCAGGAATCAGGCCTACGCCCTCGAGCGAGCCGGTGGCGTCTTCGATACGGGAGCAGATGAGCTCCAGCCCTGCACCCACCGCGAAGAGCGGCACACGCTGCACCCACTCGGACAGCTTCGCCTGCTGCGCGAGGGCATCCGCGTGCACGTTGCGCAGCGCTGACAGCGGCCCGTTGCCGATCACGATCAGATCGGGTTCCGCACTCAGAGCGGACCCCGGTCGGTGCTCCTCGATGGTGACCGGCACGCCGGAGCGCTCCAGCCGTGTTCGAAGGACCTCGACGTTGCCGGCGTCGCCGGTCACGCCGAGCTCGTCGGGGTACAGCTGAAGAATCCGCACTCCGGCGGCGGCGTCCGTCACAGGCGGGTCTCCAAGTCCGGGAATCCGAGGTGTTTGCGAGCCAGCATCATCTGCTCGTAGTTCACGAACCACAGCTTGCGGTCGTGCTCGGGTGCGGGCAGGGCGCGCATGAGTTCGATCGCCTTCTCGAGATCCGGCTCGACGGTCGTGACCGGAACACCGGCGTAGGCGAGCCGCAACGCGACCTGCCATGCCTTCTCGCCGGCGACCACATCCACATGGTCGAGTACATCGAAATCGACGTCGTAGATCCAGGAGATATCAGGCGTTCCCTCGTCGAGGGCGAACATGACCTGCTGAGGCGGGGCGGTCAGGGAGTCGAGGTTGAGCTGAAGGCTGGGACCGTTCTTGAACATGACGAATTCGACCGATTCGTCGCCGAACGGTATGACCTCTCCCCTGCCGTATGCCGGGCGCATGCTGCCGAACGCCTGCACGACGCGCTGCGCGTCGAACGCCTCGCCGAGTACGAGACGCGCCGTTGCGGATGCCGCGGCGGCGTCCACCGCGTAGTGCAGCCCGCGTGCTGGCAACTCGACCGACATCGCGTCGCCGGCGACGGCGATGGTCGCCTCGCGTCCGGCGAACGACCGGACCTCGCCCAACGCGGCCGGTCGCGCTGCCGCTGCTGCGTCACGGAAATCCGGCGCATTCAACAGCCCGTGCTTGCTGCCGGCGAGCACGGAGTCGGATGCGCCGAAGTACGACACGTCCGGAACCGACCTCGATCCCAGGCGGCTCTGCACCCGGCTCAGCAGAGGGTCCTCGCGATTAGTGACGATGTGCTCGCTCGCCAGCACCGAGGCATCCAGCATCATGTCGGCGACACGCTCGGTCTCGTAGAAGCGGTACAACTGGTCGACCTGGCAGTTCAGCATGAGCACGGTGCGCGGGCTGAGCAGGCGGGCCAGGTCGACGGCGAACGCCTCGTCCACCTCGAGCACCGCCACATCGGCGGGCAGTTTGCCGCTCAGCGTCACCTCCGACAGCATTGCGGAGGCGATGCCCTGCGGCAGGTTCGCACCGCTCGGGTTCGTGAAGACGCGGAGGCCGTGGGCGCGCAGCAACTCCGAGACCATGTGTGTGGTCGTGGACTTGCCGTTGGAGCCGAGCACGAAGACGACGCCGTGGCTCCACTGCGCGGAGACGTCCTCGATGAAGCGCGGCCACACCTTTCGCACGAGGTATCCGGGGAAGGCGGAACCGCCTCCCCGGAGCCGTGTGGCGAACCGCGCGAGGCGGCCGAGCAGGATCCCGAAGAATCGCCTCACGCGTGGCCTACTCGAGGTAGTCGCGCAGCGACTGGGACCGCGACGGGTGCCGCAGCTTGGCCATGGTCTTCGACTCGATCTGACGGATGCGCTCGCGCGTCACCCCGAACGTGTCGCCGATCTGGTCGAGCGTCTTCGGCATTCCGTCGCCGAGTCCGAATCGCATGCGGATCACCCCGGCCTCGCGCTCGGAGAGCGAGTCGAGCAGGCTCTCCAGTTGCTTCTGCAGCATGGTGAAGCCGACGGCATCCGCTGGCACGACCGCCTCGGTGTCCTCGATGAGGTCGCCGAATTCGCTGTCGCCATCCTCTCCGAGCGGCGTGTGCAGCGAGATGGGCTCGCGACCGTACTTCTGCACCTCGATGACCTTCTCGGGGGTCATGTCGAGTTCTTTGGAGAGCTCCTCGGGCGTGGGTTCGCGGCCGAGGTCCTGCAGCATCTGGCGCTGAACGCGGGCGAGCTTGTTGATGACCTCGACCATGTGCACCGGGATGCGGATGGTGCGGGCCTGATCGGCCATCGCGCGGGTGATCGCCTGACGGATCCACCACGTTGCGTAGGTCGAGAACTTGAAGCCCTTCGTGTAGTCGAACTTCTCGACCGCACGGATGAGACCCAGGTTGCCCTCCTGGATCAGGTCCAGGAACTGCATGCCGCGACCCGTGTAGCGCTTGGCCAGCGACACCACCAGACGCAGGTTCGCGCCCAGCAGGTGACTCTTCGCGCGCTGACCGTCACGGGCGACCCATCCGAGGTCGCGGCCCAACTGCGACCGCTTCTCCTGGTCGGTCATCGCGCCGAGCTTCTCCTCGGCGAACAGACCGGCCTCGATGCGCATCGCCAGCTCGACCTCTTCGGCTGCGTTCAGCAGGGCGACCTTGCCGATCTGCTTCAGGTAGTCCTTGACCGGGTCGGCTGTCGCGCCGGTGATCTGTGCGGAATAGACGGGAATGTCGTCTTCCTCGTCGGCCGCGCGGAGCACGATGGCGCCGGTCGGCAGCGCCTCTTCGGCATCGTCCGTGGTCTCCGCGGTCGCTTTCGGCTTGACCGTCTCCTCGGAAGGCTCCTCGGATGCGTCGTCCGTCGCTTCCACGTCGGCCGACTCGTCGACCACCTCGGTGTCATCCAGCTCCGAGGGCTCGACGTCGTCGGGCTCCTCCTCATCGAGCTCGTCTTCGTCGGCGGCCTTCGCCGGTGACGCCTTGCTCGACGCCTTCGCGGGCGACGCCTTGCCCTTGCCCGCGGCCTTCGAAGTGGAAGCCTTCGTGGGCGTGGGCTTGGATGCCGTGTTCTTGGCCGACGCAGTCTTGGGCGTCGCGGCCTTGGTCGCCTTGGTGGCGGTCGTGGTCGTGGGCTCCTCTACCGTACGGGTGTCAGCGGTTTTGGCTGCCATGGAGTTCACCTTCCAGCCCTCTCGTGCGGCACGCAGTGCGGGTACTGATCGAGGGGGTGCGGGTCGCTTGCGGACACTATGAGGACCCATGTCAAGTCCGGAAGCGATACGCACCGCCTGACGTCGACCGCTGGCCGATCGCGCAAGTAGTGGTGTCCGAAGATGAACGGGTCCAATCATCGATTATTGCACGAATGCGAAGCGCTCAGCGCCGCTCTGCCATGACCATGCGGGAAGACTCGACGGAGCCGGGGTTTCGCGCCGTGCTCTGGTTGCAACAGTTCGCAGCACCCCGCTATTCCGCTTGACCGTGGAGACGGAGGCACAATCTTCAGCGCCTTCGGGTCCTGGGCTGGTCCATGCCGATGTGGATGCGCGTGTGCTTGCGCTCGCGCACGATGAAGAAGATGCCGATGAGCCAGAGCGGCACCTGGGTGAGGAAGGCGACGCGGAACGCGTCGAGGCTGTAGGTCGACGGCGTGCCTGCGCCCTGCACGTCCAGCGCGGCACCGATCAGGAAGATCGCGATGAGCCCGGCCAGGAATGCTCCGGTATTCGTGATGCCGGTAGCGGTACTGAGGCGATGACCGGGATTGAACGTGCGGGCGTGGTCGAACGCGATCATCGACGTCGGTCCGCCGGACCCGACCGCGATCGCGAGAAGCACCAGCAGCCACACCGGCGCCGGCGTCGGCCAGGCGATGACGACCAGCCAGACCACCAGCTGAGCGATGACCGACGGCAGCACCAGCGCGCGGGAACGCGAGTTCGGCAACCGACCGGAGAGGGCCCCGAGTACTGGGCCGAGCACCATCCCCACGACGACGTACACCGTTGTCACGCCGGCCGCGGCAGGTGCGCTGAGCCCCTCGCCCGCTGTCAGGAACGGAATGCCCCAGAGCAGGATGAACGCGTTTCCGGCGAACGCCGTGGTGAAATGCGACCAGAATGCCAACCGGGTGCCCGGATGCGACCATGCCGCCCGGAATCCCACCCGGGTGTCCGCGGCCGATGTCACGACGTGGATCGCGCCGGTACGGGTATCCACTGAGACGTCGCCTGCGACATCCGGCGGGTGGTTGCGGATGAGCGCGAACACGAGCACGGCGAACACGAGGCAGAGACCCGCGACCGAGCCGAATGCGATGGACCAGGTCGTCGCGTGGACCAGCGCCGCCAACGGTATGAGCGCCAGGAGCTGCCCGGACAGGCCCACCAGGCCGGTCAGCTGAACCATCAGCGAATTGCGTTGAGCGGGGAACCACGTGGCCACGAGCCGGACGACACTGGGGAAGACGGCCGCATCGCCTGCACCGATGACCATGCGGGCGAGGATGGCGATTCCCACGTTGGGCGAGAGCGCCATCAGCAGCTGGCCGGCGGCCATCAACACCATCCCGGCCGTGATGATGGGTCGGCTACCGAGTCGGTCGAGAAGGATGCCGATCGGCAGCTGCATGGCGCCGTAGACGGCGAGCTGCAGCACGGCGAACATCGACAGGGTCGACGCATCGGCCGAGAACCGGTGCGCGGCATCCGTGCCCACGGCCGCGAGCGAGGTGCGGTTCGCGACGGACAGCATGTAGGCGGTGACGCCGATGCCCCAGATCAGCCAGGCGCGCCACGGCTGGGCGCGGGATGGCGAGGAGGCGGGCAAGCAGAGATCCGATCGGCGAAACGAGCGCCATCCAGCCTACCCGCGCGCCGGATACGGCAGACTTCAGGCGTCCTCGTCGCCCCTGCGGCGATACGCGAGGAACTTCTCCAGCTCCGCCGCGATCTCGTCGGCCGATGGGAGAGCCCCGTCGACGTGGGTGAGCGGCGACTTGAGCGGGCTGTCCTGCATGTATGCGTCGTGCCGCTGCTCGAGCGCACCGACAAGGCGCTCCAGCTCGGGGTTGCCGGCGACCTGCTCGTCGATGTTCGCAACGAACTCCCGGTCGTCTTCGCGCAGCTTGTCGGTCGGGAAGATCAGGCCGGTCGCCGAGCTGATGTTCGAGATGGCCGCCACGGCGGCAGCGGGGTACTCGGTGTCTCCCAGGTAGTGCGGCACGAGGAGCACGAACCCGACCGTGGAGGCGCCGACCTCCTGCAGGCGGTACTCGATGAGGTGCATCGCCGTGGCCGGTGCCTGCGTCGTCGGACGCCACACGGACATCGCGTCGGCGAGTCCTTCACGATTGCCGCTCACCGTCACACCGATCGGCCTCGTGTGCGGCACCGGCATCGGAATGGAGTGCACCCAGATGGTGGAGCGCACCTTGAGAAGCGAGACGAGGTCGAGCACGGCGCTGCTGAACCGTTCCCATTGGAAGTCGGGCTCGTATCCGGTGAGAAGGAGGAACTGCTGTCCGACCTCGTCGCGCATGAGGTAGAGGCTCAGCTGCGCCGGCCGGTAGTCGGTCAGGTGGTCCTGCTCGAACGTGATGATGGGGCGGCGCGCGCGGTAGTCCAAAAGGGCATCCGAGTCGAACCGGGCGATCTCCTCCGAGTCGAGCGTTTCGAGCAGGTACGAGTTCAACTGCGAGACGGCGCTTCCGGCGTCGGCGAAGCCGGTGAGCGCGGCCACCAGATAAAGCCCGGTCGGCACGGTGTCGAGCGCCGTCCGGACGTCGTAGAGCTCACGCGGATCCTGCATGAAATCCATGCTAGTCAGCGGGTCCCGGCCGTCCCGCCCGGGTCACGCAAGCCCAGAGCGAACACGCGGCGCGTGCCGCCCGTACGATTCGTTCCATGTCTTCGTCCAGCACCTCGGCGCATACCTCGCGTTCCTCCATGCTCCCGTCTTCGACTTTCCGACTCCGCCTCGCCGACGAGCGACCGGTGGCCGCGGACGGCGATGTGCTCGTGCTCTTCGTGCGCGCTGGCAAGAACGGACCCGAGTTGCTCGGACACGACGGGCACGGCGAACTGCTCGCACAGCTGAAGGTCACCGGTGCGCCGGATCAGCTGGTGCGAGTTCCCTCCGGCGTGCTCGACGAGCTGCCGGCGGTTCTCGTGGGCCTGGGCTCCGAGGTCACGGAGACCGCGCTCCGTGGGACCGCGGGCACGGCGGCACGTTTATCGGCCGGGGACCGCAGGCTCATCATCGAGGCGCAGGCCGTTCGGCCCGGCACGATCGACGAGGCAGCGCCGGACGACCGTGAGCCGGCCGAAGCTGCGGCTGAGGGTCGCCTTGCCGCGCTCCTGGAGGGTGCCGCGCTCGGCGGTTACGTGTACGAGGGCCGGGCGCGAGGCGACGAAGACCGGTCCCCGGCGTCGGAGGCGGTCGTCGTTGGTTCCTCCCGGGCGTCCGATGCGCTCATGCACCGTGCGACGGTGATCACCGAAGCGGTGCGCCTGACGAGGGAGCTCGTGAACACACCGCCGTCCGCGCAGAGCCCGGAGGAGCTTGCGCGTGCGGCCGTGGAGGCGGCATCCGGCCTCCCCGTCGAGGTGCGGGTCTGGACAGAGACGGAGCTCGCGGACGACGGCTTCGGGGGCATCCTCGGTGTCGGCAGCGGGTCGACTCGCCCGCCGCGTCTGGTGCGCCTCGACTATGCCCCCGATGGTGCAACCTCGCATGTCGCGTTCGTGGGCAAGGGCATCACGTTCGACACCGGCGGGCTCTCGCTCAAGCCGCCGGCCTCGATGGTGGGAATGAAGTACGACATGGCGGGTGCGGCATCCGTGCTCGCGGTGGTCGTCGCGGCCGCGCGGCTGCAGCTGCGAGTCCGCGTCACCGGCTGGATGTGCATAGCCGAGAACATGCCGTCGGGTTCCGCCATCCGGCCGAACGACGTGCTGACGATCCGGGGCGGTACCCGTGTCGAGGTGCTCAACACGGATGCCGAGGGCAGGCTCGTGCTCGCGGACGGACTTCGTGCGGCGACGGAGGAGCATCCGGATGCCGTGATCGACATCGCGACGCTGACCGGTGCGGAGGTCGTCGCGCTGGGCACCAGGTACTCGGCCGCCATGGGCGACGAGCGGCTGGTGAAGCAGGTGACGGATGCCGCGGAACGCGCGGGCGAGCTCGTGTGGCCGATGCCCCTGCCCTCGGAACTCCGCGCACGGCTGCGGTCGGAGGTTGCAGACCTGACGAATGCGACGCCCGGGAACACCGCTGCAGGCATGCTGCTCGCAGGCGTCTTCCTCCGAGAGTTCGTCGGCAAGACGTCCGATGAGCCGGATGCGCCGACCGTGCCGTGGGCGCATCTGGACATCGCGGGCTCCGCTCAGAACGACGGCGCGCCGTACGGCTACAACCCCAAGGGGGCGACGGGTGTGCTCGTTCGCACGCTGGTCGGACTGACGGAAGACTTCGCAGCTCGGTAGTAGGGTCGTATGGGCAGGAACGCCTGCCGTACGACGGCGCCTTGCAACCGAAACACACGCTCGCACGGTGCCGTTCACCATCCCGACCCGAGGAGTAAATGGGTGTCTGAGCAGAACTTCGACATCGTTGTTCTGGGAGGCGGGAGCGGAGGCTACGCGGCGGCATTGCGCGCGAGCGAACTCGGCTTCTCCGTCGCCCTGATCGAAAAGGACAAGGTCGGAGGGACCTGCCTGCACAGGGGATGCATCCCCACCAAGGCGCTTCTGCACTCGGCCGAGGTCGCCGACTCCGCGCGCGACGCCGCCAAGTTCGGTGTCACTGCCGCTCTCGAGGGCATCGACATCGAGGCGGTGACGAAGTACCGCGAGGGCATCGTCGCGAAGAAGTACAAGGGTCTACAGGGACTCGTCAAGGCGCGCGGCATCACCCTGGTCGAGGGTGAGGGGCGACTGGCCGCGCCCAAGGCGGTGCGCGTCGGTGACGTGGACTACGTCGGCAAGTACGTGATCCTCGCCACGGGTTCCTACTCGCGGTCGCTGCCCGGCCTGGAGATCGGCGGCCGCGTCATCACGAGCGAGCAGGCGCTGCAGCTCGACTTCGTACCGAAGAAGGTCGCTGTGCTGGGCGGTGGCGTGATCGGCGTCGAGTTCGCGAGCGTGTGGAAGTCGTTCGGCGCCGACGTCACGATCATCGAGGCACTCCCCCACCTGGTGCCGAACGAGGATGAGTCCATCAGCAAGTCGCTCGAGCGCGCATTCCGCAGGCGGGGCATCGACTTCCGCCTGGGCGTTCGCTTCCAGAACGTGACGCAGAACGACGAGGGCGTCGTCGTCACGCTGGAGAACGGCGACACGGTGGATGCCGAACTGCTGCTCGTCGCCGTCGGTCGCGGACCGGTGACCGTCGGCCTTGGTTATGAAGAGGCGGGCATCACCATCGACCGCGGATTCGTCATCACCGACGAGCGGCTCCGCACCGGAGTGGAAGGCGTCTACGCCGTCGGCGACATCGTGCCGGGACTGCAGCTGGCCCACCGCGGATTCCAGCAAGGCATTTTCGTCGCCGAGGAGATCGCGGGCCTGAACCCCATCGTGGTGGACGACGTCAACATTCCGAAGGTCACCTACTGCGACCCGGAGGTCGCGTCCATCGGCCTCAGCCAGGCGAAGGCGGAGGCGGAGCACGGCAAGGAGAACATCACCTCCTACGACTACAGCCTGGCCGGCAACGGGAAGAGCGAGATCATCGGCACGAGCGGGTCCGTCAAGGTGGTGCGGGTGAACGACGGTCCGGTGGTGGGCGTTCACATGATCGGCGCCCGGGTAGGCGAGCTCATCGGCGAGGCGCAGCTGGCGGTGAACTGGGAGGCCTACCCCGAAGACATCGCGCCGTTCATCCACGCCCATCCCACGCAGAACGAGTCGCTTGGTGAGGCGTTCCTGTACCTGGCGGGCAAGCCGCTCCACACGCTTTAGAGGCGATTGAGGGGAGAGACGCGCCAGCTTGCTCGTGCGTCCGACCCGATTGAGCCAGTGAGTGGCGCAGCCACGATAATCCGCGGCACAGCCGAGTCACTGCAATAAGCTTTCGTAACGAATCGCATTCCTGAAGGAGACTTACCCATGAGCGAATCCGTCAGCCTCCCGGCACTCGGTGAGAGTGTCACGGAAGGCACGGTCACCCGCTGGCTCAAGCAGGTGGGCGACCGCGTCGAGGTCGACGAGCCCCTGCTCGAAGTATCGACCGACAAGGTCGACACCGAGATCCCGTCGCCCGTCGCCGGCGTCGTGGAGCAGATCCTCGTGCAGGAGGACGAGACCGTCGAGGTCGGAACCGCGCTCGTGACCATCGGAGACGGCTCAGGTGCGGGCGCTGAGACGCCGGCACCCGCCCAAGATGCGGCCGCATCGGCTGAGCAGCAGACCGCTCCCGCTGAACAGGCACCGGCTGAGCAAGCGGCTCCCGCCGAACAGGCAGCAGCCCCTGCCGAGCAACCTGCCGCTGCCCAGGAGCAGCCTGAGCCTGAGCCTGCGCAACAGCCGCAGGCCTCCCAGCAGGCGGAGGTGCCCTCGACCGCGGCGGAGACGCCCGAGCAGACTCCGGCTCCAGCACCCGTCGACCAGCCTCCGGCGCAGCAGCCGCCCGCCACCGAGGCGCCGGCCGCCGCCGCACCGGCTCCGGCGGTCGCCGCAACTCCCGCCGCCCCGTCTCCTGCCGCCGCGGCGCCTGCAACGCCGGCCCCCGCGCCTGCTGCACCCGCCTCGGCGCCCGCGGCGCCCGCAGCACAGGCATCCGGGTCGCACGCAGGCTCCGGCTACGTCACGCCGATCGTGCGCAAGCTCGCGAACGAGCAGGGCGTCGACCTGGCGACGGTCACCGGCACGGGAGTGGGCGGTCGTATTCGCAAGGAAGACATCCTGAGCGCCGGCAGCAGCGCATCCGCCGTTCCCGCTGCCGCCGCGAGCACGAAGCTCGAGACCTCGCCGCTGCGTGGAACCGTTCAGCCCATGTCGCGCCTGCGCAAGGTCGTGGCCGACCGTGCCGTCGTGTCGATGCAGAACTCGGCGCAGCTCACCACCGTGGTCGAGGTTGACGTGACCAAGGTCGCGGCTCTGCGGAGCCGCGTGAAGGGCGACTTCGAGAAGGCCACCGGCACCAAGCTGTCGTTCCTGCCGTTCTTCACGCTGGCGGCCGCCGAGGCTCTGAAGGCGTATCCGGTCATCAACGCTACGGTCGACGGTGAGAACATCGTCTACCCGGACCACGAGAACATCTCCATCGCCGTGGACACGGAGCGGGGCCTCCTGACCCCGGTCGTGCGCGGCGCCAGCGATCTCAACATCGCCCAGCTCTCGCAGCAGATCGCGGATCTCGCTCAGCGCACCCGCGACAACAAGCTGAAGCCCGACGAGCTCGCCGGAGGCACGTTCACCGTCACGAACACCGGATCCCGCGGTGCGCTGTTCGACACCCCGCTGGTCTTCCTCCCGCAGGTGGCGATTCTCGGCACGGGAATCGTCTCGAAGAAGCCGGTCGTGGTGCAGGCAGACGGCACCGATTCCATCGCCATCCGTTCGACCGTCTACCTCGCGCTGTCGTACGACCACCGCATCGTCGACGGTGCGGATGCCGCACGCTTCCTCATCGCGGTGAAGAACCGTCTCGAAGAGGGTGCCTTCGAGTCCGACCTCGGCATCTGAGGGCGGGATCTAGCTCTCGAACAACGCACGAAGACGCCAGCCGGCTTCGGTCCTGATCAGCAGGATCGAAGCCGGTTTCGTCGTCTCACCCGCCGGCGCCACCGAGATGACCGCCGCATCGCCTATGGTCTCGGTCAGCGACAGCTGGCCGAGCTCCGGTGCAGCCCGCCCCCTCTGTCCGGCCGCGATCAAGGCGCGATCGGCGGCGAAGAGAGGCGAGTCGGCCTGATCGACGTCGGAGAGGCATCCATCGTCGCCCTTCTCGAGGCACGAGCCGCGCGACCGGAGCAGCCGGAACGCCGCGTGAACCGGGTCGTCCTCAGGTTCCGCTGCCTGCGAATCGGTGGGCGGCGTGGCAGTGCTCATCGGATGCCGAGGCGACGGGATAGACGACGACCGCGCGTGACCCGCCACCGGTGCGGTGAGGGCAGGCGTCGGCGCCTCCGCGTGCCCTGCCTGGGTGCTCGGCAGGGCCAGCAGTGCGACGAGCGTCAGGGCGACCGCTCCCCCTGCGCCGATCAGAACTGGTCTCCTGCGGCCGCTCAGGAGGTGGCGCAACCGACCCGAGATCATGCGCGCAACGCCGTGCTCCATCGCGGCCGCCAGCGTTCCTATGGCGCGGCCGGCTGCACGGCGGCCACGTTCTGCTCGTTCGTCGGTCGTATCGCGAGGGTGTTGAGGCAGGTCTTCACGAGACCGCTGAGCCGTCTCGTCGTGGACCACGGCTCCGCCGGAGAGCGCGGTGTCGTTGTACGACCGCGCCGTCGTCGCGCGAGCGCCCGTTCCCATCGTGAGCGGCGCGGGCGGACCGAGCGCGAACAGTGCTCGTTCGACCTCATCCACGATCGCACCCTCGGCAGCGCCTTCGACCCTGAGACGGTCCATCGCGACGCGGACGCCTTCGACCTCGTGTGCTTCGACCGTCTCGGCGCGGGTGACGATCGCATCCATGATCGTGGCGCACCTGTCCCAGTCCTCGGCCACCCGGGCCGGTGTGACGGGCGTGACCGATCCGAAGCCGAGCAGCACCGGGCATCCGCTCTCGTCGAAGCGGATGCTCGCCGCTGCAACGTTCCCGTGCGCCCATCCAGCCGCATGGACGGCTCGTATCCCTCGCACCACCGACACGGCTGCGGTGACGACCTCGCCTGTGTCGAGGAGGATGCGGTCCCTCAGCCAGTCCGCCAGCGTGGGCCCGGACAACCGTTCCAGCACGATGCACACCGGTCGATCGGGTGCGCACGAGACATCGATGACCGAGACCACGTGCGAAGACGCGACCGCGGTGAGGCAGGCGACCTCGTTGTCGATCCGGGCGGCATCGACGTCATCCGCGTAGGCCTTCACGACGACCTGGCCGTCGTCGCCCGATGCGAGGTAGGCGACGCTGTGCTCGCCGCGGCCGATCGTGCGCAGCAATCGGTACCCGCCGAGCTCGCTCCGGACGGCAACGGCTCCGGGATCTCGTTCCTTCGTCGTGTCGGGCGAGGTGCCGCGGTGCTTGCGCTTCTTGCCTGCCATGGATGCCAGCGTGCCGCGGCACGACATTCGCGCGGACGTCATGTCGGCGTTCTGTGAGGCGGTGAGGACGGACGCGAGATGGGGAGGAAGAGAGCGCGATAGGCTCAAAGGGTGATCGACTACGTCGACACGGGGCTAAGCGCCAACTCCGTGCCGTATCTCGACGCTCTCGACCAGCAGCGTGCCGTGCACGCTGCCGTCGTCGACGGGCGGGCGCCAGACACAGTCATCCTTCTCGAGCACGAATCCGTGTACACCGCCGGTAAACGAACCGAGCCGGACGAACGGCCGTCGGACGGCACGCCGGTCATCGACGTGGACCGTGGGGGCAAGATCACCTGGCACGGCCCGGGTCAGCTTGTCGGGTATCCGATCCTCCGGCTTGCCGAGCCGATCGACGTCGTCGGGTACGTCCGGCGCCTGGAAGGGATGCTCATCCATGTGCTTGCCGACCTCGGCGTCGACTCGCACCGCGTCGACGGGCGGAGCGGGGTGTGGGTGTCGACAGACGGGCCGGACGCGAAGATCGCGGCCATCGGCATCCGTGTCGCCTCCGGCGTGACCATGCACGGGTTCGCCCTGAACTGCAGCAACGACCTGGAGCCGTACGAGCACATCGTGGCGTGCGGCATCCGCGATGCCGGAGTGACGACCATCTCCCGGGAGCTCGGCCGCATCGTGACGCCACAGGATGCCGCTCCCCTGGTGCGCGCGCACTTCGACTCCGTGATCGGGGTTGCCGCGTGACCGCCGCGCCGGACGGGCGCAGGCTGCTGCGCCTGGAGGCCCGGAACGCCGAGACGCCGATCGAGCGAAAGCCGGAGTGGATCAAGACCCGTGCTCGGATGGGCCCGGAGTACACGCAGCTGCAGGGCCTGGTGAAGTCCGAGGGGCTGCACACCGTCTGCCAGGAGGCCGGCTGTCCCAACATCTACGAGTGCTGGGAGGACCGAGAGGCCACCTTCCTCATCGGCGGAAGTCAGTGCACCCGGCGGTGCGATTTCTGCCAGATCGACACCGGCAAGCCTGCCGAGTTCGACGCCGACGAACCGCGCCGCGTTGGCGACACGGTGGCACAGATGGGACTGCGCTACGCGACCGTGACGGGCGTCGCCAGGGACGACTTGGCCGACGAGGGGTCATGGCTGTACGCCGAGACCATCCGGGAGATTCACCGGCAAGCACCGGGGACCGGGGTGGAGATCCTGGTGCCCGACTTCTCCGGGCAGCCCGAACACCTGCGTCGGGTGTTCGACGCCGAACCCGAAGTCTTCGCGCACAACGTGGAGACCGTGCCGCGACTGTTCAAGCGAATCCGGCCCGCCTTCCGCTACGAGCGGTCCCTGGACGTCATCACGCAGGCACGCGACGCCGGCATGATCACGAAGTCCAACCTCATCCTCGGCATGGGCGAGGAGCGTCACGAGGTGAGCGACGCGTTGCGGCACCTGCACGACGCAGGCACGGACATCCTGACGATCACGCAGTACCTTCGGCCCAGTCCCCGCCACCTGCCGGTGGCGCGGTGGGTCAAACCGGAGGAGTTCGTCGAGATCAAGGCGGAGGCTGAGGCGGTCGGATTCCTCGGCGTGCTCTCCGGTCCGCTGGTGCGCTCGTCGTACCGCGCCGGGCGTCTGTGGGCGCAGTCGATGACGGCGAAGGGGCGGCCGATCCCCGCACACCTGAGCGCGCTGGCGGATGCCTCGCTCGGCTTCGCTCAGGCTGTCGGCTGAGGTCGCCGAACCGCTGCCGTAGGCCGCATTCCGGCACGTGCTGAGCCGGTATCCTGGACACCATGGCACGCAAGGACACCGAAGCGACGAAGGAACCCGGCCGCATCAAGCAGATGTGGCAGGTCTTCCAGATGACCCGCCGCTACGACTCGCGCGCTCAGTGGTACATGCTGGGCACGCTTCTGCTCGGCGCCGCGATCGGCGTTGTGCTCGCGCTCACGCTCACCGGCGGCAACGTGTTCTCGCTGGTGCTGTGGATCGTGGCCGGTGTGCTGCTCGGTGCGCTCGGCGCCATCATCGTGCTCGGCCGACGGGCGGAACGCGCCGCCTACTCGCAGATCGAGGGCCAGCCCGGCGCCGTCGGCGCTGTGCTGCGCAGTTCGCTCAAGCGCTCCTGGCGCGGCAGCGAGATGCCGGTGGCTGTGAACGGACGCACTCGCGACGCGGTCTATCGCGCGGTGGGCCGCGGAGGGGTCGTGCTGATCGGCGAAGGCCCTGCGACGCGTACCCGGAAGATGGTGGAGGACGAGCGGCGCAAGATCGCCCGCATCGTGCCGAACGTGCCGATCAACGTGTTCAACGTCGGCCCCGATCCTGATGCGGTGCCGCTTCACAAGCTCGCCGGCCGCATGGCGAAGATCAAGGTGGCTCTGACGAAGCCCGAGGTTCTTGCGGTCGACAATCGGCTCGGTTCGCTGGGGAGCCAGATGCCCATTCCGAAGGGCGTCGACCCGTTGAAGGTGCGCCCGCAGCGCGCTCGCTGATTGCCGCCGGTTGAGCCCGTCGAAACCGCCGCGGGTTCAGCTGACGATCAGGTCAGGCGCGCAAGAGTGCCGTGCCCGCGACCTTGTCGTGGAACCCGCGCTGATCGGAGTCCCACACGAGAGCCGGGATCACGACGCACAGCAGCACGGTGCGCACGAGCGGACGCCACAGCCCCACCCAGGTGCCGTTCAAGGCCACCAGCCGGAGTCCGAGGATGCGGTGCCCGATGCTCCCGCCGATCGTCGGGATGAAGACATACTGCAGCAGAGCGAAGATGCCCAAAGTCGCCCAGCTGTCGTAGTGGAAGAACGCGAAAGAGAGCAGGCTCGCGATCGCCCAGTCGATGATCAGGGCGAGGATGCGCCGTCCCGGTCGCGCGATCGATCCGGATCCCGTCTCGGGAAGCCCGAGCCGTTCTCCGGGATAGCGACTGGGTGCGAGATCGCCGAACCGGCGCGGAGTGGTGGAGCTGGGCACCGGACCACCCTATCGATGGCTGCTGCGTAACATCCCCGAAACAATCGCGATACGGTGGGGAAATCGCCGCCCCCTAGCCTGTCACCGGCTGTTCGCGCAGCGCGATTCGCCTCCCGTCACCTTCTTGGAGAAACCACATGTTCAGTGATTCGTCCGAGGTGCTCAAGTTCATCAAGGACACGGACGTCAAGTTCCTCGACATCCGGTTCACCGATCTCCCCGGTGTGCAGCAGCACTTCAACATTCCCGCCTCCACCGTCGACGAGGAGTTCTTCTCCGTCGGGCAGCTCTTCGATGGCTCTTCGATCCGCGGCTTCGCGTCGATCCACGAGTCGGACATGCAGCTCATCCCCGATGTCTCCACGGCTTACGTCGACCCGTTCAGGGCGGAGCGCACGCTGGTCATGGTGTTCGACATCTTCAACCCGCGCAACGGCGAGGTGTACGGCAAGGACCCGCGCCAGGTCGCGAAGAAGGCCGAGAAGTACCTCGCCTCGACGGGCATCGCCGACACGGCGTTCTTCGCCCCTGAAGCCGAGTTCTACATCTTCGATGACGTGCGCTACGAAGTGAAGCAGAACACCGCCTACCACTTCGTGGACTCCGAGGAGGCGGCCTGGAACAGCGGCCGCGCCGAAGAGGGCGGAAACCTCGCGAACAAGACGCCGTACAAGGGCGGATACTTCCCTGTCTCCCCCGTCGACAAGCAGGCGGATCTGCGCGACGACATCTCGCTGAAGCTCATCGACGCCGGCCTGATCCTCGAGCGCGCCCACCATGAGGTCGGAACCGGTGGCCAGGCAGAGATCAACTACCGCTTCGACACCATGGTGCACGCGGCCGACGACATCCTGAAGTTCAAGTACATCGTCAAGAACACCGCGGAGCAGTGGGGCAAGACCGCCACGTTCATGCCGAAGCCGCTGTTCGGTGACAACGGTTCGGGCATGCACACGCACCAGTCTCTGTGGAATGAGGGCAAGCCGCTGTTCTACGACGAGGCGGGCTACGGCGGTCTCTCCGACATCGCACGCTGGTACATCGGCGGCCTGCTCAAGCACGCGGCGAGCGTGCTGGCGTTCACGAACCCGACGGTGAACTCGTACCACCGTCTGGTGCCGGGCTTCGAGGCTCCGGTCAACCTGGTGTACTCGGCGGGCAACCGCTCGGCCGCCATCCGCATCCCGATCACGGGCACGAACCCGAAGGCCAAGCGCATCGAGTTCCGTGCACCGGATGCCTCCGGCAACCCGTACCTGGCGTTCGCGGCGCAGCTGATGGCAGGCCTCGACGGCATTCGCAATCGCATTGAGCCGCACGAGCCCGTGGACAAGGACCTCTACGAGCTCCCGCCCGAGGAGGCCAAGGCCATCCCGCAGGTACCGGGAACCCTGGATGCCGTGCTCGACGCCCTTGAGGCGGATCACGACTTCCTCACCGCGGGCAACGTGTTCACGCCCGAACTCATCGAGACGTGGATCGACTACAAGCGCGAGAAGGAGATCAAGCCGCTCGCGCAGCGTCCGCACCCGTTCGAGTTCGAACTGTACTACGGAGTCTGATCGCAGAACGACAGGAAGCGGGCCGTCCCTCAGGGGGCCGGCCCGCTTCGTTGTATGTGCTTTCTCGCCCGTCGATTTCGACGAGCTCGACCGAGGGGAAAGTCTCGCCAATCGCGCGAGCGGCTCAGGAATCGTAGAAGTTGCGCTCGAACACGGCGCGCGCTCGCCTCGTGACCGCGAGGTACTCCTCCTCGAGCGCGCTCGCCGATCCGCGTGGGTAGCCGAGCAGGCGGGCGACGCCGTCCAGCGCCTTGCGCTCCGTCGGCAGCAGATCCGACGTCTTGTTGGTCCACAGCGTGACGGCACTGCGCGCCCTGGAGGCGAGCATCCACGCGTCACGCAGGCGATCGGCATCCCCCTGTTCCAGAAGTCCGAGGTCGACGCAAGCCGCGAGGGCTTCGAGGGTCGAGGTGGTGCGCAGAGCGGATGACGATGCGGCGTGCTGGAGCTGCTGTAGCTGTACGAGCCACTCCACGTCACTGAGCGAGCCCCGACCGAGCTTCAGGTGCCTTGCCGGGTCTGCGCCCTGCGGCAGCCGTTCGTTCTCCACGCGCGCCTTGATGCGCTTCACCTCGCGAACATCGCGTTCCGAGATGGAAGCCGGGTAGCGCACCGAGTCGGCGAGTTGCTCGAAGTCGGCGAGCAGTCGCTCGTCGCCCGCGATGCCGCGTGCCCGCAGGAGCGCCTGAGCCTCCCAGGTGAGGGACCACCGCCGGTAGTAGGCGCGATACGACTCGAGCGAGCGGGCCGGCGCGCCGTTCTTGCCCTCCGGGCGCAGATCGAGGTCGAGTTCGAAGGGCAGGCGGGCGTCGTCGGTGAGCCGGTTCAGCTCCGAGACGATGGATAGAGCCGCCGGGTGCACGGCCTCGGTTTCCACACCGTCGTGCGGGCGGAAGACATAGACCACGTCGGCGTCCGACCCGAAGCCCAGCTCTCTGCCTCCGAACCGCCCCATCGCGATCACGGCGAACTCCATCGGCGCAGGCGCCTCGGCGCGGATCGCAGAAAGGATGCCGTTGATCGTCACCTCGGAGATGTCGGAGAGGCCGGCGGCGAGTTCGGTGACGTTCGCAACACCGAGGATTCCCGCGAATGCAAGCCTCAGCACCTCTCTGCGCCGCACAGCACGGATGGCCTTCGCCGCCGCGTCCGGGGTCTCGTGACGGTCCAGGATCGCGGCGACCTCGTCGTCGAGCGCGCCCCGCGGCCTGGCGCGAAGGTCCGCGTCGTCATCGAGCCACGCCACGCTCTCCGGAATGAGCCCGAGGAGCTCGCCGGCGAACCGGGATCCCGACAGCACTCGGGTCAACCGCTGAGCGGCGCCCGACGAGTCGCGGAGCATGCGGAGGAACCAGTGCGTGCCGCCGAGGTCTTCGCTCAGCCGCCGGAACGTGAGCAGGCCATAGTCCGGGTCGGCGCCGTCGGCGAACCACTGCAGCAAGACAGGCAGCAGGGTGCGCTGGATGGCCGCCCGCCGCGAGACCCCCGACGTCAGCGCCGCGATGTGCTGCAGCGCCCCTTGCGGGTCGACGAATCCGATGGCGGCCAGGCGCGCCTGCGCCTGCTCACTGGTCAGCGCTTGTTCTCCGGCCAGTGCACCTTCGTCTCCGGGCAGCGCTGCCACCGCGGCGAGCAGCGGACGGTAGAAGAGCCGCTCGTGCAGTCCGCGCACCCGACGCTTGACAGCGACCCAGGCATCCGTGAGCTCGTCGGCGCCGCCGGCGAGGCCGGTCGCCCTGGCGAGCACGCGCAGCCGCTGCTCGTCGCGAGGCATGAGGTGGGTACGACGGAGCTCGGAGAGCTGGATGCGGTGTTCGAGTAGGCGCAGGACGCGATAGTCCCGCGCGAACTCGGCGGCCTCGGCGCGTCCGATGTAACCGGCGGCGGCAAGTGCCTCGAGCGCAGGCAACGTGCCGGCGACCCGAACCGTGGGATCAGTGTGCCCGTGCACGAGCTGCAGCAGTTGCACCGTGAACTCGATGTCGCGCAGCCCGCCCGGCCCGAGCTTCAGCTGCCGGTCGACCTCGTCGGCGGGGATGTTCGCGGTCACCCGCTCGCGCATACGCTGAACGGACTCGACGAAGTTCTCGCGTTCGGCGCTCGACCAGACGAATGGTGCGAGCGCATCCGTGTAGCGGCGTCCGAGTGCCGGGTCTCCCGCTATCGGTCGCGCCTTCAGCTGCGCCTGGAACTCCCAGCCCTGCGCCCAACGGTCGTAGTAGGCGAGATGGGATTCGAGGGTGCGCACCAGCGCGCCGTCCTTGCCCTCCGGGCGCAGGTTGGCATCCACCTCCCACAGCGGCGGCTCGATCGCGAACTCGTCGATTCCCCGCATCGTCAGCGTCGCGAGTCTGGTGCCGACGTCGACCGCCCTAGCCGAGGAGACGCCGGCCACCTCGTCGCCCTCCACCACGAAGATGACGTCGACGTCGCTCAGGTAGTTGAGTTCCTCGGCGCCGGTCTTTCCCATGCCGATCACCGCGAGCTTGGTGCCGGCGACGTCCGCGGCGGGGAACGTTCCCGGCCCTGTTCCGCTGGCGATCGCCCGGGCGACGGCCAGCGAGGCGTCGAGGGCGGCGCCGGCGAGAGCGGCTAGCGTTCGTGCGACCGCACCGATCCCTTCGACGGGGTCGCGCTGCTGCAGGTCGAACGCGGCGATCTCCGTGAGGCGCGTGCGGTAGCGGGCGCGCAGGGCGATCCAGGCATCCTCCCCCGAAATGGATGCCACGCCGTCCCGTACGCCGACCGAGTCCAGGAGATCGTCGCACAGCTCGGATTCCGCCGGCAGGCTCTCGAGCGCTTGGAAGAACACATCGAGGGCGTCCGGCCGGCGCATCAGGAACTCGGCGAGTCCGCTGGAGGCTCCGATCACCTGCAACAGCCGATGCAGCGCATCCTGATCCGCGAATAGCCGAACGGTCTCGTCTGGGCGGCGTCGCAGGAGGGCGAGCATCCGCTCGAGGGCGGCATCCGGGTCGGCCACATCGACGACGAGCTCGATGATCCGCTCCGGTGGCGGACCGCCGAGCGCGGCGAGCTCGTCGAGGCGGGAGCGGGCATCCGAGAGTCCCACGAAGCCCGCCCGTGCCAAGGCGGTCAACGTGATCGGCGGCATCGTCAGAGGATCTCGAGGTTCGTGCGCAGCTCGTATGGCGTCACCTGAGCGCGGTACTCCCGGAAGTCGCGCTGCTTGTTGGCCAGCACATAGTTGAAGACCTGCTCCCCCAGCGTCTCCGCGACCAGCTCGGACTCCTCCATGCGCTGCACCGCCTGGTCGAGGCTGGACGGCAGCGCGTGGTAACCCAGCGCACGCCGTTCGGCGTCGCTCAGCGCCCACACGTCGTCCTCTGCCTCCGGCGGAAGCTCGTACTCCTGCTCTATGCCCTTGAGTCCGGCCGCCAGCAGCAGTGAGAACGCGAGGTAGGGGTTTGCGGCGGAGTCGATGCCGCGGTACTCCACGCGCGCGCTCTGCCCCTTGCTCGGCTTGTACAGGGGAACGCGCACCAGCGCTGATCGGTTGTTGTGGCCCCAGCACACGTAGCTCGGCGCCTCGTCGCCACCCCACAGCCGCTTGTACGAGTTCACGAACTGGTTCGTCACGGCCGTGATCTCCGGAGCATGCTGCAGCACTCCGGCGATGAACTGACGGGCCACTTTGGAGAGCTGATACTCCGAACCCGGTGCGAAGAACGCGTTCGTGTCGCCCTCGAACAACGACAGGTGCGTGTGCATGCCGCTTCCCGGATGCCCGGTGAGCGGTTTCGGCATGAACGTCGCGTACACGCCCTGCTCGATCGCCACCTCCTTGATCACGGTGCGGAACGTCATGATGTTGTCGGCTGTGGTGAGGGCGTCCGCGTAGCGCAGGTCGATCTCGTTCTGCCCAGGACCGACCTCGTGGTGACTGAACTCCACCGAGATGCCGAGGTCCTCCAGCATCCGCACCGACCGGCGACGGAAGTCGTGCGCGGTGCCGCCCGGCACGTTGTCGAAGTATCCGGCGGAGTCGACCGGCTCGGGGCCGCTCTCGCCGAACTTCGACGACTTCAGCAGATAGAACTCGATCTCCGGATGCGTGTAGAACGTGAAACCGCGCTCCGCCGCCTTCTCGAGGGTGCGCTTGAGCACGTTGCGGGGGTCGGCCACCGCGGGCGCGCCGTCCGGTGTCGTGATGTCGCAGAACATGCGGGCGGTGGGATCCACCTCCCCGCGCCATGGCAGGATCTGGAACGTCGTGGGATCCGGATGGGCGAGCAGGTCGGACTCGAACGTGCGCGTGAGACCCTCGATGGCCGACCCGTCGAAGCCCAGGCCCTCCGTGAACGCGCCCTCCACCTCGGCGGGCGCGATCGCCACGGACTTCAGGGTTCCGACGACATCGGTGAACCACAGGCGGATGAACTTCACGCCGCGTTCCTCGATGGTACGGAGCACGAAGTCGCGCTGCTTGTCCATGAAGATCCCTTTCCTCGCGCTCGGTGATGGGACGGAATCGCTCGTCCCAGATTATCGGCGATTCAGACGAGAACCCACGCGTGCTACCTCGCGTGGCCGAGCCGAGTCAGCCGGTGAGCGGCGCAAGCCGCGATGTCGGGTGGAGCGGCGCGGATAGACTGACCGCCATGGCTGACCAGGCAAGCGAAACGTCGTCCACCGCTGCCGAGGAGCGGCCGTACGGCGGAGGTTCGGAAGGCGGCCCACGCCGGGTGCGTACCCGGCACTTCCAGAACGCGAAGGCCAGCGGAATCAAGATCACCGGGCTCACGAGCTACGACATGCTGAGCGCGCAGATCTTCGACGAGGCGGGCATCGACTTCCTGCTCGTGGGGGACTCCGCTGGCAACAACGTGTTCGGGTACGACACGACGTTGCCGGTGCGCGTGGACGACTTGATCCCACTCACCCGCGCCGTCGCGCACGCCGTGCGCCGGGCATTCGTGGTGGCCGACATGCCGTTCGGCTCATACGAGACCGACGTGCAAGACGCACTGCACACCGCTGTGCGGTTCATGAAGGAGACAGGAGCGCACGCCGTCAAGCTCGAGGGCGGCCGCAGGAGCGCCAAGCAGATCCGCCGCATCGTCGACGCAGGCATCCCTGTGATGGCCCACATCGGTTACACGCCGCAGAGCGAGCACCAGCTCGGCGGACACATCATCCAGGGACGCGGCGAGTCGGGTGTCGAGGCGCTTCTGGCAGACGCGCACGCGGTCGAGGAGGCCGGGGCGTTCGCCGTGGTGCTGGAGATGGTGCCGGCGGATGCCGCGGCGCAGGTCACGAAGGAGCTCGGTATCCCGACGATCGGCGTGGGCGCAGGGCCCCACGTCGACGGACAGCTGCTGGTCTGGACGGACTGGGCCGGCTTCACCACGGGGCGCGTTCCGCGCTTCGTGCGTCAGTATGCCGACCTGAAAGGTGTTCTGGGCGACGCGGCACGACGGTACCGGGAGGATGTCGAGCAGGGCGAGTACCCGGGACCCGAGCACAGCTACTGAGCCGGTCGCGGTGCCTCGCTACTCGGAGTCTGCGGGGACCTGACTCAGTTGCCCTCAGCCGCGTCTTCGTCGGCCCAGCGCTGGCTGTTCTCGCGAATCTTGTCCCACGCATGCTCGGCGCCCTCACGGGTGTCGAACGGTCCGAGCCGATCGGGTAACGGCGACTTGAGGCCCTGCTCGACCTGACCGGTCTTGGTGTTGTACCAGAACTTGTGCACCATGTCGTCGTCGTACGCCTCGGCCATAAGGTTGATCCTATGCCCAAGGATTCCTCCGGCCACCTGACTCCCGGCCGCGTCTCACCCCGGCGTCCCGTTCCCGCTTCCATTCCCCGACCGGAATACGTCGGGCGGCCCGGTCCGGCCCGCGACGACCGAGGTGACGTCTACTCCCCCGAAGAGATCGAGCTGATCCGTGAGTCCGGTCGCATCGCCGCGCAGGCGATCGCGCTCGTGGGCGACCATGTCCAGCCGGGCGTGACGACCGAGGAGCTCGACGCCGTCGCCCACGAGTTCCTCATCGCCCACGATGCCTACCCGTCCACGCTCGGCTACCGCGGCTATCCCAAGTCCAGCTGCACCTCGGTGAACGAGGTGATCTGTCACGGCATCCCCGACGACACCGCCCTCGAGGAGGGCGACATCGTCAACGTCGACATCACCGCGTTCAAGAACGGCTTTCACGGCGACAGCAACCAGACATTCATCGTGGGGCAGGCATCCGACGAGGTGACGCAACTGGTCGAGCGCACTCGTGAGGCGCTGAACCGCGGAATCAAGGCCGTCGCGCCGGGGCGACAGGTGAACGTGATCGGTCGCGCGATCGAGTCGTACGCGAAGCGATTCGGCTACGGCGTGGTGCGAGACTTCACCGGACACGGCGTCGGTCGCTCGTTCCACTCCGGGCTGATCATCCCGCACTACGACTCCGCCCCTGCTTACG
The DNA here is from genome assembly GCF_054780095.1 of Humibacter ginsengisoli. Lineage (NCBI taxonomy): Bacteria > Bacillati > Actinomycetota > Actinomycetes > Micrococcales > Microbacteriaceae > Humibacter > Humibacter ginsengisoli. The sequence goes on from NZ_BAAGWZ010000006.1 coordinate 60,056, forward strand.
ACACCGAGATGGTGCCTGGCATGGTCTTCACGATCGAGCCGATGCTGACCCTCGGCAGCCACGACTGGGACATGTGGGCGGACGACTGGACGGTCACCACGAAGGACAAGTCCATCACCGCGCAGTTCGAGCACACGCTCGTCGTGACGGAGCGGGGAGCCGAGATCCTGACCCTCCCGTGAGCCGGTAGATTTCCCTCATGGCCTCCACAACGGCAATCGGGATCGACATCGGCGGAACGGGGATCAAGGGCGGCATCGTCGACCTGAAGTCCGGAGAGCTGGTCAGTGACCGGGTCAAGCTGGCGACGCCGAAGGGCGGCAAGCCCGACGACATCGTCGAGACCTCCCGGGAGGTGCTCGACGCACTCGCCGGCGACGACCCGAACGCGCCGGTCGGGGTGTGCTTCCCTGCCATCGTGAAGAACGGCCGCACGATGTCGGCGGCGAATGTCTCCAAGAAGTGGGTCGGGCTCGAAGCGGAGAAGCTCTTCGAGAAGACGCTCGAGCGCGACATCCTGTTCGTCAACGACGCGGACGCCGCCGGTTACGCCGAAACGGAGTTCGGTGCTGCGAAGGATGTCGACGGGCTCGTGATCCTGACCACTCTCGGCACCGGCATCGGCTCCGCTCTCATCTACGACGGCGTACTCGTGCCGAATGCGGAGCTCGGTCACCTGGAGATCGGCGGCCACGACGCGGAGAGCCGCGCCGCGTACTCTGCGAAGGAGCGCGAGGACCTGGACTGGGAGCACTGGAGCAAGCGCCTCACGAAGTACTACCGCACGGTCGAGTTCCTCTTCTCCCCCGACCTCTTCGTCGTCGGTGGCGGCGTATCCAAGCATTGGAACGAGTTCGGCGACCTGATCGACATCGAGACGAAGATCGTGCCAGCGGTGCACCGCAACAACGCAGGCATCCTGGGTGCGGCGGCACTCGCTTCGCGCGGCCACCACAAGCGGCCCGTCGCCACGGCTTGAAACGGCGACGGAGGGAACGGGCCGGCTGATACGCCGGGTTCTGTTCGGATGCACGCGCTCGCGCGAGGCATCCTGGACGGCCATCTATCTCGGGGCCGCGTTGCCGCGACCCTCTAGCGGTCTACCCGGGAACGAGACGAGCAGCCTCATGGTTCCCTGTCTGACCTTGCTCCGGACGAGGTTTGCCGAGCCGACCGGGTCACCCCGGCCGCTGGTGGTCTCTTACACCGCCGTTTCACCCTTACCTTTCGCTTGCGCGAAGGCGGTCTGTTTTCTGTGGCACTGTCTCGCGGGTTACCCCGGGTGGGCGTTACCCACCGTCCTGCTCTGCGGAGCCCGGACGTTCCTCGGCGACATCCGTCAGACGGATGCCGACGCGACCGTCTTGCCGGCCCGTTCGCACTCCAGCGTAGCCGGTCAGGAGTTCTCGTCGCGGATGAGGATGGCCCCGCTGTCGGGGCACAGCACGACCTCGTCGTCCGCCGCCGACCGCACCTCGGCGAGGTCTGAAGGCGACAGCTTCATGTTCGAGGCGAGCGATACCCCTCCGACGAGGCGGGCGGCGCCCACGCCGTACCGATCGCGTTGCTTCTCGTACAGGGCTACGAGGTCGGCAGGAAGACCGGATGCGATAGCGGTGCGGTCGGCGGAGGCATCCGTTCGCTTGCGCTCCAAGGTCTCGATTTCTGCGGTGCGCTCGGCCTCGAGTTGAGCCACCTTCCCCTCGATATCGGCGCCCTCGGCGTCGATCCCGGCCAGCTGTTGCTCGAGTGCCTCGATGCGCTCCATGATCGCCAGCTCGATGTCTTCGAGATCGCCGCGTCGCTTGCGCAACGACTGCAGCTCCGCCTCGAGGGCGGCGACGTCTTTCACCGATGCGGTGTGCTGAACGCGCTCGGAGTCGCGCGTCATGCGAGCCTCGACGATCTCGACATCCGACTCCAGACGGGAGAGCTCTGCTCGAGCGTCTTCCAGCTCGCCGGTCACGCTGAGCCGGCGCCCGCGGATCTCCGCCGCCTGCGGCTCGAGTTCGGCGAGCTGCTTCGCCTGCGGCGGGTTCGCGATCGACCGTGTCGCCTGCGCGATCGCGTTGTCGAGCTCCTGAACGCGCAAGAGTTCGCGTTGGTCGCGTGGATCAGCCTTCACAGCACTCATCTCGTCGTGGAAGTCCGGGTGTCGATCTGCTCTACGTTATTGCACGGCGTTCGCATGGGCGTCACTGCACGACCGTGAAGTCCCACGGATCCGTTCGCAGCTCGCTGACCACGACATGAAGACCGGGCAGGGCCTCCCGCAACTGCTCCGCGGCGACATCGAGCCAGAGCCATTCCGCTGCCCAGTGCGACACGTCGATCAGCGCTGGACCGCCGCCCACGCGGGCCTGCTCGATCGCCTCTGATGCCGGATGGTGACGCAGGTCGGAGGTGATGTAGACATCCGCCCCACGCACTGCAGGCTCGGCGAGGAACGCGTCGCCCGCTCCACCGCACAGTGCGACGGTGGTGACCGGCCGCGCGTACTCGCCGGCGACGCGAACTCCGGTTGCGGTGGGCGGAAGGATGCCTGCGATGCTCCGCGCGAGATGCCCGAGCGTCGTCGCTTCGGGCAGCGTTCCCACTCGGCCGAGTCCGGAACCGTCGTCGGTTCCCGTGACGATGGGTCGCGCATCCACGAGGCTCAGCCGCGACGCGAAGACGTCGGACACCCCGTCGGGCACGACGTCGGCGTTCGTGTGCGCCGTCACGAGCGCGCACCCGGATCGGATGAGCCGCGCCACGAGCGCACCCTTGTACCTGTCCTCGGCGACGCTGGTGACACCACGCAAGAGCAGCGGATGATGCGCGAGCAGCAGGTCGTACCCGCCCTCCACCGCCTCGTCGACCGTGTCGGAGACGGCATCGACGGAGAGAAGAACCCGGGAGACGGATGCTCGCGGGTCTCCGGTCACGAGCCCGGGAGCATCCCACTGCTCGGCTCCCGACACCGGCCACAGGCGCTCGGCTACGGACAGGAACTCGGCGATCGTCGGCACCGTTCGAGCCTACGGCGTCGACGAGCATCACGCCGGACGAGCATGGGATGCGCCCGATGGGCATCCCGTCTCGCACAGGGCTCAGTGCCAGAGCAGCCATGAGGCGGTGCCGACTCCGCCGGCGACCAGCACCGAGGCTCCGGCCGCGAACCAGAGCCAGAGTCGAGGCCTCCTCCCCGCGGGCCGCTGCTCGACGACCAACTGTGCGGTGCTCTGTGGTGAAGTGCTCTGCGGCTCAGCGCTCCTCTGGCCCGGCTCAGCCGCAGGCGTTTGCCGCCCTGCGAGCAGTTCTTCGAGTCGCTCGATGGCGGCGAGAGTGTCTCCCGATTCGGCCTGCGCCGCTATCTCGCGCTCTGCATCGGTACGCGGCTCGTATGCCGGCTCCGGCGGCCGAACCGGCAGGAAGAGCGACTGCGGACGGATGATCGGCAACGACGCCGTGAGCAGCGAAACCTCGTTCTCCAGCGCGCCGGCGAGCTCGTCATCGTCGTGCACTTCGGATGCCGCACCCCTGCCCTCATTGGCAGCCGCATCATGCTCCGACGGGCGAGGGACGAACGTGGTACGCCGTCGCGGAGGCTCGGCAAGCTCGACGCCTTCCGGCTCCCCCGCGTCGGTCCCCATAGCGCGAGTCTATTGTTCCGGGCCCCCCGCACACCCCGCGTTCTCCACACCGCTCGCATGCGGGCAGTCAGGCGGCGAGGCATCCACCTGCGGCGGGCCGACGACGTACGATCTTCGTATCATGGACGCGGCGATCCCCACTCCCTACGAAGACCTGCTCCGCGACGTTCTCGAGCACGGAACGCACAAGTCGGACCGTACCGGCACCGGCACTCGCAGCGTCTTCGGACGCCAACTCCGGTTCGACCTGGCGGAGGGCTTCCCGCTGATCACCACGAAGCGGGTGCACTTCAGATCCATCGCGTACGAGCTGCTCTGGTTCCTGCGCGGCGACTCGAACGTGCGCTGGCTCCAGGAGCACGGCGTCACCATCTGGGACGAGTGGGCGGATGCCGACGGCGACCTCGGCCCGGTGTACGGCGTTCAGTGGCGGTCGTGGCCGGCTCCCGACGGGCGCCACCTCGATCAGATCTCCGCGGTGCTCGAGACCCTTCGCAGCGATCCGGATTCGCGTCGGATGATCGTGTCGGCCTGGAACGTCGCGGAGATCCCGAACATGGCCCTCGCGCCGTGCCACGCCCTGTTCCAGTTCTACGTCGCCGACGGCAAGCTCTCCTGCCAGCTGTATCAGCGCAGCGCGGACCTCTTCCTCGGGGTTCCGTTCAACATCGCGAGCTATGCGCTGCTCACCCACCTCGTGGCCGATCAGGTCGGACTCGACGTCGGAGAATTCGTCTGGACCGGCGGCGACTGCCACATCTACGACAACCACATCGAGCAGGTCACGGAGCAGTTGTCCCGCGAGCCGTTCCCGGCACCTCGGCTGGCGATCACCAGGCATCCAGACAGCATCTTCGACTACCGGTTCGAGGACTTCGAGGCGATCGGATACCAGCACCACCCCGCCATTCGCGCGGCCGTGGCCGTATGACGATCGCACTGATCTGGGCGCAGGCGCACTCCGGCGTGATCGGTGCGGGAGGCGGCATCCCGTGGCGAGTGCCGGAGGACAGCAGGCGATTCCGAGCGCTGACGATGAGCGGCGACGTCGTCATGGGCCGCAAGACCTGGGACTCGCTGCCACCACGTTTCCGCCCGCTGCCCGGGAGGCGCAACATCGTCATAACCCGTGACGCGAACTGGTCGGCCGTCGGCGCCGAACGTGCAGGCTCGGTCGACGAGGCGCTCGGGATGCTCACGGGCGACGGCTGGGTGACCGGCGGCGGCGAGATCTACTCCGAGTCGATCGGGCGCGCCGATCGTCTCGAGGTGACGGAGATCGACGCCGAACTCGACGGTGACACCCGCGCACCAGTCATCGGAGACGAGTGGATGCTCACCCGCGCCGAACCGGAGAGCGGCTGGGCGACATCCGAATCGGGACTTCGCTACCGCTTCCTCACCTACGTGCGGCGCTGAACACGGTTGCTGCAGACCCTGCAGCAACCGCTGATGTTCAGTGCTGTCGGTACGCCGAGCGGCCGAGCTGGAACGCCGCTGCGAGGCCGAGAATCAGCCCGACGATGCCGACGGTGCCGATGAATCCCCAGAGCAGCGCTTCGATCATGTCGTCCATTATCCCAGAAAGCACGGCACACCGTTGCCGCTCTTCGGCAGGAGTGCGAGACTCGGAAACGGGTCGGGCGCTCCCCGGCACGGTGGCATGCATGGATCGCGAGAACATGACTGAAACGTCGGCGGCGAAGTCGGCGCGTCGTGCGAGCTTTCGGCGGGCCGCGGTTCTCTTCGCAGTGCTCCTGACGGCGTCGGCCGCCGGCATCGGTGCTGCTCCCGCCGACGATTGCGTCAGCGGATGCTCGACCGGCACACCCACTCCGACGCCTGACCCCGGTACCGGCACGCCGACCCCGACGAGCACCCCGACGAGCACCCCGACGACCCCGCCTCCCACGACGCCTCCGCCGACCGCACCGCCCCCTACGACGCCGCCCCCCACGACGCCTCCGCCGACCACGCCACCTCCGTCGACTCCGCCCGGCGACGGTTCGACGAGCGACACGCCATCCTCCACTCCGACCACCGACGGTGACAGCACGCCTGCCGCAGTCGATGGTTCCGGTTTGAGCGACGACGCCATGCAGAAGCTCCAAGCGGCGATCGACAAGGCGCAGGCCGCGCTCGATTCCGCCCAGTCCCTGCTCGACTCGGCCACATCCGAGTACGACGCAACGAAGACCGCATACGCGAACGCGAAGAACCTCGCGACCTCGGCGGACGCCATCGCGAAGTCCGCCCAGAGCGCCGCCAAGGCGGCAGTGGCCAAGCTCATGGTGGCGCTGCAGCAGACGCACGCTGATCAGACCACGACCACGATCGGCGCCATATTCGGCGGTGAGGCCGCCGGTGGGAACGCCGACCTATTGCAGCGTCTCACCGCCGCGAGTCAACTGGGCAGCATGCACGGTTCGCTCGACACTCTGACCAAGCGTGCGGAGTCGACAGCCAAGCATGCCAATGCGATGAAGGCGGCCGCGGCGAAAGCGGATGCCACGCTCGCGTCGATCCCCCTGGCGCAGAAGCGAGCAGCGCAGAAGGCGGCGCAATCCACGGTCGATGCCGCGCAGGCATCCCTCGACGCGGCCACCGAAGCCATGATTGCTGGGTCGAGCAACGGCGCCGATGGCGACTTCATCGACACCTTCACGCTCGCGCCCGGTACCTGGGTCGACCCGGTGAAAGGCCCGATCACGGATGTCTTCGGTCCAAGGCCGTCTCGGCCGGCCGACACCCCGGTCTTCCACCCGGGCGTAGACATCGGTGCGGCGTGCATGAGTGTGATCGTTGCGGCCGCGGACGGCACCGTGAGCTACGCAGGCCCTTACAGCGGCTATGGCAACTTCATCCTGATCGACCACGGCGATGGGGTGCAGACGGCTTACGGACACATCTCCGATGGAACGATCATGGTGGCACCGGGCGACCAGGTCACCGCCGGGCAACCGATCGCGCGGGTCGGCAGCACGGGCGAATCGACGGGGTGTCATCTGCACATCGAGGTGCGGGTGAACGGCACCGCGATCGATCCCATGCCGTTCTTCGCCGATCGTGGCGTCACGCTCGGGCAGTAGGTTCGGGTACGCGTTCACCGCGCAGGTCGAGAACGACATCGGTGTAGTCGACGCCTGAGACAACATGGTGGCGGCCGGGCACCGGATGCATGCCTCTTGCCATGTAGAAGCCGAGGCTTCGATCGCGCGACTCGGCCCACAACGTCGCCGCGTGCCGGGAGCGAAGACGCTCGAGCAGAGCGCCGAATATCGCCGTGCCCACGCCGCAGCCTTGCATGGCCGTTGCCACCGCCATCTGCCGTAACCGCCATGCGGGCATGGGAGCGGTGAACATCGGAGCGGCAGGCGTCGCGCTCGCGACGCCGATGATCGCGCCGCTGTCGTCGGTCACCGCCAGATGGAATGCGCCGGGAACGTCGTCTTCCGGCAGGTGAAGGTCGAGGTCCGTGCGGTCGCTGCGCAACAGCTCCGCACGGAGTGGATACGTCTCGGCAGCCGCGACCTCGAACACATCCCAGCCCATAGCGGCAATTGTGGACCCAAGGTCACTCAGACTCCGATGGCACCCTCTCCGATGGCACCCTCTCTGATCGCACGGAGCACTGTGAGCAATGGACGGAGCGCTTCTAGCTCCTGCGTGTCGGCACGATCGGCTGCCTCGACCACCTCGCCATGAGTGAGAGTTCGTGAGCCGATGACCGCAACGGGCACCTCCGACCAGATGTGGCTCTCGGCCACCTCCCGATCCGGGCCGGGTGAATCAGGGCGTGACGGCTTGGGAGCGGGGTCGCCCGAGAGCACCAGACCGATCCGTGTCGCGGCGAGCACGTCGATCACTTGGCTGACTGTGAGCATCGGCGGCAACAGGATTCGATCCCCCGGCCGATAGCCTTCGTGAAGGTAGCGCTCGGCCCTCACGATGGAGCGCCGGTTCAGCTCTGTGACGGTGAGGTGGTGCCGGAGTACCTGCACGACGGCATCGGGCGATGCCTCCGCAGCTGCGTCGAGGATGTACGGGATCGCCAGACTCACCGCTACCCCTCTCGCTCGATTCGTGGTCACAACGGCCCGCGGCGCCCCAACTCGATCGTGAACGTCACCCGTGGGACTGAGCGTCCAGCAGAGAATCCAGGGTTCACTGGAACCGCGTCGGGTGGGCCCTGCCGGGATCGAACCGACGACATCCACGGTGTAAACGTGGCGCTCTACCAACTGAGCTAAAGGCCCGCGGGCTGAGTCTAGCGAGCGAGAACGCCGGAGCGGGACAGTGGCTAGATCATGACGACGACCTTGCCGGTGCGGATGCCCTTCTCGAACCGTCGGTGAGCCTCAACGATGTCGTCGAAGGCGAACAGGTCACCGACCGCCGGCAGCAGTGTTCCCAGCCGCACACCGGCGTCGAGGAAAGCCGCCATGCGTCCGACGACGGCGAGATCCAGAAGGTAGTCGAAGCCGCGGTAGTCGATGACAGTGATCGCGGAGTCGGCGGGACGCGGGGTGGGGCGCGGATCGAGGAACCCTGCAGCGACAAGCTTTCCGCCTGGCCAGGTCGCGTTCAGCAGGTCTCGCTGACCCGGTCCCCTGACGAGATCGAGGGTCACATCGGCGCCGGTCCCACCTGTTCCATGGCGCACCGCATCGACGAGGTCCGCCGTCTCGGTGGCGATGACGGTGGCGGCACCGGCGGCGAGCAGTTCAGCGGTCTTCGCCGGGTTCCGCGTCACGGCAATGGGTGTCGCTCCGATCTGGCCCGCGATCTGCATGGCCGCGCGGCCGACACCACCGGACGCCCCTGAGATGAGGAGGCGTTCGCCCGGCCGCAGTCCGGCGACCTCCATGAGCGCGCCGTAGGCAGTGGAGTACGCGACCCAGATAGCTGCTACCTGAGGGATCTCCAGTCCGGCCGGGCGGGCTATGACCGACCCGGCTGGAAGGGTGATGTATTCCGCGTAGCTGCCTCGCACGGCGGCATCGGGGATGGCGGCGACGATAACCGGGTCACCGACTTCGAGCCCGGTGACCGCGGACCCGACCGAGTCGATGACCCCCGTGCCTTCGATGCCGAGGCGAGCGTGCGGCAACGGGACCGGAGCCGGCGAGGTGCCGGAACGCATCATCACATCGAGCGGATTGACGGCGAACGCCTCGATCCGAACCGTGACCTCCCCCGCCGCGGGTTGCACTGTCGGTGTCTCCACGATGTGCAACACCTCTGGTCCACCGAACCGATCGAACTCGACGACTCGTGACATGGTGCTCCTCTCTGCATCGGATGCGGGTTACGCACTCCGCTTCACCACGCTAGAGAGCCGCGTGTTACCTCGAAGTACCTTTGACCTCATGCAGAACGCTGCTGGACCGGTCTTTCTGGCGGACTGTCCCACCCGCCTGGCGATCGAGATCATCTCCGACAAGTGGGCGGTGCTCGTTCTGTTCGGGCTCAGCCAGAAGCCTCGCCGGCACGGGGAACTCGTCGAACTCATCGGAGGCATCTCGCGCAAGATGCTCACGCAGACGCTGCGTCGGCTCGGGGAATTCGGCCTTGTCGAACGACTCGATCAGAAGCCGGGTCGCGCCGAGTACCGGCTCACGGATCTCGGCAAGACCCTTATCGATCCCATCGAAGGCCTGACCGCCTGGGCACGAGATCACGGCGACGCTGTGGTCTCCTTCCGGGAGGCCGTGCAAGCGTATGCCTCCGACCGGCGGGTCTCTTAGCAGGGTGCGGCTGCGACGAGCGGACGGGCGGCGTCAGGCCGCCTTCAGCTCCTCGAGCGCGATGCGGTACGCCGCGAGCGTGCGCGCCTCTCCGGGAGCGGTGATGAAGCTCTCGCGGATGATGCCCGCCGAGTCGATGAGGAACGTCGCGCGGTTGGCGAAACCCTTGTCTTCCAGGAAGACGCCGTACTGCTTCGCCGTGTCGCCGTGCGGCCAGAAGTCGCTGAGCAGGGTGAACCGGTATCCCTCGTGCTCGGCCCAGGCGCGCAGCGTGAACTTGGAATCGACGGAGATCCCGATCAACTCGACACCTCCCGCGCGGAACAGCTCGAGGTTGTCCCTCAACTCACAGAGCTCGCCGGTGCAGGTGCCGGAGAAGGCCAGCGGGAAGAAGACGAGAGCGACAGCACTCCTGCCGCGGAAATCGCTGAGCCGAACGTGCTCGCCGAACTGGTTGGGCAGTTCGAAATCGGGCGCCTGGGTGTCGTTCTCCAGAGCCACCGTCTCTCCTCTCGCACCGGCGAAGGTCGTCGTCGTCATCCGTGTGCACGCGACGAGCGCGCACGGTACGACAGCATAGACCGCGGGCCACCGCGCGGCGCCTGCCACGCTATCCTTGCGTACGGCGCGCCGACTGTCGTAACCCGACAGCGCTGGGCGCAGCCCACGATCGATCCACACAAAGAAAGAGGTCGCGGTGACTGTCAACGACCAGGACCCGTATTCGGTGAACTACATCGACTCGGACCCTGAGGAGACCGCCGAATGGCAGGAGTCCCTCGACGCGCTCGTGGCGGCGGAGGGTCGGCAGCGCGCTCGCGAGATCATGCTGAACCTGCTGAAGCGGTCGAAGGAGCTCCACCTCGGCGTGCCGATGGTTCCGACGACGGACTACATCAACACGATCGCACCAGAGAACGAGCCCCACTTCCCCGGCGACGAGGACATCGAACGCCGTTACCGGGCATGGATCCGCTGGAACGCGGCCATCCTCGTGCACCGTGCGCAGCGTCCTGGAATAGCCGTCGGCGGTCACATCTCCACCTACGCATCCAGCGCAGCGCTCTACGAGGTGGGCTTCAACCACTTCTTCCGCGGCCAGGACCACCCGGGCGGCGGCGACCAGATCTTCATCCAGGGCCACGCATCGCCCGGCACCTATGCACGCGCATTTCTCGAGGGCCGGCTCACGGCCGACCAGCTCGACGGCTTCCGTCAAGAGAAGTCGCATGCGCCGAACGGCCTCTCGTCGTATCCGCACCCACGGTTGATGCCGGAGTTCTGGCAGTTCCCGACCGTCTCCATGGGCCTCGGCCCGATCAACGCGATCTACCAAGCGCAGGTCAACAAGTACCTGACGAACCGCGGCATCAAGGATGCCTCCGACCAGCACGTCTGGGCCTTCCTCGGCGACGGCGAGATGGACGAGGTGGAGAGCCGCGGCCAGCTCCAGGTGGCTGCGAACGAGGGCCTCGACAACCTCACATTCGTCATCAACGCGAACCTGCAGCGCCTGGACGGGCCGGTGCGCGGCAACGGCAAGATCATCCAGGAGCTGGAGAGCTTCTTCCGCGGTGCCGGCTGGAATGTGATCAAGGTCATCTGGGGCCGGGAGTGGGATGCGCTGCTCGCGCGCGACACCGAGGGCGCCCTGCTGAACGTCATGAACACGACGCCGGACGGCGATTACCAGACCTACAAGGCGGAGAACGGCGCGTACGTGCGCGAACAGTTCTTCGGCAAGGACCCGCGCGCCCTCGAACTCGTCAAGGACTACACCGACGAGCAGATCTGGAACCTCAAGCGCGGCGGCCACGACTACCGCAAGGTGTATGCGGCGTTCCAGGCGGCGCTGGAGCACAAGGGCCAGCCAACGGTCATCATCGCCAAGACCATCAAGGGTTACGGCCTCGGTCCGCACTTCGAGGGCCGCAATGCGACCCACCAGATGAAGAAGATGACGCTGGAGGACCTGAAGAAGTTCCGCGACTCCATGCACATCCCGATCACGGATGAGCAGCTCGCCGAGAACCCGTACCTCCCGCCGTACTACAACCCTGGCGAGAACGACGAGGCCATCCAGTACCTGCTCGAGCGTCGTCGCGCGCTCGGCGGATTCATTCCGGAGCGCCGCACCAAATACACGCAGATCCCGCTGCCCGACGACAACGCGTACGCGATCTCGAAGAAGGGGTCGGGAACGCAAGAGGTCGCCACGACGATGGCGTTCGTGCGTCTGCTGAAGGACCTGCTGCGGGCGAAGGACTTCGGGCACCGCATCGTGCCGATCATCCCCGACGAAGCCCGCACGTTCGGCATCGACGCGTTCTTCCCGAACGCGAAGATCTACAACCCCAACGGGCAGCACTACACGTCCGTGGACCGCGAGCTTCTTCTGTCGTACAAGGAGAGCGCACAGGGCCAGATCCTCCACGTCGGGATCAACGAGGCCGGTGCGATGGCCGCGTTCACGAACGTGGGTACCTCGTACTCCACGCACGGCGAGCCGCTGATCCCGATCTACGTGTTCTACTCGATGTTCGGCTTTCAGCGCACGGGTGACGCCATGTGGGCGGCCGGCGACCAGATGGCCAGAGGCTTCATCATGGGCGCGACCGCTGGACGCACCACGCTCACGGGCGAGGGTCTGCAGCACGCCGACGGCCACTCTCCGATGCTGGCCGCCACGAATCCCGCAGTGGTCTCGTACGACCCGGCATACGGATACGAGATCGGGCACATCGTGCGCAGTGGCATCGAGCGCATGTACGGCGGCAATCACCCCGACCCGAACGTCATGTACTACCTCACCGTGTACAACGAGCCGATGGTGCAGCCGGCGGAGCCGGAGAACCTCGACGTCGAAGGCGTTGTTCGCGGCATCTACAAGCTGAGCAGCGCCGAGGGCGACGGTCCGCGCGCACAGCTGCTGGCATCCGGTGTCGCGGTGCCGTGGGCGCTGGAGGCGCAGAAGCTGCTGGCAGACGACTGGGGTGTGCGCGCGGATGTCTGGAGCGTGACGAGCTGGAACGAGTTGCGTCGCGACGGGCTCGCCGCCGATGAGCACAACTTCCTTCACCCCGACGAGGAGAAGCGGGTCCCCTACGTGACGACCAAGCTCGCCGACGCGCAGGGGCCGTTCATCGCCACCACCGACTACGCGCACTCGGTGCCAGACCAGATCCGCGCGTATGTGCCCGGCGAGTTCGCGACGCTGGGCGCCGACGACTTCGGATTCTCGGACACCAGGGCAGCCGCGCGGCGCTTCTTCAAGATCGACGGACCGTCGATGGTGGTGCGAACTCTCGAGCTGCTCGCCGCACGCGGTGAGGTCGACCCGTCGGTGCCTGCCCAGGCGATCGAGCGCTACCGGCTCTACGACGTCAATGCGGGCACCACCGGAGTCGCCGGCGGCGAGAGCTAGGCGACGCGCGTGGCGAAGCCGAGGAGCAAAGAGGAGACACTCGCCTGGCTGCGCAAGATCTCGGGTGAGCTCGCGACGGCGACGCTGAAGCGACTCGATGACACACTGCCCTGGTACAGCGAGATGCCGCCGGGGCGGCGGTCCGCCGTCGGGCTCGTGGCGCAGGCGGGCATCACGTCGTTCATCTCGTGGTTCGACGATCCGCGTTCGACGCCGTGGATCGCCGCTGACGTGTTCGGGGCGGCGCCGCGCGAGCTGCTGCGGTCGGTCTCGCTGCAGCAGACCCTGCAGCTCATCCGGGTCGTCGTCGAGGTGGTCGAGGACCGCGTGCGAACGAGCGGCAACGAGGAGCTCGGCGAGGCGATCCTGCTCTACTCCCGGGAGATCGCGTTCGCCGCGGCGGATGTCTACGCCCGGGCAGCGGAGGCGCGTGGGCTGTGGGATGCGCGCCTCGAGGCCCTCGTCGTCGACTCGATCCTCACCGGTGAATATGACGACGAGCTGCCCAGCCGGATCGCCGCGCTCGGCTGGCACGGCCACGGCGAGGTCAGCGTGCTGGTCGGAACGGCACCGAAGCAGCTCGACGTGGACCAGCTGCGGCGCATTGCACGGCACATGAGCGCCGACGTGCTGATCGGCGTGCAGGGTTCCCGTCTCGTGCTCGTGATCGGGCGGGCGCAGCCGAGGGCGAGCGAATCCGAGGAGGTCGGCCCTTCGAACTCGATCGGCTTCATGGAGATAGCACGGCAGCTGGAGCCGCAGTTCGGCCCGGGGCATCTCGTGCTCGGTCACGAGGTGCCGGGGCTGGTGGATGCCTCCAAGAGTGCGCGCGCCGCATTGGCCGGTTTCGCGGTGGCCAAGGGCTGGCGTAACTGTCCACGGCCGGTGCACGCCAACGACCTGCTTCCAGAGCGCGCGTTCGCCGGGGATCCGCTGGCCAGGAGCACGCTCGTGAACCGCATCTACCGCCCGCTGCAGGCGCACTCCCCCGAACTTCTGAACACGTTGTGGAGCTACCTCGACAACGGCCGGTCGCTGGAGGCGACCGCGCGGGAGCTGTTCGTGCATCCGAACACGGTGCGCTATCGACTCAAGCGGGTCACGGATGTCATCGGCTGGGACGCGACGGGCGCGCGCGAGGCGCTCATCCTGCAGGCGGCGCTCATCGTGGGATCGATCAATGAACCGGATGCGCCCATCAGGCGGCGCTGACGTGCTGTACGACACCGACAAACGATTCCGCCCGAGTTCATGGAAGACCGACACGGGCGGCCCTCTCAGGATTGGCAGACTAGAACAGTGATTGTCGTCGCCTGCCCTGGACAGGGCTCGCAAACCCCCGGATTCCTCGCGCCTTGGCTGGAGGACTCCGCTTCGCGTGACCTCGTCGCGCGCTTCTCGGAGGTCGCGGGGGTCGATCTGGTGAAGCACGGCACCGAGTCCGATGCCGAGACGATCCGCGACACCGCTCTTGCTCAGCCCCTCATCGTGGCGGCCAGTCTGCTCGCCCTGCGCGCGCTCCGCGCCGCAGCACCCGATGCTGTGATCGGCGGCATTGCCGGCCACTCGGTGGGCGAGGCCGCAGCCGCCGCCGGTGCGGGCATCCTCTCCGAGGAAGATGCGCTGCGGTTCGTGCGCGCCCGCGCATTGCTCATGGCCGATGCGGCCGCCGCGGCCCCCACCGGTATGAGCGCGGTGCTGGGCGGTGACCCGGATGCCGTCGTCGAGTACGTCTCCGGGTTCGGCCTCGAACCGGCCAACTACAACGGCGGCGGTCAGATCGTGGTGGCAGGAGACCTGGACGCGCTCGCGCGGCTCGGCGAGGAGCCACTGCGCGGAACGCGGGTCGTGCCGCTTCAGGTCGCAGGCGCCTTCCACACCCGCTACATGCAGCCGGCACGCGACGGGCTGGCGAAGGAGGCCGCGGACTTCACCGCACACGACCCGGCACTGACCATCTGGACGAACCGCGACGGCTCGGTCGTCGGCTCCGGAACCGAGTTCCTCGAATTGATGGTGGGGCAGGTCGCGTCTCCGGTGCGCTGGGACCTGTGCATGGCATCCTTCGAGCAGGCAGGCATCACCGGGCTGATCGAGTTGACCCCGGGCGGCGCACTCACCGGCCTCGCCAGGCGTGGGCTGAAGGGCGTGCCCGCCGTCGCCATCAAGACTCCGGACGACCTCCCCGCTGCCCTGGAGCTGCTCGACGGCGGAAGCGACGCCTGACCCGATGAGTGCACCCCGTCTCCGTCAGTCGACCGGCGCCCAGTACACGCGCATCCTCGCGTTCGGTGCCGCACGCGGCAGCATGGTCGTACCGAACGACGACCTCGTCGGCCCGATCAACTCGTCCGACGAGTGGATCAGGCAGCGCACCGGGATCATCACGCGGACCAGGGCCCCGCGCGACGTGCTGGCGATCGACCTCGCGACGGAGGCTGCGCGTGAGGCGATCGAGAAGTCCGGCGTCGCGGCCGCCGAGATCGACCTCGTACTCATCGCCACGATCAGCAACGTTCAGCAGACCCCTTCGATGTCTGCCGTCGTCGCAGAACGCGTCGGCGCGAACCCCGCCGCGGCCTACGACGTGAACGCGGCGTGCGCCGGCTACGCCTACGCGATCGCACAGGCCGATGCGCTGGTCCGAGCCGGAGCCGGACACTACGCACTCGTGATCGGGGCTGAGAAGCTCTCCGACATCGTGGATCCGGCCGACCGCAGCATCTCGTTCCTGCTCGGCGACGGCGCCGGTGCCGCAGTGATCGGGCCGAGCGATGTGCCCGGCATCGCGCCCACCGTGTGGGGCTCGGACGGTTCGCGGGCGGATGCCGTGGGCATGGACCACACGCTGGTCGAGTTCCGCGACGGTGAGGCATCGTGGCCCACACTGTGGCAGGACGGCCCTTCCGTGTTCCGCTGGGCGGTGTGGGAGATGGCCAAGGTCGCCAGACGTGCGCTGGAGGCGGCCGGGATCACGTCCTCCGACCTAGGAGCATTCGTTCCCCACCAGGCCAACATGCGCATCATCGACGAGTTCGCGAAGCAGCTGAAGCTGCCAGAATCCGTCGTGATCGCGCGTGACATCGAGACGACCGGCAACACGTCGGCCGCCTCGATTCCGCTGGCGGCCCACCGGCTGCTGGCGGAGCATCCGGAACTGAGCGGCACGCTCGCTCTGCAAATCGGCTTCGGCGCGGGCCTCGTGTTCGGCGCCCAGGTCGTCTTGCTGCCCTGAACAGCCCACCTAGACTGTTCTGCTGTCACCCGACATCCCAAGGAGAAACGAAGAAATGGCACTTTCCCGCGAAGAGGTCCTGGCCGGCCTGGCCGAGCTCATCAACGACGAGACCGGCATCGCGACCGACACGGTCGAGCTGGACAAGTCCTTCACCGACGACCTCGACATCGACTCGATCTCGATGATGACGATCGTGGTCAACGCCGAGGACAAGTTCGACGTCAAGATCCCCGACGAAGAGGTCAAGAACCTCAAGACCGTCGGCGATGCCGTCGACTTCATCGTCAACGCCCAGGCCTGATCATCCGTCGGCGCGGCGGTACTCGCCGCGCCGACGTCACGTTACGTTCCATTCACCATCAAACGGCGCTTGTCGTGCGTTGCGAGGCTGAAGAAAACTCATGACCAAGAAGATCGTCGTCACCGGCATCGGTGCCAGTTCCCCCTTGGGCGGCACCGCCGTCGAAAGCTGGAGCGCACTGCTGGCGGGCGAGTCCGGAACGCACACGCTCGGCTACGACTGGGTCGCGAAGTACGAGTTGCCGATCACGTTCGCCGCGGAGGCGAAGGTGAGGCCGGAGACCGTGCTGGAGCGTCCCGTGGCCAAGCGTCTCGACCCGGCGTCGCAGTTCGCGCTCGTTTCGGCGAAGGAGGCGTGGGCCGACGCCGGAGCGCCGGATGTCGACCCGGACCGTCTCGGGGTGGACTACGCGACCGGGATCGGCGGCGTATGGACGTTGCTGGATGCCTGGGACACGCTCCGGGAGCGCGGTCCGCGGCGGGTCATGCCGCTGACCGTTCCGATGCTGATGCCGAACGCTCCCGCCGCCGCCGTCTCCATGCACTTCGAGGGCCGCGCGTTCGCGCGCACGACGGCATCCGCCTGCGCCTCCAGCACCGAGTCGATCGTCAACGCCTACGAGCACCTGCAGCTCGACCTTGCCGACGTGGTGATCGCGGGCGGTACCGAGTCAGCGATCCACCCGATCACGATGGCGGCGTTCGCGTCGGCTCAGGCGATGTCGAAGCGCAACGACGACCCTGAGCACGCGTCCCGGCCGTACAGCATCGACCGCGATGGCTTCGTTATGGGCGAAGGCGCAGCGAGCCTCGTTCTGGAGACCGAGGAGCACGCTCTGGCGCGTGGCGCCCGCATCTACGCGGAGCTGGCCGGCGGGGGCGTGAGCGCGGACGCCTACCACATCACGGCGAACGACCCTGAGGGCAAGGGCGCCAGGCGCGCGCTTCTTGCCGCGCTCGAGCGGGCAGAGGCCACTCCGGATCAGGTGACCCACATCAACGCGCATGCGACGAGCACGCCGGTGGGCGACATCGCCGAGTACGTCGCACTGCGGTCCGTGTTCGGCGACCGCGTCGATGAGATCCCCACGTCGGCGACCAAGGCATCCACGGGACACCTTCTGGGTGGCACTGGGGCGCTGGAGGCGTTGTTCACCGTGCTCGCCCTGCGCGACCGCGTGGCGCCCCCGACCATCAACATCACGGAGCAGGACCCGGAGATCCCGCTGTCGGTCTCCGGCGAGCCGCAGCCGCTCGGCGATGGGCCGCAACTGGCCGTGTCGAACTCGTTCGGGTTCGGTGGGCACAACGCTGTCGTCGCGTTCCGCAGCCACGAACACTGACGCGGCCGGGTTCGCGGCCGCGTCAGCCGACCTTGTGCAGCCAGATGACAGGTGCGTCGTCGCTGGCGTGCCGGAACGGCTCTAGCTCGTCGTCCCACGCCTGACCCAGGGCGAGTCTCAGCTCGTGCTGCAGGTCGTGGGCGCTCGAGCCGGCGAGTTCCATCGCGTAGCGCACGCGATCCTCGGGGATCACGGTGTTGCCTGCGGTGTCGGTCTGAGCGTGGAAGATGCCGAGAGAGGGCGTGTGGATCCATCGCCCGCCGTCGGCGCCGAGGCCGGCATCTTCCGTCACCTCGAATCGGAGGTGCTGCCAGCCGAGCAGGCCGGACGCGATGCGCGCCGCGGTGCCGCGTTCGCCCTCCCAGTAGAACTCAGTGCGCAATGCACCGGGCAGCACGGGCTGTTCCTGCCACTGGAAGTTGACCGGACGTTCGAGGGCACGACCGACCGACCATTCCAGGTGGGGGCAGAGCGCACGAGGAGAGGAGTGCACGTAGAGCACCCCTCTGGCCTTTATTGACGCCATGGTGTCCTCCGTTCGATGTGGTGCGTCTTCCCCTACGACCACAGAACGATGAACACTGACCGATGCATTATCCCCCGGTGAGCGGCGGAATCACAAGAGCGTGATTCGTGGGTCGCGGATCCCGGCGGGGTTCCGCGGCGCGTCGCATTGCTCGCAAACACATTCCAGGTATATCAATACCGCGTATGCATTCAGTCACCACTCATCGGAGGGAGCGCCGTTGTCCGTTCGCCAGAGCCTTCTCGCCATTCTCGATCAGGGGCCGTGCTACGGCTACCAGCTGCGGGCCGAGTTCGATCGGAGAACCGGGGCGACGTGGTCGCTGAACGTCGGCCAGATCTACAACACGCTGGACCGGCTGGAACGCGACGGACTCGCCCGCAGGGCCGGTGCCGATGAGCAGGGCCACGTCTTCTACGAGATCACGAGCGCCGGCAGTGCGGCCGTCTCGAACTGGCTGTCCTCGCCCGTCGCCCGGGATTCCGGCACCGCTCGCGACGAACTGGCGATCAAGCTGGCCCTCGCGGCAACGCTGCCGGGCGTCGAAGCGTCCGACGTCGTAGCACCGCAGCGGGTGGCGACGCAGCAGGCTCTCGGGCGGCTGGCAGCGGCACGCGAGGCGGCGTCGTCGCCGTCGAATCCCGAACAGCTCGCCGAGCTGCTCGTGCTCGATTCCCGCGTCGCTTCCGCCGAGGCAGAGCTGCGATGGCTAGAGCAGGTGGAATTCCGCCTGCAAAGCGCCAGGAAGGCCGGAATCGCCGATGGCATGCCGTTGGCAACGGATGCACCCAAGCGCGGGCGTCCCGCTGCGAAGGCGGCGACGGGCATCCTGATAGACGGTGCTCATCCGGCAGGCGATGTCGTTACGGAGTTCGATCTGACATGACGCGTCTCGTACTGCTCTCCGACACCCACATCCCGAAGCGGGCGAGAGATCTTCCGGCGAACCTCTGGCGGGAGATCGAGTCAGCGGATCTCGTCATCCACGCCGGCGATTGGGTCGACCTCGAGACCCTAGATACCCTGGAACGACGTTCTCGCAGTGTGCTCGCGGTGTACGGCAACAACGATGGGCCCGAGTTGCAGGCACGCCTGCCCGAGGTCGCACGCAAGACGGTGGACGGCGTGCGGATCGCCGTCGTTCACGAGACCGGCCCCGCCTCGAACCGGGAGCGTCGCATGGACGCCGCATTCGGTCACACAAACCTGCTCGTGTTCGGTCACAGCCACATTCCGTGGGACACCGTGACTCCTGAAGGCATGCGCCTGCTCAACCCCGGCTCGCCCACAGATCGGCGGCGCCAGCCGGTCGGCACATTCATGACGGTGGACATTGACGGCACGGAGGTCCGCGACGTGCGCCTCGCCGCCGTCTCGGCTTGAGCATCCGGAGTTCTGAAAGAGCATTGCAGGTCTGACCGCGGTCGCCTACTCTGAAATGGTCTTTCAGAACGGAGTGCCCATGGATGAGAAGAGGATCGCACTCGACGACCCGCGCACTCTCGAGGCCCTCGCTCATCCGGTGCGGCTCGATCTGCTAGGCCACCTGATGAACGAAGGGCCGGCCACCGCATCGCAGTGTGCGCGCGCGATCGGCGACAACCCGTCGAACTGCAGCTACCACCTGCGAGTGCTGGCCGGGCTCGGGCTGGTCCAGGACGACCCGTCCGCCGACGGTCGTGAACGCCGGTGGCGGGCCACGATCACCGGCTTCACCACGAACCCGCATTCGGCGGGATCGGAGGAGCTGTTCGCCGCATCGGTGCAAGCCGACTACCAGGCCGCGCGGCAGTATCTGCGCGAACGTGCGCGGCTCGACGAGGCTTGGCGTGAAGCGGACGCCCACGCACACTACGGCCTGCGGGTGACGCCGGACGAGCTGGCTGAGATAGTGAGCCGCATCGACGCCATCGTGCGCCCCTATATCGCCGCCGTTCGCACGGACGCGCCGGCCGAAGCGGGGACTGTGAACCTCTCGCTGCTGGCGCTTCCGCGCGTCAGGCACCGCGAACGCCCATGAGCTCGGATCTGCGCTCCCCCGCGTTCGTACGGGTGCTGCTCGCGGGATTCGTGTCGGACACCGGCGACTGGATGCTCTTCGTCGCCCTCCCCCTCGTGGTCTACCGGCTGACGGGCTCCGCTTTGGGCACCTCGGTCGCGTTCGTGCTCGAACTGGTGCCGATCGTGCTGCTCGCCCCGTTGACGGCACGGCTAGTCGGACGATTCGACCGCAGGCGCCTGCTGGTCGTCGTTTCCCTCGTGCAGGCGGCCGCCGTGGCTCCGCTGCTGTTCGTACGGAGTGCTGAGCAGATCCCGGTGCTGTATGCGGTGATCGTGCTGCAGGCATCCTGCTCTGCGATCTTCGAGCCGGCGAAAGACTCGTGGATGCCCGATCTCGTCTCCGCCGACCGTCTGGTGGGCGCCAACGCGCTCATCGGGCTCGCACAGAACGTCGGGCGCCTGGTCGGCGGACCGTTGGGCGGCGCGCTGCTCGCGTTCGGGAGGATGGACGTGATCGTCGCAGCAGACGTCGCGAGCTTCATACTCGCGGCCGTGCTGTTGTGGAGCGCGCCGCGCGACCGGGTCCGTCGGGCGATGGATGCCACCGTCGGCGGTGGGGCTCACATTCCAGCTCCGGGCGCCCTGGCGACACCGAATGGCACGGCGCCCGTGCGCGTCGGGGTGTTCCCTGCACTGCGGCAGCGTGGGATGTGTGCGACCTACGTCTCCGCCGGTCTCGCTGCGATGGCGCAGGGCCTGTTCCTGGTGCTGTTCGTGCTGTTCGTCACCGACAGCCTGAACGGCACCGATGCCGAGGTCGGGCTCTTGCGCGGCATCCAGGCGGTCGGCTCGATCGCCGCGGGAGCGGCACTGGGCCTCTTCTCCGTCGCGGCCCGGCCGCAAAGGCTCGCCGTGATCGGCGCAATCACATTCGGCATCATCTCGTTGACGGTGTGGAACCTGCCGGCGATCAGCACAGCGACCTGGCCCTACGTCGTCTTGTTCATGCTCGTCGGCGCGCCCGGCGTGCTGCTCGCCACCGGGTACATCAGCCTCATCCAGACCACGGCCGCTGACCGCGGATCGGCGTTCGCTGCATACGGGCTGGTGAGCGCGATCGGTCAGGGCATCGGCCTGCTCGCCGCGGGTGTGCTGCAGCCGATGACCGGGCTGCTTCCGCTACTGGAGGCGCAGGGCGCGCTCTATCTGCTGGCGGGCGTCGTCTTGATCACGCGGCGCGCTGGGAATCGCACGATCCAGCTGTGGAAGCGCGAGCCGAATCCGGGCAGCGGCACTCGTGAAGTCGAAACCGGCGGCATCCGTTCGACGTCATGACGAGTGCTGATGTATGCGCGAAGGTCGCGACGTTGACGCACGAGGCAGGGATGCGGGAATGAAGTACATGCTGATGTTGCGGGCGTCCGCACGGGACGACGGCGACTCTGGGGCCGAGCCGGCACGAAAGGCCATGGCGGCTTACGACGAGCAGCTCATCAGGGCCGGCGTTCTGCTGGCGGGTGAACGCCTCGATCTGGATGCAGGCGCGCGCGTCTCGTGCGACGGCGAACGACGCTACGTCAGCGACGCGCAGGATTCCGAGCCACCGATCGCGATGTGGATGCTGCAGGTCGCGTCGCGCGACGAGGCCGTCGAATGGGCCAGACGGTGCCCGGCGACCGACGGATGCATCGAAGTGCGAGGAATCGTGGAACGATCCGAAACAGACGTGCGAAGCGACGCGATCGCGAATGCGCGATGAAGGAGGCACGGTGGCATCGGACGAGGTGACGACGGACACGGCGACGGTCGCCCGGGAGATCGAGACGGTGTGGCGCCTGGAGGCGGCCAAGGTGGTCGCGACGCTGGCAAGAATGGTGGGCGATCTCGGCCGGGCCGAGGATCTCGCCCAGGACGCGTTGGTGGAGGCGATGCAGTCGTGGCCACGCACGGGCATCCCGCGCAATCCCGCCGCCTGGCTCACGTCGGTGGCCAAGCGACGCGCAATCGACGCGTGGCGGCGTGACGAGCGTGCAGCCGAGAAGTACGCGATGATCGCGGCTGCCGAGGCGGGCGACGAAGAGGCCGTCGAGCCGGACGAGACCCGCATCGACGACGACCTGCTGCGCCTGGTGTTCGTCTGCTGTCACCCCGTGCTGCCCGCGTCCTCGCGGGTCGCGCTGGCACTACGCGTGCTCTGCGGGCTCACGACAGAGGAGATCGCTCACGCCTACCTCGTGCCGCCGGCCACGATCGGGCAGCGCATCACGCGGGCGAAACGAGCGCTCGCGGCGGCGAACGTGCCGTTCGAGGTGCCGGATCGCGACGAGTTCGACGAGCGGCTCGGATCGGTGCTCGAGGTCGTCTACCTCGTGTTCAACGAGGGCTACGCGGCGACGTTCGGCGACGAATGGATGCGTCCCACTCTGGCCGAGGAGGCGATGCGGCTCGGTCGTGTGCTCGCCGAACTGGTGCCGGACCGAGCAGAGGCTCACGCGCTCGTCGCGCTGATGGAGCTGCACGCGTCCCGGTTCGCAGCCCGTCGTGCTTCGGACGGCGCGGCCGTGCCCTTGACGTCGCAGGACCGCACCGCGTGGGACCGGCTGCTGATCGCTCACGGCCTCGCCGCGCTGCGGCGGGCGGATGCGCTCGGCGGTCCGCGCGGCCCGTACGCACTGCAGGCCGCGATCGCCGCGTGCCACGCCACCGCGCCCACTGCCGACGACACCGACTGGCCACAGATCGCCGGACTCTACGACGCGCTCGTGGAGCGGATGCCGTCACCCGTCGTCGGACTGAATCGCGCCGTCGCAGTGGGCATGGCGTACGGCCCGCAGGCGGGCCTGGACGCGCTCGAGCCGCTCAGCTCGGAGAAGTCGCTGTCCAGGTACGCGCTGCTGCCTGCCGTGCGCGGCGATCTCCTGGAGCGGCTCGGGCGGCTCTCCGAAGCACGCAGAGCATTCTTGAGCGCGGCGTCCCTGACCGCGAACGAACGTGAGCGCGACGAGCTGCTGCGCAGGGCGAGCGAGGCCGATCCTCTCGGTTGACCGCGGGCACCCGCTGCCGGCGTCCGTCAGCCGCGAGCGCTCCCAGCCCGATCAGAATTCGTGCAGCAGGGAGCCGTCCTTCTTCAGCACGTTCTTCTCCCCCGCCTCGATGCGCACGGCGAACCGGTTCTGCTTCGGCGGCATCGGGCAGTTGAACGCGTAGCTGAAGGCGCACGGCGGCAGGATGGCCCGGTTGAAGTCGAGAGTGATCGTGCCGTCCGGGTTCGGCGCGACGAACAGGAACCGGCCGACGGAGTACGTGTCGTCGCCGCTCGTGGCATCCGAGAAGACCAGCTGGAGGGCGCGGCCCGCCTTGAACGCGGCGAGGTTGTAATCGGCGCCGTCTTTGCTGAACGTGATCTCGCCGGGGATCGCCAGCTCGCGGGTGGCTCCCTCGTCTTTCAGGTGCTCGAAGCCGACGGACAAGCCCTCGACCGGGGTGAACGTCGCCTGGATGACCCACTCCGGGTTGTACGGGAAGACGTCGATCGAGCCGAACTCCTGGATGCCCTCGGACCGGATGTCCCACACCCGGAGCGCGTACTCGCGTGCTTCGTTGCCGATGACGGTTCCCGTGACCGTGTCGCTGAAGGCAATCGTGCTCGGATCGTCGGTGTCCTTGCCGCGAACGATCGCCTCACCGTCGACCGTTTTGCCGTCGACGACGACCCCGTCTGCCGCGGTCGCCGTCACCTTGAGCCCTGACTCGCCAGCGGGCAGCGGCGACCAGAGACCCGCGGCGCCCCACACCGGCTGGGGTGCGGCATCCGTGATCCACTGCGTGTTCACGAGAGCGAGATTGCCGTTCGGCTGCACCACCGAGTACTCCCTGCGCTCGTGGAAGTTCTTCAGGAGCTGGGCGGGATCGGTCGTGGATGCTGCGGCGGTGTCGGTCATGAATCCATCCTCTGCTATCGACTGCGTTCGTGTATTGCGACTCGTCGGTGCTCTTGCTGCGCTAGGGACTGCAACGCGTGGAGACGGCCGGATATTGCGTCACTTCGCCTGGTCGTAACTGTCCACCACGGCGACGCTGAGCGGGAACTCGACCGGGAAATCGCCGAACAAGAGACGCCCGGCCGCTCGCGCCGAATCCCGGACGGCGGTGGCGGCCTGCTCAGCAAAGGCTGCGGGAGCGTGCACCACCACCTCGTCGTGCAGGAAATAGACGAGGTGAGGGCTGCGGTCGAACGGGGGCGCCGCACGAGAAGGCACATCGCCGACGACCTCGACGAGCCGGTTGCGCAGCTCGGCCATCCAGCACAGCGCCCACTCCGCAGCGGTGCCCTGCACGACGAAGTTGCGGGTGAAGCGACCCCAGTCGCGCGCGCGGGAGCGCGCACGGCGCTCCTGGTCGGCCGTCGCACCGGGGAGCGACGCGGCGCGCTGGCCCGCGAACCACTCCTCCGAAGGCAGAGGGGATGTGCGGCCGAGCAGGGTGCTCACCCGTTCGCCGCGCTCTCCGGCGGCTGCCGCTTCGGCGACCAGCGATACCGCCTGCGGATAGGCTCGCGCGAGTCGCGGCAGAACTCGCGCGCCGTCACCGGTCGTGCCGCCGTACATGGCCGCCAGCATGCCGACCTTGGCATGCTGCCTGCTGTCGACGACGCCGGATGCGACGAGGCCGTCGTAGAGGTCGCGCCCGCGCCCTGCGGCCGCCATCCGTTCGTCATGGGCGAGCCCGGCGAGGATGCGCGGCTCGAGCTGGGCGGCATCCGCGACGACGAGCTTCCAGCCCGGGTCCGCGACCACTGCGCCGCGCACCTGCTTCGGCAGCTGCAGGGCACCGCCCCCGCTGGTCGCCCAGCGCCCGGTCACCACGCCACCGGGCAGGTAGTCGGGACGGAAGCGCCCGTCGTGCACCCAGGCATCCAGCCATGCCCAGCCGTTCGCGGCGTACAGCCTGGAGAGCTTCTTGTACTCCAGCAGCGCGGGCATGGCAGGATGCTCGACCTCGCGCAGCTCCCAGGCTCGTGTGCTGGATGCGTTGATGCCGGCCCGTTGCAGTGCCTTCACCAGCTCACCGGGCGAGTCCGGGTTGAGCAGCGGGGCATCCAACCCGGTACGGATCTGCGCGACCAGTTCCTCCATGCGCTCGGGGCGCCCGCCGAGCCGGTCGCGGGGACCGAGCAGCTCGGTGAGCAGACGCTCGTGCACGTCGGCACGCCATGGAAGGCCGGCGTGCCGGAGCTCCGCGGCGACGAGCGAGCCGGCGGACTCGGCGGCCAGAAGAAGACGTATGCGGGATGCCGTGGGTCGATCGTCGATGGATGCGACGGCGCCCAGCTGGGCCCGCAGCTCTTCCACCTCATCCGTCTGAGTTTCGCTGGGGGCGGGGTCGTCGAGGCGGAAGAGCGCGTCGTCGGTTGCGGCCTCCGGTGCCGGTATGTGCCCGGGCCACGGCGGGGGCGCGTCGTGCAGCGCCGTGTGGGCGACTGCGGCTGCGCCCCGCAGGATCGTGCCGCACAGGGCAAGGTCGACGCATCGAGCCACCCGGATGCCTTCGGCGAGAAGTCGCGGGTACCACGAGCGCGTGCTGTTCCAGGCCCAGCGCGGCTGGGCCGACTCCGTGCGCCGCAGGTACTCCGGCCACTCGGCGGCGGCCAGTCTCGAGGTGGCGCCCTCCGCGCCGTCGGCGTCCATCTCGGTGACAGCGGTGCCGTCGGCAGTGCGACGTGCGACGAGATAGGAGGCCATCAGCGCGCTGCAGCGGGTTCGCTGCGCTGGCGTCCGAGCAGAGCCATGGCGTCGCGCACGGTAAGGCCTGGCAGATAGGCCCGGAGCAGGGCGAGGCCGATCGCAGGCAGCGCTACCGGGTCGGGGTAGGCAAGGATGAGCGGCCGGAGCTCCGGCTGGAACTTGCGCTTGAACGACAGGAGCGAGCGGAAGCCGTACATCGCCTCCAGAGAGGAGGCGAGCATTGTGAGCACGGCTTCCACCGCACTGTCGGGTGCGTCCGCGGTCGTCGTCCGCGCAAGAGGCGCAGCGGAGAGGCTGAGGTAGTCCATGCCGTCCTCGCGCGCACGTTCGGCGGCGCCGGCGATCACGTACTCCATCACGCCGTTCGGCCCGTCGATGCGACGCCGCATGAAGTCAAGCGTCAAGCCGTGCACCCGGCCATCGCGATAGCCGGGCATCCAGCTCGTCACCGCCTGAATGACGCCATCACCGTCCCTGGCCAGTAGGAGTGCGACGTCGCGATCGTGCAGTTCGTCGAGTCCGCCGAGCGTGAAGCCCATCTCGGGGAGCTCCTTCTGAGCGACCCATTGCTCGGAGAGGTCCGCGACCTGCCGCGTCGTCTCCCGCGACAGGTCGACGTGCCTCGTCCACTCCAGCGTGTAGCCGTCGCGTTTCGCCCGGTTGATGGCCGTGCGGATGTCCTGCCACTTCTTACCGGTCGTGCTCCAGGACTGCGGCGCGATCACGGCCTCCTCTGCCACGACGAGACGATCCCAGCCGATCGAGGCGAAATGGGCATCCCACTCCCCCGCATCAACGCTGTAGAACGCAGGCGTCCAACCTCGGTCGTCGCAGTAGCGTGCGAACCCGGCCATGGCATCCGCCACGCGACCCGGATCGCCGAACGCCGCTCCGATCGTGATCGCCACGCCCCCGACGACCCGGTAGCCGACGGCAGTGCGCCCCTCCGGTCCGAACCAGTACGAGGTGTACGGCCAGGTCGTCATGAACGACAGGTGGTCGCCACCGTACTGTTT
Source organism: Humibacter ginsengisoli (assembly GCF_054780095.1). Taxonomy (NCBI): domain Bacteria; kingdom Bacillati; phylum Actinomycetota; class Actinomycetes; order Micrococcales; family Microbacteriaceae; genus Humibacter; species Humibacter ginsengisoli. Next base: position 87,030 of record NZ_BAAGWZ010000006.1, read on the forward strand.
GAGGATGCGCCTGGCCCGGTAAGCATCGTGAACCGACGACGCCGGACGGGCGAGCAGCGGAGGTATCGCGGCACCGATCGCGATGAGCCAGAACAGCGGCCCGACGCCGTGGTACAGGATGCGACCGGCCAGAGACGACGGCAGGAAGTCCGGTATCTCCCGGTGCAGGAACGCGACGGGTATGAAGCGCTCGACCGCGTCGAGCAGCAGATCGGCGATGCTGATCGGCCGGTCGAAGGCGATCGTGCGCAACGCCCAGCCGAGTCCCACGTACAGCATGATCAGTGCGCCGACGCTCACCACCACGATGGTGAGATAGCGTACGATCGAGCGTCTCGTCGGCACGACGGTGAAGCTTCGCCGAGTGGCGAACAGCAGTACCGCCGTCACTATCGGGGCGACCACCGTCGCGCCGAGGGTCGCGACCACGCCCCAGGAACCGTGATCCGGCAGACGCTGAACGCCGGGGATGCCGATGCGGGGCAGGAAACCGAGGTAGTACGCGGCGCAGAACGCGAGCAGCGCGTTCATCGCGATGCCGAGTCCGACGGCGAAGCGGCGACCCCTGGCGAGGCCCCAGGTCACAAGAACGAGCATGAGCAGGGGCAGCACGCTCAACACGATCGGGCCGAACGAGCCGATGCGTTCCAGCGTGATCGCGTGCACGCAGGAGCGGCTCACCGCGTATACCGTGCACGCGCGCAGCCCTTGCGGGTCGGAGGACGAGCCGTTGTCGAGCAGCAGTGCGAGCGGTGCGAGCAGGCCATGCGGATGCATCGACAACGCCGCAATGATCGGCCCGATCGCTCCGGTGGCAACGACCGACGCCATCAGCACGCGCACCTCGTGGTGGGAGCTCCACCCCCACTTGCGCGACCTGCCGGACGGGTTCAGGACCAGTCCCAGCGCGTATCCGATCAGCACCGCCAGCGCGCGATAAATGTCGACCGGGCCGCCACGGTAGAGCAGGAACATCAGCACGATCACGGTTGCGAGCACTCGGATGCGTCGCCTGGTGCGCACCGACGCGAACGCACTCGCCGTCATGACGGCGCCGGCCGCACCTGTCAGGGGGTCGAGCACGAGTGTGTCGAGAACGCCTTCGTTGAACATGCCGCCTGCCGAACCGATCACGGTCTGCACGGTGGCGCCGAGCACGTCGGCTGCGACGGCGGTGGCGAAGAACGCGAACACCGTGCGCCAGGTTCCCATGCGGCGTTCGCTGATCGCCAGGGCGATTCCGCCGAGCACCAGGGCGAACGCGAGGGCCACGTAGTCGGTGGCGATGATCAGCGAGGTGACAGGGCTCCACCAGTGGCCCCACAACCCGAGCGGGTCGAAGCCGGTGGCGAGCATCCGTCGAATCGGAGCACGCACACCGGAGGGGGTGCTCACGATGATGGTGACGACCGTGACGACCACCAGGTAGGCGATGGTGAACGGCACGGTGGAGGCACCGTCGAGTGCTCCGCGTAGCAGTCGTGAACCCGACGATCCGGTGCGTGTTTCAGTGCGTGAAGCTGTCATCCGACCGCCCACCCTAGGGCATGCGAGCGACACGGCGACGGCCGACATGGGCACGACCTGAACGGAGACGACGGCGGACGTCGGATGCCCATGTGTCGCCTCCGCTCCGGCATGCTTGTCGGCCGGACTCGATTCTTCCCCGCGTATCTGACTGCCCGGCACTACTGAGCGGCGTATTCAGAAATGTGACAGCAGCCGCACATGTCGCGGACGGCCATCACACGAACTGGATGCCCAGCGTGTGCGGTCTCACAGGTTGAGCCGGCGCCATGCAGCCGGCGCATGGCCCGTTCATCGGTACCAGTAGGGCGGACGGGACTTGAACCCGTGACCGGCGGATTATGAGTCCGATGCTCTAGTCAGGGCTACGGAGACACGGGTGAGGACTCCAAGAACCGCGGAATTCCGGGGATTTTGAGTCTTGTGGGATCACCGTGATCTCGGTGATTTTCGTTGAAGTGTGGGCAAAATGTGGGCAAACCACCTTCTGCCGAACCGCCGCACTACGGCAGCGTCGACCCGCTCGCTGCGCGATCGGCCTCTGCGAGCAGGTGCTCCAAAACTGGAACGAGTTCGGGTACGGATTGAGTCGCGGCAAGCCAGACGACGCGACTGTTGACGATGAGATACCCGTGGACCAGGACATTGCGCATCGCAATGATCCGGTGCATGTTGGGAATGCGTTCCGCCAGTGCCGGGTCGATGGTCCGGAGCTTCCCCAGTGCCTCGCCGATGAGTTCCATCTGTCGCTCGGTGGCCCAGGCGACCGGGCCACCGGCTAGATATGCCTCCAGTGGGGTGTCACCGACGGCCACCTGGACGTTGCGCGCGAAGTCGAGCGCGTCCCACAGGAGACCAGGAATTTCGCCGCTAGGCCGCATACAGTTCCTGCGCGCTTCCGAATGCGGACGCCTTGAAGTACGGATTGCGCACAGCACTTGCGTCGACCAGGTCTACCGGGCGGCCGAGGATGTGCTCCAGCTCGTCCTTCAGGTCGAAGTAGTCCTGGAACAGGTCGTCATTGTCAGGTAGAAAGTCGACGAGAAAATCAACGTCACTGTGTTGCGGGTCGAAGCGATCGGTGACAGCCGACCCGAAGACTCGCAGCCGCTGCACGTGATACCGCTCGCAGGCGCGCAGGATCGCCTCGTCATCGAGCAACCCCACAATGTCCATGCGTCCATTCTCCCCAGAAGGGCCGCGCTGCGGTACAAGCGCCTCGCTGGCCCGCTCAGAACGTCCAGGCCGTTGCGGCTCCTCGCTACCATTCACGCGTCGCGCGACGCGATACCTAGCGCCGGTGCGAGGTCGCCCGAGCACGACTTGAACCGCAGCTCGGCAGGTCTGAGCGACCCGCAGATCGAATCGGATGTTGCATAAGGGGATCCTTCTTCGTGCACTTTGAGCGTATGGCGCGCGGCTGTCGCCTGGATCGGAGGTCTCGTGGCCTGCGACTCGAGATGATGATTTCGTGAACCATTTCCCCGCGTCTGTGCAATAGACCGTATGAGCACGGATGCCGACATCATCCGCCGTTCGGTCGACGAGCCGAAGGCGTTTGCGGAGTTGTTCGATCTGCACGCTAGGGCGGTCGCGGCGTTCGCCGCGCGGCGTGTGGGTGCAGATGCCGCGCAAGACGTGCTGAGCGAAACGATGCTCGTCGCGTTCCGCCGCCGGGCCGACTTCGATGCCTCATGGGAGTCTGCCCGGCCCTGGCTCCTGGGCATCGCCTCCCGGATCGTCAAGAGACACCGGGCGCAGGAGGCCGCACAATGGCGGGCCTTCCAGGTATCAGTGGCCCGGGATGACCACGTCAGCAATGGCGAGATCGACGCAGTATCCGCGCGCACGGACGCCACTGCCGCTCTTCGGGCGTTGGCACCGCGTATTGCAGCGTTGTCGACCCGAGACCGCGAGACCCTGCTGCTGTATGCGTGGGGTGATCTCACCTACGAGGAAGTTGCGCTGGCCCTCGGGGTGCCGGTCGGGACGGTGCGCTCTCGACTTAACCGGGTGCGCAGAAAGCTCGCACCACCGGGTTCGCACGCGGCGCCCCGGCTGACCTGGATGGCGAAGGAGGAGACCGATGGACGTCTTGGAACAGGTGCGTGAGATCGGGCAGGACGTTCCCGCACTCACAGATGCGAAGCTCGACGAAGCACGGCGGACGTTGTTGCGCGAGGCTACTCGAAAGCAGCGGCCCGGTGTGCGGAAGCCGGTCCGCCGACGGTTGATCGGAGGATCCGTCGTGATCGCCGGGTTGGCGGTGGCGGCGCTTGTTGCTGGCATCGTCCTGGCCCCGCCACACCCGGAACCGGCGGCCGCTGCCGTGCTCCGGCAGACCGCGAACGTGACGATCAAAGCCGTGGACACCACGTTGACGGACGGCCAGTATCTGCGGATCGCGGATACGACTAGCTATTCGGGGGATCCGGATCCGAAGGCCGGAGGCGGGACCGGCACTGCCCCCGGTAGTTCCTTGCTCGTGCTCTACCTTCCAGCTGACCGCACGAAGGACTGGTTCCTTCAATTGGGTCCTGACTCCCGAGGGCCGGAGAAGGTAGAGCGGATGCCCGGCGGCAAGGACGGGCCCCTGACGCCGCCGCAACGCGACCGAGGCAAGTTCACCAATTCCATCGACCCATGGCGCCCCTACTACGCCGAGATGCCGCGCAATCCGAAGGCGCTGCTGAATTGGTTCCGTGCCCGAGGTGAAGCGAGCCAGGGGTACGACTGGGTGATGAGCATGTTCAGCAACCCGCTCACAACCGCTCTGATGCCCCCTGACCTTCGTGCGGCGACCTTCCGCGCCCTCGCACTGATCCCCGGCATCAAGGTCGTCGCGCAGAACGGATCGATCGTGACCCTAAAACGTGCCGACACCACCCACGCCAGGGTCGCGACAATCGTCGTCGACACTGCCACCGGATTCATCCGCTCATACACCGCCGAGAGCCAAGACCTGTTGGGCACCACGGTGACGGATGCCCAGAGCATTTCAATGTCCGTCGTCGACCAAGCGCCCACTCCAACGCCGTAAACCACGGAGCAACCACGGGTGCAAGACGAAACACGCTCGCGCCCCCTCAGCCGACAGCACGAGCGTGGTTTCGGCGCCTACACAATAAGAACGGATAACCGTTCGTCGCGCACGCACCCGGACGCCCGGTAGCCGATGGGCTTGCGGACGTCCGATCGGTTACAGTCCGATCATTCCATTCGCGACTCGCTCGCTCCCTGTGCGGATGCAGTGACATCCTCGTGAACGGTTCGGCGTAGTGCGTGTCCTTGTCAATTGCTGAATGCTTCTACGGTGGCGGTTTCTCTGAACTGCGGGCTGACGATGGTGTGGGTGCCCGTAACGGCGACGACGCCAGGCGGCGAGTCGACGGAGACGACGACCTGATTGGGACCGCCGTAGAAGGCTGGTAGGCGTGTTGCGTTGAGCAGGCGCCCGGTGGCGATGTCGAAGCCGACCAACGCGAAGGTTCCGGGCTGTGAACGGTAGATGGTCGACTCGCCGGGGATAGTGCCGGCCGCCACTGTGGGCTCGACGATGTGCAGCACCCGGTCGTCAGCCATCGCACTGAACATGTCCGATCCGCCATGGCTGGGCGGCACCAACGCGGCCCTGTTCCAGGATTGTGTTCCGGTTGCCGACTCAAAGCAGGTGCTTGCGAAGGCGGAGACCGTGCACAGCCGGCCCTGCCCGGCGTAGACGCCAGCAGTGGAGGAGATTCCGTCGACCTCCCATTGCGGTTCCCCGGTCACGTCGGAGACTGCGAGAAGGCTGTCCGTGTTGTACCCGTCCTGACCTTGCCCGGCAGGGGGGCGCTGTGTCGCGATCGGAACACCAGACCCGCTGACCAGGACTCCCAGCAGCCCCGAGTCGCTGCCCGCCGTCGTCTGCGCATCGACGGTGCGCCCAGGTGGGAGTGTCCACGACCATGACGCTGCCCCTGTTGCGGCACTGAGCTGGACGATGCGTTGCGCTGGTGCACACTGGTAGGCCACCATCGGCACCGGCGGGCCACGCAACAGATTCACTGTTGCGGAGACGCCTGACAAACCGCGGTTGTTCTGGCATCCTGCCACCATTGGCGCGGCCCATCGTCGGGTTCCGTGAGATGTGTCAATCCCCACGACCGAGCCATTGGCCTTCGCGACCACGGCGAGGCGTCCGTAGATGGCTGCCGGAACTCCCTGCCCGTCCTCGCCGAGGCCCAACGACCATCGCTGATGGCCTGACTTCGGGTCCAAGCCGGTGATCCGATCGGTCACCGGGTATACCGCTGCAGGGGCGTGGCCGTGATTCGTCCCGGTCGCAACGATGACGATGTCCTTTGATGCGACTGCGCCCATCACCGACGACGGTCCCGGTGTTGACCAGGACCAACCTGGCGCGCCCGTTGCTGCACTCAACTCATACAGGCAGCCGCCGCCGGCATCACTGAACAGGCGATCACCTTCAGCGGTCATGATCGAACCGACTTGCCCGGACCATGCCGGACGCGCAGAACCCTTTGCGTTCAGATCAGGGGACAGCTTCTTCGTCGAGGTAGACGGACGCGTACACGTCAGGCCAGAGTGGCTCGATCCGAGCAATGAGCACGAACACAGTGCCGCGATGGCGGCCCCCGTCGCGGCGAACCCAGCCACCCTTTTCCAGAACAAAGCCCGCCCCGTCCCCTACGACCCCGATGCGCCGCCGTCACCCTAGCCGGATTGAAGCCGGAGGACCCCCTTCCCCGAGGGAATGTGCACAAGATGTTGCAGAGAGCGATCCGCTTTCGGGACTCTTTGCTTGCCATAGTGTCGGCTCATGAAAACTTATGCCGTCGTCGCACTGTTCAATCCGCTCGACGTCGGCACAAGCTATCAGTCGCAAGGCATGGCCAGCGCACGTCACCCTCAGGAGAACAAGGGTTTCGAAGGGGGATCCGCTGCCAGACGCCGTTTCCGGCGCGGTTAGCTTTGGAGCATGTACGAGTTTGAGGTGATCAATCGATGAGTAGCGCTGGTGGGGAGACCGCTGAGGACGCGAGTCTGCCGTGGCAGGCGCTCTCGTCGGGTTTCGAGGAGGCGCGTTCCCGGGAGGACTCGTTGGATCGCCTCGTGGAGTGGCCGGCCGAGCGCTCTTTGCTCGGCGACGTGAGTGGTCTCGCCGTCCTCGATGCTGGGTGCGGTAACGGGGGCAAGGTCGCAGAGCTGGTTACCGACGGCGCCGCCGAGTCCGTTGGGGTCGACATCAGTGGGAACTTCATCACACCGCCGCCGGGTGTCGAGCTGATCGTGGGTGATCTCTCCGACCTGTCGGCCGTGCCCGGGCTGGCTGGCCGGTCGTTTGATCGGATCTTGTTCCTGCAGTCGTTCGGGTACGCCACCGATCCGGTGCGGGCGTTGCAGATCGCGCGCGACATGTTGACGGATGACGGCTTCATCCTGCTGACCCGCACTCAGCCGCTCCGCTACGCGATCGAGCGCGCTGAGCAGAACGGGACCTCTCTCGGAGAGGAATACTTCGCGACTGAGTCGTTCAGCTTCCGGCACCGGAACTGGGATGAGAGCGTGACTCTCACCAAGCGGCCCTACACGATGTCCGATCTGCTGAACACGTTCAGCGGCGCGGGCCTCTGGGTCGAGGCGGCAGTCGAGCCGCAGATGAGTGCTGAGACCGCCGAACGATATCCCCACAAGCAGCAGTGGATGAACAAGCACCTCGGCATCATCATGTTCAAACTCCGTGCCCTGCACGATCAACGGGAGTGACCGCGCGCGGCACGGCGACCCTGGGATGGCGCCGCTCGGCACGTCCGTTAGGTGATCGGTGATCGGACGGTGCCGGCCCTAAGCTCTAAAACGCTCGGCTCACACATTGGTCGTCGGCGGCTGGCTGATACCGTCGCCCTGTGTCCAGGATTCAGGCGGTGGGATTCGACCTCGATGGCACCCTGTTTGATCATCGCGGATCAGCCGCGGAGGGCGTCGATTCGTTCTTGGGCGACCTCGGCGTGCAGCCCTCGGCCGACGCTCGCTCTGCATGGTTCGCTGCGGAGGATGCCGGATTCCAGAAGTGGAGCAGCGGGGAAATCAGTTTCCAAGAGCAACGTCGTTACCGGCTGCGCACAGTTCTTCCCGCTCTCGGTGTTGAGCCTCCACGCGACGGTGAGGCATTGGATGCTCTCTTCGACAAATACTTGAGCGCCTATCGCGCCGCCTGGAAACCGTTCCCGGGCGCGGTGGAGGCGATACGAGCAATCAGAGCCGGGGGCCTCATTGTGGGTGTGCTCACGAACGGAAGTCACGAGCAACAGCTCGACAAGCTACGACGCACGAGCCTCTACGATCTGATCGATGTAGTGTGCACGGCGGAGGAACTTGGAGTCTGGAAGCTAGATGCTCGCGCCTTCCAAGAATTCACTCGTCGGCTCGGAGTGGCACCATCTGAATGCCTGTTCGTGGGCGACCACCCGGACCAGGACATCGCCGGGGCCGCCGCTGCCGGCATGCCCACATTGATCGTCGACCACTACACCGACGATTCCACTGGTTTTCTAACCCTGCTCAGCCACGCAATCCCCGCGCCGTAGCTGTGCCCGATAGACGATCCGCTAGCGGGCCGTCACCCGAGTCGCCGAGGTGGACTACGTTTGCGTCGTGGCGGATGGCACCCATGAGGACGATGACCGGTTCTCGTGGCGTCGTGGGGCCATTTCCTGGATGACAGTACGGCTCCTGGCTGCGGTCGTGATCGCTGCGACCGTCTTGAGCTGGGGATACAACTACGTTTATGAAACGTCACCGGAATTTGCAGACGTTGTCGTCACTTCGGATGAGCGCTTCGGCCAGTTCGAGGTGACCGCGATCGGGTTGGCGTTCTTTGGCTGCGTTCCTGCAATCCTGGCTATTCTCGTCGAACTTACCGGCAGTCGACGCACGTGGGTCCGCACAGTGATTGCCGCCACTGCGCCCAACGTTCTCGGCGCCATTGGATTCTGGTGCATCGTCTGGGCCGGTGGCCTTGGGCCGATAGCAGCGCTCCTCGCGTTGATCCTCGCCGCACTCGGCTCGACCACGTTCTTCGTCGCTCTGACGCCTCGCACACCGTTGCGGCGCTACGCGCCTTGAACAAGCGCGACGTCCACCGCACTGCCGGGAAGGGGATCCTTCAGCGGGCCTCGCGGGCGGTTGGCTTGCAACGTCGTGCGTGCAAAACTGTCGGTCGTGATCCTATAGCCGTTGATTCAATCCTCGCCGCGCTCGCGTGCGAGTTGATCGATCCCACCATGGCAAGGGGCACGCATTGTCTACGACGCTGTCGCCGACCGACTCAATGAAGTCGGCGAAACAAATGTGGGCAAAATGTGGGCAAACCGCTCCTGAAATGCAAGGACGGCAGCCGTTCAATGACTGCCGTTCCCAGTGTTTTCAACGGAAGTAGGGCGGACGGGACTTGAACCCGTGACCGGCGGATTATGAGTCCGATGCTCTAACCAGCTGAGCTACCGCCCCGTGAGGCGCGACGCGGTCACTCCGCGTCGGCCGGTGCGACGTCGTCGGTGACGAGGTCGGGCACCGCTTCACCACGATACAGGCACTCGAAAGTGTTCAGCGTTCGCTGGATGTCGTGGGCCGCGATGAGCCGGAGGGACTCCTTCTTCATTGCGGTGAGTTCGTCGTGCGGCATGCGCAGCACCTTTTCGAGCTTGTCGGCGAGATCCTGTACGTTTCCGGGCTTGAACAGGTACCCGTTCTGCCCGTCATGCACGAGGTGCGGCAACGCCATGGCGTCGGCGGCGACGACCGGCAGCGCGGAGGCCATGGCCTCCATCGTCACGATCGACTGGAGTTCCGCGACCGATGGCATGGCGAGGACGGTAGCGCGCGTATAGGCCTCACGTAGTTCGTCGTCCGAGACGTAGCCGGTGAAGGTGACCCTGTCGCGGAGGCCGAGCTGTTCGGCGAGCTGCTCGAGGTGCTTGCGCTGATCACCGTCGCCCACGATCTCCAGCTTCGCGTCCAGGTCATCGGGAAGCATGCTCATCGCACGCACCAGTACGTCGATCTGCTTCTCGCCCGTGACACGACCGACGAAGATGATGCGGTTCTCCGTGCGCGGCTGGAAGTTGGCTGTGTACTTGTGGGCATCCACACCGCACGACACGGCGTACACGTCATGAAGTCCCGTGTGCTCCTCGAGGAACTGCGCGGCCTTATGGGTGGGGGTCGTGACCGCTTCCGCCCGCCGGAACGTGCGCGCCGCGCCCTTCCATGCGATCCGCACGGACCACTTCTGCAGCCACGAGGGGATGAGCGAGAACTCGACCATGTTCTCCGGCATCAGGTGGTTGGTACCGATGAGGCGGATGCCCCGCTTCTGCGCCTCGATGGACAGCCCGCGGCCCACGATGACGGGCGACTGGAAGTGCACCACGTCGGGCCGCACCTCCTCGAGCACGCGCGCGCTGTTGCGCCTGATGGTCCACGGCATGGCGAACCGGAGCCAGGGGTGCGGGCGCCAGCGCAAGCTGTACAGCCGGTGCATGATCATCCGCTGGCCCTCATGCTCTTCGATCCAGGTGCCATGCCGGCGTCCAGCTGAAGGTCCCATCACGTGAACCTCGTGCCCGCGCTCGACAAGGCCGGCGGCCAGCCGCTCCGCGAACCGTGCCGCTCCGTTCACGTCCGGTGCGAACGTGTCGACACCGATCAGCACCTTCAAGGGCTTGCGCTGCGCCTCCGCGGGAGGCGAGGGCTCCGCAACCGGTTCGCGTGAATCCGTCAAGGAGTCGTCCTTCTCTTCATGCTCTCCATGCCGTAGGCGGGGGGCGTCGGCATGATCATCGCACCGGGAGTCGAGACCGGGCGGGATTACAACGCCCCAGTCTATGCAGAGCCCGCCCTGTGCGGGTTCTCCGGCTCCACCGCGTCGTCGTACGTGCGTACACCCGGATGCACGCGAGCGAGCAGGAAGACACCGACGATCGCGATGGCCCCACAAAGGAGGAAGGCGAGCATCTGCCACAGCTGCGCACCCGCGGCCTCGTTGAGGATGGCGATGCCGATCGTGACCGCGATGAGCGGATCGATCACCGTCAGACCGGCGATGACGAGGTCGGGCGGGCCGGAGGCGTACGCGTTCTGCACGAAGTAGGCGCCGAGCCCGACTGCGGCCAGAAGCGCCAGCACGCAGAACAGCGTGAGCACATCGAACTCCTGCTGCTCGATTCGCGAGATGACGGACTTCGCCAGTGTCGCCACGAAGCCGTAGAGCACACCGGCCCCCACCACGTACCCGATAGCGGGCAGTCGGGACCGGAAGACGCCGAACGCCACTCCGCACAGCACGAGCACGATGCCGAGCACGATGAGGATCTCGACGAGGTCGCTCTCGGTGACCGGAACCTCGCGTGCGGCGAACGCGGCCACGACCACGAACGCTCCGACACCGCCCACGCAGAGGCAGATCGCCAGAACCGTGCGTTTGTTCAACCTGTTACCGCTCACCCTGGCGTTGATGATCGCCGTGATCACAAGAGAGACCGCGCCGAGCGGTTGCACGACGATCAGCGGCGAGAACGCCAGGCTCGTCAGCTGGAGCACGATGGCCAGGCCCAGCATCACAGTGCCCAGCACCCAGGACGGCCTGGCCAGAAGCAAGGTCAACTGCTTCAGCTGAAGCCCGCCACGGCCGTCGTGCTCGGTGTGCCGCTCGACCTTCGTCACGCCTCGGTGCTGCAGTTGCGCGCCGAGGGAGAGGAAAACGGCGCCGACCAGGGCGATCGGGATGCCGATGAACTGGCGTGGCTGCAGAGCAGTGAGGTCGCCGGACGCTGCCGCCAGGTCGAAGATCACCACACGACCCTAACGTCAATGTGCGCCGATACCCTGGTCGAATGGCCGTTCTTCCCATCCGCATCTGCGGAGATCCCGTGCTGCACGCTCCGGCGACCGACGTGACGGAGTTCGACTCCGGGCTGCGCGAACTGGTGCAGGACATGTACGACACGATGGCGGCCGCCCCTGGTGTGGGGCTGGCCGGCCCGCAGATCGGTGTGGCGAGGCGGCTCTTCGTCTTCGACTGGACAGATGACTCCGACGAGCGGCACCGCGGGGTCGCCATCAACCCGACGCTCTGGATCGCCCCCGTGCCCGCCGGCGACGCGGACCCTGAGACGGAGTCCGAAGGATGCCTGTCTTTCCCGGGCGAGAGATTCCCGCTCCGACGAGCCCCGCGGGCGATCCTGCAGGCCGTCGACCTGGAGGAGAAGCCGTTCGAGGTGCGAGCGGACGGCTGGCTCGCGCGGATCTTCCAGCACGAGTACGACCATCTCGACGGACTTCTGTACGTTGACCGGCTCACCGACGGTCACGCACGCACCGCGGCGAAGGTGGAGCGCAAGCGAGGCTGGGGTGTTCCGGGCCAGAGCTGGCTTCCCGGTGTCGACCATCTCGAGGATTGAGCACCCGCCGGCGACAGCGGATGCTGCGCCGGCGGGCTGATCCTCAGCGGGGCGAGGGCCCTGGACGGTTCGCCCGCAGCACCTCGAGGCGCTTGCGGTACTCCACCTCGTCGATGTCGCCCTGCGCGAAGCGCTCGGCGAGAGTCGACTCTGCATTGCTGCTCGCCGCCCAGCTCCCGTACGGGCCGAACTGACCCGAAGGGCCGTGTTCGCGCCAGTACGCCCTGCGGCGCCTGGTGACGAGGAAGACGATCAGTGCGATCACGAGGATCCAGAAGATCGGAATGAGGAAGAACAGCGGGAAGAACGGGAAGAATCCCCCGGCCCACGGGCCGCCCCAGTGCGCCGCGACCGCGAGGGGTGCGGCGCTCGCAGTCGACAAGAGTGCGCTGACCATGATGAGAGAACCTTTCTGATACGTGAACGGGCCCGGTTCGAGCCGATTCCAGGTTCCTGCGCGGGCCAGGGTGGGCGCGTCCGCCGGCGGGAGGCATCCTCCTGCTCCCATGGGAGCACGAGCAGTGCACCACGGGAGCAGGCCGGACGGCTCAGAACCGGCCGGGTGCTACGAGTCCCGACTCGTAGGCGATGACCACGAGGTGCACGCGGTCGCGCGCGTCGAGTTTCGTCAGGATGCGCGACACGTGCGTCTTCGCCGTGAGCGGGCTCATGAAGAGCCGAACGCCGATCTCCGCATTGCTGAGGCCCTCTGCGACGAGGGCGAGCACCTCGCGCTCCCGCTCGGTGAGTGGCTCGAGCACGGCGGCGGTCACCTCGGGACGCACCGATCCGGCCAGGCGTGAGAGCAGGCGTTTGGTCACCCCGGGCGATAGAAGCGCGTCGCCGGCCGCCGCTACCCTCACCGAGCGGATGAGTTCGACAGGGTCGGTGTCTTTCACCAGGAAGCCGCTGGCTCCGGCCCTGATCGCTTCCGACACGTACTCATCGAGCTCGAACGTGGTGACGATGACGACGTGAACGTCCTGCAACGCTTCATCCCCCACGATCTCCGACGTCGCCCAGAGGCCGTCGCCGTCGGGCATCCGGATGTCCATGAGCACGACATCCGGACGCTCCCGTCGCACCAGGGCCACGGCGTCTCGCCCGGTGGATGCCTCCCCCACCACCTCGATGTCGGGCTCGTGGTCGAGCAGCGCACGGAATCCGGCGCGCACGAGCTGCTGATCATCGGCCAGTACGACGCGGATCACACTGTCTCCTCTTTCGGTGCGGCTGGGCCTCCCCCTCGTGGGATCACGGGCAGACGCGCGATCACCCTGAACCCGCCGGTCGCAGTCGGCCCGGCCTCCAGTGTGCCGCCGAGGGCTGCCGCTCGCTCTCGCATCCCCAGGATGCCCCGGCCGGGTGCCCTCCGGTCGTCGGCCTCGCTGGCGGCGGACTCCTGGGCCGGCCCGTTCTCGATACGGACGATCAGGGCGTCCGCTCGGATCGACACCTCGACCACGACGGAGGCGGTCGAGGCATGGCGGCGCACATTCGTCAGCGATTCCTGGACGATGCGGTATGCGGCGGTCTGGATGGCTGCCGACACGGACGGATCGCCGGTCCACGCACCGGTCGCGACCTCTCCGAGGGCTTCCACGCGTAGCCCGAGACGGCGGGTCTCCTCAAGCAGCGCAGGAAGCGCGTGCAGCGTCGGCTCTGGGCGCCGGGGAGCGGATGCCTCAGCCGGATCGTCGGACTGCCGGAGCATCCCGAGCACTCCGCGCACCTCGTCCAGGGCGGTCGCGCTCGTCTCTCGGATGGAGCGCAGGCTCTGCCTCGCGCTCTCCGGGTCATCGTCGAACAGGTGGAGGCCGACACCCGCCTGCACGCTGATCTGCGAGAGCGAGTGAGCGAGAACGTCGTGCAGTTCCCTGGCGATGCGCAGTCGCTCCTCCTCGGCGGCCGATCGCCGGCGGGAGGCTTCCTCGCGCGCCGCGGTTCGGAAACGCTCGCGCCTCCCGCTCGCACCGCTCGCAGCGGCCGCGACCACACAGAGCGCCACGGTGACGGCGAGCACCCGGATGCCCGCAGCACCGCCGCCCTGCGCCAGAATCCAGCCGATTCCGACCAGCCCGAGGCCGGCCAAAGTGCACCACGCCCACATCGACGCGCCGCCGAGCACGGCCCGCGCGACGGCGATCGCGACCGCGAGCGCGGCGGCCGGCGGACCCGGTGCCAGCGCGATGGCCGGAACCGCGAGGGCTGCGACGGCGATCACACCGGCCGTGCGCGATGGGAGCAGCAGAAGCGCCGCGGCCGCTATCCCGAGAACGACCGATCCGGCTGACACCAGATCGACCGATCCGCGGGCATGGTGCCAGGCGCCGCCGAATGCGAACGCGAGCCCTGGGAGCTGAACGAAGACGCTCAGGGCGGTGGCGAAGACCCGGGCACGCCATGAGCGGCGTGAGCGGATCTCAGGCGCCGGCTCGGGCCCGGTGCGCAGCCAGGGCGGGTACGGCATCTCCTCATGCTAGCCAGCGACCGCGTCCAGGCCGTCGGCCGCCGGGCGGTCGCGACTACTCCCCGCGGAGTACCGCCCGCACGCCTGCAGTCGGCTCATCGCCCGTCGCGATCGGACGGTCGGCGTGCTGCGACCACTGGCTCCACGATCCCGGATAGAGAGCGGGCCGGAACCCCGCGAGCATCAGAGCGGCGGCGTTGTGTGCGGCCGTCACGCCGGAGCCGCAGTACGTGGCAACCGCCTGGTCTCCGGTGACACCGGCCGCCTCGAACCGCTGCCGCAGCTCGTCCACGCTGAGGAATCGCCCCGAGGAGTCGACGTTGGCCGTCGTCGGCGTATTCCGCGCCCCAGGGATGTGGCCGGCGCGCGGGTCGATCGGTTCGGTCTCGCCCCGGTACCGTTCCGGGGCGCGGGCATCCAGCAGCACACCGTCATGTGCCACGCGCAGCGCTTCGTCCATCGAGACGACCGGGAGGCGGCCGTAGCTCAGCGACACGCTGCCGGGTGCCTGCTGTGCGGCTCCGGACTCGAGCTCGCGACCCGAGGCGAGCCATGCACGCAAGCCGCCGTCGAGCATCCGTACCTCGTCGAATCCGGCATACCGCAGGAGCCACCACGCGCGGGCAGCGGACATGTTGCCGAGATCGTCATAGACGACCACCAGGTCGCCGTCGTCGACTCCCCAGGAGCGGGCATCCGCCTCGAACTGCTCGATGGGTGGCAGCGGATGCCGGCCCTCCTTGGCATCCCCCTTCTTCGCCAACTGGGTGTCGAGGTCCACGTACACGGCGCCCGGAAGGTGCCCGGCGAGGTAGGCAGGGCGCCCGTCCGGCACGTCCAGCCGCCACCGAACGTCGAGTAGCCTCACCGGGCGGCCGCCGGACGCGGCGTTCTCCAGCGCACCTGCGAGATCGTCGGCGGTGATGAGCAGGTCGGAGGGATCGGACATGACGGCAACGCTACTCACTCCTGCGGTCCCCGACGGCTACTCCAGGTCGTCTTCGGAGACCAGCTGCACGCTGCTGACACCGTCGATGCCGGTGAGCGCGTCGATGAGCGGGGACGCGTCATCCGGGCCACGCAGCTCCAGCAGTACGGCGGCCAGACCGTCACCTGCCGGGTGATGGTCGGTGCGGCTGACCACCCAGCCGTTGCCGGTGATCGCGGTCAGCACGTCACGGAGAAGTCCTCTTCCGTCGCGGTAGACCACCTCCAGCTGCACCTGGGCGTTGCGGCCGCGCGGCAGAAGGCGCGTGACGGCCGTGAGCCCGTACGCGATCACGAAGTGCAAGGCGGTCACGGCCAATGCGAGCACCCAGAGTCCCGCTCCCGCGGCCATGCCGATCGCGGCGGTCTCCCACACGGACGCCGCCGTGGTCAGCCCGTGCACGGCACCGCGCCGGGTGAGGATGAGGCCTGCGCCGAGGAACCCGATGCCGGTGACGATCTGCGCCGCGACTCGTGACGGGTCGAGCGTGACGTGCGGACCCAGAACATCGGCGAAGCCGTACTTGCTCACCAGCAGGAAGAGTGCGGCGGATGTTCCGACGATCGCCTGAGTTCGAAGTCCTGCACTCTTGCCGCGCAGCTGCCGCTCGAGACCGACGAGTGCGCTGAGCACGAACGCGAGTAGCAGCTCGCCCACCTGGAGCCAACCCTGGCCCTGGAAGATGTCGACCGCGTGATTCATGACGCTTCGACCGTATGCCCGCCGCATTACCTGCGGCGAGGCCTTGACGCTCCCCCACTTGGACTCGAACCAAGAACCTGCCGGTTAACAGCCGGCTGCTCTGCCAATTGAGCTATGGAGGAATGCCCCCGCGGGGCTCACCTACTTTACCAAAGCGCGGCGCCTGGACAAATCGACAGCCAGTGTCGGGCGCAGCGCCGGAACCGCGGTCATTCGCTCAGGCGGAGCGCCTCGGCGAGCTGCGCCACGTAAGGGTGAGTCGGCGCGGTGAAGACGTCTTCCATGGTGCCGTATCCGACCAGCGATCCGGACTGGAGCACAGCCACTGTCGCGGTCGCGTGCCGCAGAACGCGCGCATCGTGGCTGACAATGACGGCAGCGAAATCGTGCTCACCGTGCAGCCGCGCCAGAAGGTCGACGACGGAGTCCCGCACGGTAACGTCGATGCCTGCCGTCGGCTCGTCGGCGACCAGCACGCTCGGCCCGAGCACGAGCGCTTGCGCGATCGCCACCCGCTGCCGCTGGCCACTGCTCAGCTCGTACGGGTACTTGTCGAGCACGCCGAGCGGCAACTGCACCGAATCGAGCAGCGAGGCGACACGCACGCCCGCCTCCCGCCTGCTGAAGTGCTTGTCCCGCTCGTAGATCGGCGCGGAGACCAGCTCGGAGACGGTCAGCGCCCGGTCGAGGCGAGTACCGGCGTCCTGTCGTAGATAGCCGACGTGGAATGTGAGCGTGCTGCGGTCGCGGGAGCGCAGCCTCCTGATCGAGTGGCCCATCACCGTGGCGTCGCCTCCGGTGATCCTCGGCGCCGCTCCGCCGTCGGCACCCGCTCGACCGGAGACGATGCGTGCCAGGGTGCTCTTGCCCGAGCCGCTCTCGCCGAGGATGCCCAGCACCTCGTCGGGCCGCACGTGCAGGCTGATGCCGCGCAGGGCGACGCATCCCGCGGACGCCCCGTGCGACGGGTACTCCGCCGAGAGGTCATCGAGCACGATCGGGTCGCGGTAGGTCTGTGCGGTCATTCGGTGACTCCGGCGGGCATGAGAATCAGCCTATTAGGGACACCGTTGGCGGTGAGGGCGTCACTCGCCGCGGAGCCGTACCCTGTCCGCGTCGATCTGCACGAGCTCGCGCTGGATGCCCGCCACCGCCTCACGGTCGCCCGGATCGGTTCGCTGGAGCCGGCCGAGGGCATTCGCCTTGCGTCGGAGCAGGTCGCGGTCAAGCAGCGATGCCGTCACCGAGGTCGCGAACGCCGCCGCCCCGGCTTCGTCGCGCGCCGGGATGGGCGCGACGCTGAGTTGTCTGACCAGGCCCGCGAACGGTGGCGGAACGTCGCGCGCGACGCGCTCCACCCAGGCGGATGCGCCGTACGCGTCGGCGTTCGCCGCGATCGCGTCGCGCACCACCGCGAGCGAGGCATTCGAGAAACCAGCGTGCGCGACCGCGCTCGCACGCTGCGCGCCGACGTGCTGCGGATATTGCAGCACCGCCATCAGCGCTTCGCGCTCGAGCCTGGTTGCCGGGTCGGAACCGATGCTCGCCAGCGACACGTCCGGCTCGCGCGAGCCGGGCTCATCTTGTCCACGGCGGTCGTACGGGTCGCGGTCGCCGGGGCGAGAGCGGGCATCCTCTCCGCGGCGCTCGTCCCGGCCTGCACCGCGCGCCGTCGGTGCTCCCGATGTGCGTCGCAGTGCAGCCTGCACAGCGGACTGCACCTCGCCGAGCTCGGCACCGAGCATCCGTGCCAGCTGCCTCGTGTAGCCGGGCCGCAGGGCTGCGTCACGGATTCCCGCCACGATCGGCGCGCACTCGCGTAGCGCGGCGACCCGGCCCTCGACGGTCTCCAGGTCGTACTTGCTCAGCGCCTGGCGGATGACGAACTCGAACATGGGACGCTTCGCATCCACCATGCGGCGCACGGCGGCGTCACCCTGCTTGAGCCGCAGATCGCACGGGTCGAGCCCATCGGGGCCCACGGCCACATAGGTCTGCGCGGCGAACCGCTGCTCCTCGCCGAAAGCCCGCAACGCGGCCTTCTGTCCCGCCTCGTCGGGATCGAATGTGAACACCACCTCACCGAGCCCGCTGTCGTCGCCGAGCACACGACGCAGCACCTTGATGTGGTCGACGCCGAATGCCGTGCCGCACGTGGCCACCGCCGTGTCGACGCCCGCGAGGTGGCACGCCATCACATCTGTGTAGCCCTCCACCACGACGACCCGGTGCGAGCGCGAGATCTCCCGCTTTGCCAAGTCGAGCCCGTACAGCACCTGCGCCTTGTGGTAGATCGCGGTCTCAGGCGTGTTCAGGTACTTCGGTCCCTTGTCGTCGTCGAGAAGCCTGCGCGCGCCGAACCCGACGGTCTGGCCGGTGACATCGCGGATGGGCCAGATCACCCGGCCGCGGAACCTGTCGTACGAACTGCCGCGCTCGCCCGTGGAGACGAGACCGGATGCCGCCAGCTCGTCGCCCGTGAAGCCGCGGCCGCGCAGGTGGGCGCCCAGGGCATCCCATGCGTTCGGGGCGAAGCCGACGCCGAAGCGCTCCGCCGCGATCGGATCGAAGCCCCGTTCCCCGAGGAAGCGACGGGCGGCCTCCGCATCGGGCGCGCCGAGTCGTTCTCGAAAGAACTCCTCGGCGGCCGCGTTCGCGGCGATGAGCCGTGCACGGTTGCCGGACTCCGCCGCTGCGGGCCCGCCGTCCTCGTAGTGCAGGCTGTAGCCGATGCGCGCGGCGAGACGTTCAACGGCCTCGGTGAACGTGACGTGGTCCATCTTCATCAGGAACTCGTACACGTCGCCGCCCTCGCCGCAGCCGAAGCAGTGGTAGAGGCCGACCTGCGGGCGCACCTGGAAGCTCGGGCTGCGCTCGTCGTGGAACGGGCAGAGGCCCTTCAGGGAGCCCACACCGGCGGACTTGAGGGTGACGTAGTCGCCGACGATGTCGGCGAGGTTCGTTCTGGCCTTGACCTCTTCGACATCGCTCTGTCGAATACGGCCCGCCATGGCGTTGAGTTTAGAGTGTTCGCGCGGACGACACCGGCCTGTGCACTACTTGTGTGCGAGGCGCTCGTACCAGGAGATCGCCGACTGGTCGGTCAGGCTCGCGACCTGGTCGACGACCACGCGCTTGCGCGCGGCATCATCGGGTGCCCGCCGCCAGTCCTCGGCGAATCCGGGATCGAGGTTCGCCTCACCGGTGGTCAGCAGCACGTCAGCAAGCTCGGCGAGCATCGTGCGCTGCCTGGCGTAGATCGGCTGGCGCGTGTTGCGCGACATCACGAACGTCGCGACGATGCCTTTCAGAACGGCGATCTCCGCCTGAATCTCCCGCGGCACGACCACGTCGGCTCCGAAGCGGATGAGGCTCGACTGCGGGAAAGCCTCCTTCGTGGCACGTGCCGAGGAGACCGCGAAACGGCCGATGAGCTGGCTCGTCAGGTTCTTCAGCCGCGCCTGCGCGCGACGCGAGCCGTCCCAGTCGTCGAGCCAGACATCCAGGCTGTCCAGCCGATCGAAGGCGGCGATGAGCTCATCGTGCCCGATCTCTCCGCCGATCCATTCGTACATGGAGCTGACAAGCGCGTCGTGGTCGACCCGCCGGCCGAGCGCGGCGACGTCGATGTACCCGTTCACGACAGCGTCTTCGAAGTCGTGCACCGAGTACGCGATGTCGTCGGAGAGGTCCATCACCTGGGCCTCGATGCACTTCACGCGCTCCGGTGCCCCCTCGCGCAGCCAGTGGAACGCCGGCTCGTCGTCGGCGTAGAAACCGAACTTGGCGCGTCCGCTGGGGTCGGCAACGGAGGATGACGCCGGCCACGGATACTTGCAGCTCGCGTCGAGGCTGGCACGGGTCAGGTTGAGGCCGTACGGATGCCCGTCGCCGCCGAACACCTTCGGCTCGAGTCGCGTGAGCAGCCGCAGGGTCTGAGCGTTGCCTTCGAACCCGCCGATATCGCTCGACCACTCGGCCAGGGCCCGCTCGCCGTTGTGCCCGAACGGCGGGTGTCCGATGTCATGCGCCAGGCACGCCGTGTCGACCACGTCCGGGTCAAGACCGAGGCTCGAGGCGAGCTCGCGGCCGACCTGAGCAACCTCGAGGGAGTGCGTCAGCCGGTTGCGCGCGAAGTCGAGCCCGGCCGTCGGGCTGAGCACCTGGGTCTTGGCGGCCAGCCTGCGCAACGCGCTCGAGTGCAGCAGTCGCGCGCGGTCGCGAGCGAAGTCGCTGCGCCGGGTCGAGTGCTGCTCGGGCAACCACCGCTCCCGGTCGAAAGCGCCGTAACCGGTCGAACGGTCAGGAACGACGGGCTGAGTGGTGCCCACAGCATCGGCGGCGGTGCCGGGGTCAGCCGCCACTCGTGTTCACCTCTGCCTCAGCAAGCTGCTCATGCTCGTCCGCCGCGATGGAGCGCGATTCCAGCCAGCGGTCCGGCAACGCGGGATTCTTCGGCGTGCCCGCGCGCCCACGCGGACCCTCCGCGTCATCACCCGGGTACGGCTGCGCCGGGTCGAGCGTGCCCAGCAGGTCGTCGAGTTGCTGGAGCGACTCGACCGTGGCGAGACGCGCCCGGAGGTCGCCACCCACCGGGTAACCCTTGAAGTACCAGGCGACGTGCTTGCGGATGTCGCGGCATCCGCGCTCCTCGCTCTCGAAGAACTCGACCAGAAGCTCGGCGTGCCGGCGGAACGCGGCCATCACCTCACCCAGGCCAGGACGCGCGGTCGCAGCCTCGGCCTCCTCTGCACTGATCTGGCCGGCGTGCGCCTTGAACGCCGCAGCAAGGTCGCCGAACAACCACGGACGGCCGAGGCAGCCGCGGCCGACCACAACGCCGTCGCACCCGGTCTGCTCGACCATGCGGATGGCATCCTGACCCGTCCAGATGTCGCCGTTGCCGAGCACCGGAACGCTCGTCACGGTCTCCTTGAGCTTCGCGATGGCCGACCAGTCGGAGTGGCCGGAGTAGAACTCGGACGCCGTGCGCGCGTGGAGCGCGATCGATGAGACTCCGGCATCTTCGGCAATGCGACCGGCCTCAAGATACGTGAGGTGGTCCGCGTCGATGCCCTTGCGCATCTTGATGGTAAGAGGACGATCGCCGGATGCCTGCACCGCGGCGGTCACGATGTCGCGGAACAGGTCGAGCTTCCACGGCAGCGCGGCTCCGCCGCCCTTGCGGGTGACCTTGGGCACCGGGCATCCGAAGTTCAGGTCGATGTGGTCGGCGCGATCCTCGGCCACCAGCATCGTGACGGCCTCGCGCACGGTCTTCGGGTCGACGCCGTACAGCTGGATGGACCGAGGCGTCTCGCTCTCGTGGTGACGGATCAGCCGCATCGACTCGGGTGTGCGTTCGACGAGCGCACGGGAGGTGATCATCTCGCTCACGTAGAGACCGGCGCCGAATTCTCGGCACAGGCGGCGGAACGCGGTGTTGGTGATGCCGGCCATCGGCGCGAGCACGACGGGTGCGTCGAGCCGCAACGGACCGATGGCCAGTTGCGAGGGGCTTAGTGTTGCGAGAGGAGACATCGCTCACGATTCTCCCAGATGGCACCTGAAAGACCAGGTAAGACGTGAAAGAACAGGTATCGGCCGAGAGGAACGGGACGCGTATGTCGCAGGGACGCGAACGAGTCGTCGAGGATGCCGCAGCACGCGGAGTCGACGTACGGATCGTCGAGCGCCCGGCGGCCCGGTCCCTGCACGAGGCCGCTTCGCTGCTCGGCATCGAGCCATCGGACATCGTCAAGACGCTCGTCGTGAAGCGGCACGACGGCGACTACCTGTTCGCACTCGTGCCCGGCGGCCGTAAGATCTCGTGGGCGAAGCTGCGCGCTCTGGTCGGTGTGAACAAGCTGTCGCTTCCGGATGCCTCGCTTGCCCTCGCCGCGACGGGATACGACCGCGGGACCATCACGCCGTTCGGCTCGACGACCCCGTGGCCGGTCGTCGCCGACGCCGGGGTCGCCGGCCGCACAGTCGCCATGGGTGCCGGCGAGCACGGCTACAGTGCGTTCGTCGACGGCGACGCGCTGATCCGCGCGTTCGACGCCACGGTCGCCGACATCACCGAACCGGAGTAGCCCCCGGCGCCTCGTCCACCGGCTGCGGGACGATGCAGACATCGCCGTCGCACACGACCGCGGTCGGGTCGCCAAGCGGCTTCAGCTCGGTCATGCCGACACCGCCTCCGACTCGTCGGCCTGGTCGCGCTCGTTCCACACCTGCTCCAGCACCTGCGCGAACGTCGCCGCCTCCTGGGCGCCAGAGACACCGTACTTGCCGTCGATGACGAAGAACGGCACGCCGGAGATGCCATACTCCTGCGCCGTCGCCTGGTCCTCGCGCACCGCGGAGAGATAGTCGCCGTGCTCGAGCGCGGCACGCGCATCCTCGCCGTCAAGTCCTATCTCGGACGCGTAGCCGGCGAGATCGTCGATGCGGCCGACGTGCCCGCCCTCGACGAAGTACGCCTTCAGCAGACGCTCTTTCATCTCGGCCTGCTTGCCGTGCGCCTTGGCGTAGTGGATGAGCTCGTGGGCCTTGACCGTGTTGGTGTGCTGCATGGCGGCGAAGTCGTAGTCGAGCCCGACCTGCGCAGCGATACCGCTCACGCGCTCCAGCATCTGTGACGCCTGCTCCGGGCTGATCCCCTTGTGCTGGGCGAGGTAGTCCGCCTCGTTGCCCTCGAAGTCGACCGGCGTGTCTGGTGAGAGTTCGAACGAGTGATACTCGACCTCGACGCCGCGGCCGTCGCCGGCGCCGGCGAACAAGCCGGACCCTGCCTCGAACTTACGTTTGCCGATGTAGCACCACGGGCACGCCACGTCGGACCAGATGTCAACCTTGATGGGATCGCTCACGTGCAGGTGCAACTGGCAGCGGGCGGCCGCTATTCCGCAGCGGTGGGCACGTCCACCGCTCCGCCGAAGCGGCGGTTGCGCGCCGCGTACAACTCGATCGCGCGCCACAGGTCCTGTCGTGTGAAGTCCGGCCACAGCGTGTCGAGGAACACCATCTCTGCGTACGCGCTCTGCCACAGCATGAAGTTGCTCGTGCGCTGCTCGCCTGAACTGCGCACGAACAGGTCGACATCGGGCAGCTCCGGCGCATACAGGTGACGCTGGATCGTCTTCTCGGTGACGGCGGAAGGACGCATCCTGCCCGCAGCGACCTCGTCGGCGATGCTGCGCACGGCATCCGCGATCTCGGTGCGGCCGCCGTAGTTGACGCACATCGTGAGCGTGAGCACGTCGTTGCCTGCCGTGAGTCGCTCAGCGAACTGGAGCTCCTTGATGACGGATGTCCACAGCCGCGGCTTCCTGCCAGCCCACCGCACGCGCACGCCCCACTCGTTCAGCTGATCGCGTCGCCGGTGCAGCACCTCACGGTTGAACCCCATCAGGAACCGCACCTCGTCGGGCGAACGCCGCCAGTTCTCCGTGGAGAACGCGTACACGCTCAGCTGCTTCACTCCGATCTGGATGGCGCCGGCGACGACGTCGAGCAGCGACGCCTCCCCCGCCTTGTGGCCCTCGATGCGGGTGAGGCCCTGCCGGTTCGCCCAGCGGCCGTTGCCGTCCATGACGAGCGCAACGTGCCCCGGTACGGCGGATGCCGGCAACCGCGGCGGGTACTCGCCCGTCCAATCCACGGGGCGGTAGGCGACAGCATCCTGGTGCGTGTACGGCTTCGGAGTCACGCCGTCTCCCCTGCAACTGCCCTGGAGACATGCGGAAGCGACCGTAGACCGCGCTCCAGATGCCACTGCGTGTAGGCGGAGACGATGCCGCTCGCCTTGGCGCGAGTGCCGGCATCTGTGGACTCCGCCGCCGCCCATTCACCCCTCATGAGCGCGGCCAGCAGGTCGATGACGACGCGGCCGACGCGCGGCGCCCCCGGCGGAGCACAGTCGTCGCAGACCACGCCGCCCAGCTGCACGACGACGCTGGTGTGCTCCCCCGGCCTGCCGCACCGCGCGCACGCGTCGAAGCTCGGCGCCCATCCGGCCAACGACAGCGCCCGCAGCAGGTAGGAGTCGAGCGTGAGCGACGCGTCGTGCTCGTGCCGCGACAACGACCGCAGCGCACCGACGAGCAGCAGGTACTGCTGCGGCGATCCCTCCGACTCGGTCAGCCGGTCGGCCGTCTCGACCATGGCGTTCGCCGCGGTGAAGCTCGAGTAGTCTCCGGCGATCTCTGCACCGTATGCGCCGAGCGACTCCGCCTGGTTCACGATGTCGAGGCTGCGTCCCTCGTAGAGCTGCACGTCGGCGACCATGAACGGCTCGAGGCGCGCACCGAACTTCGAGGCCGTGCGACGAACCCCCTTGGCGACAGCACGCACCTTGCCGTGAGCCCTGGTCAGCATCGTGACGATGCGGTCGGCCTCGCCCAGCTTGTGGGTGCGTAGCACGACGGCTTCATCACGGTAGGTGGGCACCGGTCCATTATCGCCGCGGCGCTCGTGCACGGTGCGAACGCCCGCCGTCGCTGACGAAGAATAGTGGTGTGACCGAGTCCGCCTTCGTCATCCCGCTCTGGGCGGATCTGACCGCCGTCGCACTCGGCGGCATCCAGGGCGCGCTGTTCGCTTCGGGATTCCGCGGACAGCGCCGGCTGGACCTGCTCGGGGTGGCCGTGATCGGAACCGTGGTGGGCCTCGGCGGCGGCCTCATCCGAGACCTGCTGCTCGTCGTGCGGCCCGCAATGCTGTCGAACGATTGGTATCTCATCACGGTCATCGCCGCGTCTCTGCTGGGGATGCTGCTGGCGGGTCCGCTGCGCAGGGTGAACGCGCTGATCGTGGTGCTCGATGCGCTCGTGATCGGCATGTTCGGCGCGTTCGGCACGGCAAAGGCCCTGGGGCTCGGCGTTCCGGTCGTTCCCGCCGTCTTCGTCGGCGTGTTCGCGGCAGTGGGCGGCAGCGTGCTGCGGGACGTGATCATGGGCCTGCCGGTGGCGATCATGCACGTCGGGTCGCTCTACGCCGTCGCCGCAGCGGCCGGATGCGTGCTGCTCGTCGTGCTGCACGCGTTCGGCGTCGGCCTTTTCGTCGCCGGTGTCGCCGGATTCGCGCTCACCGCGGTGATCCGCATTCTGGCCGTCGTGTTCGACCTGTCGCTTCCGGAGCAACGGATGCTCTACCGCCGCAAAGTGGCCGCGGAGACCTCCGCGATCCCGATCGTGAAGCCAGACAAGGGCAGCTCCGCCGGCTGAGCTCAGGTGGCGTCCCACAGCGCCCGATAGAACGCGATCCGCTCCTCGTCGGGCTCCACCCCGTACGCCTCGTAGTACAGGCGGTCATAGCCGGGGCCGTAGTTCCACTCGGTGCTCCACGCGCCGATCGCGATGTCGGCCCAGCGGTCTGCGATGCCCATCCGGCCCAGATCGATATGACCGGCGACCGAACCGTCGCCGTTCAACAGCGTGTTGGGAGCGCATGCGTCGCCGTGGCAGACCACAAGCGTGTCGACGGCCGGGGCGTCTCCCAGCCGCTCGAGGGCGGCCGCACGCTCCGGGATGCCAGACATCCGGCCCCGCTGAACGCGCTCGCCGACCGACCAGTCGAACGGGCATCCGGCCACTGGCAGGGCTTCGTGCAGAGCGCGCAGTCCCTCGCCCAGCGCAATGACCGCCGTTCGCGGCTCGGAGCGCCACCGATCCGTGACCGCGTTCGTGCCCGGCAACGCGCGCGTGACGAGCACCTCGCCGTCCTGGTCGGAGGAATAGCCGACGACCTCGGGAACGCGCGTGTGTGCCGCCGCCCACTGCAGACGTTCCGCCTCTGCGGCCAAGTCGAGTTCAGCCCTGCTCCCGGGCGGCGCCCACTTCGCGAACACGCGGTCGCCGTCGGCCCGGCCCCGCACCGTGACGCCGCCCACCTCGTTGACCCACACGACGGCGTCGATGCCGTTCCCGAGCCGCCTTCTGAGCGGCTCGGGAACGGCGAACGACGCATCCGGTTCGCTCGCAAGGGAACGCGCGCCGTGCGACCCGGCCGGCACACCGCTGTCGGGCGCGACCGCGCCGGGAAGACCAGGACTCAGCATCGAGCAGGATGTGGTGCGATCAGGCCGAGGTCAGCTGAGGCTCGGTCACGCCGTCGTCGACGCGCACGGCACGGTTGACGGCCGACACGATAGCTTTCAGCGACGCCGAGACGGTGTCCGAGTCGATGCCGACTCCCCACAGCCGCCGCTCGCCGACCTGCAACTCGACATAGGAGGCGGCCTGGGCGTCGCCGCCCTCCGACATGGTGTGCTCCACGTAGTCGTAGAGAGACACCTGGATGCCGCGTGCGGCCAGCAGCGCGAGGAACGCGTCGATCGGGCCGTTACCGGCCGCCTCGGTCCACTCCACGTCGTGGCCGTCGCGCAGCTTCACCCGAAGTGAGAGGGTGCCCGACTCGTCCTTCGCCGTCGCCGTGGACTGCACCTCGAAGCGGCCCCACTTCGCCGTCTCGTCGACGCTCGGCAGGTACTCGTCGCTGAAGATGCGCCAGAGCTGGTCGCTCGTGACCTCGCCGCCCTCGGCATCCGTCTTCGCCTGCACCACCCCGGAGAACTCGATCTGCAGTTTGCGAGGCAGGTCGAGCGCGTGATCGTTCTTCAGCAGATAGGCAACTCCGCCCTTGCCGGACTGCGAGTTGACGCGGATGACCGCCTCGTAGCTGCGACCCAGATCTTTGGGGTCCACCGGCAGGTAAGGCACTGCCCACACGAGGTCGTCGATCTCGACTCCCTGCTCCGCGGCGTTCGCGGCCATCGCCTCGAAGCCCTTCTTGATGGCGTCCTGGTGCGAACCGCTGAAGGCGGTGAACACCAGGTCGCCCACCCACGGGTGCCGCTCGTTCACGGGAAGCTGGTTGCAGTACTCCACCGTGTGCTTGATGCCGTCGATGTCGCTGAAGTCGATCTGCGGGTCGATGCCCTGGGTGAACAGGTTCACGCCGAGCGCAACGATGTCGACGTTGCCCGTGCGCTCGCCGTTGCCGAACAGGCATCCCTCGATGCGGTCGGCGCCGGCCAGGTAACCCAGCTCGGCGGCAGCGATCGCTGTGCCACGGTCGTTGTGCGGGTGCAGCGACAGAATGACGTTCTCGCGGTGGTTCAGGTGCCGGGACATCCACTCGATCGAGTCCGCGTACACGTTCGGGGTCGCCATCTCCACCGTCGCCGGCAGATTGATGATCACATTGCGCTCCGGCGTGGGCTCGAACACCTCGAGCACCTGGTTGCAGATGTCGGCGGCGAAATCGAGCTCGGTGCCGGTGTAGCTCTCCGGCGAGTACTCGTAGTAGATCGTCGTACCGGGAACCGTCGACTCGAGCTCTTTGCACTTACGGGCCCCGCGCAGGGCGATGTCGACGATGCCCCGCTGGTCGGTGCGGAACACCACGGCACGTTGCAGAACGCTCGTGGAGTTGTACAGGTGCACGATGGCCTGCTTGGCGCCCCGGATGGCCTCGTACGTACGCTCGATGAGGTGGTCACGGGCCTGCGTCAGCACCTGGATAGTCACGTCGTCGGGGATGGCTCCGGTCTCGATCAGGCTGCGAACGAAGTCGAAGTCCGTCTGGCTGGCGCTCGGAAAACCGACCTCGATCTCCTTGTAGCCCATGCGCACCAGAAGGTCGAACATGATGCGCTTGCGCTCGGGGCTCATGGGATCGATCAAGGCCTGGTTGCCGTCGCGGAGGTCGACGGCGCACCACCGTGGTGCCTTGGTGATGCGGGCATCCGGCCAGGTGCGGTCGGGAAGCTCGACACGGATCTGCTCGTGAAACGGCCGATACTTGTGGATCGGCATTGCAGACGGCTGCTGGGTGTTCTGCATGGTCTTCTCTTCTTCTCGTTCTCGCGAAACTTGTTCAGCCGACGACGAACTCCGCGACGAGGGAGGCCGAGAGACTAGGCCTCGTCGCGGCAGCTAAGAAGGAGCATGCCGAAGCGCACGAGATCAGGGTACACCCGTCGCCCAGGCGTTCCGTCACCGCGGCATCCGGGCGGCCTGTCAGATCTGCCGAGTGCTCGCTGCCACAAAACGCTGACGGATGCTTCCCAGTCCCTCGATCTCGCTCGTCACGCTCTGTCCCGGCTCCAGGTACACACGGGGGCTACGCCCGAGGCCGACGCCCTCGGGGGTGCCGGTGAAGATCACGTCTCCCGGCAGCAGCTCGACGAGCGCGGAGAGGCGGGCGATGAGCGACGGCACGGAGAAGATCATGTCGCTCGTGCGTCCGTTCTGCAAAACCTCGGTCCCGCCGTCGGCGCGGGTGAGCGTGCATCCGATCGAAAGGTCGGATCGGTCCGCAATCGTCGCCAGTTCGTCCAACGTGACGACGGCCGGACCGATCGGGGCGAAACCCTTCAGGGATTTGCCGATCGAGAACTGCGCGGGCGCACCCCAGAATTGCACGGTGCGGTCGCTGATGTCCTGGCCGATGGTGAGGCCGGCGACGTGGCTCCAGGCGTCCTCCTCGCGGATGTCGCGACCACCCTCGCCGATCACGGCCACCAGCTCGACCTCCCAGTCGACGGTGTCGCTGGTGAGTTCGACGTCGACGTCGGCCCCGGTGAAGCTCGAGACGAACTTCGTGAACACCATGGGATTCTCCGGGATGTTCAGTCCGGACTCTCCCGCGTGGCTCGCGTAGTTCAGCCCGATCGCGAACACCTGCGGCGGCCGCGGAACGGCCGGCCCGAGGTCGCGAGCCACGAAGGGGGCACCGGCTGAGGCATCCTGCGCGCCTGCCCACTGCACGAACTCGCGCCAGCGGTCGTACACGGTCTGCGGATCCGACGAGAAGCGTCCTTCGCTGGCCTGCTCCACGTCGAGGGCGCGGTCATCGGAGAGGAGCACGAGTCGTCCGGAGAGGTTGGCGATGCGCACAGCTACCTGCTTTCGGTGCAATACGGAGTGAGAATCTGCGACAGAGCCGGAGGAAACATCCGACCAATCGAGCGTAGCGGAACTCTGTCTGGGCGTTCCCGCTGGGAGGCTCAATCGCGTCAGCGAACGAGGAAGTCGCGCATGGCGATCCCGAGCGCCGGATCGGTGACCGCGCTCATGTGGTTGCCCGGGATCTCGACGAACCTCGCCAGCGGCATGGCATCGGCCAGTTCGGGACCGGAACCGTGCCCGCGGTCATCCTCGCCCATGACGACCAGTGTCGGAGTGGCGATGCCGGCGAGCTCCTCCATCGTTGCTCCCACCGAGGTCTCGAGCACGAGACGCAACGGCACCGGGTCGCCTCCGGTGGTATGCATGAAGGCCTCCGAGCGCCACTCCTCGGTGCCCCTCTCGTGCGTTCCAAGGCCGTCGAAGACGCGAGCGAAGAACTGGTTGCGCTTCTCCACCTCGGTGATGCCGCCGAGACCCATGCCCGCGACTATCGCGCGACGGGGCTGGGCGCCGCGCACGAGCATCCGCACCGTCGTGCGCGCCCCGAGCGAGTAACCGCCCAGGTCGTACTCGGTGAGCCCGAGCTGTTCGATAAGGCCGAAAGCATCGTCCGCGAGCACGTCACGCGGATAGTGCTGCGGATCGTGAGCCTTGTCGCTGTCGCCGTGTGCGCGCAGATCGGGCATGATCACCCGGAAGCCGGAGTCGGCCAGCAGCTTCGCGTGTCCGTAGCGAATCCAGTTCACGTAGGCCGTGGAGAAGAATCCGTGGATCAAGACCACGGGGCGACCGTCGCCGAGCTCGCGATAGGCGAGGGCTGCGCCGTCGCGTCCTCGGTAGCGGTTCACGGGCAGATCGGGCATGCGCGGCATCCCTCCAGCCTACGGATGCCTGACCGCCTGCTGCGCTATGAGGCGAACGCTCGGCTGCCGGTGTCACCGGCGGTCATCGCACCGCCTCAGCGGACAGCATGAGCTCCGCCACGTCGGACGCGGCCATTCGCGGCCCATCGTGCACGATGCGGCCGTCGGCGAGCATGATGATGCGATCCGCGTGGCTTGCGGCGACCGGATCGTGGGTCACCATGGCGACGCTCTGCCCATAGCCGGCGGATGCCTCGGCCAGCAGCGCGAGCACCTCCCGTCCCGTACGGGAGTCGAGGTTGCCGGTCGGTTCGTCGGCGAAGATCACCTCGGGCCGTGTCGCGAGCGCCCTGGCGATGGCCACCCGCTGCTGCTGGCCGCCGGAGAGCTCGTACGGGCGGTGCGCCGTGCGGGCTGCGAGGCCGAGCGCGCCGATCAGCTGATCGATCCAGCCGAGTTCCTCGGCACTCGGCCTCCTCCCGTCGAGTTCGAACGGAAGCAGGATGTTCGCGCGCACGTCGAGCACCGGCACGAGGTTGAACGACTGGAACACGAACCCCGCCGAGCGACGGCGGACTCGAGTGAGCTCGCGGTCGCCGAGCGCGGTCAGTTCCCGGTCGCCCAGCCACGCACGCCCGCTCGTCGGGCCGTCGAGCCCTGCCATCACGTGCATCAGAGTCGACTTGCCCGAACCGCTTGCACCGATCACGGCGGTGAACTCGCCGCGGCGGATGCCGACGGAAACGTCGTCCAGAGCGGTCACGGCACTGCTTCCCGTGCCGTAGGTCTTCGTGAGGCCTGCGACGCGCGCGGCAAGCCCGAGGTCCGAAGGAGAGATCTGCATACCTTCGACGCTACGGATGACCCCTGGCGTCATCGTCGGCCGAGCGGGCCATTCCGATGCGACCTCAGGATGACCCGCACCGTTGCCGTCGGTCTACTCCACGAGGCCGTTCTCGTAGGCGTACGCGACCAGCTGCACGCGATCGCGCAGCCCGAGCTTGGTCAGCACGCGCGAGATGTGCGTCTTCACGGTCGCCTCGGAGAGGTACTCGCGCTCGGCGATCTCGCCGTTGCTCAGAGCCCGCGCGGCGAGATCGAAGATCTGCCGTTCCCGAGTGGTCAGCGTCTGCAGCTCGGCAGGAACCCGCTTCTGAACGCGCGTCGTGAACTGCTCGAGCAGCCTGCGGGTGGCTGACGCCGCGATGACGGCGTTGCCGGCATGCACGGTGCGGATGGCGGCGAGCAAAAACTCGGGGTCGGCATCCTTCAGCACGAATCCGCTCGCGCCGGCCTGGATGGCCCTCGCCGCACTCTCGTCGACGTCGAAGGTCGTGAGCACGAGCACACGCGGCGTCGCGCCGGTGTTTCGGGCGACGATCTGCGCTGTGGCGGCGACGCCGTCGAGCTCCGGCATCCGCACGTCCATCAGGATGACGTCGGGTCGCTCACGCGTCGCCAGCTCGACCGCCTCTCGTCCGTTCGCGGCTTCTCCGGCGAACTCGAGGTCGGCTTGCGACTGGACGAGCATGCGCACGCCGGCCCGGAACAGCGCCTGGTCGTCGACGAGTGCCACTCGGATGCGATCGGTCACTCTGCAGCCTCTCCTCGGGGCGCCACCGTGGTCGGCAGCATCGCGAACACTTCGTACATCCCTGCCGTGTCGGGCGCGGGTCCAGCGGACACCGTGCCACCCGCCAGTGCTGCTCGCTCGCGCATGCCGGGAAGGCCGTGCCCCGCCGATCGTACGGCGTCGACGGGGGCTGTTCCGGCGGGAACGCTCACCACAGCATTGCGCACGCGCAGATACAGGGCTTGCGGCTCCCAGAGCAGCTCGACGCTCACCGCTCGCGCGGGGTCGCCATGTCGAAGCGCATTCGTCAGCGCCTCCTGCAGGATGCGGTACGCGGCGAGTCCGGTCCCTTGCAGCAGCGGAACGGGGGTGCCGCTCGTGGACTCGGCGATCCTCAGCCCCGCACCCCGCATGCCGGCGATCAGCGCAGGCAGGTCGTCGAGCGAGGGCTGCGGGCCATCGGGCACTTCCTGCCGCAATTGGGTGAGCAGCAGACGCACCTCGGTGAGCGCGGATCGCGCGGTCGCCGAGATCGTGCCGAGGGCATCCGACTGCACTTCCGGACTGGTCGCCCCCGCGTAGCGTGCACCATCGGCTTGTGCGATCACCACGGCCAGGGAGTGAGCGACGACGTCGTGCATGTCCCTGGCGATGCGTGTGCGCTCCTGCTCGATCGCGGACTCGTACGCGGCACGCTGAGCGGCGACGGCCGCCTGCACTTTCGCCTCCCGCGACTGGCGCACCGTGCGGGCCAGCAGCCCCAGAGTCCAGCTCAGCACGAACAACGTGAGCATGCCGATGCCGAGGGCGATCAGCGTCACGAGGGTGTGCGTCGGGGACCCGACCGGGTTGAAGTACTGGTCGCGTGACGACAGCGACAGATACACCGCGGCGATAGCACCGCCCGCGATCGAGGATCCGAGCCCGATGAGCCGCACGGTGCGGGAACCGTAGGATGCCGATGCGTAGGCGACGCCGAGCACGGCGGCATCCGCAGGGGTGACGGCCATGAGCACCGCGATCTGCAGCAGCGCGCCCGCCCAGGCTCCGATTACCGCCAGTGCAGGGCTGAGCCGGCGCACCGCGAGAGCGCCGCAGAGCAGCAGGGCGACGACGGGTCCCGCGATGACCGACTCGGCTGTGGCGCTCCAGATCACGAACAGCAGCAGCACGCTCGCGACGACGATGTCGACGATGAGCTGTGTGCGGCTGATGGATCGGATCACCCGTCAACGGTACTGGCGGCGACCGCACGCCCGATGCCGATCCCGGCCGGAATCATCCTCGAGGCGGATGCGCGTGCATCCGATCGACGGAGGCCATCCGGTTCAGAATCCGAGACGACCGAGCTGCTTCGGGTCGCGCTGCCACTCCTTGGCCACCTTCACCCGCAGCGAGAGGAAGACCTTTCCCCCCACCAGCGGCTCGATCTGAGCCCGCGCGGTCTCGCCGATGGTTCGCAGCCGCGAACCGCCCTTGCCGATCACGATGGCCTTCTGGCTGTCGCGCTCCACGAACAGGTTCGCGTAGATCTCGGTGAGCGGCTTGTCGTCGCGCTCCACGATGTCGTCGATCGTCACCGCGAGTGAGTGCGGAAGCTCGTCTCGCACATCTTCGAGCACTGCCTCGCGGATGTACTCGGCAATCCTGTCCTGCAGCTGTTCATCGGTGATCGTGTCATCCGGGTACAGCTGGGGCGAGACGGGCAGAAGCCGGATCAGCTCCTCGACGAGGATGTCGAGCTGGTCATTGCGCACCGCAGAGAGCGGGATGATCGTATCCCACTCGCGCAGGCTCGACACGGCAAGCAGCTGGTCGGCGACTGCGGCCTTGGATGCCGCGTCCGTCTTGGTGACGATCGCCACCTTCTTGGCGCGCGGGAAGTCGTCGAGCCGCTCGTTGATGAAGCGGTCGCCCGGCCCGACCTTCTCGTCGGCGGGCACGCAGAACCCGATCGCGTCGACGTCGCCGAGCGTCGACTGCACGAGCGAGTTCAGGCGCTCTCCGAGCAGCGTGCGCGGGCGGTGGATGCCCGGGGTGTCGACGACGATGAGCTGACCGTGCGGCCGGTTCACGATCCCGCGGATCGCCCGCCGTGTCGTCTGCGGCTTGGAGCTCGTGATGGCCACCTTCTCGCCCACGAGCGCGTTCATCAGGGTCGACTTGCCCACGTTCGGGCGCCCGACGAACGAGACGAATCCTGCCCGGTACGGCTGGTCGTGCTCGGCCGGATCGTCCTTGGGCTCGTGGGTGCGCTTCGCGCGGCTCATTCGTTGTTTCCTCTCGCCCGCCCCGCCGGCTGTGCCGGAACGGGGCCCGTTCGCTCACGCCCGTCGTCGGAGCGACCTCGTGTCGGCGCCGCTTCGATCGCACCGCCGGATGCCTCGGCGATGCCGAACAGGGCGGCGTCGCGTTCCGCCAGCACCGTGCTGATCCGGCGCCTCCGACCCTCCGCTCGGTCCGCCGTCAGCCGCAGCCCGCCGATGGTGGCCACCGACCCTTCTACCGGCAAGCGCCCCAGCGCCTTGGCCAGCAACCCGCCAACTGAATCCACGTCGTCGTCATCGAGCTCGATGCCGAACAGGTCGCCGAGCTCGTCGACCGGCAGCCGTGCGCTGACCCGGAACCTGTCCTCCCCGAGCGGTTCCACGAGCGGCACGTCGTGGTCGTACTCGTCGGAGATGTCGCCAACCAGCTCCTCGATCAGGTCCTCCAGGGTGACGAGGCCGGCGATGCCGCCGTATTCGTCGACAACCATCGCGAGGTGGTTCGACTCCAGCTGCATCTGCCGCAGCAGGGCATCCACCTTCTTCGACTCCGGCACGAACAGCGCTGGGCGGGCGAGAGCGCCGATGGTGGCGACGTCCACGTCGAGCGGCCGCTCGTACGCCTCCTGCGCCAGGTCGCGCAGGTACAGGATGCCGGACACCTCGTCGACGTCGTCGCCCACAACCGGCATGCGCGACACGCCCTTCGCGAGGAACAGGCTCATCGCGGCCGAGACGGTGGCGTCGGCATCCACGGTCACCATGTCGGTGCGAGGGATCATCACCTCGCGCACGAACGTCTCGTTGAACTCGAAGATGGAATGGATGAGCTCCCGGTCGTCCTCCTCGAGCACATCGAGGTCGGCGGCCTCGTCCACGATGCTGAGCAGTTGTTCCTCGTTGGCGACCGCCGCCGATCTCGCCCGAGACGGAGTCACCCGGTTGCCGAGTTCGACGAGTCCACGGGCGATCGGGCCGATCAGAACCCGGATGCCGTGCACGAGCGGAGCCGTCGCGACGAGCAGTCCCTTCGCGTGCGCGCGACCGACGCTGCGCGGACTGGTGCCGACGAGCACGAACGACGCTCCCGTCATGAGCGCGGCGGAGAGGATGAGTGTGAGCCACCACTGCGAGAACACGCTCGCGAACGCGAGGGTGACGAGCACGGCGGCCGTCGTCTCGGCGACGATGCGGGAGAAGCTCACCGCGTTCAGGTGCGCTCCCGGATCGGTGGAGATCGCCTCCAGCGACCGACGGAAGCGCGACGTCTGCGCCAGCTCCGCGACATCTGCACGTGACTGCACCGAGATGGCCGCATCGACGGCCGCCATAAGACCGCCGAACGCCACCAGCAGCAGCGCGATGACGAAGAACAGAGCGATCACGTGAGCGCCTATCGTCGTCGTTCGGCGACCGCGAACCCCACGAGCACGTCGCGCTGGATGGCGAACATCTCGCGCTCCTCATCCGGCTCCGCGTGGTCGAATCCGAGCAGATGAAGGATGCCGTGCGCGGTGAGCAGCTTCAGCTCGTCCATCAGCCCATGCCCAGCAGCTTCGGCCTGAGCGCCCGCCACCTGCGGGCAGAGCACGACGTCGCCGAGCAGCCCCGCCGGCGTCGGCTCGTCTTCGGTGCCCGGCCGCAACTCGTCCATGGGAAAGCTCAAGACATCCGTGGGCCCAGGCTCATCCATCCACTGCACGTGCAGCTGCTCCATGGCCGCCTCGTCGACGAGAAGGATCGCCAGCTCCGCCTCGGTCGACACGTGCATCATGTCGAGCGCGTAGGCGGCGAGGCGCTGCAGCGCCGCCTCGTCGACCTCGATGGCCGATTCGTTGTTGACTTCGATGCTCACGGGGGTCCTCTTCGCGTGTCTTGGCTTCGGCTGCTGCGTGCGATCGTGCTCGGCGTCAGCGACGCTTGGGCGGCAGGTGGTCGCGCGGAATCGATCCGCGGCGTTCGGCGCGGTTCGCGAACTCCCTTGCCTGCTCACGCTCGTAGTGCTCGGCCTGCTTGCGCGCGTCGTACTCGGTGTACGCATCCACGATGCGTCCGACGAGCGTGTGGCGTACGACGTCGTCGCTGGTCAGCCGTGAGAAGTGGATGTCCTCGATGCCGTCGAGCACGCGCGTCACCAGCCGCAGACCGCTCGCCGATGTGGGTAGGTCGATCTGCGTGATATCGCCGGTCACGACCATCTTCGAGCCGAACCCGAGTCGCGTGAGGAACATCTTCATCTGCTCCGGCGTGGTGTTCTGCGCCTCGTCGAGCACGATGAACGAGTTGCTCAGGGTTCGCCCGCGCATATAGGCGAGCGGTGCGATCTCGATGGTGCCGCTGGCGAGCAGCTTCGGCACGAGCTCGGGGTCCATCATCTCGTTCAGCGCGTCGTAGAGAGGACGCAGATACGGGTCGATCTTGTCTGTCAGCGTGCCGGGCAGGTAACCGAGCCGCTCTCCCGCCTCGATCGCCGGCCGGGAGAGGATGATGCGCTCGACTTCCTTGCGCTGCAGCGCCTGCACGGCCTTAGCCATCGCCAGATAGGTCTTGCCGGTGCCGGCGGGTCCGATGCCGAACACGATCGTGTTGTGGTCGATCGCGTCGACGTACTCTTTCTGCCCGAGCGTCTTCGGCCGGATGGCCTTGCCGCGAGACGTGAGGATCGCCTGACCGAAGACGTCGGCTGGGCTCGATCCGTTCTCGATGATCCTCGCCGAGCTCGTCACCTCCACCGGTGAGAGGTCTTGTCCTTCGCGCACCATGACCAGCAACTCCTCCACGAGCGTGCGGGCGGACTCGACTTGGGCCGGATCGCCCGTGATCGAGATGTCGTTGCCTCGCACGTGCACGCTGACCAGCGGGTACTGCTTCTCGATCGTCGTCAGCAGGCGATCCTGCGCCCCGAGCAGTCGCACCATGGCGACGCCGTCGACGTGCAGCCGGGCTTCCGCGTTGTCGCGGGCGACGTCGGCCGCGGCCGACGTCTCATCACTTCGAGCCAAGTGTTCCTTCCGCTAGATCCCCACCGAGCACATGTGCGTGCACATGGAAGATCGTCTGGCCGGCCGATTCGCCGTTGTTGAAGATGAGACGGAACTCGCCGCCGGCGCGCTCATCGGCGACTTGCTTCGCCACCTCGACGACGTGCGCCAGCAGCACCGGGTCTTCTGCGGCCAGCTCGACAACGTTACGGTAGTCGGCCGTCTTGGGCACAACGATGACATGCACGGGCGCCTGCGGAGCGATGTCGTTGAACGCGATCACCGAGTCGTCCTCGTACACCACGTCGGCCGGGATCTGCCGTTCGATGATGCGCGTGAAGATGCTCGGCTCCGTCTGAGTCATACCTTTCATTCTACGAAGAACGACCACGCCGGCGGGCTTGGTTCTGCACGGCCATCGCGTCGCGATCGTCGGTCGATCGCCGCCGGCCGCCGATCACCAGCGTCCGATCGCTGCATTCAGCACCGCGATCGCCGCCGGCCCTGCGCTCGACGTGCGCAGCACGGAGTCGCCGAGGCGAACCGAGGTCGCGCCCGCGGCCGTCAACCGTTGCGACTCCTCCGGGGCGATGCCGCCCTCCGGGCCGATCACCACGACGAGGTCACGATCATCTCCGGCGACCAAGCGGATGCCCGTGAGCGGCACCACCGCGCCCGGCTCGAGCACGAGCATCCGGCTGGTGGACGCGCGCTCGGCCAACCGTGCGGTCGTCACCGGTTCGGCCACGTCGGGCAACCATGCGCGCACCGACTGCTTCGTGGCTTCGCGCACGATGGCGCGCCAGCGCTCAACGCCCTTGCGTGCCTTGTCACCCTGCCAGCGCGACACGGACCGGGACGCCTGCCACGGCACCACCTCGTCGACGCCGAGTTCGACCGCGGCCTGCACGGCCAGCTCGTCCCGGTCGCCCTTCGCCAGCGCCTGCACCAGCGCGATCCGGGGCCGTGCGCGGTCGATCTGCGAGACGGCATGCACGCGGACGACCACCCTCGACGGCTCGGCCGTGAGCACGGCACCCTCGACGACGAGCCCGCGCCCGTTCGCCACCTTCAGTGCGTCGCCCACCCGGGTGCGGCTCACGCTGACGATGTGCCTGGCCTCCGCGCCCTCGAGCACGACCTCGGCACCCGTGGCGGCATCGTCGAGGTCTTCGCGCAAGTAGAGGTTGGCCATGCGCGTCTAGAGGAATCTGTCGCGCAGCTTGGCGAACAGTCCCTGCTGGAACCGCGCGAGCGACGGCTCTTCCGTCTTGTGATGTTTGGCGAACTGCTCGATGAGGTCGCGCTCCTTGCGGTCGAGCTTGGTCGGGGTAACGACCTGCACGCCCACCCGCAGGTCGCCGCGTCCCGTGCCGCGCAGGTGCGTGATGCCCCTGCCCTTCACGACGATGACGTCCGCGCTCTGCACACCCGGCTTGAGTTCGAGGTCGATGTCGCCGTCGAGCGCCTTCACCTTCGTGTGGGTGCCGAGCACGGCATCCGCCATCGACACCGTCAGCGTGCACAGCAGGTCATCGCCGTCGCGGCTGAACACGTCGTGGTGGCGCACCTTGATCTCCAGATAGAGGTCGCCGTTCGAACCGCCCGCCGGACCCGCCTCGCCACTGCCGGGCATCTGGAGCCGGAGTCCGGTGTCGACACCGGCTGGAATGTCGACCGGCACGGTCCGCCTGGCCCGCACCCGCCCCTGCCCCTGGCAGGTCACGCACGGCGTGGCGATGACCGTGCCGTATCCGCGGCAGGTGCCGCACGGCGAGGAGGTCATGACGTTGCCGAGCAGCGAGCGCACCGTGCGCTGGATGCTTCCCGTTCCGTGGCAGATGTCGCATGTGACGGGCGCGGTGCCGGGCTGGCAGCAGGAACCCCCGCAGGTCTCGCACACAACGGCGGTATCGACCTCGAGATCGCGGTGAGCTCCGAAGATCACCTCGTCGAGGTCCACCTCGACCCGCAGCAGGGCATCCTGTCCGCGTTCCCGGCGCGAGCGCGGGCCGCGTTGAGCGCCGCCGGTCGCGCCGCCGAAGAACGTCTCGAAAATGTCGCCGAAGCCGCCGAAGCCTCCCCCGTCGAAGCCGGGTTGTGGTCCCAGGTCGTACTGCTGCCTCTGCTGGGGGTCGCTGAGCACGTCGTAGGCGTGCGTGACGAGCTTGAACCGCTCGGCGGCGTCGGGGCTCGGGTTCACGTCGGGGTGCAGTTCACGCGCGAGCCGGCGATATGCCTTCTTGATCTCGTCGGGGCTGGCGTCGCGGGCGACGCCGAGTACTTCGTAGTGGTCGGCCACGGAAGAGGGGTTTCCTTAACTGATCGTGTACTGAACGTTTCTCACCGCCACGGCAGGGTCACTCGCCGAGCAGCCGGGAAAGATAGCGGGCCACCGCACGCACGGCGGCCATGTTGTTGGAGTAGTCCATTCGGGTCGGTCCGAGCACACCCAGCCTGGCAGCGTCGATGCCCGAACCCGCATAGCCGGTGGCCACGACGGATGCCTCGGAGAACGGCGAGACCGCGTTCTCGCGTCCGATCCGTACCGAGACGCCGTACTGCTCTCTGTCCAGCTCGCGGGCCATCTCGCCGAACAGCTTCAGCAGCTCCACCTGCTCCTCGATAGCCTCCA
The DNA here is from genome assembly GCF_054780095.1 of Humibacter ginsengisoli. Lineage (NCBI taxonomy): Bacteria > Bacillati > Actinomycetota > Actinomycetes > Micrococcales > Microbacteriaceae > Humibacter > Humibacter ginsengisoli. Next base: position 126,416 of record NZ_BAAGWZ010000006.1, read on the forward strand.
GCACGGGCGTCACGCTGCCGGTGAAGTCGTTCTCGGTGCGCACGAGGTTCGCGGCTCCCGCCATGATGAGACGCTCCTGACGGGTCGCCTCGATCTGATCGACGATCACCTGGCACAACGAGGCGACGGTCTCCCGCGCCTGCGCGGTCCACCGCTCGGCCGGAAGAGTGGAAGGAAGGCGACGGAGCACGACTGCCGCATCCGCCAGTCGCAGCCCCGCGCTCTGGGCGTTCACCTGTGCGCGCACCTCGGCGAGGGCATCCTCTCCCAGGTCGCCATCCGGTTCGGCGACGCCCTGCTCCACGACGCCCGAGTCCGCGATCAGCACGCACAGCACGCGGCGCGGGGCGAGCGGCACGAACTCGATGTGCCGCACCCTGGCGCGTGACACCGACGGGTACTGCACGAGAGCGACCTGGTGGGTCAGCTGCGCGAGGAGGCGCACCGTGCGCGCCAGAACGTCGTCCACGTCGACGGACTGGCCGAGGAACACCTCGATCGCCTGGCGCTGAGCGCTGGAGAGCGGGCGCAGTTCGGACATCCTGTCGACGAACAGCCGGTATCCCTTATCGGTGGGCACACGCCCTGAGGAGGTGTGCGGGGCCGCGATGAGCTCCTCCTCCTCGAGGGCCGCCATGTCATTGCGGATGGTCGCAGCGGAGACGTCGAATCCGTGCCGCTCCACGATACTCTTCGAGCCGACCGGCTCTCGGGATGCCACGTAGTCCTGCACGATGACCCGGAGGACCTCGAGGCTGCGTTCTGTCACCATGGCGCCAGCTCCCTTCCGGTCATCGACTCCGGCCCGCACGCGATTGGCACTCGTTGCGGTCGAGTGCCAATCATATCCCGGGCGCACGACGAGGGCGTCTCCGTCCACGGTGCGGCACAGCATCCACCCGCTGCGTTCCGAACAGATGAAAGGAGTTTCAGGCTAGCGACCCACGATGCCCACCGTGAAACTGCTCCTCTTCGGCCACCGGTGGTAGAGGTCGAGTCCGCTTACTACGGCGCGGAATCATTGCAGTCGAGCATGGCGAGCAGTACTTTTAGCGCTATCTCGCAAAGGGCGAGATACGCATCTTGCATGCCGTCGAAAGGCGCACCGTCATGAGCGATCCGAATCTCCCTCAACAGCCGGCCGGTGAAAACGCACCCCCGGCGCCGCCCCCTCAATACGGGCAGCAGCCTCCGCAGTACGGGCAGCAGCCTCCGCAGTACGGGCAACAGCAATACGGCCAGCAACCGCCCGGGCAGCAGCAGCAGCCGCAGTACGCGACTCCGGCTCCGGCCGGGCCCCTGACACCCGAGCAGGACAAGTCCTACGCCGCGTGGTCGCACTTCGGCGGCGCGATCGCCTTCCTCGCCTTCTTCAGCGGGTGGCTCGCCATCCTGGCGATCGTCCCGTCGCTGGTGTTCTATCTGGCATTCGGGAAGCGCGGAGAGCGGGTGCGCAATGAGGCGAAGGAGGCGCTGAACTTCCAGATCACCATGGTGGGAGCCATGATCGTCTGGGCGATCGTCGCCGCCATCATCTACGCGGCCCTGTTCGTTCCCCTCGTGCTCGGCGGCGGCTGGTTCGTGCTGGGGCTGATCCTCGCCCTGGTCGGGTGGGCGCTCGTGGTGATCGACGTGGTCTTCTCGATCATCGGCGGCGTGCGCGTCAACGCGGGAGGCAGCTACCGCTACCCGTTCGCGGTGCGATTCATCAAGTAGCCGACCGTCGCAACACGCGGACGGCATTCATCACCTACGAAGGAGAGCTCATGAGCAACGTCCCACCCCCTCCCCCGCAGAATCCGTATCCGCAGAGCCAGGCGCGCCAGATGCAGCCCGCCGACGAGAAGCTGTGGTCGATGCTCATCCACCTGGGTGGCGCGATCATCTCATTCCTCAGCTACGCGAGCCTCGCCTTCCTGCCCGCGCTGATCGGGTTCCTCGTACTGAAGGACCGGGGGCCCTTCGTGCGCGAGAACACGAAGAACGCCCTCAACTTCCAGCTGACGATGCTGATCGGTGTCATCATCGGCTGGATCACGGCGTTCATCCTGATCGGATTCCTGATCCTTCTCGCGGTCTGGATCGTCAACATCGTGTTCAGCATCATCGCGGCGGTCAAGGCCAACCACGGGGAGAACTACCGGTACCCGATCACCATCCAGTTCATCAAGTAGCAGTCAGCCGTCGCACGACGGCGTCGGCCAGAAGCCGTCCTGTGCGGGTCAGTTCCACCGATCCGTGCAGGGCGGCTCTCGCATTGACCAGACCGTCCGCGATGAGGCCGGCGACCGCGGCGCGTCCTGTCGCGCCGAGCGCTTTCGTCGGCAGTCCGTCGCGGATGCGCACCCGCAGCAACACGTCCTCGAATGCCCGCGTCGCGGCATCCAGAGTCTCCCGCCCTGCCGCGGGCGAGTCGCCGGAGAGCACACGTTGCGCGTAGGCGGCAGGGTGCTTAACGTTCCACCAGCGCACGCCGCCGACGTGACTGTGTGCACCTGGACCGACTCCCCACCAGTCGTGCCCCAGCCAGTAGCCGAGGTTGTGCCGGGAGCGGTGTGCGGCATCCGCGGCCCAGTTGCTCACCTCGTACCATTGGAGTCCGGCGGACTGCAGCCGGTCGTCGGCGAGTTCGTACATGTCCGCCTGCAGGTCGTCGTCGGGCCCCGGAAGGTCTCCTCGACGGATCTGCCGCGCCAGCTTCGTGCCATCCTCGACGATGAGCGCGTAGGCGGAGAGGTGATCGGGCTTGCACTCCAGCGCGGCGTCGACCGACGCCGACCAGTCGGCGAGGGATTCCCCCGGGGTGCCGTAGATGAGGTCGAGGCTCACCTGCAGGCCGGCATCCTTCGCCCAACGCACCACCTGCGGCACGCGTTCCGGATCGTGCGTGCGCTCGAGCGTGCGCAGCACGTGCGGAACGGCCGACTGCATGCCGAACGAGACCCGGGTGAATCCGGCGGCGGCGAGCTCCGCGAGGTACCGGGCGTCCACGCTGTCGGGATTCGCCTCCGTCGTCACCTCGGCCCCTGCGGCGAGGCCGATCGTGTCTCGGACCGCGCTCAGCATCGAGTTCAGATCGCTGGACGGGAGCAGAGTCGGCGTGCCGCCGCCGAAGAACACTGTGGCGGCGGGACGAGCCGCAACGCCGGAACGCTCCAGAACACCGGCCGCGAATCGCACCTCCATGGCCGCCTGCTCCGCGTAGTCCGCCTGGCGTGCACCGCGCAGTTCCGTTGCCGTGTAGGTGTTGAAGTCGCAATATCCGCAGCGCACGCGGCAGAACGGCACGTGCAGATACACGCCGAGGTCGCGCGTGGTCGCGCCATCGGCTGCGCTCGCCGGCAGCAGCCCGTCGGCAGGAGCGGGATCAGCGATCGGGAGTGTGCTCGGCACCCTCGACCCCATCGGAGTCGTCGTCCGTCTCGCCGGCAGCCACATCGGCAGCTGCCGGAAGCTGCGGTTCGTCATGCACCGTCACGTGCGTCACCGTGAGCGCGGTCGGCGCGTTCCGCTGTGCGTCATCGCCGCCGGCCCCGGGGGTCTGCGCGACGCCAGGGCTCCCGGTGACCGGGTGCAACGCACGCAGGTAGCGCTTGCCCAGCCGGCGCTGCGAGGCGAACGACACCGGGGCGATCATCTTGCGCACGCCACCGGCGGCCCGGGAGAACGACCGCATCGTGAGCCACACCGAGTCGTCTTCGCGCTGCTCGAGCACGAACGACTCCTCGCCGGAGAGCGGATGCCCGTTCATCGTTCCGTAGCCGAAGCCGACGCGGTGCTCCTCCTCGATCACATACACGACACGCACGGGGGCGTTCACATGGAACGGACCGAACGGAACGCGCAGCACCGCTGTCATGCCGTTGGCTATGTACGGATGCCCGTCCTCGTCGAAGACCGCCTCGGTACCGTGGTGCGGCTCGAGTCGCTCGGGGGTGCCGTCGGCCGCGTAGCGCACGCCGGCGTACTCCTCGCCGGTTCCGGGATCCACGTGGGTCACCTCGACGCCGCTCCCGCGCTGCACGCCCCACGTCATGAGCGCTCGCGCCGACGTGGTGAAACGCTCGTCGCCGCTGCCGAGCCTGATCGAACGCGACGTCGGGCGGTAGCCCTTCGGGGGATGCTGCGTGAGGTCGTGGGCGAGCGTCGCTCCGACCGCAGCGTAGGTCACCGGCTGGTCGGTGAAGGTACTGCGTCGCATGGCCATCAGAGTCTAACCAAGGTTGCTGCCCGATCCCTGACCCGGTTCCACCAGCCCCGACTCGTACGCGGCGATCACCGCCTGCACGCGGTCGCGAAGTCCGAGCTTGAACAGCACCCGGCTCACGTGCGTCTTCACGGTGCCTTCCGCCATGTGGAGCCTTGCGCCAATCTCCGCATTCGTGTGTCCGTGCGCTATCTCGGCGAGCACCTCGCGTTCGCGCTCGGTGAGCGTGCTCAGGGGTGGGTCATCCGCTCCAGGCGGAGGCGGGCGATGCACGAACTGCTCGATGAGCCTGCGCGTGAGCGAAGGAGCCAGCAGCACATCACCGCTCGCCGCGGCTCGCACGCTGTTCACGAGAGCCTCGGGCGTCACGTCTTTCAGCAGGAAACCACTGGCGCCCGCGCGGAGGGCCTCGTAGACGTACCGGTCGACGTCGAACGTCGTCAGCATCACGATCCGGATGCTCGCGTGTGCACTGAGCACGCCCCCGATGGCGTCGATTCCGTCCACCCCCGGCATACGGATGTCCATCAGCATCACGTCTGGCGCGGTGCGCCTGGCCAGTGCGATCGCCTCTCCTCCGTCGCCGGCCTCACCGGCGATCCGCATGTCCGGTTGCGACTCGATGATCAGCCGCAGTCCGGCTCGGATCAGGGGCTGGTCGTCGACGAGCGCTACGGACACTTCGCTCATACCGGGTCTCCCCGCAACGGCAGCATCGCCGACAGCGTGAACGAGCCGTCGGCATCCTCGTGCGAGGTCAGCTCACCGCCCATGAGCTCCACCCTCTCGCGCAAACCGGAGAGCCCGCGTCCGGCACCCGGAACGGTATCCGACTTCGTACCCGGTCCGCTGGTCACCGTGATCAGGAGGCGGTCTGCCGGTTCTGCAATGCCAACCCGGACGACGGTGTCGACCGTCCCCGAGTGCTTCAGTACGTTGGTCAGTCCTTCCTGCACGACCCGGTACCCGGTGAGTTGAAGGCCGAGCGGAAGCGACTCTGCACGCTCGGACACGAACAGCGAGACGGGCAGCCCGAGGCGCCGCATCCGCTCGCAGAGATCCGCGAGCCCGGCGAGCGTGGGCTGCGGGTCACCCCTCTCGTCCGTGTCGCCTCGGAGGACCGTGAGCAGCGCTCTCAGCTCCCCGAGCGAGTCCCTGCCCAGTTCCTCGATCTGCGCCAGCGCCGTCACGGCCGCGCCCGGGTCGCGCGCTGCGGCCACCCGTCCACCGCCGGCTTGGACCACGATCACGGTGATGGTGTGGGCGATGACGTCGTGGAGTTCGCGGGCGATTCGTGCGCGTTCCTGTTCGCTTGCCCGTTCCGCTGCCTGGGTGCTCTCGATCTCGGCACGCAGGGAGTTGTCACGATGAACGGCCCAGCTGCGCGCGAACAGCCCAAGAGTCCACGACGCGACGAGGAAGGCGCCGTTGTAGAGCACGTCTCCCGGGTCGCTCATCTCGGGAAAACGCACTGCTATGGATGCGAGCGTCGCCGCGGCCGTCGCGAGCGCGATAAGCGGACGGAGCATGCCAGGCTCGTGCCGAGCGCACGAGTACGCGGCTACCAGCCAGGGTATGAACTCGCCCCAGTACGTGAGCGCGACGGGGAAGACCCAGGGCGGAATCGCGATCACCGCGACGATGACGATCAGGATGGCGAGCGGCTGCTTGCGCCGGAAGGTCAGCGCGGCACAGGCGATAACGGTCGGGATGACCGCCGTCACGGCCGGTGCCCTGCCCGTCGGCTGGCTGAGGCCCGTTGCGATGTCCAGGAGACCGACGACGAGGAGCAGCACCGGCGGTACGCCATCGATCGCGATGTTGCGCCAGTCGAACCTTCCCGGCCTCGCCATGGCATCACGGTAGCGCCGGACGGCGTCTGCCGCGTCTGCCACACGACAGATGCGGCATCAGTCCCGCGACCGATCGATCAGGGCTGGCTGATGGATGTCTGCGCGGCGACCGCGAAGCAGCCTGCCATGTAAGCGGTGTCCGGACACGCCGCCAGGAGGACATCATGAATTGGACATCAACCGACGGCGTACGTCGATCCGTCGTCGTCACCGGCCTGATCGCCGGTCCCGTGCTGCTCGTGGCGTCGAACGCGTTCATCGTGCCCGACGCCGCTGGCGGGATGCGCGCCGAGTTCGCCGCGATGGCGGCGCAGCCGTGGCTTCTGCTCGTGCAGTCGCTGCTCGAGGCGCTCGGCTTCACGATCGCGATGGCGTCGTACGCAGGGGTTCCGCACGCACTCCGCGGCAGAGGCGGTGCGCTCGGAACTTGGGGAGCCGCCCTCTGCATCGTTGGCATCCTCGGGTTCGTTCTCTCCGCTGCGGGCGGGCTCTTCCTCTACGTCGTCGCCCGGATGCCGGACGCGGACGCCGGATTCGCCGCGGGCGCCGCGCTGAACGCCGATGCGGTCACCGGGAACATCGTGATGATCCTGATGCTGGCCGGCGAAGTGGGAGTCTGCCTGATCGTGATCGGGCTGATGCGAGCCCGCCTGATCAGCCTCTGGCCCCTCGTGATCGTGCTGGCCGGCATCGTCGCGGACTACGTGCTGCCGTCCGTCTTCTCCGGGCTGACCGCAGACGTGCTGCTGCTCGCCGCGAGCACCTGGGTGGGGATGCGACTGGCGAGGGCCCCGAGGCCCGTGTGGCTGGGCGACCCGGTCGACGCTCGCCGGCCGCAGTCCGCAGCTGCGCGCTGACCCGTCGCGCCGGCGGACCGAGGCAGGCTGCTGTCGTCCGCCGGCGCTACTTCGACTTGTCCTTGCCCTCGACGTCGCCGGAGAGTGCGGCGATGAACGCCTCCTGGGGCACCTCAACGCGACCGACCATCTTCATGCGCTTCTTGCCCTCCTTCTGCTTCTCGAGGAGCTTGCGCTTGCGGGTGATGTCACCGCCGTAACACTTGGCGAGCACGTCCTTGCGCATGGCACGGATGGACTCGCGGGCGATGATCCGCGCGCCGATGGCGGCCTGCACCGGCACCTCGAACTGCTGGCGTGGGATGAGCTTCTTCAGCCGCTCGGTCATCATCACGCCGTATGCATAGGCCTTGTCCCGGTGCACGATCGCGCTGAAGGCATCCACCTGCTCGCCCTGCAGCAGGATGTCGACCTTCACAAGGTCGGCCTCCTGCTCGCCGGAGGGTTCGTAGTCCAGGCTCGCGTAACCCTGCGTACGGCTCTTCAGCTGATCGAAGAAGTCGAACACGATCTCGCCGAGAGGCATCGAGTACCGGATCTCCACCCTGTCCTCGCCCAGGTACTCCATGCCCAGCATCGTTCCGCGCCGTGTCTGGCACAGCTCCATCACTGTGCCGACGTAGTCCTTGGGGGTGAGGATGGCCGCCTTCACCATCGGCTCGCTCACTGCGCGCACCTTGCCTGTGGGGTATTCGCTGGGGTTCGTGACCGTGACCTGCTTGCCGTCCTCCGTCTGAACGTCATAGATCACGCTAGGAGCGGTGGTGATGAGGTCGAGGCCGAACTCGCGCTCGAGCCGTTCCGTGACGATTTCGAGGTGCAGCAGGCCGAGGAATCCGCATCGGAAGCCGAAGCCGAGCGCGACCGAGGTCTCCGGCTCGTAGACGAGCGCGGCATCCGAGAGCTTGAGCTTGTCGAGCGCTTCACGCAGGTCGGGGTAGTCACTGCCGTCGATCGGGTACAGCCCGGAGAACACCATGGGCTTCGGGTCGGTGTAGCCGGCGAGCGGTTCGGACGCCGGCCGCCCGGCATTGGTCACGGTGTCGCCGACGCGGGACTGGCGCACGTCTTTCACGCCCGTGATGAGGTAGCCCACTTCGCCGACACCGAGGCCCTTCGTCGGCACCGGCTCCGGAGAGCTGACACCGATCTCGAGCAGCTCGTGCGTGGCGCGGGTGGACATCATCTGGATGCGCTCCCGCGGAGTGAGCTGTCCGTCGACCATGCGCACGTAGGTGACGACGCCGCGATAGCTGTCGTACACGGAGTCGAAGATCATGGCACGTGCCGGGGCATCCGCCACACCGGTGGGCGCGGGCACCAGCTCGGTCACGCGGTCGAGGAGAAGATCGACGCCCGCCCCGGTCTTCCCGCTCACCCTGAGCACGTCGTCCGGGCTGCCGCCGATCAGGTCCGCGAGTTCACGCGCGTACTTCTCAGGCTCGGCGGCGGGCAGATCGATCTTGTTCAGCACCGGGATGATCGTCAGGTCGTTCTCCAGGGCGAGATAGAGGTTCGCGAGCGTCTGCGCCTCGATGCCCTGTGCGGCATCCACCAGCAGGATCGCGCCCTCGCACGCCGCCAGCGATCGCGAGACCTCGTAGGTGAAGTCGACGTGACCGGGAGTGTCGATCATGTTGAGGGCGTACGTATCGCCGCCGTACTGCCACGGCATCCGCACCGCCTGGCTCTTGATCGTGATGCCGCGCTCGCGCTCGATGTCCATGCGGTCGAGGTACTGAGCACGCATCGCCCTTTCCTCGACCACACCGGTCAGCTGCAGCATGCGGTCGGCGAGCGTGGACTTGCCGTGGTCGATGTGCGCGATGATGCAGAAATTGCGGATGCGCGCGGGGTCGGTCGCGGCGGGCTCGAGAGCCTTGGTGGCACGTGGGGACATCGTTCGGCAATTCTCCCATGAGCACGCCCGTGCTCATGGCGCCAGTCCCGGGCGTTCGGCACGACGGCGTACCCGCTTCGAGCAGCGTGCCGGCAGCACCATGCCGGTCTGCCTATCCGGCGAAGCGCTCCGCTCGCTCCACGACCACGCCGCGACCGTCGCGCCAGCTGTACACCTCGCGGCCCGAGATGAACACCTGCTCGGCGCGGCTCATCACCTCGAGCGGATCGCCCGACCACAGCACCAGATCGCCGTCGAGTCCGGTGCGGATGGCGCCGACCCGGTCGTCGAGGCCCAGGAACGACGCCGGGTTCACGGTGAGCGCCTCGAGCGCGACGACCGGGTCGAGGCCCTCCTTCACCGCCAGCGAGGCCTGATGCACGAGGAAGTTGATCGGAACGACGGGGTGGTCGGTCGTGATCGCGACCCGCACGCCGGCCGACGCCAGCTTGCCGAGGTTCGCGATCGCACGGTCGCGCAACTCCACCTTCGAGCGTGACGTGAACATCGGCCCGTAGATGACCGGGATGTCCCGCTCGGCCAGCACGTCGGCGAGCTTCGCACCCTCGGTGCCGTGATTGATCACGAGCCGGTATCCGAACTCGTCGGCCAGACGGAGCGCTGTGGCGATGTCGTCATGGCGATGCACATGCTGGTCCCAGGCGAGCTCCCCGTCGAGCACGCGTGTGAGCGTCTCCTTGGCGAGATCGCGGGCGAACGGCTCGCCCTTCGCCGCTGCCGCATCCCGCGAGGCCGCGTAGTTCTGCGCGTCCACGAACGCCTGCCGCAGCACGTATGCGACACCGAGGCGCGTGCTCGGCGTCTGCTTCTTCTCGCCGTACACGCGCTTGGGGTTCTCTCCGAGTGCGGACTTGACGCTCACGGCCTCCTTGATGACCTGCTCGTCGATGGTGCGTCCGCCCCAGGTCTTGATGGCCACCGTCTGGCCGCCGATGACGTTGCCGCTTCCCGGCTTCACCACCACCGAGGTGATGCCGCCGCTCAGCGCGTCGCGGAAGCCCTCGTCGTCGATGTCGATCGCATCGATGGCGCGCACACCGGCCGTGTTCGGGTCGGTCATCTCGTTCGTGTCGTTGCCCGCGCTGCCGTTGGCCTCCTCGTGGATGCCCACGTGACCGTGGGCCTCGATGAAGCCCGGCAGCAGCCAGCGGCCGGCCGCATCCACGACCCGAACGCCCTCCGGAGGAGCGATGTCACGGCCGACGGCGGTGATGACGCCGTTCTCCACGACGACGGTGCCGTTCTCGATCGGCTCGGAGGCGACCGGAACGACGTGGGCTCCTACGATGGCGATGGATGCTGCTTGTGCGCTCATCCCTCCACCCTAGGATTCAGGGTGGCCCGCTGTGATTCGTGTGCGGCAGGCGGTGTCTGGTATCGTGGTCTGCTGGCTTGCGTGTGGTTCCGGCCGCACGAAAAGTCACGCGACGCCCTCTCTCGTCTCGTGACACATCCCATCTGAAGCATTTCGAAAGAAGGACGTATCCACTCGTGGCAAACATCAAGTCGCAGCTGAAGCGCATCAAGACCAACGAGAAGGCTCGCGAGCGCAACAAGGCTGTGAAGAGCGAGCTCAAGACTGCTGTGCGCTCCACTCGCGAGGCCGTCGCCGCCGGCGACAAGCAGAAGGCCACCGCGGCGCTGGCTCACGCCAGCAAGAAGCTCGACAAGGCTGTCAGCAAGGGCGTGATCCACAAGAACCAGGCCGCCAACCGCAAGTCGGCCATCGCCAAGCAGGTCGCCTCGCTCTGAGCAGCAGACTCGTTCACTGAGCGTTGAAAGAACCCCGTCTCCGGACGGGGTTCTTGTCATTTGCCGCTTCGCCCATCACGTGCCACGGGCCCATCACCTGCCACGGGCCCATCACCTACCACGGGCACTGAGCACGCCGATCATGCGCTCGAGCGCGAACACCGGGTCACGCCCGGCGCCTTTGACGTTCGCGTCGGCGTCGGCGACCTCCTCGATGCTGCGCGCAAGGCCCTCTTCGGTCCACCCCTGCAGGTCGCGGCGGGCGCGATCCACCTGCCATGGGGCGAGACCGAACTGCGAGGCTAGCCCCGCGGAGCTGCCGCGCGCGCCGTACAGCTTCGCCATCGTGCGCAGCTTGCTGGCGAACGCCGCCACCATGGGCACCGGATCTGCACCGGATGCCAGCGCGTGCCGCAGCGTGATCAGCGCCTCGCCGTAGCGGCCGGCGAGGGCGGCGTCTGCCACTCTGAAGGCATTGGTCTCGACCCGGCCGCCGTAGTAACGGTCCACAGTTGATTCGGTGACCTCGTCGCCGGCATCCGAGATGAGCTGCTGGCAGGCGGCTGCCAGCTCGGCGAGGTCATCCGAGAACGCGCTCGTCACGGCACGAAGGGCACCGGGAGTGACTCGCTTGCCCGCCATGCGGAACTCGGCCTGCGCGAAGTCGTACTTGTCGGCATCCCGTTTCAGCTCTGCACAGACAATCTCGACTCCGCCGCCTGCACCCGAGCGGATCGCGTCGAGGAATCGCTTGCCGCGTTGTCCACCGCCGTGGCGGACCAGCACCGTGGTGTCGTCCGCTGGCGCCTGCAGGTACGCCACGAGATCGTCGACGAATGCGTCGTTCGCACGCTCTGCGCCGGTCACCCTGATCAGACGCGGCTCGCCGAAGAGTGACGGACTCGCCACCGATGCGAGCTCCCCGGCCGCGTAGTCCGCTGCGACGATGTCGGTGACCTCGAGGCTGGGATCTGCCTCGCGCAGCGAGTCCCGCAGGACGCGGATCGCGCGGTCGGCGAGCACGGTCTCGGTACCGCTGACGAGCACGACGGGCGCCTGCCGCACCTGGTGCCATGCCAGTTGAGGAATGACCGTCTTCGCGCTCGCGGAGCGTCCCGAGGATGCGCGTGCGGAGCCGCTGCGCGCCGAGGGCGATCGTGTCGACGACGAACGCGATCCACTCGACCGGGATCCCGCTCCCTCTGTTCTCGCCGCCACTCTCTTTACTCCGTTCGACGTGCTCGCGCTGCTGGTCAAGCCTATTCGGCGCGACCGACACGGCTGGCACATCATCCCGGCCGGGCAAGTTCCGCGGGCGTCGCGTGCCGCTGCGTCCACGTACGGAGGCCACCCGCGCCCTCCGCCGAGACCATGAGCATCCCTTCGACGTCGGTGCGCATCACCCTGCTGCCCGAACGACGCAGGATGCCCAGCGCCGTCGCCGTGGGGTGGCCGTAGTCGTTCCCGGTGCCGCACGAGATGAGTGCGACGGCCGCGCGGATGTGGCGGTACAGCGGCTCCGCCTGGTCGCGCGATCCGTGGTGCGCGACCTTGACGATATCGACGCGAGGAACACGGCCCGTCTTCAGGAGGGCATCCTGCGCGCGTTCGTCGAGGTCACCGAGGAACAGCGAGCGGATGCCGTCACCGCTGAACAACACGGTGACGCTCTGCTCGTTGCCCGGTTCCATGCCGTGCGACTCCACATCGGGCCACAGCACTCGCCACGACACGTCGCCGAGCCTGCCGTGGTCGCCCGTGTGCGCGACGTGCACGGTCGCTCCACCGCGCTTCAGCTGCTCCTCCATGCGGCGGCCGCGCGCGTCCGACGGCGGGCCGATCATCGCGACACCCACCTTGCCGATGACAGCCTGCGTGCCACCGACATGGTCCAGGTCGTAGTGGGTCAGCACGAGCAGGTCGATCCGCGATACACCGAGTTCGTTCAAGCAGGCAGTGAGCCGTGCGGGATCCGGTCCGGTGTCGACCAGAGCGCGCGTCCCATTGCTGCTGACCAGCACCGCGTCGCCCTGGCCGATGTCGCACGCGGCGATCGACCACCGGGCGGGCCGGTCGATCGCCTCGGCGATCTGCGCTCCCGCCACGCCGGCGAGCGAGCAGACGGAGATGGCCGCCGCGGCGGATAGCGCCGCGATCCGCGCCACCCGAGCGATGCGGTGCACCGGGCGCGCGACGACCAGCATGATCGCAACGGTCAGCACCGCCATGAGAACGACGCCCAGGGCCCCGTCGGCCCAGCCGATTCCGCTGGAGGGCAGCGCCGCGCTCACCCTGGCCACGGCGGCGATCCATGCCGATGGCACCCAGGCGAGATGCGCCAACAGCGCGCCGGCCGGAGCCCAGAGCGGAATGACGACACAGGATGCCAGCCCCAATACCGTCGCCACCGGTGCGGCGGGCTCCGCCACAAGGTTCGCGAGCACGCCGTACAGCGGCACCGTCGGATTCAGCATCAGCAGCACGGGCTGGCACACGACCTGCGCCGCGATCGGCACCGCGAGCAACGCTGCGAGGCGGGACGGCATCCACCGGGCCAGCCGCTCTGCCAGCGGTGGTGCGAGCAGCAGAAGCGCACCTGTGGCCAGAACCGAGAGCGCGAAACCGTAGCTGACCGCCAGCCACGGGTCGATCGCGAGCAATGCCACGACGGCCAGCGCCAGCGCTGGCACGGCGCGTCCGGGTCTGCCGGCCCAGCCGCCGAACACGATCACCGCCGCCATCACCGCCGCCCGTAGCACGCTCGGCTGCGGCGTGACCAGCACCACGAAGCCGGCCAGTGCGGTGAGCGATGCGATGGTCCTGCCGCCCCTGCCGAAACCGAGCGCGGCCGCAGCCGCTCCGACCAGGGAGACGACCACCGCGCAGTTCGCGCCCGACACCGCGGTGAGATGTGTCAGGCTCGCCTGCTTCATGTCGTCCGAGAGGGACGACGGCAGCTCGTGCACGTCTCCGATGGCGAGACCGGGCAGGAGCTTTCCTCCGTCTCCCGGTAGGCCGCGTGCCTGCGCCGAGAACGCCGAACGCACGGAGTCTGCAGCAGCGAGTAACGGCGGAGGCGGCGCCAGGGATCGGGGCCGAGAAGATGCGTAGACGAGCGCCGCTGTCTCCGATGACGTCGGCAGAACCTTCATCGTTCCGCTCACCGCGACCGTCTCGCCGATGCGCACCCTCGTGCCCGCCGGCGCGAACACGAGCACGGGCATCCTCGCGGCGTGCGACCGCGTTCCTGCGCTCATACCCACCGCGGTGGCCGAGAATCGCATGCCAGATGCACCGGGTCGGCCGAACCCGCCGCCGCTCCCCGAAGCCTGCGCGACAGAGGCGACCTCGAGGCGGAAGGCGACCGTGTGGTGCTCGAGCTGGGCCACGGCATCCGGATGTCGCGACGGCATCCCGGCGGCAGCCGCGCTCGCGACCAGTGCCGCGGCCGCCGCGGAGACGCAGACGGCCGCGGCGATGGCGGATGCTCTGCCGGGTGCGCGGTCGCGAGGAGTAGGACGCGTCATGCGGATCACCACCGCCGCCCCCGCGGCGGCGATCGCCAGCGCCCAGAGCGCGAGAGCCAGCCACCAACCGTTCGGCAGCGCGATCGCGACACCGCCGCCCACCCACGCCACCATCGCCGGCACTGCGAGTCTCAGGTCGATCATCCGAAGACCCCGCGCATCAGACGGTCACCAGGTCTTTCAGCCCGTCGAACGTCTTCTGACCGATACCGCTGACGTTCATCAGGTCTTCGATCGACGTGAAGCGCCCGTTCTGAGTGCGCCACGCAAGGATCTTCGCCGCCATCGCCGGGCCCACCCTCGGCAGCGACTCGAGTTGCTCCTCCGTCGCCGTGTTGAGGTTGACCTTGCCGCCGGGCACGGCGCCCGTCGACGTACCGGCCGGACCGGCAGCGCCTTGCGCGGGTTGCACAGGGTCGCCGACGTGCGGCACGACGAGTTGCTCGCCGTCGGTGAGGGGCCGGGCGAGATTCACGCCCGCCTGCTCGGCGTCCGCTGTCATCCCACCTGCGACGCCGACGGCGTCGACCACCCGCGAGCCGGCCGGCAGCGTGTACAGCCCTGGCCGAGCGACGGCGCCGAGCACGTGTACATACAGAACGGCTGCGGGGGTGGGAGTCGGTGTGCTCGTGCCCGAGTCTCCTGCCGTCACGCTCACCGCCGGAACGTGCCCGGATTCCCCGTGCGGCGAGAGCATTCCGACCAGCACGGCTGTGGCGAAGGCCGCGATCAGCAGCACGGCGGCGGCGCCGACCCCGATCCGCACCTTGACGGAACGGGGAACGGCACGCGAACGCTGATTCAGCTGGTCGAAGGGGTCGTCGGCATCCACTCCCGCGACGCTATGACGGCGCCGACGAGCTCTGCGGCGCTCTCAGCGGGGACGGGGATGACTGCCCTGCCGATGCAGTTGTGGAGGACGACTACGCACCGATCGCACGGCGCGGGCGTCGCGCTATTTCTTCGTGGCGATGTTGACGACGCGCGGGGGACGCGCGATGACCGCCGCCACCTCCCGGTCGCCGAGCGCACGCTGCACGGCTTCGGATGCCCGGGCCAGTGCCTCCAGCTCCTCTGCACCGATGCGTGGCGACACCTCGAGGCGATCCCGCACCTTGCCGTCCACCTGAACCACAGCGGTGACGGACTCTTCCACGAGCAGGCTGGGGTCGGCTTTCCGCCACGTCTGGGCTGCGACGGTCGGTTGGTATCCGAGCGTCGACCACATGTCTTCGGCGGTGTACGGCGCGAACAGGTTGAGCGCCAGTGCGACGCTCTCCGCCGCTTCGCGTACCGCGGCATCCTTCGGCCCAGGGCCGGAATCGATCGCCTTCCTCGTCGCGTTCACCAGTTCCATGAGCCGTGCGATCACCACATTGAACTTGAACGACTCGACCAGTGCCGGCGCATCGGCCAGGAACCGGTGTGTGATGCGTCGCAGCGAGACATCACCGGTGCGCCAGTCGACCTCGGGAGCGCTTTCGACGTCACGGGCAAGCCGCCAGGCGCGCGCCAGGAACTTGGCGCTGCCTGCAGCCGAGACATCCGCCCAGTCGATGTCGTCCTCCGGCGGCCCGGCGAACGCGAGCGTGACGCGAAGAGCGTCGGCGCCGTGCTGACGCAGCTCATCGGCGAACTCGACGAGGTTGCCCTTCGACTTGCTCATGGCGGCGCCATCCAGGATCACCTGCCCCTGGTTGAGCAGCGACGTGAACGGCTCCGTGAACGACACATAGCCGAGGTCGAACAGCACCTTCGTGATGAAGCGCGAGTAGAGCAGGTGCAGGATCGCGTGCTCCACGCCACCCACGTACTGGTCGACCGGCGCCCACTTCTCCACCTCGGCGGGATCGAACGCCTGAGTACCGTCGTTCGCGGACAGATAGCGCAGGTAGTACCAGGAGCTGTCGACGAACGTGTCCATGGTGTCGCTGTCACGTGTGGCTGTGCCGCCGCACTTCGGGCACTCCACCGTCGACCACTCGGTCGCGGCGCCGAGAGGGCTTGTGCCCTTCGGTTTGAGGTCCAGGCCCTCCGCATCGGGCAGGAGCACCGGCAGCTGGTCTTCCGGCACCGGCACCTCGCCGCACTCCGGGCAATGGATGATCGGAATCGGCGTGCCCCAGTACCGCTGCCGCGAGATGAGCCAGTCGCGCAGCCGGAAGTTGCGCGACGCATGCCCGATCGACGCGGCATCCAGTGCCTCCGTGATGCGGTGGATCGCGTTGTTCTTGCTCAGCCCGTTGAACGGCCCGGAATTGATCAGGCGACCATCGCCGGTCAGCGCCACGCCGGTGGATCCGGGATCCAGCGGTGGAAGGTCCTCGGGCAGCAGCGCCTCGCCTGTCGCCGGGTCGGTGGGAATGACGGGAATCGCACCGGTCACGGGCGCATTCGTGTCGACCACCACCCGTACCGGCAGACCGAACTCACGCGCGAAGTCCAGGTCGCGCTGATCGTGCGCAGGCACGGCCATGATGGCGCCGTGACCGTACTCGGCCAGCACGTAATCCGCCGCCCAGATCGGGAGTCGCTCCCCGCTCAGTGGATTGATGGCGTACCGCTCGAGGAACACCCCGGTCTTGGCGCGGTCCGTGCTGAGCCGGTCGATGTCGGTGATGGACTGCGTCTCCCGCAGGTACTGGTCGAAGCGTTCGCGCACCTCGGGAGAGGCATCCTGCACCAGTTCGGCAGCCAGATCGGACTCGGGTGCCACGACCATGAACGTCACGCCGTAGAGCGTGTCGGGCCGCGTCGTGTAGACGGGGACCGGCTCGTCGCGACCTTCGATCCTGAAGTTCACGTCGGCGCCGATCGACCGGCCGATCCAGTTGCGCTGCATGGTCAGCACGCGAGGCGGCCATGCGCCCTCGAGCTGATTGAGGTCGTCGAGCAGCCGATCCGCGTAGTCCGTCACGCGGAAGTACCACTGCGTGAGCTTCTTCTTCTCGACCAGGAAGCCACAGCGTTCGCAGTGCCCGTCGATCACCTGCTCGTTGGCGAGAACGGTCTGATCGTTGGGACACCAGTTGACGGAGCCGTCCTTGCGGTAGGCCAGCCCCTCTTCGTACAGCTTGAGGAACAACCACTGGTTCCACTTGTAGTACTCAGGATCGCTCGTGTGCAGCTCACGGCTCCAGTCGAACGAGGGCGCGTAGATGCGGAAGCTGCGCTTCTGCTGGGCGATGTTGTCGTACGTCCAACCGCGAGGGTCGATGCCGCGCTTGATCGCGGCGTTCTCGGCGGGGAGCCCGAACGAGTCCCAGCCGATCGGGTGCAGCACGTTGAATCCCTGTTGACGCCAGTAACGTGCGACGACGTCGCCGAACGCGAACGCCTCGGCGTGACCCATGTGCAGGTCTCCGGAGGGGTACGGGAACATGTCGAGCACGTACTTGCGCGGACGGTTGTCACCGGGAGCATCCGTGCGGAACGGACGCAACTCCTCCCACACCGGCAGCCACTTCGCCTGAATGGCAGCGAAGTCGTACCGGGCGTCAGTCGCTTCTCGCTCGTCGTGTTGTGACACGTCGCTCTCAATCTCTGTGCGGGACGGGTGTGCGGACCCCGGCGTCCGCAGAAGAAAAAGGGGGCTCGGAAAAGATTACCCGGTCAGGGGTGCCCAAGGGCTGCCAGCAGTGCCGCCGCCTTCAGCCGGGTCTCGGCCAGCTCGTTCTCGGGCACCGACAGAGCGGTGATGCCGCCACCCGTGCCGACCGAGGCTTCTCCCCCGGCCATGACGATCGTGCGGATGACCATGGCGAACTCGGCGGATCCGTCCAGTCCCAGGCGACCCAGGCATCCGCTGTACACACCGCGGGGTCCTCCTTCGAGCTCGTGAAGGATGCCCATCGCGCTGAGCTTCGGCGCACCGGTCATCGAACCCGCGGGAAAGCATGCGTGAAGAACATCGAGCGCGTCGACGGCCGGAGCCAGTTCGGCTCGCACCGTGCTGACCAGCTGGTGCACGTGGGTGTGAGTCTCCACCGCCAAGAGCTCAGGAACGGACACGCCGCCGACGCGCGCCACCCGGCCGAGGTCGTTGCGCATGAGATCGACGATCATCAGGTTCTCCGCGCGCTCTTTGGGGTCGGCCATCAGCTCGCGCTTCAGTGCGGCGTCCTCGCTCTGTGATGCGCCGCGGCGTCTCGTTCCCTTGACCGGTCTGGTCACCGCGACGCCCTCGCGCACGCGAAGGAACAGCTCTGGCGATGCGCTCAGCACGGACACGTCGTCGACACGGATGAACGCGCCGTGCACGGCGTGGGAGATGCGCCGCACTGCCTTGTAGACGCCCAGTGGATCTGCCGGAGTGGATGCCTGCACTTCGTTCGTGAGACACAGCTGGTACGCGTCGCCTGCGCGAATGAACCTCTGACACTCCGCGATCATCTGCAGGTAGTCGTCATCGCTGTGCCGCCACAACGGCTCCGGCGGATGCTGAGCCTCGGGGAGCTCTGCTGGGGGCCGATGCTCGTTACGCGATGTGCTCGCCGTACGGGCGCCGCCATCCTGCTCCGACGCCTCAGGCAATGAACGGAGAAGCTCCTCCGCCTCGGCGGCCCACGCCCGACCGTCTGCGTCGTCGAAGAACCACAGTGCGGACTGACCGGCGTGATCGATCTCGATCACGCGGTCGGCGGCCAGCATCACGGCATCCGGATAACGCGACGACGCGGCGGCCACCCCGAGCCGCCGCGCACCGTACTCGTAGCCGAACCAGCCGACCCAGCCCAGCGGGCACGGTCCCGCCGAGACATCCGTCCGACCGACCGCCGCGAGGCGCTCGGGCAGCCAGGAGCGCAGAACATCCTCTAACGTGCCGGCCACGGGCATCCGCTCGCCGCCGAGCATGCGTACGAGCCCCTCCCCCGTCAGCAGCCAACTCGGCCGAACCGGCGACGCCGCGCCCAGGTAGCTGAAGCCGGTGCCGGCGTGGATGCCCGCATCAAGCCAGAACGCGTGCCTCTCCCCCGAGAACATGGCCTCGAACACGCGCTCGGCGTCGACAAGAACGGGAAGCCGTTCCCGGCGCACGGGCACGGATGCGCCCCGCGCCGAGAACGGCTCCATGTGCGCCGCCTACTTGAAGAGGTTCTTCGAGGCGAGCCACTCCTTCGCGATCTGCGCCGCGGACTCTTTCGCGGAGCCGGAGCTCTTGTCGTTCATCGTCACCAGATCGTCCGTGGTCAACGTGCCGGACACCTTGTTCAGCACGTTCTTCACGGTGTCGGTCACCTTGCTCTCGTTGATGATCGGCACCACGTTCTCGGCGATGATGATGTTCTTCGGATCCTTCAGCGTGACCAGGTTGTTGTCCTTGATCGCGGAGCTCGTCGTGTAGATGTCGGCCAGCTGCACCGTTCCGTCCAGGAGAGCCTTCACCGTCAGCGGTCCGCCGCTATCGCTGATCGGGTCGAGCGTCGCCGTGACGCCGTAGGCGGACTTGAGCCCCTTGATCCCGTACGGCCGATCCGCGAACTCCGGGTTCGCGCCAACGGTGAGCGGAACCGTGACCTTCTTCAGGTCGGAGAGGCTCTTCACCCCGTACTTGTCCGAGAACGCTTTCGTGACGTTGTACGAGTCCTTGTCCTGCGCCTTCGACTGGTCGAGCACTTCGAAGCCCTTCGGGAGGGCGTCGCTCAGAGCCGCGTACACGTCGTCGCTGGACTGTGCCGTGCTCTTCGCGTTGTAGTACTGCAGAAGGCTTCCGGAGTACTCGGGCACGAGGTCGATCGAGCCGTCTTGCAAGGCCTTCAGGTACACCTCGCGCGCACCGATGTTCGGCTTGATGCTCGCATCCACCCCGTTGTCCTTCAACGCCTGGGTGTAGATCTGCGCGATGATCTCCGACTCGGGGAAGTTGGCCGAACCGACGACGATCGCACCGCCGGATTTCGACGCAGCGGTCGACGAGGAGTCAAGCGGGTTGCCCGACGAGCAGCCGGCAAGAGCGAGGGCACTCACCGTCGCAACGGCTGCGAGGGCGATAGCGCGTGTTCTCAGTGACATGGTGCTTCGCTTTCTTCTGTGGGGCCGAATCGCCGTGAGCGGCTCAGCCTGCTGTGGTGGACTGCGAGGTCGTGGTGAGCCTCTTGGACGACCGCGCACGCACGTCGGATGCACGCCCGACGACGACGCCACGCGGCACTACGAGTCGCTGAACGACGACGAAGATGCCGTCCGCGATCAGCGCGAGCAGGATGACGAGTACGGACGCGCCGAGCATCTCGGCGTAGTTCTGCACGGCGTACCCGTCGTAGATGAACCGGCCGAGGCCGCCGAGCGGCAGATACGCCGCCACTGTCCAGGTCGCGATCACCTGAAGGCACGCCGAGCGCAGGCCGCCGATGATGATCGGCATGGCCAGCGGCAGCTCGACCTTGACCAGCACCTGCCAGCCGGTCATGCCGATGGATTTCGCCGCATCGATCGTCGCCCGGTCGACGGCATCCACTCCCGCGTACGCACCAGCCAGAACCGGCGGGAGCGCGAGCAGCACCATCACGATGAGAGCTGGCCCGATGCCCAGCCCGATCCAGAGCGCGACAAGCAGCAGCACGCCGAGAGTAGGCAGGGCGCGCAGCGCGCCCGACAGTTGCACGGCCACGGCACGGCCTTTGCCGGTGTGACCCACGGCCACACCGACCGGAACCGCGATCACGACAGCGATCACGAGAGTGATCAGCGTGTACAGAACATGCTCGCCGAGGCGCGTCGGGATGCCACCGGGACCGGCCCAGTTGGCGGGGTCGACCAGCCACGCGAACGTCGAGTTCCACAGGCTCATGCAGCGCCCACCACCTCGAGCTCGGGGTCGACCCGCGCGCGCCGAACGCGCCGTGTGCCGCGCGTCCACGGCAGCAGCAGCCGGCCGAGCAAGGCAAGGATGAGGTCGAAGATCACGGCGATCACGATCGTGCCGACGATGCCGACGATGATCTCGAGCGGGAAGTTGCGCTGGAACCCGTCGAGGAAGAAGTAGCCGAGACTCGTCACTCCGATGACGGAACCGACGCTGAGCAGGCTGATCGTGCTGACGGAAACGACCCGGATCCCCGAAAGCAATACCGACCCGGCCAGCGGAAGCTCCACCGACCAGAACCGGCGCCAGGTGGAGAATCCGACGGCGGTGGCCGAGAGCTTGACGTCGATGTCGACGGAGGCGAAGGCATCCGATGCGGTGCGCACCATGATCGCGAGCGCATACAGGCTCAGCGCGACGATGATGTTCAGCGGGTCGAGGATGCGCGTCCCCAGGATGCCCGGCAGCACGATGAAGAGCGGCAGCGACGGAATCGCGTACAGCAGTCCGACGATGGCAAGCACCGTGCCGCGGCTCGCACGGTAGCGGTTAGTGAGCCATCCGACCGGGATGGCCAGCACGAAGCCGACCACGATCGGCACGGCGGAGAGGCCGGCATGAACCAGGGTCAGCTGCAAGATCTGACCCGCGTTCTCGATCAGCCAGCTCACGGCTGCCGATCACCCTGCGCCGAAGCACCCGAAGCGGCGGCGGCCGCTCCGGCCTCATCGATGACTGAGTCGCGGTGGCCGGATGCGGCGTCGCGTACGAGAACGCCGGCGGGACGACCATCGCCGTCCACGACGACGTCGCTCCCGGATTCCGGCCTCAGATGCAGCACGCGCTTGCCGCGATCCGCTCCCACGAATCGGGTGACGAACTCGTCGGCCGGGTGGGCCAGGATCTGCTCGGGCGTACCGACCTGGGCCACGATGCCGCCCGGCTTGAAGATGACGATCTGATGGCCAAGCAGAAGGGCCTCGTCGATGTCGTGCGTGACGAAGACCACGGTTTTGTCGAGCTCGTGCTGCAACCGCACGAGCTCGTGCTGCAACTCGGCGCGCACAAGCGGGTCGACCGCGCCGAACGGCTCGTCCATCAACAGGATGTTCGGGTCGACGGCAAGCCCGCGTGCCACGCCGACGCGCTGCTGCTGACCACCGGAGAGCTGGCTCGGGTACCTGTCGGCGAGTGAGCGGTCGAGACCGACGGTGTCCATGAGCTCGAGCGCCCGCGCACGGGCATCCCTGCGGTTCACTCCTTTCAGGAGCGGCACGGTGGCGATGTTGTCGGCCACCTTGCGATGAGGCAGAAGGCCGGAATTCTGCATGACGTAGCCGATGCTGCGACGCAAGCCGACCGGTTCCAGCGTGGCGATATCGTCGCCGTCGATCTCGATCGTGCCGCTCGTCGGGTCGACCATGCGGTTGATCATGCGCAGGATGGTCGTCTTGCCACTCCCGGACGAGCCGACGAGAACGGTGGTCTTGCGCGAGGGGATGACGAGACTGAAGTCCCGCACCGCGACGGTGCCGTCAGCGAATTGCTTGGTCACCGATCGGAATTCGATCACCGCACCACTATGTCGTACCCCACCGACATTCGCTTGCGATGCTCAGGAAATACGCCGTAACAGGTGGCCCTCGTGTGGGCTCCGATCCCGCGCGACCGGGCGCCGACGAGCGCCTATGAGTAGTACTTCTCCAGGTAGGCGATGGCGACCACGCCCGCCTCGGCGAGCACGCGATCGTCGCCCTTCGGCTCACGCAGGTAAGCGCGCTCGATGAGCGACTCCGCCATCTGGCAGGCGATGTCGAGCCGGAACACGAGCTCCTCGCTGTAATCGAAGCCGTAGCTGGCGGCGAGGATCTCCGCGACGCGCTCCGCGAACTCGTGCACGTGATCCACGGTGACGGCGCCCTCGTCGACGCCGCGCACTTCCTCGAACCGCATGATGCGGAACCCGGGCTCGGTGCGGAACATGCCTGCGAACCGGGCGACGAGCAGTGCCATGGCATCCTGCCAGGTCGCGGGCTGCTTGCGCTCGAGCTCTTCGGAGGCCGCCAGGCGGTATCGCCTCACGGCGCGGTCGCGCAGCGCGACGAGCAAGGCGATGCGATCCGGGAAGTAGCGGTACACCGTACCGATGGATGCCCCGCTCAGCTCGGCGACCTGTGCCGTGGTCAGCCGGTCGAAGCCGACCTCGTCGACCACCGATGCCGCCGCGTCGAGCAGGGCGTCGATCCGCGCCAGACTCCGCTCCTGAGCCGGCTCGACGCGCAGCGCTCCCGCGTTCACGATCTCCTGCGTTCCGACGAGGATCTCTTCGATCATCTTCCGGCCAGCTCCCTTCCTCCGTGCACGACGCTGCGCCCGCTCGTCGAATATGCCCGATGCGACGGTACCCGACTGTTCTTCAGGTTGACAGGGATACCGCCCCTTCTCATCGAGGTCGCGGCCCGTGAAAGACTGTACCGATGGCCCGACGTCCCCGCTCCGTGACGAGGATGCATCGCGCCGCGCGCATCGAGGATGCCTTCCACGGTTTTCGGGCTCGACGTGCGCTGAAGCGCGGGTACTTGCCGACGGTGCTCTCCTACACGGGATACGGGACGACCGAGTGGATCAGGGTGCTCGGACGCGTCGTGCTCGCGAAGGATCCGCGGCCCGGCTCTCGCGCTGAACGCAAGAATCGCAAGCGCGAGGAGAGCGTGCGCGGATGGCGCAGCTTCGTCAGCGTGCCGTACAGCGAGGTCGACGTGGTCGTCGAGGTCGACGGCACGAAGCTCGCCGTGCGACCGGACCGCGGTGGTGTCATCGACGAGGTGATCCCCGTGCGGCTCGAGCCAGGCACCCACACCGTGACGCTGCGTGCGGACACCAGCGACCACGCCGCGACGTCGCCCGTGCTGGTGGCGCCCGATGAGGCATCCTTCGGGCTGATCTCCGATGTCGACGACACCGTCATGGTGACGGCGCTCCCTCGCCCGCTGCTTGCGGCATGGAACACGTTCGTGCTCGACGAACACGCTCGGGTGCCCACGCCGGGGATGGCCGTGCTGCTGGAACGGCTCGCGGCGACGCATCCGAACGCGCCCGTGCTCTACCTCTCCACGGGTGCTTGGAACGTGGCGCCCGCGGTGACGCGGTTCCTCTCCCGTAATCTCTTTCCGGCCGGGGCCCTTCTGCTCACCGACTGGGGGCCGACGCACGATCGCTGGTTCCGCAGCGGCCGTGAGCACAAGGAGCAGAGCCTGCAGCGCCTGGTCCGCGAGTTCCCGGCCGTTAAGTGGCTGCTGGTCGGCGACGACGGCCAGCACGACGAGGCGATCTACGCCGCGTTCGCGAAGGAACACCCCGGCAACGTGGCAGCGGTGGCCATCCGGCAGCTCTCGAACGCGGAGTCCGTACTCGCCGGCGGTCGTTCGACGGCGGAGAAGCACGCCCAGACGAGCGGGGTCCCGTGGGTGTACGGCGCTGACGGCGCCGACCTGCTGACGCAGCTCAAGGACCTCGGCATCCAGGTCTGAGCGCTGAGTGTCGCCGGCTGCTGCGATCATGAGCGGATGACGGCCCCGCCTCAGCAAGCATGGTTTCGCGCCCAGCGTCTCCGTTCGCAGCACCTGGACGGCCGAGCGGCCAGCCCGCTCGAGGTCGTGCGCACGCTGGGAGCCGTTCAGGCGCAGAACGGATCGGCTGCCCGATGGGCCATCGGCGTGCGCTCCCCCGGATGCGCGCAGGCCGACATCGAGCGGCTCTTCGATTCCGGCGACCTGGTGCGTTCGTGGACGATGCGCGGGACTCTGCACATCGTCGCCGCGGACGACCTCGGATGGATGCTCGCACTCACGTCGGCCAGGCAACGTGCGGCGGTCGCGCGTGAGGCCCGCATTCGCGGCATGGACGAATCGGAGTTCGAGCGCGCATCCGAGCTGATCGTTCAGGACGTGGAGCAGAACGGGCCGCGTACGAGGGCGGAGGCGCTGAGCACGTTGGAGGGGGCCGGCATCCCTGTCGGCGACGAACGCGGATACCGCTTCATCAGAGACTCAGCTCTGCGCGGGCGAGTCGCCTGGGGGCCGATGCGCGGCAAACAACCGCAACTCGTGCTCGTGCAGCCCGCAGGTGAGCACGACCGTGACGAACTGCTGGCAAGGTACCTGGTGCGATATGTCGCGGGACACGCACCGGCGACCGTCCGCGATTTCGCCTGGTGGTCCGGCCTGACTCTCACGGACGCACGGCGCGCGCGCGAGGCGGCCGGCTCGGCGCTCGAGACCGCCGGCGACGAGGAATGGCTGATCGAAGCAGGGCGCACGCAGAGCGACGCAATTGCCTCGACGCCCTCTGGGGTGCAGGCGGTCCCCGGCTGGGACGAGTACGTACTCGGCTATGCCGATCGCAGTCCGGTGCTCGACCCGGAGTTCGCGCCGCGAGTCTCTGCGACGGGCAACGGTGTATTCCTTCCGACCATCCTCTCGGCCGGCCGTGTCGTGGGGACATGGCGGCAGAGTGTGCAGGGACCGCGCGTTGTCGCGGAAGCGCAGCCGTTCACGCGGCTGACGGCGGCGGAGCAGCGCGGCTTCGACGGCTCGATGCACAGGCTCTCCCAGTTCCTCGGTCTCGAGGCCGCGCCGCGATAGAGGCGATTGAGGCGAGGACGAGCAAGCTTGCTCGCTCGTCGGAGCCGATTGAGCCAGTGGGCGCCGAAGGCGCGATAGGTTCGGCGTATGCCAGACGACCTGACGAAGGCGCCGAAGGCCGGCGACCTTCCGAAGACGCTCTCCCCTCGTCGCCTCGAGGCGTACTCAGACGGCGTCTTCGCCATCGCCGCGACTCTGCTGGTGCTAGACCTCAGCATCTCCGAATTCCACGTCGGTTCGAATCCCTCGGACGCCGCAGTGTGGAAGGCACTCTTCGACATCAGCGACAAGCTCGTCAGCTTCGTCATCAGCTTCCTGATCCTCGGCGTGCTGTGGGGCATTCACGTTCGTCAGTTCGAGTTCGTGGAGCGCGTGGATCAGGTCGTGCTCACGCTCAACACGTTCCGTCTGCTCGGGGTCGTGCTCGTGCCGTTCACGACGACGGTCACCGACAACTTCAGCGGTACCGTCCCCGGACGGTTCCTGCTGCCGCTCAACTTCTTCTTGATCGTCGCGGTGAGCCTCTGGCAGTGGTGGTACATCTCCTCGTCGGCACGCAACCTCACACCGAACATCTCCGATCGCTACCGACGCATCTCGCGTCGCAACGCGCTGGTCGCGGCGATCATGGCGGGCATCATTGCGATCGCGTCGATCTGGATCGGCTCGTTCGCGTTCCTGCTCTTCCTGCTGAACAACGTGGTCGACGTGCTCGATCGGCGCGAGGCGAAGAAGGAGCCTGGCCGGCGCACCCGCGCGGAACGACGCGGCGGAGCGTGACCGGCGCGACCGCGATCATCCCTTGACCGCCCCGCCGAGCCCGCCGCCGCGCAGGAACGTGCGCTGGAAGATGAGGAAGATGACGACCGGGATGAGCGTGGCGATCGTGAGGGCCGCCAGATACACACCCAGGTCGGTGGAGGACTGGATCTGCGGGAGCCGCACCGACAGCGGCTGAATGCCGATGTCTTTCAGCACGAGGTTCGGCCAGAGGAAGTCTGCCCACGCCGCGTTGATCGCGAACACCGAGACCACGCCGAGGATGGGCTTCGACATGGGCAGCACGATCGACCAGAACAACCGGAACGTTCCCGCCCCGTCGGTCTTGGCCGCCTCGAACACCTCCTTGGGGAGGCTGTCGAAGAATCGCATGACGAGGAGCACGTTGAACGCGCTCGCACCCGCGGGCAGCCACACCGCCCAGAACGTGTTGATCAGCGAGTGCCCGATGAGCGGCGGGTGCAGCACCGTCAGATACAGCGGAACGAGCAGCACCACGGCGGGCACGAAAAGCGTCGCGAGCACGAGCCCGCTGATCAGCTTGCCGTACTTGGGTCGCAGCACCGAGAGCGCGAAGCCGCCCGTGGTGGCGACCAGGAGCTGCACGGCCCACTCGCCCGCGGCCATCCAGATCGTATTGAAGAAGAAGTCGCCGATCTGCACGTCATTCCATGCCTTCACGACGTTCGACCAGTCGACGCCGCCCGGAAAGAGGGCGAGCGGATGCGCGAGCGTGTCCTGAGTCGGCGTGATCGCCGATTTGAGCAACCAGAGCAGGGGCAGCAGTCCCGCCACGACCAGGCAGACGCCGAGCAGCACGTTCAGCGCGGTGCCGAGCACGCGCACATGCGGTCGTCTCCGATCAGCGGCAGAAAGAATGCCCCTGTCGCCGGCCTCCTGCACGATCTGTCTGCGCTTTCGCGCTTTCGCTTCGAGCCTCTGCCCGGGGAGCTCGGCTTCCTGCACGGGCTGCTGAGTCGGAACGGTGGTGGTCAATTGTCGCTCCATCTCGCGGTGAGCCGGAAGTACACGATCGACAGGATCGCCAGGAAGGCAGCAAGCATCAGGCTGAGCGCGGTCGCCTGGCCGTAGGCGCCCCCGAGGGACTGCGTGAACGCGTACTGGTAGATGAGCAGCAGGATCGTCGTGGTCGAGTTGACCGGGCCGCCGCCGGTGAACAGAAACGGCTGAAGGAACACCTGGGCGGTGGCGATGATCTGCAGGATCAGCGTGATGAAGAGGATGCCCCGCAGCTGCGGCAGCGTCACGTGCCAGATCTTTCCCCAGATGGATGCGCCATCCACCTCTGCCGCGTCGTACAGGTCGGGCGACACGGAGGTGAGCGCGGCCAGGTAGATGATGATCGTTCCGCCTGCGCCCGCCCACGTCGCCTCCAGCACCAGGGAGGGCATGGCGGTGACGGCATCCTGAATCCATGGCTGTGGAGGAATGCCGACCCAGCCGAGGATCGTGTTGAACACACCGTTCGGGCTCGCGTCGTAGAAGATCTTCCAGAGCAGCACCGAGACGACCGGCGGGATCACCACCGGAAGGTAGGCGAGCACGCTGTAGAAGCCCTTCATGCGCTTCACCTCGCTCATCAGCACGGCGGCGATGAGCGGGATCGGGTAGCCGAAGAGCAGCGCGAGCAGGGCGAAGAAGCCGGTGTTGCGCACGGCGATCCAGAACACCGGGTCCTCGAAGACGACGACGAAGTTGTCCCAGCCGACGAAGACGGGTGCAGTCACGAGGTTGGTCTTCTGGAAGCTCATGATCACGGCTTCGACGATCGGGGTCCAGGAGAAGACGCCGAAGATGATCAGGAGCGGCAGGAGGAAGAGGAGCGTGGTCAGCCCGCCGCGCTGCACCCACGTGACCGGGTTGTGGCGGCGCCGGGTGCGGGCGGCCTTCGCCACCCGCACCCGCGCCGGGGAATCAACGGTCATCGTGCTACTTGCTGTCGGCGTCGACCAGCGCCTGCACCTTGGTGTCGACGCCCTTCAGCATGGCGTCGACGTCGGCGTTCTGATTCGTCAGCACGGCCTGCACGACCGCGTCGAGCGCCCCGTACAGATCCTGGGTGTGCGACGGCGGCTCCGGTGAGATCTTCTGGTTGAAGATGTTGTCGTTGAACGGCTTCAGATTCTCGACCGGGATGTTGTCGTACGGCTTGATCCACTCCTGGTTCTGCTCCCAGGTGGCCTTGTCGAACACCGGCAATGTCGGAGCATTCACGGCCTGATCCCCCTTCGCGAGGGTCTTCGCGTTGTTCACTGCCGCCGTCTTGTCCACGGTCGGCTGCGTGCGGTAGAAGTCGATCCACTTCACCGCCGCCGCGATCTGCTCAGGGCTGTCCTTGACGTTCACCACATCGACGTTGCCGCCGGAGAGGATGCCCGCATTCGGGCTCGAAGAGAGCGGGAACGTGGTCACCCCGTACTTCTTCTGGTCGAAGCCGTTGGCCTGCATGAGCGAGCCGAT
Organism: Humibacter ginsengisoli; assembly: GCF_054780095.1. NCBI lineage: Bacteria > Bacillati > Actinomycetota > Actinomycetes > Micrococcales > Microbacteriaceae > Humibacter > Humibacter ginsengisoli. The sequence continues at coordinate 155,242 of NZ_BAAGWZ010000006.1, forward strand.
GACATCCGATCCGCTCATGTACATGGCCACCTGGCCTGAGGCGAACGCCTGGTTGATGCCGCTCCAGTCGAACAGGAAGTTGCTGCCCATCGCGTTGTCGTCCCAGCGCAGCTTCTTCAGCCAGGCGAGGGCCTGCTTCGTCTGCGGGTTGTCGGCCGTGACCGTGACCTTGCCGTCGGAGCCCACCTTCTCGAGCTTGCCGCCGAGTGACTGCGTGAGAGTCGCCAGCTCCCATCCTCCGGTGTTGTCCTTCGTCATCTGCATGTAGCCGGCGACGCCGGGCACCTTCTGGGAGATGATCTTCGCGTCCTGCTCGATCTCATCCAGAGTGGTCGGCGGCTTGTCGGGGTCGAGCCCCGCCTTCGTGAAGATGTCGCGGTTGTACGACAGCGCCATCGCGTACGGGCCCCACGGGATGCCGTACACCTTGCCGTCTTTGCCGGTTGCGACATCCAGCACGTTCTTGTTCCACTTGCCGGCGGTCGCGGTCTGCTTGAAGTACTTCGTGATGTCGGCGAGCTGGCCATTGTTCGCGAGCGTCTTCGAGTCGGTGAACGGCACGTTGAACACGTCGGGCAGCGTTCCGCCGGCAAGCTCGGCCGCGAACGTCGTGCCGGTCCACTGGTACTCGATCGCCTTGACGTTGATGTTCGGGTACTTCTTCTCGAACTGCTGCACGCGATCGTGCAGCGCCTTCAGCGCGTCGGCCGTCGCTCCGGGCAGCACGGGCGCGACGACGAGGTTGACCTTGCCGTCGTCGCCTCCGCCGCTGCTCGAGGAGCATCCGCTCAGGATGCCCACACCGGCCAGTGCCGCTGCGGCGAGTACCGCGAGCTTTCCTGGTGACTTCATTGTCGTGTCCTTTCGTTCGAAGGTGATTGCAGGTTGGTCAAGTGGTTGCGGGGTTGGCGAGCCATGCCGTGGAGTCGGGTGGCAGCATTCCGTTCTGCAGCGGGCTGCTGGCCAGAAGGATGCCGCCGCTTTCGGGCAGCTCGATGCTGTGCGTGGAGAGATTGGTGACCGAGAGGAAGTGCTCGCCGCGGTCGAAGGCGAGCACGTCGGGCTTCGATTCGCGCCAGGAGAAGGACGCGCCGGATTCCCGGTTCAGTGCCCTGCGGATGCGCAGCGCCTGCTTGTACAGCCAGAGCATGGACGACGGGTCGGCCTGCTGCGCCTGCACCGTGAGCGCTGCCCAGGAGTCCGGCTGCGGAAGCCACGGTTTCGCGGCCGCCTCTGCCGGGCTGAACCCGAAGGGCGGGCGCACACCGCTCCACGGAAGCGGCACCCGGCATCCGTCTCTCCCAGGATCGACGCCGCCGGAGCGGAAGTGCATGGGATCCTCCAGCAACTCCTCGGGAAGGTCCTCCACCTCGGGCAGTCCCAGTTCGTCGCCCTGGTAGATGTACAGGGCGCCGGGGAGCGCTGCCGTGAGCAGGGCTGCCGCCCGCGCACGGCGGGTTCCGTGGGCGAGGTCCGTCGGTATGCCCGCGCGCTTCTTGGCGAACGCGAACGAGCTGTCCTCCCGGCCATACCTGGTCACCGGGCGTGTGACATCGTGATTGGAGAGAACCCAGGTCGATGGGGCGCCGACCGGAGCGTGCGCGCGCAGGGTCTCGTCGATCGACGCCCGCAGCTCACGGGCATCCCACGGGCGCGCCAGGAAGTCGAAGTTGAACGCGGTGTGCAGCTCGTCGTCGCGCAGGTACTTCGCGAAGCGATCGATGTCGGGCAGCCAGAGCTCGCCGACCAGCACCCTGCTGCCCGGGTACGAGTCCGCGATGGTGCGCCAGTCGCGGTAGATGTCATGCAGCTCGTCGCGGTCCTGGCTGGGATGCTCGCCTGGCCTCGGGTGCTCCGGAACCTCTGGCAGGGCCGCATCCTTCACCAGCAGCGCGGCGGAGTCGACGCGAACGCCGCCGACGCCGCGATCGAACCAGAACCTGAGCACGTCTTCGTGCATGCGGCGCACGTCGGGATGATTCCAGTTCAGGTCCGGCTGCTGAGGCGTGAAGAGGTGCAGGTACCACTCCCCTGGCGTGCCGTCGGGATTCGTCGTGCGCGTCCAGGTCTCGCCCGAGAAGTTGGACTCCCAGTGCGTCGGCATCTCGGCGCCGTCGGAGCCCTTGCCGGGGTGAAACCAGAATCGTTCGCGCTCAGGCGAGCCGGGGCCGGCCGCCAGGGCGGCCTGGAACCATGCGTGGCGGTCGGAGATGTGGTTCGGAACGATGTCGATGATCGTGCGGATGCCTAGGGTCAAGGCGTCCCGGATCAGTGCCTCGGCCTCCTCCAGAGTTCCGAAGCGCGGGTCGATCGACGTGTAGTCGGCGACGTCGTAGCCGCCGTCCGCCAGCGGCGATGCGTACCAGGGCGTGAACCAGATGGCGTCGACGCCGAGGTCCTTCAGGTATCCCAGCCGGCGGCGGACGCCCGCGAGGTCGCCGATGCCGTCACCGTTGCCGTCGGCAAAGCTGCGCGGATAGATCTGGTAGATCGTCGCGTGGCGCCACCACAGCGGGTCGTCGTCCGACGGGCCGGCCGGAGCGATGGGCGCGGGAGATACCGCATCGGCGAGGGAGGGCACGTTCAAGGAAGGAGCCTTTCGTAGGCAGCGACCGTGGTGCGAAAGGCGGCGCTGCCGGAGCACGAGAGCGAATGGTGAGTCGGCCGACATCGGATGCCCGTGCGGCTTGAGAACTCAAGGTAGCTATCTCGACAAAATGACGCAAGAACTAAACATCGAGCAATTGGCTTGCGCGGGATTGCGCTCGGTTGCAGTCGTGAGTCTCTCGAAAGACCCGTCGAGCAGTGCGGAGTTCAGCGCGGAGCCGGTCCCGTTGACGCGCGGACCACAAGCTCCGGCTCGAAGAGGAACTCGTCGACCGAGGGCCTCACGCCGCTGATCTGCGCGGTGAGCAGTTCCATGACCATCCGGCCCATAGGCTCGATCGGCTGACGCACAGTCGTCAGCGGCGGCTCCACGCATCCCATCAGAGCCGAGTCGTCGTATCCGACGACCGATACGTCTTCGGGCACGCGTAGCCCCGCGCGACGAACTGCCCGGATCACACCGAGCGCGAGAGGGTCGCTCGCGCAGACGATCGCAGTGACGCCGGTGCCCAGCAGCTTCGTGGCTGCCGCCTGGCCGGCTTCGAGGGAGTACAGGGATCGCACCACGAGCCGTTCGTCGAGCTCGTTTCCCGCACGGGCGGTCTCGGCCTTCGCGGACTCGTACTTGCGCTTCGACGGCACATGATCGTGCGGGCCCAGTACGTAGCCGATCCGGCTGTGGCCGAGTTGGTGGAGGTGTCGCACAGCGAGCCGGGTGGCGACGCCGTCGTCGCACGACACGGTCGGAAAACCGATGCCCTCGGCCGGAGCACTCACGAGAACGGTCGGCAGCTTCACCTCTCGCAGCTTCTCGTAGTGATCGTGCGCGCCGAGCTCTTGCGTGTACAGGCCGCCGGCGAACACGACGCCGGAGACATGCTGTTCCAGGAGCAGGTCGACGTAGTCGGCCTCTGAAATGCCGCCGGCCGTCTGGGTGCAGAGCACCGGCGTATAGCCGTTCTGCGCGAGGGATCCGCCCACAACCTCGGCGAAGGCCGGGAAGATCGGGTTCGACAGCTCAGGCAGCACAAGTCCGACGAGCCGGGCGCGCTCCCCGCGCAGCTTCGTCGGTCGCTCGTAGCCCAGCACGTCGAGCGCCGTCAGCACCGCCTGCCGTGTCGCCTCGCTCACTCCGGGCTTCTCGTTCAGCACGCGACTCACCGTTGCTTCACTGACGCCTACCTTGCGCGCCACTTCGGCGAGTCGTTTGGCCATGGAGCAATTCTTGCAATTGCTTGCAGCGAAACGCAAGATCCCGACAAGACCGGCCATCCTTCGCGGAGTCCCTCGGCCCATAGCATGTCTGCATGCCCAAAGCCGTGCGCGGTCTCGCTCTGGCCTGTCATCCGGGGCCCGCGCTCGTGGTCACTGTGATCGCCGCGGTGCTGGGGGCATCCGTCGGCTATCCGGCTGCCCGAGTGGCGCTACTCGCGGCCGCGATACTAGCCGGCCAGCTCTCCGTCGGTTGGTCGAACGACTGGATCGACGCCGAACGAGACCGATCGGTGGCCCGCGCCGACAAACCCATCGCCGTGGGACTGGTCTCTCGCGGCACGGTCGGTGCGGCGGCCTGGATCGCTCTCGCGGCCGCGCTGGTACTGACCGTCCCGCTCGGCGTGCCCGCGCTCGTCGCCCATGCGATCGCGATCGGCAGCGCGTGGGCCTACAACGCCTGGCTGAAGCGCACCGTGTTCTCGGTGATCCCCTATCTCGTAAGCTTCGGCATTTTGCCGGCGATCGTCACCCTGGGGTCCATCGATCCGACGTTCCCGACGTGGTGGGTCGTGACGGCGGGATGCCTGCTCGGCGTGGCTGCACACGTCACGAACGTTCTCCCCGACCTCGAGCAGGACCGTCTCACGGGCATTCGCGGCTTCGCGCATGTGCTCGGAGCACGCGTCGGCGGACTTGTCTCGTTCGGCGCGCTCGCGTTGGTCGGCATCGTCATCGCGGTCGGCGCGATCGGTATCGGCGGCCTGAGCGGTGCAGCAGCCGTGCTCGTGCTCGCCGGCAGCGTCATCACCCTGATGGTGGCGGTGGCAGGGGTACTGCTGACGCTGCGCGGCGAGCGCTCACGGTGGCTGATGCGCCTCATCATGGCTTGCGCGATCGTCGACGTCATCGCGTTGGTCGCTGCGGGTCCGGTGCTGTCGGCCTGATCCGCCCGATCGATGTGCCGAGTCGAGGCGTCGACGTGTCCGAGTGACCAGGGGACGCGGTTGCGGGTGTCGAACCGATGGCGGGCGGCGGGGTCTCGGTATCTCCAGCGGCGACGGCCGAACGACGCTTGTTCTGGATGCCGATGCCCGACACCACACCGCCCACCAGCAACAGTGCGACGCACACGAGCAGCACGCGCTGCAGCCCGGCCTGCGCGAGCGGCCCGGCCACGATGAAGCCGGCGCAGGCGACCGCGACCAGGCCCGCTATGCGCGCTACCGCATTGTTGATCGCTGAACCGATCCCGGCGTGCTCGGGCGGCACGGCGCCGAGGATGGCCGCCGTGAGCGGCGCGACGGTGATGGACAGACCCAGACCGAACACGAGAATGCCTGGCAGCACTTCGAACCAGTAATCGACGTGCGTGCCCATGGTGAGCATGAGCGCGTAGCCGCCTGCGGCGACGATGGGACCGATCGCCATGAAGAGCCGGGGGCCGATCTTGCCGGAGAGCGCGCCGAAGCGACCGGAGAGCAGGAGCATCACGACGGTCGACGGGATGAGTGCGAGTCCGGCGAGCGTCGCTTTGTAGCCGGCGACCTCCTGCAGATAGATGCCGATGATCAGGGTGCCAAGCGACAGTGCCGCGTAGACGACGAGAGTGGCGAGATTGCCGACGCCGAAGTTGCGGATGCGGAAGAGGGCGAACGGGAGCATCGGCTGCCGAGAGCGCAACTCGACGATCGCGAACGCGGCGAGTGACAGGCATCCGACCGCGCCTATCCCCCACACCAGAGGGCTCGCCCATCCGACCTGGCTTTGTTCGATGAGGCCGAAGACGACGCCGCCGAGCCCGAGCGCTCCGAGAACGGCGCCGAGGTAGTCGACGTGGCCGTGAGCGTGCTCGTGATCGAGTTGCACGCGCCACAGGATGATCACGGTCACCGCGATGGGCAGCGGGTTGATCCAGAACACGAGGCGCCACGACAACGTGTCGACGAACAGCCCGCCGAGCAGCGGACCGGCCAGCATGGCTGCGGACGTCCAGGCAGTCCAACGTCCGATCGCTTTCGGCTGGTCGTCCTCACTGAAGACCTGGATGATGATGGCGAGCGAACTCGGCACGAGGAGCGCACCGGCGATCCCCTGCAGTGCGCGAAACAGCACGAGCGACACACCGTCCGGTGCGAGCGCGCAGGCGATGGAGGCGACGCCGAAGCCGAACAGGCCGATCATCAGGATGCGCTTGCGGCCGAACGCGTCGGAGAGCGAGCCGGCGAGCAGGATGAGCGCACCGAGGGTGATGAGGTAGGCATCCACCACCCATTGCTGCAGCACGAGGCCGCCGCCCAGCTCACGCTCGATCGCCGGCAGGGCAACGTTCACGACCGACCCGTCGAGGAACGCGACGAGGGATGCCAGGATCGCCACAGTCAGCACCGCGCGTTGCAAGGAGCTCACCCGGCTCAGTCAAGCACTCGCCCCCGTCATGCGCGCCACCGATTTTCGTCAGGCCATCCGGACCCGGGAACTTGGGCTTATGTCCGCAGGGATGGGCGCCCGACGAGCTCGCGGCATGCCGCGGGATCGCGATGGATCCGCGACAAGATCTGCCTATGGTGGAACCCGTGGCTGTGCGCGCAAACCGGACAGGGACCGACCGACGACGTGTCGGGGCCCGGCTGCGCCTGGCTGCGCTCGGTGCCGCCGTCGCGGTCGCGATCCCGCTCGTGACCGCGCTGCCCGCACACGCCGACGACTATCCGAGCTGGGACGAGGTGCAGGCCGCGAAGGCGAATGCCGCCGCCGCGCAAGCGGAGTACAACAAGATCGCCGGTCTTATCGTTCAGTTGCAGCAGCAGGCGCAGGCCGCCGCCGCGGACGAGCTCAAGAAGGCGTTCGAGTACACCCAGGCGAAGAGCGCGCTGGACGACCAGACAGCAAAACTCCAGTCGATCAACGAGCAGGTCGCCACTGCCCAGAAGAGTGCCGGTCAGGCGAAGTCCCAGTACGGAAAGCTCGCTTCTCAGCTCTATATCTCCGGCGGGGGAAGTCTTACAGCCAAGCTCCTGCTCGGCAACGGCAACGGCACCGGCAAAACGACCGGCGGGAATGACAATCTGCTCGACCAGCTCGGTGCCATGAGCCAGCTGACCGACCACATGTCTCAGCTGCAGAACTACGCGAAACAGAAGCAGAACGTGGTCACGTCTCTGCAAGGGCAGGCGAAGCAGGCCGAAGACATCCGGACGAGCCTTGAGCAGGACGCGAACACGAAGTACCAGGCTGCGCAGGCCGCGAAAGCAGCGGCAGACGCCGCGCTGGCGACTCAGGAACAACAAGGCGCGGTCCTGCAAGCCCAAGCGGCGACCCTCAACGCACAGGCGGCTCAACTCGCCCAGGAGCGTGCCGCCGGGATCGCACGCGATCAGGCCAATCAGAACGTCACGACGGGAGGCGGAAGCGACAGCAATGTCGACCTGTCGGCATCGTGCACAGGCGGATGCTCGCCCGGGGCCGCTCAGTCGTACGCGAGCAGCGTCCTCGGCAGCTATGGCTGGGGTCAAGATCAGATGTCGTGCCTCGTCAGCCTGTGGAACATGGAATCCGGCTGGCGCTGGAACGCGTACAACTCGTCCAGCGGCGCTTATGGCATCCCACAATCACTGCCGGCGGACAAGATGTCGTCGTCAGGCGGCGATTGGATGACCAACGGGAACACTCAGATCAGGTGGGGACTCTCATACATCTCGGGCCGTTACGGCACCCCCTGCGCGGCGTACGACCACGAGATGTCGCAGAACCCCCACTGGTACTGACCGTACGGGAATAGCCGGACCGCACACCGGGCTGGAGATGCAGTGAAACGCATAGGCTTTCTCTCCTTCGGGCACTGGTCTCCGGCGCACGGAGCAGTGGTGCGCAGTGCCTCCGATGCCCTGCTGCAGACCATCGAGCTGGCCGTGGCTGCCGAAGAGCTCGGAGCGGACGGCGCATTCGTGCGCGTGCACCACTTCGCGCCTCAGTTGGCGTCCCCGTTCCCGCTGCTCGCGGCGATGGGCGCGCGCACGTCTCGCATCGAGCTCGGCACCGCGGTGATCGACATGCGGTACGAGAACCCGCTGTACGCGGCAGAGTCCGCTGCCGCGGCCGACCTCATCGCCGGTGGCAGGCTGCAGCTCGGCATCAGCCGGGGTTCTCCCGAGACCGCAGACAAGGGCTACGAGTCGTTCGGCTTCATTCCCGCCGAGGACCAATCGGATGCCGACATGGCGCGTTCGCACACGGAGCTCTTCCGCGCCGCGATCGCAGGCGCGGGTCTCGTCTATTCGAACCCGCAGATGACCGGTCAGCGGGTGCCGCTCGCGATCGAGCCGCGCTCGGAGACGCTTCCCGATCGCATCTGGTGGGGCGCTGGCAGCCGCGCCACCGCCGTGTGGACGGCCGAGCAGGGCATGAATCTCATGAGCTCGACGCTGCTCACCGAAGACACCGGCGTGCCGCTGTCGGAGCTGCAGGCGGAGCAGCTACGACTCTTCCGTGACACGTGGAAGCAAGCAGGGCACGAGCGTGAACCGCGGGTTTCGGTGTCGCGGAGCATCCTGCCGATCATCGATGACGAGACGCAACGCTACTTCGGGTTGCGCGCGCAGGCCGATGCACACGACCAGGTCGGCTACATCGGCGACGAGCTCGCCCGGTTCGGACGCAGCTACATCGGCGAGCCCGACGTCATCGCAGGGGAACTGGCGCAGGATGCCGCCGTGCAGGAAGCCGACACGATCCTCGTCACCGTGCCCAACCAGCTCGGTGTGGACTTCAATGCGCGGGTGCTCGAGTCGATCGTGCGCGACATCAGACCGGCGCTGGGCTGAGCACGGGCATCCTTCTCTCCCACACCGATTCTGAGAGTCTTCGACGCTGTCGTTGACCCTCACACGGTGTCAGACTCCAACGTTGGAGGCGTCATGTTGTTCATCGGAGAGTTCGCGTCGATCGGAAGGGTATCCGTACGGATGCTCCGCCACTACGACCGGATCGGCCTGCTGCGTCCCGCGCGGGTCGATGCGCTCACGGGATACCGCGCGTACGCCGCCACGCAGTTGACACTGCTCAGCCGGATCGTGGAGCTCAAGGGTCTAGGACTCACACTCGAGCAGGTCTCGCATGTGGTCTGGGGCGACGTGGACGACGGCCAGGTCGAACGGATGCTGGAATCCGCTCGCACGGAGCTTCAGTCCACCATTGCGGATGCCGAGGCACGGCTGAGGCGCCTCGACGCGAGCCTCAAAAGAATACGAGGAGAAACAGTCATGCCCAGCTCACAGACCATCACCGCCGAGGTGCGATCCATCGAAGCGCAGCGAGTGGCCACGCTCACGCGCAAGGCGCCGGGATTCGGACCCGCCAACGTCTCGCCCGTCATCGGGCCGATGTTTCCCGAGTCGGCCGACCTCATTCAGGCCGCAGGGATCCAGAAGTTCGGCCCCGCAGTCGCACTCTACGAGGCGGACGAATCCGGCGACGGAACCGGTGCACTCGTGACCGCAGGCTTCGTGGTGCCCGACAACACGGCGTCGATCGACGGCCTCGACGTCGGAACCCTCCCGGGCATCGCCCAGGCCGCGGTGACCGTGCATCGCGGCGAAGTCGCCGGAATCGGAGAGTCGTGGAACGCGCTCATCGAGTGGGCGCGTGAACACGGCTACGAGCTGGACGGCATCTGCCGCGAGGTCTACTGGACGCCCGGCGACCGCCCGCAGTCGGAGTGGGTGACCGATCTCATCCAGCCGGTACGTCTACTCTGAGGCTCGTGCCACGACAGCAGCGCCGTTTCCCTTCTCGGCACGCTGTTGCCTGTGCCTCCGTCGTGGCGGCGATCGTCGCCTGCTCTCTGGCCGGATGCACCACAGCTCATCCCGCACCCGTCGCGTCGGCGTCTCCCCGTCCATCGTCTGCAGCGACTGCCGCTCTCACATCCACTCCCAATGCAACGCCGACCGCCGGCGTGCCCGTGTCCGCGCTGGCGGTTGGCGACTGCCTGACGAACCCGGCCGGATCCGACCAGGTTGAAGACGTCCGATTCCTGGTGGTGCCCTGTTCTCTCGCGCACTCGTCGGAGGTGATCGGGTTGCCGTCGCTCGAGGGCGGCGCCTATCCCGGAGACGACTCGGTGTCGGCTCAGGCGGATGACACGTGCAACTCGGTGTTCACCGCCTACGTCGGCGTGAGCATCTACGACACGACCGCGATCGACGTGAGCGCCTATACGCCGGGCCGGGCGGACTGGGCAGCCGGGCGTCACACCGTAGTCTGCGTGGCCTTCTCCCCCGCCGGAGACACCATCGGAACCGTCAAGGGGATCGGAGCGGCGGCACCCCGGACCGCGCCGTAACCGACGGGCGCGCCACCAGCATCATGTCGCCCGCGACATCGCACACCGGCATCCAATCGCTCCCCCGGCGGCGTTCCGCCTCACGGCGCGACCGGTTGTATCTCCAGCGAGGCCAGCAGGGCCAGAGAGTCGGCGCCGGCTGTTCCCGGTGCTGCGGTGAACAGCACGACCCTCAGATCCGATCCGTGCACAGTGAGCACGTCACAGTCGAGGTCGAGCCGACCGAGTTCGGGATGCTCGATCGTCTTGTGCGTGTCGTGCACCGTCTCGACAAGCTCGGCGCTCCACAGTTCGCCGAATCGCGGGTCCGTCGCACGAAGAGCCGTGATCAACCGGTGCACACGCGGATCGTCGGGAAATCGGGCGGCTGTAACGCGCAGGTCCGACACGTACGCCCTGAGGTAGTCGTCGCCCTCGCCCGGCCGGCGACGCACCCGGGTAGGCGCGCCGGTGAGGTACCGCCAGAGCAGATTCGTCTCCAGACCCTGCCATTGACCGGGGTTACCGAACAGCACCGCATATGCCCGGTTCCAGGCGAGCTGAGTCCACAGCGCGTCGTAGACCATGACAGGTGTCTGCAACTGGGTCAGCAGCCTGCTCACGCTCGGCGTCAAGTCCACTCGCATTCGGTCCCGACGCGGCGCGTGCCGGCCCAGCATGAACAAGTGATCCCGTTCCTCGGAAGAGAGGCGCAATGCCCGCGCGAGCGATTCAAGCACCTGCGCGGAGGGCGCGGCCGCCCGGCCTTGTTCCAGGCGAGTGATGTAGTCAACGGAAACCGCCGCCAGCTGGGCGAGGTCCTCGCGCCGTAGGCCCGGCGCGCGTCGTCGCGTGGTGACCGGGAGACCCGCATCGGCCGCCGAGAGGCGGTCGCGCCAGCCGCGGAGGGCGGCCCCCAGTTCCGTCATGGTGCCGATTTTCGCACGCACGGCGCCGGATGCCCAGGTCAAGCGTGGTATCGGCATTCCCAGGACAGCGAGACCACTGGGTAGCCGCGCGCCTGCCTTACACGCTTGGTACATGACGACAACGCTGGTTACCGGGGCCTCGCGAGGTCTGGGGTACGAGACCGCTCGCCGATTGACGGATGCAGGTCACACCGTCTACCTGGGAGTCCGGGACGTGACGCGGGGAAGATCCCTGGCCGCCACCATCGGAGCAACAGCGATTGAACTCGACGTCACCGAGGAGGCGACGGTGCGGGCGGCGGCTCAGCAGGTTCGCGACGGCTCTGGTCGACTTGATGTCTTGATCAACAACGCCGGAATCGCCGGAGACCAGCGCCCTCCGGACGAAGCGACCATCGACGACCTGCGGCTGGTGCTGGAGACGAATGCGATCGGTGCGGCGCGAGTGCTTTCCGCATTCACGCCGCTTCTCGAGGCCTCCGAAACCCCGGTCGTGGTCAACGTGAGCAGTGCCGTCGGGTCTCTCACCCTGAACTCGGAGCCGGAAGCGTCGTGGTCGATGGTGGCGTACCCCATGTCGAAGGCTGCACTGAACATGCTCAGCATTCAGTACGCACGTGCCTTTCCCCGGTGGCGGGTCAACTCGGTGACTCCGGGTCTGACCGCCACGGGATTCGCGCCGCCGGTCGCGGGCGGACACTCGGTCGAAGAAGGCGCGGAGGTGCTCGTGCGAATGGCGAGAATCGGCTCGGACGGGCCGACCGGCTCCTTCATCAGCAGTCTGGGAATCGTGCCGTGGTAGTCGCTCCTGTCTGTCGCCCTGTGCCGCCCCTCACTGGCCGGCCGAGTTCGTTCGCTGTCGTTCCGGCTCGTCCGGTGCCTCCTGCTCGCTCAGCCGGCGCCAGACGTCGGCCAGCCTGGACAGGTCGTCGGAGTCGAGCCGGTCGAAGAACAGCTGGCGAAGTTGGGCGTACTGCTTGCGCCAGGCCTTGCGCAGCAGCGAGCGGCCATGGCTCGTCAGGACCGCCTCACTTCCCCGGCCGTCCGCCGCCGAGCGGCGGCGTTCGATCAGGCCGCGCCGTTCCAGGCGATCGGCCAGCCGGGTGAATCCACCGGTGGACATCAGCCGGCGGGCGGCGAGATCGGACATCCGCATTCCGCTCGGCCCCGCCTCGCCGAGCAGCGCAAGCACGCTGTACTCCGCCATGCTCACATCGAGAGCGGAGAGCCCGGCCTCCAAGGCACGCCACAACCGGTCATGGGTGAGCAGGAATCCCCGCCAGGCGGCATCCTCTAGCTCGCTCATCTTCTCCGTTGTCATATGCGGAACTCTAACGTCCTGCTTCGGCGGCACCGACGCGATCATTGACCTCAATTTCGGCCGACGCGACCAGGGAATAGAGCGAGCGTAACGTCAGTTATCTGCCTGCGCAGGCACCTATATTGCCAATCGATACCGCGAGTCGGTGCAGGAGAGAGGTCAGTGATGAGTTTCGAGATCGGGATCATGACGTTCGGCGAAGTGACCAAGGATCCACGGACAGGGCGGCTGCCTTCGCCGCGGGAACGGGTTCTGCAGACGATCGAGCAGGCACAGCTGGCCGATCAGGTCGGACTGGACGTATTCGGCATCGGCGAGCACCACCGCAGCGACTTCGTGGGATCCGCGCCGACGATTCTGCTTGCCGCGGCGGCCCAGGCGACCCGGAACATCCGGCTGACCAGTTCGGTGACCGTGCTCAGTTCGGAGGATCCGGTGCGCGTCTGGGAGCAGTTCGCCACCATCGATCTGCTTTCGGCCGGTCGAGCCGAGATCATCGCCGGACGCGGCTCGTACACCGAGTCGTTCCCGCTGTTCGGTTATGACCTGGCGGATTACGCCGACCTCTTCAGGGAGAAGCTGGATCTGCTGCTGAGGATCCGCGAACAGAACCCGCTGAGCTGGTCCGGAAAATTCCGGGCGCCGTTGGTCGATGCCGACATCGCCCCACGCGCCGACGGCGCATCGATCCCGATCTGGGTCGGGGTCGGCGGTTCTCCCGCATCGGCTATCAGCACCGGTCGGCTCGGGCTGCCGATCGCTCTGGCGCAGCTTCTGGGACCGATCACGCTGCATGAGCAGACGGTCGAGCTGTATAGAACGGCCGCCGAGCAAGCCGGCCACGATGTCACGTTGATGCCCATCAGCATCAACACGCACGGTTACGTGGGCGGCACCAGTCAGGAAGCCCGGGACACCATGTACCCCTACTTCGCGCAAGGGATGGCGGAGAACAACCACCAGCGCGGAGCGGGCATGCTGATCCCGCGCGCGGTGTTCGAGGCTCAGGCGACCCCGGGATCGGGGCTGCTGGTCGGCAGTACCGACGAAGTTGTCGACAAACTCCTGACCTATCACCGCCTGTACGGGGTCAGCCGAGCCATTGTCCAGATCGGATTCGGCGGTATGCCTCAGGAACAGCACCTCGCCGCGATCGAGCGGCTCGGCACCCAAGTTGCGCCGGTGGTCCGCCGCGAGGTGCGTGCGGTCACGGAGCGTGCGGCATGAGCACGGCACTTGTGGACGGTTCGCCTGCTGCGCCCTCGCGCTCCGGTCAATCCCGGGTGCTGCGGGTGGTGGTGATCAACGGCAGCCCACACGAGAACTCGAAGACGATGGGCCTGGTCGACGTCGTGCTGTCCACGCTGGAAGACCTGCTCCCGATTTCCGCACACCGGATCGACATCTACCGCCTCGGCACCGGGCTTACCGCGGCCAGCGAACGCGAGGAAGTCGCACCGGGCATCGAGGCCGAGCTCCAGGCGGCCGAATCGGCCGACCTGCTCATCGCAGCGACGCCGATCTATCGCGGCTCCTACACGGGTCTGTTCAAGCACTTCTTCGATCTCATCGACCAGTACGCGCTGGCCAACAAGCTTGTTCTGCTGACCGCAACCGGCGGGAGCGACCACCACGCCCTCGCGTTGGAACACGCGCTGCGCCCACTGTTCGGCTTCTTCCAGGCGATGACCATTCCCGTCGCGATCTTCGCCTCCGCCGGAGACTTCGACGGCACCACCGTGCTCAACCCCCGCGTCTACGGCCGGATCGAAATAGCCCTCACGGATGTCAAGGACCTGCTGTCCAGCCGTGCAGCCGGCGTGCGACCCAGTACAGCGGCCAACGGTGCGAACGAGAAGCCCGCCACGGCGCGTACCCCCACCGTGCCGCAACCCTGAGGAGGATCCTTGAGTAGACAACAACGACGCGTGCTCGACGCCGAACTACGGTCACATCCACAGCCGTCCGGCCCGGTGCCGGTGGAGGACATGCGCGCGGCGTTCGCCGCCCTCATGGCCAACTTCCCCGTACCCGACGGGATCCGGCAGACACCGACCGTGCTCGGCAACCGACCAGCCGTCCTTGTCGAGCCCACCGAAGCAGACGATGGCGCAGCCCAGCCGGGCACGATTCTGTACTTCCACGGCGGCTCGTTCTCGCTGGGGTCACCGGAGACCGCAATGGTCCTCACTGCCCACCTCGTGAAACGGACGGGCGTGCGCGCCATTTCGCTGGACTACCGACTCGCCCCCGAGCACCCGTTCCCGGCCGCGATCGAAGACTGCGTGGCGGCCTACCGAGACCTGCTCGCCAATGGCCATGAGCCGGACAGCATCGTGTTCGCCGGCGACTCCGCCGGCGGAGGCCTGACGGTCACGACCTGCCTTGCAGCGCGCGATGCCGGCCTGCCGATGCCGGCAGCGCTGCTCGCCTTCTCCCCGGGACTCGACCACACCCACGCCGGGGCTTCGATGACGACCAAGGAAGGCATCGACCCCATCTTCACCCCGGCCGGGTTGGCCCGCAACGGCGATATCTACCTCGCTGGTCAAGACCCCCACCAACCGCTGCTTGCGCCCGCCGTCCTCGCCGACCTCACCGGCTTCCCGCCCATCCTCCTGCAGGTCGGCACCAACGAGCTGCTGCTCGACGACGCAGTGCGCCTGGCCGGACGAGCCCGTGATGCCGAGGTCGACGTCATCCTCGACGTCGTCGCAGGGGTCCCACACGTCTTCCCAGTCTTTGTCGACGCCATCGACGAAGCCGGCCAGGCGCTCGATCGGGCCGCGCTGTTCCTGACCCAGCACCTTCCCTTTCCGTTACGACTGCGACCACCCCGACCTGGCTGGCAATGACCATTTGATCTTTTCCAAGGGCCGGGCGTCGCCGTTGTTGTACGCGGTCCATAAGGCCGTCGGCGTCATCAGCGGCATCGATGCCGACAGCATCGTCGAAGCGGCCCGCTGCACGAAGTAGTCACGCCTCACACACGGCTCTCTCGTCAGGAGGAATCTCATGTCGAATACCACTTCGGCCAAAGGCAGGCGCACGCGGCCGCCCCGACGTGACGCGGCGCGCACCCCAGTTCCAACCGCGCACGGCTCAGCCGTCGGATTCTGGATGGTCGCCAGCGGCTTCGCAATCATCGTCGGCTTCTCCGCCGTGCCGACACCGTTGTACGGGCTGTACGCCGCCCGCGACGGATTCGGTCCGCTGATGATCACGGTCGTCTACGCGACGTATGTGGTCGGTGTCGCGGCAGGACTGCTGGGCGCAGGACACATCTCCGATTGGTACGGCCGGCGGCGCGTGCTGATCCCGGCTCTTGCGACGGCCGCCATCTCCGCCGTGCTGTTCCTCGTCTGGCGTGACCTGCCCGGTCTGATGGTCGCACGTCTCGTCGGCGGACTCGCCGTAGGTGTCACCGGTTCGACCGCGACCGCCTGGCTGAGCGAACTACACGCGGCCAGGCATCCTGACGCGAACAGCCGCCGTGCCGAGATCGTCGCTACGGTCTTCAATTTCGGTGGCATCGGCGTGGGTGCGCTGATCGCCGGCATCCTGGCGCAGTGGGTCAGGATGCCGTTGACCGTGCCCTACCTGGTATTCCTCACCCTGATGGCTGCAGCCGTCGTCGCACTCGCTCTCACCCCGGAGACGAGCATCGTTGCCGCGGCCGATCGGCCGCCTTACCGGCCCCAGCGGATGCGAGCCCCCGCGCACGGGCGCGGCAGGTTTTACGCGGCTCTGACCGGAGCCTTCATCTCGACGGCAGCCATCGGATTCTTCACATCCCTTGCACCCAGCTTTCTCGCCGGCCCATTCGGCCAGCCCTCCGTTGCTCTGGCGGGAACGCTCGTTCTCGTCGTCGCTGCCGCGGCCGCAATCGCTCCGATCACTCTCGTGCGCGCTCGGCAAGGCATCCAAGCCGGAATCGGCGCGGCGAGCATGAGCGCCGGTACGGTCGCCATCGTCATCGCCGTCGAGTTGCCCAGCCCGAGCCTGTGGCTGTTCCTGTGTGGCGGAGCTCTCATCGGTATCGGTGGCGGCACCTACTTCCGGAGCGCACTGACCGGAGCGCTGGCCTTGAGTGACCGCAGCAGCCGTGCCGGCACCCTCGCGTCGGTATATCTAGCCAGTTACGTTGGTCAAGCCGTCCCGGTCGTCGGGCTCGGTGTGCTCATGCAGAACATCGCGGCCGGCACGTCGTTATTGATCTTCGGCGTGCTCCTCATCGCTGGCGTCGCCGCCAGCGCGCGGCCGATGATCCACGGGCACGCGGGCTCCGAGCCGCAACGCGCGCCCGCCGGGAAAGGAAAGTGAGTCTGGTGACGCAAACCACGGATTGGAGTGTTCAGAACATGTCGCGCTACCGCAACAAGCGCGCAGCCGTTATCGGTGGCACCAGCGGAATGGGTCTCGCCACCGCCCGTCTGATGCAGAACGAGGGCGCCGCTGTTCTCGTGACCGGACGCACAGCCGGCAGCATCGACGCCGCTCGCCGGGTACTCGGTGAGGATGCGATCGTGCTGCGCAGCGACGTCACCAGCCGTGCGGATATCGACGAGCTTGCACAGCAGGTCCGCGACCACTACGGCGAACTCGATGCACTCTTTTTCAGCGCCGGAACCAACCTCAGCTCCTCAATCCAGAACACCGGCCGGGAGACCTACGACGAGGTCTTCGACCTCAACGCCAAGGGCGCGTACTTCACCTTGCAACAGCTGGCCCCGGTGATGCGCCGGGGCGGCGGCATCGTGATCGCCACCTCGGTTTCCGACGTCAAGGGCCTGCCGGACAATAGCGTGTACGCGGCAAGCAAGGCCGCCTTGCGCTCGATGACACGCACGTTCGCGCGCGAACTACTGCCAGGCGGCGTACGGGTCAACGCTGTCAGCCCCGGGCCGATCGACACCGGCATCCTCGACCGGTCGATGCCGCCTGAGGCAGCGGAAGCCCTCAAAGCCCGCATGATCAGCAACAATCCGATGGGGCGTTTCGGAAGACCGGATGAAGTCGCGAGGGCGGTCGCCTTCCTCGCGTTCGACGCCACCTTCACTACCGGCGCCGAGCTCACCGTCGACGGCGGAGTCTCCCAGCTGGTCTGATCCGAGTTGTCGCTTTTCACGGCAGACAGCCAAGACGCACGTGTGCCCGCTGCGCCCTGCGCGGGGCCGGTCACGTTTCTCGCCGGTCTTCACAGACCCCGTCGAGTGGAGAAAGACCGAGCCCCGGAGTTCGGTTGAACTCCGGGGTTCTTGGTGGATCTGAGGGGACTCGAACCCCTGACCCCCTGCATGCCATGCAGGTGCGCTACCAGCTGCGCCACAGACCCGCGATTCGCCGTTCCGACGTGCGGAGCAACCTGATTAGAGTACTACATCGCCGTGACGGGTACGAATCGGATGCCCGTCACGCCTCCCGCGCGACCGGCAGGTGGAACGGCACAGTCGGGCAGTCCTTCCAGAGCCGCTCCAGAGAGTAGAACGACCGGTCCTCTTGGTGGAACACGTGCACCACCAGATCGCCGAAGTCGAGCAGGATCCATCGCCCTTCGGAGCGGCCTTCGCGCCGCAAGGTTCGTGCTCCTGCCTCGTTCAGCCGGTCCTCGACTTCTGCGGCGATGGCGATCACATTGCGCTCGGAATTTCCCGACGCCAGCAGGAACACGTCGACCAGGGGCAGCGGCCCCGAGACGTCGAGGGCGACGAGATCGGTCGCCGCCTTGGAGTCTGCGGCCTCCGCCGCGAGTTGGAGCAGTTCGCGCGAGAGCGCGGACGCGGTCATACGGATATCACCTCGTGGGGTCGGAAGTAGCAGGAGTCACTGACGAAGCGACCTGCAGAGAACTGTACAGACTTGGCCGGGCTGTGCGGCTCGAGCGTATGCAGATCAGAAGGCATGGAAGGCGAAGCCGGCGACCAGCAAGGCTGCGACGCCGATCGCGAGGAAGGCGGCTGTCACGGCCAGCACCACGGGAAGCTTGTTCCCGCGTGCCTTCGGCGGAGTGATCATGCCTCGCGTCGAGGTGTGGGTCGCAACGGCCTTGCTCGCACGTACCGGGGCGACACCGGATGTGGCCGGTGCGGCGTCCGATTCCTCGAACAAGCGGTCGATGTCGGACGAGTCGAAGTGGTCAGGGTGCTGCCCCGTCGCACCCAACGACTTGGGAAGATCGATCGAGCCGGTGACGATCACCTCGCCGGTGCTCGTCAGCGGTGAGGTCGCGAGACCGGCCGAGGGGATCGAGGGCAGGATCAATGCGTTCGCGGTGGTCACGCTTCCGGTCGACACGGCGGACCGCGGAGTCCCATCGGTCGCGTTCTCATCGTCCATCGTGGACCAATGGCCCGCAGCCCTGGCCCGCAGCTGTGGATCGGTTGCCGGACCCGTTGTCTCCACGGCTCGATCGGTTGCGGCGGGTGTTGCGCCGGCCGGTGCCGCGCGGTCCGGGGCCGGAGCCTGCGGCCGTCCGCCGACGGCCTCGGGAATCACAATCGGTGACACGGATGACGTGCCGCGGGCTGCGGCAGGCGTCGACACGGCGCTGATCGGAGTGCGCGGGTCCGACTCGTCGGGCCGCAACGGCGCTGCCGGCGGAACCACACGCTGCGTCGTCTCTTCAGCATGCTCGGTCGCGGTCACCGACTGTGCTGGCGGCCCTGGCTCTGTGGCTGTGCCGGGCTGCGCTGCCTCATTCGCGGCTTGAGCCTGCAGCATTGCGCGCAGTTCGCGACGAGTGAGCGGATGGCCGTCCACCGGCGAGACCGTAGGCAGCGGCGGCGCAGGCTGCTGGGCAGCCGATTCCTTCGAGTCCGAGGAGGACCGGGCGTCCGCCGGGGATGCCGGAACGTACGACAACGGTGACGCCTGCGACGGGAGCGGAGCGGACGAGCCCGGCGCCTGGCCCGATGAGGGGGAAGTGCCGGCCGCGGACGCGACGGTGGCAGGCGCGCGGTCGTCTGCGGGTGCGGCTCCGTTCGGTCCACCGGCATGAGAAGCGGCGAGGAGGCTGTCGAACGAGAGGTCTTCGTAACGGGGCGTGCGCGGTCGAAGCGGCGGAGCATCCGTGGGAGCAGCATTCTGCTGCGCCCCCGCGTCGCGCTGTGCCGAGGCGAACGAATAGGGCGTGGCCACGTCCGGAACTTCACCTGCGGTCGTGGGTGTGACGGTGACGGCGCGACGTGAGACAGGAACCGGTTGCTGCTCCGGGGAAGCCGAGCCGACTTCGCGCTCAGCGGCGCGTTGACTCTCTCTAGCCTGTCGCCGCGTCTGTGGCGGCTGGTCTGGCCACGACGTCATGCCACACTCCGATAAAGGTGATGCTTGGAGATGTACTGGACAACTCCATCGGGTACGAGGTACCAGACAGGGAACCCCCTGCTGACACGGTCCCTACAGTCGGTCGACGAGATGGCCAATGCCGGAACCTCCAACAAGCTTACGTCGCCGTTGGGTAGACCCGTCACTTCCAACAGATGTCCCGGTCGACTCACAGCGACGAAATGGGCCAGTTTCCACAGCTCTTCGACGTCTCGCCAGCTGAGGATCTGCGCGATCGCGTCTGCCCCGGTGATGAAGTAGAGGTCGGTGTCGGGGCGCGACTCCTGCAGATCGCGCAGCGTGTCGATGGTGTAAGTGGGGCCGGCTCTGTCGATGTCCACCCGGCTCACCGTGAAGCGCGGGTTGGATGCCGTAGCGATCACGGTCATCAGATACCGATGCTCCGGCTCGGTCACATGCCCCTTCTGCCACGGCTCACCGGTCGGGACGAAGATGACCTCATCGAGATCGAAGGACTGCGCCACCTCGCTCGCGGCGACCAGGTGGCCGTGGTGGATCGGGTCGAACGTGCCGCCCATGACGCCGACGCGCCGGCGACGTTCTCCCGACGGCGTTGTGGTCGCTGACGGCCGCATGGACGCGCTGGGTTAGTGATCCTGCGCCGACGGATGACCCTGCCCGTGATGGTACGCACCGGGCGCGCCTGCGTGCTGCGCGGCATCCGCTTCCGCCTTGTGGCTGTGACGGTTGGCGACGTCCCGGTAGGTCCAGGTCACGAAGGCCAGAGCGGCGAACACGCACAGCACGACGACGCCGAGCACCCACGGCTCCATACCGAACACGGCCGGCTTGCCGACCTCGGCTACGACTGCTGCTGCGAACGACATGCGACTCTTTCCTCTCGCGGCGAATGCCCGATACCCCAGTCTATAGGCGACCGAGGTGAGCGAAGGCGAGCTTGCCCGGTTTTCCGAACCGAGACCCTGTGCGGGACGAAGTCCCGCTACTCGCGCACCTGGCCGCTTCCACGCACGACCCACTTAGTGCTCGTCAGTTCGGGAAGGCCCATCGGACCTCGGGCGTGCAGCTTCTGTGTCGAAATGCCCACCTCGGCGCCGAACCCGAACTCGCCACCGTCGGTGAAGCGAGTCGACGCATTCACCATCACGACGGCCGAATCCACCTCGGCGAGGAACCGCTCCGCGTTCGCGAGGTCGTCCGTGATGATCGACTCCGTGTGCTGCGTGGAATAGCGCCGGATGTGCGCGATCGCCTCGTCGAGCGAGTCAACGACGCCTACGGAGACATCGAGGCTCATGTGTTCCGTAGCCCAGTCCTCCTCGGTGACCGGCACGGAATCCGGGAAGATGGCGCGGGCACGCGCATCCGCGTGCACCGTCACACCCTCCTGACGCAACGCCTGCAGCACGGGAGGAAGAAGGCGCGATGCCGCGCCGCTGTGCACCAGAACGGTCTCGACGGCGTTGCACACGCTCGGTCGCTGCACCTTCGCGTTGCGCACGATGTCGACGGCCCAGCCCTCGTTCGCGCTCTCGTCGAGCACGATGTGCACGACACCGGCCCCGGTCTCGATGACGGGGACGGTGGACGACTCCACGACCGTGCGAATGAGTTCGGCACTGCCGCGCGGGATGAGCACGTCGACGAGTCCCCTGGCCTGCATGAGGCGGGTGCCGCCCTCGCGGCCGAACTCGTCAACCGTCTGCACCGCGCGCGACGGGATGCCTGCACCGGCGATCGCCTCTTGGATCAGCTCCACGAGAACGCGGTTGCTGGACTCGGCCGCACGGCCACCGCGCAGCACGACGGCATTGCCGCTCTTCAGCGCGAGGGCCGCGATGTCGACCGTGACATTCGGCCGGGCCTCGTAGATCGCGCCCACGACGCCGAACGGCACGCGCACCTGCTGGATCGAGACCCCGTTCGGCAGGCGACTGCCTCGCACCGACGTTCCTACGGGGTCGGGCAGCGCCACGACGTCGCGCACAGCTCCGGCAAGGGCGGCGATGCGGCGCTCGTCCAGCGTCAATCGGTCGAGCAGCCCGTCGGAGAGCCCGTTCTCACGGCCACGGACGAGATCGTCGGCGTTCGCCCGGATGATGCTGCTCTCGTTGTCGACCAGTGCTCGTGCGATGCGCTCGAGCGCATCGTTCTTCTGCGCGGTGGTCGATGTCGCCAGCGGTACGGACGCCGCCTTCGCGTCCTCCAGCTTTCGTACGAAGGAGGGCGCATCCGTCGCCACGGGTACGGATTCGAGGATGCTGGGGGCCATCGCACGAGTTTATCCGGCTGGACTCAACGCGCCGTACGCGAGCGCGATCGGCACCCGTCAGTCCGGAATCGCCTCAGCCGCCGGCATCTGCTCGCCTCGCTCGTGCGGTGCGAACCAGGTGCCCACCGGTTCGCCGCACAGGGCTGCAGAGACCAGCCGGGTCGACGTGAGCAGCACGGCGCTTCCCGCCTCAGCCGCGTGACGTGCCGCTGAGACCTTGGTGATCGCTCCCCCGGTGCCCACACCGGCGAGCCCGGTCGATCCGATCTCGACCCCCTGCAGCTGGTCTCCGGCGGCGACGTGCCCGATGGGTCGAGCGCCCGGCTCGTGCGGAGGCCTGGTGTAGAGCGCGTCGACGTCGGAGAGCAGCACGAGCAGGTCAGCGCCGATCAAGGTGGCGACCAGCGCAGCAAGGCGGTCGTTGTCGCCGAACCGGATCTCGTGCGTCGCCACCGTGTCGTTCTCATTCACGATGGGCAGGATGCGCAGGTCGAGCAGGCGCTCCATCGCACGTCGCGCATTCGACCGGTGAGTCGGATTCTCCAGGTCACCCGCGGTGAGGAGCACCTGCCCGGCGACGATGTCGTACCGATCAAGACTGTCCTGGTACCGGTAGATCAGCACGTTCTGTCCCACCGCCGCCGCCGCCTGCTGAGTCGCGAGGTCGTTGGGGCGGCCGTTCAGCGCAAGATAGGGGATCCCGGTCGCGATCGCTCCCGACGAGACGAGCACCACCTGAACTCCACGGCCGTGCGCCGCGGCGAGAGCATCGACGAGGGGACCGATCTGGTGCGCATTCTCGCCGCTGATCGACGAGGATCCCACCTTCACGACGATGCGCCGGGCGGCAGGCACCAGCGAGCGGTCGGTGATCACCATCGGGCTACGCGTCCTCCTCGTCGTCGTGCCAGAGGCCTGCCTCGCGCTCGCGCAGGAGCTCCGCACGCGCCTCCGCCTTGGCATCCATGCGCTCGTGGTACTCCTCGCGACGCTGTCCGCGAGTCGGCCGCTGGTTCGGGTCGAGACGGGCATCGGTTCCGCGCGGGGACGTCACCAGCTCCGCTGTCGAGGTGAGCGTGGGCTCCCAGTCGAACACCACACCGTTGTCCGCACCGATCACGACCGTCGAACCGGCGACCGCTCCGGCCTTCACCAACTCGTCTTCGACGCCGAGCTTGGCCAGCCGGTCTGCGAGGAATCCCACCGCCTCGTCGTTCGCGAAGTCGGTCTGGGCGACCCAGCGCTCTGGCTTGCCGCCGAGAATGCGATACACCGGTCCATCCGATCCGCCTTCGACGCGCACCGTGAATCCGGCATCGTCGACAGCACGCGGACGGATGACGATGCGCGGCTTCGAGTCGGCGCTCGCGGCCTCGTCTTTCCTGGCATCCTCGACCACCTGGGCGAGCGCGAACGACAGCGCCCGCAGACCCTGGTGGCTCACCGTGGAGATCTCGAACACGCGGTAGCCGCGCGCCTCGAGATCGCCCCGTACGAATTCGGCGAGCTCGGCGGCATCCGGCACGTCGACCTTGTTCAGCGCGATGAGCTGCGGGCGTTCGAGCAGCGGGACCTGGCCCTCCGGAACCGGATAGGCGCCGAGTTCAGCGAGGATGACCTCGAGATCGCTGATCGGGTCCCGGCCCGGCTCCAGCGTTGCGCAGTCGAGCACATGCAGAAGCGCGCTGCAGCGTTCGACGTGCCGAAGGAACTCCAGTCCGAGGCCCTTCCCCTCGCTCGCGCCCTCGATCAGGCCGGGCACGTCCGCGATCGTGTACCGCACGTCTCCGGCCTGCACGACACCGAGGTTGGGGTGCAGCGTGGTGAACGGGTAGTCCGCGATCTTCGGTTTCGCCGCCGACAGGGCGGCGACCAGGCTGGACTTGCCCGCCGAGGGAAAGCCGACGAGCGCCACGTCCGCCACCGTCTTCAGCTCGAGAACGACGTCGCCCTCCCACCCGGGCGTGCCGAGCAGGGCGAATCCGGGTGCCTTGCGCTTGGGTGAAGCGAGCGCGGCGTTGCCCAGACCGCCGAGACCGCCGGGCGCGACGACGAAGCGCATGCCCGGCTGGTCGAGGTCGACGAGAAGCTCGCCGGAGGCATCCTTGACGACAGTGCCGACCGGCACGGGGAGTTCGAGGTCCGCGCCCGATGCGCCGCTGCGGTTGTCGCCCATGCCGAAGCCGCCGTTCTCCGACGAGCGGTGCGGATGCCTGTGGTACGCGAGCAGCGTCGTGACACCCGGATCGGTGACGAGCGCGATGTCGCCGCCGTGCCCGCCGTTGCCGCCGTCGGGACCGGCGAGCGGCTTGAACTTCTCGCGGCGCACCGACACGCAGCCGTTACCGCCGTGGCCGGCCCGCAAGTGCAGCGTCACGGTGTCGACGAACGTCGCCATGGTGCTCCTCTCCCCCGCATACGGGCCTTCATCGGATGGGATGCCCGTTCGTCTCCGAACGCGCGACCTGTGCAAACACGGATGGGCGGGCACGAGGCCCGCCCATCGGCTGTGTTCGTCACAGGAAGATCAACTGACCACCACGTTGACGACCTTGCGGCCGCCCTTGGTGCCGAACTCGACAGCGCCCGGTTCGAGCGCGAAGAGCGTGTCGTCGCCACCGCGGCCGACGTTCGCGCCCGGGTGGAAGTGCGTGCCGCGCTGACGGACGATGATCTCGCCCGCGTTCACGACCTGGCCGCCGAAGCGCTTCACGCCGAGGCGCTGCGCGTTCGAGTCGCGGCCGTTGCGAGTGGAGCTCGCTCCCTTTTTGTGTGCCATGAGTGTCTCTCCTCGCGCTGCTTACTTGATGCCGGTGACCTTGACGCGCGTGAGCTCCTGGCGGTGGCCCTGGCGCTTCTTGTAGCCGGTCTTGTTCTTGAACTTCTGGATCACGATCTTCGGGCCACGGAGGTCTCCGAGCACCTCGGCGGTGACCTTCACCTTTGCCAGGGACTCGGCGTCGCTGGTGATCGTGTCACCGTCGACGAGGAGCACCGCGGGCAACTCCACGGTGCCGTTCTCGCTCGTCTTGACGCGGTCCATCGTCACGATGGTGCCGACCTCGACCTTCTCCTGCCGACCGCCGGCGCGCACAACTGCGTAAACCACTACTCGTACCTATCTGATGAGGGGCGCAAAGAGCCCCAGACTGACGTTGATTTTCGCTGGTCACGCCCCCAAGTGGGAGAAGGGTTCGAGCCAGAAAACGAAAGGATGCTGGCCGCGATAAGTCGACACGCACCAACGGTCGAGCTTACCAGACACCGGAAAGCCGCTCAAACCGAACGCCACCGTAGACTCGCCCCCATGGCCATCCTGATCGACACCCCGATGTGGCCGAACCACGGCACGCTGTGGTCTCATCTGGTCAGCGACGCCTCGCTCGACGAGCTGCACGCGTTCGCACGCGCGAACCGCGTACCCGAGCGGGCATTCGATCTCGACCACTACGACGTTCCTGCGGAGCGCCACACCGAACTGGTCAGTGCGGGAGCGCTGCGCGTGTCGAACCGCGAACTCGTCGTGCGGCTGAGGGCCAGCGGCCTTCGCATCACCCAGGCAGCGCGCCGGAAGGCGGCTCGAGCCGACCCCCACCGACACTGACACGCTCGGCGCGCGCCTCGGTAGCGGCGCCGAACCGTCAGCTCGCCTGCGAGTCGTCGTTCCGAGGTGCTACCGCACCGCCGGTCAGGCCCGCCGTCGTCACGCGCCTGCGCGACCGCCCGTGGCCGGGCTGCTTCGGCTCGGGAAGAGCATCGAGCACGGAGCCCAGGATCTCCTGCGCCTGCACCCTGTCCACTCGCGGCTTCTGCTCGGTGTGCGCGGCCACCGGGATGTCCAGGATCGACAGCGCTGATTCCGCGTCGACTCCCGAGGGCACCTTCGTCGGTTCTTCTGCAGCTGCGGGGGATGCTTCGTCGGCCCCCCGACGCGAACCGCGACCGCGATTGCCTCGGCGGCCCCGCGGGGCATCCTGCTTCTCGCCCTGCGTCAGGTCAGCGGGCTCGGATGCCGCTTCCTGCGGCTCGGCCGCGTGCTTCGGTCCCTCGGCGCCCGCACCGTCGCCCTGAACCGGCTCGCTCGCGACCGATTGGGGCGGCACGGTGGCGGGCACGGCGGCAGCGGACTCGGTGACGGCGGCCGGAGCATCCGTCGAGCCGTCCTGGTGCGGGTGGAGTGTGCTGGCCGCGATCTGAGCGAGCGCGTTCTTCGCGTCATCGGTGATGGCGTGCGTACCGGTGTGCGTGTTCGAGGCGCCGTTTGCGTTCGACGGCACCGACGAGCCACCGTTCTTGCCGCCACGTCGGCGCTCGGGAGGCTGTGGTGCTCGGTGCCGCGTGACCGGATCGTGGTGCACGATCACGCCACGGCCGGCGCAGACCTCACAGGGCTCGCTGAACGTCTCGAGCAAGCCGAGGCCGAGCTTCTTGCGCGTCATCTGCACGAGTCCGAGCGAGGTGACCTCGGCCACCTGGTGCTTCGTGCGATCTCTGCTGAGGCACTCGACGAGCCGGCGCAGCACGAGGTCGCGATTCGACTCGAGCACCATGTCGATGAAGTCGACGACGATGATGCCGCCGATGTCGCGCAGCCGAAGCTGGCGCACGATCTCTTCCGCCGCCTCGAGGTTGTTCTTCGTGACGGTCTCTTCGAGGTTTCCTCCGGAGCCCACGAACTTGCCCGTGTTGACGTCGATCACGGTCATCGCCTCTGTGCGGTCGATGACGAGCGAGCCACCGGACGGCAGCCACACCTTGCGCTCGAGAGCCTTCTCTATCTGCTCGGTGATGCGGAACTCGTCGAACGCGTCACGCGATCCCTCGTAGGCCTGAACGCGATCGAGCAGGTCGGGAGCGACCTGGCGCAGGTAGCTCTCGATCGTCTGACGGGCATCGTCGCCCGCGATGATCAGCTTCTGGAAGTCCTCGTTGAAGACATCCCGGACGATCTTGATCAGCAGGTCGGGCTCGCTGTGCAGCAGCGCAGGCGCCTGCACGGTCTCGGTCTGCTTCGAGATGTCCGCCCACTGCGAGGTCAGCCGGTTGACGTCGACGGTGAGCTGTTCCTGCGTGGCACCCTCCGCTGCCGTACGCACGATGACGCCGGTGTTCTCGGGGAGCACCTCCTTGAGGATCTTCTTGAGCCTGGCGCGCTCCGTGTCGGGCAGCTTCCGGCTGATGCCATTCATCGAGCCGTTCGGCACATACACCAGGTAGCGGCCGGGAAGGCTGACCTGGCTCGTCAGCCGGGCGCCCTTGTGCCCGACCGGATCCTTCGTCACCTGCACCAGGACCTTGTCGCCCGGCTTGAGCGCGAGCTCGATACGCCGGGGCTGGTTGCCCGTCTCCGCCGCCTCCCAGTCCACCTCGCCGGAGTACAGCACGGCGTTGCGGCCGCGGCCGATGTCGACGAAGGCGGCCTCCATGCTGGGCAGCACGTTCTGTACCCGGCCCAGATAGACGTTGCCGATCAGCGACGCCTCCTGGGAGCGAGCGACGTAGTGTTCGACGAGGACCCCGTCTTCGAGAACGCCGATCTGGATGCGCCCGCTCTTGGATCGCACGACCATCTGACGGTCGACGGCCTCACGACGGGCGAGGAACTCGGCCTCCGTGATGACCGGACGCCTCCGGCCCGCATCGCGGCCGTCACGGCGACGCTGCTTCTTGGCCTCGAGCCTGGTCGAACCCTTCACCTTCTGCGGCTCGGTGATGAGCTCGGGCTCGCGCTGCCGCTTGCCGCCCTCTTCGGCACCCTCACCGGATGCCGCGCGACGACGCGTGCGGCGCCTCGAGGTCGAAATCTCCTCGCGCTCCTGCTCCTCGTCCTGCTCCGCGGCCGGCAGCGGCGGAAGCACCGGCGGCGCCTGGAACAGCAGGGCTGTGCTCGGCAGCCCCGGCGCCTGCGCCGCGTGCGTCGTGGCTTCGGATGCGCGGGCATCCTGTGCTGCGTCGCCGGAAGCGAGCGCCTCTGCGCCACGTTGCCGGCCCGGCATGCGCTGCTCGTCGTCGCCGGCGACCTGCTGCTCGGCAGCAATCGGAGCCGGCGCTGCAGCGGGTTGCTGCGTCTGCTGCCCGGCTGCTGGCACCGTCTCCGACGCGTCGTCGGTCGGTGCCGGAGCCGCCGAATCGGCCTTGGGAGCCTGCGGCGCTTCGGCCTTGCGGCCTACGCGACGTCCGCCGAAAAAGCGACTGCGTCTGCGCTGCTGTCCGCCTTCCGCGTTCCGTGCTCCCGATTCATCCCATGCATTCTGATCGTTCTCCACCATCGCTGGTGCACTCCTCGACCGCACGGCGCACGCGCGCGCCGGGTACGGCTGTACTCGTGCGGGCGGCGCTCAGAGCGCTCGTCCGCCAATCCTCGGTTCGGCGTTCGAAGGGGTGCGCGATGGATGCTGCGCTTCGTGGCGCGCGGTCCGCTGCACTCGTCTTCGTTCGCCCGTCCCTGTCTCTCGTGGTCTGCACTGTCTTCTCGCCCGGTCGCGCGCGGCCGGGCCCCCGGGCATCCGACCTTTCAGCGGTTCCCGGAAAAGCTTCTTCGTCTCTGCCCGGACGGCGTCCGGTCAGCTGTCTGCCATTATCGCACGGCCGCCGTGGAGCCCCGTTCAGGCCCGGGAAGAGCTCATTTGCCGCTCTGCCATAATGCGATGGTGTCGCTCGACTCCCCCACCGAAACCAAGCGGCCTTTCGGGCTCGCGATCTTTCTCATCGTTGCCGGCGTCATCGGATGGTTCGCCGCCTTCGCGCTCACGCTCGACAAGTTCACGCTCCTGGAGCATCCGAGCGCGCAGCTGACCTGCAACATCAACCCGCTCGTAGGGTGCGGCAAGAACCTCGATTCGTGGCAGGGGTCGGTACTCGGTTTTCCGAACCCGATCATCGGCGTGGCGTGCTGGGCCGCGCCCATCGCAGTAGGGGTCGCCATCCTCGCGGGGGCACGGTTCCGCCGTTGGTTCTGGATGCTCTTCAACCTCGGAGTGCTCGGTGCGATCGTGCTCGTGATCTTCCTGATCTACTCGAGCCTCTACGACCTCTACGTGCTCTGCCCGTACTGCATGATCACGTGGACCGTGACCATCCCGACGTTCTGGGCCGTGACGTTCTACAACCTCAAAGAGGGGAACATCCCGACCAACGCTCGGGTGCGGAACTTCTTCGCCGCCGCATACACCTGGATCCCGCTCATCACGTTCATCAGCTATGTGATCGTCGCGGTGTTCGCGCAGATCCAGGTGCAGTGGATCCCGAACGCCTTCCGTTAGCGCGCAGGCGTCGGCGGAGGCCAATTGGGCCAGCGCCGACGCCGGCGCCGAGACGGCTGTGCTGCCTCGGCGCTAGAACCAGAGCTTGAGCTCGCTCGCAGCGCTCTCCGGCGAATCGGAGCCGTGCACGAGGTTCTGCTGCACCGGTAGGCCCCAGTCCCTGGCGAGGTCGCCGCGGATCGTCCCGGGAGCGGCGCTCGTGGGATCGGTCGCTCCTGCCAGCGAGCGGAATCCCTCGATCACGCGGTTGCCGGCGACGCGGATGGCCACGATCGGGCCGGACTCCATGAACTCCACCAGCGGCTCGTAGAACGGCTTGCCCTGGTGCTCGGCATAGTGCTGCGAGAGCAGCTCGCGGTCTGCTTCCACCAGTTTGATGTCGACGAGCGCATAACCCTTCGCTTCGATCCTTCTCAGGATCTCTCCGGTCAGTCCGCGGGCCACGCCGTCGGGCTTGACGAGCACGAGGGTCTCTTCGATGGTGGTCATTCGTTCTCCTGTTCGGTGGATTCGGACTGGGATGCCCGGAAGGCCGCGCTGCGCCTGTCGAGCCGGGCGCCCGCGATCATCGCGTACGCCCAGATGGCGGTGAAGATGACGCCGACGATGAAGAGCATGCCTACGAGGAACCCGGCGGCGATCACGCCGAGCTGGATGAGCCAGCCGAGCCAGTAGCCGACACGGAATCGAAGCAGCAGGATCGCCACGATCATCAGCACGATGAACACGGCACCGCCCCCGAGCGCCTGCACGGGAGGCAGTGCGTGCAGACCGAAGACGACGAGCGCGCCGAGGAAGACGACGACGAGCTCGAAGCCGAGCACGATGGAGCCGAGGCTCTCTTGCGCCGAACGCTCTCGACGCGGGCGACGCGTGCGCGCAGGGGTGATGCCGGTCATCGTCCTTGCTCCGTCGTACCGCGGGTGTCGGCCCCGCTCATTCGGTGGACGCCTTCCACTCGCGCTCCTGCGCGAGCCCGAGAGCCTCGCCGATCAGGGCTATCGATCCGGTGACCACGACGGCGCGGCGCGGATGGGATGCCGCCCACTGCCTTGCGGCCTCGATCGCGTCGCCGAGGTCGTGGTGCGCTTCCGCGTGCTCATGCGTCCACTCCTCCACGTGGTCGGCGAGCTCTGATGACGAGGTGGAGCGCTCGGAGTGCGACTGGGTCACGAAGATGCGGGCCGCGAGCGGTGCAAGCGCGTCGACGATTCCGTGGGCATCCTTGTCGCGAAGGATGCCCAGCACGAAGGCGATTTCATCGAAGTCGAAGAACTCCGGAAGCGCTCTGGCCAGCGTGAGTGCGCCTGCCGGGTTATGGGCGGCGTCAACCAGCACTGTCGGATCCGTGCCGATGAGCTGCAGCCTGCCGGGCGAGGTCGCAGTGGCGAACGCCTCCTCGAGGAGCGGGACGCGCAAGGGTTCGCTGCCGTCGCCGAGGAAGGTCTCGACGGCCGCCACAGCCACCGCGGCGTTCTGTGCCTGGTGCGCACCGTACAGCGGAAGGAACAGGTCGGAGTAGGTGCCGGCACGACCCCGGATGGTGACCAGCTGGCCGCCGACAGCCACCGCGTCATCCTGAACATCGAAGTCGACGGGCTGAAAGGCGATGGATGCCTCGCGCAACTCGGCCGCACGCACCAGCTCGTGCGTGGCATCCTCCACCTGGGCAGCGCTCACGACGGCGGCCGACGGTTTGATGATGCCGCTCTTAGTGCGGGCGATCTCCGCGATGGTCGAGCCGAGCCGGTCTGTGTGATCGAGCGAGATCGGCGTGAAGACGGCGACCTGACCGTCGCCGACGTTCGTGGAGTCCCATTCCCCGCCCATGCCGACCTCGATCACGGCGACGTCGACCGGCGCGTCTGCGAAGCAGGCGAACGCGAGCACGGTGATGACCTCGAAGAACGTGAGGCGCTGCTCGCCCTGCTCCGCCAGCTCGGCATCGGCCATCTGCACGTACGGCGCGACGTCATCCCAATTGCGCGCAAGGGCCTCGTCGCTGATCGGTTCGCCATCGATCGTGAAGCGTTCATTGAACCGCAGCAGGTGCGGGCTGGTGAAGAGCCCGACCCGCAGGCCGTACGCCCGCAGGATGCTCTCGATGATGCGACTCGTCGACGTCTTGCCGTTGGTTCCGGTCACATGGATGATCGGATACGCGCGCTGCGGGTCTCCCAGAAGTTCGACGGCCCGCCTCGTCGGCGCGAGCCGCGGGCGCGGGCTGCCCTCGCCCAGCCGGGTGAGGAGCGTCTCGTAGACCGCGTCTGCCGCCTCGCGGTACTCGTCATCCGTCAGATCTGTCACCGAACCTTCTCCAAGCTCACCAGTAGCGCGGACCCGGCGCCGACGGGTGCGGACTCCGCCGCGTCGGCGACCGCATCGTCCACATCGACGTCGAGCTCGACGGCGAGCGTCTCGGCGCTCACCAGCTCGGCGTGCGTGCGTACGGCGTCCGCACCCGCCGTGTCGAGCACGAGCCGCAGCCGGATGCGGTCGCTCACGTCCAGTCCCGCCTGCTTGCGGCTCTCCTGCACGACACGCACGGCATCCCTGGCCAGACCCTCGGCCTCGAGCACCTCGTCGGTCGTCGTATCGAGTAGCACGAAGCCTGCACCAGGAAGAAGAGCGAGCGCGCGTCCGGTGTCGTGCGTCTCCGATGTCTCGAGCACGAGCTCGTACTCGCCATCCTGCAACGGGATGCCGCCGGCTGTGACGACGCCGTCGCTCTCGGTCCATTCGCCCTCGCGCGCCGCACGGATCGCCGCCTGCACGCTCTTGCCGAGGCGCGGTCCGGCGGCTCGTGCGTTGACGGTGAGCCGTTTGCTCACGCCGTACTCTGCGGGGCTGTTCTCCGTCAACTCGACCAATCGCACACGCTTCACGTTGAGCTCGTCGCGCAGGATGCCTTCGAACGGCTCGAGCGAGGCCGCGGCGTCCGTCACCACGGTCAGCTCGGCAAGTGGCAGGCGTACGCGCAGACCGGCTGCCTTGCGCAGCGACAACGCGACCGAGCTCACCTGCCGCACCCGGTCCATCGCCGTCACGAGCGACTCATCGGCCGGGAACGTCGATGCGTCAGGCCAGTCGGTGAGGTGCACGCTGCGCCCGCCGGTGAGGCCCTTCCAGATGCGCTCGGTGGTGAGGGGCAGCAACGGTGCAGCAACACGCGTCAGGGCCTCGAGCACCGTGTAGAGGGTGTCGAAAGCCTCCGCATTACCACCGTCGGGCGTGACGCCCTCCCAGAACCTGTCTCGGGAGCGACGCACGTACCAGTTCGTGAGCACGTCGGCGAAGTCGCGGATCTTGGCCGCCGCGAGCGTCGAGTCGAAGTTCTCGAGATCGAGGGTGACGGCATCCACCAACTCCCTCGTCTTGGCCAGCAGATAGCGATCGAGCACGTCGGACGAATCCGTGCGCCAGCTCGCGTCATAGCCGCACGCGTTCGCGTACAGGGAGAAGAAGTACCAGGTGCTCCACAACGGAAGCAGCGCCTCGCGCACCCCCTGTCGGATGCCCTCCTCGGTGACGACCAGGTTGCCGCCGCGCAGCACGGACGACGACATGAGGAACCAGCGCATCGCGTCCGAGCCGTCACGGTCGAACACCTCGGCCACATCCGGATAGTTGCGTAGCGACTTCGACATCTTCTGGCCGTCGCTGCCGAGCACGATGCCGTGGCTGACGACCCGCTTGAACGCCGGCCGGTCGAACAGCGCGGTGCTCAGCACATGCATGAGGTAGAACCAGCCGCGGGTCTGCCCGATGTACTCGACGATGAAGTCGGCCGGATTGTGCGCCTCGAACCAGTCTTGGTTCTCGAACGGGTAATGCACCTGCGCGTACGGCATCGAGCCGGAGTCGAACCACACGTCGAACACGTCGGGGATGCGTCGCATCGTGGAGCGTCCCGTCGGATCGTCCGGGTTCGGCCGCGTTAGCTCGTCGATGTACGGGCGATGCAGATCCGGTTCGCCGTCCGCGTTCACGGGCAGCCGCCCGAAGTCGCGCTCCAGGTCGGCGAGCGACCCGTAGACGTCGATCCGCGGATAGGCGGAGTCGTCGCTCTTCCATACCGGGATGGGCGAGCCGAAGTAGCGGTTGCGGCTCACCGACCAGTCGCGTGCACCGGAGAGCCACTTGCCGAACTGTCCGTCTTTGACGTTCTCCGGCACCCATTCGATCTGCTGGTTGAGCTCCACCATGCGGTCGCGGAACTCCGGAACCCGAACGAACCAGCTCGACACCGCCTTGTAGATCAGCGGGTTGCGGCATCGCCAGCAGTGCGGGTAGCTGTGCTCGTACGATGCCTGCCTCAGCAGCCGCCCCATCGCCTTCAGCGCCTGCGTGAGCGGCTTGTTCGCGTCGAAGACCTGCAGCCCCGCGACATCCGTCACCTCCGGCAGGAACCGGCCGCCCTCGTCGACGGAGACGACGACCGGGATGCCGGCGGCCGCGCACACCCGCTGGTCGTCCTCGCCGTACGCGGGCGCCTGATGCACGATACCCGTGCCCTCCTCGGTGCTGACGTAGTCGTCCACGAGGATCTGCCAGGCGTTCTGCGTGCCGTACTTCTCGGCATCCGCGTAGTAGTCCCAGAGCCGGTCGTACTGCACGCCGGCCAGCTCCGCACCGGTCACAGTGCGCGTGACGGCGGCACGGGCGTCTTCCGCCTTCTCGTAACCGAGGTCTTTCGCGTAGGAGCCGATCAGGTCGAGCGCCAGCAGGTACTCCGCCGCGAGCACCGTGACGTCGCCTCGCTCGGCGGCGCCCTCGCGCTCCACCTCCGCGTCCGGCGTGCCGTTCGGCCCGGCCGGAACGACGGCGTACTCGATCTCCGGGCCGACCGCCAGGGCCTGGTTGGTGGGCAGCGTCCACGGCGTCGTCGTCCAGGCGAGCGCACGCACGGCGGTGAGGCCAAGCGCCTCGGCCTTCTCCCCCACCAGCGGGAACGTCACGGTGACGGTCTGGTCCTGGCGCATCTTGTAGACGTCGTCGTCCATGCGGAGCTCGTGGTTCGACAGGGGCGTCTGGTCGCGCCAGCAGTACGGCAGCACGCGGTAGCCCTCGTACGCGAGCCCCTTGTCGTACAGCTGCTTGAACGCCCAGAGCACCGACTCCATGAACGTGATGTCGAGCGTCTTGTAGTCGTTGTCGAAGTCCACCCAGCGCGCCTGGCGGGTGACGTATTCGCGCCACTCGCGGGTGTACTTCAGAACGGATGATCGTGCCGCGGCATTGAACGCCGCGATGCCCATCTGCTCGATCTGGCTCTTGTCGGTGATGCCGAGCTGTCGTTCCGCTTCGAGTTCGGCAGGCAGACCGTGAGTGTCCCAGCCGAAGCGGCGATGCACCTGCTTGCCGCGCATCGTCTGGAACCGGGGGAACACATCCTTCGCATACCCGGTCAGCAGGTGGCCGTAGTGCGGGAGGCCGTTCGCGAACGGCGGGCCGTCGTAGAACACCCACTCCGGGGCGCCCTCGCGCTGGTCGACGGACGCCCGGAACGTGTCATCGCGCTTCCAGAACGCGAGGACCTCCTCCTCGATCTGCGGAAAGCGCGGCGACGGAGTGACGCGACCGGAGGCATCCAGCTCGGCGTCAGGACGATTCGAATCATCGGATCGGGGGTACGGCATGCTTCTCCTGGCAGGTGAGGACTTCTGCGCGAGGACGCCGCCGCACGTGTGAAACACGATGCGGGAGACGCGGTACCACCCCGTTTGCCGTACCCCGGCATCCATCGGCGAGGCACGACCACTCAATGACAGGCTGTGACGGGCCCACCCGCCCGGTTCTACTGGATGCTTCGGCCATGCCGCAGCGTCGTTCTTCCGGAGACTCCCCGGTGATGTCCGGATCTCAGTCGTTGCCGTCATTCTACAGGGCTGCGAGGGCCGTCCTGGTAGGGGTAACCCCCCGCGCTTTTCGGGAACCAGCCGGATGGGGCACGCCCGCCTGCTTCGCCAGGCTGAAGGCATGCCTGCACTCCGACTTCGCCGCCCACGCGCCGTCATCGCCTCGATCGGCGCCATGACGGCTGCCGTCGTCGGGCTGGCCATGCTGGCCGGATGCACGGGGAACCCTCGCGCCCGGGTCGACACCG
Source organism: Humibacter ginsengisoli (assembly GCF_054780095.1). NCBI lineage: Bacteria > Bacillati > Actinomycetota > Actinomycetes > Micrococcales > Microbacteriaceae > Humibacter > Humibacter ginsengisoli. Next base: position 190,578 of record NZ_BAAGWZ010000006.1, read on the forward strand.
TCGGCCAGGTCTCGTTTCAGAATCCCCTTCGTCTTCCCCCGGCAGATTCCGGCACGCTCGGGGCCGACGGAATCCGCCGCTTCACGCTCGTCGCACAGAAGGGCACCACGACGTTCCGGAACGGCGAGTCAACGCCGACGGTGGGCTACGGCACGCCCGAGCAGCCAGGCGCATACCTGGGACCGACGATCATCGCGAACCGCGGCGATCGCATCAGGGTGCGCGTGAAGAACGAGCTCGACGAGGTGACGACGCTGCACTGGCACGGGATGCACCTGCCTGCCGCGATGGACGGCGGGCCCCACCAGCCGATCGCGCCAGGGGCGTCACGCACACCGGCCTTCACCATCGACCAACCCGCCGCCACCTTGTGGTACCACCCCCATCCGCACGGCGCGACGGAACACCAGGTCGCAGCCGGCATGGCGGGAATGGTCATCCTTCACGACGAGCAAGAACAAGCGCTCGGCCTGCCGAATGAGTATGGAATCGACGACATCCCGGTCATCGTGCAGGATGAGCACTTCGACCGGAACGGACGATTCGCGCCAGGGGACCGTGGATTCGTCGGCACCCTGGGAGACACGCTCCTGGTCAACGGCACGGTCGGTCCCTATCTGGATGTGACAACAGATGCCGTCCGCTTGCGCCTGCTCAACGCATCCTCCGCACGCACCTACGACTTCGGACTCGACGACCGTCGCCCGTTCGCCCTCATCGCAACCGATGGCGGCCTGCTGTCCGCGCCGGCGGCCATGTCGCACATCCGTCTGTCCCCCGGTGAACGGGCCGAGATCGTCGTGCGCATGACCCCGGGCGAGACCCTCACGCTGCGTTCCACTCCACCCGACCTCGGAATCCCCAAGGTTCTTGCCGCACCGAACGGGGGAACCGACCGGTTCGACGTGCTTCAGCTCCGGGCCGCCGATGCTTTACGGCCGCTGGCCGAGCTCCCCTCCACCCTCGCACCGATCGAACGGCTGAAGACGGCCCCCGGCGCACCGATCCAGCGTTTCACCCTCGATGGCCATCTCATCAACGGCCAGAAGATGGATCCGAACCGCATCGACACCACGGTGACCGCCGGGCAGGTCTCGGTGTGGGAGGTCACGAACGCCATGGACATGCCGCACAACTTCCACATCCACGACGTGCAATTCCAGGTGCTGTCCGTCGGCGGCAAAGCGCCGCCAGCCGAGCTGTCCGGATGGAAGGACATCGTCTACCTCATGCCGCATACTCCGTTGCGCCTGATCATGACGTTCCGCGATTACACGGACCGGCACATGCCATACATGTTCCACTGCCACCTGCTCGCGCACGAGGACGCGGGCATGATGGGTCAGTTCCTCGTGCTGAAACCCGGACAAAGCGCCGGATCGCCACCCCCGCTGCCGCGCGACTCCCAACAAGAATGAACCATGAGCACTGAGACGATGAGCACTGAGACGATGAGCACTGAGACGATGAGCACTGAGACAACCGACCAGACTGTGAGCATGGCAGCAAGCACGCCGGGCATCGTTCCCGTCCAGCGTCCGTATGACGGGCGCGGAGGGTTCTGGGCGTTCTACGGCCGCCTCTGGGCGCGGATGCCTGGCGAGGCCGGCGTCTTGTTCATCGCCTTCCCGATCGCCGTGGTCGCAACATCCGTGCTGTGGCCGCTGTTCTTCACGGGCGTGGGAATGCTCGTGCTGATCCTCGGGTTCTTCCCCGTGCTCGCGGCCCTGTACGTTGCGCGCGGCTTCGGCGGTGCGACGCTGACGCTCCTCGAGGCAACGGGTCAGCCGCATATCGCCAGGCCGGTCTGGAACCGCAAGGTCGGCACCGGCTTCTTGGGCCGCGTGTTCGGACCGTTCGCCAACGGTCACTCGTGGCTGTATCTGCTGGACGCCATGGTGGTGCAGATCGCACTCTCCACCGTGACGTGGGGAATCCTCATCGCCTGGGTATCCATGTCGTTCGGTGGCGTGACCTACTGGATCTGGGGCGGATTCATCCCCCACCAGGGGCAGAGCGTGTGGATCTCGCAGGTCATCTGGGAATGGGTGACCCGGTCGTCCGCGACCTTCGACCCGCTGACCGGTGACATGGTGTTGTACGCCGTGGCCGGCGTCATCTCCCTCTTCACGCTCCCGTTCGTCACCCGCGGCCTCGTGAGCCTGCACTGGCTGGTGGCACGCGGGTTCCTCGGCTCATGGCCCAGTGACCGACTTCGCCGCGAGGTGAGCGAGCTCTCCCAGTCGCGCGCGGCGGCCGTTGCGGCCGAGGACCGGGAGCTCCGACGGTTGGAGCGAGACATCCACGACGGGCCCCAGCAGCAGCTGATCCGCCTCCGTATGGACATCGCCGCCGCTCAGCGCCGCCTCAACGACGACCCTGATGCGACGAACAGCCTGCTGGAGGAGGCAGGGGCACGCGCCCAAGACGCACTCGACGAGTTGCGCGCGCTCTCGCGCGGATTCGCTCCTCCCATACTTCAGGACCGCGGGCTGGGCGCGGCGCTCGACTCCCTTGCGGCACGAAGCGTCGTTCCCGTCACGGTGGTCAATGAGCTCGGCGAGCGCCCCGTTCCCTCCGAGGTCGAACGCAACATCTACTTCGTGGCGGCCGAATTGCTCACGAACGTGGCCAAACACGCGAGCGCCGGCTCGGCGCGGCTCCAGGTGAGCATGGATGACGGCACCCTTGTGCTCAGCGTCGCCGACGACGGACGAGGCGGGGCGACCGAAGCCGCGGGTCACGGATTGGCCGGGATCCGGGAACGGGTCACAGCGATGCGTGGCACCGCGCAGTTCACGTCAGGCCCGGCAGGCACGACAGCAAGGATCTCCGTGCCGTTATCGTGAGAGCGTGACCGGGCCCCTTCGAGTGATGCTGGCCGACGATTCCGTACTCCTGAGGGAAGGACTCGTCCGAGTACTCGAGGAGGCGGGCTTCGACACCGTCGGGGCGTTCGGTGACCCCGACTCCCTGCTCGCAGCGGCGCGCGCGACACCCTTCGACGTAGCCGTGCTCGATGTGCGTATGCCGCCCACGTTTCGCGATGAGGGTGTGCGCGCCGCGCTGGAACTGCATCGCAGTCATCCCTCGTGCGGCGTGCTCCTGCTCAGTCAGTACGTCGAGACGACGTACGCGCGGGAACTGCTCGGAGGCGGTGCCGGCGGCATGGGATACCTGCTCAAGGACAGGGTGGCGAGCCTGGACGAACTCGCGGATGCCGTGACACGCGTCGCCACGGGCGGCACCGTGCTCGACCCCGAGGTCGTCGCTCAGCTCGTGGGACGACGGGCCGATCCGCTGTCGGCGCTCACCCCGCGCGAACGGGAGACCCTCCAGCTCATGGCGGAGGGCCGCACCAACGCAGCCATCGCCGAGCGGCTGCACATCGGCATAGGCGCTGTGGAGAAGAACGTGACCGCTATCTTCGCCAAGCTCGGTCTCGAGGACTCGGGCGCCGATCACCGCAGGGTGCTCGCCGTTCTGACCTGGCTCGATATCGGAGGCTGACGGCCGCCCCTGAGAGGTGGTGCACAACTTCGGCGTCCTGACCCTGGAGGAAACATTCGCCACCGTCCGGTGCGCAGGCACCACACTTGAAGCCCGTGACCGATTCCACAGCCATCGCCGCACGCAACGCCGACCGCAACGCCTGGCGGGTGACCCTCGCGTCCCTCGTCGGCACCTCGCTCGAGTCGTACGACTTCTACGTCTTCAGCTACTTCAGCGCTCTGTTCAGTGCGGCAGTGTTCTTCCCGGCCGAGAACAAGGTCGCGGGCACTCTCCTCGCCTTCCTCACCCTCGCGACCTCGTACTTCGTCCGTCCCATCGGCGCGATCGTCTTCGGCCACCTCGGAGACCGCCTCGGTCGCCGCGCGACGCTGATCTGGACGATCGGCATCATGGGCGTCTCGACCGCGCTGATCGGTGTGCTCCCCGGCTACGCCACCATCGGAATCGCCGCGCCGATCCTGCTCGTGGTGCTGCGGATCATCCAGGGCATCTCGCTCGGCGGCGAGTGGGGCGGCTCGATACTGGTCGGTGTCGAGCACTCGACTCAGCGGCGCCGCGGGTTCTATGCCGCGCTCCCCCAGCTCGGCTCGCCGATCGGCACCATCGTCACGGCTGTGCTGTTCCTGGTACTGAGCTTCAACATGTCAGCCGAAACACTGGCCGCCTGGGGCTGGCGCATCCCCTTCCTGCTCGCCCTTCCGCTGCTGGCGGTCTCGCTGTATCTGAGGCTGTCCATCGATGAGACGCCGGTCTTCTCGCACCTGGTGCAGGAGAAACGGCGCACACGGATGCCCGTGCTCGACGTCTTCCGCCTCCAGCCCGTCGCCCTGGTGGTCGCGATCGGCGCCGCGCTGCTCGGCATCGGCTCGTACTCGCTGATGAACACCTACACCATGAGCTACGGCGTCGCGACGCTGCACTTCGACTACACCCAGTTGTTCATCGCCACGACGATCGGCAGCCTGCTGCAGCTTGTAACGATCCCGCTGTTCGGCGTTCTGGCCACCCGAATCGGCTCGGCCCGAGTGGTGTGGATCGGTGCACTCACGACACTGCTCATCGCGTTCCCGATGTACTTCCTGCTTCAGTTCGCGACATTCCCGATCCTCGTCGGCACGATGATCGTCGGCGGCATCTTCCCTACGCTGAGCTGGGCGGGGCTCGGCGGACTGATGGCCGACATCTTCGGCCAGTCCATCCGTTACAGCGCGCTGTCGATCGCGTACGCCGTGGCGGCGGCCCTATCCGGGCTGATCCCCATCCTGACCGAGGCGCTCGGCGCCGCCACGCACAACGCGTGGTGGCACCCTGGCATCGTGCTCGGCATACTGTCAGCGATCACGCTGGCGACGGCACTGGCCGCAGCGTCCATTGCACGCCGCCGCCGGGAAGGACTCGCAGATGCCGAAGACGTGCTCGAGTCCGAGCAGGCAGCAGAGGCGGTGCCGGCGACCGAGTAGCCCGCTTCGCGACCGGCTACCGGGCCCACGGTAGAATGGCGGGAATCCCACACTCAGGCACCAGTTGACGCGGTGCCGCACATACTGACCACGAAAGATCCGCCATGACCGACGCCGCGAACCACGACGCATCCGCCACGACCGCTTTCGGCAGGATCCCCGACAAGCCGGCGCTCGAGGGTCTCGAGCAGGTGTGGGACGAACGGTGGCGCGCTCAGCGCACCTACCACTTCGACCGGGACGCCGCCCTGGCCGCCGGGCGGTCGGCGATCTACTCCATCGACACGCCGCCACCCACCGCCTCTGGCTCCCTGCACATCGGGCACGTCTTCAGCTACACGCACACGGACATCGCCGCTCGCTACCACCGCATGCGGGGCAAGCAGGTGTTCTACCCGATGGGCTGGGACGACAACGGGCTGCCCACCGAGCGCCGGGTGCAGAACTACTACGGCGTGCGGTGCGATCCGTCGCTGCCATACGATCCCGACTTCGTGCCCCCTTACGAGGGCGGCGACAACAAGAGCTCGCGAGCGGCCGACCAGAAGCCCATTTCGCGCCGCAACTTCATCGAGCTGTGCGCAAAGCTCACGGTGGAAGACGAGAAGCATTTCGAAGCGGTATGGCGCAAGCTCGGTCTCTCCGTGGACTGGAACCAGACGTACCGCACGATCGGTGATGAGTCGATGTTCGTCTCGCAGCTCGCGTTCCTGCGCAACGTCGAGCGCGGCGAGGCCTACCAGGCGATGGCTCCCACACTGTGGGATGTGACGTTCCGCAGCGCTGTCGCGCAGGCGGAGCTCGAGGATCGCGACCAACCGGGCGCGTTCCACACGATCTCGTTCCACGGCGAGGCCGGCCCTGTCGTCATCGCCACGACGCGTCCCGAACTCATAGCGGCGTGCGTGGCCCTTGTCGCGCATCCGAGTGACGAGCGCTACAAGCCGCTCTTCGGCAAGACCGTACGCACGCCGGTGTTCGGCGTGGAGGTACCGGTGCTCGCACACCACCTCGCAGAGCCCGACAAGGGAACGGGCATCGCGATGGTCTGCACGTTCGGCGACATCACGGATGTGACGTGGTGGCGCGAACTCGACCTGCCCACTCGCCCGATCATCGGCTTCGACGGCCGCGTGCTCGCCGACCCGCCCGAGGCGATCGCCACGCAGGAGGCGAAGGACGCCTACGCCCAGTTGGCGGGCAAGACCGTGTTCTCGGCCAAGCAGGCAATGGTCGAGCTGCTGAAGGCATCCGGCGATCTCCTGGAGGATCCGAAACCGATCACACATCCGGTCAAGTTCTACGAGAAGGGCGACCGGCCGCTCGAGATCGTCTCGACCCGCCAGTGGTACCTCACCAACGGCGCGCGCGACGGGAAGCTCTCCGACCGGCTCATCGAGCTCGGCCGCGAGATCGACTGGCACCCCGACTTCATGCGCGTGCGCTACGAGAACTGGATCGGCGGGCTCTCCGGCGACTGGCTCGTGTCGCGACAGCGGTTCTTCGGCGTGCCGATCCCCGTGTGGTACCCGGTAGACGCGGATGGCGAGACAGACTTCGACCACCCGATCCTGCCTGCTCGGGAGCAGCTGCCGGTCGATCCCACGATCGACACCGCCCCCGGGTTCGAGGAGGCGCAGCGTGGCGTGCCGGGCGGATTCGTCGGCGAGGTGGACATCCTCGACACCTGGGCGACGTCATCGCTCACTCCGCAGATCGTGGGGGGCTGGGAACGCGACCCGGAGCTGTTCGAGTCCGTGTTCCCCTACGACCTCCGTCCGCAGGGTCAGGACATCATCCGCACCTGGCTGTTCTCCACCCTCCTGCGTGCTCAGCTCGAGGAGGGCGTCGCGCCGTGGAGGCACGCTGCTCTCTCCGGATTCATCGTCGATCCCGACCGCAAGAAGATGTCGAAGTCCAAGGGCAACGTCGTGACGCCCGCAGACATCCTCGAGAAGCACGGCTCCGATTCGGTGCGCTATTGGGCCGCATCCAGCAAGCTCGGCACCGACTCCGCGTTCGACCCGCAGAATCCGACGCAGATCAAGATCGGGCGGCGCTTGGCCATCAAGGTGCTGAACGCGGCCAAGTTCATCCTTGGCTTCCCGGAGGGCGACGGTGCAGTCACGGAGCCGTTGGACCGCAGCATGCTCGCCTGGCTCGCCGACGTGGTCGCCGACGCGACCACAGCGCTCGACGGTTATGACCACGCAAGGGCGCTCGAGGTGAGCGAATCGTTCTTCTGGACGTTCTGCGACGACTACCTGGAACTGGTCAAGGAACGCGCTTACAGCGAGGGCCCTGGCGCCGGCTCGGCGGTGGCCGCCCTCCGGATCGCGCTCTCCACCATGCTCCGGCTGTTCGCCCCGGTCATCCCGTTCGCCACGGAGGAGGCCTGGTCCTGGTTCCAGGCGGGCTCGGTGCACAGGACGGAATGGCCCTCCGCCGACGAGGTGCGAGCAGCGGCGGGCGAGTCGACACCGCTGGTACTGAAGGCGACGTCGGGTGTGCTGACGGGCATCCGCGGAGCCAAGACGTCCGCGAAGGCGTCGCAGAAGGCACCGGTCGCCCGTGCCGTCGTCACCGCGCCCGACGACGATCTGCGGGCCATCGAGCAGGCCGCTGCAGACATCCGTGCCGTCGGCCGCATCGCCGAACTCGAGTTCGTTCCGGGCGACGAGCTGACGGTCGACGTGGAACTCGCGGACGAGTCTGCCGCATAGAAATGGTCTATCGCGGCAGTGCCGCTCAGAGGCTCAATCGGCTCGACCGAGCAAGTGAACTCGCTCGGCTCTCGCCTCAATTGCCTCTAGGCGCACTGTTCCGCCTGACAATAGGTTGTAGACACGTCTCGCGCGTACCGCGAAGGGCGTGCCCAGAGGGGGATTGAATGGGAATCACGATCCGCGAACCGGCAGAGGGAGACTTCTTCTCCTGGCTCGCCCTTTACGAGGATTACGCTGCGTTCTACGGACGCCAGCTCACCGACCAGGGCGCTCTCCTGGTGTGGAGCTGGCTGACGGATGCCGCGCACAGCGAGCGCGGGCTGGTCGCCGTCGACGACGAAGGCGCCCTGGTCGGCCTCGTGCACTTCCACGACGTGCCGCGTCCCCTGGAGGGCGGCCACGCACTGCACATCGACGACCTCTTCGTGCTCGAGGAGCACAGAGAGCAGGGTTACGGGCGCACGCTCATCGAAGCCGTCGCTTCCCTCGGCGCCGCGTCCGGCATTCGCGTCGTGCAGTGGCTGGCGAAGCCGGAGGACTCGGATGTCCGTGGCTTCTACGACGAGATCGCCGATGCCTCCGAAGAGGTCGTCTACCGTCTGCGTCCTCAGGAGTCCTGACCGTGCAACTCGGCACCCGCTGGCCCGTTGGCGGCACCGCGCCGGATCGCCTTCCCTCCGTCGTCGTCTCCGCCGTGCGGGCCGTGGAGGATGAGCTCGAGGCGCTCGACGTCGACGCCTCGACCTGGCGGTGGACGCTGACCTGGCTCGAGGGCAAGCCCGTTGTGGAACTGGATGATGGAACGGTCATCCGCTATCACCCCGAAGAGGACACGGCTACCGTCTCCCAGCCAGACGACGGCGATATCGCCGGTTGACCTCGTCAAACCGCCCGTTGGTTCGACGAGGTCCGCCCACGGCGCGGTCGCAACTCAGGGCAGCAGCTGCCCCCGCAGAGCGGCCGTGCGCACCGCGGCTTGCTCTTCGACCTCCGCCTGACGACGGTAGAGCGCCTGCCGCTCCGCCTCGAGTCGCTCACGCCGCTCGCCCCAGGAGACCAACGCCCTGCCGATCCTGATCGCTGCACGCCCGCGCCCGAATCCGCGATCGGGAACCGCTCCGATCGTGCTCATGATCCCTGCTCCACTCCCCCGATGATCGGGAACGCATTGAACTGCACCTGCACCGGCCGCGCCCCTGCCGGCACCTCTCGCTCGCGGAAGGCGACGATCGCCTCGTCGAGCACGTCATAGACCTTCGCGGAGAGCTCGGCGAGCTCCTCGGCCGTCATCCGCAGGTTGGACGTCGAGATCGTACTGGCCTTCAGCCACGTCTCAGAGAACGTGTCGGCCGCCCGCGCCATGAAGTCGTTCAGCGCGTTCTCCTGGTTCCTGCGGAACTCCCTGTTGACGAGGTCGTACGCCTCGCGTCCGGCAGCGGTGTCGCCGAGCTCCGTCGGATCCATCGAGAGCCCGACCGGCGCGCGGCGCCACCAGCGCTCTCTTGCGCTGCCCTTGCCCTCCACCTCGCGAACGAAATCATGCTTGGCAAGCTGCCTCAGGTGATAGCTGGTGGCGCCGCTCGACTCTCCGAGACGTTCTCCCAGGCCACTGGCTGTCAGCGGTCCGAATTTGGACAGCTCGTCCAGGATGCGCACCCGCAACGGGTGGGCCATCACCTTCAGCGCTGCGAGGTCGATGTGCCGATCGGTGCGACGCAGCGGCTGCTCGGAGGTTTCTCCCCCCTCAGCTGCCGAAGTCGCCTCGGCCGACTCTTCGTCGTTCATGCCACGAGACTACGCGTGCAAAGTATCCTTTGCAAGGATTCCTTTGCATAGTGCCCTTTGCAACCACTTCTTTGGATGCCGAGTTGCGGCCCTAGGCTGGGCACATGACGAACCCGCTCATCAGCGACAGCACGCTTCCGCACGGCCTTCCCCCGTTCGCCGAGATCCGCGACGAGCACTACCTCCCCGCGTTCGAGCAGGCCATGGCCGACCACCGTGCAGAGGTGGCCGCGATAGCGGCCGACCCCGCGGAGCCCACCTTCGAGAACACGTTCGTACCCCTGGAACGCTCCGGCCGTCTCTTGCGCCATGTCTCCGAGGTGTTCTTCAACAAGAGCTCGGCCGACTCGAGCGACGAGATCAGCGCCATCGAGGAGAAACTCGCACCCGACCTCGCCGCACACGAAGACGCGATCCGGCTCGATCCCGCACTCTACGAACGCATCAGTGCCGTGCACGCCCGCCTGAACGAACTGGGCCTGGACGCGGAGTCCCGCTATCTCGTCGAGCGCTACCACGAGGAGTTCACGCTGGCCGGCGCCGGACTCGCGGATGCCGACAAGGAACGTCTCAAGCAACTGAACGCTGAGCTTTCCACGCTCTCGACCCGGTTCGAGAAGAACCTTCTCGCAGACACGAACGACCTCGCTGTGCACGTGGACGATGCGGCGCAGCTCGATGGTCTCTCCCCTGCGGAGCTCTCCGCGGCTGAGCAGGCCGCGCATGAGCGCGAGCTCGACGGGTACCTGATCACCCTGGTGCTGCCCACCGGCCACCCGTACCTGGCGCGGCTGACCGACCGTGGTGTGCGCGAGCGGGTGATGCGGGCATCCCGCTCCCGGGGCATTCACGGCGGCGACCACGACACACGCGACCTCGTTCTGCGCATCACTTCGTTGCGCGCCGAACGTGCCCGCCTCCTCGGGTTCGCGAACCACGCAGCCTACGTCACCGCTTCGCAGACGGCGCGCACTCCGGATGCCGTGGCTGGCATGCTGGGCCGCCTCGCCCCGGCCGCAGCCCGGAATGCCGCCGCGGAGAAGAAGGACCTGCGTGCATCCGCCGGTTTCGACATCGAGCCGTGGGACTGGGCGTACTACTCCGAGAAGGTGCGCGCGGCGAAGTACGACGTGGACACCGCCGCGATGCGCCCGTACTTCGAGGCGGAGCGGGTGCTGCGCGACGGCGTGTTCTTCGCCGCGAACCGGCTGTACGGCATTCGTTTCGAGGAACGCACGGATCTGACCGCGTATCACCCGGATGCCCGTGTGTTCGAGGTCTTCGACGAAGACGGCACGGCGATCGGCCTCTACATCAACGACCTCTACACCAGAGACTCCAAGCGCGGCGGCGCGTGGATGAACGAGCTGGGCGAACGCACGCACCTGCTCGGCGGATCGACCATCGTGGTCAACAATCTCAACGTTCCGAAGCCAGCCGATGGCGAGCCGACGCTCCTGACGTATGACGAGGTGGGCACGCTGTTCCACGAGTTCGGGCACGCGCTGCACGGGCTGTTCGCCGTGACGAAGTATCCGAAGTTCGCCGGCACGAACGTGTTCCGCGACTTCGTTGAGTTCCCCAGCCAGGTCAACGAGATGTGGCTGCTGTGGCCCGACGTGCTCGACAACTACGCACGCCACTACGAGACCGGCGAGCGGATGCCTGCAGAGCTCGTGGAGCGCATCCGCGCCTCAGAGGCGTTCAACCAGGGCTTCGCCACCAGCGAGTACCTTGCTGCGGCGATGCTCGACCAGGCCTGGCACCGCATCGACGCCGGCGCGAGAGTGGAGTCCGTCGAGGAGTTCGAGGCGGCCGCCCTGAGGGAGGCCGGACTCCACGATCCCGCCGTGCCGCCGCGGTACGCGAGCACGTACTTCGCTCACACGTTCTCGGGCGGCTATGACGCCGGCTACTACTCCTACATCTGGAGCGAGGTGCTCGACGCGGACACCGTCGAGTGGTTCAAGGAGAACGGCGGGCTCTCCCGTGAAGCAGGCGAGCGGTTCCGCCGCCGCCTGCTCGGTGTAGGCGGTTCGAAGGATCCGCTGGAGGCGTACCGCGACTTCCGGGGCCGGGATGCCGTTATCGAGCCGCTGCTGCGCCGTCGCGGTCTCGACGCGGCGGGCTGAATTCGCCGAGCCGGTGCGGGACCGTCAGCGTGTCAACGAGAGGACGGTGACGACCGTGACGAGGGTGCCGATGATCCCCGTCGTCAGGCCGATACAGAACCAGCGGAGCCGACCGCCGACTCGTTCCGGAGCGGTTGGCAACCCCGGCATCGCACCGCCGCCGCTCTTCATCGTCACCGGCCCCATCGAGCCCGGGCCGAGTCCATTGCTCATGACTCGACCATATCGGAGCAGGCGCAAAGCGGCCGTATGTCGTCGTGTGACGACTGCGGATGCGCTCGTCCACGCCTGCTGCGTACCCTGAACGAACCGAATCGCGAGACCCGCGATTCCTCGACGCAGGGAGCCAAGTCATGTCCGTCCGAGCCGACCAGCACACCGCCGCCTCGTGCGCGTGGGAGCAGGGCGGCATGTGCGCGGACAACCGACCAGGTCACGGACTGCACGCGGTGCAGCTGCGCCTCGCGGCCGCCACGCCCTCTCAGTGGCAGGACCTGCTCGTGGTCCTCGTCCGTAACGACGGCTGGGTCGAGGCCGCGACGCTGGACGGCTGCCCGGTCTCGCTCTGGAACCACGGCGACCTCGCGGACGTGGTGGCCGCGGGCGATCCCGTCGCGCTGCACCCCGTTTACAACGTGCTTTCCGCAGGCGCACGGCGCTTCAACGTGCTCGCCGAGAGCGCGGCCTGAGTTCAGACCGCTTCGGCCTGACGCATCATGTCGAGCATGGCCTGGCATGCCTTCATGCAGGCATCGCACGCCATGGCGCACATGCGGCACGTCTCGCTCATCTCGGAGTGATTTCCGCACTCGTCGGAGCACGCCGAGCACATCGCCATGCACGCCTGCAGCATCGACTGCATCGCGGCCATGTCGAACCCGCTCGGACGCATCATCATACGCATCATCGTGTTGCAGACATCCGCGCAGTCCATGCACATCGACGCGCACTTGATCATGCCATCTGCCATGGCGTTGTCGGCGCACATCGTGCACGCCTGCTCGCACGCCGAACACGCCTCCATGCACTCCTGCATGGTCATCGTGTCCATAGCAGGCATGCCGATCGCATCCATCGACATGTTCTGCATCATTTCGGCCGTCATCTTGGTGTCCATCGGAGCCCCCGTTACGTCATCGTGACGGTTGCGATGCTACGCGCGAGCGGCCTCGACTGCTACGGACTCAGGCGGACTTCTCTTCGCGCCGCGTTCGACGATGCGGAACGATGGTCGGCGCCGCGTTGTCGAGCACGGCCTCGCGAGTCACCACGACGCGGGCTACCTCGTCGCTGGAGGGCACCTCGAACATGATCGGTCCGAGCACCTCCTCCATGATCGCCCGCAGTCCGCGAGCTCCGGTCTGGCGCAGCACGGCGAGGTCGGCGATGGCGTCGAGCGCCGCAGAGTCGAACTCGAGCTCCACGCCGTCGAGCTCGAACATGCGCTGGTACTGCTTGACGAGCGCGTTCTTCGGCACGGTCAGAATTTGAATGAGCGCCTCGCGGTCGAGCTGCGTCACCGTCGTCACGACGGGCAGCCGGCCGATGAATTCCGGAATGAGCCCGAACTTGTGCAGGTCTTCCGGCAGCACCTCGCTGAAGAGGTTGACGTCGTCGCCCTTGCTGTGCAGTGGCGCACCGAACCCGATGCCCTTCTTGCCCGCACGGGAGGAGATGATGTCTTCCAATCCTGCGAAGGCGCCGGCGACGATGAACAGCACGTTCGTCGTGTCGATCTGGATGAACTCCTGGTGCGGATGCTTGCGCCCACCCTGCGGAGGAACCGATGCGACGGTGCCCTCCAGGATCTTCAGCAGGGCCTGCTGCACGCCCTCCCCCGACACATCGCGTGTGATCGACGGATTCTCGGCCTTGCGAGCGATCTTGTCGACCTCGTCGATGTAGATGATCCCGGTCTCGGCGCGTTTGACGTCGTAGTCCGCGGCCTGGATGAGCTTGAGCAGGATGTTCTCGACATCCTCCCCGACGTAGCCCGCCTCGGTCAGCGCTGTTGCGTCGGCGAACGCGAACGGCACGTTGAGCCGCTTCGCGAGCGTCTGCGCGAGGTAGGTCTTGCCGCATCCGGTCGGGCCGATGAGCAGGATGTTCGACTTCGAGATCTCGATGTCGTCACCCACGGACTCGGCCGGCCCGAGCGTCGTCCGCGCCCGGACCCGCTTGTAATGGTTGTAGACCGCGACCGAAAGCGCCTTCTTCGCCGCATCCTGGCCGATGACGTATTCCTCGAGGAAGGCGAAGATCTCCTTCGGCTTGGGAAGGTCGAACTGCCCGGTGTTCTCCTCACCGGACTCCGCCATGCGCTCTTCGATGATCTCGTTGCACAGCTCGACGCACTCGTCGCAGATGTACACGCCAGGGCCCGCGATGAGCTGCTGGACCTGCTTCTGGCTCTTTCCGCAGAACGAGCACTTGAGCAGGTCGGCGCTTTCTCCGATGCGAGCCATGGAACCTCCCGATTGGGCTGCTTCGTACGAGCCTAACCTGTGGTGCAGACAATGACCGGTAGGCATCTGTCGGGTGTGGCAATCTCGTGCCCGGGTGCGAAAAGCGGCGGAGGACTGGTCGTTTCCTCCGCCGCCTTCTTGTGTCTTGCGACCTACTTCGCCGTGAGAGCCGGCAGGCTCTTGCGGCTGCTCAGCACCTGGTCGATCAGCCCATACTCACGGGCCTCCTCGGCTGAAAGGATCTTGTCGCGATCGATGTCCTTGTTCACCTGTGCGACATCCTTGCCGGTGTGCTGGGCGAGCGTCTCCTCGAGCCAGGTGCGCATACGCATGATCTCGTTCGCCTGGATCTCGATGTCGGATGCCTGCCCCTGCCCCGCCTCGCCGACGGCGGGCTGGTGGATCAGGATGCGTGCGTTCGGCAGCGCGAGGCGCTTGCCGGGCGTGCCCGCGGCAGTGAGCACGGCGGCGGCCGAGGCGGCCTGGCCGAGCACGACGGTCTGGATCTGCGGGCGGATGTACTGCATCGTGTCGTAGATCGCCGTCATGGCCGTGAACGAACCGCCGGGCGAGTTGATGTACATCACGATGTCGCGGTCCGGGTCCTGGCTTTCCAGTACCAAGAGCTGCGCCATGATGTCGTCGGCCGACGCGTCATCGACCTGCACGCCGAGGAAGATGATGCGGTCCTCGAAGAGCTTCGCGTACGGGTCCTGCCGCTTGTAGCCGTAGGCGGTGCGCTCCTCGAAGCTGGGCAGGATGTAGCGGGAACTCGGCATGGCGATGCGCGAGCCGCCGGCCAGACCGGAGAAGTTCGGGGTTTCCATTACGTGTGGTGTCCTTCGTCTCGTGGCGTTCTGCGCCTACTCCTGGGTTCCGCCGCCGCCGACCACGTCGGTCGCCGACTCGCGGATGTGGTCGACGAAGCCGTAGTCGAGCGCCTCCTGGGCGGTGAACCAGCGGTCGCGGTCGCCGTCCGCGTTGATCTGCTCGACTGTCTTGCCGGTCTGCGCCGCGGTGATCTCGGCGAGGCGCTTCTTCATGTCGAGGATGAGCTGCGCCTGTGTCTGGATGTCGCTGGCCGTTCCGCCGAATCCGCCGTGCGGCTGGTGCAGCAGCACCCGTGCGTTCGGCGTGATGTACCGCTTGCCCTTCGTGCCGGCGGTGAGCAGCAACTGACCCATCGATGCGGCCATGCCGATGCCGACGGTCACGATGTCGTTGGGAACGAACTGCATGGTGTCGTAGATGGCCATGCCAGCGGTGATCGAACCACCGGGCGAGTTGATGTACAGGTAGATGTCGCGCTTCGGGTCCTCGGCAGCCAGGAGCAGCAGCTTCGCCGCGATCTCGTTGGCATTGTCATCGCGCACCTCCGAGCCGAGCCAGATGATGCGGTCCTTCAGCAGTCGGTCAAAAACACTGGGTTGCAGTGTCGGTTCGGCCATGAACGTGCTCCCTTTTTCGTACGTGCTCTCGAATCTATCGAAGCGGTCGCGCGGTCACGGCCCTGTTCGCCGTCGGCAGAGCCGATGGCGAACGAGACAAGCAGGGCTCGCCGCAAGCGCAGCTTGCCGTCGGCAGAGCCGACGGCAAGCGAAGCGTCAGATGGCGATCTCTCTCGCGTACGCCGTGACGGACTTCGTGTACAGCGGAAGGTGTGGTGCGAGTGCGCCGAGCGCGATCGATGCTGCACGCTCGGCTTCGCCGCTGCTCACGAGAGCGAGCGCGTAGAACGCGGCGACGGCGTCCCGGTAGGGCGACGTGGAGTGATTCGCGTGCTCGTCGCCGAGCATCCACACCGCTTCGTGCACTCGTCCCAGGTTGCGCAGGGTGCTGGCGAGTTGGATGACGGCGCGCACCCTGTGATCGTCGTCCAGGCCCAACTGCAGCGCGCGCCGGTAGAGCGGCTCGGCCTCTTCCTCCTGTCCGGCGGAGTCCCGCGCTCCTGCCCTGTGGAAGAGGGCGACGGCGTTGTCGCCCCAGACCGCGGCCAGCCGATCGATGCGCTCGATGCGTTCGATGTCGCTCAGTTCTTCGTCGGCCCACACGGCATCGAACTGCTGGTCCCAGTCGGTCATGGCATCCTCCGCGCTGAAAAGGGGACGTACAAGAAGAAGGGGGCGGATGCAACGCACCCACCCCCTCGCAAGACCCTATCGGCTTGCCGGACTTGTCCTTCTTACTTCTCCTCGGCTTCCGGCGCTGCCTCGTCGGTCGCCTCGGCGTTGTCGGATGCCTCAGGTTCGTCGGATGCCTCAGCCGCGTCGGCCGGCTCGTTCACCGCGGCGAACTCGGAGAGGTCAACCTGCTGGCCGTTGGAGTCCTTCACGACGGCGCGGCCGAGGAGTACGGCGATCGTCTTGTTGCGAGCGACCTCACCGAACATCTGCGGAAGCTGGCCGTTCTCGCCGAGCAGCTGCACGAACTCGTTCGGGTCCATGCCGTACTGCGCGGCGGCCTGAACGAGGTAGTTGCTCAGCTCGTCCTGGCTGACCTGGATGTTCTCCTTCTGCGCGATCTCGTCGAGCAGCACCTGCGTGCGGAAGGCCTTCTCGCTGGCCTCCTTCACCTCGGCACGGTGCTCGTCGTCTTCGAGCCGGTTCTCGGACTCGAGGTGGCGGTGCACCTCGTCTTCCACCAGGCCCTCCGGGACCGGGATCTCGGTGAGCTCGAGCAGCCGGTCGACCAGCAGGTTGCGCGCCGCGTTGCCCTGATCGAACGTCTTGCTGCGAGCGGCTTCGCCGCGGAGGCTCTCGCGGAGCTCGTCGATGGTGTCGAACTCGCTGGAGATCTGCGCGAAGTCGTCGTCGGCATCCGGGAGCTCACGCTCCTTGACGGCGTTCAGCGTGACGGTGATCTCAGCGTCTTCGCCCTCGTGATCGCCGCCGAGCAGCTTGGAGGTGAATGTCGTGGTCTCGCCGGCAGACAGCGCGTCGAGCGCCTCGTCGATGCCCTCGACGAGCTCGCCGGAACCTACCTCGTACGAGACGTTGCTGGCGGTGTCGACCTGCTCGTCCCCGATCGTGGCGACCAGGTCGAGCTGGGCGAAGTCGCCCTTCTTCGCAGGGCGGTCCACCGTGACCAGCGTGCCGAAGCGGCTGCGCAGGCGCTCGAGTTCGGCCTCGACGTCCTCGTCGGTGACCTCCGCCGCGTCGACGGTCAGCTCGAGGCCGTCGTACTCCGGAAGCGTGATCTCAGGGCGAACGTCGACCTCGATGGCGACGATGAGGTCACCCGAATAGTCCTTGTCGCTGGGCCACTCCGTGATGTCGGCCTCGGGGCGGCCGACCGGCTTGACGTCGTTCTCTTCGACCGCGTTGCGGTAGAAGCCCTCGAGCCCCTCGTTGACGGCGTGCTCGAGAACGGCAGCCTTGCCGACGCGCTGATCGATGATGGGCGGCGGCACCTTGCCCTTGCGGAACCCGGGGATGCTCACCTCCCCGGCGATGTGCTCATAGGCATGCTTGATGCTGGGCTGCAGCTCTTCCGGGGTCACTGCGATGGTGAGCTTCGCGCGTGTCGGGCTCAGCTTCTCGACCGTGGTCTTCACGTGGGAGATCTCCTGTTTTCGAAAGTGGTTCAGTCAGAGTCGACGTGGTCGGGGCGACAGGATTCGAACCTGCGACCTCCCGCTCCCAAAGCGGGCGCTCTAGCCAAGCTGAGCTACGCCCCGGATCGTGGTGACCCGCTAGGTGACCGGCCGGGCACGCGCCAGGGCGTTCAGCAAGCCGAAATGACCTCGCACAGTCTACCGAAGAAAGAAGGATGCCCGCTCCGGCCGGTTCCGCACCCCTCAGCCGGCATGCACTACACTTGCACAGCGCGGTTCACCACCGCTCGGGGATGTAGCTCAATGGCAGAGCCTCAGTCTTCCAAACTGATGGTGCGGGTTCGATTCCCGTCATCCCCTCCACTGGTTCTGACGTCGGCCGTCGTTGCTGCAGGACGACACCGTGACGCTCCAATCGGACACGGTCGAGAGGGCGTCAACGAAGGTCCACGGTCTTTGGGAGAATGTCCACGGCTCCGCCGCCCCTTCCGCCCACGAAAAGGCCCGAACATGACACCAGACGAAGCAGCCGCCCTTCTCGACGTCGCGAAGGATGCCTCGGCATCCGACATCCTTGCCGCTTACTCCGCCAAGGCGCAGGCGGCGGGTGGCGCGCACTCCGGCGATATCGAGGCGGAGAAGGCCGAGGTGCAGCTGCTCGGCGAGGCGCGGGTCACGTTGATGACGTACAGGCAGAAGATGCAGGGCACGCAGCAGCGCACGGCGGTCGCGCAGCGGGCCGCCGGAAAAGGCCCCGCCGCGGGTACACCGGAGTACGGCGAGCGCGCCGAGGCTCCGGTCTGGCCAGACGATGCTCCTGCCAAGGGCAAGGTGCGCACCGCTGAAGAGGAGCAGGTTCGCAAACAGCGATCCTTCGTGATCGCTGTGATCGGTCTCGTGCTCTCGTTGACCGCATGGGTGTGGTGGCTGCTCGAACCGATCTCGCTGTTCGGCATGGGTCTGGCGATCTGGTCGATGGTTCGCGTGCGCGGCTACGGCAGCGGAATGTACACCGGAACGCGGATCGTCGCATGGCTCGCTCTCGTGCTCGGTGCGCTGGCGCTGATCGGGAACATCCTCCTCGTCGTGAACGGACTGGGCGCCGCGAAGGGCTGAACTTAGCCCAGCCTCTGCTTCCTTGCGGAATGCGGGCGGCCGCGTAGCGTTGATCGAGACAACGAGCGAAGGGACTATTCATCCATGAGCAACACCGACACCACTCCGAAAGCCACCACCAACCCCGACGTCGCTGCGGGCACGGCACAGTTCCTGACTCCGGTGGTCATCGAGCTCGAGGCGCTCGTTGTCAACGGCAAGCAGGCGCACTGGAACCTGCGGGGGTCGAACTTCATCGGCGTTCACGAACTGCTCGACACGCTCGTTGCCGACGCCCAGGAGTGGGCGGACCTCGCCGCCGAGCGCATCGTCGCACTGGGGCTCCCGATCGACGCCCGCATCGCGACGGTCGCCGCGAACACGAAGGCATCTCCGCTCAGCGACGGATTCGTGCAGTCGGACAAGTCGATCGCCGAGGTCATCGGTCAGATCGACGTCGCGCTCGACGCCGTGAACACAGCGGTGCGCGAACTCGACGAGCTCGACCAGACCAGCCAGGACGTCGCGATCGAGATCGCACGCGGACTCGATAAGGACCGCTGGCTTCTGTTCGCCCACATCGCGAAGTAGTCGCGGCTAACACGACAGAACGGGAAGAGGGTCGTGACCGGAAGGTCGCAGCCCTCTTGCTATGCCTGGCAGACGGGGCACCAGTAGAGCTTGCGGGCGGCCATGAGTTCCATCGCGATGTTCGTCCCGCACACCCGGCACGGGAGCCCCTCCCGCTTGTACACCCAGTGGCGATCCTCCCGGCTCGCCATCGCCTTCGCCCAGTCCTCGGGGCCGAGGTCGTCCATTGTCATCATCTGGCCGGTGCGCACGCCGATGTCGAGCAGGTGCGCCCAATCCCGCCAAAGCGCTCGAGCGGTGTCCTTCGGAACCTTCTTGCCCGGCGTGTGAGGGTTCAGCCCGGCGCGGAACAACATCTCGGCCCGGTAGACGTTGCCGACGCCACTCATCACGGATTGGTCCATCAGCAACAGGCCGACGGGCGTCTGCTTCGACGTGATGGTCTCCGCAACCCGGTCCTCGACCTCCGGACCGTCGTCCACGAGAGGATCGGGGCCCAGCCCCGCGACCACCTTGGCGACGGAGGCCTCGTCGAGCACCTGGCACGCCGTCGGCCCTCGCAGGTCGGCCACGGCGGTGTCGGTGAGCAGCCGGGCCCGCACAGCGCCGACCGGTTCGGCTGGGAAGGCGAACGCGGTGTCGTCCTCTTTCTCGGACTCGGACATCCGGAGCCGAGCCCTTCGGGGTGCGCCCATGCTGGCGATCGAGTCCTCACCGCGCGAGTCCAGCACCGGAACGTCCGCCTCCGACACCGCTTCGGTCGGCACCGTCCCCCGCTGATTCGTCTGCCCCATGCGTCCGCGCGCGGACCGGATCGTATCGTCCACCGTGATCTCGCCGGCGAAGTCCCATGCGCCGTAGATGCCCAGGTGCACACGCAGCCAGAGCCCGTTCTCGAACTCGAGGAAGAGCTGCTTGCCGATGGCACGGGCATCCACCATCGTCTGCCCGTCGATGAGGGCGGCATCTGCGCTGAACCTGCCCTGCGGCGAACTGACCGCCACCCGTTTGCCGACGAAGTTGCGCTTGAACTGCAGGGCGATCCGGTGAACGGAATGACCTTCAGGCATCCGCGCTACTTGTCGACGTTCTTGCCGGCGATGTCGCCGGTCGCCTCGAACTCGGCCAGCTGCGCGATACGCCGCACGTGGCGCTCCTCGAACGAGAACGGCTCTGCGATGAAGGTGTCGATGTACGAGATCGCCTCGTCGACCGTGTGCTGCCTCGCGCCGATCGCGATCACGTTCGCATCGTTGTGCTGGCGTGCCAGAAGCGCCGTGCTCTCGTTCCAGACCAGCGCGGCCCGGATGCCCAGCACCTTGTTCGCGGCGATCTGCTCACCATTGCCCGAACCCCCGAACACGACACCGAGCGCCTGCACGCCCGATTGCTGGTCGGCGATGACGCCCTTGGCCGCATTGATGCAGAAGGCCGGGTAGTCGTCTAGGGGGTCGAACTCCTGCGGTCCGTGGTCGATGACCTCGTGCCCGGCATCCCTCAGGTGCTGCTGCAGGGTCTGCGAGAACTCGAGTCCGGCGTGGTCGGTGCCGATGTGGATGCGCATGGGCACCAGTCTAGGGACGCCGGCCAAGGTGAAACCCGCGCCCTCGAGGAGAAGAACCCGCACCCTCGAAGGAACGGGAGGTCAGTCGAAGATCGGGTCACGGGTGCGGCTGCGCTTGAGCTCGAAGAAGCCGTCGTAGGACGCGGCCGCCACCACGCCGTCCCACAGCGTCAGCGCCTGGTGGCCGCGCGGAGTCGGTGAGATGACCGGTCCGAAGAACGCTGTGCCGTTCACTGCGATCACCGGGGTGCCGACATCCTGTCCGACGCGGTCGATCCCGTCGGCGTGGCTGGCCCGCAGCTGCACGTCGTACTCGTCAGAGTCGGCGTACTCGGCGTACTCGGCAGGCAGCCCGACCTCGGAGAGCGCTTCGGCGATGATGGCTTCGGCGTCTTTGCGATGCTCCGGATGGATGCGCGTGCCCAGCGCGTCGTAGAGCGGCTTCACCGCCTCCTGCCCGCGCAACTCCCCCACAGCTGTGACGAGCCGGGCATAGCGCAGGGTGCGGGGCAGCTTCGCGCGGTAGGACTCGGAGACGTCCTTGTCCTCGTTGAGCACGTACAGGCTCATGATGTGCCACGTCACGTTCAGATCGCGGTGCGGGGCGACCTCGTCGACCCAGCGTGAGGTCATCCAGGCCCACGGGCATGACGGATCGAACCAGAAGTCAACATCGGTCATGACCACCATCTAAGCGGCCGTGCCCCGGAGCCGTGCCGGCCGTCGCAGTTCCGCTCTCGTGGGCGGGCCGCACCGCCGAATAGGCTTGACAGTCGGGCCGCGCACACGATGCGCCCGGAGCCCGAGCTTGCGTCGGACACCTTTCGCCAGGAGAAGAAGGAGAACCATGCCAGGAGAGAACCTCACGCGCATCGAGGCGGCCGAGCGCCGCGCCATCGTCGATACCCAGAGCTATGACGTCACGCTCGACCTCACCACGGGCGACGAGACCTTCCTCAGCACGACGACGGTGAAGTTCGCCGCCAAGGAGGGGGCGTCGACCTTCATCGATGCGATAACGGCATCCGTCGACTCGATCGTGCTCAACGGAGAGGCGCTCGATGTGGCGAGCGCCAACGACGGAGTGCGCATCCAGCTGAACGATCTCAAGGCCGAGAACGAGCTGACCGTCGTATCGCACCCTCGGTACACGAACACCGGCGAGGGCCTGCACCGCTTCGTCGACCCGGTCGATGGCGAGGTCTACCTCTACTCGCAGTTCGAGGTGCCCGATTCCCGCCGTATGTTCGCGGTGTTCGAGCAGCCCGATCTCAAGGCCGTGTTCACCTTCACGGTGACCACGCCCGAGAAGTGGGCCGTCGTCAGCAACTCGCCGGTGGCATCCGTCGAGCAGAACGGCGACGTGAAGACCACCGTCTTCGAGCCGACGCCGAGGATCTCCTCGTACATCACCGCGCTCATCGCGGGGCCCTATTCGAGCTGGCACTCGGAGCTCACCAGCCGCGACGGACGCACCATTCCGCTGGGCGTCTACGCGCGCGCATCGCTGGCGGAGTACATGGATGCCGACTACATCTTCGACAAGACCCGGGAGGGCTTCGCGTTCTACGAGGAGCGGTTCGACGTGCCGTACCCGTTCGCGAAGTACGACCAGCTGTTCGTGCCGGAGTTCAACGCCGGCGCCATGGAGAACGCCGGCGCGATCACGTTCACCGAGACGTACGTGTTCCGCTCCAAGGTGACGGACGCCATCAGGGAGCGCCGCGTCGTCACAATCCTGCACGAGCTGGCGCACATGTGGTTCGGCGACCTCGTGACGATGAAGTGGTGGAACGACCTCTGGCTCAACGAGTCGTTCGCGGAGTACGCCTCGACGCTGGCGACCGCCGAAGCGACCGAGTGGCGCGAGGCCTGGACCACGTTCGCGGCCATGGAGAAGAGCTGGGCGTACCGGCAGGACCAGCTGCCGTCGACGCATCCGATCGTCGCCACCATCAACGATCTCGAAGACGTGCAGGTCAACTTCGACGGCATCACGTACGCAAAGGGGGCGTCGGTTCTCAAGCAGCTCGTGGCGTGGGTGGGTCAGGACGACTTCCTTGCCGGCGTCTCGAACTACTTCAAGAAGCACGCGCACTCCAACACCGAGCTCCGCGACCTGCTGGTGGAACTCGAGGCCACCAGCGGCCGTGACCTGACATCGTGGTCGAAGCTGTGGCTGGAGACCGCAGGAGTGAACACACTGCGGCCCGAGATCGAGACGGATGCCGACGGCAACGTCACCGGGTTCGCCGTGCTGCAGTCCGCGCATCCGGACTACCCGACGCTGCGTCCGCATCGCCTCGCGATCGGGCTGTACAACCTGCGCGGCAACAAGCTCGTGCGGGACGGACGGTTGGAGCTGGACATCGACGGCGAGCGCACCGAGGTGCCCGAGCTGGTCGGCAAGAAGCGTCCCGATCTCGTTCTGATCAACGACGACGACCTCGCATACGCGAAGATCCGCCTCGACGAGCAGTCCCTGACGTTTGCGATCGAGCACCTCTCCGAGATCGAGTCGCCGCTGGCGCGATCGCTGGTGTGGGGCTCGGTGTGGGATGCCACGCGCGACGCCGAGACGCCGGCGAGCGATTACGTGCGCCTCGTGCTGGGCAACATCGGCACCGAGACCGAGTCGACGACGCTCCGAACGACACTGAACCAGCTCGTGCTGACCGTGCACTCGTACGTTGCGCCGCATCGTCGTGAGTCCTCTGCCCGACAGGCGGCGGACACCCTCTGGGAGCTCGCCTCGTCGGCACAGGCCGGAAGCGACGCGCAGTTCCAGTTCGTGAAGTTCTTCGCCGTGCTCGCCTCCACGCCGGAGCAGTTGGCGAAGGTCTCCGGACTGCGCGATGGATCCATCGTGCTGGTCGGCCTCACCGTCGACACGGATCTCTCCTGGGAGCTTCTCACCTCGCTGGTCGCCGGCGGACAAGCCGGCTCCGCCGAGATCGACGCCGCTCTCGCGGCCGACAACACCGCGACCGGCGCGCAGGCGGCCGCGCAGGCGCGCGCGGCGATTCCCACCCCCGAGGGCAAGGCGGCTGCGTGGGCGAGCGTCTTCGACTCCGACGACCTGCCGAACACGATCGTGCGGATGACCGGGGTCGGCTTCCAGCGCGCGCACGACACCGCACTGCTCGAGCCCTACGTCACGAAGTACTTCGACGCACTGCAGTCGGTGTGGGCATCCCGCACCTACAAGATCGCGGAGTACCTCGTCGAGGGCATGTACCCGTTCCCGCTGGCCGATCAGCGGCTCGCGGACGCCACGCGCGACTGGCTGGAAGCGAACCAGGAGCCGGCCGCGCTGCGTCGCCTCGTGTCGGAGAACCTGGCGTCGGTGGAGCGGGCGCTGCGAGCACAGGAGCGCGATGCGCATTAGTCGCTGATCGGGGTGCATCTCGACCGTGGGATGCACCCCGATCATCCTGTGGGTTGACGACGCGGACCCGCGGTCTCCGTAGCGTCGAGGTCATGATCGAAATCGATGGCCTCACCAAGAGGTATGGCCCCAAGCTGGCGGTCGACCACGTCAGCTTCACGGTGCGTCCCGGCATCGTCACCGGGTTCCTCGGCCCCAACGGTGCCGGCAAGTCCACCACCATGCGCATGATCATGGGGTTGGACAAGCCGACCGCGGGCAGCGCGCTCGTCTCCGGCAAGCCGTACGCACAGCATCCGTCGCCTCTGCACGAGGTCGGTGCGCTTCTGGAAGCCAAGGCGGTGCACACCGGCCGCACCGCCTTCAACCACCTGCTCGCGCTCGCGGCGACCCACGGCATCCCGAAGAAGCGGGTGCACGAGGTGATCCACCTCACCGGCCTCGAGTCGGTGGCAGGCAAGCGCGTGGGCGGGTTCTCGCTCGGCATGGGACAGCGCCTCGGCATCGCCGCGGCGCTCCTCGGCGACCCGCACACGCTCATCCTCGACGAGCCGGTCAACGGCCTCGACCCCGAGGGGGTGCGCTGGGTGCGCGAATTCTCGCGGCACCTCGCCTCTGAGGGACGCACTGTCTTCATCTCCTCGCACCTGATGAGCGAGATGGCTCAGACCGCCGACCACTTGATCGTGCTCGGCCGAGGGCGTGTGCTCGCGGATGCCCCGATCGCCGAGGTGATCGCCGGCGCCACACGGCGAGTGGTGCGCGTGCGCACACCCGACGTGCGCTCGCTCACCGCCGCGCTGGCCGGACCGGACGTGACCGTCACCTCGTTCGACGACGGTGCGCTCGAGGTCGTGGGACTGGATGCGGCACAGATCGGCGATGCCGCCGCGGCGCACGGAGTCGCGCTGCACGAATTGACGCCGGTCGACGCCTCACTGGAGGAGGCCTACCTCGAACTCACTCAAGACGAGGTCGAATACCACTCGGAGGTGGCACGATGAGCACGGCAACCAGCACCCTGAACCGGCCGACACCGACGGCGAGTCCGCTGGACGGCATCCGGCTCTCCTTCGCCGGGCTGCTCCGGTCGGAGTGGATCAAGCTGCGCAGTCTGCGCTCCACGGTGTGGTGCCTCGGCATCGTCATCGTGCTCGCGGTCGGCGTGGCGGCGGCATCCGCCGGGCTCTACCACCTGGAGAACGTCTCCGCCCTGCCGACGGATGTGGCGAACGGCTACGTGGTCTCCGCTGCCACCATCGGACTGTCATTCACGCAGCTGGCGGTCGCGGTACTCGGCGTACTCGTGATCAGCGGGGAATACGCAACGGGCATGATTCGCTCGACCTACACGGCCGACCCGCGACGGCTCGGCGCCTACTTCGCGAAGTTCATCGTGCTCGCCGTCGTGGTGTTCGTCGTGGGCGTCATCTCGGTCGGCATCTCGGCGATCGTGGGCACCCTGATCTTCGAAGGGCGCGGACTGCACCCCGATCTGTTCTCGTCGAGCGTTCTGCTTCCACTCCTCGGCGGTGCGGCGTACCTCACCCTCATCGCGATGCTCGCCTTCGCCCTCGGATCGATTCTGCGGAGCTCGGCAGGCGGCATAGCGACGATCCTGGGCTTTCTGCTGGTTCTGCCGGTGGTGGCCACACTGCTGGCACGGCTCACGCAGGCGACCTGGGTGGACAACGTGGCGTCGTTCCTGCCCTCCGAGGCGGGGCAGCACCTCTACACATACGTGCCGCCGAATGCTCACACGGTCGTCGCGAGCGGAGTGGTCTCGCTGGACGCGTGGCAAGGCGGGCTCGTCCTGCTGGCGTGGGTCGCGGTCACGGTCGCGGTCGGCGCCATCCAGACCAAGCAGCGCGACGTGTAGAACGGCACATCATTCGGCCGGTGTCCTTCGCCGGGACGCCATCCAGAGCGTGCGCGGCCTCTTTCGGGGCCGAGCGCCAACCGGGGGACCCCCGGGTGCGACACCACCCGGCGACGGATGCCCGTGAGTAGCGATCATCGCCGCTCACGGGCATCCGCCATTCACCAAGGCGCCGCCCAGGATGCGCCAAGTCCGCCCCCTAGAATCGGTCGCGATGACCTTCTCCGCATCTCTCCCCCTCGCGAACCTCACCAGCCCCACCTTCTGGAGCGACGTGTTGACAACCCTCGGTGAATGGGGTTGGAAGCTCGTGCAGATCGCCATCATCATTGCCGTCGCGTTCCTCATCGGATGGGTGATGCACTTCGTGCTCCGGCGTGTCGTTCGGCGCATCGTGACTGGGGTCAAGAACAAGCAGAACGTCGAAGACACCCAGGCGCTCACCGCTTCCCCGATCGCGGCAGTGCGGCTCGTTCAGCGCACCCGCACGCTCGGAACCGTTCTCAGTAACATCGTCAACATCGCGATCGTGATCATCGCTCTGGTCGCATGCATCAACATCGCCCTGCCGAACCTCTTCGGCTCCCTCGCACTCCTCACCGCCGCGATCGGTGCCGGCCTCGGCTTCGGCGCGCAGAACATCGTCAAGGACGTGCTCAACGGCCTGTTCATGGTGATGGAGGATCAGCTCGGGGTGGGCGACGTCGTCGACCTCGGCTCCGCGACGGGCATGGTCGAGGTCGTGGGCATCCGAATCACCCAGATCCGCGACGTGAACGGCACGCTCTGGTTCGTGCGCAACGGCGAGATCCTGCGCGTGGGCAACATGTCCCAGGGCTGGGCACGCGTGATCACCGACCTCGCAGTGCCGTACGACGCCGACGTCGACGCCATCGAGGATCGGATGATGCAGGTCGCGTCCGAGCTCGCCACCTCACCGCGCTGGCGGACGCGCATCGTGGAGAAGCCCGAGATATGGGGCATCGAGTCGGTCTCGACGGATGCCGTCGTGCTCCGCGTTGTGATCAAGACCCGCACGACGGCGAAGGACGACGTCGCGCGTGAGCTTCGCAAACGGCTCAAGGCGGCGCTCGATGAGATGCATGTCACGCTGCCGTCCCTCTCCAGCGTCGTACTGACCGGATTCGACGGCGCCGCGAGCATCACCGGCGCTCATCCGCCCCGCACCCGACCGAGCCCGGTGGTGACGACCCAGGATGCAAAGCTCAAGAAGCGCCGCGGCAAGCGCGGTGCCTCCGAAGAAGAGACCGCACAAGCGAACGCCGCTCCTCGCGGTGCCCGAGCCGGCACATCCGGTGCACCGGCGACTGCGAGGCATCCGCAGGCCATCACGAAACCGCAGCCGGCGCCGCCGCGCGACAGCGGTGCCGCACCCCGCCATCCGTCACCCGGTGAGCACGGGTTGCAGAGCGACCACCACGATGAAGGCAACCAGTGACCGACGCAATAGCAGACAACTTCTACGAACAGGTCGGCGGACACGAGACGTTCCGCCGGCTGGTCGCGTCGTTCTACCGTGGCGTCGCCGATGATCCGGTGCTGCGTCCGATGTATCCGGAGCAGGACCTCGGGCCCGCCTCAGATCGGCTGCGGATGTTCCTGGAGCAGTACTGGGGCGGCCCCACGACGTACAGCGAGCAGCGTGGTCATCCGCGACTCCGGCTGCGGCACCAGCCGTTCAAGGTCAACCCTGAGGCACGTGACCGCTGGCTCGCGCACATGCGTGCGGCTCTCGACGAGTTGGAGCTACCTCCGCTGCAGGACACCACACTGTGGGCCTACCTCGAACGTGCCGCGCATGCGATGGTGAACACCTTCGAGGAGTGAGGCACGCGCCGGACTCGTCCGACGCTGCGGCCGCACCGGAACTGGTCAGTTGACCAACTTGTTATCCGACACACGTCGTAGAGCCTGCTGCTCCACGCGATACTGGGACGACGCGATCCGATCGAAGGAGACCCCGGATGCCGACGGCCAACACCCCTATTGACCCGCCCGGGCGGTCGGCCGAACCGGCAGACCGCCCCGTGGACCTCAGCGGCGAGTTCGACGCCATCGTCGTCGGCGCGGGACTGGCGGGCCTCGTGACCGCTTCAGAGCTGCTGGATCGCGGCAAGCGGGTGGCCGTCCTCGAGCAGGAGCCATCCCAGTCGCTCGGTGGTCAGGCGTTCTGGTCGTTCGGCGGGCTGTTCCTCGTGGACTCCCCCGAGCAGAGACGCATGGGCATTCACGACTCCATCGAGCTGGCGCGACAGGACTGGTTCGGCACCGCAGGCTTCGATCGCAACGAGGATGCCTGGCCGCGCCGGTGGGCCGAGGCGTACCTTCAGTTCGCAGCCGGCGAGAAGCGCTCGTGGCTGCGCTCGAAGGGCGTGAAGCTCTTCCCCGTGGTCGGGTGGGCGGAGCGCGGGAGCGGCACCGCAGGCGGACACGGCAACTCCGTGCCGCGCTTCCACATCACGTGGGGCACAGGGCCGGGTCTGTTGCGTCCGTTCATCGAACGCGTACGACAAGGCGAGCGAGAAGGCAGAGCCGTGCTGGCCCACCGGTACCGCGTCGACGGTCTCATCGCCGCCAGCGGCGCTGTGATCGGAGTGCGCGGCAGTCTCCTCGCTCCCGACGGCATGGAACGCGGTGTCGCCAGCAACCGCGACGTGGTCGGAGAGTTCGAACTCCGCGCACCCGCCGTCGTGATCACATCCGGGGGCATCGGCGGCAACCACGACCTGGTGCGACAGAACTGGCCGGAGCGGCTCGGCACTCCCCCGGCGCACATGCTCGCCGGAGTGCCCGCGCACGTGGACGGACGGATGATCACGATCGCGGAGGATGCCGGCGCGCGCGTCATCAACGCCGACCGCATGTGGCACTACACGGAGGGCATCCAGAACTGGAACCCGGTCTGGCAGAACCACGGCATCCGCATCCTCCCGGGTCCGTCGTCACTGTGGTTCGACGCGGAAGGGAACCGCCTGCCCGCCCCTCTCTTCCCCGGCTTCGACACGCTCGGAACGCTCGAGCACATCCAGCGCACCGGGCATGATTACACCTGGTTCGTGCTGACTCAGAAGATCTTGGAGAAGGAGTTCACGCTCTCCGGCAGTGAGCAGAACCCCGATCTGACCGGCAAGGACGTGCGACTGCTGCTGCAGCGAGTCAGGCCGGGAGCGCCAGGCCCGGTCGAGGCGTTCAAATGGCACGGCGCCGACTTCGTCGTGGCGTCCACCTTGCCCGAGCTCTTCAGCGGCATGCGCGAGCTGGCGGACGTGCCCTTCGACGAGAACGCGATCGAGCGAACCGTGCTGGAGCACGACCGGGAGCTCGACAACACCTTCTCGAAGGACGCTCAGCTCACCGCGATCACCTCCGCCCGGCGCTATCGCGGCGACAAGCTCATCCGGGTGGCGTCACCGCACAAGTTCCTCGACCCGGGGTCGGGTCCGCTCATCGCCGTCAAACTGCACATCCTCACCCGCAAGACGCTCGGGGGCATCGAGACCGACCTGGAGGGGCGCGCGCAGAACGCCGCGGGCGAGGCGGTGCGGGGGCTCTACGCGGCGGGCGAGGTCAGCGGCTTCGGCGGTGGCGGAGTGCACGGTTACCGCTCCCTGGAGGGCACCTTCCTCGGCGGATGCCTGTTCTCCGGCAGGCAGGCAGCCCGCGGCGTTCTCGCCGACCTCGGCTGACCGTTCAGCCGCGCAACGACCAGGCGGGACGCTTCACGAGCACGTGCCCGCGCCGCAGTGTCAACCGCGTCCACGGGCCCGTCTCGTGCACCGTCACAGGCTCGTCCTGCTCGACGATGAAGCCGAGCGAGTGAGCGGCGAATCCCGCTCCCGTCGCGACATATTCCAGTTCCGGCATGGGCCTGCCCCAGACCTCACCGCGAACCCGCTGCACGAGCTGCTCCCCCGCCTCATGCGGGATCGCCTCCGCCACCTCGGCGACACCATCCACGGCCGCGCGCTGCAGTACGCTCGCCGTCGTCTCGCCCACCCGGCGCCAGCCGCCGCGCGGCGGAGTGATGCCCGCCCACGTGACCGTGCTCACCTGGAGCGGAAGCCGAATCCCGATCGGCGCGGCCTCGCCCTCGGGCTGCGGCGGAGCATCCGCCGCCCGTGCCAGCCTGTCCAGCAGAGACCGGGTCGGAACGACCGCGTCGAAGGTGGCATCCCTGTCGGTGGCGAAGGTGCGTAAGCCGAGCACGGTCGGGATGTGATCGAGCAGGCTGCGCGGGTACAGGATCGCCGTGTACGCGGCGAGAACGCCCGACCCGGCGACCAGCCGAACGGACCCGTCTTCGACGCGTCCGGCGCGCGACAAGTACACCTGGAGGTCGGAGACCGCGAGGGCGTCGACCAGGGAGAAGAACTCACTCATGTGCTGTCTAAACTAGGGCACATTGCGCCCGTCCATCGGCCGCGCGACGTCCGACTACGCCGCCGGCTCTGACGCGTCGCACTTCAGACGCGCATCCCGCCCGACGACGAGAGGCACCATGACGAAACCCCTCGACGGCCTGCTCGCCGCCCTCGATCTGACCGACACCGGCGCGCGCACCGACGAGGACATCTTCACCGGAACCAGCCAGTGGATGCCGCACGGTCGCGTATTCGGCGGACAGGTGCTCGCGCAGTCCCTCGTGGCCGCCATGCGCACGACGCCGGATGAGCGAGCGGTGCACTCGATGCACGGGTATTTCCTACGTCCGGGCGACGTGAACCAGCAGATCACGTTCTCCGTCGACCGCATCCACGACGGCCGTTCGTTCTCCACGCGCCGCACGCAGGCCTACCAGAACGGCCTTCCGATCCTGTCGATGATCGCCTCGTTCCAGGCGCCAGACGGCGGACTCGATCATCAGGTCGACATGCCGGCGGATGTTCCAGACCCGGAAGAACTGAAGAGCGACACGGAGCTGCTTGCCGGCTTCGAGCATCCGGTGGGGCGCTACTGGCGAGAGGAGCGGCCGTTCGATCTGCGGCACATCCCGTCACCCGTGTACTTCACAGTCGAGGGCGACCACGTCGCGCACCAGGCGGTGTGGTTCAAGACGCTCGGCGCACTTCCTGATGACGAGAACCTGCACCGCGCGGCGCTTGCGTACGCCAGCGACTACTCGATACTCGAGCCCGTGATGCGACGCCACGGCGTGGCGTGGGGAACACCGGGACTCAAGATCGCAAGCCTCGATCACGCGATGTGGTGGCATCGGTTCAGCCGGGTCGACGAGTGGCTGCTCTACGTGCAGGAGTCACCGAGCGCGACCGGCGGACGTGGACTCGCGCTCGGCCGCATCTACAACCGGGACGGGATGCTCGTGGCCAACGTCGCACAGGAGGGCATGCTGCGCGTTCCCCAGACGTAGCCGAGATCACCGCTCATAGCGATCGCCCGGGCGAGTCAGAGGAACACCCGGCATCGTAGAAGTCACGACCGACGCTTTCGACAATCGCGGCTTCGCCGCTCATTGGCTCAATCGGCCCGGTGCGCGAGCAGGCTCGCGTCACTCTCACCTCAATCACCTTTAGGAGACCCGGATGTCCGGAATCCCGCACGTTCCCTCGCCCGCCGTGATCACCCGCAGGGCCGCACTCGGCACCGCAGTCGGCGCCGCCGGTGTGTGCGTGCTCGCGGCGTGCTCCTCGCCGGGTGCGGGCGCAGGCTCGGGCGAATCGGGCAACGGTGGTGCCGGTGCGGGGAGCTCTGGCGGTTCGGGGTCGGACAGCACCTCGGGCCCGAACGCTGCTGACGGCATCTCCCTCAGCGACATCCCGGTCGGCGGGGCTATCTCCGCCACCTACAAGGGCGGCCCGATCGTGGTCGCGCAACCGGAGTCCGGTACCGCCGTGGCGTTCTCCGCGATCTGCACGCACATGGGCTGTGTCGTGGCGCCGGCCGGCAAACAGTTCGACTGCCCCTGTCACGGTTCGGAGTTCAGCGCGAGCACGGGCGATGTCATCAGAGGTCCCGCCACCAGGCCGCTTCCGAAGCTCAACGCAACGGTCTCCGGCGGCAAGGTCACCATTTCTTAGAGGCGACTGAGGCGAGAGTCGAGCGAGCTTGCTCGGTCGACCGAGCCGATGGAGCCTCTGAGCGGCAAGGCCGCGATAGAGGCGACTCGCCCGCTCAGCGCCGGTGGAAATGGATCGGCGGCTCCTCGTAGGGAGACCACGCCTCGCGTTCCCGCTCGTTGATGCGGCGGGGACGGCCGGACTCCCGATCGACAAGTACCAGCGTCGTGGCGGCTCGCGCGTACAGCACGGAGGGTTCGACCCCGGCCGGCGACCAGACCTCGTAACAGAGTTCCATGCTGGCGCCACCGAGCCTCGCAACCCACAACTGCACGTTCAACGGCTGCCGCTGGTACGGGATGGGCACCAAGTACTCGATCTCCTGCCGAGCCAGCAGGCTGAGCGTGTCGGCACCCGGCCTGCTGTCGAGCACCGCGGTGGACGCACCGAACGCTTCGCCGGCGTCGACCTCCGCACCCTGCTCGTCGGGAGTCCAGAACGCGAGGATGCGCGCCTCTTCGAGCAGGCGCAGCATCTCCGCGTTGTTCACGTGACCGTAGGCATCCAGATCGCTCCAGCGCAGCCGGATCGGCACGTTCAGGCGCACGGTCAGTCCCGCGTGTTCGGGTCGAGCCTCAACCCGACTCGATCGGCTCGGCAATGCGAGCGAGCTCTCATTGCTCTCTCCTCAGTCGCGGGTCAGCTTGCGGTAGGCGGAGCGGTGCGGCTTCGCGGCGTCGGGGCCGAGACGCTCGATCTTGTTCTGCTCGTACGCCTCGAAGTTTCCCTCGAACCAGTACCAGTCGGCTGGGTTCTCGTCGGTGCCCTCGTACGCCAGGATGTGCGTCGCGATGCGGTCGAGGAACCACCGGTCGTGCGTGATCACGACTGCGCAGCCCGGGAACTCGAGCAGCGCGTTCTCGAGGCTCGACAGCGTCTCGACGTCGAGGTCGTTCGTGGGCTCGTCCAGCAGCAGGAGGTTGCCGCCCTGCTTGAGCGTGAGGGCCAGATTGAGACGGTTCCGCTCACCGCCGGAGAGGACTCCTGCCTTCTTCTGCTGGTCAGGTCCCTTGAATCCGAAGGTGGAGACATAGGCGCGGCTCGGCACCTCGGTCTTGCCCACCTGGATGTAGTCGAGGCCGTCGGAGACGACCTCCCAGAGCGACTTGTTCGGGTCGATGCCGCCTCGGGACTGGTCGACGTAGGAGATCTCGACGGTCTCGCCGATCTTGAGGTCTCCGCCATCCAACGGCTCGAGTCCGACGATGGTCTTGAACAGCGTCGTCTTGCCGACACCGTTCGGGCCGATCACGCCGACGATGCCGTTGCGCGGGAGCGTGAAGCTGAGTCCGTCGATGAGCTGACGCTCACCGAATCCCTTCCGCAGGTTCTTCGCATCGATCACGACCTGACCGAGACGCGGCCCCGGCGGAATCTGGATCTCCTCGAAGTCGAGTTTGCGCGTACGCTCCGCCTCGGCGGCCATCTCCTCATACCTGGCCAGACGCGCCTTCGACTTGGCCTGGCGCCCCTTCGAGTTGCTGCGCACCCAATCAAGCTCATCGGCGAGGCGTTTGGCGAGCTTGGCATCCTTCTTGCCCTGTACCTGCAGGCGCTCGCGCTTCTTCTCGAGATAGGTGGAGTAGTTGCCTTCGTATGGGTAGAGGTGACCGCGGTCGACCTCGGCGATCCATTCCGCCACATGGTCGAGGAAGTACCGGTCGTGGGTGACGGCGAGCACGGCGCCGTGGTACTGCTTCAGGTGCTGCTCGAGCCAGAGAACGCTCTCGGCGTCGAGGTGGTTGGTGGGCTCGTCCAGCAACAAGAGGTCGGGCTTCTGGAGCAGCAGTTTGCAGAGCGCGACTCGGCGTTTCTCACCTCCGGAGAGAACGGACACCGGTGCATCCGACGGTGGGCAGCGCAACGCGTCCATCGCCTGCTCGAGCTGGGAATCGAGGTCCCATGCATCCGCCGCGTCGATCTGCTCCTGAAGCGTGCCCATCTCGGCCAGCAGTGCATCGAAGTCGGCGTCCGGATCGGCCATGGCGGCGGAGATCTCGTTGAACCGATCGACCTTGGCCTTGATCTCACCGACGCCCTCTTGCACGTTCTCGAGCACGGTCTTGGACTCGTCGAGTTCGGGCTCCTGCATGAGGATGCCGACGCTGTAGCCCGGCGTCAGCTTGGCCTCGCCGTTGGAGGGGATGTCGAGCCCCGCCATGATCTTCAGGATCGTGGACTTACCCGCTCCGTTCGGGCCGACCACACCGATCTTCGCGCCCGGCAGGAATGCCATGGTGACGTCGTCGAGGATGAGCTTGTCGCCCACCGCCTTTCGGGCGCGGACCATCGAGTAGATATATTCGGCCATGCGCTCCAGTCTATGGGCGGGCGCCCGGTGCCTCGCCCGGCCGGCAATCCGTCAGACAGCGAATCGCGCAGCCCCTCACTGGATGGGAACGGTGTCGCCGATCAGGCACTTTCCGGTGCCCAGCACGGGCGCCACGGTGCTGTGGTACCCGCCGATATCGTCGCCGAACTGCCCGATCAGGCATCCGCCGTTGATGAGAACGGAGAACTGAACCGAACCCGGCGTGAGGTTCACGGTGGTCTTGTCCGCCGTCATCTGCATGTTCGCCTTCACGAAGCCGGCGGCCGCGAGACCGTCGACGAACTGCTGCGCCGTCGGATTCTTGTCTGCCGCGATCGTGCGGTTGTTCACGTAGTCGAAGAACGCGAGGTTCTGCTTCGCCGTGCCCTTCGGGTTCAATGCCGGTAGCGCGCTCGAGGTCGGCGTCGGTGCCGATGATGTCGTCGAGACGGATGCCGTCGGAGTGCGTGCCGGTCCCGCCGGCTGAGCGGTGCATCCAGCGAGTGTCAAGACGACTCCGAGGCCGAGCGCGACGGATACCGCGGCGAATACTCGCGATGTCGCCCGCGGCGTCGAGCCACCAGCCACCGATCCGACTCCCCTCCCGCATGTGCACCCGTGCGAAGCACAGGCGCGCGAGAAGTCTAGGGTGCCCAGATCAGTCGCGCACAACCAGACATACACGGCCCGCACATGCACGGCCCAGAGATGCATGGCCCACACCTGAACGACCCAGTGCGGCCCAGGTCAGAGATGCACAGATCAGAACGGCGGCTCCGCATCGGCGAACTCGAGTTCCGCCTGCACCGCCTCGGCATCGTTCCCTGAACCGTGCGCGACGTAGTCTGCGCCGCTTGTCGGCGCTTCTGCAGATCCGTGCGCTCCTCCCGGCAACGCCCAGCCGTCGGAGTCCACGACAGGCTGATCGGCCGGCGCCTGAGAGCCACCGACTGCTGCACCGCCTTCTTGGCTGGAAGAGCCACCGGCGGTCTTCGTGAACGAACTCGTTCCGAACGCCAGATCGTGCCCGATGCCCTCCGCCACGATCTCCACGGCGGTTCCGTGCTTGTCTTCCTTCTCCCAGCTGCTTACGCGCAGCCGGCCGGTGACGACGACCCGGTCGCCCTTCACGAGCGACTTGGCGGAGTTCTCCGCCAGCCATCGGAACGCCACGATGGTGTACCAGTTCGTCTCGCCGTTCTCCCAGCTACTGGCCTCGCGGTTGTACTTGCGCTGCGTCGAGGCGAGCCGGAAGGTCAGCCGTGCCAGGCCGTTGCCCACGATGTTGAGCGTCGGCTCCGTTCCCACGTGGCCGATCGCAGTGATGGTGTCAGGCATCTTCGCGCCTCCTCTTTCGGTGTTCTTCGAGTGGATGCGGCCGCGATGCGCTGGCCGCATGTCCACAGTGCGCGTACCGAAGCCGGCATCGGGGCGTCGTGGCGCGAACGGTGGGAACGCTGCACGACACGCAGCCTGTGGACGGAGAGGAACGAACCAATCGGGCGGACTCAATAGCATTCAGGAATGCCTTACGTTCCCGCAGACCACCGCTATGACTCGATGACCTACCGCCGCACCGGCCGAAGCGGCCTCGACCTTCCCGCCGTCTCGCTCGGCTTCTGGCACAACTTCGGCGACACGAGGCCGATCGACACCCAGCGCGCCATCGTGCGACGCGCGTTCGACCTCGGCATAACGCACTTCGATCTCGCCAACAACTACGGGCCGCCCGCGGGGTCGGCCGAACGGAATGTCGGACGCATCCTCGCCGAGGACTTCGCCGCATACCGCGACGAGATCGTGGTCTCGACGAAGGCCGGCTACCACATGCACCCCGGGCCGTACGGCGAGTGGGGTTCCCGCAAGTACATGCTCGCTTCGCTGGATGCCTCGCTGAAGCGCCTCGGGCTCGACTATGTCGACATCTACTACTCGCACCGCCCCGACCCCGACACGCCGATCGAGGAGACCATGGGGGCGCTCGCCACCGCCGTGCGGCAGGGCAAGGCGCTCTACGTCGGGGTGTCGAACTACAGCCCCGAGCAGACCCGGGCGGCCGCCGCGGCCCTCGAGGCGGAGGGCGTTCGCCTGCTGATACACCAGCCCAGCTACTCGATGTTCAATCGTCATGTCGAGAACGGTCTCCTTGACGTGCTGACCGAGCTGGGCATCGGCTCGATCGTGTTCTCGCCGCTGCAGCAGGGTCTCCTCACCGACCGCTACCTGACAGGCGAGGTTCCGGATGACTCCCGAGCGGCGACCAGCGTCTTCCTGCGTCCCGAGAACATCACCGTCGAGTACCTCGACCGTGCTCGTGCGCTGAACGAGATAGCCGCGGGGCGCGGGCAGTCGCTGGCGCAACTGGCGCTCACCTGGGTGCTCCGGCATCCGCAGGTGACGAGCGCGCTGATCGGCGCGTCCAGCGTCGTTCAGCTGGAGCAGAACGTGGCAGCCGTGCACGCCGCGCCGTTGACGCCGGACGAGATCGCCGCCATCGAGCCGTTCGCCGTGGACGGCACGGGTCGCCGATAGATCCGTCACCGGCCCAGTCGCCGACGCCCGGCACGCCTTCCACGAGATCGTTTGCGGCGCAGGTAATCTGCGCAACATGCAGTGGTGGAATGACTTCTGGGGGTGGCTCACGTCACAGGACGCGCAGCCGGTGATCTTCACCGCGGTCGTGCTCCTCGTGTCCATCGTCGTTGCCGGGTTGTTGTCGGCGTGGATCGCTCGTGGAGCGATCAGGGGTGTGCTCTCGCGTGCCGAACGCGAGCAGAAGGCCGCCGCCGTCGCTGCCCTCGTGGATGCCGCAGTGGAGGCATCCGTCTGGAATTCGCTGACTCCGGCCGAGCAGGTGCTCTCGGACCGCTCCGTTGGGCAGGCGGACATCCTGGTGCGACTGCTGCCGCTCAAGGGCGCGGCCGCCGCAGCCGACTGGGCTGCCCATCAGCTCGCAGAGCTGAAGCGCAACTCGGCAACCTACGGCTACAACCTGGAGCCGGCGATCATCGAGTTCCGCGACCGCCTCGTCGAGTGGCAGAACAAGCCAAGGCGTGCCCGCAGATTGTTCCTCGAAGACCTGGAGCGCTGGAGGTTCGAGCGCACCGCGACCGACGAAACGGCATATGCGGACCAGGATGCCTGGGTTGCGCGGCAGCACCACGAGCGGAACGCGCCGCCCTCCGACACCGCGCCGACGGCCTTGCTGCAGTCCACCGCACGGGCGGGGTCGGACACTGCGCCCGATGACGCCCCCGGCGGCACCGCAGCGCTCGACGACTACGACACCGTCGCGACCCCGGTAGGGGCCTACGCGTCGCGCAAACCCACCGGTCTTCAGGAGGACTGAATCGCCAAGTCTGATTGCCCGGCCGCAATCGAGGAGTGAGGGCCGCCATCTTGTGTGGCGGCCCTCACCGCATCCAGCGACTGGGATGCGCTAGTCCGGGGCCCGGGTAACCCTCCGGCGGAACTACTCCTCGAAGACCGGTGTGCGCCACCACGCGTCGAACGGCGACGCCGGTACGTGGCGCTTGTGCTCCGTCGCGAGATACTTGGCCTCGATCGCCTCGGCGACCGCATCCGGAACATCCTGACCCTGCAGGTATGCGTCGATGTCGCGGTAGCTGATGCCGAGGTTGTCTTCGTCGGTCTGCCCGGGAGTGTCGTCGAGCAGATCCGCGGTCGGCGACTTCTCGTAGAGCCTTGCCGGTGCGCCGAAGTACTCCAGGAGCTGTCGTCCCTGGCTCTTCGTGAGTCCGGTGAGCGGAGTGAGGTCTACGCCACCGTCGCCGTACTTCGTGAAGAAGCCCGTCACCGCCTCGGCGGCGTGATCGGTTCCGACCACGAGCAGCGCGCGCTGGCCGGCGATCGCGTACTGGGCGACCATACGCATCCGTGCCTTGACGTTCCCTTTCGTGAAGTCGAGGATGCGCTCCTGCAGAGCATCCCCGAACTCGTCCGCGACTCCGTCCACTCCGCGCTGCACGTTGAATGTGACGACCTGCTGGGGTGCGATGAAGTCCAGCGCGAGCCGGGCATCCGCCTCGTCGGCCTGTACGGCGTACGGCAGCCGCACGGCGACGAATTCGGCGTCGACTCCGGCTTCCCGCAACCGCTCGGTGGCGAGCTGGCAGAGCTTTCCGGCGAGCGTCGAGTCTTGTCCGCCGCTGATGCCGAGCACGTACCCGCGGGCGCGCGAACTCCGCGCATAGTCGACCAGGAAGGCGACACGAGCTTCCGCCTCGGCGGCCGGATCGATCGATGACTTGACATTGAGTTCGCGGATGATCTCCGCCTGAAGTTCGCGCATACGTTGAACTTTAGGACGAGCATGTTTCAGGCAGGCAACGGGTGGACAGCGCGTTCAGCGATGTGCCGACGCGTCGATCTGAACCGGGTATCCGGCCGTCAGTACCGCGAGCGTGGCCGGCGGAGTGATCACGGTCGCCCTTCCCGAGCGGGGACGGGTGATCGGTGGACCGTAGCCGTCCGGCGACCATTCCACGAGAGCATCGCCGAGCACGAGCCTCGGAGTGTCCCGTTCGAGAACGAAGGCGCCGTCAGGCAATCCGACGTAGGGCCTTTCGTGCAGCCGCCGACGATGCGTGCGCGGGTACAGCCGCTCGGCGTGGAGTCGCGCGTTCACGGTACCTGCGGACGGCCGCGGGCCGCCGAGCGCATCAGTCCACGCATCCAGGTAGGAGCCGTAGGAGCCACGGCGGCACTCGGCGCACGGGCGGTGGCCGGCGGCGAAGCCAACGGCCTCGTCGTGGAAGAACAGGAACGTGTAGTGATGCGGCGCCCACTGCGGCTGCCTGATGCCGCGGAACTCGAGCTCGCAGATCAACCAGAGGTCGCCGGAGTGGAACCGCACGATCTCGTGTCCCTCATGGATCTTGCCGCGATTGCCCGTCCACCTACCCCGGAGCGACGTCGCCACGATGTCGCCGAGCGGCGTCACCCGATTTCGTTGCGGCATGCGCGCCTCCTGGCGGTGATGACGATGATCGCAGCCACAGCCGTGGAGCTTCGAAGCTGATCGGCGCCCGTGGTACTCACTCTGAGCCTCGAGGGCCGGCTGCTGCAGCAGCCGTCGATTCGAGACCACTCCGCGTGCGTGCGGCCGGGCGCCTGGGGGGAAGCAGGTTGAAGCGCAGCGGCGTCTCCTTCCCGAGCACGAAGACTTCGAAGGCATGCTTGAAGAAGGCCTCCACCGGAGTAATGCCCTGCAGCACGAGGTCGATGTGAAAATGCACCCACAACTGCAGCCAGCAGGCGTCATGGGCCCAGATGAAGGAATGCACGATGCTGTTCCGGCTCAGCTGCCTCTGCGCGGCCCTGTGCATCTGCTGCTTCGAACGCTCCTTCCGCACGGCGAGGTGGTAGACGGCCAGGTCAGCGGCGTTGGTGGCACGCATCGGACCGAACGTCGTCCACAGTGCGGTTGAGGAGGCGAGCACAGGGAAGTCCGGAACTATGAAGTGGTTGTACAGCTTGGCGTTCGGGTCAAGGGTGACGGCCGTCCCGTCTTTCGTCAATCGCAGAGTGTCGATTCCGGTGCTGTTGCCGGTGGCCCAGATGACGACGTCGGCCGGCAAAGAGGTGCCGTCCTCGAAGACGAGCTGGTCGTCCTGAAAGCGCACCGGGTTGCCGATCGTGTAGGGGACATTACTCAGCTCTCGGCGCTGTGTAGGGCAAAGGAGCCCACCGTGGAAGCGCGTGAAATCGGTATGTGGATGCCCGACCGCGTGCAGGTAACCCGAAGACCAGTGCAGGATGGCCCCGAAGCGCCGCGAGACCCCGGTGAACAGCACCGTCGCAAGATACGTGAGGCCACGCAACTTGTTCATTGGTGACGCGTTGTGAAGCAAGGCTTCGTACTTGTAGAACAGGTACGGCCGACGCATCACCCACGTGAAGTTGTCATATCCACCGCGCCGGAGACCCAGCGCGACATCACAGGCCGCTTTACCGGCGCCGACGACCACGACCTTCTTGTTGTCGCGCACGATCTCGTCGAATTCCGCATCGGAATACGACACCGTATGCAACTGCCGTCCGCGAAACTCCGCCGCGCCCGGCAGCTCGGGAATCGAACCGACGGCCGCCATGGATGCCCAGATCACAAGGTCATAAGGGCCAGCGGACCGTGCTTCGCCGGTTCCGCTATCGGTGATCGTCAACGTTGCGGTGTGGTTCGCGGACGAGTAATCCACCGACTGGACTGTGCTGTTGAGCTGGCACCGCGACTTCAGATCTCGTGCGTCGGCGAAGCGATGGATATAGCGCTCCACCTCTTCGGCCATCACCTTCCCTCGCTGCACGTCAGGGTCTTCGCTATACGGAAACCCGTCGAACGAGGTGACGGTCATGCTGCCGTGGATCTGAAGGCCGTGGTAACGCAGGTGCGGGCTCCACGTGCCACCGATGTCGCCGAAACGCTCGAATACGTCGACTTTCTCAACTCCGATCTCACCAAAGCGCTGAAGGCACTGCAGGCCGCTCCATCCGGCACCGATGATGGCAATACGAAGATCGGCCGGCGAGCGGCGATAGCGCAGCGTCCTGCGCCACAGCCGGCGGCCGACGATCGCAGCGAGGAGAAGCGGGGACAGCGCCAGCACGATCGCGTAGAAGACCACGCTCGTTGCGGCCACGAGCACCCAGCCGGCCGGTGCCCACCACGGCCAGCACTCGACCGGTGTACCGATCTCCGAGAACGGCGTGACCTGCCTCGGTACATCGAAGTGCGGCTCCGCCTGATCCGGCACACCACTCATGGTTCCCATGGCCGGATGTTACTGCTCTGGCAGCCTCACCATGCCCATTCATCCGCGCACCGAGCCCCAGCGTCGTACAGCGAACGCCGTCCTCAGCGCGGGTTCGCGTCGTCGACGGTTCAGAAGTGGGCCATGACGACGGGCGAATCCCGGGCCGCGCGATTCCCGTCAGAGCCCGGGGTTGTGCGCGACCTCCCATCTGAATCCGTCCGGGTCGGCGAAATAACCGGAGTAACCGCCCCAATCACGTTTCACCGGAGGCGCCGGAATGCTCGCCCCAGCAGCCTTCGCCTCACCGAGCACGGCGTCGACCTCTGCCTCACTGCCCACATTGTGCGCGAGGCTGAACGGCATGGCTCCAGGCACACGCCCGATCGGACCGAGTTCGCCAACTGCCTTGTCTTCCTGCCAAAGAGACAGAAGCACACCCGGGGCAAGCCGCACCATGACGACCTCTTCGGGAGCTTCGAACTCGACCCGCCAGCCCAGTCCTTCGATGTAGAACCGGCGGCTTGCGGCCAAGTCGCGAACGACGAGCGAAAGGAGAGTAAGGCGCGGTTCCATACCCCCAGCGTGATTGGGGTACATAGACATTGTCCAGCGCCAGAACTAAGTCGGACGGTTTTGCTCACTCACGGTCGTTTCAGAGCTCGAGGGCGGCAGCGCCGTCTGGTTCTGGAGGCGGGCCGTCGGCGAGGATTGCGTCGACCATGTGCATGGCTCTGCCACGCAGGTAGTCGCCGGGATAGAACTCTCCGTAGAGCGTCTCGGCCTCCTTCCGCGTGGTCGGTCCGCCACAGACCCGTGAGCAGCCGGATGTCCCGGGTGTCCCGTCCGGCTCACCGCGACGAAGACATCGAACCAGCGGAACCGTGCACGTACGGGACCCGATTGCGGACAGCTCGGAGAGCAGTGCGAGCCTTCACTGATAATCTCCAACCGCTTAACCGGGAGGCCGAAGTATGGGAACCAGTATCGGAAGCTTGGTCGCCGTGTTCGCCACGCTGTT
This sequence comes from Humibacter ginsengisoli, assembly GCF_054780095.1. NCBI lineage: Bacteria > Bacillati > Actinomycetota > Actinomycetes > Micrococcales > Microbacteriaceae > Humibacter > Humibacter ginsengisoli. The sequence goes on from NZ_BAAGWZ010000006.1 coordinate 232,926, forward strand.
CGTGGTCGCGATCGTGGTAGTCGTCGTCGCCCGTCGCAGGCGATAGAGCAGCCGAAACAAACGCTGCCGAGTCGCTCATCGCCTAGAAGCTCTCAGTGGACGGATTCTGGCACCGGAACCCGGGGACGAATCCTCTCGGGGTCGCCTAGATCAAGCGCTGCCGTATCAGTGCTTGACTATCGACTGTGACGCCTCGACCTCAGCTTGAAATGTTGTGGGAGGCCGTCGACTCGAATGAAGCGTTGACGACCCGATTCGGGCTCGTGGACTCGAACGACGCGACTTCTTGGCTCGGTGACACGCTCCGGCACGCCTGGGGTCTATCCCTCCAGAGTTGCGATCGCCTTGTGATCAGCGCGGACAAGCTCCTGGCCTGGCTAACCATCGACGGAATAGGCTTGATCGCCAAATGCGCCATCAACCCCGCGCTGTTCACCCGGCTAGCCGAAGTCGACGCGCTCATCACCTGGCTCGACGGCGAAGGCATCCCGGTCGCTGCTCCCCTGCCCGCGTCCGACGGACGCTTGCGCGTTGACCGTGACCGTTACTCGATGAGCCTCTATCCACTCGTGGACGGGGAACTGCTTGATGTGAACGACGAGAACCAAGTCGCGGCCGCCGGCCGCATGCTCGCGACGCTACATCGCGTGCTGTCCGCCTACCCAAAGCCCTTCGCTGGCGTGCACGCTCCGGAGGGACAGCAGTTGGTGCACGGCGACTTCCGATCCGCCAACGTGCTTTACAACGGCGGTGTCACCGCGGTCCTTGACTTCGACGAGGCGACACATCGCAGCCGAGCTGAGGAACTGGGGCGGTCGGCGGTTCTGCTCGGCACCCGTTATCACAACTGGCAACCGCTCCCGCCAGCGGTGCGAGCAAAGTTCGTCACCGCATACAGCGACACCTGCCCGCTGACGGATGCCGAGTGGGATGAGTACGCCCGCGTCGTCGCCGGGGTCTCGGCGCACTTCGGATGGGCCTGAAGCAGTACCCGCACACGTTCGATAGCAGGTCCCCCACGCGCACCGATCGCCCGCCACCTCCGCCCACGACCACGGCATCACTTCCGGGTCGGACGTGCAATGTGTCGAGATCTCAGCCGCGCCAGCGTCGCGCAGCGACACGATTGGGCGTGATCGATCGAGCAAATTGCCCGAACTTCTAATCTCTTGGTCGCAGGTTCGATTCCTGCCGCACGCCACCCGACGGGACATCGAGCCAGCAAGACAGTGCACATAAGAGACAGCGAACATAGGCATTCCGCCGCCGGGCGGGTCATTGCGTGGCTGACGGTGTAGGGATCGTGGTGTTTGCTGGCGACGGGGCAGCCGGGGCGAATGGCCCAGGCTCGCCATGCCAAACCTTGACCCTGCCGTCAATGCCGAGACGTGCATCGGCACTCCACCACGTTTGCGTACCGCACGCGCCTTGCACTTGCGTTTCTTCCAGTCGCACCGTACTGCTACCGTGCAGTTCCGCCGCGTTCGCCGATGTCACTGTCAACGTGTACCGGTCCTTGGGGGGCGGGTAGCTCACATTCGGGATGACGAGCTGAAGGATCGCGCTGTCTTGCGCGCTGGTCACACATCGGCTGTCGAGGCACGCTCGCACTGTTGCGCCAGGATGTGCTTGCAGCCAAGGCGACACGTCCAACCACACCCCTGGCGGATATGCGGCCGCTTCCGAGCATGCCGTGGGGCTGCATCCTGTCAGCATCGGCATCACGACCACGCCGAGGAGGGCGACCACCGCTGCTATCCGTCGCACAACACCGTCCGCCCTTCCCCTACAACTCGTGTGATTGGATGCCCGAGCCCCCAATTCAGGACCGTACCGTCGAATCAGACCGGTACGCCCAGCGGCCCGCACACAACCGAAAACCCGCTGAAGCGAAAGCACGGCACGCAAGCGGATCCCCGTTTGAGGCATCGCGATGTGCGACCTGACTACCATCGGGCCATGCGCCTTTACGTCCATGGTGGCGGCCGTACGGGTGCTGACGCGTGGCCGAGCGCCACTCGTGAGGATGCGGTGTTCGCCGAGTTGGACACCACGACTCGGGCCGCTGAGCAAGCCGTCGCCCTGTCGCGGATTCAGGTCCTCGGCCCCGCGTCGGTCATTGCGCACTCGTTCGGTGCCGTCCCGGTGCTGATTGCGTTGCGCGACGCTCACATGAGCATCGACCACCTCGTGCTGGTGGAGCCCGCCCTTTACGACATCGCGCGCGGCGATCCAGCGATCGAACATCACATCTCGGCCATGTCTAAAGCCAGGCAGCATGCCCACGAGGGTGACCTCGTCGCGTACTGGCGGATCGTTCGCCCACTCATGTTCGGCGGCCCGTTCGCACGCGAGAAGTGGAACTCCGAACAGATGCTGGCTCGCCGATTCTCACATCAGACACCACCCTGGGGACACAGCATCGCCCCCGAGGTCATCGAGGGCGTCCACACTCTCGTTCTCACCGGTGGGTGGAACGCCGAGTACGAAGCCATCGCCTCAACCCTGACCGGCCACGGCGCCACCCGCATCCGGTTAGAAGGCAACAAGCACCGAGTCCAAGACCACGCCGACTTCGAACGGGTTGTTGCAGACTTCATCACTTCCCGATGATCCAGCCCTCAGCTTGCGGGAATTGATGGCCTCGGTGCAGCTCTAGGCTCGAGTCGTGTCACTCATCGCGTTCGATCTGGATGGGACGCTCGTCGACCAGGCCGCCGCGGCTGCGGCGTGGACGGCCGAGTTCGTGGCACGGTGGGCGCTCCCCGCCACTGCGACCGAGATAATCGCGTCCGCGCTGTCGGCCCGCAGACCGAAGGGTGTCGTATTCGATCAGATCGTTTCCGCCTGGTCGCTGCCGGTCAAAGGTCACGAGGTCTGGGCGGAGTACCGTGAACGTCTCCCGAAGCTCGTTTCGTGCACGGACGCGACCCAAGAAGCTCTGCGGCACCTGCGAGCCGCCGGCTGGGCGCTCGGGATCGTCTCGAACGGGGTGGCAGACAACCAGGAAGGCAAGATCCGGAACACCGGTCTGGCGGAGCTTGTCGACGGTTGGGTGGTGTCCTCCGAAGTCGGTGTCCGCAAACCCGACCGGGCAATATTCGAAGCACTCGCAGAGAGGCTTATGTGTCAGCTCGACGGTTGGATGGTCGGTGACAGCCTGGAACACGACGTGGCCGGTGGCGCTGCGGCCGGACTTGCGACAGTCTGGATCGACCCGATCGGAACCATCCGTCCGAGTTGTCGAGCCCACTCTCACTGCGCCCTCAGTTGCCGACGCAGCTGCAACTATCCTCGAGCGAACAACGCATTAGGACTGATTGGCACGCGGATCCCCTTACGTGCCTCGTCACCTTCGGCCTGGCGTTACGGTGTTGCGGTGGAGATCAGCGTTCGGCGTGCGCAGCTCAGTGATGTTCCCGGGCTTGCACGCGTTCATGTCGAGTCTTGGCGTGAGACTTACCGCGGGCTGTTTCCCGATGTGATTCTTGACGATCCCACCGCAATTGAACGACGGGAACGGTTCTGGACTGCTGCGCTCACGGACGAGCGATACGCCGGCAACCGTGCCGCGACTGCGCTTCTCGACGGCACCATCGTGGGTGCGGCAATGGCGGGGCCCGCTCTCGATGAAGATGCTACTTGGGACACGCAGCTCTATGTTCTCTACACGTATGCCGCTGTCCATGGGCAAGGTGCGGGTGAGGCGCTTCTCGATGCAGTCCTCGATGCGGATGCACTGGCTGCCTTATGGGTGGCAGACCCGAACCCACGCGCGCAGGCGTTCTATCGCAAACACGGCTTCCGAGCCGACGGACATTCCAAGATCGAAGATGACGTACGCGAAATACGCATGATCCGGGCCCCTGCTGACGTTCGTCCGAAATAGTCGGCTTCAGGGTGCGCGAGCCCACATAGCGATCGATCAGCGAGCCGGGTGGTCTTCACCTGAGTGCGAGCGGCCACCGCTTTCGACGATCTGGTTCGCAGCGTCGGTCAGGGTGCAGTTCGGGCCTATGTGGATCGCACGGATACCAACTGCCTCAGCTCCGCCAATGTCCGCAACAGGGTTGTCGCCAATCATCCACACGTCGTCGCCAGCACCCGCGATCTCAATCGCGTGCTCGAAGATGCGCGGGTTCGGCTTCTCCGCGCCGACCGCTGCGCTCGTAACGGTCCTGTCGATCAAGGGGGCAAGACCAAGGTCAGCAACGAGTTGGGGCAGCTCTGGCGCGTGGTTGCTGAGGATCACGTTCCGATACCCCGCGGCAGCGGTGGCGTTGAGCGCTGGCACTGCGCCCGGAGCGGGCGTCCATGCGGTCGGACGGTAATACTCGCGTGGGATGGCAGCGATCGCGCGTTCCGCGTCGTCCGCGGCCACGCCTGCGTCGATGTACGCGCGAAGAAACAACGAATGCTGCGCGGCCCACCAGGCGGCGGCGGACTGCGTCACCCGAACGACGTCAGGCGCGTACCATGGGAACCCCACCGAGAGTTCAGTGCGAAAATCCGCTGCGCTGAGGCCAAGTTCGGGAGCGATTGGCAGCAACGCGCGCTCCAGTGTCGAAGACCAGAGACCATCCCGCGCTGCAAGCGTGCCATCGAAGTCCCAGAAGACAACGCGTTCCGTCCCGTGCCGCACGTCGTCAGACTATGCGCGGATGAAGGGAACCACAGAGCCAAGAAGACCCACGGATCGAAATTGGCAATGCACGCGCACTTTCAGTGGGTCCCTGTCATTGCCTCCGCAAGCACAGGGGTTGCGCGTAAATCTCCCTGCATGGGAAATCGATGCGGCCCGAGATCGTGGAGTCCGTGCCCCCGGCAGGAATCGAACCTGCGACCAAGAGATTAGAAGGCTCCTGCTCTATCCGCTGAGCTACGGGGGCTCAGTGCGACACTCAGGTTACCGCAGGCCAGCACTCAGACCGCTTTGGCGGCTGCCACGAGCACCTGGGCGAGGTTGGGCACGCCTTCCGCCCTGAACACCTCAGCACCCTCAGCGTTCAGCACGATCACAGTCGGTGTGGAACGGATGCCTGCAGCCTGCGCCCGCTCCTCGTGAACCACGACATCGAACTCCGTCACCCGGGCGTCCGGCACCAACCGCTCGGCCTCTGCGAGTACGCCCCTCGTCTGCAGACACGGCTCACAGAACGCCGACGTGTACAGGTGCAACTCCACGAACGCGATTGTAGATCGCGTCGCGCTTCCAGAGGACAGCGTACGTGCGCGGCTTACGGTCACAGCAGACGCGTCGGAGGCCGCCGATAGACTTCACCGCATGCCGACTGCGAATGACGCCCTCGTCTGGATCGACTGCGAGATGACCGGGCTCGACCTCGAAAAGGACGAGCTCGTCGAAATCGCAGTGGTCATCACCGACTTCGACTTGGTGCCTCTCGACTCCGGCATCGACATCGTGATCAAGCCCGACCAGAGCGCACTGGAGAATATGGGCGATTTCGTGCGCAAGATGCACACGACGAGCGGACTGATCGAGGAGATCCCGAACGGCAAGAGCCTGGCAGAGGCCGAGTACGAGGTGATGGAGTACATCCTCCAGTACGTCCCCAGCGAACAGAAGGCTCCGCTGGCCGGGAACTCGATCGGCACCGACCGGATGTTCCTGGCCAAGTTCATGCCGCGGCTCGACGCGCACCTGCACTACCGGAACGTGGATGTCTCGTCCATCAAGGAACTGGCGCGACGGTGGTTCCCGCGCGTCTATTTCAACGCCCCCGAGAAGAACGGCGGGCACCGGGCCCTTGCGGACATCCGCGAGTCGATCCGAGAGCTCGACTACTACCGGCGCGCCGTGTTCACACCCGAGCCCGGCCTCAGCTCGGACCAATGCCAGAAGATCGCCGACGACGTGGTGAAAATCTGGACCCCTCGCATGTAATACAATCGTGTGGTTGCCCGCACGCGGGCGGCATGGTGGGTGTAGCTCAGTTGGTAGAGCGCCTGGTTGTGGTCCAGGAGGTCGCGGGTTCAAGCCCCGTCACTCACCCCAAGGAGAGCCGAGAGCAGTGTGAGCTTGCTCGCACTGCCGAGGCCGACGCAGGGGTCGCAGGCGCTCAGCGCCGATCACCCCGAGGAGAGCCGAGAGCAGTGTGAGCTTGCTCCCAAGGTAGACGGCTCGGATTCAGGCCGCTGCCGGTGCGCGCAGGGCGGCCGCATCCCAGCCGAGGACGAGCGCGGCGAGGTCTGCCAGGTCGTGCAAGGTGTCGACATGGGCCGAGTCGATCGGACGCGCCGCCGTGTCAGCGACGCAGAGCGTGCCGATCGGCTCATCATCCTCCGATTGGACCGGCACCGCGGCGTAGAAGCGCAGCTGTGCCTGACCCGTGACCAGGACGTGATCCCGCACACGCACGTCGAGTGAGGCGTCTTCGACGAGGAGCGTCTGGCCGAGATACGCCTCGCTGGTGCAGACGCCCTCCCACTCGCTCGCCCGCTCCGGGCTGACACCTCGGTGCGAGAGGAAGTGGACGGATCCACCGCGCACCATGCTCAGGACGGCGACCGGTACGCCGAACGTGCGCGCCGCGATGCCGGTGATGCGGTCGAACGCGTGCGCCAGCGACGGCCCGGGCACCCTCCCCGTCGGAGCCGCGCGGTGCCTGCTGCTCTCGGCGAGCTCCAGCTGACGCAGCGCCTGCACAAGTTCGCGGCCGACCGGACGATCGACGGGATCGCGGCTCGTCATCGCGGCCAGCAGCATCCGCCAGGCGTCGGGCAGGTCGTCGGGGATCTCCGGATCCGACGTCAGACGCGCGAGCGCTGACTGCACGGGGGTACCGGGGAAAGTCAGCTTGCGCGTGTGGCATTCGAGCAGCACGAGGCCGAGGGCGTACACGTCGCTCGCGCCGGTGAGCGCGTCGCCGCGAGCCTGCTCGGGGCTGAGGTACGCGGCCGTGCCCGTCGTGACGCCCTCCATGGTCGCCCGCTCGGCGCCGGTTGCCAGCGCGATGCCGAAGTCGGTGAGTCGTGCTCTGGTGCGGCCGTTCTCATCGGAGACGACCAGCACGTTCCCGGGCGTGAGGTCGCGGTGGATCACGCCGCGGGCGTGCACGTATTCCAGCGCCTCGGCGAGGTCGCATCCGATCTCTGCGATGTGGCGCAATGAGAGCTCGGTGCGCTCGAGATGCCTGCGCAGGTCGACGCCGTCGACACGTTCCAGCACCAGGTAGCGATGCGGCACGCCCTGCGGGTCCGGCGCGATTCCGGCGTCGATGAGGGTCACGATCGCGTGATGGCTCAGGCCGGCGAGCACGTCGATCTCCGCCTCTTGCCGGGTGGAGTCCTCGCCGGAGATCGCGTGCTTGAACACCTTCACCGCGACCTCGCGGCCGATGTGCTCGTCGATCGCCTGGTACACGACCGACATGCCGCCCTCGCCCAGGGTGCCGATGATCGTGTATCTGGAGGGCGGACGGCCGCCCATCACGCCAGGCACCGACTGCAGTCCGCCGTCGGTCGCCGGGTCTGTGATCGTCGTCATGAACCCGTCACCGGTATGGCCATCGGCGACCGGCCCGGTGTGAGCGCCACCGGTGCGCGCGCCGCTGGGACCGGTCGCCAGGGCAGCACCGAAGCGCGGCAGGGACTGAGGGTCGGTCATCGGGTCCTCGGGGGGCTGGTCCGAAAAATGAATTCGGAGACGGTCTGGCGGGGGCCACCGGTCGAACGAGTGTACCCGCTGCTCCCGGCCCTTCGCCGGGGATTGCCTGAGATGACGTCGACCGCTAAGCACGGGCGCCTTGCGTCGTTCATGGCACGCTGGGTTCGTGATGAGCATGGAAGCGGATGCCTTCGAGCGCCTCGTCGTCGATGAGCTCGATGCGCTGCCCGATGAGATGGTCGACGGTCTCGAGAACGTCGTCTTCCTCGTGGAGGACCGCCCGGCCGACGGGTCGCTGGACCTGCTCGGGGAGTACGACGGCATCGCTCTCACCGAGCGGGACCGGTACGGCTTCGGTGAGGTGCCCGATCGCATCCTGCTCTACCGCGAACCGCTGCTCGCGATCTGCTCAGACGAGAAGCAACTGCGCGACGAGGTGCACGTCACGCTCGTGCACGAGATCGCGCACTTCTACGGGATCGACGACCATGAGTTGCACGAGCTGGGCTGGGCGTAGCCCGGCTCAGCGCGCGGGGTCGTCCTCGGGGTCGCTCTCATAGGGGTCGCTGTCGGGAGCGTCGAACGAGTACCTCACGTGCAGCTGCCCGTGCACCTGACGGCTGTCGAGCGCCCTGTACTCGAATTGCGACTCGATGCCGTCGATGGCGGCATACGCACTCACCGTCTCGTCGTACTTGCCGCCGATGAGGTAGCGCCGGTCTGCCGTGCCCGCGAGGGGCCCGTCCACGTATTCGACGATGTACTCGGTAGCCGTGTCGCTCATGGCACCACGGTACCGCGGGAAAAGCCCTCGGTCGTGGTAGGTCGTGATCCCGCCGTCGTGTCGATGACGACATCGGCCAGCGTCGCGGGAGCTTCGCGGCCGACGAAACGCTCCCACTGCCGCTGCCAAGTGTCCCAGTGCGCGTCGAAGCCGCCCCCGTCGCGGGACAACGCCCTCCGCTTGCGCACGTCGTCGGCGGCGGTGAGCCAGATGCGCAGATCCGCGAGAGGTGCAGCGTGGCGGCTGAGGCATCCGCAACCCTCGATGATCAGTGGATGCTCCGCCGTTACGCGATGCCACTCGGCAGGCTCCGACGTCGCCCAGTCCCATCTCCGCCAACGGCCGGCGCCTTCCGTGCGAAGCGGCACCAGCAGTTCGTCTGCGAGCTGGATGGATGCCGTCTCCAGGCCCTCCCAACCCGGATAGAGATCGTCCATGCGAACGAGCCGCGGCGGGCGATCCGGCCACGCGGCGACGAGCGCATCCGCGAATGTGGACTTGCCCGCGCCGCTCGGCCCGTCGATGAGCACGATCGGATGCTCGGCTCGAGCCGATGTGCGTGCGATGAGGTCGCGCACCGTCTTCGAGTCGGCCCGCCCTCGGGATACCGCCGCCTCAGCCGATGACAAAGCGCCAGCTTCCGGTGATCACGGACACCGTGACCGCGAGTGCGGCGACGAGCACGCCCACACCGAGCACGACCCAGTCGCGGGCGCCGAAACGCGAGGGTCGCGCCCAGGTGCGGGTGACGGTACTGCCGAATCCTCGTGCCTCCATCGCGGTCGCGAGGGAGCTCGCGCGCCGGATCGAGAGCACGAACAGCGTGAACGCCTGACCGAGCGCCCGCTTCACCGCGCCGCGCCCGGCAATCCCCCGCGCTCGCCTGGCCAAGCCCAACGCGCGCCAATCGTCGGCGAACAGGCCGAGCAGCCGGAACGCGGCGAGGGCGCCCAACACGAAGCGTGCGGGCAGGCGGAGCACTTGCGCAAGGCTGTCTGCAAGGTCGGTGGGATCGACCGTGATGAAGAGCAGCACGGCGGGCACGCCGACGGCGAGGATGCGCAGGGCGGTGGCGATCGCGAGTCCGACCGAGCCGTCGCTGACCTCGATCAGCCACCAGTGCAGGTAGATCCGGCCCGACGACTGGCCGTAGAGCAGGGTGGTCAGCCCGGCCAGCGCGGCCGCCACCAGGATCGGGCTCAGGCGAAGTAGAGCGGCGCGGAACGGGAATCTCAGGCACGCCAGCAGCGCGCACTCGGCGGCGAGTGCCACGGCGGCCGAGACCCAGTCGATGCTGGCCAGGAGCGCAAGCGCGATCGTGAAGGCCGCGCCGAGCTTCGCCACCGGGTTCACCGAGGCGAGGCGCGTAGCGCGCAACGGCTCTGTGAACGTCACGGCGTACCGACCAGCCGTCCGGCGACGGTCAGCTCTCTGCGCTCCGCGCAAAGGGCGGTAACGAGCTCGAGGTCGTGGGTGGCGAACACGAGTGCGCTTCCGGCGTCGCGCACCTCGGCGAGCAAGGCGACGAGTTCTCGCCAGGTGACGGCATCCTGTCCGAATGTCGGTTCGTCGAGCACGAGCATCCGTGGTGCCGTGACGATCGCGGTGGCGACCGACAGCCGGCGCTTCTGGCCGCCGGAGAGGGTGAACGGGTTGGCACGGGCGAGGGCATCCAGTCGAAGGCGGACCATCACGTCGTCGATGATGCGGTCCGCCTCGGGGCCACGGATGCCCGCTGCTCGCGGTCCGATGGTGAGCTCGTCCCGCACTGTGGCGGCGACGAACTGGTGCTCGGGGTTCTGGAACACCGATCCGATCCTGGTGACCAAGGCGGACGACTTCCAGCGGAACGGCGATGCCGTCAGTCCGTTCCGCAACTCATCCGACGCCGCGACGCCTCCGTCGATCGGTGGGAGGAGCCCGCCGAGCGTGAGGGCGAGCGTGCTCTTACCGGCGCCGTTCGGTCCGGTCAACGCGAGGGCGGAGCCCTCCTGCGCCGCGACATCACCGACATGAATTCGCGGACCTCGTGGTCTGCCGACGGTGAGGTCGTCGCCGGTGAGCAGAACGCCGCCCGGCGTTCCTGGTCGCCGTATGGCCTCCCAGCGAGGCGGCCTGTGTTCCCGGGGCAGCCACACCCCCGCCTCGGTGAGCTCGGTACGACTCCTCTCGAAGACGTCGTCCGGGCGGCCGTCGGCGAGGAGCCCTCCTCGGCCGTCGAGCACGACGACTCGGTCGACCAGGTCGAGCCAGATGTCGACCCGGTGCTCCACGACGACGAGCGTGGCACCGCTGGCCTCGAGCGCCAAGCGGACGGCGTCCCGAACCTCGACCACGCCATCCGGGTCGAGATTCGCAGTCGGTTCGTCCAGCAGCAACGCGCCGGGCCGCATCGCGAGCAGGCCGGCCAGCGCGAGGCGCTGCTTCTGTCCTCCACTCAGCGCCGATGTCGGATGCCGCAGGTCGATATCGAGTCCGACGGCATCCAGAGCTGCGTGCACCCGGGGCCAGATCTCGGCACGGGGCACTCCGATGTTCTCGCACGCGAACGCCACGTCGTCGCCCGCGCGGGCGAGCACTGTCTGGGACTCGGGATCCTGCAGCAGCAGCCCCGCTCTACCTCGCACCGCTGCGGGTTCCGCGCCGTCGACGAGCAGCCGTCCTTCTGCTTCTCCGTCGTCGTCACCACCGAGCACCCCTGCGATACCGGCCAGCAGAGTGCTCTTGCCCGATCCCGACCCTCCGAGAAGGAGGATGCGCTCCCCCGGCGCCACGTGCAGGTCGAGGTGACGCACGGCCCAGGCCGCGCGCCCGGCATGCCGCCAGCCCCACCCGGCCGCTTGAATGGCGGCCGGGCTTCCGTCCACGGCCCCGCGGGAGCGGCTCACACCCGCTCCGTCACCTCACGGCCGGCGCCGAATCTGCTCAGGGCCCCGGTCTTGGCAAGCCCCTTCACGATCGCCCAGGAACCGAGGCCGCCGATGACCGCGCCGGAGAGAATCGTGCCCGCTGCATAGACGACCGCGAACGACGCCTTGGCCCCGGGATACCAGACCAGCAGGTCGAGCACCGACTCCCCGACCCCGGCTCCCGCACCGGCGATGAGAGCCACGACCCAGTTCCATCGCGCGTACAGCACGATCAGGAAGACGAGTTCGGCGCCGGCGCCCTGCACCAGCCCGGAGAGGAGCGTGAGGGGGCCCCACTGCGTGCCGATCAGTGCCGAGACGGTCGCCGCCACGAGCTCGGTGAACAGCGCGGCACCGGGCTTGCGAACGACGAGTCCGCCGAGCACGCCGGCGAACAGCCAAGGACCGTTGATGATGCCCTGGAGGCCGGGAAGCGCCGCCGTGATCGGTGCGCCGACGGGGTTGGATGCCTGATCCCACACCCAGAAAACCAGTCCGGCGACGACCGCGAGGACTGCGGCGACGACGATGTCGACGACGCGCCAGCGGAGAACTCTGCGGGTGCGCCCTGGGGTGGTTGCGATGGTTGCGTGCACGATTCGTGCCCTTTCGTTCGCTCAAACGTGGGCACGGGTGGATGCCCCGCACGTGCGGAGCGCCCGAGAGACGTAGCTCCCTGCGCTGGCATGACCCAGATCAGGTTCGACGGTCGAAGGTTGGAGTACCTTCCTCTCAGCCCGGCTCACCGGACTCCCGTGTTCGAGTGACGATTATAGTCGGTGGTGCGGTTCTGAGGACGGCTCACAGGTGACGACGGATTCCCAGGCGAAGACCCAGGAAACAGGCGCGTAATGTGGACCTCGCGCCCGCGCCGGTTCGCGGGCCAGCACCGAGGAGGCAGCCATGGTCATCATGTGGGTGCTCCTCGCCGTGGGGCTGGCGTTCGTCATCCTGCTGCGCCTCTATGTCATGCGGATGCGCAAGTTCGAGCGCATCGTCGCCGAACGCAGAGCCGAAGCGGCACGGCTCGCCGCGGCACGGGCTGCCCGGGACTCCGCAGCACGTCGCGCGCGAGAACTCGAAGAAGCCGAAGGGCGCACGACCACCGAGTGACGTGCCGGATCACCGGCACATTGCGCGACGCGATCGCCCCGTCGGCCGAGCGGTTCAGCGACGCCGGCGACGCAACGCGCGGAAGATCAGCGCGACACCACGCGTGGCGACCCAGGCGAACGGCATCGCCACCGCCAGGAGTGCGATCGGGTTCGGCTCGAACCGCACACCCGTCTTGTCTTTGATGTAGGCGCCGATCGGAACACTCGCGCCCCCGCCGCCCCCTCCGGATCCCGACGCCGGTTCCTGGGTTCCCTCTCCCCCGCCGAACCCGAACCAGGCGAGCGCCACCGGGATGACGGTCACGTCGTCGAGTTTCACCGGGTCGCCGTACGCGGTGCGAACCCCTGCGGTGGACTTGACGGAGTCGGCGAGCTTGAGCACGAAGTCAGCCATGCGGCTCACGCTACCCGGGCTGCTCGCGCTCGCGCAGCACCTTCGCGTTGCCGGTGTCGCCTACGCGGCGCGGCCCGTTACCCACCAGTGCCGCTGAGGTGACCGCCCCCGCGCCGAACCGCGCCGCCACACGGTCGATCGCGTTCTCCGCGTCGCGCCAGTCCTCGTCGGGATCCCAGAGAACCGGCGCGCTCGATCCGTCCGGGAGCAGTTGCTCCGCTCGCACGCCCAGAAGCCGGATGGCGTCGCCCGACTGCAGCACGGCATCCAAAAGCGATGCAGCCTCCTCGTAGAGGCGACGACCGACGTTGGTGGGCTCGGGCAGGGTGCGGGACCGGGAGATCGTGCGGAAGTCGGCATAGCGCAGTTTCAGCGCCACGGTTCTCGACGTGAGACGGTGCGCGCGCAGCCGTGCGGCGACCTGTCCGGAGAGCCGGAGCAGCTCGCGCCGGAGCACCGAGGCATCCGTCACGTCGTACTCGAACGTCTGCTCGTGTCCGATGCTCTTCTCCCGCGACACTGGTTCAACGCCTCGGGGATCGACGCCGTTCGCGAGCTCGTGCAGCCTCACGCCCGACGCATCCCCCACCCACCGGCGCAACACGTCGAGCGGCGTCGACGCGACGTCGCCGACAGTTCGGAGTCCGTAGCGATGCAGGGTCTCCTGGGTAGCCGGTCCGACACCCCACAGGGCACCGATCGGAAGCGGATGCAGGAACGTGAGCGTCTCGGCCACGGGAATCACGAGCATCCCGTCCGGTTTCGCCCTGGTGGAGGCGAGCTTCGCCATGAACTTCGTGCCGGCAACACCTACCGAACACGTCAGCCCCGTCTCAGCGAGAACTCGGCGACGGATGCTCGCACCGATGCTCGCAGGCGACCCGAGTAGTCGCACGGCACCGGCGACGTCGAGGAAGGCCTCGTCGATGCTGACCTGTTCCACCAACGGCGTCACATCACCCAGGATGCCCACCACCCGTGCCGAGTAGCGCGCGTACTTGTCGAAGTGCGGCTCCAGCACGACGGCGTCCGGGCAGAGCCGCAGCGCCTGCGCCACCGGCATGGCGCTACGCACTCCGGCGAGTCGTGCCTCATAGGTGGCGCTGGAGACGACGGACCGGCCGGATGCGTGCCCCACGATGGCCGGTCGCCCGCGCAACTCGGGACGATCCAGCAGTTCGACGGAGGCGTAGAAGGCGTCCATGTCGACGTGCAGCTTCGTCGCGCCCGAGTCATCGACGGGACCGACAGTCACCTGCCTGTCTCGCCCGTCGCCGCGTCCCACGCGGTCCAGTGTCGCACAGGCGATTGAGGCGAACGTGATGAATGCTCGCGTTCATCACATGAGCCGATTGAGCCTGTTGAGCGGCTCAGCCGCGAGCAGCTGGGTCTGACAAAGCGAATCACCATGTCGAGCGGTGCAGTCGCGATCAGGCATCCGTCTCACGGGCCCGGTGCAGGCCAGATAGCGTTATCTCATGCACTTCAGATATCTGGGAAACAGCGGACTCAAGATCTCCGAGATCATCTACGGCAACTGGCTCACTCACGGTTCTCAGGTGGAGAACGACACCGCGACGGCCTCGGTGCACGCGGCGCTCGACGCCGGCATCACCACGTTCGACACGGCGGACGCCTACGCGAACACCGCCGCGGAGAAGGTGCTCGGCGATGCGCTGAGGGGACAGCGTCGGCAGTCGCTCGAGATCTTCACGAAGGTGTATTGGCCGACCGGGCCCGGCGGGCACAACGACACCGGCCTGAGCCGCAAGCACATCATGGAGTCCATCAACGGTTCGCTCGAACGACTCGGCACCGACTACGTCGACCTCTACCAGGCGCACCGCTACGACTACGAGACGCCGCTCGAGGAGACCATGCAGGCGTTCGCCGATCTCGTGCGCACCGGCAAGGTGCTGTACGTCGGCGTCAGCGAGTGGACGGCTGAGCAGCTGCGGGCGGGTCACGCTCTCGCCAAGGACCTCGGTTTTCAGCTCATCTCGAATCAGCCGCAGTACTCCATGCTGTGGCGTGTGATCGAGGAGAAGGTCGTTCCGACGTCGGAAGAACTGGGGATCTCGCAGATCGTGTGGTCGCCGGTGGCGCAGGGCGTGCTCACCGGAAAGTACAAGCCGGGAGCGCAGCTGCCCGAGGGTAGCCGCGCCACCGATGAAAAGGGCGGCGCGAGCGCCATCAAGCGGTTCCTGACCGATGATGTGCTCACGGCGGTGCAGAAACTCCAGCCCATTGCCGACGAGGCGGGGCTGACGCTCGCCCAGCTCGCCGTCGCCTGGGTGCTGCAGAACCCGAACGTGGCCGGCGCCATCGTGGGTGCGTCTCGTCCGGAGCAGGTGGAGTCGAATGCCAAGGCCGCCGGTGTCGAACTCGATGAGGCCTTACTTGCACGCATCGACGAGGCGATCCTCCCCGTGGCCGTGACCGACCCGTCGCACACGAAGTCGCCGGAGTCGCGGGTGGTCTGAAACCGGCCGCGCGTCACACCAGCGCGGCGACCAGCGGCTCGAACCAGCGACGGAACGCCGCGTGGTCGTCGCGCAGGCTCCAGCTGACGACGACCGTGTCTGGGCCCACCACCCAGGCTCCCGGCTCTGCCAGAGGCAGAGCTTCGATATCGAGCCGGAACGAACCGGCCTGCCTGCGCACGTCGTGTTCACGTTCCCGCACGATGTCGACGATGTCGGCCGAATACTGCAGGTGGTTGGCCAAGTCATCGGCGACGTACTCGGCGCGGCGTTCTCGCGCCCAGGCGACGGCATCCTGGAATCGCTCGATGACGAGGTCTTGCAGAGCCAGTTCGCGGTCGAACGCGGCGAAATGCGGCGGCAGGAACACCGTGCTCCAGGAGCCGACCGCGTTCGCCTGCACCACCGCCCTGCGCCACCAGTGCGTCCACTCCTCGCCGAGCTGGGCGGACGGATCGGGCTGCGAGGCATCCCAGGAAGCGGATGCCGCGCTCGCCAGCACGCGATGCGGCACCGGCTGCCGCTGCACCGCCGGCACGACAGCGGGCAGCACAGGATCACCGACGCCCGCAAGCCCTGCGAGGTCGCGAAGGCAGAGTCCGATAAGCAGGTCGAGAGGGCAGTCCTCCGTCACCCGCCACCGCAGCGTGCCCTCCACGAGCATGATCTCAGAATAGGTTCCGGCGCCGGCGACGGCACCCGATTGACAGCAGATCACCTGGCCGGGTCGAGAACGGTCTCGATACTCCCTACAGAGCCGGCACACCGGGGAGGCTCGCGGCGTCGACGTACAGCCAGGCGGTCTCCCCGGTGGAGAGCGTCACGGCGATCCGCGTGTAGTCGTCGACCTCGTATTCGTCTGCGGCCGCCAGCTCGTCATCGGTCAGCTCGAGCACAACGCCGTCCACGACGTCGGCCGGATCGCCCGTCGCACGCGCGAACGGATGCACGGCACTGCCACTCAAGTCGACGACGCGCGGGTCGGAGATGGCGACAGTGTCGAGCACGTAACCGGGGAGCGCCGCCGTGCGCATCGGCATCCGTCTGCCGAAGGTGGCCTCCTGCACCGCAGGAAGCCGCAGGGTTCCGTAGGAGAACAGCAAGTGCGTCACGAGTCGATGGTCCCCTCAGCGGCGTCGCCCGACGCGTCGGCAATGGGCGCGGTCACGAGCAGGTACTCCGGGATGTTCGCCTGCGCAACGGGTCCTGTTCCGTCGACCCGGTACTGCGGCTCGTCGAACGCGACCGTCCAGACGCGTCCGGAGAGCGGCTGCACCTCGAACGCCCCGTGCGCAATCCCGGAAGCACTCGCCACGATCACGCCGGTCGGGTCACCGACCCAGCCCTTCGGTCCCTGGCGCTCGTCGTCGATCACGTGCACCTGCACGCCGACGCCGAATGATTCGTCATCGCCGCCAGGAGCCCGCTTTTCCCGCCACCACACGCCTGTCATTGTCCCACTGCGCACGCCGGGGTCACCTGCACGGAGTCCCGAGGGCGAGCATGATGGAGACATGACACGCGTGGCGATCATCGGTGCACACGGAAAGGTCGCGCAGCAGCTCATGCGGGTGCTGTACGACGAGGGCGACGACTTCGTCGGGATCGTCCGGAACGAGGATCATGCCGACGACATCTACCGGTTCGGCGGAGAAGGCGTGCTCCTCGACATCGAACAAGCCGAGCCGGATGCCCTCGCTCACGCCATCGAGGGATCCGATGCGATCGTCTTTGCCGCAGGTGCCGGAGCGGGGTCCGGACCCGAGCGCAAGGCGACCGTCGACTACGGCGGGTCCGTGAAGTCGCAACGCGCGGCCGAGTCGGCGGGCATCCGCCGGTTCGTGCAGGTCTCGGCGTGGGGCGTCGACGATCCCGTCCCGGACGACTCCGACGAGTCCTGGCGCGCCTACGTCGCCGCCAAGCGCGACGCGGATGCCGAGTTGCGCCGTAGTCCGCTCGAATGGACCATCGTGCGCCCCGGCTCGCTCACACTCGACGACGGGACCGGCCTCGTCGAGGCGGCAGCCCACGTGGAACGCGGCTCCATACCTCGCGAGGACGTCGCGCGCGTGATCGTCGCTACCCTGCGCAACCCCGGTACGGTGAGAACCCAGTTCGAGCTCGTCTCAGGGGCGACGCCGATCGACGAGGCGGTCGCGCGAGTGACGGCCGGCGACTGAGCTTTTGGCATGCGGACGGACGACGAGGCACGGACGGCATGGATGTGAGCGAGTGAGGGAATGAACGAACGCGACCCCCGGTTCTGGAACACGCACGACGAAACACTGCGCGACGACCACGCACAGACGACCGGCATCGAGAAGGGCCACCACATGTCATTCGCCGACTGGCTTCACGTGCAGCAGCGGGCGCACCTCGCCTTCGGCGAGCGTCTCACGCTGGTGACCGACTGGAGCGCGCCGACGCCCGACGAGGACTGGGACGTGAGTGCCCTGGTGCGTCACGTGATCGAGGAGCAGCAGTGGGTTCCGCTGCTGCTGGCCGGGCGCACCGTCGGTGAGGCCCGGTCACGGTTGCAGCCGCTCGGCGACGATCTCGCGGCGGAGTGGGAGCGGTACTCTGCGGACGCGACCCGGGCATGGGCATCGGTCGACCCGGACACCATGGTGAACCTCTCGTACGACTCGGTGCCGGCGAGCGCCTACCTGCGCGAACAGGCCTCCGACGTGATCGTGCATACCTGGGACCTGGCCCGCGCCGTCGGGGCCGACGAGAACCTCGACGAGTCGCTGGTGGCTGCCGCGTGGACCGTTTTCGAGCCGCAGAAAGACACGCTGGAGGCCAGCGGTCTTTTCGCTTCACCCGTGTCGAT
Source organism: Humibacter ginsengisoli (assembly GCF_054780095.1). NCBI lineage: Bacteria > Bacillati > Actinomycetota > Actinomycetes > Micrococcales > Microbacteriaceae > Humibacter > Humibacter ginsengisoli. The sequence continues at coordinate 251,071 of NZ_BAAGWZ010000006.1, forward strand.
TGCGGAGGATGCCTCACTGCAGTCGCGCCTGCTCGCTCTGACTGGCCGCGACGACCGTTCGGCCGCCTGAGCATTCGGCCCCGCCCTACGCTGGGCACATGACCGAATCCGCCGAGCGCCCCTGGTTGTCGAGCTACGCGGCCGGAGTGCCCGCCGACATAGAGCCACCGTCCGGATCTCTTCCGCGCCTCATCGAGGACTCCGTCTCTGCGTACGGTGAGCATGTCGCTCTCGAGTTCTTCGGCGCCACGACCACGTACCGGCAGCTCGGTGACGCGATCCAACGCGCTGCAGGCGGTCTTGCCGCCCTCGGCGTACGCGCCGGCGACCGAGTGGCGATCGTGCTGCCGAACTGTCCGCAGCACGTCATCGCGTTCTACGCCGCCCTGCGCCTCGGCGCCGTCGTCGTCGAGCACAACCCGCTGTACACGCCGCGCGAGATGCGGCACCAATTCGAAGACCACGGCGCGACGATCGCCATTGCGTGGACCAAGGTCGTGGCCACGCTGCAGGACATGCCTGCCGATATCGGCCTGAAGACGATCGTCGCCGTCGACATCGTGGATGCCATGCCCGCCCGCATGCGCTTCGCCCTGCGCCTCCCGGTGAAGAAGGCGCGCGAGTCGAGGGAGAGGCTGCGCTCGCGGGTCACAGGCGCGGTGAGCTGGGAGTCGCTGGTCAGGGCGGAGCCGGTCGACGCATCCGTTCCCCGGCCCGAGGTCGACGACCTCGCGCTCATCCAATACACCAGCGGCACAACGGGTGTGCCGAAGGGCGTGATGCTCAGCCACCGCAACCTCGTGGCGAACGCTGCACAGGCGAGGGCATGGGTCCCCACCGTGCCGCGCGGAACATCCGTCGTCTACGCCGTGCTCCCGTTGTTCCACGCGTACGGGCTCACGCTCTGCCTCACGTTCGCGATGAGCATGGGTGCCAGACTCGTGCTCTTCCCCTCGTTCGATGCAGACCTGGTGCTCCAGGTCGTGAAGAAGCGTCCTGCAACATTCCTGCCCGCCGTGCCGCCGATCTACGAGCGCCTTGTGACGGTCGCAGAGGCGCGGGCAGTGTCGCTGTCGGGCATCCAGATCGCGATCTCGGGTGCGATGAGCTTGCCGTCGACGATCGTCGACCTTTGGGAGAACGAGACCGGAGGATACCTCGTGGAAGGCTACGGGCTGAGCGAGGCATCCCCTGTGCTCATTGCGAACCCGGTGGGCAGCACGCGCAAAGCCGGCACGGTCGGGCTGCCGCTGCCCAGCACCGAGGTGCGCGTCGTCGACCCGGACGACCCGGACCGCGTGCTTCCGTACGGCGAGGCCGGAGAGCTGCAGGCGCGCGGCCCGCAGGTGTTCGGCGGGTACTGGCGCAAACCGGAGGAGACTGCGAAGGTTCTGGATGCGGACGGCTGGCTCCGCACCGGCGACGTGGTCACCATGGACGAGCAGGGCTTCGTGAGCATCGTCGATCGCATCAAGGAGCTCATCATCACCGGTGGCTTCAACGTGTCGCCCACCGAGGTGGAGGAGGAGTTGCGCGCATACGAGGGCATCGCGGATGTCTCGGTCGTCGGCCTGCCGCACTCGCACGGCGGTGAGGAGGTCGTCGCCGCCGTGATCATGAAGCCGGGCACGCCATTCGACGAGGACGCCATCCGGGCGTTCGCCAGGTCGACGATGACGCCGTACAAGGTGCCGCGCCGGGTATTCGAGGTGGATGAGCTGCCGAGGTCGATCGTCGGCAAAGTGCTGAGGCGGCAGGTCGTGGAGCTGCTGACGAAGCGGCTGTCCGGCGGCCCCGCGGAGGGGTGAGCCGCTCGGTACGGGCCGGGTATCGGCGCGCCCGCAGGACGCGGGCCTCGCCGCGTGTCAGCATCGTGCCGTGACGTTCGCCCTCGACCCGGATGGCCGGAACCGTTCGCGCTTGCGCCTGATCTCCATGCTCGTCGTGGGTCTGATAGTCGGCGTGACGATCGGCATCACTGCGTCGTGGTGGTACGCAGCGGTCGGCGGTTGGGCGGCGGCATGCGCGGTGTACATCCTGTGGGTCTGGCTGGTGGTCGGCCGGTTCGACGGCGCGACGACGAGAACGCACGCCACCAGGGAGGATCCGGGGCGCGCGACCAGCGACCTTCTCGTGCTCTGCGTCACCGTTGCAAGCCTCGCGGCCGTGGCCATCCTGCTGCTGCACACGAGTCGCGCACACGGGGGTTCGCAGGCTGTCGGCGCCGGGATGTCAGTGCTGAGCGTCGCCCTGTCGTGGACACTGCTGCACACGGTGTACACGCTCCGTTACGCCCGCTTGTACTATGAGCCGCCCGTGGGCGGCATCGACTTCAACGACGACGAGGATCCGCGCTACGTCGACTTCGCCTACCTGGCGTTCGACCTCGGGATGACGTTCCAGGTATCGGACACGAACATCCGGTCGACGCGGCTGCGGGCCGTCATCCTGCGGCACACGCTGCTTTCGTACGTGTTCGGCACCGTCATACTCGCCACCACGGTGAACCTCGTCGCGGGGCTCACGCCATAGGTTCGCTACCGGCGCTCTGCAGCCGGGCCAGCCGCACTCGCGCCGCTCGCTCCCCTGCGGTCTGCGGCCCGAGCAGCGTGCCGGCACCGCGGAGCACCAGGCGGGTCGCGGATGCCACGGGCAACGGCACTGGGCCGAGACGCGGCAACTTCAAGCCCAGCATTTCGCGGAATCGTGGCTCCAGCGAAGCGACAGCGCCGGCGAACAGCACGGCGTACGACGGCTTCAGGCTGCGACGTACCGGCGCCCTGCGCACGAACTCCACCACCTCGCGCGTGCGGTCGTCGCACCGCAGCTCGCCCACGTCGGCGAATCCGTGCAGCGCCGCCTTGAGTTCGGCCCGCGAATGCGGCGGATCGGGAACGCCCATCATCGTGCCGGCAACAGCCCACTGATCGACGTAGGCATCCGATCCGCCGGGGATCGGGCCGCCCCAGAGCTCGTGCGCGGTGAGGAACGCGTCGGCAAAGGCGAGATGCACCCAGGTCGACAGGTGTGGATCGTTGGCGGAGTAGCGCGCCGGATGGCCGTGCCCGTCGATGTAGTCGCCGGTCACGTGCTCGTGCAGTCGCTTCACCCACGCGGAACCTGCGCGTGCCTGAGCGGTGTCGCCGTAGCTGACGGTGAAGATCCAGCGGATGGTGCCGTTCAGCCTGCCGAGCGGGTCTTCCCGGAAACGCGAGCGGTCATAGACCCCGGCGAGAGCGCCCGGGTGCAGCGCCTGCATCAGTAGCGCACGGATGCCCGCCACCAGCGTCGGCATACCGCCGTGCACAGCCCATACGGCGGAGCCTGGTCCGAAGAATCCGGCGTCCTCCCCCGACTCGAACTCGGTGACCCAGGCCGGCACCCCGGTCTGCTGTCCGCTCAGCGTCTCCTGCAGACGGGCGCGCAGCGGTTCGGTCAGGCCGGGCCGGATCACGCGCGACACCGGAGCGTGCCGATCGCTCAGGCCCGACGGCGCGCGCGGAGGGCGGTGACGGCCAGCGCGATCCCCCGCCAACCGATCAAAAAGACGGCGAGCACGACCCCGGCCACGATCACGAACGACACGGCGATGCCCTGGCTGCTGACCACGCGCAGCAGCATGCCGAGCACGAGCGTCGCCGCCCACACGACCACGCCGGTCGGCCAGAGTGCGGCCGGGCGCCGCCAAGCGAGGCACGCGATCCAGCCGACCGCGAGACCGACGAGGAATGGCCAGAACGTCACGAGAGCACCGGCGAGAACGTTCTCACCGTGGCTTCCGCGGCCGATCAGCACGAAGGCCAGAACAAGCACCACGTCGAGCACGGCCGCTGCCCAGACGGGCACGCCGCGTGTGCGGGAGGTGCTGGAGGAGGTCACGGCGACGGGTGAAGACACGAACGAAATACTAGGTCGTGCACCCTAGTCGACGCCGAGCGGATCCATCATGCCCACGAAGACCAGTTCACGCACACGCGGCAGCAGATCAGCGGCGAGTTCGGCGGCATCCACATCGAGCAGGTCCGCCAGGGCTCCGACGATGACACCGACAGGGAGGTCGCCATCGCACGCGCCCACGAAGGCGGCAAGGGCAGTGTCCGCCTTCAGACGCCGGCCGAAGCCGCCGCCCTGGATCAGCGCGAGCATCGTGGGGTCGTCGTCGCCCGGCCAGTAGTGCCGCTCCTCAGTGACATCGGCCGCGGTGATCAACGTTGCGAGCCCGAGTTGCTCGTCGTCGACGGATGCGAGCCACCGCGCCATACGAAGCCCGCGCGCAAGGTGCGACCCGAGCGCACCATCCGCAGAGCCGGACGACTCGTGCGAACCGGTCGACGCGACGGACTCCAGTCTGCGCAGCGTGACCTGCTCGTCCGCAGGACGACGCAGGGTGACGTACCCGAATCCGACATAGCGCACGTCGCGGGCCGCGAAGTCGTCGAGCCAGGCATCCGTGAGCCGTTCGAACTCGTCGCTGCCGCGCCTGGTACCTCCGTCGCGAATCCAGGTCTCGGCGTACTGCGGGGCATCCTGCAGCTCTCGCTCCACGATCCAGGCGTCCAGCGCTCCTGCCTCGTGCTCGTCGCCGAGCCACGAACGTACGCGGTCGAACGCCTCGCCCTCACCGTGGTACTCCCAGTTTCCGAGAAACTGCGCGACGCCCCCGGGCTTCAGATGTTCGCGTGCGCCGCGCATCACGGCCTGCACAATGGCGTCGCCGGTGAGGCCGCCATCACGGTACTCGTACTCGGGAACGCCGGCGACGCGCGGAGTGATGACGAACGGCGGGTTCGAGACGATCAGGTCGAATGACTCCGCCGCGACGGGCTCGAAGAGGTTGCCCTGCCGGAACTCGATGGTGTGCACGTCGTTCAACAGCGCGTTGAACTCCGCGAAGCGCAGGGCACGGTGAGAGATGTCGGTGGCGACGACACGGTCGGCGTGCCGCGCAGCGTGCAGCGCCTGGATGCCGCATCCGGTGCCCAGGTCGAGCGCTGTTCCGACCCGGTCGCGGATCATGATCGCACTCAGCGTGTTCGATGCGCCGCCCACGCCCAGCACGTGGTCCTCGCGGAGCGCGCGGCCGAGAGCGAGCTCGCCGAGGTCGGAGCAGATCCACCACCCATCGCCGGCGCCGTCGTCGTCGAACGAATACGGCCGCAGGTCGACGAGCGGCCGGGCAAGCATGTCGTCCGCTGGGCCCTCGGCCCCCTCGTCCAGTGCGACAAGGCCCAGACTCCACGCTCCCTCGAGCGCCAGCGCCGGTAGAGCGGATGCCAGTGCGTGCGCAGCAACCGGCAGCCCGAGTACGAACGCGGTCGCGAGCACCGCCAGCGGCTCGCACCGGACGAGGCCCGGGGCGGCAGCACGTCGTGCGGCGACGCGCTGACCGCGGAACAGCGCGGCCGCCGCCTCTTCGCCCCAGAGGGCATCGAGCGCGCCGACGGTGAACCCGGCCGACTCGAGGTCGTCGCGGAGGCGCCCGATCAGTGCGGCGTCGACGCCGACAACGTCGTGCGGTGCGGCAGGTACTGGCTTGAACGCGACGGAGGAGCTTTCGGGAGCGTCATCCGGCATCCCGCCATTCAATCACTCCGTGTAGAACTGCCGCACCTCGACGAGGCCGCCGCGGGCCATCGGGTGACGTGCGGCGATCTCCAGCGCACGGTCGAGAGACTCCGCCTCGATCAGATCGAACCCGGCGATCTGCTCCTTCGTCTCCGCGAACGGGCCATCCGTGATCAGCACCCGGTCGCCGCGCCTGCGCACGACCTTCGCGGTGCTGGCGGGAAGTTGCTCACCAACGATGCGCTCGCCCGAGGCATCGAGCTCGTCCACCCACTCGTCGATGGACACGTCGGCATCCGCCTCGGACTCTCCGGTCGGGTCTGTGCAGATCAACAGCATGTATCGCATGAGCGTTCCTTTCGTCTGGCAGTCACTCAACAACACGTCGAAGGGACGCCCACGCTTACGACAAATTGCATGAGACGTTTTTCTCCGCTGCGCGAGACAGGCTCCGCTTATGCTCCCGTCTCCGCTGCGCGAGACAGGCTCCGCTTATGCTCCCGTCCCCGCTGCGCGAGACAGGCTCCGCTTATGCTCCCGTCTCCGATGCGCGAGACAGGACGAGCTCGCGCACCCGGGCCGCGTCGGCCTGGCCCTTCATCGCCTTCATCACGGCGCCGATCACCGCACCGGCGGCCTGCACCTTGCCGTCGCGGATCTTCTGAAGCACATCAGGCTGGGCGGCCAGGGCCGTATCGATGGCCGCGATCAGCGCGCCGTCGTCGGAGACGACCTTGAGGCCGCGCGACTCGACGACCTCGGTCGGTGAGCCCTCGCCATCGATGACGCCCTCGAGCACCTGCCGGGCGAGCCGGTCGGTGAGGTCGCCGTTGTCCACGAGGGCGACAAGCTCAGACACATGCAGAGGCGACACCAGCGTGGTCGGGGCCACGCCGCGGGCGTTCGCGATGCGGGTGATCTCGCCGGTCCACCACTTGCGGGCGGATGCCGGCGCCGCGCCCTCCGCGACCGTCGCCTCGACGGCATCGAGAAGGTCGCCGTTGACGACGTCCTGGAATTCCAGCGCTGTGAACCCCCACGCCGCGCGCAGCCGGGCCCGACGCTCCGACGGCGGCTCGGGAAGAGTGGCGCGCAACTCCTCAACCCAGTCCCGGCTTGGCGCGACCGGCACGAGGTCGGGCTCCGGGAAGTAGCGGTAGTCGTCGGCGTCGCTCTTCGGCCGTCCGGAGGAAGTGGTGCCGGTGTCCTCGTGCCAGTGGCGCGTCTCCTGCGTGATGGTGCCACCGGCATCCAGGATCGCGGCCTGCCGCTGGATCTCGTACCGAACCGCGCGCTCCACCGAGCGCAGCGAGTTGACGTTCTTAGTCTCCGTGCGCGTGCCCAGCACGTTCGACCCCCGCGGACGCAGCGATACGTTGGCGTCGCAGCGCACGTTGCCCTCCTCCATGCGGGCGTTGGAGACGGCGAGTGCCTTCACCAGCTCACGTATGTGCGCAACGTACGCGCGCCCGACCTCGGGTGCGTCGCCGTCCACGCCCTCGATGATCTTCGTGACGATCTCGACGAGAGGAACGCCGCCTCGGTTGTAGTCCACGAGCGAGTAGTCCGCGCCCTGGATGCGACCTGTGGCCCCGGCGTGCGTGAGCTTGCCTGCGTCTTCCTCCATGTGCGCGCGCTCGATGAGGATCGTGACCTGGCGGCCGTTCTCCAGCTCGACCGTCACCTCGCCGTCGTGGGCGATCGGCTCGTCGTACTGCGACGTCTGGAAGTTCTTCGACGTGTCGGGATAGAAGTAGTTCTTGCGCGCGAAGCGGGAGCTCTCCGCGATGTTGCAGCCGAGTGCGAGCCCCAGACGGATGCTCGACTCCACCGCCTTGTGGTTCACCTGCGGCAGGCCGCCGGGCAGGCCGAGGCACGTGGGGCACGTGTTCGCGTTCGGGCCGGAGCCGAACTCGTTCGCGCAGCCGCAGAACATCTTGGTCTTCGTGTTCAGCTCGACGTGCACCTCGAAACCGAGCACGGGCTCGAAGAGCTCGAGAGCACGGTCGTAGTCCATCAGCTTGTCTTTGGCCATCAGACCGCCCCTTCCTCGCTCGCGAACATCTCTGTCTGCGCCAGCTGCGGCGCCTGGGCGAGCAGCGAATGCCCCCAGCCGCCTTCGAGCAGTCGCTCGAGTGCTGCACCGACCGTGTACAGTCGCGCATCCTGCCGTGCGGGCGCCATGATCTGAAGACCGACGGGCAGGCCGTCCTCCGGCGCGAGGCCCACGGGCAGCGCCAGACCGGGAACTCCCGCAAGGTTCGCCGGGATGGTGGTGATGTCGTTCAGATACATGGCCAGGGGGTCATCGACCTTCTCGCCGATCTTGAACGCCGTCGTCGGCGCAGCCGGGCTGATCAGCACGTCCGCCTGCGCGAACGCGGTCGCGAAGTCGCGCTGGATGAGGGTGCGCACCTTCTGCGCGCTGCCGTAGTACGCGTCGTAGTAGCCGGCACTCAACGCATACGTGCCCAGGATGATGCGGCGCTTCACCTCCGCGCCGAACCCGGCGTCACGCGTGGCGGCCATGACGCGCTCACTCGTCACCGGCCCGCTCGCCGGCGGGACGCGCATCCCGAAGCGCACCGAGTCGAAACGTGCCAGGTTGCTGGATGCCTCGGCCGGCAGGATCAGGTAGTACGCGGCAACCGCGTACTCGAAGCTCGGTGCCGAAACCTCGACCACTTCGGCGCCCGCGGCGCTGAACAGGGCGACGGTCTCGTCGAACCGCTGCTTCACGCCGGGCTGGAAGCCCTCGCCAGTTCCGGAGATCTCCTTCACGACCCCGACGCGCACACCCTTCAACGCGTCGTCGCGCAGCCCCGCACGTGCTGCCGCCGCCATGGACGGCCAGTCCTCGACGAGCGAGGTGGAGTCCAGCGGGTCGTGCCCGGCGATCACGTCGTGCAGCAGCGCTGCGTCGAGAACGCTGCGGCTCACCGGTCCGACCTGGTCGAGCGAGCTGGCCAGGGCTATCGCCCCGTAGCGGCTCACGCCACCATAGGTGGGCTTCACGCCGACGGAGCCTGTGACGGCGGCCGGCTGACGGATCGACCCACCGGTGTCGCTGCCGAGCGCGAGCGGAGTCTCGAAGGCGGCGACCGCGGCAGCCGAGCCACCGCCCGAGCCACCGGGGATGCGCTCCAGGTCCCACGGGTTGTGCGTCGGTCCGAACGCCGAGTGCTCGGTAGAGGAGCCCATCGCGAACTCGTCCATGTTCGTCTTACCGAGCGGCACCAGGTCCGCGTCGCGCAGTCGCTTCACCACCGTCGCGTCATACGGCGGAACCCAGCCCTCGAGGATCCGCGAACCTGACGTGGAGGGCATGTCGTAGGTGCAGAGCACATCCTTGATGGCCACCGGCACGCCCGCGAGAGGGCCGAGCTTCTCGCCGGCCGCGCGACGGGCATCCACCGCTTCCGCCGTCTCGATCGCCTGCTCGGATGCCACGTGCAGGAACGCGTGCACGTCCGGGTCGACGGCGTGGATGCGGTCGAGGTGCGCCCGGGTGGCCTCGGCACTGGAGACCTCGGACGCGGCCAGCTTCTCGGCCAGCTCGGCCGCGCTGAGTCTGGTCAGGTCGGTCATCACGCCTCCTCGTCCAGGATCGGCGGCACCCGGAAGTAGTCGCCCTCGCGGTCCGGCGCACCGGAGAGCGCCTGCTCGACGGTGAGCCCAGGTCGCACGGCGTCGTCGCGGAACACGTTCGTCATCGGAATGGGATGGCTCGTCGCCGGCACGTCGGCCGTCGCCACCTCGCTGACCTTCGCCACCGACTCGACGATCTGGCCCAGCTCGGTGGTGAGGCTCGTCAGTTCGGCTTCGCTCAGGTCGATGCGGGCCAGTTCGGCAAGATGCCGCACCTGGGCTGCGCTGATGTCGGGCATGCGTCTCCGTAGCTCAAGAAAAGTGTCGAGGGATGACGTCCAGTCTATTCGGCGGGGGTCGGCGGCGACGTCGTGGCGGGCGTGGGCGCCGGCGCCGGCGAAGGCGATCCGGTAGAACCGAGCGGAGGCAGGAGCGGCTCCATCGGGTTCGGACCGGTGCCGAACACTCCTTTGCCCGAGACGGTGATGAGCTCGTAGGCCTCGCGGTACGTGCGCGGCACCTTGGTCTCGTCGCCTTCGTAGTGCGCAATCAGCATGCCCAGCAGCCCGACGCCGGGCGGCCCGAGCGGGCGGTCATCGTCGCCGCCCGGCACTGGCGGACCGGCCTCCGGGTTCGGCGGCACCCATTGCGGATGAGTCTGCGGCCACGTGGTGGGCTGCCGGGGCGTGCGCAACGTCACGGCGTTGTCGATGGTCGGCGCGCCCGCGTCCCGGTCGGTGAGGGGCTTCAGCCGGTACTTCCTCTCCAGCGTGGCCATCATGCTCGAGTGGTGCATGGTCTCGTTGATCACGTGTCCCTTTGCTGTCCACGCCGAGATCGCGAGAGCCGGAACGCGCACGCCGAGGCGGTCGAAGCCGAAGCCCATCTCGGTGTCGCCCAGTTTCTTCGAAGGGGGCTTCGCTGCCGGAGGCGGCACATGGTCGTACAGGCCGCCGTGCTCGTCGAACGTGACGAACAGCATCGTGTTCATGGCGTTCGATCCGTTCAGGGTGGCGCTCTCCCGTATGGCCGAGTACACCCGGTGCAACAGGGCTTCACCTGCGCGCACATCGGAGATCGCGCCGCTGGCGATCACGTGGCCGTCGACATCCGTTCTGGTGAACGGTCCGACCGGCGGGTGCATGTCGTTGTGGTCGTAGGTCAGCCGAGGCTCGATGAACGAATACGCGGGGAGCTCACCTCGCTTCACGTCGTCGTAGAAGCGGGTCATGGTGCGGAAGTGATCGGTCTTCCAGAACTTCCGGAGCGCTGGTGCGTGGATGAATCCGGTCAGTGACAGGAACTGGTTGTCATCGAAGTAGATCGCCCAGCCGATACCGGCACTCTCGAGCCGGTTGAAGATAGTGCCCTCCCCGGCGTCGACGCCGAACCACTTGCGGTAACCACCGCTTCCGTTATTGGTCACGAAGCCGTGAGAGGTTGCTGCGTGGAAGAACGACCGGTTGCAGAACGTCTGCGACGGCACGGCGCAATGCCAGTGGTCATACACAGCGAACTCCCGCGCGAGCGTCGAGAACACCGGCAGCATCGTGGGGTCGAAGGCTCCCATGATGCGCCGGTACTCGTCGATCTGCGGTGTGACCCCTCGCCGGTCCACCCGGATGTGGTCGATGTAGTCGGCGAGGAATCCGCTCATGTCCGGCTTCGCACCTGTGGGCGGCGCGTTGAACGGCGGCTCCATCTGCTCGAGGAACTTGTCCGCGTTGCCTGGCGGATCGACCCTCCCGAAGAGCTGCTGGTTGACGTAGGGGTACTCCTCGCCCGGATCCGGGTCGGGCTGGCTCATCACGAAATCGGTCGTGCCGTTGTAGACGTGCACGGGGATGTCGAGACCGGTGAGCGGGTCCCGGTTCATGTCGCGGTTCACATCGAGTCCCTCGAAGTGCTGACCGCGGGGCGGATCTCCGTCTGCGTAGAGGAATCCGAGGATGTTGTCGAACGACCTGTTCTCGAACATGATCGCCACGAGGTGGTCGAAGCCAGGCTTCGACGGCACCGGGAGCAGGCCGAGCTCGCGCTCGATCTCCGGATGCACGCTCGCCCGGCCCGCCGCAGCTCCGATCACCCCGCCCACGACGCCGCCGACGATGCCTCCCGCTGCCGCACCCGCCGCGGCGATACCCGCTCCGCGGAGGAAGTCGCGGCGTGACGCATCGCGGCCGGCGGAGTCGGCCGGCTCCGCACCGGAGTCACCCGGATCGGGCTCCCCGGGCTGGACGCCGTGCGTGGTCACCGCTCGGACGCGCCTTCCTCGACCGGGACGTTCTCGTCGTCCACGCCGCGCGGCGCGCCGGCCAGGGCGGCCGGACCGCCCTCCAGCAGGAGCTTGAACTGCTCGGCGTCGAGGATCGGCACGCCCAGCTCCTCCGCCTTCGCCAGCTTGGACCCGGCCCCCGGACCGGCCGCGACGTAGTCGGTCTTCTTCGACACGCTCGACGCGGCCTTGCCGCCTGCGGCGATGATCGCCTCCTGTGCGCCCTCACGCGTGAAGCCCTCCAGCGACCCGGTCGCCACCACGGTGAGGCCCGCGAGCGGACCGCCCGCCTCCTCCGCGTGTCCCGGACCCGGATGCCCTGGGGTCGCGAACTGCACGCCCGCCGCCGCCCATCGCTCCACGATCTCCCGGTGCCAGTCGACCTCGAACCAGTCGAGCACGGCGTCGGCGATAATGCCGCCCACGCCGTCGACAGCGGCGAGTTCCTCCCTGCTCGCCGAGCGAATGGCATCCAGCGACCCGAACCAGTTCGCCAGAGCCCGTGCCGCAACGGGCCCGACGTGCCGGATGCTCAGCGCCACGAGCAGGCGCCACAGCGGCTGCGTCTTGGCCTTCTCGAGTTCGGCGAGAAGGGTGACGGCCGCCTCGGACGGCGAGACGAGCCGATGGTTCTTGCGGATGCCCGCCGCGCGTCGTTCCGCGGCGCTCGCGTTCTCGAACCCGGGCGGGTACACCAGCGCGACCTTCTGGAACGGCGCGCGCCGCACAGGCAGTCCCGTCTCCTCGTCCACCTTCGGCGCCCCGGTCTCGACGTCGCGCACCACCACCTCGATCGGGACGATCTCGTCTTCGGTGAGCTCGAACAGCCCGGCCTCGTTCGCCAGCGGCGGCTCGGCCGGCACCAGGGGCTGCGTGAGCGCGGCGGCCGTGACCTCGCCGAGCGCGTCGATGTCGAGCGCCCCGCGCGAGCCGATGTGTTCGATCCTGCCGCGCACCTGCGCTGGGCACGACCGCGAGTTGGGGCACCGCAGATCGATGTCGCCCTCTTTCGCCGGCGCCAGACGGGTGCCGCACTCGGGGCAGAGTTCGGGCATCCGCCATTCCCGCTGCGTTCCGTCGCGTCGTTCCTCCACGGCGCCGAGAATCTCCGGGATGACGTCGCCCGCCTTGCGCAGCACGACCGTGTCGCCGATGAGCACGCCCTTCGCCTTCACCACCTGCTGGTTGTGCAGCGTCGCCTGGCGCACGGTGCTGCCCGCCACCTTCACAGGCGTCATCACCGCGTAGGGAGTCGCCCTTCCCGTGCGGCCGATTCCGACCAGGATGTCGAGCAGGGTCGTGAAGACCTCCTCCGGCGGGTACTTGTACGCGATCGCCCACCGCGGCGCACGACTCGTGGCCCCGAGCTCGTCGTGCGTTGCGAGGTCGTCAACCTTGATCACCACGCCGTCGATCTCGTGCTCGAGCGAGTGGCGCCGCTCCCCCATCTCGGCGATGTAACCGGCCACCTCGTCGAGACCATCGAGCACGCGGTTGTGCGGCGAGACCGGGAGCCCCCAGGAGCGAAGCAGGTCATACATCTCCGACTGGGTACGCACGGGCGGGTCGGCCCACGCGCCGATGCCGTGCAGGTACAGCGAGAGCCGTCCCTGCCGTTCGCGCATCAGTTCGAGCTCCTGTGCCGACTTGTTCTCCCGCCGCTGGCGCAGGCTCCCGGCCGCCGTGTTGCGCGCGTTAGCGAACTCCGGGTAGCGGGTCTTGATCTCCTCGTCGGTCTTGCCCTTTGCGCGTTGCGACTGGGCGAATTGCTCTTGCAGCTGGTGCTGCCGTTCGTTGAGGAACTCGAAATCCGCTGTCTTGAGGAACACCTCGCCGCGCACCTCGAAGAACGACGGCCATCCGCTGCCGATGAGCCTGCGCGGGATGACCGGGATCCAGTCCACGTTCTCGGTGATGTCTTCGCCCACGGTTCCGTCGCCGCGCGTGGTGGCGGTCTCCAGCACGCCGTCGCGGTAGGCCAGGCTGATCGCGAGCCCGTCGATCTTCACCTCGGCGAGCCAGCGGACCGGATGCCCGGCCGCCAGCTGGGTCTTGTTCGCCCAGTCGCGCAGCTCGTCGATGCTGAACACGTTGTCGAGGCTGAGCATCCGTTCCGCGTGCTCGTGCGGTGGGAATCCGGCCGATGCGATGTCGGCGCCCACGGTCTGTGTCGGGCTGTCCTGGCTGACCAGCTCTGGGAAGCGCGCCTCGATGGCCTCGAGCCGGTGGATGTCCGCGTCGTACTCGGCGTCGCTGATCAGGCTGCCGCCGGCGTAGTACGCGATCCGATTGCTCTCGATGCGCTCACGCAGCTCGGCGGATTCGGCGCGCGCGGAGTCGAAGTCGGCGGAGTCGAAGTCGGCAGGATTGTCCGTCACGTCGCCATCATAGGTTCGGCCACCGACGACGCCGCGGACCTGCGAGGATGGCGTTCCCCGATTGCATCCCGCAATCGTGGCCGCTCAGAGGGAGGATCATGCGCATCGTCATCGTTCCCGGAATCGACGACTCCCCGCACGACCACTGGCAGCCGATCTGGCAGGAATCGCTCGGGCCTGCTGCGGTGCGCCTCGCTCCCGCCTCGTTCGCCGAGCCGCAGAGCGAGGATTGGGTGCAGGCCCTCGGCCGCCTTGTCGAGGCCGACGACATTCTCGTGGCGCACAGCCTCGGATGCCTCGCCGTGGCACTCTGGGTCGCTCGCGGCGGCCGCGCGACCGGCGCCTTCTTCGTGGCCCCACCCGACGAGAACGCGCCTGCGTTCCCCGCGGAGGCTAAGGGGTTCCAGGCACCGCACCGGGCGCTGGCTATTCCGGCTGTGATCGTCGCGTCTGAAGACGACCCCTACAGCTCACTCGACCATCTCCGCGAGTTGAGCACGTGGTGGCACGTCCCGCTCGTCAACGTGGGGCAGCACGGGCATCTCAACCGCGCGAGCCGGCTCGGCGAGTGGGACGAGGGTCGCCGGCTCCTCACCGCGTTCGCAGCGGGCACCGGAACGGTGCTGCCGCCATGGCCGTGAGCCGGCCGCTTGCGCTGTTCGGGTGCCCGCTCCTCGGATCCCGGCTGCTCAGGCCCGCACGGGCGCGGCGCTGACCGTTCGATCGATCGTGCACTGCCCGAGAACGCGCGTCCCCACGTAGACGACCGCGCTCTGCCCTGTCGCGACACCGTTGATGGGCGTGGCAGGCCGGATGACCAGCTCACCGTCGTGCACGAACGCCACGGCGGGCACCGGGTCCGCGTGGGCGCGAATCTGCACCTCGCACCCGAAGGGCGTCGCGGCATCCTCGGGAGGCGGTCCGGCCCAGCTCACACGGCTCCCCGCTAGCTCGGCGATGTCGAGCGCCTCCTTGGGGCCGACGACGACCGTGTTCTCCTTCGGACGCACCTCGAGCACGAACCTCGGACGCCCATCGGGTGCCGGCACCGTGATGCCCAGGCCGCGGCGCTGGCCGATCGTGTATGCCGTCGCGCCCTCGTGGCTGCCGACGACGCTGCCCTCGCGGTCGACGATGTCGCCCGGCGCGGTGCCGACGTTCTCGGCGAGCCAGCCACGCGTGTCACCGTCGGGAATGAAGCAGATGTCGTGCGAGTCCGGCTTCGAGGCCACCGTGAAGCCGCGTTCGGCCGCCTCGGCCCGCACCAGGTCCTTCGACGGCGTCGCACCCAGCGGGAACATCGCGTGGGCCAGCTGCTCTGCCGTGAGCACGCCGAGCACGTACGACTGGTCTTTCGCCCACGCCGCCGCTCGGTGCAGTTCGCGGTTGCCTCGTTCATCCGTCACGATGCTCGCGTAATGTCCCGTGCACACCGCGTCGAAGCCGAGTGCCAGCGCCTTCTCCAGGAGCGCCGCGAACTTGATCTTCTCGTTGCAGCGCAGGCACGGGTTGGGCGTGCGGCCGGCCGAATACTCGGCGATGAAGTCGTCGACCACGTCGAGCTTGAACCGTTCGGAGAAGTCCCACACGTAGTACGGGATGCCGATCAGGTTCGCCACCCGCTGGGCATCCATCGAGTCCTCGATGGTGCAGCAGCCGCGGCTGCCGGTGCGCAGCGTTCCAGGCATCCGGCTGAGTGCCAGGTGCACGCCGACGACATCGTGACCGGCCTCCACGGCGCGCGCCGCCGCCACCGCGGAGTCCACTCCGCCGCTCATCGCCGCCAGAACACGCATGGGCTACAGCCTACGAAAGTGTCCCTGGATGTTCATCCCGCTGGCGTCTCGGCCTCCGACGGCGATCGGGCCGGGTTGCCGGATGTCGTTCAGCGGTCGGGCCGTGGCGGTGGGTGCGTCAGCGGGCGCCAAGTGCCGACTCGCGGGCGGCGAGGCCGGCGCGGGAGGCCTGCGCGTACGCGGCGGGGAGCGCCGCCAGGAATGCGTCGACGTCGGCGTCCATCGAGGTGCGTCCAAGGGTGATGCGCAGCGCGCCGCGCGCCTCGTCCTCTGTGCGGCCCATCGCGCGGAGCACATGAGAGGGTTCGGGGATACCCGCCTGGCACGCGGATCCGGTCGAGACTTCGACGCCGGCCGCGTCGAGGAGGAACAGCAGGGAGTCGCCCTCGCAGCCGGGGAACGTGAAGTGCGCGTTCGAGGCGAGGCGGGCATCCGGATGTCCGTGAACGGTGCCCGGACCCGGTTCCGGACCGCTGAGCACCGCGTCGGGCACCGCGCGACGCACGCCCGCGATGACACGGTCGCGCAGCGCCGTGAGTCGCTCGGACTCGGCTGCTCGGACCCCATCCGCGGCAACCGCCGCCACCGCGAACGCCGATGCCGCGGCGACATCCTGCGTTCCGCTGCGCACCTGGCGCTGCTGCCCGCCGCCGTGAATGAGCGGCACGATCGTGGCGTCACGCGACAGCACGAGCGCGCCGGCCCCGACCGGCCCGCCGACCTTGTGCGCCGAGACGCTCAGTGCCGTGAGCCCCGCTCCCGCCTTCGAGCCGGTGCGCAGGCGCATGCCGGCGAAGTCCACGGGTAGGTGTCCGAATGCGGACACGGCGTCCACGTGCACAGGAACGCCCGCGGATGCCGCCAGCCCGATGATCCGCTCGGCTGGCTGGATGGTCCCCACCTCGTTGTTCGCCCACAGGAACGTGAGCAGAGAGACGGCGTGCGGATCGCGTGACAGAGCGCGCTCCAGCGCGTCGAGCCGCACGAATCCCTGCTCGTCGAGAGGGAGCCACTCCACCTCTGCGCCCTCGTACGACCGCAGCCACTCGACGGTGTCCAGCGTGGCGTGGTGCTCACCCTCCGGCACGAGGATGCGATTCGCGCCGCGACGGGCCCCTGCCCAGTACAACCCCTTGATGCCCAGGTTGATCGCCTCGGTGCCCCCGGAGGTGAGCACGACCTCGATGCCCTGACAGCCGAGCGTTCCCGCGAGCTGCTCACGGGCATCCTCGAGCGTGCGCTTCGCCAACTGGCCGGCGGAATGGATGCTCGACGGGTTGCCGACCTCGGTCAGCGCGCGCGTGTACGCCTCGATCGCCTCGGGCAGAACGGGGGTAGTGGCGGCGTGGTCAAGGTAGACCGGCATACGAATTACTGTAGAACGCATGTCCAGCGAGGATCCCCTGTCGCAGCTCGGCGTTCGCGCCGAGGCGGACGGCGGGACGATCGGGGTGTACTCGAAGAACGCGACCTCGATCGAGCTGCTGATCTTCGACGACTCCGATCCGAACTGGCTGATCGAGACGGTGCCGCTCACCCGCGGCCACGGCGACGTGTGGATCGCACAGTCGCCGCACCTGAGACCGGGCACCCGCTACAACATCAGGTGCTCGGGACCACGCGGACCCGAGCACCATTTCAATGAACGCAAGCTGCTGATCGAGCCGTACTCGCGCGGCCTGCTGCGGGCCGGCACGAAGGAGTGGCGCTCCGTCGTCATGGACGGCGACTTCGACTGGGCTGGTACCGGCAAGCCACGCGTGCCCACCGACCACACGGTGGTCTACGAGGCGCATGTGAAGGGCCTCACCACGCTCAACACGGCGATTCCGGAGGACCTGCGCGGCACCTACGCGGGCCTCGCTCATCCGGCGACCATCGAGCACTTCCACCGGCTGGGTGTCACCAGCATCGAGTTGCTGCCGGTGCATGCCTTCGCCACCGAGCAGCGCCTGTCGCGGCTCGGGTTGTCGAACTACTGGGGTTACAACACGCTGAACTTCTTCACTCCGCACGCGCCGTACGCCACCAAGCAGGCGCAGGCATCCGGAGCCGCTGCGGTGCTGCGGGAGTTCAAGGGCATGGTGCGGCTGCTGCACGAGGCGGGCCTCGAGGTCATCCTCGATGTCGTCTACAACCACACGGCGGAGGAAGGCCTCGGCGGCCCCACGACCAGCCTGCGCGGCATCGACAACGCCACGTACTACCGGCAGAACCCCGACGGCTCGTACATCGACACCACCGGCGTCGGCAACACGATCGACTACGGCAACCCCGTCGCCGATCGGCTGGTGCTCGATTCGCTGAAGTACTGGGCGAACGACGTGCAGATCGACGGCTTCCGCTTCGACCTCGCCGCCGCCCTCGGTCGGGACGAGACCGGCGAGTTCGCGGGCGACCACTCGCTGGTGACCGCGATTGTCGACGACCCGTACCTCGAGGGCGTCAAGCTCATCGCCGAGCCGTGGGACATCGGTCCCGGCGGCTGGCAGACGGGCGGGTTCCCGAACGGCTGGCACGAATGGAACGACCGCTACCGCAACCGGGTGCGCTCGTTCTGGCTGGCGGACATCGCGGATGCCCGTGCGCACGGCTCCGCGCCCACCGGCATCGGATCGTTCGCGACCAGCCTCGCTGGATCGTCGAACCTCTTCACGCAGGAGCGTGGGCCGCTGGCCTCGGTCAACTTCGTCACCGCGCACGACGGCTTCACGCTCGCCGACCTCGTCTCGTACGACGAGAAGCACAATCTCGGCAACGGCGAGAACAACCGGGACGGAACGAACGACAACCGTTCGTTCAATCACGGGGTGGAGGGACCGACCGACGATGAGAGCATCCGTGCGGTGCGACGGAAGGCGGCGCGCAACCTGATGGGCACGCTGCTGCTGTCTGCGGGCATCCCGATGATCACGGCGGGCGACGAGTACGGCAGGAGCCAGTCCGGCAACAACAACGCGTACTGCCACGACGACACGCTCACCTGGTTCCGCTGGGACTGGGACGAACGGCAGAGGGACTTCGCCGCCGTCACCGCTGAGCTGATCAGGCTGCGCAGGGAGAACCCCGCACTGCGTCCCGTGCGGTTCGGCAAGTTCGGCGAGACGGTGCCGAGCGCCAGCCAGCTGGACTGGTACGACGCCTCCGGGAAGACAATGGCTCAAGCGGACTGGGACTCGCCCGAGAACCGCACGCTGCAGTACCTCGCCGCGTCGACGCCCGAGTTCGAGGAGTTCAACCGCATCCTGCTCGTGGTGCACGGCCTCGAGACGGACACCGTGGTGACGCTGCCCGAGCGCGAGGGTGTCGCCGGCTACACGCTGCTGTGGGACAGCGCACGGGAGACGGTGGCCGGCGCCGACGGCGAACACGCACCGGGCGACGCCGTCGACATGGGACCCACGTCGATGAAGCTGTTCCGGGCGCACGAGTAGCGGTGCCGAAGAAGTCTGCGTCAACGCGGCCGGCAGGAACACCGGCGACGCTGGCGCTCACGCACGCCGGTGTTCCGTTCGCGGCGCACGCCTACGAGCACGATCCCGGCGTGACGGCGTTCGGGATCGAGGCGGCGACAGCGCTGGGCGTCGAGCCGGCGCGGGTGTTCAAGACGCTGATCGCCGACGCCGACGGCCGGCTCGTCGTCGGCATCGTCCCGGTCACCGGTCAGCTCGACCTCAAGGCGCTGGCCACCGCCGTCGAGGCCAAGCGGGCATCAATGGCCGACGCCGCGGCCGCCCAGCGCAAGACGGGCTACGTCGTCGGCGGGATCTCCCCGGTCGGTCAGAAGTCGCGACTGGAGACCGTGCTGGATGCCTCGGCCTCCGCCTTCGAGACCGTCTACGTCTCGGGCGGTCGCCGCGGCTTCGACATCGAGCTGTCTCCGGCTGACCTTCTCGCGGTCACCGGCGGGCGTCTGGCCGCCATCGCGCGCTGACGCCGGGCTCAGCGGGCAACGGTGACCAGGCCGAGCTCAGCCGGGCTCGCCATGGCGCGGTTGCACGGCAGTACGCGCACCGTGTAACCGAACGACCCTGCGCGGTCCAGCGGCACGGCGCCTTCGAACGCGGACGTGCCGCCGGCGCCGCCGTCGTGGTGGCTCAACCGCTGATGCCCGACCTTCTCGAGCTCGTCGTCCTCGCCGATGCGGCCGTACACGACCTCCACCGCGACGTCCGACGACTCCAGGGAGCCGAGGTCGACGTGGGCGCGCAGACGGAGCCTGTCGCCGACCTGCGGAACGGCATCCAAGCCCCCGGACTCCACGTGCACGACCGCCACCTGCGGCCACGCGTCGGTCACCCGTTGCTTCCAGGTCGCGAACTCGCGGGCGCCCTGGTACCGGTTCGCGGCCAGCTGCGTCGCCTCGGCGTACGCGGGCACGTACAGCTCGGTGACGTACTGGCGCACCATGCGATCCGCGCTGAGCTCTGGGGACAGGGTTTTCAGGGTGTGCCGCACCTGCTGCATCCACGTGATCGGCACCCCGCTCTCGTCGCGGTCGTAGAACCGGGGCGCGATCTGGTGCTCGATGAGGTCGTAGAGCGCGTTGGCCTCGAGCGCGTCGCGTTCCCCGGCGTCGCCTGCCGCGTCCGCTGACGGAATGGCCCAGCCGTTCTCGCCGTCGAAGTACTCCGCCCACCAGCCATCGAGGATGGACAGGTTGAGCGCCCCGTTCAGCGCCGCCTTCATGCCGCTCGTGCCGCACGCCTCGAGCGGCCGCAGCGGATTGTTCAGCCAGATGTCGCAGCCCGGGTACAGCGTCTGCGCCATGGTGATGTCGTAGTCCGGCAGGAACACGAGGCGGTTGCGCACCTCGGGCGAGTCCGCGAACTCGACGAGTTCCTGGATGAGCCGCTTGCCGCCGTCGTCCGCCGGATGCGCCTTGCCGGCGATGACCAGCTGCACCGGACGCTCCGGATCGTTCAGCAGGCGAGTGAGCCGCTCCTTGTCGTGCAGCATGAGAGTGAGCCGCTTGTAGGTGGCGACCCGCCGCGCGAATCCGATGGTGAGCACGTGCGGGTCGAGCACACCAGCCAGCCACGCGGGAGCGATCGCTCCGCGCGACCGATGCTGCCATTCCCCGGCGACGCGGGTGCGGGCATCCTGCACCAGGTTCTCGCGCATCCTCCCGCGCACGTTCCAGAGGTCGTGATCGCTGAGCGCCGGCGAGAGCCAGTCGGCGTGAGTCGTGTCAGACGTGCCGAGCGCGTTCTGCGCCAACTCCGTCAGAAGCGGATCGGTCCAGGTCGGCGCGTGCACACCGTTCGTGACCGAACCGATCGGCACCTCGTCGTAGTCGAATCCCGGCCAGAGCCCCGCGAACATGTGCCGGGACACGTTGCCGTGCAGCTTCGAGACACCGTTCGCGCGCTGCGCGAGTCGCAGCCCCATCACGGCCATGTTGAACACGCCCGGCGATCCGCCGTCGTAGTCCTCCGCGCCCAGGCGCATCACGTCGTCGACGTCGATTCCCGGTACCAGCTCGTGCGCCTCGAAGTAGCGGTGCACGAGGGATGCCTCGAAGCGGTCGATGCCCGCGGCCACCGGCGTGTGCGTGGTGAACACGGTGCCGGCCCGCACCGCCTCCAGCGCCTGCGGGAATGCGAGGCCCTCGCCGATCAGCTCGGCTATGCGTTCGAGCCCCTGGAACCCGGCGTGGCCTTCGTTCGTGTGATACACGCTCGGCGCGGTGAGGCCGAGCAGGCTCGTGGCCGTGCGCAGAGCCCGGACGCCGCCGATGCCCAGCAGCAGCTCCTGCAGCAGCCGATGCTCTCCCCCGCCGCCGTACAGCCGGTCGGTGACGCTGCGCAGGTCTTCGTCGTTCTCCGGGATGTTCGTGTCAAGCAGGAGCAGACGCACTCGGCCCACAAGCGTGGTCCAGATGCGGGCGCTCAGCGTGCGGCCGTCGGGCATGGCGAGCGCCACCACGGCCGGCGTGCCGTCCGCGTGGCGCAGCACCGACAGCGGCATCCCGTCGGGATCCAGCACCGGATAGCTCTCCTGCTGCCAGCCGTCGGCGGTCAGCGACTGCGCGAAGTACCCGGACCGGTAGAACAGCCCTACTCCGGTGAGCGGCACGCCGAGGTCCGATGCGCTCTTCAAGTGGTCTCCGGCGAGGATGCCGAGCCCGCCGGAGTACTGCGGAAGCGCCGCCGCTATGCCGAATTCTGGCGAGAAGTACGCGATCGACTGCGGGGCATCCTGAAGGCTCTGATACCACCGCGGTTCGCCGATGTAGCGGCGGAGGTCGTCGCGCAAGCCGTTCGCCCAGCCGATGAAGCCGTCGTCGCCGGCAAGTTCGGCCAGGCGTTCGGGGCTGACCGCACCGAGCAGCGCGATCGGATCGTGGTTCGTACCCCGCCACAGGTTCTCGGAGATGTGGCGGAACAGATCCCTGGTCGGCTCGTGCCACGACCAGCGCAGATTCGAGGCGAGTTCGTCAAGCGCTTGCAGGGAGTCCGGGATGACCGCGCGGACGGTGAATCGACGGATGGCTTTCACTCGCGCAACCCTACCCACGCCGCATGTCGAACGCACGAACGGATGCCCGGCACGAGCCTCGCGCGGGAGTGTCGCGGCGACGCGCGCGGCGTGCAAGGGGTGGCGATTTCGGGCCCCCATCGCGCTACGGTCGGAGAATGCCGACCACGTCGTCACGCTCGCCGCGTAATCGCCCGGCGGAAGCAGCACCGCGGAGCGAGTACCGGCCCGTGCTGGGCAGGCTTCCGATCCTCGACGTCGGCCCGGTCGTCGAAGGCGGCGCCTGGCCCGCCAAAGCGTACGACGGCGAGGTCGTGCCGTTCTCCGCCGTCGCGTTCCGCGAAGGTCACGACCTGATCGGTGTGGAGCTCGTACTCACTGCGCCCTCGGGCACGACGCTGCGGCGCAGGATGTCCCCACTCGCGCCAGGCACGGACCGCTGGGGAACCACGGCGCTCCTGAACGAGCAGGGCACGTGGCGCTTCCACATCGAGGCGTGGGCCGACGACGTGGCGACCTGGTGGCACGCCGCAGGCATCAAGGTGCCCGCAGGAATCGACACCGACCTGATGCTCGCCGCAGGCGCCGAGCTCCTCAATCGAGCCGCAGCCGAGCAGCCGAACGAGGCGGACGGGCGATGGCTCGCAAGCGAAGCGAAGGCGCTCGTGAAGGAAGGGGAACCTGCGACAGTACGGCTGGACGCCGTGGAGCTGAACGGGGTGCTCGACCACCTGACCCGCAAGCCGCTGCGCAGCCTGGTGACGGCATCCCGCGAATACGAGGTGCTCGCCGAACGGGAACGCGCCGGCGTCGGCGCATGGTACGAATTCTTCCCACGCTCCGTGGGCGCCGTGCGCAACGCCGGCGGTTCCTGGAAGTCGGGCACGTTCCGCACGGCGGAGTCCCGGCTGCCCCGGATCGCCGAGATGGGTTTCGACGTGGTCTACCTGCCGCCCATCCACCCGATCGGGCTCGCCTACCGGAAGGGCCCGAACAACTCGCTCGATGCCGGCGAGAACGACCCCGGTTCACCGTGGGCCATCGGTTCAGCGCAGGGCGGACACGATGCGATCCACCCCGACCTCGGCACCGAGGCCGATCTCAAACGCTTCGTCGCGCGGGCGAAGAAGGCGGGACTCGAGGTGGCGCTCGATCTCGCGCTGCAGGCGTCCCCTGACCACCCGTGGGTGCGTGAGCATCCGGAGTGGTTCACCCGGCTCCCCGACGGCTCGATCGCCTACGCCGAGAATCCCCCGAAGAAGTACCAGGACATCTACCCGGTCAACTTCGACAACGATCCGGAAGGCATCCGCGGCGAAGTGCTGCGCATCGTGCGGTACTGGATCGATAAGGGCATCCGCATCTTCCGCGTCGACAACCCGCACACGAAGCCCGTCGACTTCTGGGAGTGGCTCATCCACACCGTGAACGCGGAGGAGCCCGACGTGGTGTTCCTCGCCGAGGCGTTCACCCGGCCCGCCGTGATGCAGACGCTCGCGAAGGCAGGCTTCCAGCAGTCGTACTCCTACTTCACGTGGCGCAACACGAAGGCCGAACTGGAGGAGTTCCTCGACTCCATCGCGCACGAGACGGATGCCTTCATGCGGCCGAACCTCTTCGTGAACACGCCGGACATCCTCACCGAGTACCTCCAGTTCGGCGGCCGGCCGGCGTTCAAGCTGCGTGCGGCGATCGCGGCGACCGGTGCCCCGCTCTGGGGCGTGTACTCCGGCTACGAACTGTACGAATCGGTGGCTCGCAGCGGCGCCGAGGAGTACATCGACAACGAGAAGTACGAGTACCGGCCGCGCGACTACGACGGCGCCGAGGCGCGGGGCGAATCGCTGGCGCCATACCTGACCATGCTCAACCGGGTGCGGCGCGAGCATCCTGCGCTTCGGCAACTGCGCAACCTTCACGTGCACTCCAGCGAGGACGACGCCGTACTCGTCTACAGCAAGCACCTGCCCGCCGAGTTCAGCGGAACCGGCGATCCCGATACCGTGATCGTGGTCGCGAACGTCGACCCGCACGCGGTGCGCGAGACGCTCGTGCACCTCGACCTTGCGGAGATCGGTCTGGCGCCCGGCGCAACGTTCGAAGTGACGGATGCCGTCACCGGTCAGACATGGTCGTGGGGTGCCACCAACTACGTGCGGCTGGATGCCTTCCACGAGCCGGTGCACATCCTCAGCGCGAACTTCCCTGCAACTCCCATGGCGTAAGGCGGCCGGATGTCCGAGAACGAGATGACGACGACGGCGCACGCGGACGGGTCCGCCGCGATGCAGGCACCCGTGGTGGACGACGCGGCGCTGCTGGCCGTCGCCGAGGGGCGCCATCACGAGCCGCACTCAGTGCTCGGCCAGCACTTGGTGGCGGCGGACGGCGTCGCGGACCGCGTGACCGTCATCCGGGCCCTGAGGCCTCTTGCCCGATCGGTCACGGCCGTGCTCGCCACCGGCGCCCGAGTCTCGCTCGGCCATCTCGGGCACGGCGTGTGGCAGGGCGTGAGCGTGCTCGGGTCGCAGCCATACCTGGTGGAGGCGCGCTACGAGGACGGCTCGGTGTGGACCGCTGAGGATCCGTACCGGTTCACGCCCACGATCGGCGAGCTCGACCTGCACCTCATCGGAGAGGGCCGTCACGAGCGGCTCTGGGACGCGCTCGGGGCGCACTACCGCGAGCACGAGGGTGTCTCGGGCACGGCGTTCACGGTGTGGGCGCCGAACGCGACGGCCGTGCGCGTGGTGGGCGACTTCAACGACTGGAACGGCACCGGCTCCGCGATGCGCTCCATGGGCGCCAGCGGCGTGTGGGAGTTGTTCCTACCCGGCGTCGCACCCGGCGCGATCTACAAGTTCGAGCTGCGCGGCAAAGACGGCGCGTGGAGCCTCAAGGCCGACCCGATGGCGCGGCTCGCCGAGGTTCCGCCCGCCACGGGTTCCGTCGTCACCTCCAGCGACTATGCGTGGGACGACGGCGACTGGATGCTGGCCCGCCGCTCCCGCAACCCGCACACCGGCCCGATGAGCGTGTACGAGCTCCACCTGGGGTCGTGGCGCCCGGGGCTCGGCTACCGCGAGGCAGCGGACGCCCTGATCGACTACCTCACGGCGCTCGGGTACACCCACGTGGAGTTCCTGCCGTTGGCGGAGCATCCGTTCGGCGGCTCATGGGGCTACCAGGTGACCGGTTACTACGCACCGACCAGCCGATTCGGGCATCCGGACGATCTGCGCTATCTCATCGACCGGCTGCACCGCGCGGGCATCGGCGTCTTCATGGACTGGGTGCCGGGGCACTTCCCGAAAGATGCCTGGGCCCTCGCGCGGTTCGACGGCGAGGCGCTGTACGAGCATCCGGACCCCCGCCGCGGCGAGCAGAAGGACTGGGGCACTTACGTGTTCGACTTCGGCCGCCCCGAGGTGCGCAACTTCCTGGTGGCGAATGCGTTGTACTGGCTCGAGGAGTTCCACGTCGACGGACTGCGCGTGGATGCCGTGGCCTCCATGCTGTACCTCGACTACTCGAGGGCCGACGGCGAATGGCTGCCGAACGTGCACGGCGGCCGCGAGAATCTGGAGGCGATCTCGTTCCTGCAAGAGGCGACGGCCACCGCGTACAAGCGCAACCCGGGCATCGTGATGATCGCTGAGGAGTCCACCGCCTACCCCGGGGTCACGGCTCCGACGAGCGCGGGCGGGCTCGGATTCGGGCTGAAGTGGAACATGGGCTGGATGCACGACTCGTTGCAGTACATGCACGAGGACCCGATGTACCGCTCGTACCACCACGGCGAGATCACGTTCTCGTTCGTGTACGCGTTCAGCGAGCACTTCATGCTGCCGATCAGCCACGACGAGGTGGTGCACGGCAAGGGGTCGCTGCTGTCCAAGATGCCGGGCGACCACTGGCAGCAGCTCGCGAACGTGCGCGCCTACCTGGCGTTCATGTGGGCGCACCCGGGCAAGCAGCTGCTGTTCATGGGCCAGGAGTTCGGGCAGCCGTCGGAGTGGAGCGAGGAACGCGGCCTCGACTGGTGGATCCTCGACCAGCCAGCGCACCGCGGCCTGTGGGACCTCGTGGCGCGGCTCAACGACATCTACCGCGACGAGCCGGCGCTGTGGCGTTACGACCAGGACCCGCGCGGCTTCCAGTGGATCGACGGAGGAGACGCGCAGGGCAACGTCGTGGCGTTCGCACGCCGTGCCGACGGCGATCCGCTGGTCTGCGTCGTGAATTTCGCCGGGGTGCCGCACAACGGCTACCGCCTGCCGATGCCCTTCGCCGGCGACTGGGAGGAACTGCTGAACACCGACGCGGCCGAGTACGGCGGCTCGGGTGTCGGCAACCTGGGCGTCGTCAACGCGACGGATGCTCCGTGGGGCGGGATGCAGGCATCCGCCGTTCTCGACCTGCCGCCGCTCGGCGCCCTCTGGCTGCGCCCGAAGCGCGCCACCGCAGCTGACTAGCTAGTACAGCAGCGACGCCAGGCGGCCGCGTGCCTTGATCACCCGCGGGTCGGTGACGCCGACGATCTCGAAGTAGTCGACGAGGCGGGTGCGGATGAGATCGCGGGTGGCCGCGTCGGCGGTGGCGAACAGGTCGAGCAGCCGGCCGAACGCGTCGTCGACGTGTCCACCGGAGAGGTCGAGGTCGGCGACGGCGAGGGCGGCATCCGGGTCTTTCGGAGCGGATGCCGCGGCATCCCGAACCTGATTCGCGTCGACGGTGGAGAGCCGCTTCAACAGGCTCACCTGTGCGAGACCGGCCACCGCCAGGTTGTCTGCCGGATTCTGCGCGATCGCCAGCCGGTACTCCGCGATGGCCCCGTCGAAGTCACCGCGCTCGATCGCGTCGTACGCCTCCTGGTGGTGCGGCGGCAGCGGTTCTGGTTCGGGCTCGGATGCCGTCTCGGCGCTCTCCGTGCCGGCCGCGTCGTCGACGCTCACACTGCCCGTCACGCCGTTCTGCTCCGCGATCTGCAGCACCTGCTCGAACACCTCGCGCACCTGCTGCTCGGGGATGGCGCCCACGAACAGCGGTGCCGGCCGGCCTCCGATGATGGCGACGACGGTCGGAATCGACTGTGCCTGGAACGCCTGCGCCAGCTGGGGGTTCGCGTCGACGTCGACCTTCACGAGCACGAGACGGCCGGCGTAGTCGTTGACCGCGCGCTCCAGCGCCGGCGACAGCTGTTTGCACGGCCCGCACCATTCGGCCCAGAGGTCGACGATCACCGGCACGGTGTTCGACAACTCGATGAACTGCGTGAAGTTCTGGTCCGTGCCGTCGTAGACGAGACCGGGCAGCGTCTGGACGGGCGCGGCATCCGCGCCGTCCGTTCCGGCGGGCTGCCCCGCCGGACGGTTCGCGAGAGCGGAGAGGTCGACGGCGCCGCGGAAGGATGCGGCATCAGGGGTGTTGGTCATCCGAGTTCCTTCGCACCGAGCAACGCCTGCGTGAAGCCGAGCATCACGATCTTGTGCTTCGACTCCGCGGGCGGCACGTAAAACAGTAGCTGGTAGCCGTACGTGGTCTCGAGGCCCTTCGTGCTGTCGGTCACTCCCGTGAGCGCCTGCACGTTCGGGTTGCTGGTCGACACGGTGGCACCGGCCTCGACCGGCTTGAGTGTGGACACCTCGTTCAGGCTGGTGGCGACGATGGCGCCCGAGTCGTTCGTCGCCATGGCGATCGGTCCATCCGTTCCGGGCTGGCTTGTGAACGTGAGCGACGCGGTCTTCGGCAGGTTCGTGATCTGCGACGCCTTGTACGCCGCTCCCACCTGGGGCGCCAGCTTGTCGGACTTCGAGTCGAAGAGGCTGTAGTACTTGCTCTTCTCGCCGTTCTGGAGCACGTCGCCGTAGTACTCCGCCAGCTTGTTCGGCGCGACCGACAGCAGCTTCGAGTCCGGCGGCACGATCGACGTGCCGATGTTGGCCGGTGGCAGGTCCGGCACATTCGCGTCGGCCTCCAGCGCGATCGCGTACTGCACCGTGTAGTTGTCACGTGGGGCCTTCTGGATCATCACCAGGTCGAGAGGAGCCGCCTTGGAGTCCTTCGGATCGTGCACCACGGCGCTGACCACGCGCGGCCAGTCGTTCGTGGCCTCTGGCAGGGCCAGCGAGACCGAGTTGCTCGGAATCGCCTGCTCGGCCGGTGCATCCGACTTCTTCGCGCGCAACGCGTAGTCGCCGGTTCTGGCATCCAGTGCTGGACCACTGAACCGCGTCGCTGCGAGCGTTCCGTTCAGAAGGCTGTCCGCCTTGCTCGCCACTGCAGCGATCTTGTTCACGATGTTGTCCAGCTGCGGACCGGTGACCGCCGGCGGTGGCGTGTCTTTTCCCTGCCCGGGCAGGTTGGTGGCGATCGGCGTCGAGGTCGGAGTCGCCGTCGAGCCGCCGAACTGGGGCCAGTAGTCCGACGAGCATCCTGCGAGCACGAGCGTTCCCACCAGCACAACCGGAACTGCGACGAATGCTCGGCCGATCGAACGCCTGCCCTTCGGCGGCCCCTCCACCTCGTTCGTCGGCTCGTAATCGCTGGGCTTCGGCGGCTTGGAGCCGCGTGGGAGCTTCGGCGGCTTGCCTCCCCCACGACGCGGGCCGCGCGAGCGCCGCATGTGGCGGATGGCGAGCACGTACATCAGCACTCCGAACGCGGCGACGACGATTCCCCCGACGATGAGCGGACCCGCGAACGGCGTGCGGCTGTCGAGCGGCCAGTTGATGGTGATCTTGTCGGGTGCCGGCTTCGTTCCGTCAGTGGCGACGATGACGCTGACCGTCCGCGGCACGTTCATCTTCGTGATCGAGGCGGCGTCACCGCTGAACTCCTCCAGCCACAGGTCCGATCCCGCCGGATTCGGGCCGGTGCGGTTCGAGTTGTTCGCGGAGTCGCTCGAGGTCGAACCGGAACCGGCCGTTGCGCTCGGTGTCGGTGCGGGGGTCGACGTCGGGGCAGGGGTCGACGTCGGCCCAGGAGTGGCCGTGTCGGAGGGCTTCGGCGTGGATGCCTTGCTCGGCTTTGCCCTGACCACGTGCGACGACAGGGTATTCGTAGCCGGGTTGTAGGAGACCTTCGCGTACTTCTCCGTGCCGAGCCAGGCGAGCACGTCGGAGGTGCGGCCGTAGGCGACGAACGGCTTGCCTCCGCCGGAGACGGTGAGCGTCTGCTGGCCAGGACGTGCACGCAGCACGGATCCGTCGATGACGGTGAACGGCGCTCCGCCCTCAACGACGGTGCCGGTGACGATGTTCGTGGGCGGAATCCAGATGGTCCGCTGAGCGAACCCCAGGCCGATCATCACGGCCGCGGCGATGAACGCCAGGATGGCGATCAGGAATCGCACGAACTCTCCTTCGCTGTCGCATCCGCACGCTCTGTGCCGTCGCGACGGGCGCAACCGGCGCCAATGAGTGGCGCCCGCAATCAGTGTTTCGGGTGACGGCCGCCGCGCGCGGCGCCCGGCAGGCATCCCACGATACCGAAACACCCCTGGGAACCCGCTCCCAGCGGCCCGAACGGCGGGTCGCGGAGCCGCGAATCGGACCCGGGCACCCCCCCAACGGATGCCAGGCCCGACTACACTCGAAACGCCCGGCGCGTCGTCGCGCTCGGCTTCGTGCCTCTGCCGGCTCCCCCATACGGCAGCGCCGCGCGCGAACATCCAACCCCCGATACCACCCGGAGAGAAGAAGCCCGTGGCCCCCGAAGAGACAGAGTTCACTCAAGTCTTCCGCGGTTATGACAAGGACGAGGTCGACAAGGCGATCCAGGATCTGCGGCGCGAGCTGATCCAGGCGAACGCGCAGACCGCGGATTCTGCCAAAGAGATCAAGCGCCTTTCCGCCCGCATCGATGAGCTCAATGCGGAGATCGAGGAAGTCGGAAGCCCGACGTTCTCCGGTCTCGGAACCAAGCTCGAGAACACGCTGCGCGTGGCGGAGGAGCAGTCCACGCGCATGATCGCGCAGGCCGACATCGACGCCGAGAAGCTGCGCTCCGCCGTCGCCGCCGAGGTCGAGAAGACCCGCCGCACGGCCGAGGAACAGGCCCAGCGCATCCTCGCCGAGGCGCACGCACAGGCGGACACGACGTTGCAGGACGCCGGCATCGAGGCGAACGAGCTGGTAACCGAGGCTCGAACCAAGGCAGACACACTGAACCAGGAGTCGCAGCGTCAGGCGGCTGCCGTGCGCGCTTCGGTCGCCACCGAGGTCGCCGAGCTGCGGGCGACGGCCAAGCGCGAGGCGGCGGCCATGCAGGCCGAGGCGGAGCACGAAGCGGCAGAGACGAAGGCCGCCGCCAACCGCGAGGCGGCCGAGGCACGGACGGATGCCGAAGGGCTGAGCCGCGAGGTCGAGGAGACGAGGGCGGCTCTCGCCAGGGAGGTCGAGGCGCGGCGTGCCGAGGTCGAGGCGGAACTGGCCGACCGTCGCACTGTGGTCGACCAGGAGATCGCCCAGGCACAGCGTGACCTCGCCGCCGACACCCAGCAGGCGCGCATCGACCTCGCCAACGAGATCGAGCAGGGCCGTGCCGCGCTGGCGCGCGAGCTCGATCAGCGCAAGGCGGAGGCCGCCGCCGAAGCGGAGAAGGAGCGCAAGGCGTTCCAGCGGGCCGCAGAGAAGGCAAGGAAGGAACTCGAGGAGGAGCTCGCGGGCATCCGATCGGAGATCGCCGCGGAGTCGGAGCGGCTGGCCCACGAGGCCGAGCGTGCGCGGATGGAGCTCGAGGTCGAGCTCAAGGCACGCCGCGACGAGTCCGAGAAGGAGCACCTCGCTCGTCATCAGGAGGCGGTCGCGCAGACGCAGAAGTACCTGGACGACGCGAACGCGGAGCTCGCTGAGGTCACGAGCCGCACCAACGAGGTGCGCTCTGAGGGCGAGGCCATCGAGCAGGAGATGCGTTCCGAGGTGAAGGCGGCACGCAAGGAGGCCGAGGCGTCGGCGCGCGAGATAGTGCGCTCGGCAGAGGACCGGGCGGCCGCGATCATCGACGAGGCTGAAGAGCGCACACGCAGGCTCGTGGCTGACGCGGAAGAGCGGCTCTCTCAGATTAGGATCGAACGCGAAGCCGTCGCCGGGTACTTCGAGAGCCTGCGTAGCGTGCTGAGCCAGGCGGAGCAGGTGACTGCCGTAGACGACTGACGGTGCAGGCGAGGGGGACCGCGTGAAGATCCAGAACGCATTCCGGGTCGGACTGATCGGAACCCTCGGAGTCGGGCTCGGCGTTCTCATTCTCACGTCGATCGTCTCGTTGTCGACGATCCTCACCTATATCGGGGCGGCCCTGTTCCTTGCGCTCGGCATCGAGCCGATCGTGGCATTCCTGGAGCGGCGCAAGATACCGCGCTGGGCGGCAATCCTGATCGTGCTCGTCGTGCTGCTCGTGCTTCTCGGCCTGCTGCTGTGGGCGATCATTCCGATCATCGTCAGCCAGGGCACGAGCCTGGTGAAGCAGATCACGAACTTCGTGGAGAAGGGCACGTATCAGGAGTGGTATCAGACACTCCAGAAGCAGTTCCCGGCGGTCGACTTCGACAAGTCGCTCCAAGAGATCTGGGCGAACATCCAGAAGTCGGCCGGCAGTATCGGGGCGGGGATCCTGTCGGTCGGGATCGCCATCGTCTCCGGCTTCTTCGGCGCACTGATCGTCATCATCCTGACGATCTACTTCACGGCGTCGCTGCCGAACATCAAACGGGCCGCGTACGAACTGGTGCCTGCGAGCAAGCGCGGCCGGTTCGCCGACATCGCAGAGCAGATCACCGACTCTGTCGGCAAGTACGTGATGGGACAGGTCGCGCTGGCGCTGATCAACGGCATCCTCAGCTCGATCTTCCTCACCATCATCGGTGCGCCGTTCCCGATCCTGCTGGCCGTGATCGCTTTCCTGTTCTCTCTGATCCCGCTGGTGGGCACGATCTCCGGCTCGATCATCATCGCGCTGCTGTCGCTGCTGCTGGCCTCACCGCTGACCGCGCTCGTGGCCATCATCTACTACGTGATCTACATGCAGGTCGAGGCATATGTGCTGAGCCCGCGCATCATGAACCGTGCCGTGGCGGTGCCGGGCGCGGTCGTCGTGATCGCCGCGCTCGCGGGTGGCTCCCTGCTGGGCATCCTGGGCGCACTGATCGCGATCCCGGTCGCGGCGTCGATCCTGCTGATCATCAAGCAGGTCGTCATCCCACGGCAGAACGAACTCTGACCTCACGCCCTCACGCGATGCGCCAGCATCCGCTGTGCCAGTGCCGCCTCGCCTCGAGGTCGGCGGCGTCGCCCGTCACACCGTCGGCGCGCCACACGACCACGTGTGCGACGCCGGGTGCGATGACGCCGCCGCATCCAGGGCACGTGTAGCTCTTCGCAGCGGATGCCTCGCCCACCGGCTGCACATTCCACTCGCGTCCCCTGCGCACCTCGGTGCGGCGCCACCCGTCAAGGAGCCGGCTCAGATCCCCGTGCTCGGTGTGCGCCGGCGAGCCGCGCCTGCGGGATCGGTTGTTGCGCGGCATCCGCCCATTCTACGATTCGCCGGCCGGGCCGACCGGCAGCGGGCGTGCCTCACTCCCCCACGTCGCGGCGCTCCAGGCGAGCCTCCTCCTGGTCGAGCAACGCCTGCGCCTTGCCCAGCACCCGGGATGGATACGCGCCCTTCGAGCGCGCCTCCAGCAGAGCCTCGCGTTGCGCATCGATGGCGATCCGCAGCAGCAGCCCATACTGGGCGTGCGGGCCCACCGGGCTTTCGCCCTCGCGAATGGCCGCACGCTCCCACGTCGACTCCGCCAGCACACCGATGTCGTCGCGAAGCCGCTGCACGACATTCGGGTCCACCGACTGCCCCTCTGGCAGTTCGATGTGGGCCTCGTCGATGGCGTGGTCGGCGGCCTCGGCGATCTCGTCCAGAAGCGATGCCAGCTCGCGCGTGTCGGCAGTCGCGTCAGTTCCACGGATTCCGGTCAGCCTGATGATCCACGGCAGCGTTCCGCCCTGAGCCAGCAGCGACACGATGGCGACGACGAATGCGATCAGGATGAGCTGCGGCCGGTACGGCGTGTCGTTGGGCAGTGACTGCGCGGCCGCCAGAGTGACGACTCCGCGCATGCCTGCCCAGGTGAGCACCACCCCGTCGCGCCAGCCGACGTTGTTCTTCTGCAGGTCGACCATGTCGGCATCCCGCTGTGCTATCCGATGCTCGGCACGATCGGCGCGCTGCTGAATTCGATCGTCGTCGAAACGCTCCCGCCATGCCTTCATGCGTTCCCGGAGCGTCGACAACCGTTCGCGTCCGTCGTCGGCCCGGCCGGCGGCCCTGCGAACGCGCCACAGCACCGGGGCGACGATCAGGGCGCGCACGACCAGCAGCACGAGCACGACGAGCAGGCCCAACGCGAAGGTCTTGGGAAGTCCGATGTCCGGATGCTTCACAGATGCCTGCACCAGCCCGGTGAGCTGGCCGCCCATGATGAGGAAGACGCCGTTCTCGATCACGAAGGCGATCACGCGCCAGTTCACCTGCTCGCTGATGCGCGACTGCGCGCTGAACTTTCGCGCACCCTGGTGCCCCGAGTACAGGCCGGCCACGACGACCGAGAGTGCACCGGATGCCTGCAATGCCTCCGCCGGGATGAAGGCCGCGAATGGCACCACGAACGAGATCACGGTGTCGAGCACCGGCTCGGAGAACTTCGAACGCACCCACACGGTGACGAACCCGATCACCACGCCGACGACGATCGCCACGATCACCGACCTGGCGAAGTCGCCTACAACGCTCCACAGGCTGACGGATGCCGCGGTGGCGGCGATCGCGGACTTCAGCAGCACCAGCGCGGTCGCGTCGTTGACCAGGCTCTCACCCTCCAGCAGCGTGACGTCTCTCGCGGGCAGGCCCAGCCGCTTGGCGACCGCGGTCGCCGCGACGGCATCCGTCGGACTGACGACGGCCCCGAGCGCGATGGCCGCGGCGAGGTTCAGCTGGGGCAGCAGCGCGTACAGGATGAACCCGATGACGACAGCGGAGATGACCACCAGCACGACGGAGAGCATGCCGATGCCACCGAGATTGCGCCGAAAGTCGACGATCGGCACCTGTACGGCCGCGGCGTACAGCAGAAGCGGCAGGAGCAGGTCGAGCACGACCTCGGGGTTCAACGCGAGATGCAGCGCCCCCGGTACGAACGAGTAGCCGATGCCGATGACCACGAGCAGGATGGGCGTGGCAATGCCCATCTTTTTGGAGAACGCTGCCGCGGCGACGAGCACCACGATGCCGGCGATGACCAGAAGCGCGTACTCCATGCGGTCAGATTAGTGAGGCTAGTACCAGCCGGTCGACTCCGAGTGGTCCCAGGCACCGCAGGGGGTGCCGTAACGGCCGTCGACGTAGCCGAGTCCCCAATTCACCTGGGTGACGAAGCTGTTCTGCCAGTCGGGGCCCGCCGATGCCATCTTGCTGCCGGGAAGTGCTTGCGGGATGCCGTAGGCGCCGGATCCCGCGTTGTACGCGTAGACGTTCCAGTGAGACTCGCGATTCCACAGCGCCACGAGGCAGTTGAACTGGTCGTCGCCCATCCCTTGGGACGCGAGCACGCTCTTGGCATACGCCTGGGCGCTGCCGGGATCTGGTGTGCCTGCAGCGGGTGCACCGCCCGAGGATCCGCTGTCGGAGGAGGATGACGACGTGACGGTCGGCTTGACGACCGGCTTCGGCGCTTCCTTGGAACTGAAGGTGTCGATGCTGACGGTCTCTGCCGTGGCCTTGCCCGACACGTCGAGCTTCTGGATGGGCTGGTCGAGGAATCGGGAGTGCGCCGATGCGAACTCGGGAGACGCGGCTGCGCCGGAGTACGGATCCACGATGTTCACCAGGAAGAAACCGATGGCCGCGAGGAAGGCCACGCCGACGACGACGGGACGAGCACCGCGACGGAAACGCGTCCGCGACCGCCGACCGCTGGGACGGTGGCGCTCTACCGGCTCGGCCCGCTGAACCATCTGGGGTCGCCGATCAAACGCCTCCACCGTGTTTCGGGTTGGTGTCGGAGGCTCTGCTAGGTGTCGTACTCGCCTGCCCACGATCACACTACGATAACGAAGATCGTCCCAAGGGCAAAAGCGAAGCGCATGCGATTCGCTTCAAATCCGGGATTCTGGGTTTGCGAATGCCCTGATTCGAATCACCGCACGGCCAGCATCACGTCCACGACGGCATCCAGCAGAAGGTCCACCTGCGCCTCTCGGTACCCGTGCCGCTGCTGCCGGAAGACGACCGTTCGCACCTCCTCGACCGACATCGGCATGCCGTCCCGGAAGTAGCGCACCAACCGCTTCGCGAATCGGTCGACCTCGCGCTTGTTGTATCCGATGGTGAAGATGCTCGTGCGATCGAACCGGTGGGCTTCGGGGCGGCCCAGCCGGTTGAGTATGACCTGGGCCGTGCCGCGTGCCTCGTCGAGAAAGCGACGGTCCCCCAGCTCCTGGCGGGCCTCGGTGCGCTCACGTGCGGCGAAGGCGTCCTCGAGACGCTCCAGTGCCCCGTCGACCACGTCGGGCTGGTAGCCGCCGCGCTGCAGCGCGAAACCGGTGCGACGGATGTCCTCGGCCGTGAGAGGCACGTCGGGATCGCCCTCGTAGGCGCGCCGGGCGAGCCGCAGGAACCGGTCGACCTCTTCGGGGTCGTATCCGCGTTTGCTGCGCTTGACGGTGGGAAACGTGGCCACGGGCTCATTCTCTCAAAACGGATGGTGTGCACCTCACAGCGAGCCGTGGGCGCGTGGCGGCTCAGGGCATCCGGAGCCCCCTGCTAGCGGAACAGCGGCTCGAAGACGACGTACAGCACGTAGGCGAGGGCGACAGAGGGCAGGATCGAGTCCAGGCGGTCGAGGAATCCGCCGTGTCCGGGGAGCCATGAGCTCATGTCTTTGATGCCGATGTCGCGTTTGATCAGCGATTCCGTGAGGTCACCCACGGTCGCGGACACCAGGATCAGCGCACCGAACACGAGCCCGAACCACCAGGGCGCGTGCAGCATGAAGATCGCAAGGACGACGCCGGCGACGAGTGCGGTCGCCGCGGCCCCGGCGAATCCCTCCCAGGTCTTCTTCGGACTGATCGTGGGCGCCATCGGATGCTTGCCGAACGACAGTCCCGCGGCATACGCCCCGGTGTCTACCGAGACGACGACGATGAGCGCGGCCAGAGTCCACCACTGCCCGTCGGGTTGCGCGACGAGCAGCACGGAGAAGCACGCCAGGAACGGCACGTACAGGATGGCCAGCGCGGATGCCACGAGGTCGCGCACGAGTGCCGGTGCGCCCACCCGCCTGGACGACGGCAGGCCCTCCGCGATGCGCCACAGCCAGAGGAACAGGATGCCGGCGATGGCCACCACCCACTCCCCCGACGCGTGCAGGTAGTATGCGGCAGGCACGAGAACGACGCCGACGACCGTGAGAGCGATGCGCGGCACCCGGAGCCCCGCGATGCGCAGGGCCGTGGCGAACTCGAACCCGGCGAAACCGGCCAACGCCGCGGCGAAGACCATGAAGATCTCCTTGACCACGATCAGGCTGACGAGCAGCAGTGCGCCGCCCACCAGACCGATCAGGATCGCGAAGATGAGGTTGCGGCCCGTGCGCTGCCGGATCTTCTCATTCGTGGCATCCAGCTGCGCTTTGGTCGCCTGCACCTGGGCCTGGACCTGGCGCTCGAGGTCGGCGCGGCGGTCGCGGATGCGGCGCCCGAACGGCGACGGTTCCCCGCTGTGACGCGCGCCGTCGTCCGGCGGTGGCGGGGATGCGTCGGGCGGCAGGGTCATCTCAGGCTCAGACCTCGAGGAGTTCGGCTTCCTTGCGCCCGAGGGCGTCGTCGACCTGGTCGATGTGCTTCTTCGTGATCGACTCCAGCTCCTTCTCGGCGCGCGCCACCTCGTCGTCGCCGACCTCCGACTTGAGCGCGTCGAGCTCGTCCTTCGCCTTACGACGGATGTTGCGGATCGACACGCGGGCATCCTCCGCCTTCCCGCGCACGATCTTCACGTACTCCTTGCGCCGCTCCTCGTTGAGCTCGGGCATCGTGACCCGGATGATCGTGCCGTCGTTGTTCGGCGTCGCACCGAGGTTCGGGGCGGCGACGATCGCCTTCTCGATCTCCTTCAGCGCCGACTTGTCGTACGGCGTGATGACGAGCGTGCGCGCCTCAGGGTTCTGCAACGAGGCCAGTTGCGCCAGCGGGGTGGGCGTTCCGTAGTAGTCCACGAGGATGCGCTGGAACAGCTGCGGGTTCGCGCGCCCGGTGCGCACGGTCGAGAAGTCGTCCTTGGCCACGTCGACGGCCTTCGTCATGCGCTCTGTCGCCGCGGCGAGTGAGTCAGCGATCACCTGTCGCTCCTTCGTTCGTAGGGGTCAGGTCAAGCTTAGGGCCGCCGGGGCCGGGCATCGGGCGACTGCTCAGCCGCCGACGATCGTGCCGATCTCCTTGCCCAGGATGGCCGCCGTCACGCTGCCCTCCGGCTCGATGCCGAAGATCTGCATCGGCATCGCGTTGTCACGGCACAGGCTGAGCGCCGTCGCGTCGATCGCCTTGAGATCGCGTACGAGGGCGTCCTGATAGGTGATGCGCTCGAGCTTGATCGCCTGGGGGTTCTTGCGCGGGTCGTCACTGTAGAGGCCGTCGACGCCGTTCTTGGCCATCAGCACCGTGTGTGCACCGATCTCCAGGGCGCGCTGCACGGCGACGGTGTCGGTGGAGAAATAGGGCAGCCCGGCGCCGGCGCCGAAGATGACGACACGGCCTTTCTCCAGGTGCCGCTCGGCACGGCGCGGGATGTAGGGCTCCGCGACCTGCGTCATGCTGATCGCGGACTGCACGCGCGTCTCGGCACCCGCCTGCTCCAGGAAGTCCTGCAGCGCGAGCGCGTTCATCACGGTGCCGAGCATTCCCATGTAATCCGCGCGTCCGCGGTCCATGCCGCGCTGGCTGAGCTCGGCGCCGCGGAAGAAGTTGCCGCCGCCGACGACGACCGCCACCTCGACGTCTTCGGCTGCACGTGCGATCTCGCGCGCGACCGAGCTCACCACGTCGGGGTTCACGCCGAGGGCGCCGCCGCCGAACGCCTCACCGGACAGTTTGAGAAGGACCCTCCGTCTCGTGGCAGTTGGCATGTGGCGAGTCCCTTCTCGAGCGTGTACGGAATCTAACGTAATGGCGGCCGGTTAGACGCAGCGCACAGAAAAGGAGTCCGGATCGATGGACGATCCGGACTCCCCTTCATGCTGCTTAAGCGCCGACCTTGAACCGGGCGAAACCGGTGATCGTGATGCCCGCGTCGGACGCGACCTTGCCGACGGTCAGCTTGTTGTCCTTGGCGTAGTCCTGGTCGAGCAGTGAGACCTGCTTGAAGTAGGCACCGAGGCGGCCCTCGATGATCTTCGGCAGAGCGGCCTCCGGCTTGCCCTCGTTGCGCGAGATCTCTTCGACGATGCGGCGCTCGTTCTCGACCTTCTCGGCAGGAACGTCGTCGCGTGTGAGGTACTCCGGGTTGGCGAACGAGATGTGCTGTGCGATGCTGCGCGCCGTCTCTGCGTCGTCGCCGGTGTAGGCGAGGATGACGCCGACCTGCGGAGGCAGGTCCTTCGACGTGCGGTGCAGGTAGATCGAGAACGCGTCGCCGTCGAGGCTCGCAAAGCGTCGCAACTCGACCTTCTCACCGAGGATCGCGGCCTCGTCGTTGATGACGTCGGCCACGGTCTTGGTGGCAGCAGGTGCTGCCAGCGCCTCCTCGAGCGTCGTGGCGCCCGCCTCGACGACGGCCTCCTCGACCCCGCCCGCGAGGGCGATGAACTTGTCGTTCTTCGCGACGAAGTCGGTCTCGCAGTTCAGCTCGAGCATGTAGGCGCGACCGCCGTGCTCGCGGGCCGTCACGAGGCCCTCGCTGGTGGAGCGGTCCGCTCGCTTGGCGTTACCCTTTGCGCCCTTCAGACGCAGGATCTCGGTGGCCTTCTCGATGTCGCCATCGGCCTCCTCGAGCGCCTTCTTGGTGTCGACCATGCCGGTGCCGAGCTGCTCGCGCAGCGCCTTGATGTCGGCGATGCTGACGTTTGCCATGGTGGTGTGAACTCCTGAATGAAGAGAAAGAAGGTGGACTACTTGGCTTCGGCGGCTGCGCCCTCGGCGGCCTCATCCGCCTCGACGACGGCCTCGGCCTCGGCATCCGCACCCTCGGCATCCGCCTCGGACTCGGTGGCCTCGACCTGCTCGGCCTCCTCGTCGACGATGGCGGCAGCCTCCGCCTTGCTCTCGGCGAGGTCGGCGTCTGCGCGCCTGGCAGTCTCGGCGCTGGACTGCACCGCGCCGTCACCGGTCTCCAGCAGCTCGCGCTCCCACTCGGCCAGCGGCTCCGCGCCTTCCTCGCCCTCCTCGGGCTTCTGGTGGCGCTGGATGAGACCCTCGGCCGCGGCGTCGGCGACGATGCGGGTGAGCAGCGACACGGAGCGGATCGCGTCGTCGTTGCCCGGGATCGGGTACTGCACCTCGTCGGGGTCGCAGTTGGTGTCGAGAATGGCGATC
Organism: Humibacter ginsengisoli; assembly: GCF_054780095.1. Taxonomy (NCBI): domain Bacteria; kingdom Bacillati; phylum Actinomycetota; class Actinomycetes; order Micrococcales; family Microbacteriaceae; genus Humibacter; species Humibacter ginsengisoli. The sequence goes on from NZ_BAAGWZ010000006.1 coordinate 290,732, forward strand.
ACGGGGATGCCGAGCTTGCGCGCCTCGTCGATGGCGAGGTGCTCCTTCTTGGTGTCGACGACCCAGATCGCGCTCGGAGTCTTGCTGAGGTTGCGAATGCCGCCGAGCGACTTGTGAAGCTTGTCGAGCTCGCGCTTCTTGATCAGCAGCTCCTTCTTGGTGAAGCCGCTGGTGGTGCCCTCGAAGTCGAGCTCCTCGAGCTCCTTCATGCGTGCGAGACGCTTCGACACGGTCTGGAAGTTCGTGAGCAGACCACCGAGCCAGCGCTGGTTCACGTACGGCTGGCCGACGCGCTGCGCCTGCTCGGCGATGGCGTTCTGGGCCTGCTTCTTGGTGCCGACGAACAGCACGGTGCCGCCGTGGGCGACGGTCTCCTTGACGAAGTCGTACGCCTTGTCGATGTAGGCGAGCGACTGCTGGAGGTCGATGATGTAGCTGCCGCTTCGCTCCGTGAGGATGAAGCGCTTCATCTTCGGGTTCCAGCGTCGGGTCTGGTGTCCGAAGTGCACGCCGCTGTCGAGCAGCTGGCGCATCGTGACGACGGCCATGGCCGTTCTCCTTGTCTCAAGGCTCTGCGGCGCGGGGCTGCAACATGCCTTGGTCGGTTTCTTCGCGAGAGCCGGACGGCCCCGCGCCTAGCGCTCGACAGGAATCCGCCTCGACCGGAGTCGAAGACCGAAGGATTCCTGTGCCGATTGGCGAAGGCTCCGAGCGAATCGGGGCTCCACCGGCGAACGGGCACGCGTAGTCACCCCGACTCGGCGGGGTGCCCGATCATCATAGCAGCAGCGAGACGACGCCCGAGTTCAGCCGGCTTCTGCGTGCTCGCGGTGCAGGCGCTTGAGCTTGGACTTGTCCTCGAGCTCGAGCCCGGTGATCTCCGGCAGGGCGGCGAACACGAACCAGAACGACAGTGCGGCGAACAGCGCGAAGCCCGCGTAGACCCAGCCGAGTCCGACCGCCTGGCTGAGGATCGGGAACAGCAGGGTGACGAGGAAGTTGAAGACCCAGTTGAAGGCCGCAGCGATGCCAAGGCCGAGGCCGCGGATCTTGTTCGGGAACACCTCGCCGAGCACGACCCACATCACCGGGCCCCAGGTGGCGGCGAAGAAGATGACGAACAGGTTGGCACCGATCAGGGCGATGACGCCCCACGGCTGCGGCAGCGTCACCGTGCCCCCGGAGGTGTGCGCCTGGGAGAACGAGATCGCCGCGAGCACGAGCCCGACGAACATCCCGGCGGAGCCCCAGAGCAGCAGTGCCTTGCGTCCGACCCGGTCGACGAACAGGATCGCGACGAACGTGAGCACCACGTTGATCACTGACGTGATCACGGAGGTGACGAACGAGTCGCTGGAGCTGAAGCCGACCGACTTCCACAGTGTCGTCGAGTAGTAGAAGATCGCGTTGATGCCGACCAGCTGCTGGAAGGCGGCCATGCCGATTCCCACCCAGAGGATGGGTTGCAGGCCCAGGGCCTTTCCGCGCAGGTCGCGGTAGCGGGCGCGGCGCTCACTCTCCAAGCTCTCCTCGATCTCATCGATGCGCTTGTCGATGTCGATTGCGCCGGTCACCTCCCGCACAACCGTTCTCGCGTCGTCTCGCCGCCCCTTGCGCAGCAGGTATTGCGGCGATTCGGGGATGGAGAGCGACAGGATGCCGTAGACCACGGCGGGGACGACGCCGACGAGAAGCATCCAACGCCAGGCCGGCAGCCCGAACCAGAGTGCGCGCATCGCGTTCCCTTCGGAGCCGGCAAGCGCGGCATCCGACAGAAGTGCCAGGAAGATCCCGAGCGTGATCGCCAGCTGCTGCAGCGAGCTGAGGCCACCGCGCAGCTTCGCGGGTGCGATCTCGCCGATGTAGGCCGGCGCGATGACGGAGGCGATGCCGATGGCGAGTCCGCCGATGAATCGCCACGACATCAGGAACCAGTCGGCGAATGCGAGCCCGGATGCGATCGAGCTCGCCACGAACAGGATGGCCGCGAGCAGCATGACGGACTTGCGACCCCAGGCGTCGGCCAGCTGCCCCGCGAACCACGCGCCGACCGCGCAGCCGATCAGAGTGATGGCCACCGTGAAGCCGATGGCCGCCGACCCCAGATTGAACGTGTGCTGGATCGAGTCGACCGCGCCATTGATCACGGACGTGTCGAATCCGAAAAGCAGTCCGCCCAGCGCCGCCGATATCGTGACACCGAGCACCTTGCCGGTGTGCGCGGTGCCCATCTTGGAACTGGCGGCCGCGACCGGCCCGCTCTCTGCCTCGTCCTGCTCGTTCGTCTGACGGTCTGACATCGAGATCGCCCCCCTCGCTCTCTCGTTGGCACGCCAACAGTTAGCACGCTAACACCACGGGGTCCGGCAGGGCGTCTTCCCCTCCCCCGCGGCCGTGCCCGGCGGTCCATCCACAGCGCGCCATCCGCCGCCCTTTCCGGGCAGCGTTCGGTGTCAGGATCTCGTCATGTCGTCGCCGCGCCGTCTCATCGCAACCCGAGCGGTGAGCGCCGTCGCGGCGGCGACGCTGGCGCTCGCCCTCACCGGCACCCCCGAGCCGGCGAGCGCGAGCCCTTCCTCGTCTGGTTCCGTGGCTCGCCCGCCTGCCGCCTCACCGACATCGGTCTCGACCCCGGCCGTCCAGCAGGATGCCGGATGGGTGTGGCCGGTTGCGGGGCCCCGCACCGTCCTGCGCCCCTACGAGGCGCCGGCATCCCGTTACGCGGCCGGACATCGCGGTATCGACATCGTAGCGCCGCCCGGCGCTTCGGTGCTCGCCCCGGAGTCGGGAACCGTTCGGTTCGCCGGTGTCGTCGTCGACCGGCCCACCGTCACAGTGCAGGCAGGGCCTGGCGTGCTGATCAGCATCGAACCCGTCGCCACGACGCTGTCGGCCGGCGACGCCGTGACTCGGGGTGGTGCGCTCGGAGCGGTTGCGACGGGCGGGCATTGCGATGCGAGGTGCATCCATCTCGGCGTGCGAGTCGACGGCGAGTACGTCTCGCCGATGCGGTACTTCGGCGGGGTGCCGCGCGCCGTGCTGCTTCCGTTGAGGTGACTGCCGAGCTTCCACCGCAGCGTCAGAGATCTCGCGGGATCGGCCGGCCGGACCGAGTCGAGTGCACCGGGCGGCCGGACCGAGTCGAGGCACCGGTTCTCGCGCGAGGGCGCCCCGCATTCGGACACGCGTGCAGCGGTTCAGGCGCGAGGGCCGCCCGCGTTCGGACACGCGTGCAGCGGTTCAGACGCGAGTGCGGCCCGCGTTCGGACAGGCGTGCAGGTTCAGAGTCGAGGGCAGCGGTTCAGGCGCGAGGGTGCGCCCTCTGGTAGCTCTCCTTGAGTCGTTCCGCCGATACGTGGGTGTAGATCTGCGTCGTGCCCAGGCTGGCGTGGCCGAGCAGCTCTTGCACCGCCCGAAGGTCGGCCCCGCCGTCGAGGAGATGCGTTGCGGCTGTGTGTCGAAGAGTGTGCGGTCCCGAGGGTCCAGAGCCGGGGAGTTCCTCGAGCAGGGAAGAGACGAGCCGGTACACCGTCCGCGTGCCCAGTCGTCCACCCCGAGCACCGAGGAACAGCGCGGCGGCGTCGGACCTGGTCGCGAGTGCCGGGCGTGCGGTGCGCAGATAGTCCACGATGGCGTTCAGCGCGGGCACGCCGAACGGTACGACTCGCTCCTTCGACCCCTTGCCGGTGACACGCACCGTGAGACGGTCGAGGTCGACGTCGTCCACGTCGATGCCGGTCAGTTCGGAAACCCGCAGGCCCGACGCGTACAACAGTTCGACCACGGCGAGGTCGCGCAGGGCACCGGGCTCGCCTCCGGCGGCTCTCGCCTTCAGACTGTCGAGCAGAGTGGATGCCTGGCCTCGCGTCACCACTCGCGGGAGCCTCCGGTCTGCTTTCGGAGCACGGAGGCGACGACCGGCATCCGCCGGGGCCGCTCCCGACCGTTCCAGCCAGGCGGTGAAGCCGCGGGCAGCAGCAGCCCTGCGCGCTATCGACGCCTTCGCGAGGCCGTCCTGCTGAGACCTCCAGAGCCAGTCCCTCAGCAACGGAAGCCCGAGGTCGCAGGGTGACTCCGCTCCCGCGTGGTGCGCGAAACCGGCGAGCGACCGCAGGTCGGAGCCGTACGCCCGTACCGTGCTCGGGGAGTATCCGCGCTCGGTGCGCAGATGCGACTCGAAGTCTGCGATCGCCTCTTCCCACGACATGCTTCCAGCTTGGTCCCGCACGAACCCGCGGTCGGCGCGACACTCTCAGGCGCGACGTGGAACGGCCCGCCAGCCATCGGCATCCTCCCGCACTCTGGCCTCGACCTCGAGGGCGCCGAGCACGCCGATCACCACACCCATCGCCAGACCGGATCGGGCGGCGATGTCTCCTGGCGGGCGCGACACCCTCGTGCCGAGCGCATCAAGTACGCGCACCGTTTCGGGGCTATCGCGCGTTGAGCCCTCGCCCATCGCATCGACTCCGTGGGAGCCGGCCCCGCTCGCAGGGCTTTCCGATCCGGTATGGTCGGCCGCTCCTCGGATGCCGCGTGGGCGCGGCGGGGCGAGTTCGGCGATCTCCTTGGCGTTGGTGACACAGACGGCGTCGTACTCGCGCAGCAGTCGGTGACATCCCGCGGAAGCCGGCGATGTGACAGGTCCGGGAAAGGCGCCGAGTGGCCGGCCGAGGGCCGAAGCGTGCCCCGCGGTGTTGAGCGAGCCCGAGCGGGCCCCGGCCTCCACGACCACTGTGGCGTCGCTGCACGCTGCGATCAACCTGTTCCGCTGCAGGAACCTCCATTTCGTGGGTGCCGCACCGCACGGCAACTCGGACAGCACCACGCCGTCCTGGGTGATGCGACGCAAGAGGTCGTCGTGACCTGCCGGGTAGAAGCGATCGACCCCGCCGGCGAGGAACGCCATTGTGAGCCCGCCCGCCGCCAGAGCGGCGCGATGGGCCATTCCGTCGATTCCGTATGCGGCACCGGAGACGATCGCAAACCCGAGTTCGACGAGACCCGCGGATGTTTCGCCCGCCACGTGCTCGCCGTACCCGGTGGCCGCGCGAGCGCCGACGAGCGCCACGCCGGCACGCTCCTCGGCGATCAGGGCCGGATCCCCGCGCACCCACAGGGCAATCGGTGCGTATGGGCCGAGGTCGTCGGCGCCCATGGGCCAGGGTCCGCGCTCGCTGCCGGGTACGAGCATCCGGGCGCCGACGTGTGCCGCCAGCAGCAGAGCGCGCTCCACGTCTCCTGAGCGCATCCGGGGACGCCAGCGGTCGAGCCCGGCCCTCAGCTCGGCCGAGTCGATCCCGGGCCCTCTCGCCGCGTCCGTCGCACTCTGCGGCTCATCAGTCACACCGCGTGAGGTGCCGGAGAGGTCCGGGGACGCGGGAGATGCACCGGCGGTTGTGCGACTCCGTGCATCGCCCAGCGCGAAACGCAGTGCCTCGGCGGCGCCGTGCTCGGCGATCAACGCTCCCGCCGTGCCGTCACCGGGCTCTGTGATCACGGACCACGCTGCGCGTGCGAAGCGATCCGCCACCTGCCGGTCATCGAGGTCGACGTGCTTCTCCCGAGACCAGCAGACGCTGGTGACGAGTTCCCTCACGTGTACCTGATCGAGTCCGAAGACGGTCATGTCGCGATTCCCCTTCTGAGGTAGAGGGCGGTATGGATGTGCTCGGCGGTGGGCCGCTCCGCCCCCGCGACATCGGCGATCGACCAGGCGAGGCGCAGCGACCGGTCGTAGCCACGCATCGTGATCGCTCCGCGCTCCAGCGCGCGGTCGAGCACCGAGGTTGCACCGCGTGGGAGCATCCGGGCGCTCTCACGAAGCCATGAACCTGGCACCTGAGCGTTCGCACTCCACGGCGTGCCGGCCAGGCGGGCGGCGGCCGCTTCGCGCGCCCTCACGACCCTCGAGCGGGCTTCGGCGGTGCTGGTTCGGGGAATCTCTGCAGCGAGCTTCAGTTGCGCCGCCGTCACCCGGCGGACATTGAGCCGGATGTCGACGCGGTCGAGCAGCGGACCCGAGATCTTGCCCAGGTACCGGCGGATGGCCGAGGGCGCACAGGTGCACTCGGCGTCGCCGACGTTGTACTGGCCGCACGGGCACGGGTTCGCCGCCATGATCAATTGGAAGCGGCCGGGGAACGTCGCCGTCGCGTTGGCGCGGTGAATGCGGATCTCGCCCGACTCGAGCGGCTGGCGCAACACGTCGAGCACAGAGCTCGGGAACTCTGGCGCCTCGTCGAGGAACAGCACCCCGTGCGCTGCCCTTACGGCCGCTCCCGGACGGATCTGCCCGCTGCCGCCGCCCACGATCGCGGCCGCGGTGGCGGTGTGATGCGGAGCCTCGAAAGGCGGTCGGGTGACCAGGCCGGTGACGGAGCCTCCGGCCAGAGAGCGGATCGAGGTGGCCTCGAGCGAGGCATCCGTTTCGAGGTCGGGAAGGAGCCCGGGCAGCCGCTCCGCCAGCATCGTCTTGCCCGCGCCGGGCGGTCCGAGCAGGAACATGTGGTGCCCGCCTGCGGCAGCGATGATGAGCGCCTCGATAGCCTCCTCGTTGCCGACGACCTCGGCGAGATCCGCGTGTGCCGCACCGGTGTCATCCAGTGCCGCCGTCGACGTCCACGCCTCGACCGGAACCGGATCGAGGTCGGCTCCGTGCCGGATCGCCGCATCGCGCAGCGACGCCACAGGGATGACCTGCATTCCGGGCACGAGGCTCGCCTCCTCCGCATTCGCGGTCGGCACCATCACCCGGTGGAGGCCGGCGCGAGCTGCACCGATGACCGCCGGAAGCACGCCGGGCGTCGGCCGCAACCTTCCGTCGAGCCCGAGCTCCCCGAGATGGACGGTGGATGCCACCGAGTCTGGCGGCACGTCTCCGGCGGCAGCGAGCGCGGCCAGGGCGACACCCAAGTCGAACCCGCTGCCGTGCTTGGGAAGCGCCGCTGGCGACAGGCTGACCGTGAGCTTGCGGGACGTGATCGGCAGGCCGGAGTTCGACGCGGCGGCACGCACACGATGGCGGGACTCGCCGAGCGCCGCATCCGGAAGGCCGATGACCGAGAACGCCGGCAGCCCCGGCGAGATGTCAGCCTCCACGTCGACGATGTGCGGAGTGAGGCCCACAAGGGCTATGCCCCTGGTGTGCGCGATCGCCATCAGCACACTCCGATCAGGTGCTCGATGACGACGTCGGCATCGGCGATGCCGGCGGGGGCCAGCACGGCAATGGCGTCGATGCGCAACGACCGCGGAGGGTGCGCGGATGCCTCGCACCAGAGCCCGGCAAGCAGGCGCAGCCTGGCGGCCTTCACCGGTGTGATCGCGTCGAACGGATGCCCGTACACGGTCGAGGAGCGCGTCTTCACCTCGACGACCGCCAACTCGCCGCCGCGCTCGGCGACGATGTCGATCTCACCCTGCGGGCAGCGCCAGTTGCGCTCTATGACGCGGTATCCGCGCGCCTTGAGGTATCGGGCCGCGAGCTCTTCACCGCGCCTGCCCAGTTCGTCCTTCTTCGCCATCGGGTGCCTCCGCCGACAGCATGTCGGGAAGGAGACGGGCGAAATCGCGTGGGAGCGCCGGGTCGGGACAACCGGCCGATCCGCGCACCTTGGGACGGAAAGCTGACCCGTGCAACCGTGGAAACCGAGGCGACGCGATCACTGGGGAAGGCGATCCGCAGACGCGCCTACTCGTCGAGCGCGAGCTCCTTCGGCAGCTCGAACTCCTTGCTCGAAAGCTCCTCGATGTTGACGTCTTTGAACGTCAGCACACGCACGGACTTCACGAAGCGATCGGCCCGGTAGACGTCCCAGACCCAGACGTCGTGCATCGTGATCTCGAAGTAGAAGTCGTTCGCGGTGTCGCGGCGTACGAACTCCACCTCGTTCGCCAGGTAGAACCGGCGCTCGGTCTCGATCACGTACTTGAACTGCGAGACGATGTCGCGGTACTCGCGGTACAGAGCAAGCTCGACCTCGCGGTCGTAGTCGTCGAATTCGTCCTCGTCCATCGCAGACAAGCTTAGAGGCGATTGAGGGTTGCGCGGGCGAGCTTGCTCGCACGTGCAGCCCGATTGAGTCAATGAGCGGCGCAGCCGCGATAGAGGCGATTGAGGGTTGCGCGGGCGAGCTTGCTCGCACGTGCAGCCCGATTGAGTCAATGAGCGGCGCAGCCGCGATAGAGAGCTAGGCCGCCGTCTCGTCGGCGCCGTCCGCAGTCGAGATCTCGGCGTCTGCTTCTTCGCCGAGGTCGAGCTCCAGCTGGACCTCGGTGCGCTCGCGGTGCAGCCACGTGCGGCGGTGCAGTGCGCTCGGGCCGAGGCGGTCGATGGCCTCGAAGTGCGCTTCGCTCGCGTACCCCTTGTTGCTCGCCCAGGCGTAGCCGGGGATGACGGCATCCTGCTCGATCATGATTGCGTCGCGATGCACCTTGGCGATGACGGATGCCGCCGCCACTGATGCACAGGACTGGTCGGCTTTGATGCGCGACACCACGGGCACGCGTATAGGAAGTGCACGCGTCAGGTAGTCGTAATTCCCGTCGAGGATGATCGTGCCCGCGTCGAGTGGCGCACCAGCGGCCTGCAGGGACGCGAACGCTCGTGCTCCGGCCATGCCGAGGCAGGCCATGATGCCGTACCTGTCGATCTCCTCCGCCGACGCCAGCCCCACCGCGTGGTGGCGTACCCACCGCATGCAGAGCGGAGCGAGCTCCTCGCGCTTGGGCTCCAGCAACAGCTTGGAGTCGCGCAGCCCCTTCGGCCAGCGGCCGACTTCGGCATCGACCACGACCATTCCTACGGCCACCGGGCCCGCGAGTGCACCGCGGCCCACTTCGTCGCATCCGATCACGACAGCGCTGCCCGCGGTGTGCAGCTCGGTCTCGAACCGGTAGTTGGGCGCCGGCAGGCGCTTACGCTTGCGGGCAGGCTTCGTCGCCGTGCGGATCCGCGGCGGGGTGTCGGTCGACGCGCTGTCCGGCGCGGAGCCATCCAGCTGCGTGCGGGCATCCGTTGCTTTCACTGCCACGCCTTCGACGTTACTTCTTCTCACTCTCGACGCCGCTGAACACGTCCGGGTAATTCGAGAGCCAGGTCCAGCGACTGATCGGCCAGCTGATCAGGATGGCCCGACCCACGACATCCTTCTCGGGCACGAAGCCCTTGCCTGGCAGATTCTGGTTGCGGGAGGAGTCCTGCGAATCCCACCTGTTGTCGCCCATGACCCAGAGATCGCCTTTGGGAACGGTGACGCTGAAGTGCAACGAGGCCGCCTCGTTCTCCCCAGGTGGGAGCTTGATGTATGGCTCGTTCAGCGGTGACCCGTTCACGCTCAACTGGCCCAGCGCATTGCAGCACGACACGTGGTCGCCTGGCAGCCCGATCACCCGCTTCACCAGGTGATCGTCGCTGTCAGGAGCCGCCAGTCCGATCAGAGACAGTGCCCACTCGACCGGGTTCGTGTTCGTGTTCTTCTCGGTCGACGGCGGCAACCATCCGCCCGGGTCGGTGAAGACGACCACGTCGCCGCGGTGGATCGGCATGAGGTTCGGCTCGAGCTCGTTCACGATGATCAGATCGTTGATCTGCAGTGTGTTCTCCATCGAACCGGACGGTATGTAGAACGAACGGACGATGAACGTCTTGATGAGGAACGAGACGAGGATCGCGACCAGGAAGATGATCAGCAGATCGCGCAGGAAGTACTTGATGCTGCGCTGTTTGGTCTTCTTCTCCGATGCGGCGCGGTCGGACCGCCTCGACAGGGACTCGTCGTGCCGGCCGGGCAGAGATTCGTCTGTCATCTGTGTGTGAATTCCCGCCCTCGAACACTCGAGCCGGCCCCTCAACGACCTGAGCTCCCGCCCCATCATAAGGGGGTCGGGAGCTCAGGATCGCGATTCCGGTTGAGCGCGGCCTACGCCTCGCGCTTCTCCTTGATCTTGGCCTTCTTGCCGCGCAGTTCACGCAGGTAGTACAGCTTCGCGCGACGAACGTCACCGCGCGTGACGATCTCGATGTGGTCGATCACCGGCGAGTGCACGGGGAAAGTGCGCTCCACGCCGACCTGGAAGCTGACCTTGCGCACGGTGAAGGTCTCGCGCACGCCCTCGCCGCTGCGGGCGATGACGACACCCTGGAAGACCTGGATGCGGGAGCGGTTGCCCTCGGTGATGTTGACGTGCACCTTGACGGTGTCGCCCGGCCGGAACTCGGGAATGTCGCTGCGCAGCGAGGCGGCGTCGACGGCGTCGAGGATGTGCATGATGATTCGCTCTCTGCGCCCGCCACCGGTCGAACGCGGATCAAGTGGATGAAGAATCTGGATGTCGTGCCGTTCGCGCTTCGATCATGAAGCGCAGTGCGTGACTCCCCGGAGGCAGAGCACGTGCCGCGGCACAGTCTTCCATTCTGCCATGAAGCGGATGCCCCGCCAAAACGGCGACCGGCCTCACGGCGTTCGCGCCGGTGGCCGCGCTCAGCGACCCGACTCGTGCACGATGATCACGTCGCCGTCGTCCGGTCCGCGACGTCGACTTTGCCCTTCGGCGGCCTGCTTCCGTGCATCGGCAGCGGATGCCCGTGACACCGCCGACGAGACCCGGTCGCGCCACTCGTGCACGAGCTCCCACAGGGTGAGCCAGAACGTCGCGAGGCCGAGAACTACCGCGGCGACGCCGAACGCGACGCCCGTCGCACCGAAGAAGCCGAGGCCCACGAGGGCGAGATGGAAGGCGAGTGTGGCTGCGGCATCCCACCAGCCCGGAGCCTTCTCCCCGCGAACGCGAGGACGCAACCTCGTGAGCCCGGCAAGTACGGCGAGAAAGACGAACAGCACTCCGGAGCCGAGGAAGAGCAGGAAGAACCCGCCGACACCGCCGCCGAAGACGCCGAATCCCACCAGGAGCCACAGCGGCAGCACCGGGACGGCGAACAGCTGCCACCTCAGAAGAGCCCTGCGGAGCGCCATGCAGCAAGGCTAGGCGTCGGCTATGCGCATCGGCTGGGAAGCCGGGCGAGTTCGCCCAGGGCGTGACGCGACTGCGGTGGAGTCGCCCGAGAGACGCTCAGCCCTCGTCGAGCAGGTCGGGCCGCACGCGGCGAGTGCGCTCGAGCTGCTGCTCGCGCCGCCACGCTGCGATCGCGCCGTGGTTGCCGCTGAGCAACACGGGCGGCACCTCGCGGCCCCGCCAGACCGGCGGCTTCGTGTAGGACGGATACTCGAGCAGGCCGTCCTCGTGCGACTCCTCGACGAGGCTCTGCGGGTTGCCGACCACGCCGGGAATGAGTCGTGCGATGGCCTCGACCATGGCCATCACGGCAACCTCTCCCCCGTTCAGCACGTAGTCGCCGAGGCTGACCTGCCGTACCCGGGCGCGGGACTGCGCATCGTCGAAGACGCGCTGGTCGATTCCCTCGTAGCGTCCGCACCCGAACACGAGGTGTTCCTCTTCCGCGAGCTGCCTGGCCATGGCCTGGGTGAAGACCTCGCCTGCGGGTGACGGGAAGATGACGACGGGGTCGCCGTCACGCAGAACGTCGTCCAGCGCCTCGCCCCAGGGCTCCGGCTTCATCACCATTCCGGCCCCGCCGCCGTACGGAGTGTCGTCGACCGTGCGGTGGCGGTCGTGCGTGTACGACCGCAGGTCGGTGACGCGCAGGTCGATGATGCCGTTCTGCCTGGCCTTGCCGAGCAGCGAGATGTCGAGCGCGTCGAAGATCGCGGGGAAGATCGTGACGATGTCGATGCGCACACCGTGAAGTCTAGGAGGGGCATGGCGCTCGTCAGGCGCGAGCCAAGATCGTCTCCACGTCGACCCCGGACGGCAGCGTGCCGTACAGTGCACCGCCGCCGTTCGCGAGACGGGAGACGCAGAACGCGTCGGCGACGGCATCCGGAGCGCCTTTGACGAGCACGGCTGCCTGCAGCGCCAACGCGAGATCCTCGGCTAGCCGGCGGGCGTCGAAGGCGACGTCGTCCGGCTCGCGTGCGGACGCCCGGGCAAGTCGCTCATCGATCGAGCGCAGCGCCTCGGCGAGGCGACGATCGGCGGAGGCAGCGGAGGCGAGCTCGTCGCGGACCGCGGCCACGGCATCCGGTTCCCGGGACAGCACGCGCAGGATGTCGAGCGCGATCACGTTGCCCGAGCCTTCCCACACGGCCATCACCGGCTGCTCCCGGTAGCGGCGGGCGAGCGGATAGTCCTCCGTGTAGCCGTTGCCGCCGAGGCACTCCAAGGCTTCGTACGCGTGGCCCGGGCCGCGCTTGCAAATCCAATACTTGGCCACGGCGGTGGCCAGCCGGCGGAACGCGGTATCGGAGTCGGAGGCATCCTCGTCGTGCGCCCTCGCGAGGCGCAGCCCGAGCGCGGTGGCCGCTTCGGACTCCAACGCCAGGTCGGCGACCACGTTGCGCATCAGCGGCTGGTCGATCAGCGTGCGACCGAACGCCGCGCGGTGTCGCACGTGCCACGCCGCCTCTGCCACGCTCTGCCGCATGCCGGCCGCCGTGCCGAGCACGCAGTCCAGCCGCGTGCGAGCGACCATCTCGATGATCGTGCGGATGCCCCGCCCCGGCTCGCCGACGGCGTACCCGACGGTGCCGTCGAACTCCACCTCACTCGACGCATTCGACCGGTTGCCGAGCTTGTTCTTCAGTCTCTGGATACGGAAGACGTTGCGCGTCCCATCGTCGAGCACGCGGGGGACGAGGAAACAGCCGACGCCCTCATCCGTCTGCGCCAGAACGAGGAACGCGTCGCTCATCGGCGCCGAGCAGAACCACTTGTGGCCGGTCAGGAACCAGGCGTCGCCCGCGGCTCGGGCGACTGTCGTATTGGCGCGAACGTCGCTGCCGCCCTGCTTCTCGGTCATCGCCATGCCGAACAGCGCGCCCTGCTTGCCGGGGCGGAGCCGGCCGTCATACTCGCGGCTCAGGATGCGGGGCATCCACTTCGCTGCGAGCTCGGGTTGCTGACGCAGCGCGGGGACTACCGCGTGCGTCATCGAGACCGGGCACGCGTGTCCGGGCTCGACCTGCGCGAAGAGCATGAACGCGGCAGCGCGCGCCACGTTGGCACCCGGTCGCGGCCGCGCCCACGCCGAGGTGTGAGCACCATGGGCGACCGCAGCGCCGATGACCCGGTGGTACGACTCGTCGTAGTGGACCTCATCGATGCGGATGCCGTGCCTGTCGAACGCGTGCAACGTCGGCTCGTTCACGTTCGCCAGCTCCGCATCGCGCTGGAAGCCGGCGCTCCCGACGAGCGTGCCGATCTCCGTCAGTTCGGGGATCGCCCACGCGGCATCGTGTTCGGCGACGCCTTCGACGAGTGCCGCGTTCGTCGTGAACTCGTCGATGCCGACGCGATCGGGCGCCTGATTGGCGACCTCGTGTGTGACGTGCGGTGCCGGTCTCGTCATCGAAACCCGTCCTTCCGGCCGAAGCGTGCGCATCCATCCTCGCCCAGGGGCGGGACGAACGAGCACTCTCTAGGGGAAGAACCCACACCCTCGCGGGGAAGAACGCACACCCTCGCGGGTGTGTCAGGCGGCGAGGGCGATCTCGATGTAGCCGGCCACGATCCTGGTGGGGTAGGTGGCGAGGGCGGGGCCAGGCTCGCTCAGGCACTCCCCCGTCGCCAGGTCGTACACCTGCTTGAGCAGCGGCGAAGCCACTGTGGTGCGCTCGCCCTTCGATCCCACGATTCCCCTGGCGATAACCGGTGCTGAGGTCTTCGGGTCGATGTGGTCGACGGCGTACAGCTCGCGGTCGTCGAGACGGAAGAGGGCGACCTGTCGCTCGGCGACGAGCACAGCCTCGCCCCATCCGGCCTCGAGGTCATCGACGCGGCACACCCGCTTCCACGGGTTCGGCGGTGCATCCGGTGCTGTGCGGGTCGCGGGTCGCTCGACGGTCAGCGTCATGGTGCGCTCCTCTCGGGCGCCGGACGAACGCCTTGCTGGTGTGGCGGGCATCCGTCGCGGCATCGATCGTGATGTCGTGATCGACCGTAGGAGTCGCGTGTTACGGCCGATCGCACCGGTGTTTCGCGTGCGTGAAGTCCATCTCACCGTGCACACCACGCGGTTGAAGGTGCGCCGTAACCGCTGTTCACAACCACGAAAAGCGTTCGAAACAGGGCACTCATAGCCTCGAGCACAGTTCGGGCACAGTGGCCGTGCGCTCCGGCCGCGAACGCGGTCGGTGTCTTCGCAACGATCCGCGGGAGGCCCGTCGGGAGGGGAACGCCCATGGCGAACACAGGCGCAACCGCAGGCGAGATGCATGGCCGGCCGCGACGGGTGGTGGTGATCGGAGCGGGTCCCGCTGCACATCGGCTGGTGGATGCCGTCGCCTCCCGCGACGAGGCCCTTGCCGTACATCTCACCGTCGTCGGTGAGGAGCCATACCTGCCGTATGACCGTGTGTCGCTGAGCCACCGGCTGCACGACCAGGAGGATCTCACCCTGCAGCCCTCCGCCGTCTGGGATGACTCGCGCGTGAGCCTGCGCACCGGTGTGCGTGCGATCTCCATCGACCGTCACGAGCGGATCGTGCACACGGACGACGGTGAGCGGCTCCCCTATGACGATCTCGTGCTCGCGACCGGATCCAGCGCACCGGTCCCCGGCATCCGGGGCAGCGAGCACGCCTGCGTGTATCGCACGATCGACGACGTGGACGCCCTCGTCGCCGAGTGTGAAGTCGTACGTGAGCGGCGGGGGCGCGCGCCGAAGGTGCTCGTCGCGGGCGGTGGTCTGCTCGGACTGGAAGCGGCCGGCGGGCTGGCGCAGCTGGGTGCTGAGGCATCCGTCGTGCACTCCGGCGGCTGGCTGATGTCGGCGCAGCTGGACGAGGGTGCCGGACAGGCGCTTTCCCGCCTCATCGCGGGGCGGGGCATCCGGCTGCATCTCGGCACCCGGCCCCAGGAGATCCTCGTGGACGAGGCCGGTGTGAGCGAGGTCAAGCTCACGAACGGACAGCGAGTCGACGCGGACATCGTGGTCTTCGCCATCGGTGTGACTCCCAGGGATGAGCTGGCGCGAGAAGCCGGACTCGAGCTCGGCGAGCGGGGCGGCGTCGTGATCGGAACCGATTGCCGCAGCTCCGACCCGCACGTGTTCGCGATCGGCGAGGTCGCCAATGTGTTCGGCCGCTGCGTCGGCCTCGTCGCCCCAGCCAACGCCATGGCCGAGACCGTCGCCGACCGCCTGCTCGGCGGCGACGCCGAGTTCTTGACGATCGATGACGCGACGAGCCTCAAGCTCTCCGGTGTGGACGTGGCCAGCTTCGGCGACGCGTTCGGCTCGACATCCGGCGCCCTGGAGATCGTCTACGCGGACCCCGCGCGTGGTCTGTACCAGAAGATCGTCGTCACCCAGGATGCCAAGACCCTGCTCGGCGGGGTGTTCGTCGGAGACGCCGCACCCTATTCGGCGCTTCGCCCGCTGCTCGGCCGCGAGCTCTCGGCCGAGCCGGCCGCCTACCTCTCCGCGGGCGGCGAGCTGCCGGAGGGCACCGATCTGCCCGACGACGCACTGGTGTGCTCGTGCAACAACGTCTCGGTCGGCGCCATTCGCGACGCCGTGCACTCCGGAGGTGAGGACGGGGCAGGATGCCACGATCTCGGCGACCTGAAGTCGTGCACGCGTGCCGGCACGCAGTGCGGTTCGTGCGTGCCGCTCGTCAAGAAGCTGCTGGAGAAGGAGCTCGCCTCCGCGGGAATCGCTGTGTCGACGGCGATGTGCGAGCACTTCCCGATGAGCCGCCAGGAGCTGTTCGAGGGCGTACGGATGCTCGGGCTCACCTCGTTCGACGACATCGTCGCCCGATTCGGCACCGGCCGCGGCTGCGACATCTGCAAGCCGGCGGTGGCATCGATGCTCGCCAGCCAGCACGGCGGTTACATCCTGGACGGCGGCCGGGGCACCCTGCAGGACACGAATGACCGCGCCCTCGCGAACATGCAGAAGGACGGCAGCTACTCCGTGGTGCCGCGGATTCCCGGGGGCGAGATCACTCCGCAGAAACTCGCCGTCATCGCGGCTGTCGCCGAGGAGTTCGGGCTGTACACGAAGATCACCGGTGGCCAGCGCATCGACCTGTTCGGCGCCCGTCTCGACCAGCTGCCCGACATCTGGCGCAAGCTCGTCGACGCCGGCTTCGAGTCCGGCCACGCGTACGGCAAGGCGCTGCGCAATGTGAAGAGCTGCGTCGGATCCACGTGGTGCCGGTTCGGAGTACAGGACTCGGTGGGCATGGCGATCCGCCTCGAGCTGCGCTATCGCGGGCTCCGCGCCCCGCACAAGCTGAAGATCGGCGTCTCCGGATGTGCGCGCGAGTGCGCCGAGGCCCGCGGCAAGGACGTCGGCGTGATCGCCACAGCCGAGGGCTGGAACCTGTACGTCGGCGGCAACGGCGGAATGCAGCCTGCCCACGCCCAGCTGCTCGCATCGGATCTCGACGACGAGACTCTCATCAGATACATCGACCGCTATCTCGTCTACTACATCCGCACCGCCGACCGCCTTCAGCGCACCGCCCGGTGGATGGAAGACCTCGACGGGGAACTCGACCACGTGCGCAGCGTCGTCGTCGATGACTCCCTCGGCCTGGCCGAGGAGCTCGAGGCGACCATGCGCAGGCATGTCGACGACTACGAGGACGAGTGGGCCGCCACCCTCGCCGACCCCGACCGGCTCAGACGCTTCCGATCCTTCGTCAACGCACCGGACGCACCCGACACCGGCATTCCTCGGGTGATCGAACGAGGCCAGGCGCGCCCCGCCAGGCCTGGTGAGCGGGCCGTCGCGCTGGGAATGCCATCGACGCGACGCGCGGATGCCGATGCTGGAGCGGGCCGAGAAGGCGTTCGACAGTGAGCAGCAACGCCTCCGGCGCCGGGGGTGAGGTCACTCTCGTCGGCGGCGGCCCCGGCAGTCTTGACCTCATAACCGCCGGCGGCCTCGACGCACTGCGCCGCGCCGACGTCGTGCTCTACGACCGCCTCGCGCCGCACGAGCGGCTCGCCGAGCTCGCTCCCGATGCGCTGCTGGTCGATGTCGGCAAGCGGCCGGGCCATCACGCGGTTCCCCAGGACGAGATCGAACGGATGCTCGTGCGTCACGCTCTCGAAGGATCCCGCGTGGTGCGGCTCAAGGGTGGTGACCCCTTCGTACTCGGACGAGGCGGCGAGGAGGCGGCCGCGTGCCGCAAGGCGGGCGTGCCGGTGCGCGTCATCCCCGGGGTGACGAGTGCGACGGCGGTGCCGGCTGCTGCAGGCATCCCACTCACCCACCGCGGCGTCAGCCACCTCTTCACCGTGGTGTCGGGCCACGCTCCGCTCACCGACGACGAGCACCGCCACCTCGCCGGGCTCGGGGGGACGATCGTCGTCCTGATGGGCGTGGGCACGTTGCCCGGTCTCGTCGCCGGACTTGCCCGTCACGGGCTGGATGCCGGCACTCCGGTCGCGGCGATCGAGCGCGGATTCGCGCCCGACCAGCGCACCACGATCTCCGATCTCGGCGGCATCGTGACGGCATCCGTCGTCGCAGGTGTCAGTTCACCGGCCGTCATCGTGATCGGCGAGGTCGTGCGCCTGGCGACGGGAGGCGACCACGTCGCCGCCTGGCAGTTCGAGCGCGCGCACGAGCTCGCGCGGCAACCGGTCTCGTCGGACAGCGTGGGATCCGCGGAGTCGGCCCGATGACGACCGAGGCGACCACGGTGCCCGGATTCCGGCCCGACCAGCTGCACGGCTTCCGCATCGGGGTGACGAGCGATCGACGCAGCGCCGATCTCATCGACGCGTTCGAGCGGCGCGGCGCCCAGGTACTGCACGCGCCGACGATCCATCTCGTGAACGCCGATGCCGACGACCCGGTCATCTCCGACACCAGGGCGGTGATCGACGCGGAGCCGCAGCTGCTGCTGGCGACGACTGCGTATGGCATCCGCCGCTGGTTCGAGGTGGCGGATGCCTCAGGGCTCGGTGACGCGCTGCTGGGAACTCTGGCGAGCGCAGACATCCTCGTTCGAGGCCCGAAAGCACGGGGCGGTGTACGCGCTGCAGGACTCGACGACGCAGGGATGAGCGACGAAGAGACCACCGCATCCCTCGTCGATCGGGTGGTCGAGCGGTACGAGCCGGGACTCACGATCGTGGTGCAGGTACACGGGCACACCGATGAAGCCCAGTTGGAACGGCTGCGCGCTGCGGGGCACCAGGTGCTCACCGTCGCCCCCTATCGCTGGCGCGCTCCCGACGCGGCCGACCGGCGAGTGCAGCAGCTCATCGAGGCGGCCTGTACCGACCAACTCGACTGCGTCACGTTCACCAGTGCCCCCGCGGCCGAGGCGCTCCTGGATGCGGCAGACGAACACGGGCGCCGCGACGAGCTGCTGGATGCCTTCACCGACCAGGTCATCCCGGCCGTGGTCGGACCGGTGACGGCCGCTCCACTGATTGCCGCAGGCATCCAGCCGATCCAGCCGGAGCGATTCCGCATGGGCGCCCTGGTGCGGCTCGTGTGCGAGGAGCTGGAGAGCCGCAGCGCACACGGACTTCGAACCGCGCACGGCGACCTGCAGCTACGCGGTACCGTCGTGCGGATCGGCGAACGCGCCGTGCCGCTCACGCCGGCCCAGCTGGCCGTGTTCCGGCCGATCTTCCGTGCCGGAGGAGCCGTCGTGCCGCGCGACCGGTTGTCACGCATCCTCGTCGGCTCCCCCGACGACCACGTACTCGACATGGCGCTCAGCCGGCTGCGATCGGTGCTCGATGCGCCGGGACTGGTGTCGACGGTCGTGAAGCGCGGGTATCGGATCAACGTGCTGGAGGAGTGAGCCACCTCGCCTCACCGCGGAACCGGAGCGCGGTGCGGACAACGTTCCGCGGCGGTTACCGGCAGCGCGATTCACCGAAACGGCGCCTCCGTAGCGTCGCAGGCATCCGCTTCTCCCCCTATCGCGTAGGAGGTCCCCATGACGGAATTGGTCGATACCGAATCCGCTGCGCAGGCCAACGGAGCCGCTCTCGTACGGCGCCCGGGTCGCTGGATCGACGGCTGGAATCCCGAGGACGCCGCGCAATGGCAGACCGCAGGCAGGGCGATCGCGCGCCGCAACCTGGGCTGGTCGGTGTTCGCCGAGTTCCTCGGGTTCGTGGTCTGGCAGCTCTGGTCCATCGTGGTCGTGCTGCTGCCTGGCGCCGGCTTCCACCTCACCACGACCGAGAGCTTCTGGCTGATCTCGCTGCCGAGCCTGGTCGGGGCGACGTTGCGCATCCCGTACTCGTTCATGGTTCCGCTGATCGGCGGCCGCAACTGGACGATCGTCTCCGCCGGGCTGCTGCTCATCCCGGCCGTGGGTCTGGCGCTGGCCGTCAGTTCCCCGCACACCCCGTTCTGGGTGCTCCTCACGGTGGCTGGGCTCGCCGGGTTCGGCGGAGGCAACTTCGCCAGCTCGATGTCGAACATCACGTTCTTCTTCCCGCACGCGCAGAAGGGCTGGGCGCTCGGCCTGAACGCGGCGGGTGGCAACCTCGGCGCCGCGGTGGCGCAGTTCACGGTTCCGGTCGCGGTCGCGCTCACCGCGGGGGTCGGGCTCGGCGTTGCCGGGTGGATCTGGGTCCCCCTGATCGTGGTCGCCATGATCGGGGCGTGGAAGGGCATGGACAACCTCTCCAGCGCCCGCAACGACTTCTCCGCCTCGCTGTGCGCGTTGAAGGAACCGCATCTCTGGCTACTCGCGCTGCTCTACATCGGCACCTTCGGTTCGTTCATCGGCTTCTCCGGCGTATTTCCGAAGCTCATCGCCGACCAGTTCCCCTCCTTCGCCACGATTCCGATCGGCACGATCGCCGTCTCGCTGGCGTTTCTCGGCGCCCTCGTCGGCTCCCTGAGCCGGCCGTACGGCGGCAGACTCGCCGACCGATTCGGCGGCGCGAAAGTGGCTGCCGGTTCGTTCGCCGTCATGGGGGTCGTCGCGCTGTGCGTGGTCATGACGCTGCACCTCGGGTCGTTCTGGCTCTTCCTCGGATGCTTCCTGGTGCTCTTCGCCGCCAGCGGCGTGGGCAACGGCGCGACGTACCGCATGATCCCCACCGTGTTCCTCGCGACAAGCGGCGCCGACTCGCCCGACGACCCTCGCGCACAGGAAGCCGGCCGCCGGTCGGCTGCGGCGCTCGGCATCGTCTCTGCGATCGGCGCGTACGGAGGCTTCGTGATCCCGCAGGTGCTGGGCGCATCCGTGGCGGCGACCGGCGGCTACGCGTCCGCATTCCTCGGCTTCGTCTGCGGCTACGCCGTGCTCCTCATCGTGACGCTGACCGTCTACGCCCGTCCCCGTGGACGCCTGACGGGGCACCGCATCTGATGCGGGTGCTCATCGTCGGTGTCGGCCCGGTGGGAGCACGGCTGGCCGAGGAGCTGCTGCCGGCCGTGCGCTCCGGGTCGATCGATCTGACGATCGTCGGCGCCGAACCGGTTGCCGCCTACAACCGGGTGCTGGTGGCCGAGCACGCGGTCGGGACCGTCTCCCTCGAGGAGATCATGCTGCAGGATGCCGGCGAGCTCGCATCCGCCGGCGCAGACGTGCGGCTCGGCGCACGCGTGACCCGTGTGGACACCTCGCGGCGGATGGCGACCGTGGACGACGGCACGGCGCAGCCGCAGTATGTGCCGTACGACCGAATAGTCTTCGCAACCGGGGCACGCGCGAACATACCCGCACTGGACGGCGTTCCACGAGCGGCGGACGGCAGAGACCCACTCGGGCGCCAGGGCGCGCATCCGATCGGTGTCGACGATCGTCTGTCCCCGGGGGTCACAACGCTGCGAGACCTCGCCGACGCGGCCCGTGTGGCGGCAGCGGTGCGGCGGCGCGATCGCATCGTCGTGCTCGGCGCCGGGGTGCTCGGCCTGGAGTTCGCACTTCTGGCCGCGCGATCCGGATGCGAGACGGTCGTCGTGCATCACGGCCCGACGCCCATGCCGCGCAACCTCGACCGCGGCGCGGGTCTCACGCTGGCGCGGTCTCTGAGGGCGGCGGGCGTGACAGTGCTTCCGCACTCCCGAGCGGAGGCGATCAGTCTGCGGCACGACTCGGCCGATGCCCCGGACGAAACTGCTCGCTTCGATGCCCTCATCACTGCCGACGGAAAGCACGTGCATGGCCGACTGCTCGTGCTCTCGTGCGGAGTCGGAGCACGCAGCGAGCTCGCCGACCTCGCGGGATTGCGGGTGGCGCGTGGCATCCTCGTCGATCGCACGCTCACATCGTGGAGCGATCCGAACGTGCACGCCATCGGCGACTGCGCACACGTCGCCGATCCTGCCGCGAATGATTCGGGAGACACCGTTGCGGGGGGCCCGAGCGGTCTCGTCGGTCCGGGGTGGCAGCAAGCGGACTGGCTGGCCGCTCGGCTGATGGCCGAGGCGGACGGGCATCCATTCGACCGGGAGCCGCCTAGGGAGCGACCGGCGATCGTAATGCTGAAGGGCGAGAACGTAGAGTGCGTCGCGGTCGGCGACGTCACCCCTGAGCCCTGGGACTACGGGCCGTACCACGGATCTGAGGGCGGCCGGAGTGTGACGCTCTGGACCGATCCGGAGCACGGCGCGTACGTCAAGACCGTGACCGACCACGGCGTGCTCACGGCGTTCGCGGCGGTCGGGATGCCTCGAACGGCCGCCGAGCTCACGCTTCTGTTCGAGCGCGGCGCCCAGCTGCCGGCCGACCGGTCGCTGATCCTGCGCTACGACGGGGTGGACCGCGAAGCCCTCGAGCCCACGCACTCGGACCCGGACGCGACCGTCTGCTGGTGCAACGGCGTCAGCGCAAGGCAGATCGCCGACGCCGCACTCACTGCCGGAGAAACGCAGCACGACGTGTGCACCGTTGCGGACATCGGAGCGGCCACGCGCGCAGGCACCGGATGCGGCGGATGCCGAGGTCGCATCCAGTCGATCCTCGACGGACTCACGGATGCCCGGGTGCCGGCATGAACGACGCCGCTCCGAGACCGCTCCCCTCGGGTACGGCCACCCACTGCCCGTACTGCGCGCTGCAGTGCGCGATGACGTTGAGCACGCCTGCACTGCGCGACCCGGGCGCTCCGCTGCTCGAGGTCGTAGGGCGCGACTTCCCCACCAACGGCGGCGGACTCTGCAAGAAGGGGTGGACATCCGCCGTCGTGCTCGATGCACCTGGCCGGCTGACCGAGCCGCTGATCCGCGATGCGAGCGGACACCTCGTGCCGGTGGCGTGGGAGACCGCGCTGGATGCCGTGGCCGAACGGATCGCGGAGGCGCAGGCGTCCTACGGGCACGACGCCGTCGGCGTTTTCGGTGGCGGCGGCCTGACGAACGAGAAGGCGTATCAGCTCGGCAAGTTCGCCCGCGCCGCCCTAGGCACGTCCCGTATCGACTACAACGGGCGGTTCTGCATGTCGTCGGCCGCCGCGGCCGCGAACCGCGCGTTCGGCCTCGACCGGGGGCTGCCGTTCCCGGTGACCGACCTCGATTCAGCGCGGACGGTGCTCGTGCTCGGGTCGAATATGGCAGACACGATGCCGCCGTTCTTGCGCCACCTGCAGGGCGCGCGGGCGGCGGGCGGGCTCATCGTGGTGGATCCGCGTCGTTCGTCGACGGCGAAACTGACGGTCGACGGGGCCGGGATGCACCTGGCTCCGGCCCCGGGGACGGACCTCGCGCTTCTTCTCGGGCTCGCGCACCTCGTCATCGCCGAACGACTGGTCGACGCCGAGTTCGTGGAGTCGCGTACCACGGGTTACGAGGCCGTGCGCCGCAGCGTGGCCGAGTGGTGGCCGGAGCGCACCCAGGCGGTCACGGGCGTGCCCGCCGAACGGATGCGCGCGGTCGTGCGGCGGCTCGCCGAGGGCGACGCGTACATCCTCACCGGTCGCGGGGCCGAGCAGCACTCCGACGGCACCGACACCGCGACAGCCGCGATCAATCTCGCGTTGCTGCTCGGGCTGCCGGGGCGTCCGGGCAGCGGTTACGGCACGATGACGGGCCAGGGCAACGGGCAGGGCGGGCGCGAGCACGGGCAGAAGGCGGACCAGCTGCCCGGCTACCGGTCGATCACCGATCCGGATGCCCGTGCTCACGTCGCGGCCGTGTGGGGCGTGGACGCGGACGAGCTCCCCGGCGCGGGTGTGCCGGCCGTGCAACTGCTGGAGACCGCCGGCGCACCGGGCGGTGTTCGCTGCCTTCTGGTACACGGGGCGAACCCGGTCGTTTCCGCGCCCAACGCAGGCGTGGTGCGTGAGGCGTTCGACCGGCTCGACACGCTCGTCGTGTGCGATTTCGTGTTTAGCGAGACCGCCCAGCGCGCACACATCGTGCTGCCCGTGACCCAGTGGGCAGAGGAGGACGGCACGATGACGAATCTCGAGGGGCGGGTGCTGCGCCGTCGGCGTGCGATCGCTCCTCCCGGGCAGGCGAGGAGTGAGCTGTGGATCCTCGCCGAGCTCGCCAGGCGCCTTGCTCCGCACGTGAGCTTCGACTCGGAGCCGGAGGAGGTGTTCGAGGAGCTCGCACGGGCATCCGCGGGCGGCAAGGCCGACTACTCGGGCATCCGTTACCGGATGCTCGAGAGCGGCGAGCCCGTGCATTGGCCGTTCACCGCAGGCGGATTGTCGACGCCCCGTCCGTTCACCGAGCGCTTCTGGCACGAGGATGGGCGCGCCCGATTCGTGCCCGTGCGGCGCCGACCGGGAGCCGAGACTCCGCGCGGACGAGACGAGCTGTGGATGGTGACGGGACGGCTGCTCGAGCATTACCAGTCCGGCGCGCAGACCAGGCGTGTGCCCGAGCTGATGACGGCGCGGCCTCGGCTCGTCGCGGTGCTGCATCCGGCGGCGGCGGCAGCACGGGGCCTGCGCGACGGCGATCTCGCGGTCATCGAGAACGGCAGGGGCCGCGTGACGGCTCCGGTCGAGTTGGATGCGGGCATCCGCGCCGACACCGTGTTCCTGCCGATCCACTTTCCCGACGCCGACAGCGCCAACCTCCTCACGAGTGACGCCGTCGACCCCGTGTCGGCGATGCCGGAGTTCAAGACGGCGGTGGTGACCGTGTCGCGGGCCTGAGCGTGGGACCACAAGCCGAACAGATACTGGGACCATGCGGTTCAGACACCTGTTCGCCGTCACAGGATCCACCCTTCTGCTCGCGGCGCTATCCTCGTGCTCTGCTTCGCCGCCTACGGCATGCTCGGCGGTGGGGTACCTCAACTCCATTCGCGTGCATGTCTCCGGTCAAACCTCGCGTGTCGCAAACGTCGGGTTCTGTGGCGGGGCCACTTGCACACCACGCAGGGTAGGTGTGGTGCATGCCGGCAGTAGTTCGACACCGACGCTGATGTTCCCCGCCACCCACGACGGCAATATCTGGTCGGTCCCCATCGGATTCGCGCGGCCCCGGATCGGCCGCGTCGCCGCATTCGACACTCACGGCAGCATCATCGCCGACAGTCGCGTGCACTTGGTGTGGCACAACAAGGGCACCGAAACGTGCCCGGGCCCTTACGAGGCATCCACTTCGCTCGTCGTCGAGGATTGATCCGTTGGAGGAGCTGCCGCGGACCGGCACGCGCGACGATCACCTGCCGAATGCGATGACGCCCGTGCGTGTGCCGATGAAGAGCATTCCTGCGGCGAACGATGGGGTGGCGAAGGTCGGCAGCGCCCCCGTGTCGAGCGACTGCCGGCGGGTGCCCGAGTTCGCCGTGTAGCCGGTGAGTCCTCCCGCCGGGTACTGCGCCGCCCACACCGTGTCGCCGACCACGATCGGGGCGCCGTTCGCGCCGGGGAGCCGCGGGCCCAGCATCCGCTTGGCGACGTCGATGACCTGGATGCCGCCGCCACGGCAGGGCACGAACAGTCGCTGTGTCGTCGGGTCGTACGCCGGGCCGCCGTCGGGGTCACTGCCGCAGACGTCATGGATCACGGCGACGCGACCGAGGTCGGATGCTCGCAGCAGGTATCCGGCATCCGTCTTGCCGACTGCGAAGACGAGTCCGCCGGGCAGCAGAACCGGATTGCCGGTGGCGAGGTCTTCGTCGCCGCTCGCCGTCCGGTCCTTGAACGAGGCGAGCACCTTCAGGCTCGGCGACAGCTTCACGACGCTCTCGGTGTACTCGAACCGGTCCTGACCAGGCGGAAACGGGTTGGCGTTGCCCGTGGTGATGTAGATGCTGCCGTCGGAGCCGATCGCCGGCGCGCCGCCTGAGAGCCAAATCGCTCCGCCTTCGCCATCGCGCGCCACCTCGAAGCTCACGAGGTCGCCGGGCGTGGTCTCCGATGCTCCCACGAGCCAGCCGTGGTAGCTGCCGCAGTCTCCGATGTTGCCGCCGTAGCCGATGTAGACCCGGCCGTTGCCGATCGCAAGACCGGCGCGCTGCAGCAGATGGATGCTCTTCTCCCCCGCAGGCAGGGGCGGGTCCACGTTCTCGTTCAGCAGTTCCCGCCCGGTGTCGACCGCGAGGCCCACGAGCTTGTGCTGCACCGAGTCACCGTCGACGACCTCACCGACGGCGAAGACTTCGCGTTTGCCGATGTCGATCGCGAGCGTCGAGGTGATGCCGAGTGGATCGATGTTGCCGCAACCTGCTCGCTCGCTGACGTTCGTGAGCGGTGCGCCGAGCCGATACGACCAGAGCCGGCGTCCAGAGCTGCGGTTCAGCGCCACCACCTCGTTGGATTCCGTACCCACGATGACCGTGTCACCGATCACTACCGGCTGGCCGTAGACAGCGGCGCCGAGGTCAGCTTTCCACGCACTTTGTGCCGGGTCCGGTACGGAGACGGGCACCGCCGCCGTCCGCGCCTGGTCGGCGTGGTAGCTCGGCCACAGCGGCGTGGTGCCCGTTGCGGAGGGCGGCGTGACCGGTCCGGTCGCTTGCATCGTGGGGCGAAACGTCGCGGGCTCGTGCGGCCCGCCGCCGCTGCACGCGGTGAGGGCGAGTGCCGCGCCGCACGCGATGGCGGCGCGGAACAACCGTTGCCATCGCATGCCTTCAGTCTCCCCGGATCGACGCCGCGAGGCCACGGGGGCATCAGATCGACGGCGAATCGGCGGCTTGCCCGCGACGCAACACGGATCCGCTACACCTATCGGCATCCGCTACAGGATCATTGTGTGGCGGATGCCGATACGTGTAGCGGATGCCGATACGTGTAGCGCGAGCGTTCTCTAAGGACGTCGCGAGCAGCGTCGAGAAGGACGCGAGCAACCTCGGCTGTTACTCCGCGAAGCCCTCAGTGTCGGGCGCGGTCCGTTCGTCCGACTCGACGGCATCCGTGATCGACGCGTCGGGCTCCCCCGTCTCAGCACCGCTGGCATCCGCGTCGCCGTCGTCCGGCACGTCCTCGAACAGCCCCGTCGGAGGAGTCACCGTGACGGTGCCGGCCTTGATATCAACTTCTGGGACTATCGCGGAGACGAACGGCACGAGCACCTCGCCTTCATGCGTCTTCACCGCGAGCAGATCTTGAGCTGGCAGGTGGTCGACCCGGGCGATCGTGCCGACCTCGGTGCCCTCGCGCAGCACCCGAAGGCCGACGAGTTGGTGGTCGTACCAGGCATCCTCTTCGACCGTGTCGTCCTGGTCGACCCAGAGGATCGCCTTGATGAGCGTCTCGGCCTCGGTGCGGTCGGTGACACCCTCGAAGAATCCGACCGGATGCCCGTTGTACCAGCGCATCTCCGCCAGGCGGATGGTCTTGCCGTGCCACTTCGATCCGGTGGGCACCTGCAGCGAGAACTCGGCTCCCGGCACGAAGCGACGCTCAGGGTCGTCGGTGTAGAGCTCGAGCTTGATGGCGCCCTTGAGACCGTGCGCCTTGGTCAGTCTGCCGACGCGAAGCTGCTGCCTCGGCTGTTTCGGCTCGGTTCGCTTGCCGCTCACCGTTCGTCAGTCGATGAGGTCGACGCGCACGCGACGACCGTCGGCCAGCGCGTTCACGACGGTGCGAAGAGCCTTCGCCGTGCGACCGGAGCGGCCGATCACGCGGCCGAGGTCCTCGGGGTTCACACGAACCTCGAGGACCTCTCCGCGCGATGACTCCTTCGCCACGACATGCACGTCGTCGGGGTGGTCGACGATTCCCTCGACCAGGTGCTGAAGAGCGGGAGCGAGCAAGGTCTTACGCCTCGGTGGTCTCGTCGGCGGGCGCGTCAGCCTCGGCTACCGGCTCCGCCTTCGGCGCCGACTTCTCGCTCTTCGGCTTGAGAACCGGCTTCTTCTTCTCGTCGGCGACGAACGCGACCTTCGCCTCGGGGGTCTTGACGGTGCTCGTGGCGTTCTTGTCGCCCTTGAACTTGCCCCAGTCGCCGGTCAGCTTCAGGATGGCCAGCACTTGCTCGGTCGGCTGCGCGCCGACACCGAGCCAGTACTGTGCGCGGTCGGAGTCGACCTCGATGAACGAGGGCTCCTCGGTGGGGTGATACTTGCCGATCTCCTCGATCACACGACCGTCGCGCTTGGTGCGCGAGTCGGCGACGACGATGCGGTAATACGGGGCACGGATCTTTCCGAGCCGCTTCAGGCGGATCTTGACAGCCACTTTTCTCCAGAGTTTTCGTGTTTCGCGCGAACTGACTGCCGAGGGCGTGGGGCACACGCGGCAGGAGGTCTGATGAGTGAGTCTCCCCACGAAAGATAGAGGGTCGTTCCGTGAGAACTCGACTGACCATTCTTGCAGATTCCGCGCCCCGACCGATAATCGTGGCTCACGCTGTCAAGCGGCGATGCGGCGCGCGGCGGCGAGGCCCTCGGTCGTCGCCCGCACGGCGTCGACGCGTGAGGCATCCCTTGCACCGCCGACGACTTCGAAGCGGATGCCTCGCGCATCCAGCTCGTGCCGCAACGGGTCGTGAGACTCCTGCCCCGCACACACCACGACGGTCGCTGCCGGGACGAGCTCCACCGAGCCGTCGCCGGTTTCGATCTCCACGCCATCCGGCGTGATGCGCCGATAGGACAGCCCGCTCAGCATCCGCACGCCGGCATCGCGCAGCCCGCCCAGCACAACCCAGCGCGCGGTGATCCCGATCCCTTGCCCGAACTTGCCGGAACGGCGCAGAACGGTCACCTCGCTCCCCGGGCGCACGCTGTTCGACGGGTTGCGATTCGCCCACGCCTCCCGCTGCTCCTCCAGAAGGTCAGCGGACCAAGGCAGACCGAATCGCGTGGCGAAGCCGGCGGCCCGCTCACGGGCATCCGCCGGCTCGACGAGCATGGTGGCGACGTCGACTCCGATGCCGCCTCCGCCGATCACGGCCACCGGACCCTCCGGCACACCGGAGAGAATCGCTCGCTCGTAGTCCATGACGTGCGGCAGGTCGGCACCGGGGATGTCAATTCGCCGCGGGCGCACGCCGGAGGCGAGCACGACCCCTTCGAAGTCCGCAAGACGGTCGGCGGTGGCGATCGTCGACGTGGCGATGACCGCGCCGAGCCTGCCGAGCTCGGAGGCCACCGACCGGGGGGTCGCCGCGTAGTCCTCCTTGCCCGGAATGCGCGAGGCCAGCGCGAACTGGCCACCGAGGGCGTCCGCCGCCTCGAACAGGGTCACCGCGTGCCCGCGGCGCGCGAGATCGAGCGCCGCCGCCATGCCTGCCGGACCTCCGCCCACCACCGCGATCCGCGAGCGCGTACCCGTGGCCAGCAGCGGATACTCGCTCTCACGTCCGGCCCGCGGGTTCACCAGGCACGACACCGGCTCGAAGACGAGCGAACGATCGATGCACGCCTGGTCGCAGCCGATGCAGGTGTTGACTGCGGCGAAGTCGCCCGCCCGCGACCGTTCGATCAGCAGCGGATCGGCGAGGAACGGTCGAGCCAGTGCGACGGCGTCCACGGTACCGCGACGCAGCACCTGCTCCACATCACGCAGGTCCGTGAACCGATTGCTGGCGATGACCGCCGCGCTCCGACCGGCATCCGCGAGCGCCGACGAGACGCGTTCGGCGGCGGCCAGCCACGCACCGTGCGGAACGGATGCCTGCACCGTCGGCACGCGCGACTCGTGCCACCCGATGCCCACGCTGATCGCATCCGCTCCTTCGGTCGCGAGCCGCACGGCCAGCCGCGCGTACCGGTCCGGCGCGGGAGCGCCCGGCATGAGGTCGTCGCCCGAGATCCGCACCGTGACCGGCAGCTCCCCCACCGCGTCGCGCACGGCACGGACCACCTCGATCGCGAACCGCTCGCGGCCTTCCTGATCGCCGCCCCACTCGTCGTCGCGGAGGTTCGTGACCGGCGAGCAGAACTGATTGATCAGATAGCCCTCGGAGGCCATGACCTCGACGGCGTCGAACCCGATCCGTTTCGCGGCGGCCGCCGCCGCGGCGAACTGGCGGACGATCTCCCCGACCTCCGCGGTGGGCAGCTCCCTGGGCACCTCGCCTCTCGCCGCCGCCCACGGAACGGGCGACGGGGCCACCGACTGCAGCGGCGCCCCGGCGTCGCCGGTAAGCCCGCCCAGCACGGCATAGCGGCCTGCGTGGAACAGCTGAGCACATACCGCACCGCCGGCCGTGTGAGCGGCGTGCACCGCGAATGCGAGGCGCTCCTGCACCTCGGGGTCGGACAGCACGACGTAATCGGGACCGCCGCGGCCCTCGGGCGAGACCGCTAGCCCGCCGGTGACGATGAGGGATGCTCCTCCCGCGATCCGCTCGCGGTAGAACGCGGCGAGGCCCTCGCCCCCGTCGTCCCGCGCCTCCAGCCCGGTGTGCATGCTGCCCACCACCACGCGGTGCGGCAGGGACAGCGAACCCAGCGACCACGGGGTGAAGGTGCGGGCGAGCAGCTCGGCCGGGGCGGGCATCCGTCGGCGTTCTACCGGTCGGCGGGCTCTGACGACGCCGACTCCGAGCCGTACACTGCGGCACGCAGTTCACCGCTGGTGTCGGCCCAGAACGGGGGCGCGACCACGGTGAGGCCGCCGTCGACGGTGAGGATCTGCCCGGTGATGTAGCCGGCGTGCGCACCG
This sequence comes from Humibacter ginsengisoli, assembly GCF_054780095.1. Classification (NCBI taxonomy): domain Bacteria; kingdom Bacillati; phylum Actinomycetota; class Actinomycetes; order Micrococcales; family Microbacteriaceae; genus Humibacter; species Humibacter ginsengisoli. The sequence continues at coordinate 320,768 of NZ_BAAGWZ010000006.1, forward strand.
AGCAGGAACTCGACGGCGGACGCCATGTCGTCCGCCGTTCCCGGCCGGCCGAGCGGCACCTTCTCGATCACGCTCGACATGGGTGCCATCCCGGGCACGCGCTGGTAGAAGTACTCGAGCGAGTCCGTGTCGATGAGGCCGCCGTTCACTGCGTTCACGGTGATGTTGCGGGGGCCGAACTCCGCGGCCATGAACTTGACGTACGACTCGACCGCGGCCTTCGCCGCACCCAGCGAGGCGTACGTGGGGAACGCTCGCAGCGATCCGTAGCTGGTCAGGGCAACGATGCGTCCGCCGTCGGTCATGAGCTGCGCCGCACGCTGCCCGCCCAGCACGAACGAGCGCACGTTCATCGCCCAGTTGCGGTCGAGGTGATGCAGCTTGAGCGCCGAGATCGGCTTGAACGCGCTGGCCGCGGCGTTGGCGACGAACCCGTCGAGGCGACCGTACTCCTCGCGTACCTTCTCGAACAGCGCGTCGATGTCGTCGGGCTCCTCGATGTTCGCCTGCACGGCGATGCCGCCACCGCCCGCCGCACGCGCCTCGCGGACGACGTCTTCGGCCAGGTCGGCGTTCGTCTTGTAGTTCACCACCACGTGCTCGCCGCGGGCGGCGAGCTTCAGAGCCAGCACGCGGCCGATGCCGCGGGAACTGCCGGTGATGAGGGTGACGCGGGGGGAAGCGCCGGAGTCGGTCGGGGCGGACGTCATGGGCTGAGGTGCTCCTGTTCGGTTCGTTCGTTCGTTCGGGGGAGATGTGGCGGTGATCGTGAGCGGTCAGACCTGACCGGTCAGCACGGCACGGCCGACGACGAGCTTCTGGATCTCGTTGGTGCCCTCTTCGAAGCGCTGCGCACGGGCATCCCGGTACACGCGCTCGATCGGGTTGCGCTTCCAGTAGCCCTGGCCGCCGTGGATCTGCAGCGCCTTATCGGTCACCCTGGTCAGCATGTCGACGGCGATCATCTTGCTGGCGCTGGAGAGCACGCCCGCCTCGGGGTCGTCGTTCTCGTAGGCGCGTGCGGCCTCGAGCACGAGTGCCCTCGCGGCACGGATGTCTGCGAAGTTCTCCGCGAGCAGGAACTGCACCGCCTGCCGCTCGGCGAGCTTCTTGCCGAACGTCTCGCGGCGCTGCGCGTACTGCACCGCCAGTTCTTGCGCCCGCTCCGCGAGCCCGATGCAGCTCATCGCAACGGAGACGCGGCTCGGCAGCAGGAATCCGCCGAGCATGACCTCGAGCCCCTGGTCCTCCTCGCCGACCCGGTTCGCGACCGGCACCGGGGTGTCGTGGAAGCGCAGGATCGCGTGGTCGGTTCCGTGCACGCCCATCGTCTCGGAGTCGTCGATCACCTCGGCGCCGGGCAGCCCGGTGTTCGGCACCATGAGCGCCACCACGCCGTGCTTGCCGCTGGAGCCCTCCAGTCGCGCTGCCAGCAGCCACCAGTCGCACTTCACGCCGAACGTGATCAGGTGCTTCTCGCCGTTCAGCAGATATGTGTCGCCCTCGCGGCGCACGGTGGTGTGGATGTCTGCACCGGTTCCGCCCGTCGCCTCGGTGAGTGTGAAGGCGACGAGTTTCTGACCCGTGACGGAGGGCACGACGAACTCCGCGCGCTGCTCGTCGGTCATGTACGGGTCCATGGCGCGCCAGGTGCCGTTGATCACGTGCACGAGCATGCGGATCGACGCGTGCGAGCGGGAGAAGATCTCCATCAGCTCCAGGTACTGCGGGAACGGGATGCCGCGCCCACCGAGCCGCTCGGGAGCCGCCAGCGAAAGGTAGCCGCGGTCACGCAGCTCGCCGAACAGCTCGGGCGGCAGGGCGCCGGCTGCCTCGATCCGCTCCGCGTAGTCCTCACCGGGACCGGTGACCCAGTCGGTGACCTCGCGCTTGAGAGCGGCGAACTCGCCCTCCCCGAACGGACTCACGGCGGTCTCGTACTCCGTGCCGGCGACCTGGCTCATGCATTCTCCTTCTTGTGCGCGGCGGTGCTGTTCTCGTGCTCGGCGGCCACAAGCGCGGACGCCTGCTCGCGCAGCAGGTTCTTCTGGATCTTCCCCACCGCATTGCGAGGCAGCGCGTCGATGTGCTCGATGCGCTCGGGCCAGTAGTACTTCGACGTGCCCGCACGACCGAGATAATCCTGCACCTCGGCAAGGGTCAGAGGCGAACCGTCGGCGGCGGGGACGACGAACGCGCACGCCCGCTCGCCCAGACGCGGGTCCGGCATCGCGACGATCGCGACGTCGGTGACCTTCGGATGCTGATACAGCAGGTTCTCGATCTCGACAACGGGGATCTTCTCGCCGCCGCGGTTGATCACATCCTTCACCCGGCCGGTGATGTGAAGGAATCCGGCCTTGTCGAGGTAGGCGAGGTCACCGGTGCGGTACCAGCCGTCGGCGGTGAAGACGTCAGAGGTGAGGTCGAAGCGGTCCAGGTATCCGTCGAACACGGTCGGCGACCGCAGCTCGTAGTTGCCCTCGACACCCGCCTCCACCGGCTCACCCTGGTCGTCGACGATGCGCACGTCGACGCCGAAGAGGGCGCGACCGTCGCTGCCCCAGGCATCCTCGGGCTTGTCGTCGGCGCCCGCCAGGGTGCCAAGGCACGTCTCGGTCGTGCCGAACGCGCCGAGCACCTTGGTGCCGAGCACGTCCGTCGCGCGCTGCGAGAGCGCGCGTGGAACGGCCGCACCCGTCGCGACGAAGATGCGCAGGCTGCTCGGCGCCGGCTCGCCGGCCTCGACGAGCGTGAGGAGGTCGGACAGGAACGGCGTGGCCGCCTGCACGAACGTGGCCTTCCCCTCGCCGAACGCCCTTTCGAGTGCCACGCGGCCGTCCCAGATGGGCTGGATGACCACCGCGACTCCGAGCCGCCAGGCCAGCAGCATGCCATAGAGGAATCCGGTCTGATGGGCCAGCGGAGACGGAACGTAGATGCGGTCGTCGTGCGTGAGGCCGAGGTGCCGCACCTCCATGGCCGTGGCGAGGCCGAGACTGCGGTACGTGTGCTGCACGCCCTTCGGCTCGCCGGTCGTGCCGGAGGTGAACAGCAGCTGGCAGTAGTCGTCGAGCCGCGGGGCGACACGCGCGAGAACGTCGTTGTCGACGGTTACCGCCTCCAGCGCCGCGTCGTAGTAGCGCCAGTTCCAGTCCGTCGCCCTTGCATCTTCGAGCGCGTCGTTCGGGATCGGCGGAACCTCCACCGACGAGTCCGCCCCGCGGCGGTTCTCACTGCGCAGCACGACCACGTGCTCGATCGAGAGCCGCCTGCCTCGTGCCTCGGCCTCGTCGATAGTGGCAAGCAGCTCCACGACCGGCTGCCGTCCTCGGAAGTAGTTCGGCAGGAACACGACGCGGGCGCGCGACCGGCTCAGGGTCATCGAGGTCTCACGCGGTCCGAACACGGGCATGATCGGCGTCACGACGGCGCCGACCTGCATGATGCCGAGCGCGATCGCGACGAACTCGCTCCAGTTCGGCAGCTGCACCGCGACGGGCTCGCCGCGGCGCACACCCATCTCCAGCAGCAGCGCGGACACCTTGTCGGCCTCCTCGCCCAGCTCACGCCAGGTGAGCGAGGTGAGGGCGTGGCCGTCCGCCTCCAGCACGGCCGGGGCATCCGGCTCGGCCGCCCTGGTCGCTGCGACGGCCTGCGTGAGAAGCAGCGGTTCGGCGAGGGCGCCGAGCGAGGCCGCCAGGTCGTCGGCGGTCGCGGCGTGCTCCTCGCGCTCGTCCTCGACCGGTTTGGTGCCGACATCCATGTGCAGTCCGATGCCGTTCATCTCGTCGAGGAACATCGGATACGAGATGCGATAGGCGTGCGGATACGTGAGCGTCGACCGGCCCTCGGCACGCGTGGCCGCCACGGCCAGCGCCATCAGCACGCGATGGTCGTTGAACGACGACATCGCGGCACCGGTCAGCGAATCGACTCCGGTGATCCGGAGCTCGTCGGGGCTCTGCTCGAGCCGGCCGCCCATGCGGTTCAGCTGCAGCATGGCCGCCACGCGGTCGGACTCCTTGAGCCTGATGTGCTTCACGTTGTGCAGTCGCGACGTGCCGTCGGCGAACGTGGCGAGCGACGAGAGCACCGGCAGCAGGTCGGGAATCGGCCCGCAGTCCACGTCGATCGGCTTCAGCTTCAGGCCGTCGTGGGCAATACGCACGAACCCGGTCTTCTCGTCCCTGATCATCGGCACGCCCATCTCGGCCGCGAGGTCGAGGAACTCGGCTTCGGGATGGTCCGTCTCGGCCGCGCGCGTCGCCGAGAGTCCGCGGAGCAGCACATCGCCCGGGTGCAGCGCCGCCGCCGCGATCCCGAACGCCGCCGACCCGATGTCCGGCGGGATGGTGTACTCGGTCGGTGTCGCGGTCTGGCCCGCGGGAACCCGGTAGGTGAGCCAGTCGTCGGAGACCTCGACCCGCAGCCCGAACATGCGCATCATGCGCACGGTCAGGTCGACGTAGGGCTGCTCGTTCAGGTGACCGCCCGTGACGTGGATGGTGGTGTCGTTCTGCGCGAACGGTGCGAGCAGCAGCAGGCCGCTCAGCCACTGGGAGAGCGTTCCTGCGATGGAGACGTCTCCGCCCTGCGGTGCCTGCGGCTGCACCGTGATCGGCGGGCAGTCGTCAGTGCTCTGCAGCTGCACGCCCATCTGCCGGAGCGAGTCGAGCAGGGCCTTGATCGGCCGGCGCTGGAAGTACTTCATGCCGGTGAGCGTCATCGGACGATCCGCCAGCGATGCGAGGCCGACCATGAAGTACAGCGTCGTGCCGCTGGAACCCACGTTCAGCACACCGTCCGGGCCGCTCGACCCCCGCTCGACGACGTCGGACGCCCGGTACCTGCCTCCGTGCACGATGTACGAGTCCCCGTCGATGTCGATCTGCGTGCCGAGCGCGCGCAGCACGCTCACCGTCCACTCGATCTGCCGGGTCGCCGACAGCCCCCTCACCACGCTCGTGCCCTCAGCCAGCGACGCCAGCACGAGGGCACGGTGTGCGTGATATTTCGAAACGGGGATGTCGAGTTCGTTCTCCAGCCGATCCCGGGTTCCTTGCACCATCAGTCGCATATGTGTCTCTTCCGTTCCGCTCACGCCAGGTCGGGACCCCTCCCCTGAAGTCGCGACCCTGCGACACCGACGGGACCGGCCGTGGCGCCTGTACCGAGCCTCCCACGATGGTGAACTCAGCGAACGATAGGCTAGCCCCAAGTCCCGGTCGGGAAATCTGTCACGTCCGTCAATCGCAGGATCGAAGGCGCGAAAGACACTCTCGACTCGACGATGACACCGCGAAGGGGACGGCCCATGCGGATCGATTTCGCCGAATCCGAGCGCTCCACAGTGGGCATCGAGTGGGAGATCGCGCTCGTCGACCGTGACACCGGCGACCTGGTGCAGGTAGCCGACGAGGTGCTTCCGGCACTCGGTCCTGGCGATGGCAGCGAACATCCGCAGATCACGCACGAGCTGCTGTTGAACACCATCGAGCTGGTCAGCCGCGTGCACCGCAGCGTTCCTGACGCCGTCGCCGACCTGCAGGGGCTCATCGGCCTGGTGCGCACCGTCACGGACGAGATGGATGTCGAGCTCATGTGCGCCGGAACGCACCCGTTCGCGCAGTGGTTCGACCAGCGCTCGACGCAGTCGGAGCGCTATGACCACCTGCTGGAACGCACGCAGTGGTGGGGGCGGCAGATGCTCATCTGGGGTGTGCACGTGCACGTGGGCATCGATGACCGCGACAAGGTGCTCCCGATCGTGAACGGGCTGCTCACGTACTACCCGCACCTGCAGGCGCTCAGCGCGTCGAGCCCGTTCTGGGGCGGAGTCGCGACCGGGTACGCGTCGAACCGGGCACTGATGTTCCAGCAGCTGCCCACAGCCGGACTGCCCTGGCAGCTGACCGAGTGGAGCGACTACGAGGGCTACGTCGACGACCTGATCACCACCGGCGTGATCAGGGACTACACCGAGGTGCGCTGGGACATCCGGCCGTCTCCGCACTGGGGCACGGTGGAGATGCGGGCGTGCGACGGGGTGTCCACCGCGACGGAGCTCGGAGCCCTGGCGGCCGTCATCCACTGCCTCGTCGACCGGATGTCCGACCAGCTAGACAGCGGAGATTCGCCGATGGTGCTGCAACCGTGGTTCGTGCGCGAGAACAAGTGGCGGGCTGCGAGGTGGGGCATCGACGCGGACATCATCGTGGATGCCGGCGGAGCGCAGGGCGCGGTGGCCGATGGCATCCGCTCGCTCGTGTCGGAGCTGGCGCCAACGGCTGAGCGACTCGGATGCGCTAGGGAGCTGGCCGACGTGGAGCGCATCCTCGAGCGAGGCATCAGCTATCAGCGACAACTCGCCGTCGCCGACGCGAACGGCGGAAGCCTGCCGGCCGTCGTCTCCTCGCTCACGAAAGAGCTGCGCAACGGGCTCGACTGGCACCCGGCGTCAAGCGGAAACGGCGCCGGCTGACTCGGTCGGCTGAGAGCCAGGTCGGCCGGACGGGAGGGGCCGGGGCCCGCTAGCCGCGGCCGAAAAGCCGCTGCACCGCCGCGAGTTCCTCGCCTGTCGGAGGCTGCTGGCCGCCCTTCTGACCGGCCGCCGGTGCCGTGCCCTGCTGCCCGGCGAGGCCGAAGCCCGATCCGCCCGCTGAGGAGCCGCCGGGCTTCACTCCCGCCGCCAGCGCCGCGTTCTCGGCGGCGCGCTTGGCCGGGTTGCCCGAGCGCGACGACTTGCCCTTCTTCTGCTGCTGCTTGCGTCCGCCGTAGCCGGCGCCCGGGATAGGCCCCATGCCCGGCACATTCGGCACGCCGCCCTTGGCGACGGTCTTCATCATCTTCGAGGCCTGCTCGAACCTCTGCACCAGCTGGTTGACATCCGTCACCGTCATGCCGGCGCCCTTGGCGATGCGCAGGCGGCGGGAACCGTTCAGGAGCTTGGGGTTGTGCCGCTCGGCGGGAGTCATGGACTGGATGATCGCCTCGGTGCGCACGACCTCCTTCTCGTCGAACTGGTCGAGCTGCTGCCGCATCGCGCCCGCGCCGGGCAGCATTCCGATCATCTTCTTGATCGAGCCCATGTTGCGCAGCTGCTGCATCTGCTTCAGGAAGTCGTCGAGCGTGAAGCTGTCGGTCGCGAACTTCTCAGCGACCCTGCGCGCCTCGTCCTCGTCGAACGCCTGCTGCGCCTGCTCGATGAGCGTGAGCACGTCGCCGAGATCCAGGATGCGGCTGGCCATGCGATCCGGGTGGAACGGCTCGAAGTCGTCGAGCCCCTCACCGGTGGACGCGAAGATGATGGGCCTGCCGGTGACGGAAGCGATCGAGAGCGCCGCCCCGCCTCGGGCGTCGCCGTCGAGCTTCGTGAGCACGACGCCGGTGAAGTCCACGCCCTCCTGGAACGCCTTAGCCGTGTTGACCGCGTCTTGTCCGATCATCGCGTCGATGACGAACAGCACCTCGTCGGGGTTCGTCGCCTTGCGGATGTCCGACGCCTGCTTCATCAGCTGGGCATCGATACCGAGGCGGCCGGCCGTGTCGATCACGACGACGTCGTACTGCTGTCTCTCGGCCTGCTTGACGGCATCCTTCGCCACCCGGACCGGGTCGCCGACGCCGTTGCCGGGCTCGGGCGCGAACACCGGAACTCCCGCCTGCTCGCCGACGACCTGGAGCTGGGTGACCGCGTTCGGACGCTGCAGGTCGGCCGCGACCAGCATCGGGGTGTGGCCGTCTTTCTTCAGCCACTTGGCGAGCTTGCCTGCCAGGGTGGTCTTACCGGCGCCCTGCAGACCGGCCAGCATGATGACGGTCGGCGGGTTCTTCGCGAACTCGAGCCTGCGCTGCTGCCCGCCGAGGATGCCGATCAGCTCCTCGTTGACGATCTGCACCACCTGCTGCGCGGGATTCAGCGCCTGGTTGACCTCGTCGCTGAGCGCGCGCTCGCGCACGGTCGCGGTGAACTGCTTGACGACATCGAGCGAGACGTCCGCATCGAGCAGGGCGCGACGGATCTCGCGGACGGTGCCGTCGACATCCGACGCCGAGAGCTTGCCCTTGGTGCGGAGGTTCTTGAAGGTCTCGGTGAGCCGGTCGGAGAGCGTGCCGAAGGTAGCCATGGTGGGCTCAATGGTAGTAGAGCGTGCTGAGCCCTACTCGCCGTCGTCCACGGCCACCACGTCGCCGCGGTCGTCGAAGCTCACCTGCAGCACCGCATCCGTCTCGTCGGGGTCGATCGAGTAGGTGAAGACCGCGAAGGCGTCGTCGTCTCCGGTGACATCCGGGCGCAGCGACACGGCGAGAAGCTGCAGGGAGCGCAGCACATCCATGGCGATGTCGCCCGAGTTGTGCACGAGCAGGTCGAGCAGCGACTCCCCCATGTCGTCTACCCGGTGGTCGATGTACTGCGTCGTCACCGAACCGCGCTCGCTGAGTTCCGCGATGAGCGCGTCACGGGCGCGGGCATCCATTCCCTCCAGCGAACGGATGACCGTGGCAGCGGCATCAAGACCGCTCTCGGCGACGTCGCCGGCGGCCGGTGCCCTGAGCTCGACCTGCACGGGCTGTTCAGCCACTTCGACGGTCTCGCTCCAGTACAGACCGCCCGTGGAGTCCTCCTCGACGATGCCGAAGAAGTCGTGCTCTATCGCCATGCCCGTATCCCTTCCGCGGTCAGCCGACCAGCTGCTGGGCGAAGACGTGCGGCGTGAATCCGGTGAGGTCGCCGATGCTTTCACCCTGCCCGACCAGCTTGATCGGGAGCCCGGTGCGCTCCTGCACCGAGAGAACGAATCCGCCCTTGGCCGAGCCGTCGAGCTTGGTCAGCACGAGCCCTGTCACGCCGGCGTGCTCGATGAATGCCTGCGCCTGAGCGAGCCCGTTCTGGCCGGTCGTCGCGTCGAGCACGAGCAGCACCTCCGAGATCGGCGCCTGCTTCTCCACAACGCGCTTGATCTTCGACAGCTCGTCCATCAGTCCGCCCTTCGTGTGCAGGCGACCGGCCGTGTCGATGATCACGATCTCGGTTCCGGTGTTCTTGGCGTACTCGATGGTCTGGAAAGCGACGGATGCCGGATCCTGCCGCTCCTGCTGCGGCCGCACGATCTCGGCGCCCGCACGCTGCGCCCAGGTCGCCAGCTGCTCGACCGCGGCGGCGCGGAAGGTGTCGGCGGCGCCGACGACGACGGAGCGATCGAAGTTGCGCACGAACTTGGCGAACTTTCCGATCGTGGTGGTCTTGCCGACGCCGTTCACCCCTACGACGATCACGACGGCCGGACGCTCCGTGAGCTTCAGGGTGGGATCGAAGCGGGCGAGACGTTCCTCGATGGTCTCGCGGAGCATCCGTTGCAGGTCGGCGGGGTCCGTCGTGCGGTAGCGGTCGACCTTCTGACGCAGCTCATCGACGATCTCCTCCGTGAGCGCGGGGCCGAAGTCTGCTGTGATGAGGGCGGTCTCGAGGTCGTCCCAGGTCTCGTCGTCGATCGTGCGCTTCGCGAACATGCCACGGAGCGCGCCGGCCAGGGACCAGGAGCGTTCAGCCATGCGTCAAGACTATGGGCAACGGCGCCGACGTCAGTGGGTGCACGTACTGTCGAGCGCATGCAGACGCCCTCCTTTCTCGACGAGCTTCGCTCCAGCCTCTCCGGCACCCTGTTCCTTCCCGACGACGACGGATATGACCAGGCGCGGCTCGCCTGGAACCTCGCCGTCGACCAGCGTCCAGCCGCCGTCGCGGTTCCGGCGGACGTCTCCGATGTGCAACGCGTCGTGCGAACGGCCGCCGCAGCCGGGCTCGGCCTGCTGACCCAGCCGAACGGGCACTCGGCCGCCCGCGACCTCTCCGGCATCATCCTGATCAGGCCGAGCGCGTTCGACGAGGTCTCCGTCGACGTGGAGCGTCGCACGGTTCGCGTGGGTGCCGGCGTCAACTGGGGGCGGGTGCTTCCGCTTCTGGAAGGCACGGGCCTGATCGCGCTGGCCGGGAGCAACCCCGAGGTGAACACCGTCGCCTATTCGCTGAGTGGCGGGCACTCGATGTTCGGGCGCGCATACGGGTTGCAGGCTCCTGCGCTCACGGCGGTGGAGCTCGTGGATGCCGCCGGCGACGTGCGGCACATCAGCGACGACAGTGACCCTGAGCTGATGTGGGCGCTGCGCGGCGCGGGTGGGCTGTTCGGTGTGGTGACCGCGATCGAGTTCTCGTTGTTCGACGGCGACGAACTCTACGGCGGCAAGCTCATGTTCGCCCCCGAGCGTGGCGCCGATCTGCTCAGCGCCGTGTTCGAACTCGCGAACACCGAACCCGCGCTCGGCCTCTCGTTCGGCATGATCAACTTCCCCGATGCGCCGGCACTGCCCGAGGCGCTGCGGGGCAACACATTCGCCTCGGTGGACGCCCTTCACCTCGGAGACTCGAGCTCCGGCGCCCGGCTGATCGAGCCGTTGCGCGCAGTGGGAACGCCGATCGCCGATACGTTCAGCACGTTCGGCATCGGGTCGCTCGCAGCAGTCGCCGCCGAACCCACCGACCCGATGCCCTACGAGGACTGGGGCAGAGCGACAGCCGGCGTCGATACCGCGTCGGCCGAGCGTCTGGTCGATGCGTTCCACCAGGCATCCGCACACGGGCTGTTCCGATTCGAGGTGCGCCCGTTCGGCGGGTCTCTCGTCAGCGGCGACCGCTTGCGCTCCGTCGCGGCGCACGTCGCTGCTCCGGCGTACGTGGGCGCCAGCGTGATGGTTCACGGTGGCCCGGGAACGGCGGAGGTCGATGCGGCATTCGCACCGCTGACATCCGCTGTGGCCGCCACGCCCGCCACAGGGAACGTGCTCACCTTGACGGATGCGAGCGCCACGATCGCGGATGCCTACGATCCGGATTCGATCGCGCGTCTGCGCCGTCTCAAGGAGCGGCACGATCCGAAGGGAGTCATCCGAGCGGCACGGGAACTGCCGTAGGCCGCCAGGCTCAGGCGGTCTGCCGCTCCTCCTCGACGGCCTCGGCTCGGGTCTCCCGCTCGGCGACCCGCTGACCGACGACCGCCGATACGCCGTCCTGGCGCATCGAGACGCCGTAGAGCGCGTCCGCGATCTCCATCGTGCGCTTCTGGTGCGTGATGACGATCAGCTGGCTGTCTGCTCGGAGGTCTTCGAACGTCGTGAGGAGGCGGCCGAGGTTGGCGTCGTCGAGCGCGGCCTCCACCTCGTCCATGATGTAGAAGGGGCTGGGTCGCGCCTTGAAGATGGCCAAGAGGAACGCCACGGCCGCCAGCGAACGTTCGCCGCCGGAGAGCAGCGAGAGCCGCTCGATCTTCTTCCCCGCGGGCCGAACGGTGACCTCGATGCCCGTCGTCAGCAGATCGTCCGGGTCGGTGAGACGGATGCTTCCGCTGCCGCCAGGGAACAGCACCGGAAACACCTCGGCGAACGAGCGGCGAGTGTCTTCGAACGCGTCCGAGAAGATGCCCTGCATGCGCTCGTCGATGTCGGCGATGATCGTGAGCAGGTCCTTGCGGGTGTTCGTGAGGTCGGTCAGCTGCTCGGTGAGGAACTTGTGTCGCTGCTCGAGTGCGGCGAACTCCTCCAGCGCGAGCGGATTCACCCGGCCCAGCCTGCCCAGCTTGCGCTCGGCATCCTGCAGCCGCTTCTCCTGCTCGGCGCGCACGAACGGCCGCTCATCGCCGTCTTCGGTCTCAGCGGGAATGGGCGTTTCGGGCCCGTACTCGGCCACGAGCACGTCTTCGACCAGCCCGAGCTCGCTGCCCGCACGTTCGAGCAGGGATGACAGGTGCAGCTTCTTCTCATAGATCTGCAGCTCGAGTCCGTGCACGCTCTCGCTGACCGCCTGCAACCGGTCGCGTAGTGCGGCCTCATCGCGGCGCAACGCCGTCAGTTCCTCGTTCTGGCCGGCCCGGGCGGCCTCCGCGGCCGCCAGCTCCGTGCGTGCGCTGCTCACGGACCGGTCGACGGAGTCGAGCACACTCGGCAGCGACGCGATTACCCGCTCGGCGGCATCCACCTGGTGCCTGCGGACGACCTCACGCCGCGCGGCTTCCGCCGCCGCGGTGCGTTCCTCCTCGAGCCGTTTCACGAGCGACGCGGTTCGCGTCTCCTCGGCGCGCACTCGCTCCCGCGCGGTCTCCGCGGCCATCCGGGCCTGAACCTCCGCTTCGCGGCACGATTCGAGCTCGGCCGAGACGGCATCCCGCTCACCGACATCGAGAATGGGGCGCGGCTTCGACGCATGCGTCTCATGGGCGCGTTTGGCGGCGGCGGCCGCCTGCTCGGCCTCGGCGACCTTGGCCTCCGACTCGGCGATGCCCCGGTCGATACGGCCGGCCTCCGCGTTCGCCGCCTCGAGCTGAGCCGTCAGCCGGCTCGACTTCTCGGTCTGCTCGGCGAGCTGTGCGTCGTAAGCCCGCAGCTGGGTCAGAGCCGCCGCGGATGCCTGCTTGGCCGCCTGCAGCGCCTCGCGCTGCCCGTCGTGCTCCGCCTTCGCGGTCGCGATGGCCGACTCCAGCTCGTCGAGACGCGCGGCGGCGGCGTCCCGCTCGGCCAGCAGCTCGATACGGCCGGCTCCCTTGCCCGAACCGCCCTTGAGCGTGTGCTTCGACAGCACCTCGCCGGTGCGTGTCACGAGCACCGTGTCGTCGCCCGTGCTCGGCCAGATCCGGTGGGCCTCGTCCAGGCCGGCGACGACAACCGTCTGCCGCAACAGGTCGCGGATGCTGTCCGTGCCTGCCAGCAGCAACTCCTCGGCGCGCCGTGCGCCCTTCGGCATGTCGGTCAGCACATCGGCGTCAGCTCCGGCACTCCTGCTGGTGATGCCGGCTCCGACGACCAGCTCGATCGAGCCGAGATCCTCCTCGGCGGCGAATCGGGCGGCGCCGACCGCGGCATCCCGGTCGGCCACGAGCACGGCATCGGCCAGTGAGCCCAGCGCTGCCGCGATGGCCACCTCGAATCCGGGCTCGACCTTGATCGCGTCGGCCACGCGGCCCTCGACTCCCGTGCGTCCCGCGGCGATGAGTGCGGCCGAGCCGTCCCTGGCTTCCAACGCTCGACCGAGTGCGTTCACTTGGCCGGACAACGCATCGCGCTCCCGTTCCAGCGCGCGCAACTCGTCACGGAGCCGTTCGATCTCCGCCTCGGCCTCGAACACCGCCGCCTGCGCGACCTCGTACGCCTCGGCCAGCTCGCTCTGCGCGTCCGCTCTCAGCGGGGAGTCGCCCTCGCTGTCCGAGAGCGCCTCCTCGGCCGCCGCTCTCCGCTGTTCGGCCGCCTCGAGCTGGTTCCGCTGCCGGAGTACCTCACCGCGGAGAGCCGCGAGGCGCTGCGCTGCGGCATCCGCCTGCCCGGCCAGCTTGGTGAGCTCGAGGTCGTGCTGCGAGACGAGCGCACTCTGCGCGGCGATCTGCTCGTCGAGCGCATCGAGGCGCGAACGCGCGGCACGGGTGGCGGCCTGCGCGGCCGACACCGCGGCATCCGCTTCGCCTACCCCGTCGCGCAGCAGAGCCGCCTCCGCTTTCGACGCCTCGATCATGTCGGGGGTGACGGTGCGCGCCGACTCGGAGAGGTCTGTCTGCGAGCCCAGGAGCGCCAGCCGCTGGTTCGCGAGTGTATAGAGGGAGCGCAGCCGTTCCTGCGCCGACTCCAGCGCGAAGGCGGTGCGCCGGGCCGCATCGACCGCGTCGCCGACCTGCTCCTGCTCGATGCGCGCGATCCGCAGCTGCTTCTGCTCGAGCTGTTCCTGCAGCACGATGCGTTCGCTGTGCCGCTGCGATTCGTCGCGCGAGTAGTCGTCGAGCGCGGCACGCAGTCCGACCACCTCGTCTGCCAGCAGCCGCGCACGTGCGTCGCGCACGATCGCGGCGATGGTCTGCGCCTCCCTCGCCACCTCGGCCTGCGCACCGAGCGGCTTCAACTGACGTCGGATCTCGCCCGCGAGGTCGCTGAGACGCGTGAGGTTGGTCTGCATCGCCTCGAGTTTGCGCAGGGTCTTCTCCTTGCGCCTGCGATGCTTCAGGATGCCTGCCGCCTCCTCGATGAAGCCTCGCCGGTCGTCGGGGCTCGCGTGCAGAACGGCATCCAGCTGTCCCTGACCGACGATGACGTGCATCTCGCGCCCGAGGCCGGAGTCGCTCAGCAGCTCCTGCACGTCGAGCAGACGGCACTGCTTGCCGTTGATGGCGTACTCGCTGCCGCCGTTCCGGAACAGTGTGCGACTGATCGTGACTTCGGAGTACTCGATCGGCAGCGCACCGTCGGCGTTGTCGATCGTGAGCGTCACCTCGGCACGGCCAAGCGGTCCCCTGGTCGACGTTCCGGCGAAGATGACGTCTTCCATCTTCCCGCCGCGAAGCGTCTTGACGCCCTGCTCCCCCATCACCCAGGCGAGGGCATCCACGACGTTCGATTTGCCGGATCCGTTCGGCCCGACGATGCACGTGACACCGGGTTCGAAGGCGAAGGTCGTCGGCTGAGCGAAGGACTTGAAGCCCTTGAGCGTCAAGCTCTTCAGATGCAACCGGCGCCCCCTTCTGAAGCCTCATCTCGTCCCGTTTGCGCCGACGGGGCGCGAAGCCGTCTCTACGGTACCCGACGCCTGGCGGCCAGGCGGGCAGCTGGATAGGCTGTTCGGCTAATTGCCGTTGCAGGGAGTCTCATGCGGGTGACGATCGAGCGGGTGGCCGTGCCCGAGAGCATGGCTGCCGACGCCGACGACTTCACCGGATTCGTGGATGTCGGCAACGACTGCGCCCTTCACCTGTGGCACAACGACGACTTCGTCTACAACCCATCGGACCAGCTCGCCTGGTACCGGGACAGTTCGTTCCGACTGCGGATGCTCTACCTCGCCCGGCTCGACGGCGTTCCCACCGGGCGCCTGCTGGTCACGGTTCCGCTCGAGGAGGACGCGACCACCGCCGAGATCGAGGTGCACGTCATCCCGGCCGCTCGCCGGCACGGCATCGGTGCGGCCCTGCTCCGCCAGGGCGAGGAGCTGGTCGCCGACGCCGGCCGCGTCGACATCTCGACGTTCACCGAGCACGTGCTGGCGGACATCCCGCCGGATGCCCGCACCGTGGCTCCTGAGGCGGGCCCCACGGGGCTGCCGATGGACGACGCGACGAGGTTCGCCCTCGAATCGGGTTACCGGCTGGGCCAGGTGGAACTGGTCAGCAGGCAGAATCTACCGTTGCCGGACGGCCTGCACGATCGGCTCCAGCGGGAAGCGGACGAGCACGGGACCGGGTATCGGATCATCACGTGGTGGCGGCGTTGCCCGGACGAACTCGTCGACGGCTACGCCGCGGCGCGCGCCCGCATGGTGCTCGACGTGCCGCACGAGGGCATCGTGCTCGACCCGGAGCACTGGGACGCGCAGCGGGTGCGCGACGAGGAGCAGCGCTGGATGCACGCCGGAGAGCCAACCCTCGTCGCCGCGGCGGTGCACGAGGCAACCGGTGAGGTGGTCGCGTACACGATCCTGCTCGTGGCCGAGGGCTCGAAAAAGGTCGAGCAGTGGGACACGCTCGTAGTGGCCGCGCACCGCGGGCACCGACTCGGCCTCGCGGTGAAGCTCGCCAACCTGCAGGCGCTGAAGCGGGTTGCGCCTGGTGTGGAGCGCGTTCTCACTTGGAACGCCGCGGAGAACGGCCCGATGCGGGCGATCAACGATGCTCTGGGCTACGAGTCGATGGCGCTGAACGGCACCTGGCAGAAGCACCTGGCCTGACGGTCAGGCTCCTGTCGTCGACGTCGGCGCGGGTGTGCTCGTGCTCGGTGTGGGCGTGCCGGTGGACGGCGTGGTCGGCTTGCTCGTCGATCCGGAGCCCTGCGCGCGCGCCACGCACGCGTCGAGCCGCGTCTTCGCCTTGTCGACGGCACCCTTCACACGGTCGCCGTAACCTCCGGACTCCGCCTTCGATGCGATGGCCTTCAAGTCGGACGTGCGGGTGTCACCGCTTGCGTCCTTCGCCTTCTTCAGGTCGTCCCGCAACGAGGACGGCAGACGATCCCATGCCGCCTTGAAGCCCGCGGGCGTCTTCTTGTCCTTCGCGACCGACTCGACATCCGTGCCATAACCGCCGGACTGCGCCTTCTTCAGCACGTTCTCCAGGGCCGTGCGCTTGGCGGACTTCGAGGACTGGTGCCGGGCGGATGCCACGTCCTTGAGCAGGGCATCGGGCAGCCTGTCGTAGTCGCGCTTCACCACGAGCAGCACCGCACCGCAGAGGCGACCCTTGGTCCCGGACGCGCTCGCGGCGGGCACGATCGGCGACGTCACCGCGACGGTGCGCATGGCCACCGTCTGCGCCGACGCCGGCACTGACGCCGCGGCGACACCGCCGACCACTGCGGCAACCGCCGTCACCCCGGCCACGGCAAGCGCGAGTCGTTCCTTGGCGACCCGGCGGCGAAACCCGCCGGCGATGTCCTTGTTCGGTTCCTTCATGGTGGGGATTCCCTTCGCTCTGCTCCCGGCTCTGCCCGGGAACACCTGCCGGGCGAGCGCGGCGCTCGCACGGTACGACCCATCGAGACTCGCAAACCCGTGTGCGGCAGCCGTCGGGCGCGTGTTCGAGGAATGTAAGGGTTGTCTGAGAGGCGCGGGAAGCCGGGGCACGGGCATTCTGCACCGGCTTGAATGGAGCCATGGATGCGCCCTCCGGACTCGTCGTCGTGGTCGAAGACGAGCGCGCGATCGCCGACCTCGAACGGCTCTATCTCACGCGCGCCGGGTTCGGGGTCGAGGTTGTAGGCGACGGGGATGCCGCGCTTGGCGTCATCCGTTCTCGCCGTCCGGTGGCCATCGTGCTGGATGTCGGCCTGCCGGGCGTGGACGGGGTCGAGGTGTGCCGACGGCTCCGGGCGGACGACGACTGGACGCCGATCATCTTCGTGACGGCGCGCGACGACGAGATCGAGCGGCTCGTGGCGCTCGAACTCGGCGGCGACGACTATCTCACCAAGCCGTTCTCACCGCGGGAGCTCGTGACCCGGCTGAAGGTCGTGCTGCGCCGCACTCACGGGGTGCCGAGTCGCCACGAGGTGCGCCTCGGCGCTCTCGTGCTCGATCAAGACACCAGGTCGGCCACGTTCGACGCCGCGGAGTTGTCGCTGACGGCGACCGAGTTCGACCTGCTTTCCTACCTGGCGCGGTCCCCCGGGCGGGTGTTCACCCGTGAGCAGCTGCTCTCCGCCGTATGGGGTCACGCCGACTACGCGTCCGGCAGGACCGTGGACGTGCACATCGCTCAGTTGCGGGCGAAGCTGGGGCCCGCGTCGGGCATCCGCACGGTGCGCGGCGTCGGATACGCGATCGACGCACAGGCGGCACCGGTGACGGATGCCAGCACCGGTGCGGCGCGATCGGCTGTCTGACATGCGCGTCCTCCCCCGCACCCTCGCGGGACGCATCGTGTTCACCACCGTCGCCGTCGCCCTGGTCTCCGCGGTGGTCGCCGGCGCAGTATCGCTGGGTCTGGTGCGCGCGGCTTCGCTCGGAGATGCCCGGTCGGAGGCATCCACGCTCGCCGATCAGCTCGCGGCGCTGCCGCAGAACCAGCTCGAGCAGCGCGTGAACGACCAGACCACCGGCTCCGCTGAGCCGAAGGTAGCGCTGATCAACGCGGACGGCACAGTCAGCGGATCCATCGGCGTCGTGCTGCGGCCCAAGGTGCGGCAACGCCTCGAACGAGGCTCTACGCTGTCCACGACGGTCGAGCTCGGTGGACGTCGCTTCATCGTGGAGGCGCGTCAGAGCCTCGCCGGAGGAACCGTCGTCGTCGCCCGATCGCTGACCTCGGTGGACGCCGCCGTGTCCCGGGTTGCCGGTCAGCTGCTCATCGCTCTGGCGATCGGGCTGGCGGTCGCGCTCGGGGCGGGCATCCTGCTCGCACGGGTCGTGTCACGGCCGCTGTCGCGAACGGCGGCGGCGGCCCGCAGGCTCGCGAAAGGCGATCGCAATGTCGAACTGCCGCACACCGCGACCGCGGAGGTGTCCGACGTGGTGAACGCGTTGGACGAGCTGGACGACGCGCTCACCGTGAGCGAGGCACGGCAGCGCGAGTTCCTGCTCTCCATCTCGCACGACCTGCGCACGCCGCTGACCGCGCTGCGTGGATACGCGGAGGCCCTCGCAGACGGCGTCGTCGGCGCGGAGGATGCCCGCGAGGTGGGATCCACGATGCTCACCGAGACCCGCCGCCTCGACCGTTTCGTCGCCGACCTGCTCGAACTCGCACGGCTGGAGGCGCACGACTTCGCCGCCGAGCTGACACCGGTCGATATTGCCGGGGTGATGGCAGAAGCCGCCGCCGCCTGGCGCGCTGTCGCCTCCTCGGCTGGCGTCGAGTTGCGCACGGACGTGCCACCCGGAGTCATCGCGAACACGGACGCCCACCGCTTGCGGCAGATCGTCGACGGCCTGCTCGAGAACGCGTTGAGAGCGACGCCGTCCGGTGGCCTCGTCGCCGTGGAGGCGGGCACCGTCTCGGCGACGGATGGCGGCATCCGCGTCGCCGTGACGGTGAGCGATAGCGGTGCCGGACTCACCGCCGAAGACCGCGATTCGGCCTTCGTGCGCGGAGCGCTGCATGACAAGTACCGGCAGACCAGGGCTGTGGGCACCGGTCTCGGCCTCTCGATCGCGCAGCGGCTCACGGCACGCCTCGGCGGCGCCCTGAGCGCGGTCGACACGACCGGAACGCCGTGGGGTGCGTCGTTTCGGCTGGAGCTGCCTGGCATCGACGCTCAGGAGAGCCTCCCTCCCGGCGACACGGCATAGCCGAACACGGCATAGGTTGGTCGGATGGGTGCTGCGACAGTTGGTTCCGGATCCATGCGCGCCGCCGTCATCCATGAACTCGGCCCGGCAGAGGCGATCAGGTTGGAGACCGTGCCCGTGCCGCAGCCTGGACCGAACGACGTGCTCGTGCGGGTGAGCGCGACCACCGTCAACCCGGTCGACACCTTCGTGCGCAGCGGCGCCTATCGCACTCGGATGACGTTCCCGTTCGTCGTGGGGCGGGACGTTGTCGGCGTTGTCGAAGAGTCGGGCGCCGCCGCGAGCGGCTTCCAGGTGGGCGACCTCGTCTGGAGCAACAGCCTGGGGCATGGCGGGCGCCAGGGCACTGCCGCGGAGTTCGCTTGCGTTCCGGTCGACCGGCTCTACCGCCTGCCTGCCGACGTGGACCCCGTCGAGTTCATCTCTGTGGTGCATCCGGCGGCGACAGCGTGGCTCGCCCTTGTCGAGCACGGGGCTCTGACGCGGGGTGGAACCGCGTTCGTCGGTGGCGGAGGCGGCAACGTCGGCTCGTGCGCCGTGTCGTTCGCGCGCTGGATGGACTGCCGCGTCGTCACCACGGCCGGTGCCCATGACCTCGAGCGCCTCACCGCGAGCGGTGCGACCGCCGTGGACTACCGCGGCGAGCGAGCCGACGCCGAGGTCGAAGCCGCCCTGCACCCGGCGGACTCGACACGGCACCCGGGAGCGGATGTCTGGCTCGACACGTCCGGCACGCTCTCGCTCTCACGGGCAGTGCCGTTGCTGGCCGAGCGCGGCCGTATCGTGCTCATCGCGGGCATTGCCCGGCACGACGTGCTCGAGTTCGGCGAGCTGTACACGCATGACCGTTCGATCGTCGGATTCGCGATCAGCAACGCCACCGTCGACGAACTCGCCCGCGCCGCGGACGCCATCATGCGCGCCGTGACGGATGGAGCGCTGCCGACACCACGCATCCGTAAAGCTCCTTTGGACTACGCCGCCGCCGCACACGCCGCGATCGAACATGGAGAGGTGCACGGCGAGCGCATCGTGCTCGTCCCGTGATGGACGCGGCAGGTTCGTCGTTATGGCGTCAGTCTCGTCGGTCGCAGGATGATCCGTTGCGCCGAGCAAGACGGAGCGATCAGCGGAGCCGCTGACAGCGCGGGCAGTAGTGCGACGACCGGTTCATGAACGACGCCCGCACCATTTCGGTCCCGCACCGCGGACACGGCTGACCGTCGCGTCCGTACGCGTTGAGGCTGTGCGCGAAGTATCCGGATGCGCCGTTCACGTTCACGTACTGCGCGTCGAAGCTGGTCCCGCCTTCGGCAAGCGCCTTGTGCAGCACCGCTCGCACCTCGGCGAGCAACTCGCGGGCCTTGCGGCTCGACAGAGTGGCGGTCGGCTGGTCGAAGTGGATGCGGGCCGCCCACAGCGCCTCGTCGGCGTAGATGTTGCCGACGCCGCTGACGAGCGTCTGGTCGAGGAGCGCGCGCTTGACCGTCGTGCGCCGGGAGGCCAGCGAGGTCAGGAATCGTCGGTCGTCGAATGCCGGGTCCAGAGGATCGCGCGCGATGTGCGCCACCTGGCTCGGTACCCGCGCCTGGTCGACGCCGAATCCGCCGGGCGCGCCGTCGGGAGTCGGCTGCATGCGGTCCACGGCGAGCGAGCCGAACGTGCGCTGGTCGACGAAGTGCACGGCCAGCTCCCCGTGCAGCGGATGCTCCACCATCAGCCGCACCCGCGCGTGGCGCTCGAGAGGCGCACCCGCTTCCCGCAGCAGCACCTGGCCGCTCATCCCCAGGTGGAGCAGCAGCGCGTCCTCCTGCGTCTCGGATGCCTCATCCCGTTGCCCGGATGGTCCGGCCTCGCTGTAGTCGGCCGCCGCCGTGCGACGGTCGAGCGGCAGCCACAGGAACTTGCCTCGGCGGGCGGCGCCGAGCATCCGCCGCCCCGTCAGCAGGGCGGAAAGATCGCCGCGCGCGCGATCGTGTCGGGTGAGGGCGCGTTCGTCGAGCACCTCGACGGAGGAGATCACGGCATCGGCGACCGCCGGTTCGAGACCGGCTCGCACCACCTCAACCTCGGGAAGCTCTGGCACTGCTGTCGTCGGCCGTCTCATCGGCCGCACCGGAGTTGGCCATCGACCACGCCCGGAGCGCTGCCGCCATCTCCGCGTTCTTCTTGCTCGTTCCTTCGCCGGTTGCGGTCACCACTCCCTCGACCGTCACCCTGGCATGGAACGTCTTGTTGTGATCCGGTCCGGTGTCGGTCACCGTATACTGCGGCGGAGGCGCGGAATGACGGGCCGCCAGCTCTTGCAGGCTGGTCTTCGGGTCCATCGCGGCGCCGAACCTGTCCGGGTCGTCCAACAGCGGTTCGATGAGACGCAGCACGAGCGCCGTCGCGACCTCGCCACCGGCATCCAGGTACACCGCTCCGATGATCGCCTCGACCGTGTCAGCGAGGATCGACGACTTGTCGGCACCGCCGCTGGATGCCTCGCCTCGACCGAGCAGCACGAACTCGCCGAGCCCGATTCCTCGCGCGACCTCGGCAAGCGCGACACTGCTCACCAGTGACGCACGACGCTTGGCCAGCCCGCCTTCCTCGAGACGCGGATAGTCGCGGTACAGCTTGACCGTCACAGCCTGCCCGAGGATCGAGTCGCCGAGGAATTCCAGCCGCTCGTTGTTGGGGATGCCGCCGTGCTCGTACGCGAACGAACGATGCGTGAGGGCAAGCGTCAGCAACTCCGGATCGATTCGAACCCCAAGGCGTGCCTGAAGCTCATCCGTCGACTCGGCCGCAGCACGACTCAGGCGCGCACCGTCATCGATGCGCGCCTGCGACTGCGCACGCTGAGCGTGCGCCGCGTGACTAGACGTCGGCGACCTTGCGGCCCTTGTACTCAAGGAACAGCGGGGTGCCGGCCGAGTCCTCGACGACCTTCGCGTGATGCGGAAGGCTGTAGGTCACTTTGCCGTTCTCGACGGTCTTGACCAGGTTCGGAACCTGGGCCTTCCACTGCGAACGACGCGCGTGGGTGTTGGCGCGCGACTTCTTCCGCTTGGGAACAGCCATGTCTCTACTCTTCTCTGTCTGGGGAGCCGGCCTGTTCAGGCGAACTGCTCCGGCCGGCGGCGTCATCGGAAGCGGGGAAGTCGGCGAGCGCAGCCCACCGCGGGTCGATGGGGTTCCTGGGTTCGCGATCCGGCAGATCGGCCAACCGTTCGCCGGTCTCAGGGTCGAGACCAGGGCAATCCGGTCGGCACACCGGCTGGAACGGCAGTGCCAGCACCACCGCATCCCTGACAAGAGGTTCAAGATCCACGTGGTCGTCGTGAACCTCGGAGTCAAAAGCTTCCCCAGAAGAATACGCGAAAAGCTCCTGGAAGTCGACTTGGACGGGCTCCGCGATGTCGGTCAGGCAGCGCCCGCAGACACCCTTGGCGATCGCCGAAGCCTCCCCGGAGACGAGGATGCCCTCGTGCACGGATTCGAGGCGAAGGTCGAGTTCGAGAGGCGCGCCGGCCTCCACGCTCACGAGGCCTTCCCCGAGCTTCTCCGGCACGTCGACCGTCAGAGACTCCTCGCGCATCTGGCCCGGCCTGTGCATCAGGTCGCGGACGCCGAGGGAGTAGGGATTGCGAGCGGCGGGAGACACGAACAACGATTCTACCCGTCGCGCCTCGGCATCATGCGGAGGCGGCGGCGGGCGTCACGCACCGGCGCGGGCGGCCGAGGGAGCTCGCAGCCGACCCTCGAGCAGCGACACCGGGACCATCGTCGCGCGCATCCGTCTGGCCAGTCCTGCGGTCGCGGCGAGGGCCGACACCACCGTGACGACGTCATCGGCGAGCACGGGATCGGCCCAGCGGCCGCCAGGCGGCCCATACCGCTCCTGCTCGATCGCCTCCACGAGTTCGGCCAGGGCGAGGGATGCCGCATCCTGCGACGACGCATCCGGCGCGTTCCCCGATGCGTCCGTCCACGTTCGGCGCAATCGGTCCGCGAACGCGCGCGGGGTCTCCGTGGGTGGTGCTGCGAGGCCGAGGTCCAGCGTCGACGCACGCAACTCCGCCCACGCCATCCGCGCCGTTCCTCCGCCCTGCCGCACCGTCGCAAGCCGCTTCGCACGCATCCGGCGCCTCACCACGGCGGGCGTCAGCACCATCGCCAGGATGAGCAGCCCGACCGCCGCGACGCTGCTACTCGAAGAGAACGCCGCCGTCGCAGTATCCACGGCGCCGCCGCCGGCCACCGGTTGATCGGTGGGAAGTCTCCGCTGGGCGCCGCCGGCCGCGCCGGCGCTCGACGTATCGGTCGGCACGGGCGTCGCCGCGGCGGCCGTGCTGTAGTCCGGGACGGTTCCGCGGCCCACCGTCGGTTCGAACGGCACCCAGCCGACACCCGGGAAGTAGAGCTCGGGCCAGGCGTGCAGGTCGTCGGACGTGACCTGGTACTGCGTGGTCGAGCCCGATGTGCCGGTGATGACCCCGGGCAGGTACCCGACCGCGATCCTGGCCGGAATGCCGAGCTCGCGCGCCATGAAGACCATGGCTGCCGCGAAGTGCACGCAGTACCCTGCCTTCTGCTCCAGGAACGTCGCGATCGTGCCCGGCGTGTCACCGTCGTAGCCGCCGTTCTTCGGAGCATCCAACGAGTACCGGAAGTCGCCGTCGTGAAAATAGGACTGCAGCTCCACCGCCATGTCGTACGGCGTTGTCGCGCCCGCCGTGACGGAGAGCGCCGTCGCACGGATGACCGCCGGCGCGTTGCGGGGAACGCTCAGGTCGTCCTGCACCGAGTCCGGATAATTCGTTCCCGCGTCTCTCAGTTGCCTGGCCGTGGGCTGCACCGCCTTCGAGATCGCGGTGTATTGCTGGTCGACGGTCGTGGCCGTGAGACCGGAGATCGTCAGGTCGTTGCGTTCCCACGCCCAACTGCCGTTCAGCCCCTCGACCTTCGACACCGGGTACGGGGCCGGCAGCCACTGACTGGTCATGTTGTGCACCTGCACGTCGGTGACGACCGTGCTGGTCTTCACGTGCTTGCTCAGGCCGGGAGCCGTGCCGATCGAGGTGGACGAGCTGAAGAACGTGGACGGAGACTTGGTGTGCCGCCACACCTCGCCGGAGAATGCGTCGAGCGTCGTCATCTGGAGATAGCCCGGCGAGGGCGCGGTGGTCGAATAGTCGATCACCGTCACCGGCACCGGGCGCCTGAGGTCGGCCCCGAGATCGATCAAGGGATTCACGCCCTGGCCGAACAGCACGCCCGCTGCAGGGATCGCCTGCCTGCCGATCTGCTGGAACCCCGGTGCGGTCGTTCCGATCACGAGCGCGACGACGATCGCCCCGGCAGCGATGGACAACGACGTGGCGATCTCCGCCCCGGTGCCCCTCCTGGCGCGCACATCCACTCGGAGCAGGAGCAGGTACGCGATCAGACACAGGATGAGCGACACCGGTGAGATGCCGCCGTCCAGTAGCGAGGCGGGCGCAATGAGCGCTGAGGCGACAACGATGCCCACCAGCGCGGGGCGGCGGAGCACGATCGCCACGAGGTCGGAAGTCCACGCGATGACGCCTCCGACGGCCACGATGAGGAACAAGAACTCAGGCAGCGGATCGGCGGGGACTCCCTGGTTGTAGAACGAGACCCTGGCCCGGGAAACGAGGTCGCCGAACTCCACGGCCGTCGCGGGCGTCGGGATGAACCCGAGCAGCGCGGTGCGTGGGGCGAACATCGCCGTCACGAGCAGCACGAGCGCCACGAGGGAGAGCACCGGTGCAAGAGCGCGCGGCAGAGCGAGCGCACGGCATCCTGCCGCCACGCCGTGTACCACGATGAAGGTGAGCAGCAGTTCCCACCACCATTGCGCGCCCGAGATGAGTCCGACGAGCGCGACCGCGAGTGCGGCCATGAGCGCCAACAGCGCGCCGCTTCGCCTCGGGTCGGCCTGGCGCGTCGACAACCGTGGCACGTCATCGAATCGTGCGCGCGACGACGGCGGGCCGGAGACCCCGGGCAATCTGCTCCGCGCCGGGGCACCCGATGCGGTGGACCGCGTCGTGTCAGCCATGGTGCACCACTGCCGAGCGGATGGCCGCCCGCTGCCACGCGGCACTCGGCCGCTCTCCCACTTCCACGTCGACGCAGGTCCAGCCACGTCGCTCATAGTGCTCGCGCAGCTCGGCGCGCTCACCGACGAAGAACGCCACGGCCGGGTCGCACAACGGGCGCAACGACGCCACAGCCGCCAGTTCGTCATGGTCGCCGTCGACGACGATCACGAACGTCGGAACAGCCTGCGGATTGCGACGAAGCGCAGCGCCGAGAACGCCGGCTGGATCGGCGTTGTCGCGTCTGAGCTGTTCCGCGGCGGCAAGCCCGATCAGAAGCGAGTGGGCGCCGCCTGGCGGATCGTACGCCGAGACCGCGAGGCCCGCCAGTCCAGCGCGACCGGTGCCCGCCCTGCCCTGTAGCTGCAACGGCGCAGACTCGGCCACCCCCAGCACGTAGCCTTGATCGATGAGATGAGCGCCCAGCGATGCCGCCAGATCGACCGCCGTCTCGAATCGGTCGTTTCCGGTGTCCGCGTGCAGGTGCCGGTGCTCGAGCCGCGCACCTCCGTCGGTGTCCACCAGCATCCACGTCTCCGGATTGCTGCGCGGCTCCTCCTGCCGCACCATGAGCTTGTCGTGCCGTGCGGTCGCCCGCCAGTGCACGCGTCGCATGGGGTCACCGGGACGGTAATCGCGCGCGATCAGCTCGTCCGCGTTCGGGATGCTGTGCTTCACCAGTTCGTGCTCGTACCCCTCGCTGCGGGAGACGTCGAACTCGCCCTCCCCCAGGTCGTCCACGTGCGGAACGACGATCAGAGGCTTACCCGAGCCCACCGCGTACAGGCAGCGAACGAGACCGAACGGATCCGTGCGCTCCAGCAGTAGCGGGCCGACCGAGAACACACCCCGCCGCGTCGTGCCCAGCGAGTACCGCACTGTCGCGGAATCGGAGTGGTCGCGGCTGGCGATGGCGTGCTCGCCCAGCGGGGGAAGCGGTGCGAGGGAGGATGCCGTGAGTGCGGGCGGGCAGGCATCCCGCAACCGCAGGCTCGGCGCGCGCCGGCTCGCCTCGTTGCGCACCGTGACAGACACGTGAGCGGGTTCGCCGGCCGTGACAACATCGGACTCGAACTGGCGGGTGACGCTGATCCACGGCCGGTCGACGGTCACCGCGATCGCTGCGGCGAGCGGAAGAAGCAGTAGCACAAGGCCGAGCACGAGCAGGTCCACCCTGCCGTACGTCGCGGCGCCGACCATGGAGACGGCGCCGGCCAACGCCAGCCCGGCGCCTCGCCAGGTCGGTCTCGGCCGCTGCGCTGCGGACCGGGCACGCGTGGCCCTCATGCGGCACAGGCTACTTCGGTTGCCCCGTGGGCACGGGGGTGGCCGCGACGATACGGGAGACGACATCGGCGAGCACGGCAGCCCGCTCGTGATGCTGTCCCATCGCGCGGCTGGTGGGCAGCAGCCGGTGAGCCAGAACGGGAACCGCAAGCGCGTCGACGTCGTCGGGGAGCACGAAGTCGCGTCCTTCGAGCGCGGCTCGCGCCTTCGCGGCGCGGACTAGCTGAAGAGTCGCGCGCGGGCTCGCCCCGAGCCTGAGGTCGGCGTCGTCGCGCGTGCCGTGAGCGATGGCGACCGCGTACTGCTTGAGGGCATCCGAGGCGAAGACGCGCCTCGCCAGAGCCATCATCTCGCGCAGCCGGTCGCTGCTGACGACGGCGCCGATGCGGGAGAGCGGACTCGACGTGTCTCGGCCCGTGAGCATCTCGATCTCGGCCTGTTCGTCTGGGTACCCCATGGCGATGCGGGCCATGAAGCGGTCGCGCTGCGCCTCGGGGAGCTCGTAGGTGCCCTCCATCTCGACGGGGTTCTGGGTGGCGATCACGATGAACGGGTCGGGAAGCGGATACGTCGACCCGTCGACGGTGACGTGCCTCTCCTCCATGCACTCCAGCAGGGCGGACTGCGTCTTCGGGCTGGCGCGGTTGATCTCGTCGCCGATGACGATGTTCGCGAACACCGCGCCGGGCTTGAACTCGAACCGTCGTTCCGGCTGGTTGTACACCGAGACGCCCGTCACGTCGGAGGGAAGCAGATCTGGGGTGAACTGGATGCGACTCACGGTGCAGTCCACCGACTTCGCCAGCGCCTTCGCCAGCATCGTCTTGCCCACGCCGGGTACGTCCTCGATGAGCAGGTGACCCTCGGCCAGGAGCACGGTCAGCGCGACCCGCACCGCCTCGTGCTTGCCATCGATCACCGCCTCAACGTTGGCCGCGATCTGCTCAGCCTCTTCACGCAGGTCGTCGGGTGTGATGCTCGGTTCGGTGTCGGTGGCCTCGGCCGAGGCATCCGTCGGTTGTTTGGTCGGGAGCGTGTTCATATTTCCTGCAGATAGTCGTATACCGCACGCGGCACGTACGGGCTCACGTCACCGCCCAGCGCGGCGACCTGACGCACCAGCGAACTCGACACGTGAGCGTTCGCGGGATTGGGCAGCATGAAGACCGTCTCGACACCGGCCAGATCGCGGTTCACGATCGCCATCGGCGTCTCGTACGCGACATCGACCTGGGAGCGGATGCCCTTGACCAGCGCGTTCGCCCCGACATCGGTGCAGTAGTCGACGAGCAAGCCGACGCTCCACGCGGCCACGATGATGTTGCCTGGCAGTCGTTCGTCGGCGATGGATCGCTCCAACAGCGAGACCCGCTGGGCGATCGGGAGCATCGCACTCTTGTCGGGATTGTGCACCACCAGCACATGGATCTCGTCGAACAGCCTCGCCGAACGGGCGATCACATCGAGGTGACCCAACGTGACCGGGTCGAACGAACCGGGGACAACGGCGATCCTGCTCATAGGGCTCCAGTGCTCATAGGCTTTCAGAATAGCGGCCGGGGTTTACCTGATCGTTACCATTCAGCGGATGCTCGGCGTCGGGTCACGCGCGCGCCATGAAGTCGCGGGAACGTTCCGTCAGCCGGTCGGCGATGGCGGATGCCAGTGCCGGGTGCGCGGACAGCCTCGGGTCGCTCTCGAGCAGCGCGGCGGCATCCGCTCGCGCCCTCTCGATGACGGCGCCGTCGCGGGCGACCCGCAGCAGTCGCAGCGAGGACCTGCCGCCGGACTGGTTGCTGCCGAGCACGTCGCCCTCCCGCCGGAGATCGAGGTCGGCCTCGGCGAGTGCGAAGCCGTCGAGCGTCGCAGCGACCGCGTCCACGCGCTCTCGCGCGAGCGTTCCCGCCTCCGCCGCGGTGACGAACAGGCAGAGCCCCGGCACGCCGCCCCGGCCGACGCGGCCGCGCAGTTGGTGCAGCTGCGAAACGCCGAACCGGTCGGCGTCGAGCACGATCATGGCTGACGCGTTCGGGACATCGACGCCCACCTCGATCACCGTCGTCGCCACGATGAGGTCGAGCGCACCCGCCGCGAAGGAACGCATCACGGCGTCCTTCTCGTCGGCCGGCATCCGTCCGTGCAGCGCGGCGACGCGCGCACCCGACAGCAACGGGTTCGCTTGGACCGAGGCGAGAGTCTGCTCGACCGAGGCGACAGGCGTGGCCGTACGGTCGGCATCCGTGTCGCCCGGCTCTGCAAGCTCGTCGTCCTCGGCCTCCTTGGCGCTGATCGCCGGACAGACGACGAACACCTGATGACCTGCGGCGATCTCCTCGGACGCGCGCTCCCAGATGCGCTGTTCCCACCGCGGATGCTCCGCGAGCGGCACGACGAAGCTCTCGATGCGCTGCCGGCCGGCCGGAAGCTGTGCGATCGTCGACACGTCGAGGTCACCGAACACGGTCATGGCGACGGTGCGCGGGATCGGCGTCGCGGTCAGCACGAGCTGGTGCGGCGGGGTGGATGCCTTACCGCGCAGCACGTCTCGCTGCTCGACGCCGAAGCGATGCTGCTCGTCGACCACGACAAGTCCCAAGTCGAAGAACGACACGTTCTCACTGAGCAGCGCGTGCGTGCCGACCACGATCTGCGCCTGCCCGCTCACCGCGCGCAGCAGTGCCTTCTTGCGTTCGGCAGCTGTGAGACGCCCGGTGATCAGCGTGGGCATGAGTTCAGCGGAGAGATCCGGGCCGAGAGCGGCAGCGATCGACCGCAAGTGCTGCGATGCCAGCACCTCGGTCGGGGCGAGAAATGCGGACTGCCCGCCGTTGTCCGCGACCTGCAGCATGGCCCTCAGCGCGACCACCGTCTTGCCGCTGCCCACTTCTCCCTGCACGAGCCGGTTCATCGGAAACGGCTGGGCGAGGTCGTGCGCGATCTGCTCGCCCACCGTGCGCTGGTCATCGGTGAGCTCGAACGCGAGCGCCTTCTCGAAGCGAGCCGCATATCCGTCGGGCTTGGGCATCCGCACGGTCGCGGCGGTCTCGCGCAGCCGCTCGCGCTCCTGGAGCAGCGCGGCCTGCAGCACGAACGCCTCCTGGTACCGCAGTGTGTGCCTCGCCCGAGCCCAGTCGGCGTCGTCGACCGGAGTGTGGATGCCCCGCAACGCCCTCTCGAAGCGCTCCAGCTTGCGGTCGCGTGCGATGGCATCCGAAACCGGGTCGTCGATGGCGCCGAGCCTCGGCAGCACCTCCTCGCGGATGACCTTGGCGATCTTCCAGCTCGCGAGCGTCGATGTCGCCGGATAGATCGGGATCGGCCGGCTCTGCCAGCTCTCGGCGTCGCCGTCCGTTCCCTCCTCGAAGAGTTCGTACTCCGGGTGCGTGAGCTGAGGCGCTCCCTTGTACCGGTTCACCTTGCCGGCGAAGATGCCGCGGCGACCCGGGACCAGCTCGTTCTCACGCCACTTCTGGTTGAAGAACGTGAGCGACAGCGTGCCGGTGCCGTCGGAGATCACCGCCTCGACGATCGTGCCGTGGCGCTGTCGCATGGCTCGCACGCTGCAGTGCTTCACCTCCGCCACGATCGTGACGTCCTCGTCCGTCGGCAGGTCGGCCAGGGCCGTCAGCTCACCACGGTGCGCGTACCGGCGAGGGTAGTGCGCAAGGAGATCGCCGACGGTGCGGTGCCCGAACGCGCGCGCGAACAGCGCGGCCTCCCGTTCGCCGAGCAGCGCCCGCAGCGGGGTCTCGAGGTTCACTTTGGGGGGTGCGGCGCGACCAGCGGACGACGCGACGGATTCGCCCGTGAGTTCCGTAGGCGTCCGCGGCATGACACCAGGCTAGAGCAGGCGGCCGACACCGCTCGCGCGAGCTCGGCTTGGCGGCGTCGTCAACAGGACGGATTGCGCTCTCGCGGCGAGAACGTGGTCGTTCGCCCTGGATTCGCTCGGCCGTCCTGGCGATGCGCGTGGGATCGATACCCTCGAACTCATGACGCGCATCGTGTCCGGCTTCGCCGGGTCCTTGACGCTCGCCGTGCCTCGGGCCGGCACTCGTCCGACCAGCGACCGGGTGCGCGAGGCGATCTTCTCCTCGCTCGACGCCATGGATGCCGTGCGCGGCATGAACGTTCTCGACGTGTATGCCGGGTCCGGAGCGCTCGGGCTCGAGGCGGTGAGCCGGGGCGCGGCATCCGCGGTTCTCGTCGAGCAGAACGGCCAGGCGGCCGGTGTCTGCAGATCGAACGCCGCAGCCGTCCTGAAGGCCGGCGAACGCGCACGCGCGGGAATCAGTCCGCGGGTCGACGTTCGCCAGGCTTCGGTGCGCTCGTACCTCGGGCAGGCCGCCGGCCGGTCGTTCGAGCTGGTGTTCCTCGACCCGCCGTACGACGTCACCGACGATGAGCTGGGCGACGTGCTCACCGCACTCGTTCCCCTGCTGAACGACGACACCCTGGTGGTCGTGGAGCGCAGTGCACGGTCGCCCGAACCCCACTGGCCCGAGGCGCTCGAGCTGCTTCGTTCGAAGACGTACGGAGAGACGGCTGTGTGGTTCGCTCAGCCGGCCGCGCCGTCCCAGCCGGAGTAGGGGTCCCAGCCGAGAGCGCCGCCGTATGGATGCCCGTCGACACTGACCAACAGACCCCTCTCGTCGGATGCGCCCCCGGCCACCATTCCGCCGCCGGCGGGGCCCGGGAGGACGACTCCGATCGCGCGGAACGGCGACGGCAATACGGCTTCCATTGGAAAACAGGCGAGCAGCGCGTGGTCCTCTCCCCCGGCAAGTGCCGAGACGAGGTCGTCACCGAGGGCGTCCGCATGCAGGTCGATCCGCACACCAGATGCTTCCGCGACCCGTCCAGCGTCCAGTGCGAGCCCGTCGCTCACATCGAGCATGGCGGTCGCCCCCGCTGTCGCGGCGATGGCTCCCGCGAAGATGGGCGGCTGCGGACGACGCTGCACGGCCACCTCGGGAACGCGCGCGGCAACGTCCGCGGCGAGGCGGGCATCCGGCATCCCCTCGGCGTCCACGGCGTCGGCGAACAGCGCGCGCAGACCGCGTGCCGCGCGCCCCAGCGTTCCCGCCACCGCCACCACATCACCTGGACGTGCGCCGGAGCGGAGCACCGGCCGGCGTCCTTCGAGATCCCCGAATGCGGTCACGGCGAGCGTGAACACATCCGAGACCGAGAGGTCTCCCCCCACGACGCCGCAGCCAGGCGCGAGTGCCTCACACGCGTCCCTGAACCCGTCGGCCACCGCCTCCAGGGTGCCGACCGGGGTGTTGGTCGGTGCGGCGATCGCCACCACGAGCGCGGTGGGACGCGCCCCCATGGCGGCCACGTCGGCGAGGTTCGTCGCAGCGGCCTTCCAGCCGATGTCCGTCGGCGACGACCATGCCCACCGGAAGTCCGGACCGGCGATCATCATGTCGGTCGTCACGACGTAGCGACCATCGGGCGCGGCCAGCACTGCCGCGTCGTCGCCGGGCCCGACGATGGTCGCCGATGCCTGCGGGAGCCGCGGGAAGATGCGCCGCAGGGTGGCGATCTCGCCCACGGATGCCACCGTGT
Source organism: Humibacter ginsengisoli (assembly GCF_054780095.1). Classification (NCBI taxonomy): domain Bacteria; kingdom Bacillati; phylum Actinomycetota; class Actinomycetes; order Micrococcales; family Microbacteriaceae; genus Humibacter; species Humibacter ginsengisoli. The sequence continues at coordinate 352,547 of NZ_BAAGWZ010000006.1, forward strand.
CGGCATCCGCCGCTGCAGCCTCCCCCACCTGGGAGTGCTCGCCGCCGTGCTGCATGTCACGCCCAGATTGCCTCATGTCTCACACGTTAGTGTGAACGCGATGCCCTCCCGTTCCCGCCGCCTTTTCGGTGCCCTGCTCGCCGTCGGCGCCTCCGCTCTGCTCCTGACCGCGTGCGCACCGACGGTGGCGATGCAGCCCGCTGCTGACGCCAACGATCCGCGCTGCGCCGACGTCATCGTGCACCTGCCCGACTCGATCGCGGGCAAGGCCCAGCGCGAGACCAATGCTCAGGCCACGAGCGCCTGGGGCGACCCCACGGTCGTGTTGCTGCGTTGCGGTGTGGCACCGATCGGCCCCACGACAAAGCCCTGCATCACCGTCAACGGCATCGACTGGGTGCTGGAGAACGACCCTGCCGCTTCCGCCCTCCGCTACATCACCTTCGGCCGCACACCGGCCACCGAGGTCGTGATCCAGCACGGCAAGGGCGGCGTCGCCGATGCTTCGGTGCTGCCGGCACTCGCCGACGCGATCGGCGAGATCCCTCAGCAGAAGAACGAGAAGTGCCTGGGCACCTCCGACGTGACCTCCCCGACCGGAACCCCCACGCCGACGCCGACGAGCACTGCGACCCAGTCCGGCTGAGCTGCCTAGCGCTCCAGTGCCAGCTCGATGAGCTCGTCTATCAGTTCCGGATAGCTGAACCCGGATGCCTGCCACACCTTCGGGAACATCGAGATCGGCGTGAATCCCGGCATGGTGTTCACCTCGTTGACGACCCACCCGTCGTCGGTGAGGAAGAAGTCCACGCGTGCCAGCCCGGCACAGTCGATCGCCTGAAACGCGCGCACCGCGAGGCTCTGCATCTCGGCGAGCTGCTCATCCGTGAGGTCCGCAGGGCACACCAGGTCGATGCCTGGGGCATCCAGATACTTGGCCTCGAAGTCGTAGAACCCGCGTCCCGACACCACGATCTCGCCGGCGACGGATGCCCGTGGCTGCTCCCCGCTGCGACCGCCGAGTACTCCGATCTCCACCTCGCGCCCACGCACAGCCGACTCGATCAGCGCCTTGTCGTCTTCGGCGAACGCGGTCTCGAGCGCATTCGACAGGCCTTCCGCCGACGTGATCTTCGTCACGCCCACACTCGACCCCGCGCGCGCCGGCTTGACGAACAGGGGCGAGCCGAGAGCGCGCACCCGGTCGGCGACGGCATCCTGGCCGCGTTCCCACTCGTCGCGCGTCACGGTGACCCAGGGCGCGACGGCGATGCCGTCTGCCTGCAACACGATCTTCGTGAAGTGCTTGTCCATGCCGAGCGCGCTGCCGAGCACGCCGGATCCGGCGTACGGAATGCCGGTCAGTTCCAGCAGTCCCTGGATCGTGCCGTCCTCACCCCACAGTCCGTGCAGGATCGGCAGCACCACGTCCACCTCGCCGAGAGACGTGACGACGCCGTCACGCTCGACGGTCAGCTCTCTGGAGAGCGTCGACTCCGGCCAGCGCACCCGGCTGCCGTCGTCGCGCACCTCGGGGAGGGCATCCGGATTCAGCGCGAAAGCAGTCGGGTCGTCTCGCTCGAGCACGAACGCCCCATCGCGGGTGATTCCGACCGGGATGACGTCGTAACGGTCGCGGTCAAGCGCCCCGAGCACCCCGCCCGCCGTGGCGCAGCTGATCGAATGCTCGCTCGAACGCCCGCCGAAAAGAAGCACGAGGACGCGCTTGTGAGTCATCCGTAGTCCTTTCACCACGAGGGATGTCGTCGGTGGTCAGGTGGGGGGCCAGATCAGCCGGTGCAAGCGTACCGGCAAGCACCTGTCCCACCTGTTCGACGATCGGCATCTGAACGCCCTTGGCCTTCGCCAGGGCGAGGATCGGAGCGACGGATGCCAGTCCCTCCGCGGTCTGGTTCATCTGCTTGACGACCTCCGCGAACGCGTAACCCTGCCCGAGGAGTCGACCGGCGGTGTTGTTCCGCGACAGCGGCGACTGGCACGTGGCGATCAGGTCGCCGAGGCCCGCAAGACCGGCCAGCGTCTCACGCTCCGCGCCGTGCGCGACCGCGAAGTCGGTCATCTCGACGAGTCCGCGCGTGATGATGGACGCCTTCGTGTTCTCCCCGTAGCCGACACCGTCGACGATGCCGATCGCCACCGCGATCAGATTCTTGAGCACGCCGCCGAACTCGGTGCCGATCACGTCGGTGTTCACGAACGAGCGGAAGTACGGGTTGCGAGCGGCCAGGGCGACCTCATGTGCGGTCTCCATGCTGACCGATGAGACGACGGCGGCGGTCGGCTGCTTCTTCGCGATCTCCAGAGCGAGGTTCGGTCCGGATGCCACGGCGATGCGCTCAGGATCGATCGCCAGCACCTCGGCGATCACCTCGCTCATCCGAAGGCCGGTTCCCTTCTCGACGCCCTTCATCAGGCTGATGACGGGGATGTCCTCAGGTAGCAGGGGCCCCAGCGCGACCAGATTCTCCCGCAGCGTCTGGCTCGGGACGGAGATGAACAGCTGATCGACCCGCGTCAGCGCGTCCTTCAGGTCGGACGTGGCGGTGAGATTGCGGGGCAGGTTGATGCCCGGCAGATACTGGCTGTTGCGCCTGGCCTCGCGGATCTCACGCGCCGCCTCCGGACGCCTGGCCCACAGGGTCACGTGCGAGCCGCCGTCGGCCAGCACCTTCGCGAACGTGGTGCCCCAGCTGCCGGCGCCGAGCACTGCGACGCGCCTCGCCGGCGCCGGCTTAGCCCTCAAAACGGCCCGTCTCACTCTGCGCGTGCTCGGCCGGATCCCAGCGCTTCGCCGGCGCCTTCTCGCCGCGCAGCTTCTCCAGCTCGTGCGTGATCGCCTGCATGATCGCATCCGTCGCACCCGCCAGCGCTGTCGCCGTGCGCGGCCCCTCGCGGTAGGCGGACAGATCGACGGGGGCACCGATCGAGAACGTGATGGTCTTGCGGGGAAAGACGCTGATCTTCTTGGAGTAGCGGGCCATGATCTGCTGCGTGCCCCAGTGCGCCACCGGAATGACCGGGATGCCGTAGTCGAGCGCGAGCCTGGCGGCCCCGGTCTTGCCGCGCATCGGCCAGAGGTCGGGATCGCGGGTGAGCGTGCCCTCGGGGTAGACGATCACGACGCTGCCGTTGTCGACGATGTGCTGAGCCTGGGCGATCGGCGCACCACGGCCGCCGTGGCTGCGGCTGACCGGCACCTGCCCCGAACGCTTCAGGAACCATCCGACGACGGGAACCGAGAACAGGCTCTCCTTCGTCAGGAACCGCGGAGCACGGCCACGCCGCCAGATCATCGTCCCGACCACGAGCGGATCGATCTCGCTGTAGTGATTCGGGGCGATGATGTACGCGCCGGTCAGCGGAAGGTTTTCGCGGCCGTGCACCTTGAACCGGGCGGCCGCCCCGATGATCGGAACCACAACCCCTGCCATGGCCCAGAACACACCGGGCCGCGTCGTCTCCTTGCGCACCCGGCGAGGCGTCCCGGCCGCATCGGAGTTGCGCGTGCCCAGCACGGCAGCAGCCGGTTCGGCCCTCTCGCGCGGCTCGCCGTCGCGAGGTTCTACGTCGTCGTGAGGTGCGGCATCCGGCTCTTCGGGTGTTTTCGGCACCCGCCCATTATCCGCTATCGCGTATGCGCGGCTGAGCCGAAAGCCATCCGCGAGACTAGGCCTATGGGATGACACTAGGTGCACGGCACCCGGTGTCATCGCGAACGCCTAGCCTCACCGCGGAGAGCGCGCGCGAAACAGCGCGGGCGGCGCCAGGCGCCGTCGCGCTGAGTGCCGCCTACGGCTCGAAGACGAAGTCGGCGCCGAGCTGCTCGAGCTTGCCGATGAAGTTCTCGTAGCCGCGGCTGATGATGCCCACGTTGCTGACCGTCGACGTTCCGTTCGCGGTCAGCGCCGCGATCAGGTGACTGAAACCGCCGCGAAGGTCGGGCACCTCGATGTCGGCGCCGTGCAGCTCGGTGGGTCCGGAGATCACGGCAGAGTGGTCGAAGTTGCGCTGACCGAAGCGGCACGGATGCCCGCCGAGGCATTCCTTGTGGATCTCGATCGTCGCACCCATCTCGACCAGGGCATCCACGAATCCGAATCGCTGCTCGTACACCGTCTCATGCACGATCGAGACGCCTCTGGCCTTGGTGAGGGCGACCACGAGCGGCTGCTGCCAGTCGGTCATGAAGCCAGGGTGAACATCCGTCTCGATGATCACCGGCTTGAGCTCGCCGCCCGGGTGGTAGAAGCGGATGCCGTCATCGTGGATATCGAACGCTCCGCCGACCTTGCGGAACACGTTGAGGAAGGTGAGCATCTCGGCCTGGTGCGCACCGCCGACGAAGATGTCGCCCTCGGTGGCGAGTGCGGCGGCCGCCCAGCTTGCGGCTTCGTTCCGGTCGAAGAGCGCGGTGTGGCTGTAACCGGTGAGCCGGTCGACACCCTCGATGCGGATCACCCGGTCGGTGTCGACGGTGATGATGGAGCCCATCTTCTGCAGGATGTTGATGAGATCCATGATCTCGGGCTCGATCGCGGCGCCGCGCAGCTCGGTGATGCCGTCGGCCTTCGTGGCCGTGAGCAGCACCTGCTCTGTGGCCCCGACGCTCGGGTACGGCAGCTCCACCTTGGCGCCGTGCAGGCCGTTCGGCGCGGTCATGCGGATGCCGCTGGGCAGCTTCTCCACGACCGCGCCGAACCGGCGCAGCACCTCGAGGTGGTAGTCGATCGGGCGGTCGCCGATGCGGCATCCGCCCAGGTCGGGGATGAACGCCTCGCCGAGCGCGTGCAGCAGCGGCCCGCAGAACAGGATCGGGATGCGGCTGGATCCGGCGTGCGCGTCGATGTCGGCCATGTGGGCGCTCTCGACACCGGTCGGGTCGAGCAGCAGCACGCCCTCGTCCGGTCCGTCGGTGACCTTGACGCCGTGGATCTCCAGGAGCCCGCGCACGACGCGAACGTCGCTGATGTCGGGCACGTCGCGGAGCTCGCTCGGTCCGTCGGCGAGGATTGCGGCGACCATCGCCTTCGTGACGAGGTTCTTCGCCCCCTTCAACCGGATGCGTCCGCGAAGCGGTCGTCCACCGTTGATGGTGATCTTCTCTGCTGTCAGCCCCACTCGGGCTCCCGCGGCCTGCGCATCCTGAAGAAGTGAGTTCACTAGATTTTCACCGGCAATGTCTTGGGCCGCCAAGACTCTCGGCGGGCTTCGAATTCTGTGATCTGCGCCTCATCACGCATGGTGAGGCCGATGTCATCGAGCCCCTCGAGCAACCGCCACCTAGTGTAATCGTCGATGTCGAAGTCGACGATCAGGTCGGCGAGTCGCGCCTTTCGTTCAACCAGGTCGACGGTCACCTCTATTCCGGGGTTCGCGTCGATGGCCGCCCACAGCTTCTCGAGGTCGTCCTCGGAAATCGTCCCGGTGAGCAGGCCCTGCTTGCCGGAGTTGCCGCGGAAGATGTCGCCGAACCGCGGGCTCAGCACGGCGGTGAATCCGTAGTCGCGCAGGGCCCAGACGGCGTGCTCACGGGATGACCCGGTGCCGAAATCGGGACCGGCGATGAGGATGCCGCCGCTCTTGTACGGCTCCTGGTTGAGCACGAAGCCGGGGTCCTGCCGCCAGGCGTAGAACAGGGCGTCGTCGAACCCGGTCTTGGTGACCCGCTTCAGGAACACGGCGGGGATGATCTGGTCGGTGTCGACGTTCGACCGCTTCAGCGGTACCGCCGTTCCCGTCAGCGTGGAAATCTTCTCCATGTCAGGCACCTGCCTTCGAATCGACGCTCTCGAGATCCCAGGGACTGGAGAGCGTGCCGCGGATGGCCGTGGCCGCCGCCACCACCGGTGACACCAGGTGCGTGCGTCCGCCCTTACCCTGTCGTCCCTCGAAGTTGCGGTTGCTGGTGGATGCGCACCGCTCACCCGGTGCCAGCTGGTCCGGGTTCATGCCCAGGCACATCGAGCATCCGGCGAAACGCCACTCGGCTCCGAACTCCTCGACGATCTTGTCGATGCCCTCGGCCTCGGCCTCCAGGCGCACTCGCGCGGAGCCGGGGACGACCATGACGCGCACGCCGTCGGCCTTCTTCTTGCCCTTGATGATCGAGGCGAACGCGCGCAGGTCTTCGATGCGCGAGTTGGTGCAGGAGCCCATGAACACGGCATCCACGTGGATGTCCTTGAGCGGCGTCCCCGCCTTCAGGTCCATGTACTCGAGCGCTCGTTCGGCGGCCGCACGCGCGTTCGGGTCATCGAAACTTGCCGGCTCCGGCACGACGTCGCTGAGCGACACACCCTGCCCGGGGTTGGTGCCCCACGTGACGAACGGCTCGAGGGCGTCGGCGTCGATGAACACCTCGGCGTCGAACACCGCGTCGTCGTCCGTGGCGAGCGTCTTCCAGTACTCGACAGCTGCATCCCAGTCCTCGCCCTGCGGCGCGTGCGGACGCCCCTTCAGATAGGCGAACGTGGTCTCGTCCGGAGCCACCATGCCCGCCCGGGCACCCGCCTCGATGGACATGTTGCAGATCGTCATGCGGCCCTCCATGGAGAGCGCACGGATGGCGCTGCCGCGGTACTCGAGCACGTAGCCCTGTCCCCCACCGGTGCCGATCTTCGCGATGACGGCGAGGATGATGTCTTTCGCCGTGACCCCGGGACGCAGCGTGCCCTCCACGGTGATCGCCATCGTCTTGAACGGCTTCAGCGGAAGCGTCTGCGTGGCCAGCACATGCTCGACCTCGCTCGTGCCGATCCCGAACGCCATCGCGCCGAACGCGCCGTGCGTCGAGGTGTGCGAGTCGCCGCACACGACGGTGATGCCGGGCATGGTGAGGCCCAGCTGCGGGCCGACGACGTGCACGATGCCCTGTTCGACATCGCCGAGGGAGTGCAGCCGGATGCCGAACTCGGCGCAGTTCTTGCGCAGCGTATCGATCTGAGTGCGACTGGTGAGGTCGGCGATCGGCTTGTCGATTCCGATCGTCGGCGTGTTGTGGTCCTCGGTGGCGATGGTGAGATCGGGACGGCGAACCTGCCGGCCCTCCGCACGCAGCCCGTCGAACGCCTGCGGGCTGGTGACCTCATGCACCAGGTGCAGGTCGATGTAGATGAGGTCGGGCGAGCCGTCCTCGCCCTTGACGACGAGGTGGTCTGCCCAGACCTTCTCGGCGAGCGTTCGGGGCCGCGCCGCGCCGAGCGCCTCGGTGTGTGACCTTGCGCCGGACTGCTGCGGCTCAGCCGCGCCGTCCGTGCGCACGGCATCGGATGCTGTGCTCATGCTGTCGGTTTCTCCTTGCGTGTGGGGTCCGGGTGTACGGCCCGGGAAAGAAGCCACGAAAGAACTCCGCGACGAGGGAGGCCTGAGGAACTAGGACTCGTCGCGGCGGCTAAGGAGGAGTGAGACGACCAGCACCCGTTCAGGGTAGCACCCAGGACTTGGGGTTCAGGCGGTGACGACCTGCACCCGGTAGCTGCCGAACAGCACGGTCGTTCCGGCACTGAGGGGGGTAGCGACGCCCGATGCGAGTGTGGTCGCCGCACCTGCGGCATCCAGAACGCTCACGCCGTTCGTGGAGTGCAGATCGGTGATCCGGATGCCTTCGGCCGACTCCTCGAGAACCGCGTGCGTCTTCGAGACGCTGCGTGCCGGGTCGTCGACCGGCAGCAGCTCGGCTGCCGTCCACGGCTCGAAGCGCACCGGGTTGCGTCCGACCAGGAGAGTACCGTTCACGGGAACCCGCGCACCGGTGGGCAGCACGACGAGCCATGACGGCGAGGCGTCAGCCTGCGCACCCTGCTGGCTCGCCGCCGGTGGATTGAACACGGGGAGCGACTGCGAGCGCGGAGGAATCCGCTCGGTGTGCGTGTCGGTGTCGTGGCGCGGCGGGATCAGGCCGGGAGGCGGCGTGATGAAACCCGACGAGTCCACCGGGACACTATACCGAGGCTGCCGAGCCGGACGCGGGCGCACCCGATGTCGCCGCACCTGACGCACGAGATCCCGGCGCACCGGATCGCGACGACGGCTTGCGGTGCCGGGTGAACCGATACGAGGCGAGGCGCCTCCGCAACCAGCCAGCAGATGCGTACACCGACGCCAGCGTCTGTTCGACGCTGTGCCACAGCTGCGTGCTGCGCTCCTCGGAGACGTCGGTTCCGTCGAACACGGCGGCGTCGGCATCCGCCGCTAGCGCAGACAGCGCGCCCGTCTCGAGCGGGATGCCCTGCTCGGCCGACTGCGTCTCGAGCGACGCGGCCGTCTGACGTCTCGTCGACACCCTCGGCACGCTGTAGCCCAGCTCGCCGAAGCCGTCGACGAGTTCGTCCCAGGCGCCTGCCGCGCGCCGGTCTCCCGGACCCCTGGCACGCCTCAGCCTTCTGCGCTTCTTGAGCAGAGCGACGATTCCCATCGGCACGAAGATCGCGAGCGCGATGAGCAGCAACGAACCCATGACGTAGTACGCCCAGACCGGAAGCACGAACGCGTGCTTGTCCTGCGGCGGCTTGTTGTCTTTCGTCTTCACCGGGGTGAGAAGGTCGTCGGCCTTCGGTGGTGTGTTCGGTGGCTGCCGCACCTGCGGCTGCGGCTGCAGCTTGGGTTTGACGGTCTGGTCCTTCGGGGCGTCGGTCTTGGTCGGCGTGGGAAAGAACGGCACCCAGCCGACGCCCTGGAACGCCACCTCGTCCCACGCCGTCACGTCGTTGCCGGTGAACGTCACGGTGCCCTTACCGTCGCTGTGCGACTTGAAGCCCATGACGATGCGAACCGGGTAGCCGAGGTGACGGGCCATCAGCGCGAACGCGGACGTGTACTGCTCTTGGTCGCCGACCATCGGCGTCTTCTGCAGCAGGTCGTTCATGCGGTCGGCGCCCTCGCCCGCGCGAGAAGGCACCGGGTCGGAGGCGCGGCCGTGGCTCAGGTAGCCGAGCTTCTTCAGCGACCGCTCGATGTTACGCAGCTTCTGGATGGCGCTGGCCGAGCCGCCCGCGTACTGCTCCGCCTTCGTGGCGATCACGTCGGGCACGTTGGTGATGCTCGGCATGTCCACCGACGCGACCGGCACGTTCTTCAGCGCCTTGTCGTTCGGGATCTTCTGCGCGGTCGCCTGCACCGTGTACGTCAGCCCACGGGAGACGCCGCTCGTCACTGCGGTGGTTCCGGTGGCCGCATTCACGCGCACGGTGTCCCGCGGATCCACGGCGCCCGGGTAAGAGTCGAACTGCAGCTCGTCGGTGTAGCCGAGGTTGGGAAGCCACACGTTGTCGTACCCGAGCACGGAGAACTTCGACGTGGTCTTCGCGCCCGGCGTGAACAGCGGCGGCGTCGGAATGGTGCTGCCGAGCAGTTCGAAGCTGCCGGAGCCGTCCGTCTGCTCTCCAGGGCCGGTCACGCTCCAGACGATGCCGTTGTAGCTGTCCATCGTCGCCAGTCGGATGAGGCTGCCGCTGGGCAGGTTCGTCGCCGTGAACAGCTTGGTCTTCTGCAGCTCGTTCGTGTACTTGCGGAACCCGGCCAGCGGCGCCGGATAATCCAGCGGGTTGAACGGCGGCTGCACGGCGTCGCGCACCACCAGGCGCGACGAGGACGACGGCGCGACGAACGTTCCGAGCGCGCCGCCCACCACGACGGCGACGAGCACGACGACGGCGGATCCGGCGATCGCGCGCCGGGTCAATCCGGCGTCTGGCGCAATGGAGCGTTTCGAGGAGCGGATGCGCCAGCCCAGCCAGCCGAGCGCGATGGCCGCGAACGCGACGCCACGGATGCCGGCGAGGTAGGCATCCCTCGTTCCCAGCAGGATGGCCGCGAGGAACAGCAGCGTCGGACCCGCAACGAGCAGAGAAGCGCGCAACGTTGCGTGGCGACCATCGGAGGGCATCCGCATGGCAAGCGACACGCAGGCGAGCGAGACGACGAGCGTCGCCGCGAACGGTACGACGGCGAGGTACGGGGGCGCCTCGAGCGGCGCGCGCAGGGTGACGGCATCCGACCACCCGAAGACTGCCCCGACGGCGAGGTCGCTGAGCGACGTCAGTGTGGGAACGACGCCGAGCATGCCCTCGCCCGGCAGGGCGAGCGCCGTTCCGAACACGAAGTACGCGCCGATGCCGATCAGCACCGTGGCCACCATCGGCAGACGAAGCAGCACGCCGGCGATCGCGACGGCGCTTCCGATGAGGAGGCCGCCGATCGAGGCCACCAGGTAGCCGAGTTGACCGAACGCCGGGCCGAAACCGAGAAGAGCGATCAATGCGAGCACGGCGAACACCAGGATGTCGGCCCACGCCGATGCGCGCACCGCGGAAAGCCGTCCCATGCTCGTGCGCGCCGGTCTGTTGGCGGCCCGTGTGCGCGCGGGTGTCGTAGGAGCGGCGGCAGTCATCGTCCCGCCCTCTGCAGCAGGCCGGCGAGCTCGGGCAGCTTCGTGATCGTCGCGACGAACGCGTCGCCCACCTTGCGCAGACCGGCACCCTCCGCCGCCGCTCGTACGAAGATCACGGGCGTGTCGGAGGGGTAGAGCGTTGAGAGCCCGTGCAGCTCACGGTGCGTGACGTTGCTGCCGACGACAGCGATGACGAGGCTCGGGTCCGCCAGCCTGGCACCGACCGTGCGGGCGAACTCGCGAAGGGACTCGTACCGGCTGTCGACCTGCTGGATGCGGCAGGTGTCATCCAGGAGGGTCATCGGGGTGCGTTCGCGCAATCTGCCGTTCTCCCACACGACGTCGAGCTCGGACTCCTCGGCGATCACTTCGACGGCGATGGATGCGAGTGCGGACACGGCGAGCTCGAACTCGTCATCAGAGGCGTAGAACCGACGGTCGGCGCTCATCATCAGCAGCAGCTGGGAGCGTCGGGTCTCCTGGTACTGGCGCACCATGAGCTGCCCTGTGCGCGCCGAGCTGCGCCAGTGCACGTTGCGGATGTCGTCGCCCGGCTCGTAAGACCGCAGGGCGTGGAATGCGAGGTCGCTGTCGGTGATGGCCTTCGTCGTCTGACCCTCGAGGTCTTTCACGAGGCCGCGTGCGGTAGCGGCGATGCGCGTCACCTTCGGGTGCACGAACAGCTCGACCTGCTCGGTCCATCGCGTGGTGCGGCGCAGCAGTCCGAGCTGATCGCCGCGCACGCTGATCGCGGGACCCGCGACGATGAGCGCACGCCGCTCGGTCGGGATTGCGAACAGGCTCTCGTCGTCCGCGCGCGGCGCGAGCCTGGGAACGACGAACTCCGCGAGCCCTTCACCGACGGGCAGCTCCATGCGTGTCGGAAGCACGGACCGAGGTCCGGTGTTCACGACCTCCATGCGACCCATCGCGCGGTCACCCGCGGTCACGCGACGCGGATTGAGCTCGATGGCGACCCGGTAGGTAGCGCGACCGAACAGGAAGGCGCAGGCTGCGAGCATCCCGCCGGCCAGGGCGAAGCCGATGAAGGAGAACTCGGCCCAGCCGAGCACGAAGGCGAGCAGGAACGAGACGACGGCGGCGCAGACGACGATCCAGCCGAGCGGCGTCACGGTCTTCGCGGCGCGAGATGCGACGGCCAGCGGCCTGTCGAGTACCCGCAGAAGCGCACGCCACAGGCCGAGCACTCCGGTCAGCACGGCGCGCAGAAGCTCTCGCAGGGCGAAGGATGCCTGCGAGCGCGTCCGCTCGTCCGCCGTCGTCATTCCGCTGGTCACGCTGCCCGGTACACCGGCGGGTTCACGGTGGCGACCGCGCGGTCGACGATGTCTTCGGCCTTCACGCCCGCGAACTCCGCTTCGGGGTCGACGATCACGCGGTGGGCGAGCACGGGGACGGCGAGCTCCCTCACGTCGTCAGGGGTGACGTAGGTGCGCCCGCTCGCGATCGCCCAGGTCTTGGCGGCCCGGGCGAGCGCGAGGGCTCCCCGGATGCTCACGCCCAGTGCAGCATCCTTGTCGGCGCGCGTCGCGGTCACGAGTTCGCTCAGGTAGCCCATCACCGCTCCGTCGGTGTGCACGTCGGCGGCGAGCTGGGCCATGGTCGTCACGGAGTCGGAGGCGATGATCGCCGAGACGGATGCCGCACGCGCCCGGTTCGAAGATTCCATCAGCAGCCGAACGGTGGTGTCGTGGTCGGGGTAGCCGAGGGAGGTCTTGATCAGGAAGCGGTCCAGCTGCGCCTCGGGAAGCGTGTAGGTTCCGGCCTGCTCGATCGGGTTCTGTGTCGCGATGACCATGAACGGACTGCCGACCGGGTGGCTGACGCCGTCGACCGTGACGATGCCCTCCTCCATCACCTCCAGCAAGGCCGACTGAGTCTTCGGCGAGGCGCGGTTGATCTCGTCTGCGAGCACGATGGAGGCGAAGATCGGTCCCTGGTGGAACTCGAACCGTCCTGTCGACTGGTCGTAGATCGTGACGCCGGTGACGTCGGAGGGCAGCAGGTCTGGCGTGAACTGGATGCGAGACTGCGTGCCCTGGATCGTGTTCGCCAGCGCCTTCGCCAGCACGGTCTTGCCCGTTCCGGGGACGTCTTCGAGCAGCACGTGTCCGCCGGAGAGCATCGCCGTGACGACGAGCCTGATGGCGTGCTCCTTGCCTAGGATCGCCTTGTCGACGTTCGCGACCAGCTGCCCGAATGCGCCGGCGAACCAGGTCGCCTGTTCTTGCGTTACTGCCATGGTGATCATCCTTCGTCTTCTCGTCGGTCCGCGCTCGTCAAAGCATCAGAAGTTCACGGTTGGGCTTCGGACGCCCCCGATGATGATGTAGCCCGTCTCGTTGGTACCGCAGTTCGGGTGGTGGTTGCCGTAGTACGAACTCGTATCGATGTTGCCATTGGCGTCCGCTGCCACCGTGGGGCTGGTCAGCTGAGACCCGCCGCAGAAAGTCTGGACCGTGTACTGCTGACCAGGACTGAAGTGCTGACCCTTGATGAGGAAGTAGTGACAGGTGCCGCCACCGATCTGGCAGGCCACGGAGTGGGCGGTGTCCGGTCCGGTTTGCGCGGCCGGCTGCGGATCGGCGATCGAACCGTTCCCGGTTCCGGTTCCGCCCGTGCCGCCACCGCCGTCGTTGACCGCGTAGACGCTGAACGAGTAGTTGCCCGCTCCGACCGAGCGCGTCGTGACGCTGGTGCCCTTCGTGGTGCTGGAGCCGCCGCCACTGAACGACCAGTGATAGGTCACGCTTCCGCCGCCGGTGTTCGACACCGGGTCCCAGCTGACAGTGAAGGAGTTGGGCGCCGTGCCGTTGGCGAGCATCGTGACGTTCTGCACCGTGCTCGGCTTGCCGTACGGGGTGACCGGTTGAGAATTGCCAGACGCAGGTCCCCACCCATCCTTGTTGTGCGCCTTGACCTGGAAGATGTATGTGGTGCCGTTGGTGAGGTTCTTGATCGTGTTCGATCCGACCTGAGCCGCGTAGCTTCCACCGTGGTTGTCGGTGATCTGATACTGGTCGATCGGTTTGCCGTTGTCTGCCGGAGCCTTGATCGACATGGTCGCCTGGCCGCTGCTCGCCGTGACGTTGGAAGGCGGGGAAGGCTGCGCCGGCACATCGTGCACGACGACGTTGTACTGGCCGATGGTGGCGGCCGTTCGTGCCGGATCCTTCGTCGCGTCCTGCACGTTGAACTGGATGTTCACGGTTCCTATCGCCGCGCCACTCCCGACGGCGACGTTGATCGAGCTGCCGGTGAAGGTCACGGTGACACCCGATGGAGCACTCACGGCCTTCGCATTCGTGATGGTGAGGGGCTGCCCTGGGAACGGGTTGACCCAGTACTGGTCACTCGTGGCGTTGTTCCACGGGATGGAGTGGCCGCGCTGCACGTCCTGAACGAAGGGCGGGTTCTTCTGCTGCGCCAACGGTCGTGTGGAGCTCACCACGCGCACGTTCACGGAACCGTCGATCGAGGTGGTCGGCGAGTTCACCTTGAAGTGGATCGTCGACGTCGTACCCGGCTGCACTCCGAACGGTGCTGACAACGACAGGGTCGATCCGCTGGGGCTCGCGACGATCCCGCCGGACGCACCGGAGAAGTCCGTGTACGTGATCTTGCTCAGGATCTGCGGGTTCGGGTGGTACGTGGATGCCCGCAGGTCGACGACCGTGGGACTCTCGCCCGCCTGGATCGTCACGTTCGGCGGCGTGAACGTGGGCGGAACATCCGATTGATCCGGGTTGCCGACGGTGATCGGCAGCACCAGCGATGTGACGCGGTCGTGCGATGCACCCGGCTCGCGGCCGTCGTTCACCTCGAACGTGACGGCAGCGGGCCCGCGGTAGTCCTTCTGCGCCGTGAACGTGAGCGTCTGGTCATCCACGTAGCCGGAACTGCTCGAGTGCGTCACGGTGACGCCACCCTTGCCGGTGATCTTCGCCGGCCGCCCCGAAGGAACATCAACGACGTCGGCGAGCTTCCACGTCTTCGTGCCGTTCATCGACACGATCTGCTGCGGCACCTTCACCTTCGGCGGCGGCGTGCCGTCAGAGGCAGGCGGCACCACGATGAACGCTTCTCCCGTCAGCCCGGTCGCCGGGTCCGTCAGCGTGTAGGCGACGGCCATGCGTGAGTGCTGCGGCTTGACCGCCACAGAGCCGTTGCTGCCGACCGTCGCGTACTTCGCGTTCGGTCCCGTGACGGCGACCTTCAGCTCACTCACGAGGTTCGACGGGTTCACCGCACCCTCGTAGACATCCACCTTGACCGAGCTCTTGCCGGCCACCTGGTCCGCTTGCACGTCCTGGTCGATCGCCGTCGGGTAGACCGGCTTGGCATCCTTCGTGACGATCACCTGAACGTAGGCGCTGTCCTGACCGCCCTGACCGTTCGTGATGGTGTACTTCGCGACGTACACGCCCTCCTTCTCGGGTGCCTGCACCAGCACGATCTGACCGTGCACGGATGCCTTCAGCGCGGCATCCACATCGCTCAGCTTTTTCTGCACCGAGATCGTGTACCCGTTCGGGTCCGAGTCGTTGGCGAGGACCGGCACCGCGGCAGTGCGCCCCGGCTTGACCTGCACCGTGTCGTTCACCGCGACGGGCGGCTGCAGGCTCGACGGCCGCGGGATCACGCCGACGCGCACGGTTCCGGTTGCGCTCTTGCCGTAGGTGTCGGTGACCTTGTAGGTGAACGTGTCCGTTCCCCCGGAACCGGGATACGCCTCGTAGGTGAAGGTGTTCGAGGTCGAGCTGACGATGCGGCCGAGGCTCGGCTGGCTCACGATGCCGTCCAGGCTGACCGAGTCGCCGTCCGGGTCGATGCCGTTCAGCGGAACCGTGACGGGGATGCTCGAGCCCGCGAACGCGCGCACCGTGAGCGCCGACGGGGCCGGTGCCTGGTCCTTACCGTCCTTGCCCGTCACGACGAAGGTCACGGTCGCGACCGCCGTCTGCTGCCACTTGTCGCTGATCGAGTACGAAACCGAGTACTGCCCCGGCGTCGTCGGCGCCTGGTAGCGCACCGTCTTGCCGCTCACGAACGCGGTTGCGCCGGCCCCCTCGTTCGAAGTGTCCTTGAGCTTCGGATCCAGGTTGAACGGCTCGTTATCGGGCGAGTAGTCGTTGTCCAGCACGCCCACCGTGGCGACGTCGCCCGCCCGCACGGTAGCGGTGTCGTCAAGGGCCACAGGCGGCTGATGAACCACGAGGGGCGGAATCGGCACGACCGTGATCGTTGACGTCGCCTCCTTCACTCCGTCCGAGACCACATAAGTCAACTGCACCTGATTCGGCAGAACGGACGGCGACGTGACCTTGACCACCTGGTTGTCGAGCAGCTCGACGTTGAGGTCGGCTGCGGCATCCGTCTTCGTCACAGTCCGGACGGCGAGAACGCGGCCGGACGGCGAGGAGTCGTTGGCCAGCGGATCCACCGTGGTGGTCTCCCCCGGCCGCACATACGCGTCGTCGGCGACCGCGATCGGGCCGGCCTCGCCGCCGCCGTCTGCGACATCCACCCGGATCAGTCCGGTCGTGGTCTTCGCGCCGGCGGCGAGGGTGTACTTCAGGTAGAACTCTCCTGCGGTGCTCGCCGTGACGGTCACCGTGCCCTTCTGGGCGTCGCTCGCCAGCGTGGGCTGCGAGGGACCGGAGTCGTTGTTCGCTCCGACGAGCGTCAGCTCATCGCCGGATGGCGACAGATCGTTGTCGAGTGGGCTGACCTTGATGGCCTCGCCGGCCACACCGGACGCGAAGTCGGGCGTTGCCACGGGATCGAGCGAGCCCTGCGGCTTCACGGTGACCATGAGCGATCCGGAAGCGCTGGCGTGCCCGTCGGTGACGGTGTACCGCACCTCCTTGACACCGGTCTGCCCGTTCTTGCTGAGGAAGGTGATCTTGCCGTCCGGCTGGAACTGCACCTGGTCGTCGGTGGTCGACTGGGCCGACGACAGCGATATGCCATCGCCATCGGGATCGCTCCAGTCGTTCAGCACGTCGTACGTGACCGACTGTCCCACCTCGACGGAGGCGTCGCTCTCCCGTTTCGACACCGGCGCGGCGTTCACGTTCGACGGATGCACCGTCGCGTTCACCTGCGCCGTCGCCGTCCCGCCGCGGCCATCGTCGATCGTGTACCGGAACGACACACTGCCCGTGACCCCGTCGGGAACCGTGAGTTGCACCGCTCGGCCGCCCTGGATCACGTCGAGATGGCCCTCGGCGGATGGCACAGGCGTCACCTGGGTGACCGTGAGCACGTCGCCGTCCTGATCCGTGTCGTTGTCGAGCACCGGCAGCACTGTCGACCGCCCGGTCCGCACACCGAAACCGTCGTCCACCGCGACCGGCGGATGGTTCGCCGCGGTTCGGTGCGCGAGGGTGTCCCGGAAGGACTGCAGAACCGGCTTCTCCTGCCCGGTGTTGCCGTTCACCTGCGAGTCGTTCGGCTTCAAGGTCGCCCAGTTCTGCACCAGAACCATGTGACTCGACACCACCCACGCGTCCCCATTGCGCAGGTTGTTCAACGCGATCACGTTGTGGTTCACCCGGAAGCGCAGGTCATCACCGCTGACCTGCTGCGCGATGTCGACACCGACGGATGCCTTGCCATCACACGCATACAGGTACCGCGCCGCGCCCGCCCACGCTCCATACGAGCATCCGTTCAGCCAGACCGGAGCGGTGACCTGATCCGGCTTCGTGACGGCGTGCTGGATGCCCGCACCCACGATGTCGATGTGACCGCCGCCGAGCGGTACCTGCAGGAGTGCACTCCCGGAGGCGACGAGCGCGTACGAGTTCGTCTCGCCCGGCTGCTGCAGCCGCAGCCCTTTGGACGGGAGGTCGATGGTCTTGTCGGTACCGATGAGGAGCCGATTCGCCTTCGCGTCCAGCACGACCGGCTGGTCGCCAACGGCGGACAGCTGGAACGAGCGGGAGACCGCTAGGTTCGCGGACTGTCCTTGCGAACCGGGGTGGTCGAAGCGCACGAGCACGTGCTTGCTCGGCGAGACGCTGTAGGCGAGGCCCGACTTCGTGACGACCGTCTGTGTGCCGGCACCGAGCTTCGCGGCAGGCTTCGTCTTGGACGGGTCGAACGCCAGCCGCGAGGAGGCATCCAGAACCCACACCTTGCCATCCGGCGATGTGATCGCCACCGTGCTCGCACCGTATGACACCTGCGATCCGGCCGGGATACTCACCCGATCGACCAGCGACACGAAGGCCGGGTCGATGCGCTCCAGCGTGCCGTTCTTCGAGTCCGTCAGGAAGTAGGCCGAACCATCCTGCAGCACATCGAGGTCGCTGGATGCGCCGGTCACCGCGGCATCCAGCTGGTTGATCTGGTGGTTGAGGCGACCGCCCATCAGCTTCTGGCCGTTCGTCACCCACACATCACGGGCGTCCAGATTGACGTCGTCGGTTGGGAAGCCCTTGTGCAGCAGCGCGAAGGTGAGCGGAACGGATGCGACCAGCGCGATGACGACAGCGGATGCGATGGCCTTATGGGAGCGGATCCACGCGGCGAGAGGCCTGAGCACTGTGCTGCGTTCTCCCTGAATCCGTCCTTGCGTTCACGACGAAGCGAAGCCCGCCTTCTGGCCCGAAACCGCTCCCCCGAGCGCGTACAAGCTAGCACACCCCCGATCACGGGGCGAACTGGGAGGTCCGCCCGTGCGGTGTTTAAGGGGCGCGCTACGGGTGGAAGTTCGCCACATTGCTCTTGACCCCGTTCACGAGTGCGTACGCACCGTCGTACCCGCAGTTGAATCCCGATTCGCCGGCATCCTGCGAATCCATGTGCCCCGTGCCGTCGCTGCCCACCGTGATGTGATCGGTGTAGGGCTCGATGCCGTTGTTGCAGTAGTACTTGACCGGGTACGTTCCAGGGTTGAAGTTCTTGACGGTGACGTCGTAGTAGTAGCAGCCATAACTGCAGCCGCCGTGCTGAGTGAACGCGCCGCGTGACAACGACACCGACGGCTGCGGCGGCGGCGGGTTGGGCACGTTCACCGTGTTGCTCTGCGGGGACCAGTTACCCCAGACACCACCCTGGTTCTGCGCACGCACCTGGACGTAGTAGTTGCCCTGGCCTAGACCCCCGGTCGATGCGCTGGTGCTGGTGGTCTGTCCGGTTCGCCCGTTGCTCAGTCTCCACTGATAGGTCTGCAGCGGGCCTCGCGCGTCCACGGATCCCCAGCTGAACGTAATGGTGCCGTTCGGGGAGTTGCCGCTCTCGCGCGCAGACGGCGCGTCGGGTGTGCCCGGTGTGCCCCAAGTAGTCACGGAATTGCTGGGCGGTGAGGTCGTGCTCGGGCCGTCCGAGTTCACGGCGTCGACGGTGAAGGTATACGCCTTTCCGTTCGTGACGGAGATCGCGTAGGTGCCGAGCGACGTCACCGTCTTGACCTTCGAACCGTTCGCGAAGATGTCGTAGCTTGTGATCGGCCTCCCGTTGTCGGTCGGTGCGCGGCTCAGAGTGACGTCGATGCTGCTGTCGCCGTTCGCCTTCGCGGTGGGAGCCGAAGGCTGCGCCGGCACGTCGTGGATCGTGGCGTTCAGCTGGCCGATCGTGGCGGCGGTCCGCGCCGGGTCCTTCGTCGCGTCCTGCACGGTGTACTGCACGTTCACCGTGCCGATACCGGCTCCACTGCCGGCGCTGACCGTGATCGAACTGGACGTATACGTGACCGTGGCACCGCTGGGCCCGCTCACCTGTTTCGCGCTCGTAATCGTCAGCGGATGCCCGGGGAACGGGTTCACCCAGTACGTGTCGCCAGTCGCACCGGAGAGGGTCTTGCTCTGCCCTCGCTTCATGTCCATGGTCTGCGGCGGGTTCTTCTGCTGCGCCAGCGGCCGCGTGGAGCTCACGACGCGCACGTTCACCGACCCGTCGATCGAGACCGTCGGCGAATTCACCTTGAAGTGGATCGTCGACGTGGTGCCCGGCTGCACGCCGAACGGTGCCGACAGCGACAGCGTCGACCCGCTCGGATTGGCCACGATGCCGCCTGACGCCCCGGAGAAGTCGGTGTACGTGATCTTGTTGAGGATCTGCGGGTTCGGGTGGTACGTGGATGCCCGCAGGTCAACGACCGTCGGACTCTCGCCCGCCTGGATGGTGACGTTCGGCGGCGTGAACGTGGGCGGAACATCCGACTGATCGGGATTCCCCACCGTGATCGGCAGCACCAGCGAGGTGACTCGGTCCTGAGAAGCGCCGGGCTCTCGCCCGTCGTCCACCTTGAACGTCACCGCGGCGGGACCGCGGTAATCCTTCTGCGCCGTGAACGTGATGGTCTGGTCATCCACATAGCCGGAGACTGTCGAATGCGTTGCGCTGACGCCACTGCGACCGGTGATCTTCGCCGGACGCCCCGAAGGCACATCGATGATGTCGGAGAGCTTCCACGACTTCGTGCCGTTCATCGACACGATCTGCTGCGGAACCTTCACCTTCGGCGGCGCCGTGCCGTCCGACGACGGCGGCACCACGATGAACGCCTCCCCGGCAAGCCCGGTCGCCGGATCGGTCAGGGTGTACGCGATCGCCATCCGCGAGTGCTGGGGCTTGACCTCCACCTCGCCGCTCGACCCCACCGTCGCGTACTTCGCGTTGGGGCCCGTGACGGCGACCTTCAGCTTGTCCACGAGGTCGGACGGGTTGACGGCGCCCTCGTAGACATCCACCTTGACCGAGCTCTTACCCGCCACCTGGTCCGGCTGCACGTCCTGATCGATCGCGGTCGGATAGACCAGCTTGGCGTCCTTGGTGACGATGACCTGCACGTAAGCGCTGTCCTGACCGCCCTGGCCGTTCGTGATCGTGTAGCGGGCGACGTAGACGCCCTCCTTCTCCGGCGCCTGCACGAGCACGATCTGCCCGTGAACGGATGCCTTGAGTGCCGGATCCACGTCGGTCAGCTTCTTCTCCACCGAGATCGTGTACCCATTCGGGTCCGAATCGTTGGCGAGAACGGGCACAGCGGCGGTGCGCCCCGGCTTGACCTGCACCGTGTCGTTGACGGCGACCGGAGGCTGCAGACTGGACGGCCTCGGGATCACGCCGACCCGCACCGTGCCTGTCGCGCTCTTGCCGTACGTATCCGTCACCTTGTACGTGAACGTGTCCGTGCCGCCGGAACCCGGGTACGCCTCGTAGATGAACGAGTTCGAGGTCGAGCTCACGATGCGGCCGAGACTCGGCTGGCTGACGATCCCGTCGAGTGTGACCGAATCGCCGTCCGGATCGATGCCGTCCAGCGGAACGGTGACAGGGATGCTCGAGCCGGCGAACGCGCGCACCGTCAGGGTCGATGGGTTTGGCGCCTGATCCTTGCCGTTCTTGCCCGTGACGATGAACGTCACCGTCGCCACCGCGGATTGCTGCCACTTGTCGCTGATCGAATACGACACCGAGTACTGACCGGGCGAGTTCGGCGCCTGATAGCGGACTGTCTTGCCACTGACGAAGGCCGTGGCGCCCTGGCCTTCGTTCGAGGTGTCCTTCAGTTTCGGGTCGAGGTTGAACGGCTCGTTGTCGGGCGAGTAGTCGTTGTCCAGCACGCTCACCGTGGTGATGTCGCCGGCGCGCACCGTCGCCGTGTCATCCACCGCGACGGGCGGCTGATGAACCACGATCGGCGGAATCGGCACCACCGTGATCGTCGACGCCGCCTCCTTCACTCCGTCCGAGACCACATAGTTCAACTGCACCTGATTCGGCAGAACGGACGGCGACGTGACCTTCACGATCTGGTTGTCGAGCACCTGCACATTGAGGTCGGCCGCGGCATCCGTCTTCGTCACGGTCCGCAGCGCGAGCACGCGGCCCGATGGCGACGAGTCGTTGGCGAGCGGATCGACGGTGGTGGTCTCTCCCGGCCGCACGTAGGCAACGTCGGCGACCGGGATCGGACCGGCATCGCTCCCGTTGTCGAGCACGTTGACGCGGATCAGGCCAGTCGTCGTCTTTGCGCCGGCCCCGAGGGTGTACTCCAGGTAGTACTCACCCGGTGTGGTCGCCGTCACGGTCACCGTCTGCTTCTGCGCATCCGTGACGATGGCGGGCTCCACCGGGCCGCTGCTGAAGTTCGCTCCCACCAGGCTCAGCTCGTCGCCGGAGGGCGACAGGTCGTTGTCGAGCGGGTTCACGACGATCGGCTGCCCGGCGAATCCGGAGGCGAAGTCCGGCGTCGCGACCGGATCCAGCGAGCCCTGCGGCTTGACTGTCACGTACAGCGATCCGGTGGCGCTCGTCCTGCCGTCGGTGACCGTGTACCGCACCTCCTTGACACCGGTCTGCCCGTTCTTGCTGAGGAACGTGATCTTGCCATTCGGCTGGAACTGCACCTGATCATCGGTGGTCGACTGGGCGCCCGACAGCGAGATGTCGTCGCTGTCAGGGTCGCTCCAGTCGTTCAGCACGTCGTAGGCGACCGACTGCCCCACCTCGACGGAGGCGTCGCTCTCCCGCTTCGACACCGGCGCGGCGTTCACGTTCGGCGGATGCACCGTCGCGTTCACCTGCGCGCTGGCCGTTCCACCTCGCCCGTCGTCGATCGTGTACCGGAACGACACGCTCCCGGTCACGTTCGCCGGCACGGTCAGCTGCACGGCACGACCGCCCTCGATGATGTCGAGGTGACCCACCCCAGCAGGCACCGGAGTGACCTGCGTGATGGTCAGCACGTCGCCGTCCTGGTCGGTGTCGTTGTCGAGCACGGGCAGCACGGTCGACCGCCCGGTCCGCACGCCGAAACCGTCGTCCACCGCGACCGGCGGATGGTTGATCTTCGTGCGGTGCGCGAGGGTGTCCTGGAAGGACTGAAGAACCGGCTTCTCCTGCCCGGTGTTGCCGTTCACCTGCGAGTCGTTCGGCTTCAAGGTCGCCCAGTTCTGCACCAGAACCATGTGACTCGACACCACCCACGCGTCACCGTTGCGCAGGTTGTTCAACGCGATCACGTTGTGGTTCACCCGGAAGCGCAGGTCATCACCGCTGACCTGCTGCGCGATGTCGACACCGACGGATGCCTTGCCATCACACGCATACAGGTACCGCGCCGCGCCCGCCCACGCTCCATACGAGCATCCGTTCAGCCAGACCGGAGCCGAGACCTGATCGGCTCTGGTCACCGCATGCTGGATACCCGCACCCACGATGCCGACGTGCCCGCCATCGAGCGGCACCTTCATCAGCGCACTGCCGGAGGCGACGAGCGCGTACGAGTTCGCTTCGCCGGGTTGCTGCAGCTGCAGCCCTTTCGACGGCAGGTTCACAGTCGTGCTGGTGCCGATCAGTACCCGGTTGTGCGCGGTGTCGAGCAGGATCGGCTGGTCGCCGACCGCCGACAGCTGGAACGAGCTCGGCACGGCGAGGCTCGACCTCGTGCCCTGCGCTCCCGGGTGGTCGAAGCGCACGAGCTCGTGCTTGCTCGGCGAGGCGCTGTAGGCGACTCCGCCCTTCGTGACGACCGTCTGAGTGCCCGACCCCAGCTTCGCGGTGGGCGCCGTCTTCGACGGGTCGAACGCGAGCCGCGACGAGGCATCCAGAACCCACACCTTGCCGTCGGGCGACGTTATGGCGATGGTGCTCGCACCGTACGACACCTGCGACCCCGGCGGGATGCTCACCCTGTCGACAAGGGACACGAACGCGGGGTCGATGCGCTCCAGCGTGCCGTTCTTGGAGTCGGTGAGGAAATAGGCGGTGCCGTCCTGCAGAACGTTCAGGTCGCTGGAGGCGCCGGTCACCGCGGCATCCAGCTGGTTGATCTGGTGGTTCAGGCGGCCGCCCATCAGCTTCTGACCGTTCGTCACCCACACATCACGGGCGTCGAGATTGACGTCGTCGGTCGGGAAACCCTTGTGCAGAACGGCGAATGTTGCCGGAACGGAGGCGATCAGCGCGATCGCGATCACAGAGGCGACGGTCTTATGCGAGCGAATCCACGCGGCGAGGGGCGCCAGGACCGTCACCGTATCCCCCGCTTCCCTGCCAGCGTTCGCCCAGGTCGTCGCCCCCGGAGCGCGTAAACGGTAACACACCCCCTGTTTACGGGCGAAGGACCGTTATTCGGATGCCTCGTCGCGGTCCAACAGCGGAAGGTCCTCCGCGCCTACCAGGTGCGTGGCGACCGCGTACTCGACCAGCCGCGTGCGTCTGCTCGTCGCGAGCTTGCCTGCACCGCCGCGCAACCCGGCGACGCCGAGCTTGTCGAGCTTGTCGCACACATTGTCGAGCTTGCGGTTGAACGTGGTGAGCGACCAGCCGAGTCGCGCCGCGGCAGCCGCCGAGGTGGGAACCTCGGCCCTTCCGGGCAGCTGCTGTCTGAGCACACCCTCAGCGAGCGCGACGATCAGTTGGCGCTGACTCGTGGTGAGCGTGACGGGCAGGATCGTGGTCGATCCCCCGGACTCCTGAAGGATGCGCGAGGTCGTGTAGAGGTCATCCGCGTTCTGGATCGTGAAGTCGTACGTCGTGGGGCCGGCGCTGAACATCACGTGCATCGTCTCGAACACGATGGGAAGACGGGCTCCGGGAGCAAGCCATGCCTGCACTCCCCCGGTGCCGTCCGTGACGGTGGCAGTCAGAAGCGTTCCGACGTTCGCCAGCCACCACATTCCGTGCTCGTCGAACACGCGCAGGAAGCGCCGGTGGAGATACGGGTTGTCGTCGAGGGTGAGGTCGGATTCGCGGCCGATCGTGAAGTCGCCTGGGCTGTCGACCCGGTACTCCTCCCCGCAGAACTCGATCGTCACGGACTTCATGACGAGCACGCCTTCAGCGGGTTCGGTGACGTGCGGCCGTCGCGGACGATGGCGACGTCGATGCAGACGCCGGAACCGGGCGTGAGACCCGTGACGGTGGCCTGTGCTGTCTTCGTCGTCGTGGCCCCATGCGTCGTGCCCTCTTCGACCCACTGGTAGTAGTCGCCCGGCTTCGGCTTCGGGTTCTTCCACGTGAACGTGACGCTCGTGCCGTCTGCGCTGCGCACGGCCGAGCCGAGGGTCGGATCCGGCACGGACGAGACGTCGATCTGCCCGTCGCCGCTGCCCGGGGCATCCGTATGCGCCGGCCCGGGCGTTGCATGCGGGATGAGCAGGGCGGCAGCGGTGATGCCGCCGGCGATGACCAGCACGCAGGCGGCGACGATGCCGGCGATGATCGCGGTTCGGCGGGGCCGCGCCGGCGCATCCGTCTGCGGCTCGTCGGTGGCAGGGGAGTCCTGGTCGGTCCCCGGCGCCGGGGCGCTGATCTGCTCGTCTCGTGCCGGCTCCGCTGCCACAGCCGGGGCGCGCCGGATGACCGTGCGTTCGCCGGGTCGGATGATTGTGGCCTCGTTTGCGACCGGGCTCTGCGCCTGAACCGGCTGCACATCGCGTAGGCGTGTGGAGTCGGCGTTCGGCGGCGACGAGACGCGCACGGGAGACGGCGGCGGAGGCTGCGGCCCGCGTTCCTGTGGCGCGGCGTGTGGGGCCGGCGGCTGCGCGACGACGGTGGCGACCTGCCGCACCCTGGTCTCGTCCGCGGGGTCGGCGCCGTCCGAGTCAGGTCGCGACGAGGCGACCGCCAGGTTCGGCACCTCGATGCCGGTCGGGGAATATCCGAGTTCGAGCTCCACGCGCTGCAGCGCCCTGGCGAAGTCGACGGCGGACGCGAAGCGGTCCTCGCGCCGCGCGGCCATGCCTTTGGCGAGCACCGCGACCAGCGTGCGCGGAGCATCCGGCCGGTTCAGTGGGGTGATCGCGCCGCGTTCGATGCGGCCGATGAGGTCGAGCGTGCCGTTGGATCTTCCGGGGACCTCGAACGGGGTGTGTCCGGCCAGCAACGTGTAGATGGTCGCGGCGAGCGAGAACACGTCGCTGCGCACGTCGGGCTTCGGATCGTCCTCGAACATCTCCGGCGGCGACCATGGCACCGAGAGGCCCACGGACTGCTTCGAGGTCGTGTCGCTGCCGCTGCCGGCCGGCAGGCGGGAGAGCGTCGACGTGGTGTGGATGGGCAACTCGTCCTCGAGCGTCGAGGAGATGCCGAAGTCCGTGAGCGCCGGCCACCCGAAGTCGTTCGTGAGCACGTTCGCGGGCTTGATGTCGCGGTGCAGGATGCCGGCGGCATGAGCGGTCGCGATGGCACCGGCCACCCGCACCCCGATGCGCAGCGCGTCTTCGACGCCGAACCGCTCGCGCTTGTACCGTTCACCGAGCGACGGCCCTGAGCAGTACTCCATGACGAAGTACGGGCGGTCGTCCTTGGACACGTCGGCGTGATAGATCGTGACGATGTACGGATGCGCCGACAGCTGCGCCATCACGTTCGCCTCGGCGACGAAGTGCGCTCGGGACTGCTGGTCCAGCTGGTCGGTGAGCAGCACCTTCACGGCGACCTTGCGTCGTGGCAGCTTCTGCTCGTACAGGAAGACGTCGGAGAAGCCACCCGAACCGAGCAGCCGTTGAAAGGTGTAACCGGGCAGCTCGGGCGCTTCGGATGCGACGCGCCTGCTCATGCCGGCACGACGCTCAGTGTGACTCCGCTGCCGAGGTCGATCACCGTGCCCGCGATCACCGAGGTCGGTTCACCCGCACGCAGCTTCTGCGGCGACTTGCCGGGAAGCGCGATCAGGGTTCCGTTCCGGGAGTGCAGATCGGTCACCACCACGGTTCCGCCCTCTACGGTGAGTTGCACGTGGTTGCGGGAGATGTCGTGCTCCGCGCTGTCGACGGTCACCAGGCGCGGCACCCGGCCGCCGCCCATCTTGCTCACGCTGGGAGCGCGGCCGACCACGACCATGCCGTCGATGGGCTCGGTGCGTCCGTCGGGCAGCTGCAGTGTGAAGCCCCGGTCTTCATCGACCGCGGCGGGGGCCGCAGGCGGCGCATCCGCCGCAGCGCCGGTCGCGTGTGCGGATGCCTCGCGCATCGCCTTCAGGTCGCCGCTCAGCACCGTGAGGCCGTCGTGGTCGCCCAGCATTGCCGGCTGCTGGGCGGGAGCCGCTGCAGCCGCCGGAGCGACGGGCGGGAGCGGAGGGATGACCGTGGGAGCCTGCTGAACAGCGGCCTCGGCATCCTCCGTGTCGGGGCGGGCTGCGGCATCCTCCACGCTGCGAAGCATCGTGGCGCCGAACAGGTGGTCGTACGCCGTGGTCTCGTGCGGCACCTCAGGAGCGGATGCCTGGGCTGCGTCGGGCTCCCCGGTCGCGGGCTGCTGCAGGACGGCAGGTTCCTGTGCTGCGGGCTCCTGCACTGTGGCGGGCTCGGCGGACGGCTCGGCCGCATCTTCTCCGACGACGGTGACTTCGAGATCGGCGATGGTGCGGTCGAGGTCTTCCACTGGCGTGGCCGGAACGGGGTCTGCCGGCTCCGTCGTCGCCGTCCCGGGGGCGCCCGCCGCAGGCGCCGGCACCGCTTGGGTCCGCGTCGACGCCCCGGGCTCCTCCGTTCGCCGTGTCGAGGGGCGCCGCGACGCCTCGTCGTACGATTCGGCGGCGCTGCCGAACGACAACGCACTCACCCAGGCCACTCCCTCTATGAATGGCAGGGCCGTCCCGCCTCGCAGCTGCGCAGGAGCGCACTCGATGCGAAACCCGCGCACCCCGCTCACCGGGCGCTCCACCCACGTGGAGACACCGTTCGCCGTGATGTCCTCGCCGCCGCTCCCCGCCTCCACGACGACCCCGGCGCCGCCGCGCACGATGAACCGGCCGTCGAACGCGTCGCCTGCGTCGTCCCACTCGGCGAGCACGAAACCGGGCACCGAGGTGAGGCCGTTCCTGGCCAGCTCGTCGAGCACGTGACGGATGCCGTCCTCGTCGTTCAGCGCCGCCCACAGCCGAGCCGCGAACACGGCATCCGGCTCGGGATGATGCACCACGGCCAGTCGTCCGGGTATCACGGCGGCCAGCCAGCCGCCGGGGGCTGTAGGTTCGGCTGTGATCACGGTGGTCATCCTTCGATCTTCGTGGTCGTGAGAGTTCATGGCTTTCTCCCCGGGAGCCGGCTGTCGCCGCTCAGACGCGCGGCCGGGTGTCCTCGAGGTACTGCCGCTGCTCCGGTCGGTCAACGGTATCCTGATCGGTTTCGGCCGGAGCGGGCCACGACGAGACGATCACCGCAGTCACGTTGTCGCGACCGCCTGCGGCGATCGCGGCATCCGTCAGCACGTCGGCGAGACGCTGATCATGGGTGTTCTCGCGCAGAATGGCTGCGATCTCATCGTCGGCGAGCTCCTTGCTGAGACCGTCGGAGCAGATCAGGAACGTCTGCTCTCCCCCGGCAGGCAGCATCCACACGTCCACATCGACGTCGTCGGAAGCGCCCAGCGCCCGGGTGATGACGTTGCGTTCGGGATGCCCGCCCGCCTCGTCCGCGCTGATCACGCCTGCGTCGAGCAGCTCCTGCACGGCTGAATGGTCCACGCTCAGCTGCGTGAGGCGTGCGCCGTCCCAGCTGTACACCCGGGAGTCGCCGATGTTGACGATCATCCAGTACCGGGCTCCGTTGTCGCTGCCGTTCACGGCCACGATGCCGGCGAGCGTGGTGCCTGCGACCGAGATGCCGGAGGCATCCGCCGTCGAGAGAGCGCGCACGGCCTCGTTGGCCGCCGCGATGGCATCGAGCACGTCGTTCGGTGTGACGAACGCGCCCTCAGGGATGCGCTCGCCCATCACGCGTACCGCGGAGCTGCTCGCAAGATCTCCTCGCGCGTGCCCGCCCATGCCGTCGGCCACGATGAACAGGGGGTCGCGTGCCAGCACGGCGTCTTCGTTGACCGTGCGAACCGCACCCGCGTCAGTGCGGGCGCTCACCGCGAGCGTCAGCTTCACCGAACGCCTTCTCCTGCCTTGTACCCTCGTGCTCGCCGGCACGGCTCACGGACTGCGCCCCCGCAGTGCTCCCCTCTGGAAGGTTCGCGGACCGGCGGTCTACCCACATCCTGATCAGACTTGCCATGGTAGCGACAAGCATGGCGAGCGCGATGAATCCGAGCGACGCCCAGGTGCCGATCTCCGGTGCCCACTCCACCGGATGCCCGCCGTTGATGAACGGCACCTCGTTCTGGTGCAGTGCGTGGAAGACGAGCTTGACACCGATGAAGACGAGGATCGCCGCGATGCCGTACTTGAGGTACACGAGCCGCTCGACGAGGTGCCCTAGCAGGAAGTAGAGCTGCCTCAGACCCATCAACGCGAACACATTCGCCGCGAACACGAGGAAGGGACTGGTGGTGATGCCGAAGATCGCAGGAATGGAGTCGAGCGCGAACAGCAGATCGGTCGTGCCCAGGGCCAGGAACACCAGGATCATTGGCGTGAAGAACCGCTTGCCGTCAACCGTGATGCGCAGCTTCGCGCCGTTGAACTCGTCGTGCACGCGCAGGCGCTTGCGCGCGAATCGCACGAAGGCGGGGTCCTTCCCGCCCTCCTCCTCCGGATGCCCGAACGCCTGCGTATAAGCGGTGTAGAGCAGGAAGGCGCCGAACAGGTAGAAGATCCAGCTGAAGCTGTCGATGAGCCCTGCGCCGATCACGATGAACACACCACGCAGCACAAGCGCGATGAGGATGCCCACCATCAGCGCTTCTTGCTGGTAGCGCACCGGGACGGCGAACCTGGCCATGATCACGATGAACACTAACAGGTTGTCGATGCTCAGGCTGTACTCGGTAAGCCAGCCGGCCAGGAACTGCCCGGCGTGCTCGGAGTCGCCCATCCAGAACAAGAGCAACGCGAACAGCACGGCGAGCACCGAGTAGAAGACGATCCAGATCGCTGCTTCCGCCGGTTTCGGAACGTGCGGACGCTTGAGCGCCAACAACAGGTCGGCGGCGAGGATGAGGCAGAGCACCACGATCGACGTGATCTCGAACCAGAGCGGGAGCTCGGTCATGTGGCCAGGCTTTCGGAGGTCTCGTCACGACGCGGGTACGCGTACGCGACGAGAGTCTCTCCCGCGTGTGAAACGCTGCACGCCCGGAGCCCTCGCGCCGTTGACGCTGATGCTCGTGATGACGACCGTGCGCGCGACCGTGACGGCCGCTGGGATACTCCCCCTCGCGTTCTCCATGCTACCCGACGCCGCTGGGCGTCAACCCGCCCGCCGGTCACGCCACGAACGCTTAACGTGGGCATCGTATGGGCTGGTTCGACGCGACGGAGTATGAGCTGGCGCGGCAGGTTCTCGAGCGGGGCGTGGCCGCGGTATATCTCGTCGCCTTCCTGTCGACGCTCGCCCAGTTCCCGGTGCTGTTGGGCGAGCACGGACTGCAGCCGGCGCCCACGTTCATCCGTCGCATGGGCGACCGGCTTCCCCCGACGCTGTTCCGATGGCGGTACTCCGACCGGCTCCTGCGGTGGGTGGCCGGAGTCGGTGCGCTGATCGCGGCATCCCTTGTCGCCGGGCTACCGCAGCTGGCGCCCTCGTGGGCCCCGATGGTCGCGTTCCTGCTCATCTGGTTGGGCTACCTGTCGATAGTCGACATCGGCCAGTCGTTCTACTCGTTCGGATGGGAGAGCCTCTTGCTCGAGGCCGGATTCGCCGCCGCGTTCCTCGGCTCGAACGACCAGGCGCCGCCGTGGGTGATGATCGTCTTCTTCCGCTGGCTCGTGTTCCGGCTCGAGTTCGGAGCCGGCCTGATCAAGATCCGCGGCGACCGGTCATGGCGCGACCTCACTGCGCTGTACTACCACCACGAGACGCAGCCGATGCCGGGCCCGTTCAGCTGGTTCTTCCATCACCTGCCTGCCTGGGCGCACCGCGTGGAGGTGCTCGGCAACCACTTCGCGCAGCTGATCGTGCCGTTCTTTCTTTTCGCCCCGCAGCCGGTGGCGAGCATCGCGGCCGGGATCGTAATCCTCACCCAGCTATGGCTCGTGGCATCCGGCAACTTCGCCTGGCTCAACGTGCTGACGATCATCCTGGCGTTCGCCGCGATTTCGGATCCCGTCGCTCATTTCGTGATCCCGGCGATGCCGGCGCACACGGATCATCTGGTGACACCCATCTGGTTCTTCATCATCATCTGCGTGGTCGGGCTGCTCCTTCTCTGGTTGAGCTGGTGGCCGCTGAAGAACCTGTTCTCGCGGCACCAGCTGATGAACGCCAGTTTCAACAGGTGGCATCTCGTGAACGCTTACGGCGCGTTCGGGTCGGTCACGAAGGAGCGGTACGAGGTGGTGGTCGAGGCCACCGATTCCACCGATCGCGCCACGGCGGTGTGGCGCGAGTACGAGTTCAAGGGAAAGCCTGGGGATCCCCATTACTGGCCCCGCCAGTTCGCCCCGTACCACCTCAGGCTCGACTGGCTGATGTGGTTCCTCGCGCTCGGCTCGCGCGGCGAGAGTTGGTTCTATCCGCTGTTGCAGAAGCTGCTGGAGGCCAACCCTGCGACGTTGCGTATGCTCCGCAAGGCTCCATTCGGCGCCGAACGTCCGGCGATGGTGCGGGCGTCGCTGTACCTGTACCGCTTCTCCAGCTGGAAGGAGCTTCGCCGCGACCGTGTGTGGTGGGTGCGGGAACGCGTCGCCGAACTCGTGCCGCCGGTCACGCTGACCGGGCCCCGGCGCTGACTTTCGTTGTCGGTGGTCGGCGTTAGCGTCGGCGGATGGAACCGTTCACCGCCGAGGTGTCGCAGGTCGAACTCGATGACCTCCGCGATCGCCTGCGACGAACACGACTGCATGCCGACAGCCCCGGACGGCCGTGGTCGGGAATGACGCGTGACTACCTGGGCGAGCTCGTCGAATCATGGGCGGAGTTCGACTGGCCAGAGCGACAGGAATGGTTGAACCGGCATCCGCAGTTCATCACGCCGATTGATGGGGCGGCGGTTCACTTCGTCCATCTGAGGGCGGATCGCGAGGATGCCCCCGCGCTGCTGGTGATGCACGGTTGGCCGCACACGTTCGCGATGCAGCTCGCCTACGCCGACCTTCTCTCCGACTTCCACGTGGTCGTGCCGAGCCTTCCCGGATTCGCCTTCTCGTCGGCATATGCCGCAGGCGGCATGAGTGAGGAACGGCTTGCCTCCACGATGCATGCCCTGATGACAGAGGTGCTCGGATACGACCGGTACATCACGTACGGGGAGGACGTGACGGCTAACGTCAACGATCTGATCGCGGCGCGACACCCGGAAGCGGTTCATGGCATCCTCGTCACACACGCGCACTTCCCGACCCCGGCGGAGCGTGAGCGGCTGGTCGCACCGGACGCCGTGGCGTTCTTCGGCGCGCTCCTCAGCCGACAAGAATCGATGGGCGGCTACGCGCACATGCAAGGCACCCGCCCCGACACGCTGGCGACAGAGCTGAACGATTCACCGGCAGGACTAGTCGCCTGGCTGGTGGAGAAGTTCGTCGAGTGGAGCGACACGCCCTCGGGCGACCCGCGCCGAGTCGAGCAGCGGCTCTCGCGGGAACGCCTGCTCACGGAAGCGATGATCTACTGGACGACGCAGTCGATCGGCACCTCGTTCCGGCCGTACTTCGATGACATGGATGCCGACATTCCGCCCGTCACCGTGCCGGCGAGCGTGCACATCCAACGGCATGAGCACGACTACCCGGAGTCAGTGGCACGGGAGTTCTACCGCGACCTGCGCACCTTCGAGCGGCTGGAGCAGGGCGGGCACTTCGCCATCGCCGAGGTTCCGGGCGACATGGCAAGACGCACGCGCGCGTTCGCGAACGAACTCGGCCTGCTCTGAGGCCGCGGAGTAGGAGAGTTTCAGCCCTGGCCTCCGTGGGCACCGGGCGGCTCCGTGACCTCGCTCTCATGATGCGGTGCCGTCTCGGTGTCGCCGTGCTCATCGATCGGCGCCGGGCGATCATGCGAGTGCAGCATGGCCGTGATCATGGCGTTGGCAACGGCGAGGAACGGCACCGCGAACAGCGCGCCGGGCACACCGGCGAGGCCGGTACCGGCCGCGACGCCGACCACGACCGCGAGCGGATGCACCTTCACCGCGCCGCCGACGAGCAGCGGCTGCATCACGTGCGCCTCCAGCAGGTGCACGCCCAGCACGCCTGCCAGCATGATGATGGCCTGGATCGGCCCGGCGAAGATCAGCGCGATTGCCACGGCGACGATGCCAGAGACGATCGCACCGATCACCGGGATGAAGGATGCCAGGAGAACGATCACTGCGATCGGAACGGCGAGCGGCAGTCCGAGGAAGAACGCCACAAGTCCGATGCCGACGGCGTTGACGACGGCGACGAGAATCTGCACGCGCACGAAACTCGTGAGCGTTCGCCAGCCGGCGTCGCCTGCGGCGGTCAGCCCTGGCTTCGCCGTCTTCGGGAAGATCCGCACGATCCAATTCCAGATGCCGCGACCATCGATCAGCATGAAGACGGTCGCGAACAACGCGATCAGCGACCCGGTGAGCACATGTCCGGTCGCTGTCCCCACTTTGAGCGCTCCGCCGAGGATCGTCGCGGAGTCTTTCTGAAGAAACGCCCCGATCTGCGAGAAATAGCCCGCAAGCTGATGGTCGCTGATGCTGAACGGCGGCTGCCTGAGGGCATCCCGCACCCGGTTGTATGCCGCCACCGACTCCCGCTCGAGCTGTGGAAGACCGGCACGTACCTGCCAGACGATGAGGAGTACGAGCCCACCGAGGATCGCCGCCAGGGCGACCAGGCACACCACGATCGCGAGCCACTTCGGCCATCGGTGCCGGCGCAGCGTTCCGACGGTCGGTGCGACCAGCGCGCACACGAGCAGCGCGACCATCAGCGGCACCACGATGTCTTGGAAGACGACGACCAGATAGACCACGACACCGGCGAGAACGATGATGACAAGCAGCCGCCACGCCCAGTCGGATGCCACTCGCACGCCCCGCGGAAGACTCGCGCTCACGCGGCCGGGCCGGCCCTCGCTCTCGACCTCACCCATCCGCCACTCCCCCTCCGCCACGCGACTCGTGGTTCGCCGGCCAGCGATGCTACCGCTGAGACACGAAACCCGGCTCCCCTCGAGTGAAGGGAGCCGGGTTTCGCGATGGTGACCCCAGCGGGATTTGAACCCGCGTTACCGCCGTGAGAGGGCGACGTCCTAGGCCGCTAAACGATGGGGCCGTTCGTGCCGAGAAGGCAACTCATCGAGTATGCCATACCGCCCGATGCACCCTCAAATCGCCACCGGGACGCCGGACAGACGGGGCCAGAATGGTGACATGAAACTCACCAAGCTCGAGCACGCGGCACTCATCCTCGAAGACGACGGCGCCAGGCTGTTCGTCGATCCGGGATCGTTCACCACGCCGATCACCGATGCGACCGGCACCGTCGCGGTCGTCATCACGCACGAGCACGCCGACCACTGGACGCCGGAGCAGCTGAAGCGCATCCTCGACCAGAGTCCCGACGCCGTCATCCTGGGACCTGAGGGCGTCGCCAAGGCCGCCTCGGACTTCGACGTGCGCGTCGTGCACGCCGGCGACACGGTCGAGGTCGCGCCGTTCACGCTACGGTTCTTCGGCGGCAAGCACGCGGTCATCCACTCCTCCATCCCGGTCGTCGACAACGTCGGTGTCATCGTGAACGACAAGCTCGTGTACCCGGGCGACTCGTTCGCCGCTCCCGACCTCGCCGACATCGACGTGCTCGCCGTGCCGTCGTCGGCTCCTTGGCTCAAGGCATCCGAGTTCATCGATTACGTGCTGCATCTGGGGCCCAAGCACTCGTTCTCCACCCACGAGATGGTGAACTCGGTCATCGGCAAGCAGATGGCGGATGCCCGCATCCAGTGGGCGACGGAGCAGGGCGGCGGCCGCTACCTCGGCCTTCAGCCAGGCGACTCGTACGAGCTCTGAGGCACCTTCGCCCGGTGACTGACAGCCGGTACCGCCCAGGCGGTCCAGACCAGCTGGCTGAGCAGGAACAGGCGCTCCACCATGCCCGAGGCATCCCAGGCCGCGGCGCCGGCGAGTGCCAGCAGGAAGACGACGCCGAGTGAGGCGACCACCAGCAGTCCGACACCGGTTCCCTGAGATACCGCCTGCCGCCGGATGACCGCGAACGACATCGCCAACGTCGCGATCGCCACCGCGACGAAGCCGACGAACGCCAGCGCGAGGTGCACTGCTCCGCTCGGCACGCGGGGCAGCCCCGCGACGTTCGTCGGAAAGAAGGCGAGGAGTGCGGACGAGACGGCCCAGACGCCGAACAGCGCAGCGGTCCAGGTGCGAGCGATCCCGCGCCGGACGAGCACGATCAGTGCGAGCGCCGAGAGCACGCCGCGAATGACGAAGTTCACGTCCATGAGCCACGCGAACCGACCCCGCCCGTAATCGCTCTCGAAGTCGCTCACGATGCTGTAGTCGGGCCGCAGGATGCCGAGCGCCACGTCGATCAGCACGTAAACGACCACCAGTGCGATCGTCACGATGACCAGGACGCGATCGCGCGAACCCGGTGGGGCGTTCATGCTGACGAATCCTCCCGTCATCGTGATCATCACACCCGCGACGTGCATGAACACGGCTTGAGGAGCCGTCTGTCTGAAGCCTCAGGGAGCCTCGACATCGTCGTCGTGGCCCCGCAGGCGACGACTTCGCTCCTCATATCACTCATCCGCGAGGTCTGCACAGGATTGCGGCGACGGCCGCGAAGTGGTCGAGTCGAAGGGTTCCATCGCGAACACCGCGTTCCTCGCGAACGCCGAAGAGAGGGATTGGACGGAAGCGAGCAGATGCAACTGAAAGACAAGGCCGCCATCGTCACGGGCGGCAACAGCGGAATCGGCGAGGCCATCGTCAAGCGGCTCGCCCAGGAGGGCGCCAGTGTCGTGATCGACTACGTTGCCCGACCGGATGACACCGCCGACCTGGTCAAAGACATCACGTCGGCCGGCGGCAAGGCGATCGGCGTGGAGGCGGATGTCTCGAAGCCGTCCGACATCCAATCGCTCATCGACGCCGCCGTGCGGGAGTTCGGGCGGCTCGACATCATGGTCAACAACGCTGGGATCGAGAAGCGCCACAGCCTGATCGAGTCGGACGAAGACGCGTTCGACACAGTCATGGCCGTTGACATGAAGAGCGCGTTCTTCGGCACCCAGCTCGCGGCGAAGCAGTTCATCGCCCAGGGCGGCGGTGGCGTGGTCGTGAATATCTCGTCCGTGCACGAGGACTGGCCGATGCCGGGCAACATCGCCTACTGCGTCGCCAAGGGCGGCATGCGGATGCTCACCCGCACCGCCGGCGTCGAGCTCGGTCCCCAGGGCATCCGTGTCGTGAACGTGGCTCCCGGCGCGGTGGCGACGCCGATCAACACTGAGACCTTGAACGATCCGGACGAGCGCAAGAAGCTGGAAGACGCCATCCCGCTGGGCAAGGTGGCCGATCCCTCCGAAATCGGGGATGCCGTGCTCTTCGTCGCCTCGGATGCCGGCCGATACCTCACCGCGACGACGGTGTTCGTCGACGGCGGCATCATGCAGTCGAGCGTCGGTCTGTGACGATGGCCGCTGCACCGAACGACCTTCCGAAGAACAACACCGCGACGGGCGAGGAGTCGGCCCGGATAGAGGACTACGCGATCATCGGCGACCTGCACACCGCAGCCCTGGTGTGCATCGACGGATCGATCGACTGGCTGTGCCTCCCCCGCTTCGACTCGCCGTCCTGCTTCGGAAAGCTGGTCGGCACCTCAGACAACGGCTTCTGGCGCATCGCTCCCGACGGCGCCGGTCGCTCGACGCGGCGCAGGTACCGGCCGGACACTCTCATCCTCGAGACGGAGTGGGACACCGAGGACGGCCGGGTACGCGTGACGGACTTCATGCCGGTCCGCGACGACGTCGCCGATCTCGTCCGAGTCGTCGAGGGGCTCAGCGGCTCGGTTCGCATGCGATCGGAACTGGCGCTCCGCTTCGACTACGGGCACGTCGTGCCGTGGGTGACGCGCAACGAGAGGGGCATCCGCGCCGTGGCCGGCCCCGACGCCGTGACCGTCAGCACGCCCGCTCCGCTGAAGGGGCAGGACATGCGAACCGTGAGCGAGTTCACGATCGACGAGGGCGAGCGCATCCCCTTCGTCATGACCTGGAACCCGAGCCACCTGCGGCCCCCTCTACCGGTGGATGCGCTCAACGCTCTGGAGTCGACGGACGGCTATTGGGACACGTGGTCGCGCGCCAGTAAGGTGCACGGCCCGTACGCCGAAGCGCTGCAGCGTTCGCTCATCACGCTCAAGGCGCTCACCTACGTGCCCACGGGGGGCATCGTGGCCGCCGCCACGACCTCGCTGCCTGAGCAGCTCGGTGGTCCGCGCAATTGGGACTACCGCTACTGCTGGTTGCGCGACGCGACACTCGCGTTGCAATCGTTGCTCACGGCCGGCTACACCAGCGAGGCCAAGGCGTGGCGCGACTGGCTGCTGCGGGCCGTCGCCGGAGACCCCTCAAAGCTTCAGATCATGTACGGGCTGAACGGGCGGCGCAGACTGCCCGAGGCGTCACTCGACTGGCTCAGCGGCTACGCCCACTCCAGGCCGGTGCGGGTGGGGAATGCGGCCGCCGATCAGCTGCAGCTGGATGTCTGGGGCGAAGTTCTCGACGGCCTCGCACTGACCCGCGCCACCCTGCGCACCGGCGACGACGCGTCCTGGAACCTGCAGTGCGCCCTCATCGAGCACGTGCAGAAGATCTGGCGCGAGCCCGACAACGGCCTGTGGGAGATGCGCGGCCCGCGCAGGCACTTCACGCAGTCGAAGCTCATGGTGTGGGTAGGGGCCGACCGCATGGTGCGCGCCGCGGAGAGGTTCAACCTCAAGGGCCCCGTCGACAAGTGGAAGCGGTTCCGTGCCGAGGTGCGCAAAGACATCCTCACGAACGGGTACGACGCCGACAAGAACACCTTCGTGCAGTCGTACGGCAGCACCGAACTGGATGCCTCGCTGCTGCAGATCCCGCGCGTCGGGTTCCTGCCTGGCGACGACCCCCGCGTGATCGGCACCATCGAGGCCATCCAGCGCGAGCTGACCGAAGACGGCTTCGTGCTGAGATACCGGCCACAGGCATCCGACGACGGCCTTCCCGGCGGCGAGGGCGTGTTCCTGGCGTGCTCGTACTGGCTCGTCGACGCCCTGATCGGTGCCGGCCGCAGGGACGAGGCGACCGAGCTCTTCGAACGCCTGCTGACGCTGCGCAACGACGTCGGCCTGCTCAGCGAGGAATGGGACACGAAGAACAACCGCCAGCTCGGCAACACACCGCAGGCCTTCAGCCACTTCGCGCTCGTGCGCAGTGGCTTCCATCTTCTTGCCGACGAATCGCCCACCAGTGACCGCCCCATGTCCATTCCGTCGAACGGAGGTCGGAACCGATGACAGACCAGGCACACATCCTCGTCCTCGGCGGAGGCTACGCCGGATTCCACGTCGCCAGAGGGCTGCGTCACGCGGTGAAGGCGGGCCGGGTGCGCGTCACCGTGGTGGAGCCGCAGCCGTATCTCACCTACAAGCCGCTGCTCCCCGAGGTCGCGGGCGGCGAAACGCAGCCGCGCGACGCCACGGTGACGCTGCAGGGCGCGCTGAAGCACGCCACCGTGATCGCGGGCGAGGCGATGGCGGTCGACCTGGATGCCTGCACTGCGATGGTACGCGCGGAAGACGGCGTCGAACGCCCGCTCTCGTACGACCACGTGGTGTTCGCGCTCGGCTCGATCACCAAGGCACTGCCCATCCCGGGCCTCGAAGAGCAAGGCGTCGGTTTCGGCACCCTGGAAGAGGCGGTGTACCTGCGCAATCACGTGCTGGATCGCATCCGATTCGCCGCGACTACGAGAGACGACGCGGAACGCGACAGGGCGCTCACCTTCGTGTTCATCGGCGGCGGCTACACCGGCGTCGAGGCGATCGCGGAGCTGTATGAGCTCGCCAGGCACGAGGTCGCCACCTATCCTTCGCTGGCCATGCGCGACATGACCTGGTTGCTCGTCGAGGCCGCGGATCGGATCGCCGCGGAGGTCGGCAAGCCGCTTTCGCAGTGGACCCTGAAGACGTTGCGCCAGCGCGGCATCCGGGTGCTCCTCAAGACGGAGATGAAGAACTGCGAGAACGGCATCGTGCAGCTCAGCGACGGCAGCACGCATCCCTCCGACACGATCGTGTGGTCGGCGGGTGTCACACCGAGCCCCATGATCGGACGGTTCGGTGTGCCGACCGGTCCGAAAGGGCACGCCCAGGCGAACGAGTGCCTGCAGGTGGTGCGCGACGACGGATCCGTGGTGCAGGGCGCCTGGGCCGTCGGCGACAACGCGCAGGTTCCGAAGCCGAGCTCGGGCTCGAAGCCGTCGTACTACCCTCCGAACGCGCAGAACGCCCTACGGCAGGCGAACCTGCTCGCGCAGAATCTGCTCGGCGCACTGCTGGACGAGCCGCCGATGCCCTACCGCCACGAGTCGCTCGGCACGCTGGCCAGCTACGGCAGGCACCAGGGAGCGGCGGTCGTCAAAGGCGTTCAGCTCAGCGGATTCCCGGCGTGGGCGGTCGACAAGGTGTACCACGCGCTCGCGATGCCGAGCATGAGCCGCCGGATACGTCTGGTCGTCGGATGGCTCGCCAACATCCTCGCCAGCCGCGACCTCACCTCGACATCGGCGGTGCGCAATCCGCGCCGGCCGTTCCACGAGGCGATGGCGGCGGCGAAGGCCCACGCGAAGGCGAAGGCCTCCTGAGGACCGGGCCGTCAGCTGAAGACTGTAGGTTGAGCTGGTCGAGAGCCGGGTGGCGCGTCACCGAGCGCGACGCCGAGACTCCGACAGCGCAACCGCTCCAGCAAGAACCAGGATGCGCAACGGGTCCGCAGTCGGAACCAGCACCAGAAGAGCACCGATCAGCAGGATGATGCCGGCCCACGTAGGCGTCTCCTTGGCGCGAAAACGGACGATGGCGACCATCAGCCATCCCGCAGCGAGCAGCGCGAACGAGAGCATGTAGCCGAACTGGACGGGCCCGAGGTAGGCGGACAACGTCTGCATCTGGCCGGAGGCGACAATCGATGGGAGCACGAACACCCCGGCCCACGCTCCGCCCGCCCCGATCGCAGCGGTCACCGCCGCCGTTGTACCCGCCATTGGATGCTCCTGCACCATCAGCGCTGCGACCGCGCAGAGGGCCAGCAGAGTGAGCAGCACGAACACGGCGGATGCCGTCGCGAGCGGTGAACCGTCAGCGGCTCCGGTCATCTGCACGGCGACGAAGAGGCCGAATGCGACCAACGAGAAGACGGCGGTTCCGACGGAGACGACGGTACGGGCCGCCGGCCTCGTCGGCGTAGGGACATCGAGCGATACGGTCATGAGTTTCCTCCTCCGGATGAGGATCGCGGCGGATCCGCGACCGCTTCAGCGATTGACAGTCCGACGGTAGGGCTGCGCGAAGGGTTCCCGCCTCGGTCGTCGGTCGTGACGACCCGTACTCTGGGGCCGCAGATCGGTACCTGAGTACCGACCGGGTACGCCCACGGCGCTCTTATGCTGAGCACGTGATCCTGCCGCAGAAGGGAGAGATCCGTCTCTCCCGAGCCGACCTGTTCGACGGTGCCGTGGCAGCGTCACTGGCCGCGCTCTGCGTCGGGCAGTGGCTGCTGAGCGGCACATCCGGGGGTCCGTTCCTCGTGACTGCGGGTGTGGCGTCCGTCCTGCCGCTTGCGGTACGTCGGCGATGGCCGTTGATCGTCACGTTCGTTGTCGTGGCGGCGATCGCCGGCCAACTGCTGCTCGGTGCCGCCACTCCGGCCTTCGCCTCGTTCCTAGCGGTCATGGTCGTCTGCTATTCACTCGGCCGGCACGCAACGCTGCCACGTGCCGTCATCGGTCTTCTGCTGGTCGCAGCCGCTGTCGTCGTCTCTGGAATCACAGGCGGTGGGCAGGGCATCTTCGACGCGGTCTATCCACTCGTCTATCTCGGAGGAGCCGTTGTGATCGGCACCAGCATGCGGGCGAGGCAGATCGCGATCGATCGTGAGAGAGACCAGACGCAGCGTCTCGCCGCAGCGCAGGAGAGGGCTCGCATCGCCCGAGAGCTCCACGACGTCGTGGCGCACGGCCTCAGTCTGATGGTGCTCCAAGCAGAGGGAGCAGAGGCGATCATCGAACGAGATCCTGCGCGCGCCAAGGCCGCGCTGGAGCGCATCCAGCAGGCCGGACGCAGCGGCGTCGACGAGATGCGCAGGATGCTCGATGTGCTGCGAACCGATGACGTGGATCCGGCGCCTGCGCGGCAACGCGGGCTGGACGGGATAAGGGAACTTGTCGCAGACGCACGCTCGACCGGAGTGCCCGTGCGCCTGTCTGTCACAGGTGAGCAGTGGGCGCTCGAAGACGGCGTAGCGCTTGCCCTCTACCGCATCGTCCAGGAGGCGTTGACGAACGCGATCCGATACGGCGATGGTCGCGGACCGTCAATCGTGCTTGACAGAACCGGTGATCGCATCCGCGTGCAGGTGAGGAATGGCCTGCCGAGTAAGCCCGTCACCGCGAAAGGCACGGGGCGCGGGCTCGCGGGAGCTCAGGAGCGCGTGAGCATGTACGGAGGCGAATTGCGGGCGGGCGTTCTGGAGATCGACGAAAACGCGCCTGAATACGTTCTCGATGCGACCCTCGTCTGCTGTTCGGGTGGGTCACGATGATCCGGGTGGTCCTCGCCGACGACCAGGCTCTGGTGAGGGATGGCATCCGGATGATCCTCGAAGCTCAGGACGACATCGAAGTCGTCGCCGAAGCCGGCGATGGTCAGGAGGCGATGAAGGCGGCCGCGCTCACCCATCCGGACGTCGTGGTCATGGACATCAGGATGCCCGGCGTGGATGGCCTCCAAGCGACCCGGCGGATGACCCGCGATCCCGGCTCGCCGCGCATTCTGATCCTCACGACATTCGGCACCGACGAGTATCTCTACCAGGCGCTGAAGTCGGGCGCCAGCGGGTTCCTGCTCAAGGATGCCCCGAAACGGCAGCTGGTCGAAGGCATCCGCGCGGTCGACAGAGGCGACTCACTCGTGGATGCAACCCTTACCTGGCGCCTCGTCGAACAATGGGCGTCTCGTCCTCCGGCGTCGATGGCCCGAGCGGAAAAGCTGAGAACGTTGTCTCAACGGGAGATCGACGTCTTCGACGGAATGGTCGAAGGGCTGAGCAATGCGGAGATCGGCGTCGACCTGTATCTGTCCGAATCCACCGTCAAAGCGCATGTCGGACAAGTGCTTCGCAAACTAGGGCTTCGCGATCGCGTGCATGCCGTGATCTTCGCGCACGAGAACGGTCTGACCGGGGGAACGATCAGCAGCGGCGTTCCCTAAGCCAGCCGACGATTCGGACCGCCGAGAATCCGCGTCAGCTGAAGTCGGTGCGCGGATCGGGCGGGCAGTTCCAGCGCAGGATCGCTTGTTGCTCGTGCTCGTACCCGAGTTCGCAGACGCTGCCGGTGTCGAGCCGGATGACGGCGCCCGCCGTCACCGGAAGACCCGCCCACGTGACCGCGAGCATCCGCAGAAAGTGCCCGTGCGAGACCAGCAGCACGTCGTCGCCGTTCAGCAGGCTCGGTGTGCACTTGTCGATCACGCTCTGCGCGCGCGCCTGCACCTGCTCGGCCGTCTCCCCCGGCGTCTCGCCCGGAATGACGCCGTCGTGCCAGAGATCCCACGGCTCACCGCCTCGGGAGGCAACGATCTGCGGCGTTGTGATGCCCTCGTAGCCGCCGTAGTCCCACTCGACGAGGTCGTCGTCGAGCGTGGGATGCGCGTAGCCGGCGAGCGCTGACGTGCGGCGCGAGCGCGCCCGCGGGCTGCAGAGCACAAGAGCGAAGTGGTGCCCGCGGAGCATCGATCCCTGGTCGCGCGCCTGCTGCTCACCGCGCTCGGTGAGCGTGAGATCCGTGACGCCGGTGTGCCGGCCGACGCGGCTCCACGGCGTCTCGCCGTGCCGGATCAGCACCAGCCGTCCGTTGCGATCGGTCTCGCCGTCAGACATGCGCCCTCCCGATGCTCGCGGTCTGCTCCCACCTTGTCAGATCCGGCCCGCTGCGACCACGATGCCATTCCGAACCCCGGCGGTCGGCTCTCCGCTATCCTCGTTCTCGTCCGGTTCGCTCCCGCCTCGGTTCAGGCGGTCGAACGAGCCGGTGCTCGAAAAAGGGGCACTTGAGCCGCGCGCCGGCGAGACACATACGGAAATCGCATCCGTTACGTCTCGAAAGGCTCCGCCATGCCCTCCGTCTCCGCTCATGTCGCCGTCACCCTCGCCGAGCATCTCGACAACGTCTTCGGCGTGATGGGCAACGGAAACGCCTACTTCCTCGACGCGCTCGCACGTCAGACCGACGTGCGTTATACGCCGGTGCGCCACGAGGCCGGAGCGGTCGTCGCCGCGGATGCGCACTTCCGTGCCTCCGGCCGCATCGCCGCCGGTACCACCACCTACGGCGCCGGGTTCACGAACACGCTCACGGCGCTGGCCGAGGCGGTGCAGGCGCACATCCCGCTCATCCTCGTGGTGGGCGACGAGCCCACCTCGGGCCCTCGACCCTGGGATGTCGATCAGATCGCGCTCGCGTCCGCCGTCGGTGCACGCACCTACACGGTGGGACGAGCGGATGCCGCCGCCACCACCGCGATCGCCGTCGAGCACGCACTCGCCTACAGCGTTCCCACTGTGCTGGCCATTCCGTACGACGTCGCCCAGTTGGATGCCGGCCCCGTTCCAGAGGCACCGCGGCCGCAGCTGCCCGCCCCGCTCGCTCCACGCGACGAATTCAGTCGAGCACAACTCGGACGCCTCGCGCGAGCGCTTGCGGACGCTGAGCGTCCGTTCCTCCTCGCCGGCCGGGGCGCCTGGCTCGCCGACGCCGGCAACGCGTTGGGCGAGCTCGCGGCCGCGACGGGGGCGGTCACCGCATCCACCGCGCTCGGCCGGGGCATCTTCCCGGATGCCCGCTATGACCTCGGCGTCACCGGCGGATTCGGCGCAGACGGCGCGATGGACCTGATACGCGACGCCGACGTCGCGGTGGTGTTCGGCGCATCACTCAACCAGTTCACGATGCGCTTCGGCCGCCTGTTCTCTCCCGAGACGCATGTGGTGCAGGTGGATACCGGTGCCGCTGCCACTCATCCGAACGTGGGCGGGTTCATCCGCG
Source organism: Humibacter ginsengisoli (assembly GCF_054780095.1). Taxonomy (NCBI): domain Bacteria; kingdom Bacillati; phylum Actinomycetota; class Actinomycetes; order Micrococcales; family Microbacteriaceae; genus Humibacter; species Humibacter ginsengisoli. The sequence continues at coordinate 396,132 of NZ_BAAGWZ010000006.1, forward strand.
GGGATGCGCGCATCGTCGCCTCGGAACTGGTCACCGCGCTGCGTGAGCTCGGCGCATCACCGAGCGGCTGGCGTGAGCGCATCGACATCGACGCGCTCACGAAGCGCCCCGATGGCGACGGAACCGTCTCAGACGGCCGGCTCGATCCCCGCACGCTCGCCGCGCGCATCGGCGAGCTGCTCCCGGACGATCGCGTCGTCGTCTCCGACGGCGGGCACTTCATCGGCTGGGCGAACATGTACTGGCCGGTGGCATCTCCCGATCGGATGATCATGGTCGGCACGGCCTTCCAGTCGATCGGGTTAGGGATGCCGTCGGTCGCCGGCGCCGCGCTCGCCAAGCCGGGCTCGACGATCGTGCTCACCACGGGCGACGGAGGCGGGCTGATGGCTCTGGCGGACCTCGAGACCGCCGTCCGCGTCGCGGGCGGGCGCGGCGTGGCCGTCGTCTGGAACGATGCCGCGTACGGTGCCGAGGTGAATCTCTACGGTCTGAAGGGTCTCGCGCGCGAGCCGATGCTGATCCCGCAAGTGGACTTCGCCGGCCTCGCGACCGCTGTGGGCGCTGAAGGCGTGGTCGTGCGGACGCTCGGCGACCTCGAGCGCCTGCGCACCTGGGCGGCGACGCCGGCATCCGACCGCCCGTTCCTGCTCCTGGACTGCCGCATCACCCACGAGGTGATCTCGCCGTACCAGGAAGAGGTCATCCGCGTGAACTCGTGACCGAGGCGCGGGTCAGCACGACCGGCCCGTCGTCTGTAATGGCGATGGTGTGCTCGCTGTGCGCGGTGCGTGCACCTGTGGCGCTGCGCAGCGTCCACCCGTCCGGATCGGTCACCAGCACCGCCGTGTCGGCCATGACCCAGGGCTCCAGCGCCAGCAGCAGTCCGGGACGCAGCTTGTAACCGCGACCCGGTCGTCCGGTGTTCGGGATGTGCGGGTCCTGGTGCATCGTCGAACCGACACCATGCCCGCCGAACTCGGTGTTGATCGGATAGCCGGCCTCGGAGAGCACCGCGCCGATCGCGCGGGAGATGTCGCCGATGCGCGATCCGGGCACGGCGGCCTGGATGCCGGAGGCGAGTGCGCGCTCGGTGACGTCGATCATGCGCGCGTCGGCCTCGTCGACCGTGTCGCCCACCACGAAACTGATCGCGGAGTCGGTCACGATGCCGTCGAGGGATGCCGCGAAGTCGAGCGAGAGCAGATCTCCGTCGCGCAAGGCGTAGTCGTGCGGCAGCCCGTGCAGCACCGCATCGTTCACCGACGTGCAGATGACGTGACGGAACGGGCCCCGTCCGAACGACGGCGCGTAGTCGACGTAACACGACACTGCGCCCGCGTCGGCGATGAGCTGTGCGACCCAGGCGTCGATCTCAAGCAGATTCGTGCCCACTTTCGTGCGGTCGCGCATCCTGCGTAGAACGTCGGAGACGAAGGCGCCGCTCTCGTGGGCGCGACGCAGTTCGTCGGGTCCGAGCAGTTCGATCATGGGTTCCTCACAAACGACAGTCCAGCAAGACCGGTAATACTATACCGGTATTATCATCGGTTCATGGTCAGATTGCCGCTGTCCCCGCTCGAGGTCCATCGGGGCGAACGTCTCGGCGCACTCCTTCGTCGCGCCCGGAACGAACGCTCCATGGTGGATGTCGCGCTCTCGGCAGGCATATCGCCCGAGACGCTGCGCAAGATCGAGACCGGTCGAATCGCCACGCCGTCATTCACCACGATTGCGGCGATCACCACCGCACTCGGCCTCTCGCTCGACGACGTGTGGACGTCGATCAGCCAGGAGAACGCCGCTCCGTCTGCCGAAAACGACCGCAGGATCGCGTCGTAGCCGGAACATGACAGAACCGCACCCGCTCGTCACCGACTCGCGCGGCCAGCTCGCCCGCCTCGTCGAGCGAATCGACCCGGCGGTCTTCCGTGAACTTCGCGCCGGCGACCACGGGGAGCGGCCCGCGGCTGTGCTCGTGCTGTTCAGCGAGGCGAGGGCACAGGCATCCGGTTCCGCCGGGCTCTGCGTTCTGCTGCAGGTGCGCGCGGCAACGCTGAGGCAACACGCCGGGCAGGTGTCGTTTCCCGGCGGTCGCGCAGAACCGGGTGACGCGGATGCTGCGCAGACTGCTCTGCGGGAGGCTGCGGAGGAGACCGGGCTCGATCCGAGCGGTGTCGATGTGCTCGCGACGCTTCCGCCGGTTCCGTTGGCCGTGAGCGATCACCTGGTGACACCCGTGATCGGGTGGTGGGAGCACCCGATCGTGCTGAGCGCGATCGATCCTGCCGAAACGACGCTCGTGTGGCAGGTTCGAGTGGCGCAACTTCTGGATCCTGCGTCGCGCTTCACCGCGGTGATCGAACGCCGAGGGTCCCGTTACAGTGGCCCGGCATTCGATGTGGACGGCGTCGTCGTCTGGGGTTTCACGGCGATCCTGCTCGATCGCCTCTTCGACGCTCTCGGCTGGACGCAGCCGTGGGATGTCACGCGCGAACGCCTCATCGAGAGCTGAGGTGCGTTAGATCTCGACGTCGCTGCCCATGGTGACTGTGCGCAGCGCGGGCAGGCCGAACCGGGCTGCCGGGTTCGCGGCATTGTGCGCAAGCCCCACGAACAGTGAGCGTCGCCACGGCACCATGCTGTTGGTCCGGGTGGTGCGGATGGCACCCCGGGAGATGAAGTACGACGCGTGCGTGAAGTCGCCGGCATTGAGCGGAAGCACGCCGGCGCGGCACGCGGCCCGCAACGCTTTGGGTATGTCGGGTTTGTCGGAGAACCCGAACCGGATGCTCAGATGCTCGATGCCATCATCCGTGTACCCCAGATCGTCGTAGCTGTACGCCTCGGATATCGGTACGTGCGGCACCTGCGCCGTGGTCACGGAGACGATGATGACGTGCTCGTGCAGCACGTGGTTGTGCTTCACATTCGCTCGCAGCGCCAGCGGAGTCGTGTCCTTGTTCGGGTGCGGGAAGATCGCGATACCGGGGACCCGCGGCAGGTTCTGCTCGCGCACGTCCTCGATGAACCGGGCCAGCGATCCCTCCTTGCGCTTGCGGTCGATCTGCACGAGCTGGCGTCCTCGTCGCCACGTGGTCATGACGAGGATGACGACCGCCGCGATCAGCAGCGGCACCCAGCCCCCGTTGAGGATCTTCGAAAGGTTGCCGGCCAGGAAGGTGAGCTCGAGGCCGCCGAACGCGACGGCGCAGATCACGATCTTCCACGGCGCCCAGTGCCACAGGGGTCGGGCGACCAGCAGGAGCAGCAGGGTGTCCACGACCAGGGCTCCGGTCACGGAGATGCCGTACGCGGTAGAGAGCCGGTCGGAGGAACCGAATGCGAGGGTCACGGCGATGACGCCGATGAAGAGCAAGAAGTTGACGGCGGGGAGGTAGATCTGCCCGCCTTCGCGCTGGGATGTCTGTCTCACCGTGAGCGGCGGCAGCACGCCCAGGTGCACAGCCTGCCGGGAGAGCGAGAACGCGCCGGAGATGACCGCTTGGCTCGCGATGACGGTCGCCGCGGTGGCCAGGATGACCATCGGGAGGCGCCCCCATTCCGGTATCAGCAGGAAGAACGGATTGATCCGGGCCGCGGGATTGTGCAGGATGAGCGCTGCCTGGCCGAGGTAGTTGATGGTCAGCGCGGGGAAGACGAGGAAGAACCAGGCGCGACGAATGGGCGAGCGTCCGAAGTGCCCCATGTCGGCGTACAGCGCCTCTGCGCCGGTGATGGTCAGCACGACGGCCCCGAGTGCGATGAACGACACCGCGGGATGCGCGACCATGAAGACGACGGCGTAGGTGGGCGAGAGTCCGAGCAGAACGGCCGGATACTGCACGACCATGGTCAGGCCGGCCGCGGCAAGCGCCACGAACCAGAGCACCATCACCGGGCCGAAGAGCACGCCGACGCTGCCGGTTCCGAAGCGCTGGACGACGAAGAGCGCGATCAGGATGACCGCGGCGATCGGGATGACAAGGTGGGTGATCGCTGGAACGGTGACGTGCAGACCTTCGACAGCGGAGAGCACGCTGATGGCGGGCGTGATGATCGAGTCGCCGTAGAAGAGTGCGACGCCGACGATTCCGATCACGAGGAGAGCTCCGGCGCGCGCGGCTTTGCTCGCGTAAAGACGCTGCGCGAGCGCCGCCAGCGCCATGACACCGCCCTCGCCGTCGTTGTCCGCGCGCATCAGGATGGCGAGGTACTTGATCGACACGATGATCGTGATGCTCCAGAACATGAGCGAGACCACGCCGTAAACGTCGTCCTGCACCGGTCGCACCGCTCCGTTGTCGAGCAGGAACACCGTCTTCAACGCGTACAACGGGCTCGTGCCGATGTCGCCGAAGACGACACCTAGCGCGGCGAGCGCCGCCGCCGCCATCGCACCGTGACCGGTGGCCGACGTCTTCGGGCCGTGGCCGTGGGCCGCCGCTGACGCGGTCACGGTCTTTCCTCTCGCGTGCACCTGCGTCACGCTACGCCGGTTCCGCGCCCGTGCAGGTCACGGCACTCGGACGAACACCTCGAGAACGCAAAGGAAGGGCTCAGGCTCTGCCGGTCCGGTCGGTGCCGCCGACGGCGAAGATGAGCGGCGATCCGTCCCCCGATCGGGTGGCTTCGCCAGCAAGATAGGACGTGCTCGCGTGCGCCGAGGCGCGGGGAAGGAGATCAGGGGTGAGCCTTGTGGAGACACTTCGTTCGACAGCAGTGACGGCCGCGGCCGCCGCGACGGATGCCGCGCATCAGCCGTGGACATCCCACGACACGCTCGTGATCGTCATGGCCGCGATCGGCATCGCCATCGTGGTCGTCCTGATCGTGGTGGTGAAGATGCACGCGTTCCTCGCACTCACCATCGCCTCGCTCATCGTCGGGCTCGGTTCCGGCATCTCGCTGGAGAAGATCACCGCGTCGTACGAGGCCGGCGTGGGTGGCGTTCTCGGCTATGTCGGCGTGCTCATCGCGCTCGGCGCGATGCTCGGCAAGCTCCTCGCCGATTCGGGTGGTGCCGACCGAGTCGTCGACACACTCCTGCGGGGCCGTCCGGCCACGCTGCCGTGGAAGATGGCACTGATCGCGGGCATCATCGGCATCCCGATGTTCTTCGAGATCGGCCTGGTGCTCCTCATCCCCGTCGTCATGCTCGCCGTGCGCCGCGCGAAGAGCAAGGCCATGCTGCTCGGCATTCCGGCTCTCGCCGGCCTCTCGGTGCTGCACGGGTTCATCCCGCCGCACCCCGGGCCGCTCGCGGCGATCGGTCTGCTGCACGCCAACGTGGGCATCACCCTCGCCTTCGGCCTGCTGATCGCGATCCCGACCGTGGTGGTCGCCGGCCCGCTGTTCGGCCGGCTCGCAGCGCGCTGGGTACCTGTGGAGGCATCCGGTGCGGCTCTGGCCGTCACCGTTGGCGGCAAGGGGGCCGATGCCGAGGCGGGCGGTCACCGTGCTCAGGATCCCGACGCCACGCGCACACCGTCGTTCACCTGGACGCTGGTCACGATCCTCTCCCCCGTGGTGCTGATGCTCGCCAAGGCCGCTTCAGACCTGTGGCTGCCATCGGGCTCCGTGGCTCGAAACGTGCTCGACTTCGTCGGCGACCCGGTGACCGCACTGCTGATCGCCGTGCTGCTGGCCATGGTCACCTTCGGCACGACCGTCGGATTCTCGCTGAACACGCTGACGAAGAAGATCGGGGCGAGCCTGCTGCCGATCGTCGGAGTCATGCTGATCGTGGGTGCCGGCGGCGGCTTCAAGCAGGTGCTCGTCGACGGCGGTGCAGGGAGCTCGATCGCGAAGATCGCCGTGGCCACCAGCCTCTCCGTCGTGGTGCTCGGATGGATCGTCGCCGTGCTGATCCGGCTTGCGACAGGCTCGGCCACGGTTGCCACCGTGACGGCAGCCGGAATCGTGGCGCCCCTCGCCGTCCACCTCTCTCCGGTGCAGCTCGCGCTGCTGGTGCTCTCGATCGGTGCGGGATCGTTGTTCTTCTCTCACGTCAACGACGCGGGCTTCTGGCTCGTTCGCGAGTACTTCGGCCTCACCATCGGGCAGACCATCAAGTCGTGGTCGATCATGGAGACCGTCATCTCGGTGATGGGCTTCATCCTCGTTCTGCTGCTCTGGGCAGTCGTCTAGCCTGCGTCGCGCTCGGTGTTCGGCTGCGCACGCCCTGAATTCGGTCTTCGGTTCGTCGCAACCCCGTTGACATGATCGGTCGCGGCGCGTACCACGGAAGTGCGGGTTCTTCGGGGCGGATGCGGTCGCCTCAGTCACATGAATTCGCCGACCGGACCGCCCCTGGTCGGTGCGACATCACCGAGCATTTGCTTCGGCGATGGAATGTGGAGGCGCTGTAGCGGCACAGAGACGAAGACCGTGCTTGCGGATGTCATCGGGCCAGCAGCTTAGGAGGGCGATCATGGCGGAAAGCATCCTCAAAGTGCCTCAGTCGCGCGAGGTGCGCGTGCGGCTGGATATCGATGCCGACCGCATCGAGACCGTGAAACTGGTGGTCGTGCCGCGGGCGAACGACCTCGTCGAGATCGATCTCGAACGCCATGTTCTCGGGTTCATCGAGAGGGCCGGTCAGGTGTTCGTGGCTTTGGCAGGTGAGCGCCTGGATCGGGCAGAGGAATGCGGCCAGTCCCTCCTCTGGGATCACGCTGCCGCCGAGTTGGTCCGCAAGGCGCGGATCGATCAAGCACGCGCGGACCGGGTGTCGCTGTCCGCGTAAGCCGGACGCGCCGACCCGCCTGTAGACCGCGGCCACCTCTACCGCGGTTTCGCGTCGTTCGCATCCCCCTGTCACACGGCCCAGCACGGGCGTAACGTCCGCGTTATGGAGAACACGAAGGCCGGGCTCCTCGAGGCGCTCGACACACGCGACATCGGCCGGTTCTACATCTATCTGGCCGTTCTGGCGACCATCGGCGGGTTCCTGTTCGGATTCGACTCATCGAACATCGGCTCGGCCTTGGTCTTCCTCCCGTTCAAGCTCGGCCCGGTAGCGATCGGCATCATCGTCGCCGGCGCATCGCTGGGCTCGTTCGTGGGGGCACTGGCGGCCGGTCCGCTCACCGACAGGTTCGGCCGCAAATCCTTGCTGCTGGCAGACTCGGCGCTCTTCGCGATCGGCTCGCTCATCTCGGCGTTCGCGTTCGAGCCGGTGACTCTGACCATCGGTCGGCTGATCATCGGCATCGCGATCGGAGCCGACTCGGCGATCGCTACGGCCTACATCTCCGAGTTCGCGCCGAAACGCCGACGCGGATCCCTCGCCATCATCCAGCAGTGGATGATCACCATCGGCATCCTCGCCGCCTACGTGATCGCCGTGATCGTGCTCGGCATCGCACCGGGGGCGGCATCCACGGTCGATTGGCGCATCATGCTCGGCATCGGGTTCATCCCCGCGATCATCTCCCTGATCATGCGAGCCCGGATGCCCGAGTCGCCGCGCTGGCTCCTGGAGCACGGCAAGGAGGAGAAGGCGATCAAGGCCTTCGAGCTCCTCGGGATGGAGGCCACGGCCGAGCAAGTGCACGAGGAGGCCCTTGCCGTACGGGCCGAACAGGAGCGCGTCGCGGGCCAGTCATTGTGGACCAAACCCGTTCGTCGCGCACTCGTCATCGTGTGCGTGTTCTTCATCCTCCAGCAGATCACGGGCATCAATGTCGCGTTCTACTACGGGCCGCATCTGCTGACGCCCTACTTCGTGCACCCGGGAACCTCTGCGGTTCAGTCGGAGATCTACGGGGTCATCGCCGCGGGCATCCTCGCGGTCGTGAACGTCATCGCCACGTACTTCGCGTTCCGGTTCATCGACAGCATCGGACGTCGCCGCCTGGCGATCGGGGCGTACATCGGCATGGCCGTGTTCCTTCTCGTCGGTTCGTACGGAGCGTCGTTCTTGTCGGGCGTGCCGCAGCTGGTGGTCGTCATGGTCGGGTTCGCCCTGTTCATCGCCTGCTTCGCGATCGGCATCGGAGGAACGGGATGGCTGCTGCAGGGCGAGGTCTTTCCCACCGCCGTCCGAGGACGTGCCTCGGGAATCGGAGCGGCCGTGGACTGGCTGGCCAACTACGGCCTTGTGCTGGTCTTCCCCATCATGCAGGTCGGCATGGGCCTGGGCTGGACGATGATCGTGTTCGCCGCGCTCTGCGTGATCGGCATCTTCTTCGTCTACTTCTTCTTGCCCGAGACGAAGGGCCACTCCGTCGAGCAAGTCGTGCGTCTGTTCGAGGGGCCGGTGAACCGGAAGAATCCGTCGGAGCCGTCGGTGACCCGTTGAGGGTCACTCGGCGTCGACAAGAGCCACCTTCACCGCCGCAGTCTCGAAACGTTCGAGAGGTACGTGCACGGTTCCGGACACGAACTCAAGATCTGCCAGTTCGTCGCCGAGGAAGGTCGTCCGCACAGCCCTGACAAGATCCCGATCCCATCGGATCTCCGCCTTCGTCGGTTCGTCGGCAAAAGACTGCAGCCGCACGATCGTGCCACCGTCCTCTGCTTGTAACAGGCCGACGAGTTGCACACGTGTGTCGGAGACGGAAAGCACGCCGCGTTCCGCCGCGCGGTCGGACGCATCGCCGGTGGCTCGAGTCGCCCGCAACGGATGAACCAGCTCTGCCGCCGTCCGCAGGGCGAGTTCGCCCGTCGATTCATCGCCAGTGGCCCGCACCCCGACCGCATACGAGAACGTGGCTTCAAAACCCTGCTCGATGGGAAAGTTGGTGTCCCATACGTTGTTGTGCACCCACGAATAGACGGTTCCCGCCTCGTGCGGCTTCGTGCTCGACGGAAATGGGGCGTACGGTACGGCGATCGTGTGTGGCTCGACGAGAGGGACATCCCTCGTCACCCAGACCACGGCTTCGTCGCCATCCTGCACCAGCACCCAGTCGCGCACGCCCCGCATGTGCTGCGGTGCCCCTGGAATGTGCGGCAGACCATCCCCGGTCACGCTTCCCGACACTTCGAACCGCATGCGCGGGTCGTCACCGGCGAACGGGAAGCTGAAGTACGCGCTCTCCTTGACTAACCGGGAGGGTTTCGCCAGCCGGTTCTCGATGATGAGCCACGGCGAAGATTTCGGCAATCGGAGTGTCACACGCACCCAATCGACACCGGCGGCCTGATATTCGTAGACCAGAGTCTGTCCCAAGACGTCATCAGTCCGGTCGACGATGCGCGAAGGCCGGGCAAGCGTTCGAGTTGCAAGCATCTCCAGCCGAGCACTGACCGCGAGCTTGTTCGCGAGATGGTTGAAGCCCGCTCCGGAGCTCGCATATTCGTCGTAGACATACCCGTTGAACCCGACGACGGCGTCCTGGTTCACCAGTTCGCGATCGGATGCCTTCTCCAGGATCGATGCGATCGTCGAGGCATGCTCGTCGACCCGCACTCGGAGGTATTCGTTCTCCAGCGTCAGTAGTTCGGCTCGCGGCCGTTCGGTCACGGCGGCACCCTCGCTCCGACCGGAATCACGCAGCAACGGCAGCTCGTACTCGCCGTCGGCGGAGTCGTCACGGATCGCCCACTCTGCAGGCGACTCGGAGTGGGAATCGCCGTGCGCCTTGCGTGTGCGTACATCGAGACGGAGGTATCCGGCGGCCGGAACATCGCTGACGTATGCGACGACCCAGCGACCGGACTCTCTATGGGCGGTGTTGGTCTGCTCTTCTTCCACGAAAGGCAGGGACGAGTGATCCCGGGCATCGATGAGGACGACGTCGACACCGAACGGAACGGCAGCCTCCGGGAGCAAGAAGCGCACCCTTCCGCTGCGAGCGAAGCCTGTCGGATTGGCCACGACGAACGACGCGGCGGCGTCGGGAGCGGCACCGACAGCCTGGCCGAGATAGACGAGCGCCGTCTCCAACAACTCGGACGAACGTTGCTGCGCGATGAGACTCTGGGCGACCTTCCACTGCCACTGCAGCTCGCCCGATGAGAAGCCTTCGTCGCCGTGAGTCCAGGAGTCGCCTGCGCCCCAGGTGTGTTCGTTGAACATCGAGATCGCATCGTAGGTCTCGGACGACCGTTCGGCCTCCGCGCGAACGGCCTCACCTCCCGAAAGGGCGCTCAACTGGGAGATCGTGCGCGCATCGACCACCTCCGCCTGAGCTTTGCGCATGAAGGAGATCGGCACCGCTGCAGACCCGACTCCCTCGACCCACCAATCGCCCCAGTCGCCCTCGACCGTGATCAGTTCGTCGCCGACGCGGGCTTCGGCATCGGCGAAGAAGTCTTCGTTGCGCGACACTCGGAGACGCGGCGAGTCCCATGTCTCGTTCCACTGCCGCACGATGGCTGGCAGTGCCAGCCGCGCGGGAGCGTTGTCGCCCATGTAGCCCTGGATCCGGAGATGCAGCACATCCCATGGGTACGGGTCGCGGCCCTCGAATGATTCCCCGTGCGCGCCGAACACACCAGGAGGGAACGGGTAGCCCTTCGTCGACAGGGCGGTGAGGTATGCCGGGAAGTAGTTCTCGACCTGATCGATACCCTCGGCGAAGCCGACCATCGGCCCCTCCATGTAAGCCAGACCGTGTGGGCTGTCCGTCATCCAGACCAGCACCTCGCTGCCGGCCAGGGAACGCCACCGGAATAGACGCGGCAGGTTGAGCGCGCCCATGGTGTGGGGCTGGGAGCGACCGGCCCAGTTGTGGGCGACCGAGAGATACTTCGCACCGACTTCCTGCAACGCATCCGGAAGACCGGCGACCTGTCCGGGCACATCGGTCTGCATCGCGGAAGTGAAGGGAATGCCGAACTCGTCGCGCAGCCCTCTGGCGTCGCGGAGAAGCTCGTGCAGCTCGTCCGTGGAGCACACATCGGTGTGCAGGTTGTACGGCAGTGCGCTCAGGCCGATCGATCCGGCCTTCACCGCCCGCACAAGACGATCCATCTGCGCTGCCGGGCGCTGTCTGCGCCAGTCGGTGATGGCCCAGAGTGCTTCGCTGTTCCATCGGAAACGCGCCTTGTCTGGCCAGTCCGCGGTCTCGTCGATGAGGTCGAGAGCGCTGTCCAGGTACGACCGCTGAGCCGCGAAGACCTCCGTCTGCCTGTCCGTGTACCCGAAGTCGAAGTGCGAGTGGTGAATCAGGTGAACGGTCCATTCGCGTTGAGGCAGCAGATCGAACACGAGCCGTTCGGGCCCGAGCTCCTGGATGCCGACGCTCACCTCGGTCGCCTCGCCGACTGCGCGCACAAGCAACCGGATGCTTCCTGCGGGGCCGTCTTCGACAGCGACAACGAGCTCAGAGCCGTCGCCGGTGATCAGCGATGGTCGCAGTCCGCGACCGGAGAGCTGCGAATCACGGCCGAGCAGGCGAACGGCCTGGCGCGGATCCCGTCGACGGTCTTGATCAACGGCTCAGGCAGAACGGCGATGCGTGTCGATCCGATCGCGCCCTCGGCGCTGACCGCGCGGTCGAGCAGCCCGTTCCGGGCCTCCTCGTCATCCCAAGGACGAGCCGATACGAGCTTGTGTGAGGTCATCGCCTATCTCCATTGACAGCCTTCCGTGGAGAGCACTCGCCATATCGACTCTTGCCGTCGGCTGGATCCGCGGTATGCTCATCCACGATTGGAAACGTTCCCAATCGTACCAGCGGATGCGACTACGGGTTCGAGTTGGAACGTCGGCCGGACGCATTGCGGCGCCCGCACACTCTCAGCGAGGAGGTCGTGTTGTCCATTTCAGGAGCCCTCCCCTGCTGCCACGGCCTGCACCCGTCGCCACGAGCCGCCGTCCACGCGTACGGCAGAAGCGAAATCGCAGGGCGCAACACGCATCCGTCGTTCACACCGGCGCATCTCAACGAGGAGGTCTTCCCTTGACCGCAACGACCGAAACAGAACGCATAGTCACGCTCGGGATGCCCCATACGCGACAGCGGCAACGTCGCCGGGACTGGCGTACGAACAACAAGATGGGCTATCTGTTCATACTGCCCTCCATCATCGGATGCGCCGTCTTCGTCGCGTATCCGCTGGTGATGAGCGCGTATTACTCGCTCACGCACTGGAACGGTGTCACAGCACCGAGGTTCATCGGCTTCGGGAACTACATCACCATGTTCACGAAGGACCCGCTGTTCTGGGGGACGTTCTGGAACACCATCGTCTACGCCGTGATCAGCGTGCCGCTGGCTCTCGTTCTCGGGCTCGCGCTCGCGGTTCTGCTCAACCGCAAGCTCAAAGGAGTGAAGGTCTTCCGAACCATCTTCTACTTGCCCGTGGTGTTGCCCGCCGTCGCGGTGCTGAGCATGTGGAAATACCTCTTCGATCCTCAATTCGGCTTGGTCAACCAGGTACTCGGCTGGTTCGGCATACCGCCGTTGCAATGGCTGCAGTCACCTGACACCTCGCTGATGACGGTCATCCTGATCGGACTCTGGGGCGTCGGCGGCACGATGATCATCTTCCTGGCCGGCCTGCAGAACGTTCCCGACGACATCATCGAGGCCGCCAAGCTCGACGGCGCCGGCGCCTGGCGCACGTTCTGGACCATGACCCTGCCGATGATCACGCCGATCCTGCTGCTCCAACTGGTGCTCGGCATCAACGCTGCATTCCAGGCCTTCACGAACATCGCACTGCTCACCACGGGCGGCCCGAACAACTCCTCCAACCTGCTGATGTACAAGATCTACACCGACGGATTCGGAGGCACCACCAACGCGACGATGGGCTACGCAACGGCCGAGGTCTGGGTGCTCTTCGTGTTGATCATGATCATCACGGCCATCACGTTCAAGACCTCCAACCAGTGGGTCTACAACGCGAACGAGGAGCAATGATCGTGCCTTACCTCCGTTCCTCAGCCATCCTCCCCTCCCCTCATCGAACGACCAGCCGTCGAGGGCGACGACCGGCCGACCGCAAAGAAGAAGGTGATCTCTCATGACCGCTGTCACATCCGCGTCCCCCCTGCGGCGACGGAACAAACCCCTCCGCGCTCGCGTGCCGATGACGGTATCCCGCGGCGCCTGGTACGCCCTCTGCGTGCTGCTTGCGTGCACGATGCTCTTCCCGCTCCTGTGGATGATCAGCATCGCTCTGAAGAGCACCTCCGACGTGAACAAGCTCCCGCCCGACCTCTTCCCCAAGCAGTTCGTCTGGTCCAACTTCATCAACGGCCCCGCGCAGATCGACTTCTGGCCGATGCTCGGGAACACCGTGACGATCACCGTTCTGTGCGTCGCCGGCGCCGTGTTCAGCTCGATGCTGGTCGGCTACGGCTTGTCGCGAATCCGCTTCGCGGGCCGGAAAGCATGGTTTTACGTCTTCGTCTGCTCGATGTTCCTTCCCGGGATCGTCGGGATAATCCCGCTGGTGCGTCTCTACATCGCCCTTCGGCTCTACGACAGCTGGTGGCCGCTGATCATCCCGGCGTTCCTCGGCAGCCCGATGTTCATCTTCCTGGCGAGGCAGTACTTCCAGACGATCCCGGGATCCATCGATGAGGCCGCCACACTCGACGGCGCCGGACACTGGAAGATCTTCACCCGGATCTTCTTCCCGATGACGAAGCCGCTCTGGATCACGATGGCGATCCTGTCGTTCCAAGGGACGTGGAACGATTACCTGTCCCCGCTGGTCTACCTGTCGTCGAGCTCGCGCTTCCCGCTCTCGGTGGGCATGGCGGAATTCTCCGGCTCGTTCGCCAGCGCAGCACTGACTCCGTACAACTACTACATGGCGACGAACATCCTCTACATGCTTCCTCCGTTGATCCTGTTCTTCCTGGCCCAGCGGTACTTCATGGAGGGTCTGGGGAGCCTGGGAGGTTCGCTGAAATGAGCCGCCTGTTCAACGATCTCCGTCACGGCGCCGCACTGCGGCGCAGTTCAGGCTCGCGCCGCCGGTTCCGTGCGGCGCTGGCGATCGCGGTCGCCGCCGGGCTGTGCGCGTCGCTTTCGGGATGCGTCTCCGGACTGGCCAGCGGATATGCGGCGAACCCGCACAAGATCACGTATCTGACCTGGGAGAACAGCACGACCAACGGGCTGCTCGACAAGGCGTTCGCGGGATACGAGTCCGACGGCTACACGATGCAGCGCCTCGAAGTCCCGGCTTCCGGCTTCAACCAGCAGATCTCCTCGCTCTCCCTCGCCCAGAAGCTGCCGGACTTCTTCTGGTGCGACCCGGGCATGGCGACCACGATGGGCAGCGAGGGATTGCTCTTCAACTGGGCGGACTGGGCGAAGAAGAATCCGAAGTACTTCGGATTCGACGCCACGAAGTTCTCTCCGGGCACGATCGACCCGTACTACGTCACGAAGGACAAGCTGTACGGCATCCCTACGCTCGCGAACACCTACGGGGTCTACTACAACAAGAAGTACCTCGCCGCTGCGCACATCCCGGTGCCGTCGACCACGTGGACCTGGGACGACCTCTTCGCGGATGCGGCGAAGATGAAGGGCGTGCTCGGCAGCACGTATGGCATCAACGACATGGCGTACGACACGAACACCGTGAACGTGCGCTCCGTCGGGGCGGGCGGGAGGCCGCTGAGCCCACATCCGATCAACGGAAAGGAGTTCACCCCCGACGAGCACTTCATCCAGGCGACAGAACAGTTCGCGCAGGCGTTCAAGGCGGGCGACTTCACCCCGCCAAGTGGCAACGCCGCGGCCAACGACACGGCAGCGTTCGCCAGCGGCAAACTGGGCATGATGTACGGCGGCCAATGGCTTGCGGTGACGTTCCTGCAGGGCAACATGAAACCCTCCGACTGGGGATGGGCACCACTGCCGACAGGCTCCGTGAAGGTGCAGATCAACGATCCGCAGGGCCTGTGTTCGCCGGCGAACGTGGAGAATCCGGAGGAGACCTGGAAGGCGATCTCGTACCTGCAGACACATGTGTTCCCGAAGGTTCTGCCGGCTTCGCCCGTCGCCCCGCCGGCATACGCCCCGTCCGCACCGAGCTATTACGCGGCGCTCAACAAGCAGGGCGCGACAAGCGTCTCAGCGGGAGTGAAGTATGTGATGGGGGTGAAGCAGAAACTGATCGGCTACATCGGGCCCGCGACCACTCCGATCGCGAACATCACGAACTCGACCTGGCTCGACATCCTGGAAAGCAAGATCCCGGCCTCAACCGGGGTCCCCGGGATGTTCCAGCAGATCAATCAGGCGATCAAGGAGAACCCCTCCTACTGACCGATCGGAACCAAGCCAGCACAGAAGGAGACCATCCGCGTGCAGTTGTCGCGCATGCTGAAAGACAACGGGATCGTCGACGACGTGCTCGGATCTCACCCCGACCCGATTGTGGCCGAAACCTTTCTTCGGTGCCTGGGGAACACCCTCGATACGACGGTGCGTCCCATGCCCGACGGGACGAACTTCGTCGTCACCGGCGACATCCCCGCCATGTGGCTGCGAGACTCCACGACTCAACTCCTCCCGTATCTGGTGCTCATGCCGGAGAGCGTGCCGCTTCAGGATGCGCTCTTCGGCGTGCTGCGCCGTCAGCTGGCCTACATCGAGATCGATCCGTACGCCAATGCGTTCAACGCCGAGCCGAACGGCGCGGCCCACGACTCGAACGACCTCTCTGACGACCCCTGGGTGTGGGAACGCAAGTATGAGGTCGACTCCCTGGCCTTCCCCATCAACCTCGCCTACCGGCTCTGGCGTTCGACAGGCCGAACCCAGCATTTCGATGCGACGTTCATCCGCGTCGCGCGTCGGGTGCTCGAGGTGTGGCGCGTCGAGCAAGATCACGAGACCGCGTCCGCGTACCGCTTCGTGCGCACCGACTGTCCGCCGAGCGACACTCTGGTCCGCGACGGGCGCGGCTCGCCTGTCTCACGCACCGGAATGACCTGGAGCGGATTCCGGCCCAGCGACGACGCCTGCACCTTCGGGTACAACATCCCGGCGAACCTCTTCGCCGCGACCGTGCTCCGGCAGGTCTCCGCCATAGCGCGCGAGGTGCTGCACGACGAGCTTCTGGCCGTCGAAGCAGACCGGCTGCGTGATGAGCTTCGAGCCGGAGTCGAGGAGCACGGGACGGTGCGGCATCCGCGGTGGGGAACCATCTACGCCTACGAGGTGGACGGCATGGGAAACCGGCTGCTGATGGACGACGCCAACATGCCGAGCCTACTCTCGACCCCGCTGCTCGACGACGAGCTCGACGATGACGTGTACCGTGCGACCCGCGCCTTCGCCCTCAGCAACGACAACCCGTACTTCTTCCGCGGTCGCGCTGCTTGCGGTATCGGAAGCCCGCACACCCCGCACGGGTTCATCTGGCCGATCGCACTCGCCGTCCAGGGGCTGACGTCACACTCGCCGCAGGAGAAGAGGGCGATGCTCGAACTCCTGTGCGAGACGGACGCGGGGACCGGGCTGATGCACGAGAGCTTCGACAAGGACGACGCCGCGCGATATACGCGCCCGTGGTTCTCCTGGGCGAACGCGATGTTCTGCCTGCTCGTGCTCGACGCTCACGGTCATCCACTCCCGCCGGGATAGGCGCGGACGAGGCGGCGCACACGCGTCGCAGCGCGGCCGTTCAGCTTTCGAACGCGGCCGGGCGCTGCTGCGCCTCGCGGATGCGCGCGATATCGAGCTTCTCCGATCGGTCGAAGCGGTAGATCCCGTTCTGCTCCTGGAACACGTCCGTGAGCTGCGTGTAGCAATAGCCGAACATGTTCGGATCATCGAGCAGCGCGCCGACCAGGCCCGCGAACCGTTCGTAGAGCTCGTCTTCGTCGGCGACGCGTTGGCCGTAGCCCCACGACGAGTCGGAGTTCCCGTGCTCCGTTGCGGCGAGTTCCGGGTTCCACCAGATCCCGCCGAACTCGGAGACGAAGTAGGGCTGGCCGCGGTACGGCACCGAGAACGGGCCCTCGGATCCGGTGTTCACGAACGGCTCGTCCGTGGCCAGTCCCGCGTGCTGCTGTGCGAAGCGCTCCGGTTTCTGCTCGTAGTCATGCGAGTCGAACACGTCCGCTTCGGACACCCGGTGCGAATACCCCGATGCGTCGAGCACGGGCCTGCTGCGGTCGGCGTTCTTCGTCGCCAGGAAGAGCGCACGCGTGACGTCGTCGAGCACGGTCGTGCGGTCATGCATCACCTGGTGCGTCTCGTTGAGCGGGCACCAACCCACGATGGCGGGATGGTTGTAGTCACGACGCAGTGCTTCCAGCCATTCGCCGACGAACGAGGAGGTCGGGGCCTGGTTCTGCCCGGCCGGCCCGTTCTCTGAGACGCCCCAGTCGCCGAACTCGCCCCAGACCAGGTAGCCCAGACGGTCGGCGTGGTACAGGTAGCGTTCCTCGAACACCTTCTGGTGCAGCCGCGCCCCATTGAAGCCGGCAGCCATCGCCAACTCGATGTCGCGCCGGAGAGCGTCGTCGCTCGGTGCGGTCATGAGGGACTCCGGCCAGTACCCTTGGTCGAGCACGAGCCGTTGGAAGACCGGCTCACCGTTCAGCAACAGGCGCTTTCCGTCACGGGACACCGAGCGAAGCCCCGTGTAGCTGCGCACAGAGTCCAGCGCTTCGTCGCCATTCAGCAATTCGACGGTCAGGTCGTAGAGGAACGGATCGGCAGGACGCCACAGGCGCACTCGATCCTTCGGGATCTTCAGATGCAGCGCCGGAGAGAAGTCGAGGTCCGCGCGGACCGTCGCCTCCGCAACGACACCGGCCCCGTCAGACAGCACAGCACGGACACGCTGGCCAGGGCGATTGGCAGACAGCTCTGCCACAACCGCGAACGAGCCGTCACCGACCGATGGTGTCACCGCGATCGATCGTATGGAGTCTTCCGGAACCGGTTCCAGCCATACGGTCTGCCAGATGCCCGTCGTGCGGGTGTAGAGGCAGCCTGTGTTGTCGTACAGGAGCGACTGCTTACCCCGCGCCTGGATGCTCTCCCGCAGATCGCGGGCGCGCACGACGACGCTCAGCCGGTTGGCCTCCGGCCGCTCAGGGTCGAACCGGCCCAGTTGCACATCGAACGAGCTGAATCCACCGCGATGCCGCCCCACTTCGCGCCCGTCCACCCACAGGGTGGCGTCATAGTCGACGGCCCCGAAGTGCAGTACGAGATTTCGGCCCGCCCACTCTTCGGGCACCTCGATCTCCCGGCGGTACCAGACGGCTTGGAGAAAGTCCGTCTCTGCTACGCCGGAGAGTTCCGACTCCGGGGCGAAAGGCACCAGAATGGTCCGTTCCAGTTGCCGTTCGAGGAGGCCGCGCTCGAGACCGCTGTCCCCGCGGTCGATCTCGAACTGCCACACCCCGTTCAGGTTCAGCCAGTCTTCCCTAACGAATTGCGGGCGCGGATACTCGGGCCGCGGCATGGTGCCCACGCTCCGGTTGGCACCGTTCGCACCGCCGCCAGATGTCATCGACATTGAGGATCCTTTCGCCGCAAGCTCACCCGCATGTGTCACCGAACTCCGACTGCGCCACAGTGCGAGCGGCTGTCGGCCGGCGGCCCGCCGAAAACCATATGAGCACGCCCTTGGACTGTCAACGTTGAGTTTCCGCGGCCGGCGAGTCGGTCACCGTCCACGTTCCGTCGCGTGGCTGCTGCGCTCGAGGCGCCTTCGCTCGCGCAATGACCTTCCAAGTGCACCGACGATGCCGCACGAAAGGGGGGCGTCGGCACACTCGGCGACGGTCGGACTGCCATGCACGGACGGATAGGCTGAAGCGGACTTTCGCGGCATTCAGAGCAGGATCTCCGGGAGGACGGCAATGGACGGTTCGAGGCCGACCATGCGCGACGTCGCCGCCAGAGCCGGTGTCGGCGTGGGTACCGTCTCGCGGGTGGTGAACGGCGGGGTCAACGTGAGCCCCGCCACCAAGCAGCGCGTGGAAGACGCGATCGCTTCGATCGGCTTCAATCGCAACGAGGCGGCGAGGATGCTCCGCCCCGGGCAGGCGTCGGCAACGATCGGCCTCATCGTCGACGATCTGCGCAATCCGTTCAGTTCCGAGCTCGCCAGCGGAGCGGCCGAGGTCGTGAAGGCGTACGATCACGTCCTCCTGATCGGGGCCACACAGCTCGACCCGGACGCCGAACGCGATCTCGTGAGCGAGTTCGTCCGCCGCCGCGTCGACGGAATGCTCGTCGTAACGAGCGGCACGGCCACCGGTCCCGGCGATCCGATCGCGATCGCAGGTGGCACGCCCATCGTGTACCTCGACCGAACGCCAAGACAGACGCCGTTCGACAGCGTGGTGCTCGACAACTCCTCGGGCACGCGGCAGGCGCTCACCAGTTTGATCGAGGCCGGTCATCGGCGTATCGCCTACATGGGCGGGGCTCCGACAGCGGCGACGGGTGGGGCACGACTGCGCGCCTATCGCAGGGTTCTGCGGGAGCACGGGATTCCAGTGGAAGACGAACTCGTGTCCATGCACAACTACTCGGCGGAGGCCGCGCGCACCACGACCATGCGGATGCTGCGCTCGGACACACCGCCCACGGCCTTCTTCAGCGACAACAACCGGATGACCCTCGGCGCCATCCAGGCATTCACGACTCTCGACACGGCGGCAGCCCTGGCCGGATTCGATGACCTGGAGCTCGCCGACCTGCTCCCGTTCGAGATCGATCTCGTGGTGTACTCGCCGGAGGAGATGGGACGGCGAGGGGCCGTCCGGCTTTTCGAGCGCATCGCGGGCGACGACTCCGAGCGGACGAGCATCCGGGTACCAACGCGCCTCGAGCGGCGGGGACGACGCTTCCACGACAACGACTGAGCGGTTGCGGCGCGTCCGCTGCCCGTATTCCGGATGCTCACCCTCCGCCCCTGCCGTGGCCGACGAGTGCATGCCCATCGCTTTCACACTTGCCTGGTTCAGCGCGCGCCCAAGCCTCACGAAACCCTTGACAGGGTTCGGATGCCCAGTCGATACTCTGCTTGGGAACGTTTCCAAACCTGCCGGTCCACGCCACGATCGATGCCGATGTTCGGGATCGAAGGCAGTCCCGCCCGGGTGTTCCCGCACGAAGGCAGAGCTGCCGCGCGCAGCAAGAGGGGAACCACGACATGTCCCGATCGCCCGCATCGCGAATCATCGGCGCCGCACTGGCTGTCATCTCCATCGTGTTGGCAGGCGCGCTCTCGGCCAACGCGGCGAATGCTGCTTCCGTCGCACACACCGGTCTTCCCCCACAAGCCGGTGCACCGACGGCCATCGCGAAGGCGAGAGTCGCCGCCGAGGTACTGATGCAGTCGTATGACCAGTCCAAGGCATGGTTCCCGTCGAGCTGGTGGAACTCCGCAGTTGCCCTGCAGACCATCGGCGACTACATGCAACGCACCGGCGACCGACGCTTCGTCCCCGAGCTCGACAACACGTTCGAGAAGGACAAGGGCGTGTTCCCGGGCGGTGTGCTCTCCGGCGACCCGCTGCTCGGGAACTTCACCAGCCAGGCCATCGACGACTCGGAATGGTGGGGACTGACATGGGTGCAGGCGTACGACGTGACAGGCGACCAGAAGTACCTCGATATGGCCGAGACCATCGCCACGTACGCGTCCGGGTTCTGGGACACGAGCACCTGCGGCGGCGGCGTGTGGTGGAACGCCTCGAAGACGTACAAGAATTCGGTCACTAGCGGACTGTTCATCCGGCTCACCGCTGAACTGCACAACAGGATCCCTCACGACACGCAGTGGCTGAACCGCGCCGAAACCGCGTGGAACTGGTTCACCGGCAGCGGCCTGATCGACTCATCCGGCCTGGTCAACGACGGACTCACCTCTGACTGCCAGAACAACGGGCAGACGGTGTGGAGCTACAACCAGGGCCTGGCCATCGGCGGCGGCCTCGAGCTCTACCGCGCTACCCATGATTCGGGAATCATGACGACGGTGCGTCGGCTCGCCGATGCCGCGATCTCGTCCCCCCAGCTGGTCACCGACGGCGTCCTCACCGAGTCCTGCGATGCCGCTGACGCGACGTGCGACGACAACGCCAAGCAGTTCAAGGGCATCTTCATGCGCTACATGATGGATCTCGCCGACACGACGCACGATCCCCGATACACCGGCTTCGTCTCCCAGCAGGCCGCCTCGGTGTGGAACCAGGACCGCAACGCTGGTGACCAGTTCGGCACCCGGTGGACGGGCGAGACCAACTCGAGCCATCCGAATATCTTCGACTGGCGCACCCAGGCCAGCGCGCTGAGTGCACTGATCGCCGACATCCCACCTCAGGGCTCCAAGGCGTCCCTGTCCGCCAGATTGTCTCCGGCCCAGACGGTCGTCATCCCGGCGAAGAGCGGCGCAACCTCGATTTCGACCGACCTCAGCGTCGAGGCGACCTCGGACGCCCACCCTGCCGGAGAAGGGTCCCAGCAGATCGCGGCTGAGGTGACCGTCTCGGCGCCAGCCGGATGGACCGCGACACCGGCAACCACCCGGGTCGTCCTGGGCGCAGCAGACGCAGCCGACCCGGCATCGGCCACGGTTCCACTCTCGGTGGGAGTGCCGTCAACGGCGGCCGACGGCGACTACACGGTGACGGTCAAGGTGGTCTCCCCTCACCTGAGCTTCACGGCGACGGCGGACATCCTCGTCGCGCGCACGATCGACTTCGACACGGGTACCGTCGCCGAATCCCCGTGGCTGTGGGATGGCGGGCACTCGCAGAGCAATGGGGTGCAGAACCGCTTCGCCGACGGCTCGAACTACTTCATCTACCGGTTCCCGTTCCCCACCGACACCGTCTCCGCCCAGGTCACGCTGACGATCGCCCAGGAGTACCTGGTGCAGATCAGCTCGAACGGCACGGACTGGACCACGGTGCTCACCCAAGATCAGCAGATCCACGACACATCGAACCAGGCGGCCAGGTCGATCGACGTGACGCCGTACCTCGGCCAGGCCAAGACCGTGTACGTGCGAGTCGGCGACTCCTTTCCAAGCGATGGCTGGGGCGGCCTCGTCTCACACGTCTCCGCCACCTACAGCGAATAGCGCCTCGAGCGAACAGCACGGCATCCAAGCAGCGCGCCGACCGCGAGAGGCTCACGAACCGCAGCATTCCCCGTTTCACGGACCCGTCAGCGGCGTCCCCAATTGAGGAGGAAACACATGTCAGATGACAGTTCGAACACGACGGGAAGCGCTCGACCCGCTGGTCCTGCTCTGAGCCGGCGCATGCTGCTCTCCGCAGGCGCTGGATTGGCCGGTGCGGCCGCCATACTCGGCACCGCTGCACCCGCGATGGCCTCCACAGAACCGGATGCGCAGCAGGCTGCCGCCAACGGCCGACCGGGCGGCGCTCGTACCGCATTGCAGCGCGCCGACGCGACCTGGCAGGCGTTCGCCACCTACCTTCTGGCGCCGGACGGCACAGACCTGGCGATGCCGAACTACCCCAGGCAGCCCGGCGACAACCCTTATGCCTACGAATGGCCCCACTCCCAGGTGCACGTCGGCGCACTGGACCTCGCGGGCGCACAGCCGGGGCACGCCTCGTGGGCGCGACTGAACGCCATGTCGACAGGGCAGGAGCACTATTGGGAGCCGACGAGCACGACGGGTCTGCCCGGATACGCCTCGTACGTGCCCGCACCGCTCGGAGGAGGCGGCGATCTGTTCTACGACGACAACGAATGGGTCGGCCTCGAGAAAGTACAGCTCCATCTCATGACCGGGGACCGGGCCGCCCTGCAGCGAGCCGAGCAGATCTTCGCGCTCGTCCGGTCGGGCTGGGACACCGACGCTTCGCATCCGTCCCCTGGTGGCATCTTCTGGACTCAAGCGTCGTACGGCGATTCACGCAACACGTGCTCGAACGCACCGGCCGCGCTCATCGCAGCCCGGTTGTACGAGATCACACGGAACAGCGACTACCTCGCGTGGGCGCAGCGGATTTACGACTGGACGTACAACACCCTCTTCGACAGCACGGATTCGATGTACTCCGACAACATCTCCAACGCCGGCACCGTCACGACCATGAAGTGGACGTACAACCAAGGAATGCCGATCGCGGCGGGCGTAGCCCTGTACCGCCTCACCAACGATCCCTCCTATCTGCGCAAATCGGTGCAGGTCGCCGAGGCGTCGTACGACTACTACATCAGGCAGGGGCAGATCGCGAACCAGCCGCTCTATTTCAACTCGATCTACTTCAAGAGCCTGCTCTACCTCGAGTCCGTGACGGGCGAACGGAAGTACTACCAGGCCATGGCCGACTACGGCGACCACATCTGGACGGCCTACCGCGACGCCGCAACCGGACTGTTCGCGAAGGACACGCCAGGCGTGGCGCAGGCGATCGAGCAGGGCGCCGCCGTGCAGATCTACTCCGCGCTCGCCTGGGATCCGCGGCGATGGGAACTGCTCTACTGAAGTCCTGCCTAGGCGGCAGCTTCGCGAAGCTCGTCGAGCACGCGCACCGCGAGCTTCGCGAGGTCGGATTCGTCCTCGGCCTCGATCCAGCGTGCGAAGGCCTGGTGGAACGCGACGGTGCCGAGCTCGGCGGTGAGTTGCGCCGTGGGTCCGGGGAGGCCCCTTTCGCTCAGCGCTTCGGCGATGGCATCCGTGAGATGCAACCGCTTGACCTGCTCGCGCTCTTGCAGCGCCGTGTTCGACGCGATGACGGCGCCGCGCTGTCGCGCGTATGCGTGCTTGCCTGCGAATGAATCACCCGCTGCTGTCAGCGCGGCCGCGACGGCATCCAGGGGGCGCGCGTTCGCCGGTGCGTTCGCGATGGCAGCCGTGAAGATGCCGTTGTAGCTTTGCGGGTCGCCGAAAAGCACCTCGCGCTTGTCGACGAACTGGCGATAGAAGGTTCGCTCGGTGAGGCCGGCGCGGGCTGCGATGTCGGCGACGGTGGTCGCCTCGTACCCGCGCTCGACGAACAGCTCGAGCGCGGCGAGTGCGAGCCGATCGCGCGCGCCCGGCTGCCAACGTCCCATATCGATGATTCTAAGTGATGACAGTTTCTGCCGTCAGTGATATCGTGATGTCAGATTCTGACATGGAGGTTTCGGATGCGAGTATTCATCACGGGAGCAAGCGGCCACATCGGTTCCCTGGTCACCGCTGAGCTCATCGAGAACGGTCACGAAGTGCTCGGTCTGGCTCGATCGGATGCGAGTGCACAGCGCATCACTGAACTCGGCGGCGAGCCCGTGCTCGGTACCATCGACGACACCGATCGCCTCGCCGAGCTGGCCGCTACATCGGACGGCGTCGTGAACCTCGCGTTCAAGCACGACGCGGGTGATTTCGCGGCGGCAGCAGCCAGCGACCGTGCCTTGATAGAGGCGATCGGCAGAGCTCTCGAGGGCAGCGGCAAGCCGTTCCTCGCAGCGTCCGGCACAATGATGCTCGCCGGCTCGACCTCGCCGGGCGACGTGGGCACGGAGAGCACCCCGATCGAGGTGGCACGCGCTCAGAACCCGCGGGCGATCAGCGAGCAGCAGCTGCTCGGGCTCTCCGATCGCGGCATCCGCTCGGCTGCACTGCGCTTCGCGCCCACGGTGCACGGGCCCAGCGATCTGCACGGTTTCATCCCGGCCCTCATCCGATTCGCGCGCGAGAACGGTTACGCCGCCTACGTCGGCGACGGCGAGAACCGCTGGCCGGCGGTCCACAACATCGACGCCGCGCACCTCATCGTGCTCGGTCTCGAAAGGGCGCCCGGTGGCATGCCTCTCCATGCCGTGGCCGACGAAGGCATCCCATTCCGCAGAATCGCAGAGGCGATCGGCCGCGGTGCCGGGGTGCCCGTCAGAAGCATCTCCCCCGAGGAAGCGGCCGGAACAATGGGCCTCATCGGCACCGTTGCAGCGATCGACAACCCCACCTCGAGTACCGAGACGCGCGAGGTCCTTGGCTGGGCTCCGACCCACCCCGGCCTGCTCGAAGACCTTGCCGCGAGCTTCTACTTCAACCGCTGAGCACGAGTGCGGAGTCGGCGGAGCGACCCCCTATCCGTCGTTGGCGACGGGCATGGTGAGCGCGGTCACACCAGTCATCGTGAGCCGTATGTCGCCGTCGGCATCGATGATCGTCAGCAGCACCTCGTCGCATCGGCGGCAACGCGCCACGAATCGTCCGCCGCCCGCGTAGACGACGCACTGCGCGAGCACGGCCACATCGCCGCAGTGGGCACAACGGCCCCGAGCGGCGCTCGTGTCGCCGGTCATCACCATCGACAGCGGACCGGCAAGGACGTTGCCGTCGAGCTTCTGCATCATGCGCCTCCGAACCTTTCGGCGCGAACGTCGTCAACGTCGTGCCCGAGTCCCTTGAGCCAGTCCAGCACCTGTTCGACGAACGGCGTCGAACCGCAGACGTAGACCAGAGGGTTCATCTCCGGCGGTACGACCAGCTCGGCGAGAATCGCACGTGTGAGCCGGCCCGCAGGTCGTTCCGCCTCGGCCGGGGCGCGGCGTGAGAACACGTAGTCGACCCGAACTCTGCCGGTACCGGTGCCAGTCTGCTCGCGCGCCAGCTCGTCACGGAAGAAGACGTCGTCGGGAGTTCTTACGGCGTAGAGAAGGCGGAACGTGGATGCGTCCGACGCCGCCCGGTGTGCCCGGACCATCGAGGCCAACGGCACGATCCCCGAACCTCCTGCGATGAGCTGTACCGGTCGGCCGGACTGTTCGCCCGGTCTCCAGACGAACCAGCCGCCGAGAGGACCGCGTACCTCGAACTGGTCGCCCACCATGAGCTCGTCCACGAGAAACGGCGAAACCTCCCCGGATGGAACGCGGTCCACCGCGAGCTCGATCGAGGAAGCGTCGCCCGACGAGGCGAGCGAATACGACCGGCTGGCCTGATACCCGTTCTCAGCTGTCAGCCGAATGTCCACATGCTGGCCGGCGGCGTTGCCCGGCCAGCCGGGCACGTCGAGCACGATGCGCCTCGCAGTCGGTGTCTCCGGCTTCATCGACGACACCGTGGCCACGTACCAGGCGGCATGCAGGTTCACGAATAGCGCTCCTCGGTCCAAGGGTCGCCGTGCAGGTGGTAACCGCGTTCCTCCCAGAACCCGGGCTCGTCTCGCGCCATCATCTTGAGCCCGGTCACCCACTTGGCGCTCTTCCAGAAGTACAGATGCGGGACGACGAGTCGAGCGGGGCCTCCGTGCTCCGGCTCGAGAGGTGCACCGTCCGCCTCGAACGCGATCCATGCCCTCCCGTCGAGCAGTTCAGCGAGGGGAACGTTCGTGGTGTATCCGCCGTGGCTGTGCACCATCACGTAGTCGTAGGAGGTCTCCACCTGGGCGAATACGCGGTCGAGCGGTACACCGCGCCACGACATCCCGAGCCGCGACCAGTGCGTGACGCAGTGGATGTCGACGGTGAATTCCTCCATGCCGAGCGCCCGGAACGTGTCCCAGCTCCACCTCGCCGCCTCCCCGTTCTCGGTGATGACAGTGAACTCCCAAGCGGATGGGTCGACCTCCGGCGTGGCCCCGGCGGTCAGTACCGGCCAGTCCTCCACCCGCGTCTGCCCAGGTGGAAGCCGGCTGTCGCGCGCTCCCCTGCTACCGCCGAATCCCCTCGTGATCAGAGCCATCCGGTCTACCGCCTTTCCTCCGGCGGGCGCCGGCGCATTCAGTATCGCCGCGCCGCCGCCATGAGTAAACAGATTCAACCGACGAACACGGGACGGGCCCGCTGGACGGGTGGAATCTGCGGCATCGTGATTAGAGTCGGAAAGTGCTCGACGCCGTCCCGCCGCGCCGAGCGACCGAGGCCGGACAGGACGAGAGCGATGACGAAGAGCGTGAACTGGGATCCCGTGACGCAAGAGCATGTCCGCCGCGCGCTCGAGGAGTACGACCGCCTCGGCGCTCATGAGTTCTTCGCCGTGCACGGCTTCGCCCCCACGACGACCTACGACCTGGTGTACGAAGGCCGGGTCTACCCTCCGAAGGCCGTGTTGGGCACCGCTTACGAGTTCGCAACCGGCGAGCGCCTCGCCTCGGCGGACTTCGAGGGCGGCAGGTCGGGAGCGGTCAGGATGCTGCGCAACCTCGGCTTCGATGTCCGAACCCGATAGCAGGGCCGGCCGGCGTTGCGGCGTGCTCACTGGTTCCCGGTGACGCCGGGACCCGGAGGAGGCTCATGAAGAGGATGCTGCCGAGCACGCCTGCCCGTCTCGCCGCCTATACCGACGCCGTCTTCGCCGTGATCATCACGATCATGGCGCTGGAACTGCGCCCTCCGGTCTCGCCGACGTGGTCCGGCCTGCTCCAGCTGTGGCCCACCGTCGTGAGCTACATCGTCAGCTACGCCTTCATCGCCATCATCTGGATGAACCACCACTACCTGATGTCGTTCATCACCACCCCGTCGCTAAAACTCATCTGGCTCAACTTCGGCCATCTCTTCTGCGTGTCGTTTCTGCCGTTCGCGACGGCTTGGCTCGCACGCACCGAGCTCGCTCAGATTCCCGTCATCTTTTACGCCGTATTGTTCGTCGTCACCGACGGCATGTACAACCTGTTCGAGTCCGAGATCCTCAGGCACTCGGGAGAGTTCTCGCCGGCGGAGATCCGTTCGGCGCGGCGACGCTCGCTGTTCGCGTTCGCACTCTTCGTGGCCGCCGCCGGACTCGCCGTCGTCGACAATTGGCTCGGCTTCGGCTTCATCTGCCTCGCGCTGGCACTGCATCTGCGACCGGATGCACCACCCTTAGTCCGTCGGGGCAAGAGCAAGGATCCGCCTGCCGAGTGACGCCTATCTGCTTCACGGCAGCTGTGGACCGCGCGATTTCCCGCTCACAGGCATGTCCCCGGGTCGTCAACGTCGCCGATGAGATCGAAAAGCATGCGGCGCAACCGAGCGACATCGGCGTCGCTGAACGAGCCGAGTGCCTCCCGTTCGGCACGCTCGGCATCCATCGCTATGGCGCCGCGGCGAACTTCGCCTTCGGCGGTGAGCGTCAGTACGCGGGCACGGCGGTCGCGCGTATCGACGTTGCGCTCGACCAGGCCGGTTTGTTCCAGACGGTCGAGTTCGCTGGTCAGTGTCGTCTTGTCCATCCCGAGCGCTCGCCCGAGTTCGATCTGCGTCAAACCGGGTGACTTGTGCAGGGAGCTGAGGACGATGTGGTCACGCAGGGAAAGGCCATGGCGCTGTGCGGCTTCGCCGGTGGCGACGCGCATCCGCTGCGCAGCACGATGCAGCAACCAGGTCATCTCCGAATCGGGACCCGGCCCCAAGGCGGGACGAGTCGGGGCTCCGGGCTCGGCGCGGTCGTCGGGGCTGGTCCCACTCATGAGCACAGTCTCACACCGCCAACGAATCGGACGCGGCAAGGGTCGGGATCGACTCGTGGGCGCGCACATCGTGCGCCGGGACTATCCGCACGACGTCCCGGAGGGCGATGCTGCGGTCAAGGGCCGTCCGCACGTGCGCCGGCTCGACGTCCGCCACGCGGCGCAGCAGCCACGGCCGCTGCGCACGCCGTTGAATCCCATCGAGCTGCCAGGTGAGATCGCCGATGAACCCATACCGCTGACCGGTGGGCAAGGCGACGAACACGACTACCGACCCGGGCGTGTGCCCGCCGCTCAGGGCGACGACCACCGATCCGTCGCCGTAGACATCGTGGCTGGCCGGGAACCCGAGGTAGTCCGGACCCTCCAACGCGTACTCATGCATCTCGAGCTCGGCGCTGACGGCCCGGAACACCGCGCCGTGCGAGTCGCTCGCACCGTACTCGCGCTCCGCAGGCGTGATCCACACCGGAACCTGGAGCGAGTCGAGACCGCTGACATGATCCCAGTGCACATGGGTGACGATCACGCCGAGCAACCGCGACAGGTCATAGCCGGCGTCGTCGAGTTGTGCACGAGCTGTGCGGAAGCGCGTCAGCGGCGCGCGCTCCATCCGAGCGAGCATGCGGATGTGCTGTTCGACGTGTGCGCCGAAGCCTGCGTCGATCAGCAAGTCGCCCTTCGGATGGCGCACCAAGATCGCCGTTGCCGCGAACTCCCGTCGGTCGCGGAACGAACCACCCGTCACCGCGAAGGCAGCGCGGGTACGGTACGTGCCGGTTGGCAACTGATACAGCGCCATGTCGGCGGGCGGATCAGCCGGAGGCAGTTGCCCGGTCCACGGCACCGGAGCGGGAATGGACGTCATCCCGACATAGTATTATCTCAGATCATCCGATGCAAGAACATCTATAACGGCGTGACCCTGCGATTCAGCCCTTTACGGCGCCGGCAGCGATGTTGGCGATGAAGTGACGGGACCCGATGATGAAGATCGCAATGAGGGGCAGCACGCTGATCAGTGCTCCCGCCATCACCCAGCCGTAATTGGTCGAGTACAGCGAATTCAACGCGGCGAGTGCGGTTTGAAGGGTTTGCGTTCCAGGATTCACCAACACCACCAACGGCCACACGTAGTCGTTCCATGCACCGATGAAGGTGAAGATGCCAAGGAAGGCAATGCCGCCACGGACCATGGGCAGGCCGATGCTCCAATAGGTCCGGAAGAATCCTGCGCCATCCACTCGTGCCGATTCGACAAGCTCGTTCGGCAATGACGACTCGAAGAACTGCCGCAGCAGGAAGATGCCGAAGGCGTTGGCCGCACCGGGGATGATCAACGCCTGAAGTCCGCCCACCCAGCCGAGTTTGCTCATCAGTACGAAGCTCGGCACGAGGGACAGGCTGCCCGGGATGAGGAATGTGGTGAGGAGGATGCCGAAGAGCACCTTCTTGCCGGGGAACTCGAACTTCGCGAACGTGAAGGCGGCCAAGGAGTCGAAGAACATCACAAGGAGGGCGCAGGAGCCCGAGACGATGAAGGAGTTCAGCATGGCCTGGAAGAGGTCGACGCTGCCGAGCACCCCTTTGATGTTCGACCAGAGCTGGTTGCTCGGCAGTAGGTCCGGCGGGTAACCGAAGATCTGCGCCGTGCTCTGGGTCGACATCGCGAACAGCCAATAGAACGGGAACAGCGAGAGAAGGACGCCAACCCAGATGCAGGCGTGCGTGACGACGCGCCAGACAAGCCGCTTCTTACGCGCCGCCCGGCCCTCGAACTCGCCGGGCCTGCGCACGACATCGACGTCTAGTGACGATGCAGCAGCGGTCACCGGACCACCTCCTTCTTCGCGTTGGAGCGCTTTCCGAAACGGGCGAACATGCCGGGCGTCACCACTCCGAACTCGTTCTCCTTGCGGCCGCTGACCAGCCGCCAGTTCACGATGGCGAAAACGAGTACGAGCACGAACAGCGCCCAGGCGATGGCCGAGCCGTAACCGAAATCGAAATGCGTGAACGCTTGGTTGTACTGGTAGAGCACGATCGTCATTCCAGCGTTGTTGGTCCCCCCGCTGTTTCCGAGCAGTACCTGCGGCTCCGTGAAGAGCGAAAGGCCGCCGATCGTAGAGGTGATGACCGTGAAGAGGATGACCGGACGCAAGAGCGGTACCGTGATGCGCGAGAAGATGCGCCAGGTACTCGCACCGTCGACGCGGGCCGAGTCGTAGAGCTCGGTGGATATGGCCTGCAGCCCCGCCAGATAGATGATCGCGTTGTAGCCGGTGTAGCGCCAGATCACCATGATCGCGATGGTGACCTTGATGCCCCACGGGTTCGACAGCCACTGCACCCCGGCGCTCGTCCCGCCGATCCACTGGAGAAACGAGTTCGCGAGACCGAACTGGTCGGAGAACACCGAACCGAACACGATCGCCATCGCGACCATGGACGTGACATTCGGAACGAAGAATGCCACCCGATAAAAGGATTTCATCCGCATGTTCTGATGCAGCAGGAAAGCGATCACGAGCGCCAGAAACAGCATCGGTACGGTCGAAAGGAACCAGATGATAAACGTGTTGCCAACGGACTGCCAGAAAATGGGGTCCGAAACGAGGTAGAGGTACTGTCGCAGCCCGACGAACTTCATCGCGCCCATGCCATCCCAGTCGGTGAACGAGATCACGATGGAGAAGACGATCGGGAAGGCTCCGAACACCAGAAACAGGATGTAGAACGGAGCGATCGCCACGTATTGCGGCCAGAACCGGCGCCCCAGCGCCTTCCTCGGCGCCGCGGTGGGAGTGTTGCGTGGCTTCGCGCGAAGCGGGACGCCCGTGGTCTGTGCGGTCATAGGTTCACCCCGTGCTTCTGAAGGACTCGATTCGTCTGGGTCACCGCGTCGTCCCACGCGCGGTCAGGATCCTTTCCCCCTGCCTCGACGTTGGTGATCTCCGTGGTGAAGAAGTTCGCGATTTGCTCGTACGGCGAGACGAAGGCTGTCGGCACGGTGGCCGCCTGCTTCTTGAAGAAGTCGAGCGAGTTCTGCGAGCCGAAGAACCCGCGGCTGGCGTCTTTCATGATGCCGCTGGTCAGCGCGTCGGGCGTCGAAGGGAAAAGCTGCACCTCGTTGTATGTCTGCGCCTGGTGGGCGGCGGTCTGGGACCAGGCGATGAACTTGTATGCCGCCTCCGGGTCTTTGCACGTGGTCGGTATGGCAAGGAACGACCCGCCACTGTTCCCGGCCCTGACCGGCTGGGATGCCAAACGCCACTTGCCCTTCGTTGCCGGCGCCGTGCTGAGCAGGATCTGTGCCCACCAGACAGCCTCGATGTGGCCCGCCGTCTTGCCGCTGATCCATGCCGCATTCTGATCCGTGGCCAGTTGTTGATTGCCGAGAATGCCCGCCTTGATGGCCGTGACTGTGATGTTCCACGCGTCTCGCACTGCGGAGGTCGAATTCATGTACAGCGGCTTGCCCGTGCGGCTGAAGTAACGCTCCGGAGACGCATTGATGATCTGGCTGAAAAGTTGAAACGAATCCATCAGCATGTGACTGCCCGCGTTCGCCTTGAGCTTGCGCCCGAACTCGATCCAGTCGTCCCAGGTGCGGATTGACGCTGACACCGCTTCTGGCTCGGAAGGCAGACCCGCTTTGGCGAAGATGTCGTAGCGGTAGTAGAAACCGGTCGGCCCGCTGTCGATCGGAAAGAAGCACATGCGCCCATTGGGCGTGATGCCGTAATCCCACTTCCGGGGAAAGTAGCGATGCTTCAGGTCCTGCGCGCCGAACTGGTTCAAGTCGACGAACATCGACTGGTCGGGAAAGTACAGCGAGACGTTCGAGTTGATTGCGGTGATATCAGGGACGTACGCGCGACCGGCGAGGCTCGTCCGCAGCTTCGTGTCCCAGTTCGTGTTCGGTGGCTGCTGCGAGACGAGGAACTTGCTCGTGCCGGGGATGCCGTGTGCCGCCTGCTTGAGTACGCCCGGGCCCATTGACCGGTTCCAATACCACAGCACAAGCTCTTTGGGATCGGTCGAGACCGACGTCTGAGATGCGCATCCTGTCAATCCGCTGGCGACAGCGAGAAGGCTCGCTCCCATTGTGCCGGCCAACAACGATCTCCGTGAAAGTGCGGTCATGCGCCCCTCGCTTCTCGACTCTGAGTTCCTAGGGAAGGGCCGGAGGAAACCGAGCCCAGAATGACCCCGCATGCTCTTGATTCCCGTGGGATCAAGAGCATGCGTCGTCATCCACCGATGGTTTCGTGAACGTTCACGACGCGGTCATGCTCTCACCCCCCATACGGGGCTGTCAAGCATTCGTTCCGGCTCGCATTCCTCAGCGCAGGGACGCATGCACTCGACGTTCTGCTCGGGAGCCAACGCGACCGGTGATGGCCTCCAAGGCGCCAACCGAATCGCACGCCAGCGGCCGAGGGCTGCCGGATGGCGTTCAGCGCACCCGTACAATCGGCTGCCATGGAGATGAAACGTCGCGCGACGATCGTCGACATCGCATCCGCTGTCGGGGTATCACGGCAAACGGTGAGTCGGGCCATGAACGACCTGCCAGGAATCAGGCCGCAGACGAAAGAGCTCGTGCTAGAGGCCGCGCGAACGCTCGGCTATCGCCCCTCTCGCTTCGGGCGCGGGTTGGTCAAGCGCGGGCAGCAGACCGTTGGGCTGATGGTGGACAACCTCACGAATCCCTACTACCCCGAGCTCGCTGCAGCCGTCGTTGCTAGCGCAGCGCGCCTGGACTGGTCTGTGGTGCTCTTGGACACCAGCCGGATAGAAGATCAGCGCACGCTCCTCTCCGCCCTCGCACCCCAGATTGACGCGCTCCTCGGGTATGTGAATCTCGGCCGCCGCGAACTCGAATCAATCCTCCCCGGCGTGCCCGTGATCGGCATCGACGCTGCCTTCCGCCCTGAAGGTTCCCAATGGGGAGGCGTCGAGTTCGATCTTGCACCGGGCATACGCGAAGCAGTGACCCATCTTCTCTCACACGGCGTGACCCGGCCTCTCATGCTGGACAGTTCCGTCGCAGGCACTGCCATGAGCGATCGGGCCCGGCTCATCGCCGACGAATGGTCGAGCCGAGGCATCGAGGTGACACTTGTGCAGGCCGGCCGGGATGACGTCGGCTCAGCCGCGGAAGCCACCGCCTCACATCTCGATCTGGTGCGGCGATCCGACGCCATCATGGCGTTCAACGATTACTCCGCGTTCGGTGCATTGAAGACCATGCATCGATATGGAATCCGAGTACCGGAAGAC
Organism: Humibacter ginsengisoli; assembly: GCF_054780095.1. Lineage (NCBI taxonomy): Bacteria > Bacillati > Actinomycetota > Actinomycetes > Micrococcales > Microbacteriaceae > Humibacter > Humibacter ginsengisoli. Next base: position 429,682 of record NZ_BAAGWZ010000006.1, read on the forward strand.
ATACGGATCGTCGGCATCGATGGGCTTACGGCAGGCACGTATACGTTCCCAGAGCTCACCACGCTCGGCGTGGACATGGGTGACGCCGCCGAGGTCGCAATGTCTATCGTCCGCTCGCTGCTCGACCCCGACCAGTCCCCCGCAAGTCGCTGGTTGAAGGTGAGTCACCGGCTCATCCTTCGCGAGTCCGCGTAAGTGCTGGGTTAGCCGGGCCCCGGAGAACGTTGACCACCCGCACGATCACGATCGTGAAGAGCAGCCCGTAGAACGCTAGCGGCGCCAGTTTCGGACGGCAGAACCTGGTCAGCCCATATGGCTGGGGTACCTGGACTCGAACCAAGAACAACTGAAAGCTTCGGGCCCTACGTACTGGCCCCAGCCGGGAACCGTATTTCCCAGTCAATCAGCCATTTTGTTTGGGCAAGTCTACCTGTTGCTACGGGTTGATACGCCTTGATTCGGACCCCGGAGCAGGAAAAGACCCCCAAAAAGTACCCCTGTCTTGGGCCGCCCAAAGGAGACAGACTGGCCCTCACTGTGCCTAGGATCGTCCACTGTTCGACCCGGTCACAGATCGGACGCACTTCTGCCCATGTGGGCAGATTCGACGAGCTCGACGGCAACCTCGAGCATCGTTCTTGCCTGCGCCTCGGAATCCATGACTGCATCCTTCTTCCAGCTCGCAGCCGGATCGTCGGTCCGCCATGCCAGGTTCGTCGAATGTGCTCGGCGGAGCACATCGGTCGCGATGGGCAAGCGCGGCGGAACCGCGTGAGACAAGTAGTCCGCGATTGCCGTGGCATGGAGTGCCGCTTCGTAAAGGGTGAGCTCAGGAATAGTCGCCAACTCGGGGTTTGCCTCTGTCGGGCCGTGCGATCCTGGATGTCGCCGTCGGAGGACTTGACCGGGCGTCGCATCCGAAACGGCGTCGGCCTCATCGGACAAACAGCCGCGCGTATGCGGTGTTCGTGACCGTTATCCCAGCTCGCTCGCGCGTCTGAGCGCCTTGAGCAGCTCGCTGTCATCCTTCGGCTCGCGCCACTTGGCCGCGACCGCTCGGAGCTCGGCTTCCTCCTCCGGACGAAGCGCTGCGTCGAACGGAGTGATCACAAGATAGGCGTCGGTAGCCCCTCCCCGAGTTCTGAGCTGCTGAACGGCCCGGGCCACCAGGTGGTGGGCGTTCTTCGAGTTGCGCGAGAACTTGATCTCGATGGCGACTCGGCGACCGTCAACCTCGGCAATCGCGTCGGCACGTACGTCCGACGGGGTGCGAAAGACCTTGATTGTTGCATCGTTCCAAGTCAGCGACATCAATGCCTTTTCGACATTGTTGGCATAGACGAGCGCCTCCGCGAGGGCTGACGCGGCAGGCGTCCCACGACTGGATTCAACGTACGATGTGAGCGCAGCGAAGGCCGGGCCATCGGGCTCGGTCGGGGCGATGTCGTCTGTCGGCGTCTCGGTCGGAGTGGCGGCGATGCCCTTGATAACGACGTCGATGACCCCGGCACATGCGGCCGACTGAATGCTGGACGTTGCGGACTCGGCGAGTCGCTCAAGGGTGCTAATCGTGACACTTGTCGGCAATGGCTGGCCGTCGTGCCGAGCCGGAATAGCGCGATCTGATGCCCACTCGAACATCGCCCACCAGGAGTTCGTCTCGGCCGCCTTCTTCTGCTGGTCCAGCGAGGCCCGTGACACCGCCACTTGTCGAGAAATCCCAGTGAATGCGATGACCGCGGCCACCAGTGCTGCGATCGCCGCCGCACCTGGGCTCTGCGCGAACTCGCGGAGCCATTGACCCCAGTCCGCCAGGTTAGCGGTGATCAGAGTGATCGCGAGATAGGCACCGAGGGCGGCCGAGACGATGCAGGCGGGAATCAACCAGTACGGAGAAATAGCTTGCGATGGATGACTGGGCCTGGACACGAGACCCATCTTGTTCCATTGGCAGCGGATCCGGGTGTCTGCGGCGCTCGAAAACTGGACAGTAGCGGCGCTCGAAAATGAACACTCAACGATTGGAGAGTGATCACTTTGGAGGACTGGGCGTTGATCCGGAGGCTTGCCCCGGAGGGTGAGCCGAAAGCGAAGATCGCGGCGAGCTTGGGGATCTCGCGGACCACGGTCGTCAAGGCGGTGAACTCGGAGTCGCCGCCGCAGTAGGGACTGTACGTTCAACGGTGTATGTGGACCTGGCCCGACAGAGAGGATCCGCGATGATCGATGTCATCGAGACGATTGGCCCCGTGACGGGCGAGATCATCGATCGGCAGCAGATCGCGGAGCGGTTGCTCGCGGAAGCGAAGAACAAGGGCATCAGCTTGGTCGGGCTCGACTGGCTGTTGGCCGGGCTGACGAGACGGCTGCTGGAGACCGCTCTGGGGGCGGAAATGTCGAGCACCTCGGTTACGACAAGCGCCAGTCGGGCGTAAGCCCTGCACCATCTCGCCCGCCATATCTCCGCAGCACGCAAGGGTGCAATCTCCGTCACCGGAAGCGTTTGAGAGTCGGGTACGCCGCCTTGAACCGCTTTTCCGCAGTCTCGAAGAGCGCGATCAGCCCATGAGCGTTCTGGTCTCTGGTGAGGAAGAAGGCGTCGATCACCTCATCCTTGGTGAACAAGTGGAACGGCGCAGACACTTCGGCCAGCCCCTGGGCCATGAGCCCACGTAGAGCATCATCGGCGAGGCACTCAGTTGTCGCCCACTTCACGATTTCTGTGACGTTCGCCGGGGCGATGCGCGCCGTGGATTCCGGGTAGGGGAAGAAGCTGTCGGCGTATATCCCCAGGTACTCCATGCGGAAACCGTTGCTTGTGCCGCTGAGGTCCCAGTAGTTCACCTCGGCCATCAGGGTGATTGCGTCGCGCCACCGGCCCTCCTCGGCTGCGAACACACTCATCGAGCGGCGCGCATTGCGGTACAAGCCCCAGTCGCCAGCAGCACCGTGCTTCACTGATTGCTCGTTGAGATGCCGCCAGACCAGGTCGCGCCACGGGACAGACGGATTGGCCTGAACCATCTTCGTGAGCTCGAAAATATCGAGGTACTCCATCGTGGGGTGCCGGTGAATATACGGGATGAACGGGGAAGCGTCGAGCGCCGCGTGCCCCGACCCGGTCAGCGCGTAGTAACGCTGAGGAAACGCCTTCTCGAGATCGGCGAAGGGCACGTCGGCGAGGGCACGGGCGACCAAGGTCGCCTTCGCGCCTGTCGTCGAAAGGCCGCGAGCGGCGAGGACCCGCTTCAAGGAGGCCGCAGTCTGCTGGGTGACAGTATCGGCCCGTGTGCTCTCGGTGAGGAATCCGCGTGAGATGAGAGACTTCAATACCTGCGAGACACTCTTGACCCCGTAGTTGTACTCCCAGAACCCCTGGAACCTCTGCCCGGTCATTGTGAACTTGGGAGCGTAGTCAAGCGCGAGGATCTCGTGCGGGTAGAGGCCGAACGTGTCCGGCTGGCTGTGCGCGATGCGCTCCTCGATCGGCACGACCTCCTCGTCGAGCCCAGTAACTTCGATCCGGTAATCCAGGACGCTCTCCACCGGTGCCCGAGGGGCCGGCACACTCTCCGGTTCGTGCTTCGAGTCCTTCTTCCAGCGGTCAAACAAGCCCACGGCTCCTCCTCAAGAACAGCTACGTCGGATACATCCTCTTGTCACCCCAGGCAGGTCGTCACCCCAGGCAGGCCGCGCCCAGCGGCAGTCTCGATCCCGTCGGCCGCAAGCTGCCGCACGAGCGACGCGATCGATACGTGGACTCTGCCCGGCTGCCCTGCCGCCCTGTCGATCTCTTGAAGTTGGCTCCCGGTGGACCGCTCGGCAACGACGTAGTCGCAGTAGGCGTCCGCACATGCCAGGTACATCATGTCCGTGAGGTCGTTGGGCCGCCATCGGCGATTCGGATTCAAATGACGTCTGATCATGAGCTCACTGAAGCGGTTGACCATCGGAAGAGTCCCGAGAACCTCTGGAATGGCCCGGGTCGCAATGGAGGCCAGCACCTCACGGGGTAGCTCCAGTACGGATAGCGCCTGGTTGATCGACTCGCTGTTGTCTAGCCACGCGGCCGCCCACGCCAGTGCGCGGCGCTCTCGTCTTGGTTTCAGCGCCAACTCCTGCGCGAAGCTCTGGTTGAGCTTGACCCAATCGTCGGGAACTGCGCTCGGGATGGGGTCCGCGTCGATTAGCGTCGCCAAAGTCACGGATGCTCCGGTGAGCATCTGGAGCAGGAGTCCGGAGTCTGGGCTCAATGCGTAGCTTCGCGGCTCCATCTGCAACGCCGAGTAGGGTTCGAGGGACACCACTGGCAATGCACTAATCGCAGGGGGTGCAATTTTGAATCGCCGCGAGAACAGCCCGGCGAACTCGACTAGCCGAACCTCCAGCGGATGTCGCATCTGCCATCCGGCAGCGAGCCGGGCTACAGCAACGCCTACTTCGTATCTCCGGTCATTTCCGAGTCGGGTTGTCTCTACCAAGGTCGCCGATGAGAGTGGAAGGACAACTCCCCCGTCCTCGGCGAGCGCAATGAGACGGCGAGCAGCCTCCAACTCGCCCGGCCGTATAACCCGCTCTGGCGAGAACTGCGCCTGGGCGAGCGTGCTCCAATGGTTCTGATCCAGGTAGACACTAGGACGACCGTTGAAGGGCGCGGGATTGTCCGGCCTGTATCCCTCAAAGATGACGAGATCATCGCGGTCGGTGCAGCTGATCACCCACCACTTCTCCCAATCGAAACACGACCACTTGAGTCCTTCGTTGAGGATCGGATCGTCATCGGGGATCGGCATCGAGCGCTCTTGCCCGTCCTGCGTGAGCACACGGACTCTACGGTTTCCGTAGTCGCTTATCCAGTACCGATAGGTCTCCGCGGAGAGGGTGAGTCGTTCTCCTGGCGCAATCTCAGCTATTCTTCCTTTCCCTCCCGCCGCGCCGAGAATGTAGCGATGCGGGCGATGATGATGCGACCACATGGTGTCACGGAGCAATTCTGAGCGGGTCTGCGTGACGCCGCCGCCTGTTTAGTTCTATGGGTTCTCGGGGTCGTCGAAGGCCAGATTTTCGGGGATCAGCTCGGCGTATTCCTCGCGAATGAAAGCCAATCCCTCGGCGAGCGACGGATCGAACTCAAGCGAGCCGGTCACGAAGTCCAGCCGGCGCTTGTTCTCGTCGATGATGTCCCGCCACCGGCGCACGTACGCCCGAACGGTGGGCCGCCCTGGTTTGCTGTCCGGCTCAAGGACGAGGCCAAGCTCGCGGTTGTCGCCCTTGAACGAGTTCTCGATTAACTCGTCGTAGTCCGTCACTGCCAGGATAAAGTCCCAGGTGGCGCGTTCGCTGGCGAACGCCGGTGTCTTGACAACGACGTTGACGTAGTCCTCAATCTGGTCGCGTTCCTTACGGCCGGCGACGATACCCGGTGCTTTCAGTTCGACAACGAGATGCCGTACCCGATCGTGTTCTTGGAACTTCGCGGCCACGTGAAGATCGACGCGGCCGCTCTTGCCATCCCACCGCTTGACGGGCTCAACCTTGTCGCCCCGGAGCCCCTCGAGCTTGAGGTGCGTTCGCAACATTTGCGTTAGGCCGCGCTCGCTGTTCATGAAGTGGTACTCCTCGCCGAAGATCCACAGCTCGTGCTCGAGGATCTTGTGGAGGTGGTCCCGCTCGCCGACCTTCTTCGAATCGTCCGGATCGAAGAGGAGGTGCTCGAGGCCCGCGAGGAACTTGCTGCGGCTTGTGACGAGGTTCGCGCTGCGAATGACACCGGCCAGCGACGTCTCGCTGAGCAGCTTGGTAAGCGCCTTGCGGTCCTGCTCGCTGAGTGCCACGAATTCACTGACGAGTACGGCCAGGTTCTCCGGATCGGTCTTCAGCGCATCACGAAGCAGATTGAGGGTGAGTTGCGCGCCATCCTTCCGCTTCGGAATCTGTGGAACCAGGGCGCTAGAGACGATGTCGAACACCGCCCGTTCCGCCCTGTCGGCCTCCGTGGTGGGCTCTTCCTCGTAGGGGTAGATACCCTTCGACTTCCACTCGTCGATCTGGTCGCGACGACGGGCTCGACGACGAGACGCGAAGTGCTCCTTCACCGTTGCCCGAGTGGCACGCCAGACGGCACCGGCAGGATCGGGAGCCATATCGCCGAGCCCGAGGTCAGCGAGAGAGTCCGTATCGAATCCGGGCCATGTGACGTAGGCGGAGAAAGTGGCTTGACTCTCCAGCTCCGAGCCGGACGCCTCGACGACGAAGCGCTCCGCGTCCTCACCAAAGTAGACGGCGCGGTGTTTGCCAGTGCGCCACTCAATAATGCGAATCGACGCCACCGTTTCGGGAACAGTATCGAGGGCAACCTCGACTGTCGTGTCGTCGAGGATCTCGTTAGCCGGGTTGAGCTTAGTGCCATCGAAGATGACGGTCAGCGTCTCGTCATTGAGCAGCACCGGCGCGAAGTGCGAAGTGAGGGTCGATGATGCGGTGTCGCTGATCAGCGAGTTGAGGCTGCGATCCTGCTCGTTGAGGGCCGTCACCACAGTGCCGGTCTTCGTCTCAGTGGACGGGGTTGCCTCCCAGCTGAACGGCTCCGCGCGTTCCTTCGCACCTTCGATGAGCACGCGCTCATGCTTGCCTGCGGTGTTCACACTCTCGCTAACCCACGTCACGCGCGAACCCAGCGCGAAGGCACGCAGACGCCCCTCGCCGAGCTTGCCGTGCAGCCGACGCTTGTCGTTCTTCGACCGCGTCGCTAGCGCTTTCCACGAGCCACCAATGCGACCGAACGTGGCCGGAACCTCGTCAGAGGAGATGCCATGGCCGTCGTCCTCGACGCTCACGCTCTCGATGGCGTCCAGCTGCGTACGGGCGAGTCTCACGCGGACGGTGTCGGCTTCTGCATCGATCGCGTTCCACACCAGTTCCACGACACCTCGCACCGGGTCGCGCTCGCGTGCGAGGCGCGTGACAAGATCGCCGCCGGCAGAAAGTGGAAGGTCCCTCACCATACTCACTGTAGGGCCCGCGCTCATGCCGAGCCCTCCTTCAGTCGGGAAACGGGGGCTCGTCGCCCCAAATACCAGATACTCCGCGATTCCCTGCGCCGCTCGCGCCTCGGTTCGCCGAGACCGTCGGACCTGCAATCCATCCGGTGTGTGTCGAGCGGTACACGACGCGGTGGCCGACGATGGTGCCCGCGTAGCATCCCGACGGATCGAAAACGTGGTCGCCCTTGATCCTGCCGACGTAGGTTCCCGAGCGCGCAAACAGTTTGTCGCCGCTGCGTCGAAGCGGGCGGCCATTCTTGGTGTCAAGGTCTGCCACGGCACCAGTGTGGCCGTGACCTCCGACATCGAGACGAGGGTGCTGCATGGCGAAGCTGACGGATGAGCAGAGGGCGGAGCATGCCGCCAAGCGTCGGATGGCGGACGCGTTGAAGAGGAGGAGCGCGCAACGAGGCCAGACGTCGCGAATGGGAGGAGAAGGGGATGTATCTGACGCGTGCCCAAGCTGCGGTCGCTGAACTTCGTCTGGGACGAGGGCTACCGCTTATCCCATCCGTCGCTCGGAACGCTTGGGGACTGCGGAATGGTTTAGCAGGGCGGTGATTGTCCAACCAAAATCGTCGTCCGTGTCCGTGGACATCACAGGCACGATAACTTCCTCGAGCTATTACGACAACGAATCCCCGTCGATCTGGCGCACGGGAACGAACGCGGCGAGAGGCTTCGGATCTCGAGTGCGGTCGTAGTCTCTGAGCAGTGCGATGTACGAGCGTTTGTCTATGGCCCAGTCGTAGGCGACGGCGAGTGTCTCGGAGTCTTGCGCGGCGAAGAAGACGAGGTCCGCAAGCAATCGGGTTGTGCGCCCGTTTCCGTCGACGAAGCCATGGATGCGGACGGTCTCGGCGTGAGCCGCGATACCCAGCTCCCGTGGCGTCCAATCCGTCGTGTGTTCCCACCGGTAGTGGATGTTTTCCAGAGATGCCCGCATCTCGGACGCGATCTGCGCGGGGTCGACGCCGATGTTCAGATCCCGTGTCCGGTAGCGTCCGGCCCACGTCCAGAGATCACCGTATGCAGATCACGGAGAAACCCATCCGTGAGCAGTTCACCAAGCGACAGATCGCCTGCCGCCACCTCGACGAGTCGCGCGAGACTGACCTCATCGTTGATCGCCTGTTCAGCCTCATACAATTCGATCTTCGTCGCTTGATCGCCGAAGATCGACCGAGCCCGCTCAGTCAGCGCATCGGATTCCTCCGGCTCCAGCGGTGTTTCGCCGTATCCGGGGTCAACGCTCATCAGGCGTGCTGATTGCGAGCGGCGAGAAACCGTTCGACCCGCTCAGAGCGGACCGTGCCAGCAGGCACCGAACGATTCTCCAGCGCGGCAGAGGCGCGCGTCGAGCGCATCGCGGCACGACGCAGCGCCTCGACCGTAATCTCTTTACGTTTCATGTGCTCGCCTCCAACCCGCTCTCGGGCGGGTTACGTGTTACCTGACCAGGGTCAGCACTACCTGGGCTGTCGGATCCCAGCAAACGCCGGCGCACCGTCACCGAACGCAAAGGACGGAGTCCACCGCATCTCCGCGGTGCGCTGGAGCAATAAGGCCCTTGCGCACTACAACTCGGCAAGATACCTGGTCGGTCGTGATCGCGGCGGAGAGCTCGGATCGAGACCAAGTCTCCCTCGATCGCGCCGACCATGACTTAATACGTACGCCTCCGACCGTGCGGAGCGGCAGCGATCGCCCGATGGAGCGACCTTGCGTAGCCGCACTCTCGGCTCAATCCAGTTTCGCGGGGCACCGCCGACCCGCCATGTGCGAATCACTCGTCAAAGAAGCCCTTCGAATGCGGTGTCCATAATCTGGGCTGTAACCGGGTCGACTAACTCTGCCGTGACGACGTAGCTCCGACGCGTTACCTGCTCATCGGCGTGTCCGAGCATCCGCAGGCTTGGCCTTCCGTGCGGACGAGAGCGAGTTCTGTACTCGAACAGCCTGCAGGATCCGGTTACAGCGCATCACCGACAGATCACGCAACCGCAGATTCCCGCACTGCGGGACGATGACGTTGTCGATACAGGACCTGTATGTCTCGAGCGTCGAATCCTCCACAGCCCCTCCGCCGACTTCTCGAGCACGAAGACCGCGCACGCCTCAGCGATCGTCGACTCCCCGCTCAGCACAGGCCCAAGAGTGTGAAAGCGAATCCGTTCCGCCTGCGTCTCGAGAGCAGCGCCGGCCTCGGCCTCCGTCGCACCCGAGGCCTTCAACCTGCGCAAGACGCCCATCTCGTCTCGCATCCTCGCGGCCGCCTGCACCGCGCCACTCGCGAGCACGGCAAACCCGATCACCCCGAGCTCGCCGGGTGCCAACCTGGCCCTACACATCCTGACCAGGTTTCACGCTCGTGGCCGGAGGATCAACACCAATTCTGTCCGTCGTCATCTGCCGAGCATTGGCCCGATCATCGGAGGCGGAACGTAGCAACCCTGCCTGAAACCGTAAGGAGTCGAACCAGCCCGGGCCTTCACGTACCGGTCACGCCACGGCCGCGGTTCAGAGCACTGAATCCGCCCTGAAAAGACCCCATGCCAGTGATCAGCGTCGAAACCGTGGACTAGATGAAACAAAAACCCCAGATGAACGGGGGTTTTACTTTGCTGGGGTACCTGGACTCGAACCAAGAACAACTGAACCAGAATCAGCCGTGTTGCCAATTACACCATACCCCATTGGTCTACCCCTAAGGGCGGACCACGAGTCGGAGTCGATCCCGACCGGTGCCACCTGGGCGGCACGAGGGACCACTTTACCGGACGCGGGGCATGGCGGCCAAAACGTCGATCGATCGCGTGCGCATTACCATTGAACGTCATCGCCCGGCGGGTCTACCGTGAGCCCATGACCCAGGAGGATGCCGCCGCAACCGACGGCTTGCACGGCCGCTTCGACGAGCTGGTCACCGAGTTCATCGGCCGCGACGGGATCATGCCTCCCGGCGCGACGCAAGGATTCGGCAACAGCTCGCTGCGGGTCGACGGGCACATCTTCGCGATGCTCGTGCGCGGTCGCCTCGTCGTCAAGCTTCCGGCGGCGCGGGTGAGCGATCTGGTCGACGCGGGTGAGGGCATCCGCTTCGACGCGAACAAGGGCACGCCAATGAAGGAGTGGCTCGCGCTCGACCCCCATTCCGGGCTCGACTGGGAGCAGCTCGCCGACGAGGCCTACCGCTACGTCGGGCGCCGCCTCGAGTAGGGCCGCTACTCGCCGCGAAGCCCGAGCAGGCGCTCCAGCCGCGCGAGCGTCTCGGTCTTGCCGAGAATCTCCATCGACTCGAACAGCGGCGGCGACACCCGGCGACCGCTCACGCCAACCCGCAGCGGTCCGAACGCGACGCGCGGCTTCAAGCCGAGAACCTCGATGAGCGCCGCACGCAGCGTGACCTCGATGCCCTCGTGCGTCCACAGGTGCTCACCGAGCCGCTCCAAGGCTGAGATCGACTCGCGCAGCACCTCGACCGTGTTGTCGGGCAGACCCGCGAGGGCGTCGTCCTCGTAGCGCAGCGCCGCGGCATCCGTGAACAGGAATCCCAGCATTCCAGGCGTCTCCCCCAGCAACTGCACACGCTCCTGCACGAGCGGGGCAGCGGCATCCAGAACCGCCAGCTGCCGATCGCTGAGCGGTTCCGACAGGATGCCCGCCTCGACGAGGTAGGGAATCGTGCGCTGAGCGAAATCGGCGGTCTCGAGCAGGCGGATGTGGTCAGCGTTGATCGCCTCCGCCTTCTTCAGGTCGAATCTCGCCGGATTCGGGTTCACATCGGCGACGTCGAACTTCTCGACCATCTCGTCGAGGGTGAAGACATCCCGGTCGTGCGAGTAGCCCCAGCCGAGCAGCGCGAGGTAGTTGTCGAGACCTTCGGGGATGAAACCGCGCTCCCTGTGGTGGAACAGGTTGGACTCCGGGTCGCGCTTCGACAGCTTCTTGTTGCCCTCACCGAGCACCGACGGAAGGTGACCGAACTGCGGGATGAAGTCGGCTACACCGATGTCGATGAGCGCGCGGTACAGCGCGATCTGCCGTGCGGTCGATGGCAGCAGGTCCTCGCCACGCAGCACGTGGGTGACCCGCATGAGCGCGTCGTCGACCGGGTTCACGAACGTGTAGAGCGGCTGCCCGTTGGGACGCACGACCACGAAGTCGCTGAACGAGCCAGCCGGGAACGTGATCGGGCCGCGCACCAGGTCATCGAACCCGAGCTCGGTGTCCGGCACGCGCAGGCGCAAGGCCGGCTGACGGCCCTCGGCACGGAACGCCTCGAGCTGCTCCGGGGTGTGCTCGCGGTCGCCGTTGTCATAGCCGTGCTGCTTCGGACGCCCGGCGGCGACGTTGCGCGCCTCGATCTCTTCCGGCGTCGAGTAGCTCTCGTAGACGTGCCCGGAATCGATCAGACGGTCCAGAACGGCTGCATAGATCTCGCTGCGCTGCGACTGGCGGTACGGCCCGTCGGGACCGCCGGTCACGACCCCCTCGTCCCAGTCGATCTTCAGCCAGGTGAGGGCGTCGAGAAGCTGCTCGTAGCTCTCCTCCGAGTCGCGCGCGGCATCCGTGTCTTCGATCCGGAAGATGAGCTTGCCGCCGGTGTGTCTTGCATACGCCCAGTTGAAGAGCGCCGTGCGGATCAGACCGACGTGAGGTGTTCCGGTGGGCGACGGACAGAAGCGCACGCGCACATCGGTTCCGGTGGCGGTGCTGAACGGATACGCGGCCGGTGAGGAGGTCTCGGACATCGTCCTCAAGTCTACGGGCGGCGAGATGCTCAGCCGGCGGGCGCGAGAGACCAGGCTGCGGCATCCAGTTCGAGGATCGCCGATACCGTGGCAGCGATCGCCGGCACCTGGTCGCTGCCCGGCGCGCCGACCAGGTGGATCGTACGCCGGTCGCGGTTCGCTGTGGGCCTGATCACGACGTCGGCGGGCAGTGCGGAGACGGCGAGCGCCAGCGACGGCATGAGCGCCACGCCGAGTCCCGCCGAGACCATGCCGAGCACGGCCGTGAAGTTGTCCGTCTCGTACGAGATGGCGGGACGGAAACCCGACGTCTCGGCGAGCTGCAACAAATGCCCGCGGCACCGCGGGCATCCGGCGATCCAGTTCTCGTCGCACAACGCTGCGAGGTCGACGGCATCGGTCTCAGAGGCCGGATGCCCGGAAGGCAGCACCACCATCACCTCGTCGTGCCACAGCGGCACGACGACGAGCCCCCTGGCGCCCTCCGCGTGCGGATCGACGCGGTCGCCCGGATAGGCGAACGTGATCGCGAGGTCGGCGCGCTGGGCCCGAACGGCCTCCACCGCTTCCGGCGGCTCAGCCTCGAGGTACCCGACTCCGATGCCGGGATGCGTCGCCTGCAGGCTCCGCAGCACCTGCGGAACCAGGGTGGACGACGCGGTGGGAAACGCGGCGAGCCGCACCCGCCCGGCGCGCAGCCCCGACAGTTCGGCCAGCTCGCCCGCGGCGGCGTCGAGTGCCGTCGTGATCGTGCGGGCGTGCCGGGCGAGAACACGTCCCGCCTCCGTCAGGCGCACACCCCTGCCGGAGCGGACGATGAGCGGCATACCGATGCGCGCCTCTGCGCGGCGCAAGTGCTGGCTCAACGCCGGCTGACTGTACCCGAGCGCGCCCGCCGCAGCAGTGATCGAGCCGTGCTCGACGATGGCGCGGATGATGCGCAGCGTGTGGGCATCGAGTTCCAGCGACGCGGCATCCTGTTGCAGGGTCATGAGCGAAGCATAATCGTACGTTATGGGAGTGATCGAACACCTGCGATTGTGCAATGACTGTGCATCGCTCAGGCTCAAAAGGTGCTTGAACACTTCCGCACCGAATTCGACGGCGCAGGCGCCGGCTACCTGGCGGCCTGCACCGGGGGCCTGCCTGCCGCGTGCTCGATGGACGCCCTCCGCCACGACCTCGAGCTCTGGCGCGCCGGCACCGCCAGTCCCGCACACTACGACGAATCCGTCGCGCGTTCGAGAGCAGCCTTCGCTCGCATCGCCGGTGTCGACGTCGACCGCGTGGCCATAGGCTCGCAGAGCTCGGTCTTCGCCGGCATGATCGCGGCATCCGTTCCTGACGGGGCCGAGGTGCTCTGCGTCGACGGCGACTTCAGCTCCATCGTCTTCCCGTTCCTGCAGCACGAGCGCCGGGGCGTTCGCGTGCGACACGTTCCCCTGTCGGCGCTGTCCGATGCGATTTCCCACGATACGTGGCTGGTCGTCTACTCCCTCGTGCAGTCCGCGACGGGCGAGATCGCGGATGCCACGAGCATCCGTTCCGTCGCCTCTCGCGTCGGCGCACGCGTACTCTGCGACACCACGCAGGCAGCAGGCTGGTTGCCGCTGGTGCCAGAGACAGCGGATGCCACGATCTGCCACGCCTACAAGTGGCTCTGCGCGCCGCGCGGAGTGTGCTTCTTCACGGTGACACCCGACTTCGCGGATGAGCTGATCCCGCTGCACGCCGGATGGTACGCGGGCGAAGACCCGTGGACCTCCTGCTATGGGCCGTCAGCTCCCCTGGCCGGTTCAGCCCGGCGGTTCGACGTGTCGCCGGCGTGGCAGGCGGTCGCCGGTGCCGCCCCCGCACTTGAGTTGTTCGCGGATGCGGACATGCGCGCGGTCCGGGAACACGACGTCGAGCTCGCGGACGCCTTCGCCGCCGGCCTCCGGCTCGAGAGCCGTGGCAGCGCCATCGTCACCTGGAAAGACGCCATGGGCGCCGATCTGCGAGCCCTGACCGAGGCGGGGATCGTGGCGTCGGGCCGGGCCGGCCGAGCACGGGTCGCGTTCCACGTGTGGAACGACGAGAGCGATGTGGACCGCGCCCTTCGCGCGCTGGGTCGGCTGGCTGGAAAGCGCGAAACAGTGCCGGCCGGAGTCAGCGCTGGATCTCGACGAGCAGTACCCACGCATTGAGCATCGAGCTCGCCAGCACAGCCACGATCGCCGCTGCGAGCAGAGCCAAGGCCACGGTGTTGCCCGCGATCATGAACGCGCCCCCGAGAACGGCGAGCACGACCGGCACGATGCACAGCGCGCCGATGAAGGCGATCGACGACGCTGAGCGCCGATACGACGAGTCGGTCGCCATGCGCAGAATCATGACCACCGGCGGAACGAGTCCGATGAGGCTCGCAACGAGGATCTCCATGCCGAGTGCGATGTCGGGCTGGTGCGGGATGAGCGAGAGCACCGCGATCACTAGGATCAGCACCATGGAGCTGACCGTCGTCGCCGCGCGTGACGGGAGCGACGAAGACGCGAGGATCTCCTTGATGGTCACGCTCATCGCCACGATGATGAGACCGGCCAGCGCCGCGGCCGCTCCCGCGATGGCGACGAAGAACTCTCCCCAGTCTTCGGTCATGGCCGCAGTCTAGGGGGCGCCAGGCGAGTTTCGACGGGCTCAGCCAACGGACGAGCTCGACCCGCTGGTATCTAACCCTTCGTGCGCACCGGGTTCGAGAGCGTGCCGATGCCGCTCACGGTGACATCCACCCGGTCGCCCGCCGTCAACGGACCGACACCCGCTGGGGTTCCGGTCATGATCACGTCACCGGGCAGCAGGGTCCATACGCTCGACGCGTAGGCGACGAGTTCCGGTATGCCGTGCATCAGGTCGGAGATGCGGCCGGACTGTCGCGCGTCCCCGTTCACCCGCGTCTCGATGGTCGCGGATGCCGCGTCGAACTCGGTCTCGATCACGGGCCCGAGCGGGCAGAATGTGTCGAACCCCTTGCCGCGCGCCCACTGACCGTCTTTGCGCTGCAGGTCGCGCGCGGTGACGTCGTTGCCCGCGGTGTAGCCGAAAACGTAGTCGAGCGCATTCTGCGGCGAGACATCCTTCGCGATCCTGCCGATCACGGCAACGAGCTCGCCTTCGTGCTCGACCCGCTCGGACTGCGGCGGAAGCACGATGGCGTCGTCCGGTCCGATCACCGACGTGTTCGGCTTGAGGAACATGAGCGGTTCGGCGGGCGGCTCCGAGCCCATCTCCTCGGCGTGCTCACGGTAGTTGCGTCCGATGCCGATGACCTTCGACCGCGGGAGTACGGGAGCCAGCAGCGTGGCATCCGCCAGCTTCACCCGCTCCCCCGTCGTGTCGTAGCCGGCGTACATCGGGTCGCCTGCGAGTACGACCCACTCCCGTTCATCCTCGTCGAGGATGCCGAACGAGAGCGTGCCTGCGTGACTGAAACGTGCGATCTTCACTCGGGCGTCAGCCGTCCATCCGGGTGAGCCAGCCGTGCCGGTCCTCTGCGCGCCCGTACTGGATGTCCGTGAGCTCCTGCCTCAGTGACATCGTCAGCTCGCCGGCAGGGGCATCGGCGGAGCCGATGGTGAAGTCGCGCGCCTTCAGCTGCGCGATCGGTGTCACCACCGCTGCCGTTCCGCAGGCGAAGACCTCGACGATGTCACCGGATGCCTCACCTGCGCGCCACTCGTCGATGGACACCGGACGCTGCTCGACACGGTGTCCGCGGTCTCGAGCCAGCTGCAGGATCGACTCCAGCGTGATGCCCTCGAGAATCGAGTCGGACGCCGGCGTGACCAGCGTGCCGTCCCGATACACGAGCACGACGTTCATGCCGCCGAGCTCCTCGAGGAACTTGCCCTCGACGGAGTCGAGGAACAGCACCTGCGCACATCCGTGCTCGTACGCCTCGGACTGAGGCAGCAGGCTGGCCGCGTAGTTGCCGCCCGTCTTCGCCGCGCCCGTGCCGCCGACCCCGGCCCGCGAGAACTCGTCGGAGAGCCAGATCGAGACCGGCGCGATGCCGCCCTTGAAGTAGGCCCCGGCAGGGCTGGCGATCACGTAGAACGCGACCTTGTCGGCCGGCCGCACGCCGAGGAACGCCTCCTTGGCGAACATGAACGGACGGATGTAAAGGCTCGTCTCCGGGGCGGAGGGCACCCAGTCGCCGTCCACGGCGATGAGTTGCCGGATGGCCTCGACGAAGTGCTCGGTGGGCAGTTCGGGCAGGGCCAGCCGGTGAGCCGAGCGCTGCATGCGGCGCGCGTTCGCCTCCGGACGGAACGTCCAGATCGAGCCGTCTGCGTGCCGGTACGCCTTGAGCCCCTCGAAGACCTCCTGCGCATAGTGCAGCACGGCGGCGGACGGCTCCAGCTGGATGGGGCCGTAAGGGCTGACCCGCGGCCGATGCCAGCCGCCCTTCGCCGACCAGCAGATGTCGACCATGTGGTCGGTGAAGTGCTGCCCGAAGCCCGGGTCGGTCAGAATCTGCTCCCGCTCCACCGTGCTGCGCGGCGCCGGGTTCGGCGTCACCTGCCACGTGAGCGGCGTGATGTCAGTGAGCGGAATGGTCATCGGTGATCCCCTTTGAGGTCGGTCGATGCGCCGTGCGTGAGCGCCGCGCATCGAGAACAGATTACGTCAGCGGCCCGAGCGTCCGGAGGGACGTATCCAGGGCGATCAGCCCGCCAGCCGAGCAACGATCGCGTCGCCGATCTCGGACGTGCTCCGCTGCGTCGACCGCTCGGCGAGGTCGGCCGTCACGGCCGCGCGAACGCGGCCTGCGGCATCCTCGTGACCGAGGTGGTCGAGCAGTAGAGCGACGGAGAGGATGGCGGCGGTGGGGTCTGCCTTGCCCTCTCCGGCGATGTCGGGTGCCGAGCCGTGAACGGGCTCGAACATACTCGGGAACGCGCCGTCCGGGTTGATGTTGCCGGATGCCGCGAGACCGATACCACCGCTGATCGCGGCCGCGAGATCGGTCAGGATGTCGCCGAAGAGGTTGTCCGTGACGATGACATCGAATCTAGCAGGATCGGTGACCAGGAAGATCGTCGCCGCGTCGACGTGCAGATAGTCGACCGCGACATCCGGATGCTCGGCGGCCAGCTCGTCGACGATGCGCTTCCACAGGCCGCCCGCGTGCACCAGCACGTTGGTCTTGTGCACGAGCGTGAGCCGCTTGCGCCGCTTCTCAGCCTGTTCGAACGCGTAGCGCACGACGCGCTCGACGCCGAAGGCGGTGTTCACCGACACCTCGTTCGCAATCTCGTTCGGCGTTCCGACGCGGATGGCGCCGCCGTTGCCGACGTACGGTCCCTCCGTCCCTTCGCGTACCACCACGAAGTCGACGTCTCCGGGGTCGCTCAGCGGGCTCGTCACGCCTGGCATGATCGCGGTCGGGCGCAGGTTGACGTAGTGGTCGAGCGCGAACCGCAGCTTGAGCAGCAGACCGCGTTCGATGTTCGCACCGGCCAGCCTCGGGTCGCCCGGCTTTCCACCCACGGCGCCGAGCAGGATCGCGTCGTGCCCGGCAATCGCCGCGAGATCGCCGTCGGTGAGCACATCGCCGGTGGCGAGGTAGCGCGCCGCGCCGAGCTCGAAATAGGTCTTCTCGAAGACGACGTCGGCCGGATCCACGACGGCATCAAGCACCTTGACTGCCTCGGCGACGACCTCGGGACCGATGCCGTCACCCGGGATGACGGCGAGAGTGACCTGACGGGACATGGGACTCCTTCTCGCGGGATCGGCTGCGCCGTCACGACGCGCCGCAGCGCTCGGCACACCGTTCTGGGATACCACCAGCGTATCGGTGGCCGGGCGCGCCCCTACACCATCCCGACTTCCCGGTCGATCCCTTCCGGTCGGGGCCAAGGGCTTCCTAACGTCAAGCTGTCGCGATCCGCGTGCACACGGCGCCCACGTCGTGGGCGGACGCGAGAACGGAGCAAAGGAGGAGCATCATGAGTATTGGAGGCGGGATCTTCCTCATCGTGATCGGCGCCATCCTCGCTTTCGCGCTGAACGTCAACGTCGGATGGATCGACCTGCACATGGTGGGTTACATCTGCCTGATCGCTGGCATCATCATCACGATCATCGGCATCATCCTGATCACCCGCAGACGCACCTCGAGAATCACCAGGAACACGACGATCGACCCGAGCACCGGACAACGGGTGGACAGCACCCGTCGCGACGACCCCGGCGACGACTACTGACACACACGTGACGATCGCCGGCGCCGCAGTCCAGGCGCCGGTGATCGTCGCCGTCCTTGCTACGACTCGGTGATGTCGATGGCCTGCATCACGTCGGCGTCGATCGCCGCACGCACGGTCTCGAGGATGCCCTCTGGCACCGGCGAGTCCACCGTCAACACGCTGAGCGCCTTGCCACCTGCTGTGGTGCGTGCGATCTGCATGCCGGCGATGTTGATGCCGGCCTCTCCGAATTCGCGACCGTACACGGCGACGATGCCGGGACGGTCGTCGTACACCATGACGATGAGGTGCTCGGCGAGAGGGACTTCCACGTCGTATCCGTCGATGCCGACGATCTTCTCGATCTGCTTCGGGCCGGTGAGCGTTCCCGAGACCGAGACCTGCGACCCGTCGGCGAGCGCACCCCGCAGGGTCAGCACGTTGCGGTAGTCCTCGCTCACGGCATCCGTGAGCAGGCGCACCTCGATGCCGCGTTGCTCCGCAAGGAGCGGCGCGTTCACGTAGGAGACGTTCTCGCTGACGATGTTGGTGAAGATGCCCTTCAGCGCGGCGAGTTTGAGCACGCTGACGTCGTAGTCGACCAGCTCGCCGCGGATCTCGACGTCGACGCTCGTGATCGGGCTGTTCTTGGCCAGTCCGCTGAACACCTGGCCCAGCTTCTCGAGCAGAGGGATGCCGGGGCGCACGTAGGGGTCGATCACGCCACCGGCCACGTTGACCGCGTCGGGCACGAGTTCGCCGGAGAGCGCAAGGCGCACCGACCGCGCGACCGAGACGCCGGCCTTCTCCTGCGCCTCTGCGGTCGACGCGCCGAGGTGCGGTGTGACCACGACGTTGTCGAGCTTCAGCAACGGCGACTCCAACGGGGGCTCCGTGCTGAACACGTCGAGGCCGGCGCCGGCGATCGTGCCGCTGGTCAGGGCGCGGTAGAGGGCATCCTCATCGATGAGGCCGCCGCGTGCGACGTTGACGATGTAGGCGCTCTTCTTCATGAGCGCGAGCTGGTCGTCGCCGATCATGCCGATCGTCTCCGGCGTCTTCGGCATGTGGATGGTGATGAAGTCCGCGCGCTGCAACAGTTCGTCGAGACCCACCAGCTGCACGCCGAGCTGCTGCGCCCGGGCGGACGTGACATACGGGTCGTACGCGATGACCGACGTGCCGAACGCCTGCAGACGGGCGGTGATCAGCGCACCGATACGGCCGAGACCGATGATGCCGATCGTCTTCTCGTACAGCTCGGTTCCGGTGTACTTCGAGCGCTTCCACTCCCCGCCCGTGAGCGACGCGTTTCCGGCCGGAATGTAGCGGGCGAGCGAGAGGATGTGCCCGATCGTGAGCTCGGCGGCCGAGATGATGTTAGAGGTGGGCGCGTTGACCACCATGACACCCGCCTCGGTGGCCGCCTTGATGTCCACATTGTCGAGTCCGACCCCGGCGCGCGCCACCACCTTCAGGTTCGGTGCGTGGGCCACGGCTTCGGCGTCGATCTTCGTCGCCGACCGGATGAGCACGGCGTCGGCGTCGGTGAGCGCCTCCAGGAGCGCAGGCCGGTCGGTGCCGTCGACCGAGCGGATCTCGAAGTCGGGCCCGAGGGCCTCGACGGTCGCAGGCGAGAGTTCTTCGGCGATCAGTACGACCGGTTTCGACACGAAAGGGACCCTTCGACGAGAGTGTGCGGATTCAGGTGTGGGCGGACGCGCCCGCACGCCACGGCCATCGGGGCGCAGGTCACCTCAACACTAATGGGCGCCAGATGCGCCAGCGCGCACATGAGCGCTCGGCCTGCTGGACGGCTTCGTGAAACGGCCCGCCCTGCTGGGCCGGAATTGGACCGGTGCCCACGGGCTCTCGCCCGTAGCCTTTCTGCGGAACATGACGATTTGTGAAGGGGCCTCGATGCGCATCCTCCTGGCCGGCGGCGCCGGTGCTATCGGACGGCAGCTCACACCGGCTCTCGCCGCCGCCGGGCACCAGGTGTGGGCGACCAGCCGCTCCGCCGCGAAGGCGCGCACGTTGGAGGCGGACGGAGCGCATCCGCTCGTGATGGATGTCTACGTACCTGACTCCGTCGAGGCCGCGTTCGAGAGCGCACGGCCGGATGCCGTCATCCATCAGCTCACCGACCTCTCGGCTTACGACCTGGGCGCCAACTCCAGGATCAGGATCGAGGGGACGCGCATCCTCGTCGACGCTGCGAAGCGGCACGGCGTGGGCCGCATGGTCGCGCAGAGCATCAGCTGGGTGGTGCCGGACGGCGACGCGCTCGCGACCGAGAGCGAGCCTTTCCGGAAGGGACTGATGCCGGGCGTCGCGGAGCTCGAGAGCGCCGTGCTCGAGTTGCCGGAAGGCGTCGTTCTGCGATTCGGCCAGTTCTACGGGCCTGGAACGTGGCGCAGCTCGCGTGCTGCGGAATCCGAGGCCACCCTCGAACGTGCGCTGGCGCCCATGACCGAGGTGGGAAGTTTCGTCCACGTCGCTGATGCGGCGTCCGCGACCGTGCTCGCCCTCGGCTGGCCGCACGGCGTTGTGAACATCGTCGACGACGAGCCGGCGCGCGCCAACGAGTGGATGCCTGTGCTCGCCGCCGCGCTCGGCACGACTCCCCCGCCGGTCCCGGCCGGTCTGCCGCACGGTCGCCCGTCTCGAACGCGCTCGCCCGCGAGCGCGGCTGGACGCCGCGTTTCCCCTCCTGGCGCGAGGGCTTCGTCGCCCTAGACAGCGGCGTCACGGCGGAGGGCACCAAGGGCACTGGCGGAACCGCAGACCGGACCCGGCCATAACGGAGCGACGTATGACCCGCTGGATCGTCCGTGCCGTCGAACCGCACGACCACGACAGGCGGCCCGAGCTCTTCGCGGCGTATCGCGACTTCTACAAACTGGCGACCGACAACGTGCTCGACACGGTGTGGGGATGGCTGACGGATTCCTCGCACGAGGTCCGCGGAATGTTGGCAGAGAATCCGTCAGACGGCACAGTCGCCGGCATCGCGCACTACCGCACCTTCGCCCGCTCCGGCACGGCGGGTACTGGACTCTTTCTCGACGATCTCTTCACCGACCCGGTTGCGAGGGGCAGGGTGCGGGCCGGGCGCTCATCGAGGGTGTTGTGGAGCGGACCCGGGCGCATGGCACGACGAAGCTGCGCTGGATCTCAGCACCGGGCAACGCGATTGCACGCCGTCTCTACGACAGTGTCGCCTCGGTGCGCTGGATGGTCTACGACCTCGACCCGTAGACCAGGTAGGCGCCGAGGTCGGTTTTGCCGCGACGAGAACAGGCAAACCACGCGAAAGCAGGCAAAGTCTGCCTGTACTCGCGCGGAGAGCGCGACCATGCCTGTCTCGCTGAGATGGCGGGACCGCGATGGCGCGAACAGCTCAGCGGGTCGACGCGGTGAGCGCCTCGCGGGCGCGAATCATCGCCCGCACCGCGTGGGCATCCGTCGTGTCGTACTCGGGATGACCACCGCCCGGTCCGCTCGCCTGCCCGGTGACGGTCATCCGTGCTGAGAGGTGAACGGCATCCACGCCGGTCTCGGCGAGTACCGGCAACTGATCGGCCGTGATGCCGCCGCCCGCCATGACCTGCACGGCACCCGCCGCGTGTTCCACGAACGAGCGCAGCATGGGCAGCCCCTCGATCGCGTGGCGTGCTGCGCCGGAGGTGAGGATGCGACGCACGCCGACCGCGGCCAGCGCCCGCACCGCCGACGATGCATCCTTCGCCACGTCGATGGCCCGGTGGTAGGTGACCGGCAGCGACCCGGCCGCAGCCACCAGCGCGGCCATCGACGAGACATCCACCTTGCCGTGCTTGTCGACGAGGCCGACGACGATACCGCCGGCGCCGAGCTCTCTGGCCTGGCGGATGTCGCGCAGCATCACGTTGAGCTCATCGACGGAGTAGAAGAAGCCTCCGCTGCGCGGGCGGATCAGCACGTGCACGAAGTCTCTGCGACCGCGGTCGCGACCGAGCGCGGCTGCGCGCTCGATGATGCCGGCGCTCGGGGTGAGGCCTCCCACCCCGAGCGCGCTGCAGAGCTCCACCCGATCGGCGCCCTCGTCGAGGGCGATCCGAACACCATCGAGGTCTTGAACCGCGATCTCTATCTCGGGCGCGCCGACGCGTGTCATGCCCTCAGTATCGCGGGCGGATGCCGTAGCCGACGATCAGAAGACCGGCGTCCCGCCTCGTACGAGCCGCCAGTTCTCCACATGGAACTGCGCAGGGTCGATCGTGCCCTGTGCCGTGGCGTAGGCGACAATCGCCTCACGGATGGCGACCTGTGCGTTGTACACGACCGGTGCGTCCGCGATGTGCGGGAACCCGCCACCGCCGGACTGACGGTAGTTGTTCACGGCGACCACGAACTGCTGATCGGCGGCCACGGGAACACCGTTGTAGGTCAGGCCGGTGATGCGGGATCCCTCCGGCTGCGAGATATCGATGCCGTAGACGACTCCGGAGAACTGGTCGTAGTTGTAGTCGGGCAGGTT
Source organism: Humibacter ginsengisoli (assembly GCF_054780095.1). Classification (NCBI taxonomy): domain Bacteria; kingdom Bacillati; phylum Actinomycetota; class Actinomycetes; order Micrococcales; family Microbacteriaceae; genus Humibacter; species Humibacter ginsengisoli. Next base: position 452,231 of record NZ_BAAGWZ010000006.1, read on the forward strand.
GTGGTTGTTCGTCCACGACGCCGGGTCGACAGGCGCGTCGGCGGCGACCTGTTGGTAATAGCGCGCCGAGTACTCCAGGTAGTCCTTGATCTGGGAGCCGGTCAGCACCGATCCGAGCAGCGTGTTGTCGTAGATGTAGAGGCCGGCTACATCCTTGATGGTCACCGATCCTGCGGGGAACGTGGCCGCACGGTTGAACGGCGCGGCGATAGACACCACGGGCAGCGATGCGTAGGAGGTGCCCGCGATCGCCTCGGTCACCTTGGCCGTCTGCACCACATTGATGTAGTCCAGGATCGCCGTGTCCTTCCAACATGCCTCCGCGGCAGACATCGCCTCGGTGGATGTCGCCACCGCCGTGTTCACGTACGCCACGACGGCGTCGTGCTCGGACTTCACCACGGCGACCAGCTTCGGGTCGTCGACGACCGTGTTCGTGTTGACGGTGATGGCCGACTTCGAGTTCACCTTCCAGCTACCACGTTCGAACGAGAGCGACAGGTCGAAGACGCTCAGGCGTTCGCCCCAGCACTTCGGCTCGCTCATCACGACCTGCTCACCCGTGGTCTTGTTGGTGACGAAGCGCTGCGGCACGTCGATGTGCGCGTGGCCGAACAAGATCGCATCCACCCCGGGCACCTGCTCCGCGAGCATCGCGGCGGCGTTCTCGACCGGGATATCGCCGCTGTACGACGAGAGGCCGCTGTCGCCGGCGTGCACGCTGACGACCACGATGTCGGCACCGTCGTTGCGCATCCGAGGCACCCACGCCTTCGCCGTCTCGACGACGTCGAGCACGTCGAGCTTGCCGCTGACGTTCGCCTTGTCCCAGATCACGATGCCGGGATTCGTCAGCCCGAGCACGCCGACCCGCAGCGGCGGCATCCCCTTGAACTTCATCGTCTTGACGACGTACGGCTTGTACTTCGGGATCTTGGTGCCAGGGTGCACGGCGTTGGCCGCGAGCACCGGCGCCTGCATCTGCGAGATCCAGTGGTCGAGGAAGTCGAGACCGTAGTTGAACTCGTGGTTGCCGAGAACGACGGCGTCGTAGCCGATCGCGTTCATCTGCAGCGCCATCGGGTGGATGGCTCCGGTCTTCGTGGTCGGCTCCACCGTGGCGTAGTAGAACCCGAGCGGCGTGCCCTGGATGATGTCGCCCGCGTCGAAAAGCAGCGTGTGGTCGCGCCCACGGTCGGCCCTGATCTGGTTCACGAGGGTCGACACGCGCGCGAGGCCGACCACGTCGCCTGATGCGTCGCTGAACGCCGCGTCTTTGTAGTAGTCCCAGTTGATCGCGTTGCTGTGGATGTCGGACGTGCCCATGATCGTGATGGTCACGTTCTTGCCGTTCCCGCCCGGTGCTCCGTGATCCGGCTGCGCGGCCTGCGCGGCGCCCGGCCAGCCGGCAGCGGCGAGGACTCCCGCCGCCGATGCCCCGGTGATCAGACCCCGTCGGCTGATGCCGTGGCGACGCGCCTCGTTGCGCTGCGCCTCGACGTCATCCGGCACTGCGCAGGAGCACCAGCGGGGTGCGGGTTCGTTGTAGTGGGATGCCTGATGGCTGTGTGTGGGTTCGCTCATGGAACCCTATGCGACCACAGCCGACGACAGCCGAACAAGGGACGAACAGGTGAACTTCCCGTACTTGCTCGTCTGCGCGAAATGCGGGATGCCGCCACCCTCCCGGGCAGCGGCATCCGTCGTCTCGCGGACTGATCGCCTAACGGGCGACCTCGCCGTCCACATAGTCATCGTCGTCGCTCGAGTTCCACGCGAAGAGCTTGCGCAGCTCGCGTCCGGTGGACTCGATCGGGTGGTCCTCACCCTCCTTGCGGAGGCGCAGGAACTCCGGGGCGCCGGCATCCTGGTCACCGATGAAGCGCTCGGCGAATGCACCCGACTGGATGTCGGCGAGGATGCCCTTCATGCGCTCCTTCGTGCCCTCGTCGATCACGCGCGGGCCGGAGACGTAGTCACCGTACTCGGCCGTGTCGGAGACGCTCCAGCGCATCTTGGAGATGCCGCCCTCCCAGATCAGGTCAACGATGAGCTTCATCTCGTGGAGCACCTCGAAGTACGCGATCTCAGGCTGGTACCCGGCGGCGGTGAGCGTCTCGAAGCCGGCCTGGATCAGATGTGACACGCCACCGCAGAGCACGGCCTGCTCGCCGAACAGGTCGGTTTCGGTCTCCTCGGTGAACGTGGTCTTGATGCCGCCGGCGCGCAGGCCGCCGATGCCCTTCGCGTAGCTGAGGGCGAGCGGCCAGGCGTTGCCCGTCGCGTCGTTCTCGACGGCGACGATCACCGGAACACCGCGCCCTGCGACGTACTCGCGACGCACGGTGTGGCCCGGCCCCTTCGGGGCGACCATGACAACGTCGACGCCCTCGGGCGCCTGGATGTAGCCGAAGCGGATGTTGAAGCCGTGCCCGAAGACCAGCGCCTTGCCGTCGCTGATGTTCGGGGCGACGTCGTTCGCGTAGAGGTGGCGCTGCACCTGGTCGGGCGCAAGGATCACGATCACGTCGGCCCATGCGGTGCCCTCAGCAGGCGTGACCACCTGGAAGCCGGCCTCCTGCGCGCGCTGAGTGGACTTCGAGCCCTCCTGCAGGCCGATGCGCACCTCGACGCCCGAGTCGCGCAGGTTCTGGGCGTGGGCGTGGCCCTGCGACCCGTAGCCGATCACGAGCACCTTCTTGCCCTGGATGATCGTCAGGTCGGCGTCGTTGTCGTAATAGATCTCAGCCATGGATGTGTTTCTCTCCTTGTTGTGTGAAGTCGGTGTTGTGTGAAGTCGGTGTTGTGCGGATTCGTCAGTTCTTGAAGACGCGGTCGGTGATGGACTTGGAGCCGCGGCCGATCGCGAGCAGGCCGGACTGCGCCATCTCCTTGATGCCGTAGGGCTCGAGCACCCGTAGGAGCGCCTCGGTCTTGCCGGTGTCGCCGGTGACCTCGATCACCAAAGCGTCAGTGGCCACGTCGACCACTCGGGCGCGGAAGAGATTCACGGCCTCCAGCACCTGCGACCTCGTGGTGTGGTCGACGCGCACCTTGATCAGCAGGTGTTCTCGCTGCACGGATTGGTCCGGATCGAGCTCGACGATCTTGATCACGTTGATCAGCTTGTTGAGCTGCTTGGTGACCTGCTCGAGCGGGGCGTCCTCCACGTCCACCACGACGGTGATGCGCGACAGGCCGGGCACCTCGCTGACACCCACGGCGAGCGACGAGATGTTGAAGCCGCGACGGGAGAACAGCCCGGCGACCCTGGTGAGCAGACCCGCCTTGTCTTCGACGAGCAACGACAGCACGTGTGTCGACATGGCCTACTCCTCTCCCCAGGTCGGTGCGTGGTCTTTCGCGTACTGCACGTTCGAGTTGCTGACGCCCTGCGGCACCATCGGCCACACCATGGCGTCGCGGCTCACGATGAAGTCGATGACGACCGGGCGGTCGTTCGTCTCCAGGGCCAGCTTGATCGCGTCGTCGACCTCGTCTTCCTTGGTGACCCGGATGCCCAACGCTCCGTACGCCTCGGCGAGCTTCAGGAAGTCGGGGATCATCCGCGTCTCGTGTCCGGTGTCGAGGTCGGTGAACGAGTGACGCCCGTCGTAGAACAGGGTCTGCCACTGCCGCACCATGCCGAGCGACGAGTTGTTGATGATCGCGACCTTGATCGGGATGTCGTTGATCGTGCAGGTGGCGAGCTCCTGATTGGTCATCTGGAAGCATCCGTCGCCGTCGATCGCCCACACGACGCGGTCGGGCTGCGACACCTTCGCACCCATCGCCGCGGGGATCGCGTAGCCCATCGTGCCCGCGCCTCCCGAGTTGAGGAAGGCGTTCGGACGCTCGTACTTGATGAACTGCGCGGTCCACATCTGGTGCTGTCCGACGCCGGCGACGTAGACCGCCTCTGGGCCGGTGAGCTCCCCGATGCGCTGGATGATGCCTTCCGGCGCGAGCAGACCGTCGCTGGTCGGCGCATACCCCAGCGGGAACTGCGTGCGCAGCCCGTCGAGCTTGGCCCACCAGTCGCTGAGGTCGGGCTTGCCGACCGCGGCCACCTCGTGCTCGTAGGCGGAAGTCAGGTCGGCGATGACGTCCTTGGCATCGCCGACGATCGGAACGTCGGCGTGCCGGATCTTGGAGATCTCGGCCGGGTCGACGTCGACATGCACGATCTTGGCGTGCGGAGCGAACTCCGACACCTTGCCCGTCACGCGGTCGTCGAACCGTGCGCCGAGCGAGACGATGAGGTCGGCATCCTGAAGCGCGAGCACTGCCGCGACCGTGCCGTGCATGCCTGGCATGCCGAGGTGCTGCTTGTTCGAGTCGGGGAATGCCCCCCTCGCCATCAGCGTCGTCACGACCGGGGCACCGGTCGCCTCGGCGAGAACCGCGAGCTCGTCGGATGCCTGCGCCCGCACGACTCCGCCGCCGACGTACAGCACGGGCTTGCTCGCCTCAGCGAGCAAGCGCGCGGCCGCGTGCACCTGCTTGCCGTGCGCCTTCGTCACGGGGCGATAGCCGGGCAGGTCTACCACCGGCGGCCAGGAGAACTCCATCAGGTTCTGCTGGGCGTCTTTCGTGATGTCCACGAGCACGGGGCCGGGTCGACCGGTGGATGCGATGTGGTAGGCCGCAGCGATGGTCGCAGGGATGTCCTCAGCGCGCTTCACCAGGAACGAGTGCTTCGTGATCGGCATCGTGATGCCGACGATGTCCGCCTCTTGGAAGGCATCCGTCCCCATCGAGGTGGAGAACACCTGGCCGGTGATGAACAGCGTCGGAACGGAGTCCATGTGTGCGTCGGCGATCGCCGTGACGAGATTGGTCGCGCCGGGACCGGAGGTGGCGATCGCGACGCCGACTCGGCGGCCTGCGGTCGCGTAACCCTCGGCCGCGTGCCCCGCACCCTGCTCGTGGCGCACCAGGATGTGCCTGATGGCGTTCTGCGCCATGAGCTCGTCGTAGAACGGGATGACGGCGCCGCCGGGGATGCCGAAGACATCCTTGACGCCGAGGTGGGCGAGCGACCGCAGAATGGCGGCCGATCCGGTGATGAGGTCTGGTTTCTCTGAAGAACCGCCGGCCCCGGCAGCACGCGCTGCCGAAGTCGGCACGGCTCGAGGTTCCGTTGTCATGGGGGACGACTTCCTTGAGATGCGTCGAATGGAGGAGCTGAACGAGAACGCGAGGACTACCCCGTGATCGCGCCCTCGGCGGCCGAGTGCACGAGCTTGGAGTACTTCGCGAGAACGCCACGGGTATAGCGCGGAGGAAGGGGCGCCCAGCCTTCACGGCGGGCGGCCAGCTCGGACTCGTCGACAAGTAGGTCGAGGGAGCGAGCCGCGATATCGACCCGTATCAGATCACCATCGCGCACGAAGGCAATGGGACCACCGTCCACTGCTTCGGGTGCTATGTGGCCGATGCACAGACCGGTTGTGCCGCCTGAGAATCGACCGTCTGTCAAGAGTAGTACATCTTTTCCGAGCCCTGCGCCCTTGATGGCGGCGGTGATCGCGAGCATCTCGCGCATGCCTGGCCCGCCCTTCGGGCCTTCATAGCGGATCACCACGACGTCTCCGTGGTCTATGGCGCCGTTGGTCAGGGCGTCCATCGCCTCCCGTTCGCGTTCGAACACCCGGGCGGGTCCTTCGAACACAGCGGCGTCGAATCCCGCGGTCTTCACCACAGCACCGTCCGGGGCGAATGTGCCCTTCAAGATGGTCAGTCCGCCGGTGGGGTGCAGCGGGTTGTCGAGCGAGTGCAGCACCTCGCCGTCCAGTGGCGCCGGGTCGATCTCGGCGAGGTTCTCGGCGATGGTCTTGCCGGTGACCGTGATGCAGTCGCCATGCAGCAGGCCAGCGTCGAGCAGCGCCTTCATGAGCACCGGGATTCCGCCGTGCCGGTCGACGTCGTTCATCACGTACTTGCCGAACGGCTTCATGTCGGCGATGTGCGGAACCTTGTCGCCGATGCGGTTGAAGTCGTCGAGCGTGAGCTCCACCTCGGCTTCACGCGCAATGGCGAGGAGGTGCAATACGACGTTCGTGGACCCCCCGAGCGCCATGGCGACGGTGATGGCGTTCTCGAACGCCTCCTTGGTGAGGATGTCGCGCGCGGTCAGCCCAAGTCGCAGCATGTTCACGACTGCCTCGCCGGAGCGGTGCGCGTAGTAGTCGCGCCTGCGATCCGCGGAGGGCGGAGCGGCGGATCCGGGGTAGCTCATGCCGAGCGCCTCGGCGACCGACGCCATGGTGTTGGCGGTGTACATGCCGCCGCACGCACCCTCGCCCGGCGCGATCGCGCACTCGATGCGCTTGAGGTCGTCGAGGCTCATCGTGCCGGCCTTGCAAGCGCCGACGGCTTCGAAGGAGTCGATGATCGTGACATCCTTCTCGGTTCCGTCGCTGAGCTTCACCCAGCCGGGAGCGATGGAGCCCGCGTAGAGGAAGACGGATGCCAGGTCGAGTCGTGCCGCCGCCATGAGCATGCCCGGGATCGACTTGTCGCATCCGGCCAGCAGCACGGAACCGTCGAGTCGCTCGGCCATCATGACCGTCTCGACGGAGTCGCAGATGACCTCGCGGGAGACCAGCGAGAAGTGCATGCCTTCGTGACCCATGGAGATGCCGTCGGAGACCGAGACGGTGCCGAACTCGAGCGGATAGCCGCCACCCGAGTGCACGCCCTCCTTCGCCGCCTGCGCGAGGCGGTCGAGCGAGAGGTTGCACGGCGTGATCTCGTTCCAGGAGCTGGCGATACCGATCTGCGGCTTGTCCCAGTCCTCGTCGCCCATGCCGACCGCGCGAAGCATTCCACGGCTCGTGGTGGCTTCGATCCCGTCGGTGACCACACGACTGCGGGGCTTCATGTCGATCTCAGGCATGAACTCGAGTTTAGAGGCGCCGCGATTCGCCTGCGCAGGATGCCCGCCGCCGCGTCGAATGCTCAACGCTCGGCGCGCGCGACGGCCAGGCGTGCCAGCAGAGCGGCGACCGCGTCCGGGTCGGAGACCCGATGACCGGCTTTCGTCTCCCCTGGGCCGACCTTGACACCCACATCTCCCCGGTGCAACGCAGCGAATGCGTCTTCGTCGGTGACATCGTCGCCCGCGTAGAGCACGGCGGTCGCACCGACGTGCTCTCTCAACCGCTGAACGCCGTCGCCCTTCGTCGCGTCGCGCACCGCGAACTCGAGGATGTCCTTACCCGCTCGCTCGAGGAATCCTCCGCCAAGCGACGACGCTGCCTCCCGTGATGCTCGGTCGGCGGCTCTCGCCTGCTCGGCAGGCACACCTCGCGTGTGCAGGCCGAGGCCGACGGGCTTGCGCTCCAGCTTGGAGCCCGGCGTTACGTTGACAATGCGTTCGAGCTCGGCGGCAAGCGCCTCCAGCCGTGCGCTTTCCTCTTCGGTGAGTCCGACATCCACCGCACCGCCCGTGAGCCGCACTTCCACCCCGTGCGAGGCGATCAGAAGCGCCTCGTCGTCGGCCTCGGTCACCCGGGCCAGTCCGGCCAGTGGACGACCGGAGACGAATGCGATCCAGGTGTCCGGCATCCGTTCGAGCTGGTTGAGGGCTGCACGTGCGGCCGGCAGCACTCGCGAGTCACGCGGGTTGTCGACCAGGGGACTCACGGTGCCGTCGAAATCGAGCGCGACGAGCAGGCGCGGTGTGGCGGCCAGCCGTGCCATGGCTTCCGCCAGGCCCTCGTCGACGTCGACCGAACCGGTGGGCCGTGAAGTGCTCACGACTCCGCCGGCCCCTCCGAGCCCGGCACCGACCGCGCGACCTGCGGGTTCTGCGCTGCCTCGTGCGCACCGAAGTCGTCCTCTTTGGTGACGTGCGTCAACGCATCGAAGAAGGTCGCCGACCAGCGCTGCACGTCGTGCGTGATGACCCGCTTGCGCAGGGCGCGCATGCGCCGGGAGCGCTCGCGCTTCGGCATCTCGATCGCGCGAACCATGGCATGCTTCAGGCCCTCGATGTCGTGCGGATTCACGAGCAGCGCCTGCTTCATCTCGTCTGAAGCGCCGGTGAATTCGCTCAGCACCAGGACGCCGTCGTTGTCGATGCGGCTGGCGACGTATTCCTTGGCCACCAGGTTCATGCCGTCGCGCAGCGCGGTCACGAGCATGACGTCGGCCGCGAGGTAGAGAGCCACCATCTCCTCGCGCGGATACCCCTGGTGCAGGTAGCTGATCGCGGTGTGCCCGATGGTGGAGTAATCGCCGTTGATGCGGCTGACCGTGAGCTCCACCTCGTCGCGCAGCTGCTTATACGTCTCCACCCGCTCGCGCGACGGGCTGGCCACCTGCACGAGCGTGACGTTCTCGACGTCGATCGACTGATCGCGCAGCAGTTCCCCGTACGCCTTCAGCCGGTGCCCGATCCCTTTCGTGTAGTCGAGCCGGTCGACGCCCAGCATGATGGTCGCCGGGTTGCCCAGTTCCTCGCGGATCTGCCGTGCCCTGGCCTGGATGTCCGGCCGCGACGCGAGTTCCTGGTAGCGCGCGGTGTCGATGGAGATGGGGAACTGCTTGGCCAGTACCGTGCGCACGCGGGTGCCTCGCCGGTTCGTCTTCACATGCCGGTGCCCGACGCCCTCATCGTCGTCGAGCGGCACCTCGATCACCGATCCCCGGGTCTCGTAGCCGAGCAAGCGTCGTACCGCGCGGGCGAAGTTGCCGGCGTCGCCCAGCCTCTGGAACCCGATGACGTCGGCGCCGAGCAGGCCTTCCACGACCTGCTTTCGCCACGGCAACTGCGCGTAAATGCCGTATGCCGGGAACGGAATGTGATCGAAGAACCCGATGACCAGATCCGGGCGAGCGTCACGCAACATCTTGGGAACGAGTTGGAGCTGGTAGTCGTGCACCCACACGACGGCGCCGGGTGCCGCCGACTCGAGCGCGGCATCCGCGAACCGGCGGTTCACCTGCACGTACGCCTCCCACCATTCCCGGTGGAAGCTCGGCGGGGCGATCACGTCGTGGTACAGCGGCCACAGGGTGTCGTTCGAGAAGCCCTCGTAGTAGTACTCGACGTCCTGGGCGCTGAGTGCGACGGGCTTGATGTCGATTCCGTCGGCCTCGAACGGCTCGAACTCGGCGTCCGGAATGCCCACCCAGCCGATCCAGACGCCGTCCTCACGTTTCATCATCGGCTCGAGCGCCGCCACGAGCCCTCCGGGCGACGGACGCCAGACGGCGTTCTCGCCCTCACCAGAGACATGGTCGACAGGCAGGCGGTTCGAGACGATCACGAGGTCGAACTTGCGAGGCCTCCTCCGGCCGGTCCCCGAACCCCGCCTGGGCTTCGGCGACCGGTTCGCGGCGGCCTCCCGGCCGCCGGATTCGGACTCGTCGTGAGCGGACTTCGGAAGAATGAGCGCCTCCTGAGTGAAAGCCTGGTCGGCCTCAAGAACGTTACCAGGCAGGGTAAGCAACGCGCCGGAGAGTCGGGTGGCCGTTGACAGTGCCGAGGGCGGCAGGCTAGGCCGGAGTGAATAGACCGAAACGCGAGGGGATTCGATGCGCAAGTACCTGTTGAACTGGGGCGTCGTGAGCACGGCGCTGGGAGTCGTGTCGGTCGTTCAGACCACGCGCAACGGACCGCGAGACTGGCGGGTGCTGCTGGCGTGGGCGAGTTGGGCGCTGTCGCTCGCCGTTGTGCTCACGAGCGTGCACGACCGCTCCAAGGAGCTCGAGAGCCGGCGATAGGACCGACGATCCGAGAGCCGCCGCACTCTGCGGCGGCGTGTCAGCGGAGGCCGGAGCCGAGCATCCGTCAGACTGTGTCGTGCGGGGTTGATCACGCACCACACGAGGGAGAAACCGGTCATGTTCGGTCGTCGGAGGCACGCTGCTCAAGCGGTGGCCCCCATCGTCGAGGTCGTCGAGACCCCGGCTCCTCTCCCTCGCCTCGCGGAGGAACAGATCTTCGAGCTCGTGCACACGCGCATCGCCGCAGCGATCGGCGAGGGCGGCGAGTGGGTGGTACGCAGGCGCACGCCGGATGACACGGACGACCTCTTCCGCACCGTGCTCGCACATCAGGTTGCCTTGGACGTGACGGCTGCTCTCCGGAGCGCTCAGCTTCAGCTCGAGGCCGGCGAACAGCTCACGGTCTCCACGCGCACGGGTCCCATCGCCCTGCGGTCGGGCACGCACGTGGATGTGGCCGACGTGACTTCGCACCCTGCCCCGCGCGTGGATGAAGACGACTACCGTGACGAGGTCGCGGCGATGGCGGAAACGCAGGCGAGTGCATCCTCGCCCAAGGAAGACGCGGATGCGGTTCCGTCAGCGACTGCCGTAGAGGGCGACGTCGCCGGCATCGACGACTCCGAGCGCGGCCCGGCGCACCGTCACGACGAGCCACAGGGCGACGAGGATGCCGTGCTCGATGAAGACGCCGTGGCCCTGCAGTGGGAGCCCGCACCCATTACGGTGTGGACCGACCTGAAGAAGCCGGTCACCGACTCCATCGCCCTTCAGTTCACCCGCATCTGACCACATCGCGGGGTCCACTCGTCACCTTCTCGATCAGCCGCGCAGCAACGCCCTCAGCGTCTGGATCGTGTCGGCCTCTGCCGCCGTCTTGTCTTCGCGGTAACGCTTGACGCGTGCGAACCGCAGCGCGATGCCTCCCGGATAGCGTGAGGATGCTTGCACCCCGTCGATGGCGATCTCCACCACTGTGACCGGCTCCACCCACACAGTGCCCGCCGTCCGTCGCACTTCCAGCTGCTGGAAGCGCTCGGTCTGCCAACGCAAGAGTTCGTCGGTGAGGCCCTTGAACGTCTTGCCGACCATGACGAACCCGCCGGGCTCACCGAACTCGCCGGTGGGATCGTACGCGCCCAGATGCAAGTTGGACAGCCATCCCTGGCGCCGTCCAGAGCCCCACTCGCAGGCCAGCACGACGAGGTCGTACGTGTGCACCGGCTTCACCTTGATCCAGCCGGAGCCGCGTCGGCCCGCGGTGTAGGGCGAGCCGATCGCTTTCACGACCACACCCTCATGACCCTTTGCCAGCGCCTCCTGGGAGAACGCCTCTCCCGCCTCCGGATCGCTGGTGATCAGGCCCGGAATGAGGAGGTGCGGGGCGACCTCGCTCAGGATGCCGCGACGCACCGACAGCGGCTCGTCGATCAGGTCCCTGCCGTCGAGATGCAGAACGTCGAAGAACCATGGGCTGAGCAGTGCCTCGCGCGACGCCTCCGCGCCGAAGCGCGACATCGTCTGCTGGAAGGGCCGCGGCGCACCCTCCTCGTCGAGCGTCAGTGTCTCTCCGTCGAAGATGGCATCGGTGAGCGGCAAGCGCCGGACGGCATCGACGACCTCGGGCAGGCGATGCGTGACATCTGCGAGGCTCCTCGTGAAGATGCGAACCTCATCGCCACGGCGATGCACCTGGATGCGCGCACCGTCGAGCTTGTACTCCACCGAGGCCTCTCCGGTCTCGGTGAGCGCGTCGGCCACCGTGGCAGCGGATGCCGCGAGCATCGGGCGCACCGGGCGCCCCACCGTCAGCGTCACGCCGGCCAGCGCATCCGCTCCGCCGAACAGGGCGAGCGCGGCCGTGTCGCCGAGGCTTCCGGACAGCATCACGGCACGTCGCACCACCCCGCCGGGTGCGTCGGCCGCTCGCGCTATCGCATCCACGAGTACGCCCTCCAGGGCACCGGTGCGCATCTCGCCGAGCATCGCCCGCACCAGGAACCGCTGCTCGGTCTCCGTCGCGCGGCCCAGGAGCTCGGCCAGAACGGACGCCCGCGCTGTCGCGGAGCCTGCGCCCTCGGTCGCGGCGAGCCGGTCGAGAAGCGCGTCCACCTCCGCCACCGTCAGAGTCGGATCGACCGCCGCCGGTGTAGTGGACGTCGACATGGCGCGCCACCCGACGCCGAGCCGGCCCTGCACCGGCGAGCCGATGAGCAAGCCGACGGCGGTGACCACCTCGTCGCGATCCAGCCGCGAGAGGAGCTCGGCAAGGGCATCCACCTTGGCCAGGCGCGACCTGGTCGACCCCACGGCGGAGTCGGTGGCGACCAGCTCGTTCAGCAGCACGGGTACAGTCTGCGCGTCACCGCCGACATCCTCACGGTATGGCGGGCCAGTCCGTCGGTCCGTCCGAGCCGGCCGCATAGTCCTCGAGCGGCACCTCGTCGTCGCCCCACGCCTTGAGCACGGGGGCAACGATGCGCCAGCACTCCTCGGCCGTGTCGCCGCGCACCGACAGCGAAGGATTCCCGTCGAACAGGTCGGCGAGCACCTCGCCGTAGGCGAGCAGGCTCCCCGGCCCGAAGTCGGCCTCGAGCGATGCCCGGCTCAGGTAGTGCGGGTCGCCGGGCCCATTCGTGTTGAGCTCGAGCTGCATGACGTCGGGTCCGAGGCGGATGCGCAGCCGGGTCGGGTGGGCTGCACCGCGCAGACCCTTCGGCACCCGTTGCGCATCGCGGAACGTGATCACGATCTCGTGGCGCCCACGACCGATCGCCTTCCCCGATCGCAGGGTGAAGGGCACGCCTGCCCAGCGCCAGGTGTCGATGCCGAAGGTGACCTGGGCGAGGGTCTCTGTGCGGCGGTCCGGATCCACGCCGTTCTCATCCACATACGACCTGAGCTCGCGTCCGTCGATCTTCCCCTTCGTGTAGCGGCCGCGGTGGCTGTTCGCGATCGCGTCGTCGTCCAGCACGTGAGTGGCGCGAATCACGATGCCCTTGGCATCGCGGATGTCCGCCGCACTCATCGTCGACGGCGGTTCCATCGCCGTGACGGCCAGCACCTGCAGCAGGTGGCTCTGCAACATGTCGACCAGGGCGCCCGCATGGTCGTAGTACCCGGCGCGGCCCTCCAGGCCCAGGACCTCGTCGTACACGATGTCGACACTGGCGATGTGCTCCGCGCTCCACAGCGGCTCGAAGATGCGGTTGGAGAACCGCAGACCGAAGAGGTTCTGCACGGTCGAGTTGCCGAGGAAGTGGTCGATGCGGTGCACCTGATCCTCGGGCACGAGCTTGGTCAGCCGGCGGTTGAGCGCAGCCGCGCTCCGTTTGTCTGTGCCGAACGGCTTCTCCAGCGCAAGCCGGAGTCCCGCCGGCAGGTCGAGTTCCGCGAGGCCGGCGCAGACCTCCTTGGTCACCGCAGGCGGCAACGCGAAATACAGCGCGGGCGTGCCGTCCGAGCGGGAGAGCAGCTCCCGCAGATGATCCGGATCGGTCACGTCGCCGGCGACGAAATCGGTGCCATCCAGCAGCGCGTCGACCGCGGGGCCCTCGGCATCCACGGTCTTGAACGACGTCTCCACGACGCTGCGCCAGTGCTTCGCATCCCAGTCATGCATGCCTGCACCGACCAGGGTGACCCTGCGGGTGTCTTCTTCGGTCAGCAACTGCCCCAGGGCGGGAAGCAGGAGGCGCGACGTCAGATCGCCGTCCGCGCCCAGGATGATAAGAGTCCGCACCGCCTCAGTCATGATCCTCACGCTACCTGCCAAGATGGCGAGGTGGCGTTGGCGATCGAGGACTATGCACTGATCAGCGACTGTTACACGGGTGCGTTGGTGGGACGAGACGGCAGCATCGACTGGCTCTGCCTGCCGCGGTACGACTCCCCCTCCGTCTTCGGGGCGCTGCTCGGCACGCAGGATCACGGCAGGTGGCTGGTTGCGCCGACCGATCCCGACGCCGTCGCGGAGAGGCGGTACAACGGCAGTTCGTTCGTGCTCACTACCCGGTGGACGACGCCGAGCGGTGTCGTCGAAGTGATCGATGCGATGCCGCGAACGGTGCACGGCGCGAACGTCGTACGGCGGATCCGCGGACTCTCGGGCGAAGTCGAGATGCGCGTCGACCTCCGTATGCGGTTCAGCTATGCGGCAGCAGTCCCCTGGGTGCGGCAGCTTCGCGACAAACATCACGCGCTCGTCGCCGTCGCAGGGCCTGATGCCATCGTGGTCCGAGGCGTCGAGCTGCACGCGACGGATCACGCGCACGAAGCGACCTTCACCGTGCGCGATAGCGACGTCGTGGATCACACCATGACGTGGCACGCTTCGCACAAACCGGTGCCGGAGCCGCTCGACATTTCGAAGGGTCTGCACGAAAGCGAGACCTGGTGGGAGGACTGGGCCGCCACGTTCACTCATCGCGGGGCTTATGCCGAAGAGGTGCTCCGCTCGCTTCTCGTGTTACGCGCGCTCACGCACGCCGATACCGGCGGCGTGGTCGCGGCCATGACCACATCGCTGCCCGAAGAGTTCGGTGGCAGCCGGAACTGGGACTACCGCTACGTCTGGCTGCGAGATGCCTCGCAGACGATCAGCGCTCTCCTGGCGCACGGCTATCGGGACGAAGTCGACCACTGGCGTTCTTGGCTGCTCCGAGCCCTCGCCGGGGACCCGGACGACGTGCAGATCATGTACGGGCTGGGCGGCGAGCGGTTCCTGCCCGAGTATGTGATCGATACCCTTCCCGGCTACCACGGCGCTTCGCCGGTGCGCATCGGGAACGCTGCAGCCAAGCAGTTCCAGGCTGACGTGATCGGCGAGGTCATGATCGCGCTTCACGACGCTCGCCTCGCCGGCGTCAAGGAGAATGACTTCTCGTGGTCGTTGCAGTGCGCCCTGATGGGCCGGCTCAACGCGGTGGCGCACAGAGCAGACCAGGGCATCTGGGAGATCCGGGGTCCCGCTCGCAACTTCACGCACTCCAGGGTCATGGTGTGGGCAGCTTATGACCGCGCGATCCGCGGTGCTGAGGAGTACGGCCTCGAGGGGCCCGTGCAGGACTGGCGCAAACGCCGGGCCGTGCTGCGCAAGGAGATCGAGCAGAAGGGTTTCGACCGCCGCCGCAACACCTTCACCCAGCACTTCGACACAGCCGAAGTGGACGCCTCGCTTCTGCAGCTCTCGCAGGTGGGGTTCATCGCGCCGGACGACCCGCGGATGCTTGGCACGGTCGAGGCGATCGAGAGCGATCTCATGCACAACGGATTCCTGCTCCGTTATCGCTCGCGAACCGATCTGGACGGGCTCCCGCAGGGCGAATACCCCTTCCTGGCATGTTCGTTCTGGCTCGTCGAGCAATACGCACGCTCGGGCCGGCTCGACCGCGCGAACGAACTCATGCAGCGCCTGTGCGCGGTGGCCAACGACGTCGGGCTGCTGAGCGAGGAGTACTCGACGGCGTCGGGTCGACAGGCCGGCAATACTCCGCAGGCGCTCTCACACCTCGCCCTGGTTCGCGCGGCCGACGCCATCGCGCGCGCCGAAGGCCACGGTGAGTCGATGGTGGGCGGCGGCAGTCCGTCGCGTGCTCTCGACGCGCCAGACGGCTGACGGCACCTCCTATGCTGGGGCGGTGCCTGACCCGATCATTCCGCCCTTCCGGAATCCGCACGACTACGACCACCGGCACTCGGATGTCTCAGGCGGCTGGCTGCGCGCCGCTGTCTTCGGCGCCATGGACGGCCTCGTCACCAACATCGCGCTGATCGCTGGAATCGGTGCTGCCGGGGCGCCGCGCGGCACGATCATCCTCACCGGGTTGGCCGGTCTCGTCGCGGGCGCGTTCTCGATGGCGCTCGGCGAGTACACGTCCGTCACCACTCAGAACGAACAGGTCGACAAGGAGGCGGCGGTCGAGCGCAAGGCGCTGGACCGCAACCCGGAGGGCGAGATGTATGAGCTCTCCGGCATGTTCCAGGAGATGGGCATGTCGCTCGAGACCGCGCACCGGGCCGCATCCGAGGTGCACGACAACCCCGACCGCGCGCTGCGAGTGCACGTCACTCAGGAGCTCGGCGTCGATCCCGATTCGAAACCGTCGCCGTGGATCGCCGCCTTCTCCTCGTTCGTGATGTTCTCGGTCGGCGCGGTCATCCCGTTGCTGTCGTTCCTGTTCGGGTTCGGCCAGCTGTGGCTGGGACTCGCCATCGGCGGTCTCGGGCTGATCGTCGCCGGCGCGTTCGCCGCCTACTTCACCGGTAAAGCCTGGTGGCGGGGTGCGTTACGGCAACTGCTGTTCGGCGCGATCGCAGTCGCCGCAACGTACCTCGTCGGCCTCCTGCTCGGCGTGCACGCCGGCTGAATCAGAACCAGGAATTGAACGTCGCGTAGGCCTTGCTGAACGCCCACGTGGGCTGCACGAGACCGTCGCAGGAGTTCGCGCCCTTCACGCCCGGGCATCCGCCGTTGTCCCGTTGCAGCGCCCAGAAGCTCATGGTCTGCACGCCGTGCGACGTCGCCCAGGCGACCAGCGGCGCCGCCTCATCGAGCGTGAACGTCTCCTGCGGCCCGTAGTCGTCGATGCCGATCATCTGGATGATGCCCACCGTGCGCCACAGCTGCCACGCCGGAGCGTGGGGCAGAATCGTCTGCTTCAGCTGTCCGGTGAGAGCCGTCGCGGCCTGCTCGGCATCGGCGAGCATGTCGTGCGTGGCGCCGTCCCAGTAGTCGAACGTCATCACGTTGACGTCAGCGATCTTCGCTCCGTACTTCGCAGCGGATTGCAGCACCGCAACCCCGCTCGGCGCGAGACCGGTCGGGAAGGTCGGCAACGTGTAGGAGAACGAGACCGGCCAGTGGTGGGCCCTCCCCCACTGCTCCACCTCGGCGATCGCCTGGTTGCGCCGGTCGACTCCCGCCTGGTTCGTGATCGAGTCGGCCTCGACATCCAGATCGATGCGGTGCACTTTGTAGACCGCGAACACGTCCTCGTAGGCCAGCGCGATGCTGTGCACGTCGGTGCAGCTGTCGGCGATGTCGGTGCTGGTGGTATCTGCCGCGTAACCGCCGAACGAGGGGATGACGTCGCCGCCGTGATTGCGGATGCGGTCGAACTGCGCACCGTAGACATCCGGAGTCACCGGCTTCGACGTGTCGCCCGCCCAGTACGGCGTGCACGAACCCGGCGCCTGGGTCTGCAGGAACGCGAGGCTGAGGAATCGCGAACCGGATGCCTGCGACAGGTCGGCGAGGTCGCTCACCGCCGTGACGTCGATATAGGGCGCCGCGATCCGCGCCGGCAATGGAAGGCCCGGGTACACGATGGTGTGGGAGTGCGGCGTCGGCAGCCATGGATCCGGGCCCTCCGACCCCGTGGCGGATGCCGGTGCTGCCGTGCCGAGCACTGCCAGCGCAGCGGCCAGACCGGCGCCGACGAGAACGGGCAATCGTTTCATCTGATGCTCCTTTGCATGGTCATGTCGCGATGCGCACGACACGAGATGAGGCGGCTGACAGGATTAGTATGTTTTCCTAACAAACCTGTCGCCCTCCAGCCTACCGATGGCGGCATCCCCCGGACAAGGGTCATGCTCGACGGCGGCCCAAGCTGCTGCTACCTTCGGAACATGCTTCGTTCCGGGCTCCTGCTTCTTCGCCGCCACGGCGGGGCCTGATAGACGACCGGCCTCCCGCCGTGGAGGTCGTCGCGTGCCGGTCGATCAGACCACGAGAAGCAAGGATCACCGATCATGTCCGGCACCGCATTTCCCACCATCTCCACGCCAACGGGCCCCGTTCCCGATGACGCCCCCTCGTGGAACCGTCAACGGCGTTCCCAGATGCCCTCGCACCGCTACACGGATGTCTACAACCGCGTGGCAGTACCGCTCACGGACCGCTCCTGGCCGTCCCGACGGCTCACGAAGGCGCCGCTCTGGGTGCCGGTCGACTTGCGCGACGGCAACCAGGCGCTCGCAGAGCCAATGGACCCCGCCCGCAAAAGACGGTTCTTCGAGCTGCTCGTCGCCATGGGATACAAGGAGATCGAGGTCGGCTATCCCTCCGCTTCGCAGACCGACTTCGATTTCGTGCGCCTCATCGTCGACACGGCCGAAGCCGGAGCGCCGATCGCTCCCGACGACGTCACCATCGTCGTGTTCACTCCTGCCCGGCGCGAGCTGATCGAGCGCACGGTCGAGTCCGTACGGGGCATCCGCAACCACGTCGTCATCCACATGTACGCGGCCACTGCGCCGACCTGGCGCAACGTCGTGCTGGGTCACGACCGGGACGCGCTGAAGCGGGTGATCCTCGGCGGCGCTGCAGACATCCTGCGCCTGACCGGGGATGAGCAGCGTGTGCGCTACGAGTTCTCGCCCGAGGTCTTCAACCTCACCGAACCCGACTATGTGCTGGAGGTCTGCGACGAGGTGACACAGTTCTGGGATGCCTCACCGGAGCGCCCGGTCATCCTGAACCTCCCCGCCACGGTGGAGGTGGCGACGCCGAACGTGTACGCGGACCAGATCGAATACATGCACCGCAACCTGGCGCGGCGAAACGCCGTCATCCTGTCGGTGCACCCGCACAACGACAGGGGCACGGGCATCGCGTGCGCCGAGCTCGCCGTGCTGGCCGGAGCGCAGCGGGTGGAGGGATGCGTGTTCGGCAACGGTGAGCGCACCGGCAACGTCGACCTCGCCACACTGGCGCTGAACCTGCACGCGCAGGGCATCGACCCGATGATCGACTTCAGCGACATCGACGAGGTGCGCCGCACCGTGGAGCACTGCACACGCATGCCGGTGCACGAGCGGCATCCGTATGTCGGCGACCTCGTGCACACGGCCTTCAGCGGCACGCATCAGGATGCCATTCGCAAGGGGCTCGGCGAGCATCGCGCCCGGGCGCAGGAGACCGGTGTGCCTGAGCGCGAGCTCGACTGGCGGGTGCCGTACCTGCCGATCGACCCGGCCGACATCGGCCGCAGCTACGACGCGGTCGTGCGGGTCAACTCGCAGTCCGGCAAGGGCGGCATCGCCTACCTGCTCGAGACCGAGTACGGGCTCTCGCTCCCCCGCCGGCTGCAGATCGATTTCGCGCGGCATGTGCAGCTGCACACCGACGCGACGGGCGAAGAGGTCACGGCCGAGCAGTTGTGGCGGCTGTTCCAGGATGCCTACCTGGCTGCACCCGGTGATCCCGGAATCGAACTGGCCGGGTTCGACGTCAGCGAAGGCGGACGAGGCGAGAGCGACGCCGCGTGGGACGCGGTGGAGAGCACACGCATCCGGTTGCGTGTCGAGGGTGTGGAGCACACGACCGAGCACGCCGGCGTCGGGCCCGTGGAGGCGCTGACGGAAGCGCTGTCGGCACGCGGCATCCGGTTCGAGGTGCTCTCGCTCACCCAGATGTCGACCACAGAGGGGTCGTCGAGCGATGCCGTGACCGTGCTCGAGTACCGCGGGGCCGACGGACCGCACTGGGCCGCGGGTCGTGACCGCTCGGTACTCAAGGCCACCGCTGCGGCAGTGCTTGCGGCGGCTGAGCGGGTGCGTGCATCGGATCACGTCGACCGGCCGGACGCGGACGCATCGGCCTCAGCGGCATAGCCTCGCGCCACCTTCGTGCGGCTTCTCGGTGCCTCGGAGCGATTCGCACCCGACCGTCGGCGGATGCTATCGTTGTGCTTCGGTTCGGCAGTTCTCGTGAAGTCGCACCATGCGCCTCTAGCTCAATCGGCAGAGCAACTGACTCTTAATCAGTGGGTTCAGGGTTCAAGTCCCTGGGGGCGCACTTTCTTTCTCTCCTCCCGTCGATGGCTCGAGAAAGGCTTTCGCCCGTGCCCGACCTCGAAGACGATCTTCGGTTCGCTCTCCGGCTCGCCGATGCGGCAGACGCCATCTCCGGTGCGCGATTCCGTGCGAACGATTTGCACGTGACGACGAAACCGGACCGCACGCACGTGACGGATGCCGATCAGGCCGTCGAGCGTGCAATCCGCGAACTGATCGAGACCGAGCGCGAAGGCGACGACATCCTCGGCGAGGAGTACGGAAGCGCCGGCGGCGACCCTCGAACGGCCCACCGCTTGTGGATCATCGATCCGATCGACGGAACGCACAGCTACGAGCGCGGCCTGCCCATGTGGGGCACCCTCATCGGGCTCGTCGTCGACGGCGTACCGGTGCTCGGCGTCGCCAGTTCCCCCGCGCTGGCCGGCACGGCGGGCAAGCGGTGGTGGGCATCCGTGGGCAACGGTGCATGGGCGAGCGAAGGCGGAGGCGAGCCGACGCGGCTGCGGGTGTCGGGCATCCGCAAGCTCGCGGATGCCGCAATCAGCTTTCAGAGCATTCAGCAGTGGGACCGCTCGGGGCACCTCGATCAGCTCATCGCCCTCAGCAGAACCGTCTGGCGGGATCGCGCTTACGGGGATGTCTGGGCCTACGCGCTGCTCGCCGAAGGCCTCATCGAGGCGGTCGCGGAGTTCGGTCTGCATCCCTACGACATCGCCGCACTGATTCCCATCGTCGAAGAGGCCGGCGGTCGCGTCACGGCGTCCGACGGCTCAGCGGCGCTCTGGGACGGCAGTGCGGTGGCCACCAACGGCGCCATCCACGAGGAGTTCCTGCACCTGTTGCGCGGCTGAACGTCGTTTCGCACGGCTGGCACCCGGGCGCGGGCGATCACCCGGAACCGGCGACGGTGACGGAGCGTGGGTCGTTGCGTTCGGCGCGGAGAGCCGCCCGAGAAGCGGACACGCGCTGACTCCGTCGCCCCGTCGTCTTCGCCTCCGATCGTCGGGACCACGGTGGTTCAGCCTGTCTTAGCTCAGGAGTTAGACTTGTCTAACTTTGCATGACAGGTCGTGAGGCGATGACGCGGGAGTCGGTCGAGCAGTCCACCGCGAGCATCCGCGCCGGCCGGCCTGCAGAACGCCGGCTTCTCTGGCTGATCGGGCCTGCGTTCGTCGCCGCGATCGCCTATGTAGACCCGGGCAATGTGGCGGCGAACCTGACGGCCGGTGCCGAATACCGGTATCTGCTGGTCTGGGTGCTGGTTGCGGCGAACGTCATGGCGGTCGTCGTCCAATACCTGTCGGCGAAGCTCGGCATCGTCACCGGCCGGAGCCTGCCGGAGCTCCTCGGGGAGCGGATGCCGCGCACCGCGCGCCTGCTCTACTGGGCGCAGGCGGAGATCATCGCGGCGGCAACCGACTTGGCCGAGGTGATCGGCGGAGCGATAGCGCTGCAGATCCTGTTCGGACTCCCGCTGCTGCTCGGCGGGGTCATCGTCGGGGTCGTCTCCATGGGCATCCTCGCCGTGCAATCACGGCGGGGGCAGCGCACGTTCGAGTTCGTGATGATGGGCCTGCTGGCCGTGATCACGATCGGATTCGTCGCGTCGCTCGTCGTGAGCCCCGTCGATTGGGGAGCTGCGGCCATGGGCGTCGTGCCACGGTTCGAAGGGGCACGGTCTGTTCTGTTGGCGGCCAGCATGCTCGGTGCGACAGTGATGCCGCACGCCGTGTACCTGCACTCGGCGCTCGCTCTCGACCGGCACGGGGCATCCGATGATCCGGCACGCGTGCGGCACCTGCTGCGCGCCAACAGATGGGACGTGATCTTCGCCCTCATCGTCGCCGGGTCGGTGAACATCGCCATGCTCCTGCTGGCAGCGGCCAGCCTGCCCGGGGTGAGCGGGACGGACAGCATCGAGGGAGCCCACACCGCGATCACGCATGCACTGGGCCCGGCGGTCGGCGTGATCTTCGGCATCGGGCTGCTGGCATCCGGGCTCGCGTCAACCTCCGTCGGCTGCTATGCGGGCGCCTCCGTCATGTCGGGGCTTCTGCGGGTGCAGGTGCCCATCCTCGTCCGACGCACGATCACCCTCGTCCCCGCTCTCGTGGTTCTCGGCCTGGGCATCGACCCGACCTGGGCCCTCGTCATCAGCCAGGTCGTGCTGAGCGTGGGCATTCCGTTCGCGGTGATCCCCTTGGTGTGGTTCACCTCGCGACGCGACACGATGGGAGCGTTCGCGAACCGCACGGCCTTGCGGCTGGCGGGGATCGCCACCGCCGCGGCGATCGTCACTCTGAACGGCGCGCTGATCATACTGACTGCCATCGGGGCGGTGTAGGGCTACTATCAGCGCGTGTCTTCCGTGCAAAGAAGCCTGACAGACGCCCAACGGCGTGAATTCCACGACGCACTCGATGTGCGACGCCGAGAGGTGCTGGCGAGACAGGGCAGGCTGGATGCCTCGCTCAGCGACGCCCGCGAGGCACGGTCGGGCGGACAGGCCGACGACGAGCACGACCCCGAGGGCCCGACGATGGCCGCGACGTGGTCGCAGCTGACCGGGCTGCACGACGATCTCGAACTGGAACTGACCGAGATCGATCACGCGCTCGCTCACCTCGCGGCCGGAACGTACGGTGTCTGCATGAACTGCGGAAAGCCGATCGGCGTGGCCCGGCTGCGAGCCCCGCCCGTTCGCGGAACTGTGCATCGACTGCGCGAAGGCGCTCGAGTCA
This sequence comes from Humibacter ginsengisoli, assembly GCF_054780095.1. Classification (NCBI taxonomy): domain Bacteria; kingdom Bacillati; phylum Actinomycetota; class Actinomycetes; order Micrococcales; family Microbacteriaceae; genus Humibacter; species Humibacter ginsengisoli. The sequence continues at coordinate 474,514 of NZ_BAAGWZ010000006.1, forward strand.
CATTGACACCAGCTCACGCGCCGATCGAAAGATCGGGCTTCGCCGAGATTCCGAATTCACGCTGCAGCGCCCGTAGCGCTGCGTTCCATCCGCCGAGACCATGTACACCGGGTCCCGGCCACGTCGACGCAGAGCACAGGTAGACGCCTCGCACCGGGGTCTGCCACGGGTAGGGCCCGAAGGTCGGTCGCGCGATCAGCTGTCCGAAGCTCACCGCACCGGATGCGATGTCGCCGGCCACGTCGTTCGGGTTCCGCTCGTGGAGCTGTTCGGCACTCTGACCGTTGCTGGCGACGATCGTGTCCCTGAAGCCTGGAGCGTACTGCTCGATGCGCTGCACGATGGCCTCGGTCGGATCGTCGACCGAGCCGGCGGGTACGTGCGTGTACGCCCAGAGCACATGGCGGCCGGGCGCGCGACCCGGATCGAGCAGGGTCGGCTGCGCAGTGAGCACATACGGATGCCTCGCGTGACGCCCCGCAGCGACGGCATCCTCCGCTTTCGCCAGCTCGGCGCGCGACCCGCCGACATGCACCGTCACGGCGCGGCGCAACTCCTCGTTGCGCCACGGCACCGGATCGGAGAGCACGAAGTCCGCTTTCGCGGCGGCGTTTCCGTAACGGAAGGTGCGGTAGGGCCGCGGCGTGCGCACCCGGTCGGCCGCCAGCCGCAGGAAGGCGCGGGGGGTGACATCCAGAATCGTCGCCCGTGCCGGCGGGAGCTCGTCGAGGCTCCGCACCCACACACCGGTCTCGATGCGTCCGCCGTGGGCCACCAGGTCGTCTGCCAGAGCGGTCGCGATCGCTCCGCTCCCGCCACGAGGAATCGGCCAGCCGCCGCAATGTGCGAACGCGGCAAGAGTGAGACCGGGTGCGGCGGAGCCGAGGGAAGGCATCCGTTGAATCGTGTGCGCGAAGACACCGGTCAGCAGCGCCGCGGCCTCCTGGGTCTCGAAAGCTCCTTTCCACAGACGAGTTCCGTGCCTGAGCGAGCGCAGTCCGAAGCGGACGAGCGCGAGCGGATGCCTCGGCACACGCACTAGCGGACGCCCCATCACCTCGGCGAGCGCTCGTCCGTCGTCCCGGGCGAACGGAGCGAACAGTCGTCGCCACGTCTCGCCGTCTGCCGCCAGTCCCGCTGCCGTGCGTTCGAGGTCACGGTAGGCGATCGCCGCACGGCCGTCGTCGAGCGGATGCCCGTAGGAGATCTCCGGCACCAGGAGCTCGATGCGGCGCTCCAGCTCGAACCTCCGGAAGAACTCGCTGGCAAGCGCCATCGGATGCACCGCGGAGCAGACGTCATGCACAACTCCCGGAATGGTGAGTTCGGCCGACGCGCTGCCGCCTCCGACGCGCTCGCTGCCCTCGAGCACCGTCACGGAGAGTCCGGCACGAGCGAGCGTGACCGCGGCCGCGAGCCCATTGGGCCCCGACCCCACGACCACGACGTCTTGCACGGCTCGTCCTCCCAGTGGTGACCGATCAACTCCGTTCTAGCCGATCAGGACGACACATGTCGCCGCTTCCCCGTTGGACTACCGGAATCAATCGTCGGGCGACGTTTCCGCGTGCCAATCGTCCTCGAACGGACTGAAGAGCTCGTCGCGGACCATGCGGGCGCGCTCGCGCAGCTCGCTCACGGCAACCGACGATCCTGCGATGCGCCGACCCGCTGTGTTCGGCAGGGTAAGAGAGCCCGAGATGGCACCGCGTCCAAGGATGAACTCGCACACCGTGTCGCCCTCGTTCACGAAGACCGGAACGATGACGCGCTCCGTGCGGTGATGCTCGGCGAGCGCGAATTCGTAGTCGAGCAGGGCATCCGCCACGGCGTCCTCGGTGCAGACGCGTGTGGCCGCGACGAGCAGTTGTTTCATGGGGCCCTCCGTTCGCCGGTGTTCGGCGCTTCACGCCTTGATATTCAATAGCGGCACCGGCATTCGCATAAGGGCCTGGCGAAGGGCGGCAGCGCGTGGCATGCTTGCGCCCTGGCTCTTTATGGGCGCGCCGTCACCTCGCCCAGTGCGCCTCGGGCAGTTCACGGAAGAGCTGTTCGCGCGACAGCGCCAATTCGATTATCTCGACGATTCCAGGGATCACCGGATGCGCCTGCTCTCCCGCGCCACGCCACCTGACGTTCTCCGGTTCGATCGCATGGACAGGGGCCGCGCCCACGGCTTCGATGACGGAGACGAAAGCGCCCGTGGCGCTCAACGGCGACAGCAACTCGGCGCTTCTCGCGCGGGCATCCATCAGGTTCTGCATGAGGTCGACGCGACCGAATCGCTGCGCCCCGTTCTGTGGCAGGGTGAGCCGATCCTCCGTGTAATGCAGCACCGCGGTGCCCTTCGAGCCTCGAACCATGACGAACGGGCTGTCCTCGCGTGGTCCAGCGAGTGTGAAGGCGCACGTGAGGGCCCCGTCGAACGTGGCCCTCCCCGCTGTGCTCGGAAGGACGCGCACGACAGACGTGTCGTCGACGTCGATCGCGTTCGCGCGGTGCAGGTCGGTCTCGACCGATCCGATGGCATCCGGTGCATTCCAGCCCGCCACGGTCAATGCCGTCATGACGGCATGGGCGAAGGGGTTGGAGACCGCTCCGTCCGAGACACGATGACCGTTCAGCATCCTTCGACCCGCCCAGGGAGCCCTGCCCCAGTAGGCACGGTCTCTCGTCCAGGAGCCTCCCGCTCCGATCGCCTCGATCGTCCCCAGCTGCCCCCTCGCGATGACCAGACGCAGTTCGGCGAGCGCCAGCGATCCCAGGCTCTGGAATCCCACTTGCACGAGCCCACCTGTGCGTCGCTCCACCTCACTCAGAGCCTCGAATGCGGCCAGATCGGTGACCGGCGGCTTCTCGAGCAGAACATCGGCACCCGCGCGGAGCACCCGCGATGCGAGCTCCGCATGCGTGTGCAGCGGCGTGGCTATTGCCACGATGTCCACCGCGGTGGAGTCGAGCAAGTCCTCCAGGCTGGGCAGGATGCGCGGAAGGTCGCCTTCCACTCGCCTTCCCTCGCGGTAGATCGGACCGTCGAACGTGTCGACGAGCCCCACGAGGCGAGCCTTTCCCGACCGCTCAAGCTCCTGCACCCTGAGCACGTGCGCGGCGCCGTAGCCGTGAACACCCACCACCGCGATGCGGGCCGGGCGCGCCACGGCGTCCGGCCCACCCCGCGTAGAGGTCTCTGTCGTCGACGTCACTGTGCTGTTCCGGATTCCGCAAGCAGACGCACCGTGAACGCCGCAGGCGCGATTCCTCCTGCTCGGGCGCGAATCCCGCCGACCGCATCCGTCCCACCGAGAAACGCGTAGTCCTGGCCCGGTTGGTACGGCAGCGGGTCACTGCTGAGCTGCGGCCCATCGACCTCGATGCTGATCGCATCCGCACCGACTCGATATCTGCCTCGTCCTTCGGGTAACACCCACGTGTCATCCGCTCTCCGCTCTCCCCCCTCGAGCACGCCGCCTTCCCGGAAGCCGAATTCGATCGACCACGGCAGCTCAGGCGAGTCGATGGACACCTCGAGAATGAGGCCTTCGTCGAGAAGCCGAGCCCCGATCCGAGTCGTCATCGACACCTGATCCCTGCCTCGCACGGAGAACGCCATCGACGCGCTGAAGCGGCCCTCGTCTTCCAGTCGGTATCCGCCCGCCGCTGCCCGGTCCTCGGCAGCCAGAGGCTGGTAGTACGCGGCCGTGAGCGTCTCCTCGAGCAGGTAGGAGTCGTCCTTCAGGCGGCGCATGCCTTGCGCCCGGAAGGGTCCCAGGTCGAAGAACGAGCGGGACAGCCGCACGGAGTCGAGGATCGCCGCTCCCGCGAACAACCTGCAGAAGGTGGGGTTGTTGGCGAGCCCCGAACGGATGCGTCCCTGCGTTCCGTAGTCCGACCCGCCGTATAGGACGGTTTCGGTTCTCTCGCTTCGCCGTCCGGCCAGCGCGACGGCCTCGAGGAAGTACGAGCCCATCTCGTTCTTCCGCGCCGCTGGCAGCGGCTCGAGCAGTCTCGGATTCAGAAGCGTCTCGGCCAGAAGCTCAGGATCGGTCACCCCGTCGCCTTCGGCGCGCCGAGCCGCGGCGGCGAAATCGCCGCGTCCCGAACGGATGGCGGCGTCGCGGAACGCGGCGAGGTAGTCCCGCAGTGGGAAGTGCGCGGCCTGATCCTGCCGTCGCGACTGGACCGTTTCCACCGTGTCATCAGGCCGGATCAGCGTGAGCGTCGCCTCGAGGTTCCGCAGCACGACGTCAGCAAGATCGGGCCTGTCCAGTACCTCCGCCAACAGGGTCAGCGACGGATTGCTCACGTGCGCCGCGTAGTTCGGGCTGCGCTCCGAATAGAGCCCATCCGGGTCGACATCCACGCCCTCATCGAGCCACTCGTTCGCCCGCTCTATGAGCCGGCGGTCGGAGAAGGAGCGATGAATGCGAGCGAGCGCGGCGCTGATCTCCCAGCGATGGTTCGGCGTGTGCACCCCGCCTGTGAGCAGAGGCGGGGTGACGTCGCGGATGATGGCGGCGAGCACATCGAGAATGTCATCCAGCTCGTTCCGCGGACCATTCGAGTGGAGGAACTCGTAGGTGTCGCATACGTCGTTCACCGTGAACGCGCTGTCGGGCGGTGACTCCAGGTTGTCACCGCCGGCGAACAGCCCGGAGCGCGATTGCCGAGCGCGCAGCAGTTCGACGCGTTCGATCGCAGCGGCCAGATACCGGCCGCGCTCCTGCTCGCTCACGTCACCGGACGCCACCAACGAGAGCAGCACCTTAGCGTCTCGCATCAGCTCACGGTGCGACTGCGCCGAGATGGTCGGGCCGCCCCGCGCAAGCAGCACGGCGGCCCGTCGCGTGGCCGCCGCTACGACGGCGTCGTGAAAGTGCGTATCGAACACTGGAACCTTTCCTCGATGTGGTGCTGAGCTGCGGGTCCGGTGGTTCACACCTTCGTATCCGTCTGACTGTGCACGAACTCCTCGATCTCGAACGGCAGCCGGCCTATCGCCGCGGCCATGAGCCGCTGCCCTGCGACCACCTCGACCGCGACGCGTGCCAGCCCGTCGGCTCTGCCGGTATCGAAGTCCGCGAGCTCGCCGTCGTGAGCGCGACCGATCGTGATGCATGTCGCACCAGATCGGCCAAGCGAATCGGGGATCGCACGTTCACGCGAGTCTCCGATGAGGATGACCGTCGTACTGCCATCCACCGACTCCATCGGACCGTGCAGGTACTGGTGCGTCGAGTACGCGGATGCCGGAATGCGCAGGCATTCCCGGGACAGCAAGGCGATCTCCGCCGCGGCGGCGAAGGAGTCGCCAGCTCCGATGACGTCGATCCAGGATGCGCCGGCCAGCACGTGCGCGAAGTCGTCGGCCGGACGGACGAAGCGCTGGAGAGCGTCACCCACTTCGGCGGCGATGGATCCGCTGCCTGAGGCGATTCCGAGGGCTCGCGCGAGTCCCCGGTATGCGACCAGCATCGCGGTGAACCCCACCGTGTACGCGCGGGAGTCGGGGAAGTCGCCCAGCTCGATCACGGCATCAGCGATCTCGGCCACGGGTGCGGCGGGATCGTTCGTGATCGCCATTCGCCTACCGGCCGCGAACGCACGCGCGAACTCGATCGGCTCGGGGCTACGACCGGATTCCGAGACGACCACCACGTGATCGCCGAGGCTCGCGGCTTCGAGACCCCTGCCCTCTGAGGCGATCAACGGCAGCGCCCGGATTCCCGCCGCGCGGAGCAGCCGAGCGAACGCGTGGGTGGAATGGTGCGCGGCTCCCATGCCGGCGAGCACGACCGTCTCCCCCGCGCGCCACGGAACGATCTCTGCGGGAAACTCGGCGAGGCGGGCATCCAGCTCCGATTCGAGCCTGGCGAGTCGGGCGGGCTGTGAATCCATCGCCTCCGCGAATGAGACGAACTCCATCAGTCCTTCAGCCCAGCGTTGATGTTGGCGTTCATCACATACTTCTGGAAGACGAGATAGATGAGGATCAGCGGGATGATCGATATCACCGATGCCCCGAGCAGCACCGACCAGTTGATGTTCTGCGCGCCCACGATGCTTTCGATGCCGATCTGCAGCGTAAACTTGTTCGGGTCGTTGAGCACGAGCAGCGGCCAGATGTAGTCGTTCCATCGCCACTGGAACGAGAAGATCGCCAGCGTGAGCATGATGGGGCGTGACACCGGAACCATGATGCGGAAGAAGATCGACAGCTCCTTGGCTCCGTCGATGCGCGCCGCCTCGACGATCTCGTCAGGCACCGTCAGGAAGAACCCGCGGAACATGAGCACGCCAGTCGCCGTGAGGATCGACGGCACGATGATGCCGGCGAGCGAGTTGTAGAGGCCGAGGTCGCGAACGACAAGGAACGAGGGCGCCAGCATGACCTCGGTGGGCAGCATCGTCGTGGCGAGGATGCACACGAAGAACACCTTGAGCCATCGGTTCGAGTACTTGGCAAGCGCGTAGCCCGACGCGCAACTCGCGGCGACGGTCAGCACAGTCGTGACGACGGCGACGATGATCGTGTTTGCGAAATACTGGGCGAAGTTGAAGCTCTGCCACGCCGTCTGGTAACCGGTGATGGTCCACTGTTTCGGGAACAGGGTCAACGGGTAGGAGAACAGGTCGCCCGACGGCTTGAACGAGCTCAGGATGAACCAGAGGAGCGGGAAGGCGAATCCGATCGCGAAGACCCACAGCAGAGTCGTCGCCGAGAGATGTCTCCCGAGTTCGCCAGGCGCCATGCCCTTCTTTCTGCTCTTTCTGCGAGACGGGCGACTCTTCATCGAACCAGCGCGTGCACCCTGACGGTCGTTGAGGACTTCTGCCTGCGTCGTCATCGGGGACCTGCCTTCCGGTTCACAGCCAGCTGGATGAGTGCAACGGCCATGAGGATGATCATCAGGATGAAGCTGGCCGCGCTCGCGTAGCCGATCTGGCCGCGCTGGAAGCCCGTCTGGTAGATGTACTGCACCAGGAGGTTGTTGTCGGTCCCGGGCCCGCCGTTGTTCAGCGAGAGGAAGAGTGCGTACTCCTTCATCGTGCCGATCGTGGTGAGCAGGATGACGATGAACGAGGTCGGCGCGATGTTCGGCAGGGTGATCGAGAAGAACAGCCGAACCGGACCTGCACCGTCGAGCGATGCCGCCTCGTAGTACGAGGTCGGAACGTTCTTGATCGCTGCGATGAACAAGAGCATCGAGAACGCCATCCCGGCCCATGTGGCCGCAAAGACCACCACGAGGAGCGAGAGGGTCGCGTTCGACTGCCACGGAACGGCCTTGCCCCCGAGCGACTCGACGACGAAGTTGATGAGCCCGAAGTTCTCACCGAACAGCCAGCGCCAGACGACACCGGTGATGATCGGCGAGACGAGCCAGGGGATGAAGAAGATCAGTCGTGCGGCGACCTTGCCCTTGGCGTACTTGCTCACCATGAGGTTCGCGATGAACAAGGAGAGCGCGTAGCTGATGGGCACGACGAGCACCGTGTACTCGAACGTTCGCAGCAGAGCGGCATAGAAGCCGGGGTCGGCGAGGAGCTGCGTGTAGTTGCTCACGCCGACGAATTGCGGGTCGCCTACTCCCGTGTAGTTCGTGAACGAATAGCCGAGGCCGATGGCCGCCGGCCAGACGAAGAAGAGCCCGAAGAGAACGACGTTGGCGGCGATGAGCGCGAGCGGCGCCGCCGTGTAGTGGTTGAGGCGCACACGGCGACGCCCCTTCGGAGCAGGGACTCGGCGTCCCTGCTCCGAAGCGGGTCGAGCTGCCGCCGTTCCGGTGATCGTCATCGTGGATCGCTGATCGGTCGGCCTACTTGCCGACCTGCTGGTTGTAGCTGTCCACGATGTTCTTGAGTGCGACATCCACCGTCTCCTGGCCGTTGATGGCCTTGCCGATCTCCGTAACGCTCGGGTCCGTGGTCAACGACTTGCCCGCAAGAACCCACTTGGTCTGCGCCTGGTTGAAGTAACCCGAGATGGAGGCGTACAGCGGGAGCTCCTCGTTGTACAGCTTGAAGGCATCCTGCGCGGCCGTCGACGTGAAGGGGTACTGCGGGTTGAGTCCGCTCTCCACCGGGAGGTACCCGTTCACCTCTGTGAGCTTCTTGTACTGCGCGGGCTGGTACATCCAGGTCAGGAAGTCCTTCGCCGCCGTGGCCTCGCTCGAGTTGTTGTTGAAGCCGACGACCAGTCCGCCCGAGTTCACATCGCTGGCCTGCACGGGCTGCGCCGGTGTCGGCACGCTGGCCCAATCGAACTTGGTGATGGTCTCTGCGAACGAGGAAACCTGCCACACGCCCGACCAGTAGGCGACCACCTGGCCGCTCTGGAAGAGCGCCGACGGGTCGGCGCCGCTGGTCCAGACCGATTTGGGCATGGTGACGTCGTTGTTCAGACTCACGAAGTACTTGACGGCCTTCGCCGTCGCGGCGTCGGTAGAGAAAGTGCCGCTCGAGTCGGCGTGCACGTACTTGCCGCCCATCTCGTAGACCATCGCGCGAAGACGCGAAGGCGACGCATCGTAGGTGAGGTCGTACTTGGCTCCTGTGGCTTGGCGCACCTGGTCGGCGGCCTTGATGAACTCAGGCCAGGTCCACGTCTTCCCTGGCGAGGTCGGGTAGGACACCCCTGCCTTGTCGAAGAGGCTCTTGTTGATGAAGAGACCGGATGCCGTGACATCCGATGGGATCGCCAGAACCTGTCCCTTGGACGTCTTGGCGATGAAGTTCTCGTTGATGTGATTCGCCTTCGTCTTCACGATCGAGGACAAGTCGATGAGCTTGTTCGTCCAGATCGGATCGAGGGACGGAACGCTCGCGATGTCGGGCAGCGCGTTCGCCTGTGCAGCATCGCGAAGCTTCGTCGTGTACCCGCTGTACGGGATGTTCACGATCTTGATCGATACGCCCGTCTTCTTCTTATACTGCGCGGCGAGCTGGTCGTAGCCCGCCTGCTGAGCAGCACTCGACGACAACCACAGCGTGAGCTTCTTCGTATCGCTCGCCGAGCTCGAACCGGAGGATGAGCACCCGGCGAGCACGAGTGCTGCGGCGGAGACCGCCGCCACCGCACCAAGGAGGCGGCGCGTACGCGACATCCCGGCCAGCGATTTCTTGAGAGTCATCATTGATTCCTTCGATGGGGCAGAGCCTTTCCGCTTGGTCCGGAACGGCCTGCGAGGGTTGTTGCAGACATTCATATCACTATGATGGATAAGTGGCAATGCGCAGCCTCATATATTGTCGCCTCACGTCAGAACGCGTGGATATTCGGAGTCTTCACTCTGATACGAAACCGTCCACGCAGAGGCGGGGTATCGAGATGATTCCCGCCGAGCGGCCGCGCGAGTCGACTATCGGCTGCACGGCGGTGCATGCTGCAACCATTGGTGACCGGAAGGGAACGCGATCGTGACGTCCACGGACGAGGGGGGCAACAGGACGCCCGCACGGGCTGGATCCGGCCGGCGCAGGGATCCGTCCGCCCCGGTCCCGCACAGATCGGGCCACTCCCGGCTCTCGCCGCGAACCGCTACTACCAGGGATGTGACCGCCATCAACCGCACGGCGATCCTCGATCTCCTGCGTTCGAACGGACCGCTCTCACGACGAGCCATCGGGCAGAACACGGGGCTCAGTTCCGCCACGGTGGAGCGACTCTGTCAGGCCCTTCTCGAGGAGGGCGCGATCGTGCATGGCGGGGTGGACCGTTCCTCCACCGGCCGGCCATCGCACCTCCTGAAGTACGTGGCGGGCATCCGCACCGTCGCCGCCGTCGACATGACCGAGAACAACGCGCGCGGCCGCATCATCGACCTCAGCGGCAATGTGCTCTACGAGACCTACGAGCCGTTCAACTTCCGAGACGTCGACGCTTCGACGGCACGACTCGAGGGACTTCTGACCCTGATCGATCGCATCACGTCAGGCGATTCCGGAACGGATGCGCCGCTCACTGGTATCGGCATCGCCCTTCCCGGCATCACCCACGAGGGCGTCGTGGTCAACGCCATCGAGCTGGACTGGCGCGATGTTCCCGTTGCGAGCATCGTGACGGAGCGCACCGGACTTCCCGTGCTGGCCGAGAACGACGCCAACGCCACTGCGTACAGCGAGCTGCTGCACGGCGCAGCACGGGATGCCGAAAGCGCCGTCGCTCTGGTGCTGGGCACCGGAATCGGTGCGGGCATCGTCAGCGAAGGGCGCATCCACCGAGGCTCGGGTTCCGTCGCAGGCGAGTTGGGGTATCTGCTCACTTCGACGAAGTCGTTCTCGCGCTACTTCACCGACATGGGCGATGTCGAGGGCCGCATCTCCGGCGAGATCCGGCCCTATATGCAGCACGGCGACGGCCACCTCGATCGCCGGATCGGTCCGGCCTTCCGCGCGATGATGAAGCTCGTCGAGGAGGGAGACGCCGACGCGGTGCGGGCCAGAGATGAGTTCTTCGACAACATCGCTCTGATCTGCGCGGCCACCGCCGTCGTCGTCGCACCGAGTGTCATCGTGCTCGCGGGCGCCTTCGCTCAGTACAGCGCACTTTCTGCGGAACAGATCACGAGGCGGCTCGTCGGTCGCATCCCGTCGGTGCCCCGCATCGTGCCCAGCCGGTTCGGCTTCGACGCCGCGATCACCGGCATCGGAGATCTCGCAATCGAGCGAGCGCGCACGGCCACTTACCTGGCATGAAGGGGCATCCGGATCGCCTGGTAGGTGTCGACGTCGGCGGAACGAAGACCCACCTGGCCCTCGTCGATGCTCGCGGTGCACGACGAGACGTCGCGCGAGCGTCGTCTGAGTGGCGCAACGGGCACCTCTTCGCCGACGACCACAACCTCGTCGCTCTCGCATCGTGGATCGCTGCCCACGCCGACATCGGGGTGGGGACGAGCGTGGTGATCGGGCTGCGTGACTGCGACACCGAAGACGCACTCGAACTCGCTCGCGATGTCGTCTCCCGTGCCCTGGGCATTCCCGTGCGCATCGAGAACGACGCGGACCTCCTGGCTCCCGCCATGGGGATGGAACGCGCTATCGCGATGGTGGTGGGTACCGGATCGATCGTGAGCGCCCGGGATGCGACCGGAACACGGGTCACGGCCGACGGTCACGGCTGGCTTCTGGGCGATTGGGGCAGTGGACCCGGCCTTGTACGAGACGCCTTGATCAGGACGCTCGCCGCAATGGACACGGGTGCCGACGCAAGCGATGACCCGCTCATCGCAGCCCTCCTGACTCATCATGGGGCGCACAGCGCGGCGGAACTCGCGGCGTCGGCGACCGTTTCCGCCTCGCCCGATAGCTGGGGTTCGGCCGCCGCGCTCGTCTTCGAGGCGGATCGCCTCGGATCGGCACTGGCGCGGGACTCGATCGGATTCGCCGCGGAGCGCTTGGTCGGCGGAGTAGCCTCCGTGGTGCGTCGCGGAGGACTCGGTGATCACGTCGTGGCCGCGGGCGGGGTGATCGTCAATCAGCCGGTTCTGCGCCGGGAAGTGAGACGGCGTCTCAACGAATTCCGTCGCCCGCTCGAGCTGAGGCTCCTCGACGTGTCACCGGTGGAGGGCGCCCTGCGTCTCGCCGCCGAAGCAACGCCACAGGCTCGCAGCCGGCCCTCGACGTCAGCGTTGAGATCCTGAGGCCTCGAACAGTTCCAGCTGAGTGAGCGGAAGCGGTCGTCCGCTGCAATTCTCGATCGTGAACCGGCGGACGGCGCCGGCCGCGGGTACGGCGAACGCTCGCGTCCGATTAGCCAGATCCCATTCAGCAGCGACCTCGAGCGTGCGGTGGCCGCCATCGACTGACTCCGCGCTGACGCGCCAGCGATAGTCCCCGGCAGACGCAATGGTCACGGTGTATACCGACGCCGGAAGTGCCTGGGCGGGTTCGATGGTGCAACTGCCGCCGGGAGCGAGCGATACGACGGATGCCCCGCGGTCGTCGATCAGAATCTGGCAGCCGGGAACGCCGAAAATGCGGGATCCACGGGTCAGGTCCCGCCGGGCGGAAGGCGGCTTCGGCTCGTCGCCGCTCGGCGCTCCCCAGCCGCTTGGCGCCTCGCCGAGCGAAAAGACGATGCGGGTCGCGGTCGCCAGCACTGCCGCCGGGACCGCGGGCCGATCCCACGGTTGTCCGTCGACGGTGACGCCCTGCACGAACCGGTCGCGCCGCGAATCCCCCCGGGCTTCGACCACGAGGTCGCCGATCGGACGGTGTAAGCGCATCAGCGGGAGCAACGGCGTCGTGAGCACGAACTCCGCGCCGGGCATCAACGGGTACAGCCCGAGGGATGAGAGCACCAACCACGCCGACATCTCGCCGTTGTCCTCGTCTCCCGGGTACCCTGCGCCGATATCCGAGCCCGTGAATCGCGTGCGCACAGCGGCACCGACGATCTCCTGGGTGCGCCAGGGGCGGTCCGTGGCCGCGTACAGATAGGGGATGTGGTGCGCGGGCTGATTGGAGAGACCGAACATCCCCATCCGCATGTTCCGTGCTTCGACCATCTCGTGGATCACCGTCGGATAGCTGCCGCGCCACCGCGGGTGCGCCGTCTCGGGGGTGGAGAAGAACGTGTCGAGGGCGCGGCGCAGTCCCGCACGACCGCCATGCAGAGCCGCCAGACCGTCCGGGTCCTGCGGAACCGCGAAGGCCATTCCCCACGCATTGGTCTCGGTATAGTCGCCGCCCCAGCGTCGCGCGTCGAAGCCGTCGCGCATCCTTCCGTGCTCGTCCCGCCCCCGGAAGAATCCCGTCTCGGAATCGAACAGGTTCACGTAGTCGCGCGATCGCAGGGCGAAGTAGGCGGCGTCGGCTGCGAACTCGTCCGCTCGCGGCCCGTGCGGGTCGCGCTCGTGCAACGTGCGAGCCATCCGCGCGATCGCTGCGTCGCAGGTCGCACCTTCGAGCGTCCACGAGACGGATTCGGGGACGGAGTCGTCCACCCATCCGCGGAACCGCGAGCGGTCGAGACCGCGGCGCCCGACTGCAGACCTGGCTGGCGGCACGGTGGCGTTGCGAACCGCGAGATCGTACGCCGCCTCCGCGCTGCTCCAGTTCGGATCGGCCTGCAGAATGGTGGCGGCCACAATGTCGGAGCTGGTTCCGACCATCGCGTCGGCATAGCCGGGTGCGCTCCATCGAGGCATCCATCCGCCGTCCCTGCCGTGCGCCAGCATGCCCTCGAACAAGCGTGCCGCCTGCTCCGGGTCCCTCAGAGCGAACCACGGCCAGATTGTGCGGTACGTGTCCCAGAAGCCGTTGTTGACCACGGCCGCTCCGTCGAGCACGCGGCGTGAGGTGCTGCGAGCGCCGTCCGGAGACGGGCTCGGGCTCACGTTGTCGACATGCACGATGCGGCCGTCGGCCAGCGGTTCGCCGACGTCGTTCGGGTAGACATGCATCCGAGCGAGTGAAGAGACAAGGCTCACTCGCTCCTCGTCCGTAGCGCCGCCGAGGTCGAGAGCCGTGACGTACGGCTCCCAAGCCCTGCGGCCGCGCTCGGCGATGTCCGCGGAGCTCACCGACCACGGCATCTCGCGCTCCGCATGCATCTGTGCTGTCTCGACGCCGACGTAGGAGACTCCTATCCGTACGCGGACCGCCGTCGCCGGCGCGGCTAGTTCGAGTACCCGGCAGGTGCGAGGGTGCGGTGAATCGGGATCGGCGCGGATCGCTCGAACCTCCGCATCGCAGGTGATCCAGACGAAGCGCGCCGGTGCGCCCTGCGAGGTTCGAGACGTCCCATCGACCCGGGCGGCCACGACGAGCCGGCCGTGGCCGTCGAGTTCCTCGGCGATGTGGCCATCGTCGGTGAGCTGGTCGATCACGAGCGTCGAGATCCCCGTCGGGTCGGTGAACTCGAATTCGACGGCGTGCCTTCCGGCACGAGCGGCCGCGCTGGAGCCGTCGTCGAACACAACGGAGTACTCGTGAGGTCGCGCCGACTCCGCGTCGTGCCGGAATATTCGTCGCCGGGCACGGCGATCCGAGGCGCCGTCCCTGGCGACGGGGAACACCTGCAGCGAGCCGCGCTCCCCGACCCATGGGCTCGGGATGCTCGAGATCGCGAGCGCCTCGAGTCCCGTCCGCCCGTGCTCGTCAGCGTGCGCTGACCAGGTGTAGACCCAGTCATCGCGGGATGCGTCGGTCACCGGAACGGCGAAGACGGAACCGTGCGGATGCGACGCGATGGGAACGGTGTTCCCGCGAGACAACTCGCTCGTCGAACGCGTGCCGCGACGCGTGTCGGCCCAGTCGATCGGATCGGGGCCCCGGCGTGGAGATGCGGCGATCCCGACGTATTCGACCCAGCCGCTCGCCAGAGGCCCGCCCGGCAAAGCAGTCGTGGGCGCGGGTGCGGCCCAGACCAGCTCGATCGTCGTCGCACGCGCACCGGCCCACGACGACAACGCGAAGCGCTTGAGCGTCCACTGGAAGGGCGGAAGCGTTCCGGAGTCGCCCTGCGCCTGTGGCGAGGCGGCGATACCGTACTGATCCAGCAGATCGTCGCCGGTCGTCGTGCCGTCGGCGAAACGCACGCGGATGCCGACATACGACCCGGCGACGTCGAGCTCGTCTCCGACGGGCTCGCCCCACTCGGGGAAGAAGGCCACCCGCACCTCGTCTTCGGCGAGAACCAGGTGATCGACCGAGGCGATGATGACAGCGTCGTGATCCGCCGACGCAGGCGAGACGGAATATGCCAGGCAGGGCCCCCGGTCGAAGCCGACGCCCGCCCTGTCCGCTGGTGCCACCCCGGGCCCGTCGCCCTCCCTGATGCGCAGCCCATCGCCCGTCTCGGTCTTTCGATCGAAGTCGCCATCACGGTGACGATCTCGAACGAGGGCTTCGTCGCTCACTGTGCGTTCTCCCGATCTGCGGACCTGCCGCCCTGTGTCAGCGTTGGTACTCGAACCAACGCTGACACAAGGGATCCGCTTTCAGTCCTTCGTGAAGTCGACCTTCACGAGCAACTGCTGACCGGTCGAGGAAGTGTAGTACGTGTAGTAGCGGGTCAGCCCGTCGTTGGTCGTGTACTCCGGATGCGCGAAGGCCGCGTACTCGACGCCACTGGTCGTCGGAGCCGTGTACAGGACCTCCGGTGAGCTCCACGGCCCCCACGGGGTCGGGGAGGTCTGGTAGTAGACCTGGTGGCTGAGGAAGGGCATGTAGCTGTTCATGTAGAGCTTGGTCGCCGGATCGTACTGAACCGTCTCCCCCGCGGCGCCGCCGGTCATGACCGCAACCGTGGCCGCCGCGTCACCCGACCACACCGGCCGTCCATTGGATGTTCCCGCGTAAAAGCTCCAGGCGGCCCTGTCTTGCACACGGTCGATCCGCACGCGCGCGACGCCGCACGCGTTCGCGCTCGAGCAATTGCCGTAGGCGTAGAGCTCGTTTCCTACGAGCACCGTCCCGCCGTTGCCGAAGTTCTGCGAGGGCCAGAAGAGGAGGGTGCGATCGGTGCCTTCGGGGCTGGTCAGGGAGGTGTCCTGGTTCTCGATGTTCAAGCGAGTGATCTGGTGCGTGCGCATGTCGACCGAGACGATTCCGCTGCCGAGAGCCTGACCGACGAATCCAGACGCGCACGGGCCGGTGTCGAGCCCACCGCGGCAGAGTTTGCCGTAGAAGACGAGGATACGGTGGTGCGCCGGGTCGGCGACGGCAGAACCCGGCCAGAACGCGAACTGCGTGCCGCAGAAGACGTCCGTCGAGCCGGTGCAGTCGCTGGAGGCGTGGTCCTTCTGGAACTGCACCTCGGCGGCGGAGTACGGGACGAACTCGGTCGGAGAACCGGCGTCGGTCAGGTCGAACGGGTTCGCCGACTGCAGGCTGATCCCGTCGCCGGCGTTCAGATCGGTGGTGACGGCGGCTGTGCTGGAGAGGAAGCCCGTCGGATTCTGGAGCATCGTGTCATCGAAGAACCAGTAGGACTTCCCCTGATACTCGACGCTTTGCCCGTTGTCGCGCGCGACGACGTGTGCGTTCTGATCGACCGGGCCGAGGAACTGAACGTCCTTGACCACCAGTCCGCCGTTCGGATCGGCCGCCTGCCCGCCGGAGTGGGATGAAGGCGGTGCCGTCGCCAGGGCGGGGGAAGCCACCAGCAGTGTCAGGACGGTGCCCAACACTCCTGCCGCGCCGATCAATTTCCGTAATTTCATCGCGATCGTCACTCCTCACTGAGCGCTTACGGCCACGTTCGTACGTGGCCGCCGCCCAGTATGTCAACGATGACATTCGATTGTCAACGATGACATCATTGATCGCGCCTCAGAACCTGGTGCGGCCGCGACATCTCGGGATTCTCCCCGCGTCGACAGCGGGAGGAGCGCAGCGGTCGCATCCGCCTCCAACCGGCTATCCGGCGGCTTGCGCTTGCCGTGAATCACGCAACGCCACACCGGTCGCGATCGCCAGTATGACGATGCCCACCGACTCGACGACCACGGTCTCGGGAACGAGGGTGAACGTCCACACCTCCCGGATGCCGAACAGGCCGACGGTCAGCGCCAGCCAGAGGGCGAGCAGGCTTGCGATGAGGAACAGCAGACCGAGCGCGAGCGCCGCCTGCAGCAGGCGATCGCGAAAGACGAGTATGGCGATCGCCAGCACGAACGCCGCCACGGAGTTGAGCACGAAGAGCGTGCCGAGTAGTCCGCCGACGCCGTCGAAGACGAGGAAGAGATGGATGCCTCCCACGAAGACCAGGACGATGACGCTCAGAATGCGCCACAACCATTGGATGCTCTGCCTGCTCGCGGCCATGACCCTACCTGCTTTCGATCGTTGCCCCCGTCGAGGGCTCTCTGCTTCAGACACGACGGAGGAGCTTCGCCGGTTCACGTCACGGTCAACTGTGCGGTCGCACCCGGGCAGGTTCCTCGACGGCAACGCGTTGCCTGGCGCGAACTAGCCACACCACGTCCCTCCCGAACGATTCGATGAGCAACACGAGTGCGATCCCGGCCAGGACCGAGTCGAGCCATCCAGGAAGCGAGCCCGTCGCCACCATCGTGAGGGCGATGCCGCAAATCGCGGTGACGACCTTGCGCCAATACCGAGGTGGCAAGGATGCGCCCATCCAGGGAAGCAGCCACGCCGCGCCGACGAACGCGTATCGCATCAGCCCGATCGCGAGAACCCAGACACCCACGTATCGCAGGTCGTACGCGCACAGCACGAGTAGCAGGAACGCGTCGACCTCCATGTCGAATCGTGCCCCGAGCTCGGTCACGGTCCCCGTTCGGCGCGCGACATAACCATCGACCGCGTCGAGCGCAAGCGCGACTGCGACGGTCGAGACCAGGATCGATGCCTGGACCGGCGTGCTGAACGACGAGACGACCATCGCTGTCACGATCGCTACGAGCACGGAGCGGGTCGCCGTCACCGCGTTCGCCGGACCGAAGCGTGCCGCTTCACCCCGTCGGAGGCCGAGCGAGAGCAGGACGGATGACGCAAGCAGGTACGCGAGCCCTGCCGCGAAAGCAGCAGGAGAGAGCCGCGTGACGGAGTGCACGACGCCGATCGCGGCCAGCCCGGCCGCAGCCCACCACCAGGGAGCCGACTGAACCGTTCCCATATGCCCTCCGTGTACTCATCATGGTTGTCATGGACACCACGTGGCCACGGCCCTCTGCGGTTCAGCCCGACGCGAATTCCGCCGTCGCGTTGTGGACGACCGGTGTGGGAACGGCAGAACTCAGGAGCGAACCCCTGACGACCGCGATCGAGGGCGAGGCGACGGTGCGCACCCTGTGGACCGGTGTCAGCCGCGGAACGGAAACGCTCGTCGCGCGTGGAAGGGTTCCGGTGCGCGAGTGGCAGCGGATGCGCGCTCCCTTTCAGGCCGGCGACTTCCCGTTTCCGGTGAAGTACGGCTATCTGGCGGTGGGCGTGGTAGACGCCGGTCCGGACGGGCTGAAGGGCCGGACCGTGTTCGCGCTCCACCCGCACCAGTCCCGCTTCACGGTTCCCGTAGCAGCGCTCACACCCGTTCCCGACACTGTTCCCACCCGGCGCGCGGTGCTCGCCGGCGCGGTCGAGACCGCGATCAACATCGTGTGGGATGCCCGCCCGCAGGTCGGGGATCGGATCGTGATCGTGGGCGCCGGTCTGATCGGATGTGCCGTCGCCGCAGTGCTCAACGGCATTCGCGGCATCCAGGTCACCCTCGTCGAGGTCGACGCCGCGAGAGCGCCGGTCGCTGCGGCGCTCGGCGCAGATCTCAGGAGCCCGTCTGAGACGATCCCGGATGCCGACGTGGTGATCGAGGCGAGCGGAGCGGCGTCGGGATTGCAGTGGGCATTGCGCGCCGCACCGACCGACGGCGAGGTGATCGTCGCCAGCTGGTACGGCGACGAACCGCTTCCACTCGATCTCGGAGCCGATTTCCACTCCCGCCGGTTGACCATCCGCTCCAGCCAAGTGGGCGCCGTCGCTCTGAGCAGGCGGTCGCATCGTACGACGAACGAGAGGCTGGCACTCGCAATGCACCTCCTGCAGGACCCGATCTTCGACGCGCTGCTCGGTGAGACCTCGAGTTGGAGGGCACTTCCAGCGATCGTCGCGTCGCTTGCCGAAGGCACGGGATCCCCGCTGTGCCACACCATCGATTGGAGTGCCGAATGACCTTCAGCGTGACGGTGCAGGACCACCTCATGATCGCGCACAGCCTGCGCGGCGAAGTGTTCGGACCCGCCCAGAACCTGCACGGTGCCACCTATGTCGTCGAGGCGAGTTTTCGTGCAGCGGAACTGGATGCCGACGGGGTCGTCGTCGACATCGCCCAGGCGACGAGCGAACTGGCAGCGATCGTCGCGTCATACTCGTACCGCAACCTCGACGACCTCCCAGAGTTCGCAGGGGTGAACACCACGACCGAGCGCCTCTGCCAGGTGATCGGAGATCGGCTGGCAGAGGCAGTCCGCGAAGGAGCACTCGGATCGAACCCGTTGACCGGGATCTCCGTCACCCTGCGCGAGTCGCCTGTGGCCTGGGCCGCGTACGACGTGGAGTTCGAATGATCGCCCGTACGGTGCACGTGCTCGTTCCCGCGTGGATCGACGATGTCGACCGCGTCAGCGGTGGAAACGTCTACGACCGCGAGCTGATTGCCGGATTGCGCTTGCGCGGCTGGACCGTGATCAGCCACGAGGTCGTCGACGCTGCCACAGGCGCCGACGCGCTCCTCTCCGTACCGGATGGGGCGCTGGCACTCGTCGACGGCCTCGTGGCGGGCTGGATGCCCGGCGCGATCGAGGCGGTGAGCGATCGCATACGCATGGTGCTGCTTGCTCACATGGTGGCCTCGGCATTCCCGGGCGCGTCATCCGAGACGACCTACGCCGAACTGCGTGCGGTGCAGAGCGCCCGCCGGGTGGTCGTGACGAGCCGCTGGACGGCTGACGAGCTGACGAGACGCACGCCGTTGACCTGCGATCACACCACGATCGCCCGTCCCGGAGTGCACGCTGCGCCGACGGCAGTGCCCTCGCGCGACGGCGACCTCATCTGCGTCGGCGTCATCGCGCCGCATAAGGGTCAGGATCTTCTTCTTCAGGCGCTCGCGCGACTGCACCGGACCGATTGGACATGCTTGATGGCCGGCTCGATGGTGCCATTCGACGTGTTCGCTCGCCGGGTAGCCGAGAACGCGGCCGCATTCGATGGCAACGTGACGTTGCCCGGCGTGCTCAACGCCGAAGAGCTCGAGGCCGCGTATCGACGCAGCTCCCTCCTCATCGCCCCATCGCGACTGGAGAGCTCCGGCATGGCGATCGCAGAGGCGCGAGCACGTGGCATCCCCGTGCTCGCCGCGGCAGTCGGAGGCATCCCGGACACGTTGTCCGGCGGTGGGGCGATTCTCGTGGATCCCGACGACGAGGTGGCACTCGCCGGCGCCATCCGATCCTGGCTGACAGACCCGGCGCTCAGGGATCGACTCCGCCGCGAAGCCCGGAACGCGCGCCACCAGCTTCCCCGCTGGGAAGAAACCGCCGCAGAGGTCGAGAAGGCGCTGATCGCAGCATGACCACGACGACTGTCACAGCCGAGTGGCTGGCCCGGCGAGCCGCGGCCGACGATGCGGCTCGCTCGAGGAGACTCGCCGCAGCGCTCTCCAGACTCATCGGGCCGGGCCCGGTGACGGTGCACGACCTCGGATCAGGAACAGGCTCGATGGCGAGATGGACTGCTCCCCGGCTCCCCGGTCCGCAGCGGTGGGTGCTGCACGACCGCGATGCGGGCATTCTGGCCCAGTCGGATCTCCGGTCGGTCGTCGATGGTGCCGGCCGGCCGGTCGTCTCGGACGTGAGGATCGCCGACCTCGCCGACCTCGGAACCGACGCGTTCAACGGCGCGTCTGCAGTCACGGCATCCGCTCTCCTCGACGTGATCACGGAAGCAGAGGCCGAGCGTATCGCGATGGCGTGCGTGGCCGCAGGCGTGCCCGCTTTCATGAGCCTGACCGTCACGGGACGTGCGAGTCTGAGCCCAGTCGATGAGCTCGATGCCGAGTTCAATGCTGCTTTCAACGAGCACCAGCGCCGCAACGAGGGCGGGCGCCGGCTTCTCGGACCACAAGCCGTACCGGTCGTGACCGGGCTCTTCGGTGCCGCCGGATGGCACGTCGGCATCGCCCATACGCCATGGCGGCTCGGCCCGGGGCAGACGGAACTGGTGCTCGAATGGCTCGACGGCTGGCTCGGCGCCGCCGTCGAGCAGCGCCCGGAACTGGCGGGCGCCGCCGAACAGTTCTCTCGGCTCCGTCGGTACCAGGCCGCGGCCGGCGCGTTGCGCGTGACGCTCTCTCATGAGGACGTGCTGGCATGGCCCCATTGAGCAAGACCTCCGTACGGCTCCGTGTCGCCGTCCGCATTGCCGTCCCACTGGCGATAGTCGCGGCCACCCTTCTCGCGGTGGGCGCCGGCCCGTTCGTGCGCGGTTTCGCCTCGGTCTCGGCTCCGACGATTCTCATCGCGTTCGCGCTCGTCGGCGTCGCGACAGCGGCCGCTGCCTGGAGGTGGCGAGAAATCGCCCACGGGCTCGGGATTCGACTCACCTGGCGTGCGGCGTTCTTCGCCTACTACCGCTCGCAGTTCCTCAACACGGTTCTCCCGGGCGGGATTCTCGGTGATGTGCACCGTGCGTACGACCACGGACGCCAGGCGGGCAACGTGCGAACCGCAGCGCGAGCCGTGGCGACCGAGCGCGTCCTCGGGCAGTTCGTGCAGATCGCTCTGGCCTTGGCCGTGCTGGTCCCGCTGGGGATGATCTCCGCACTCGGAGGGCTCGCGCTGGCAAGTGCGGTGCTGTCCGCGGTCGCTGTGACAGTCGTGTGCCTGACAACGCTGACGACGCCGGGGCGTCGCGTGCTCCGGCGCGAGCTTCAGCTGCTCTCGCCGCTCCTTTCTCGACCCCGCACCATTGCGACCGTGGTGATTTCCTCGATCGTCGTGACGGGCTCGTTCTGTGCGCTGTTCATCGTCGCGGGGCTCGCCGCGGGAGCGACAGCCGTTCCAGGCAACTTAGGAGCGGTTGCGCTCGTCGTGCTCGGCGCATCCGCGATCCCGATCAACGTCGGCGGTTGGGGCCCGCGCGAAGCGGCAAGCGCATCGGCCTTCGCCTTGATCGGATTGGGCGCCTCGACGGGACTGACGGTGTCGGCGGCATTCGGGATGCTCGCCATGATCGCCGTCGCACCTGGTGCACTGGTGCTGGTCGGCGATCGCATCCGTGCCCGCGGGGGCCGGACGCGTTCCGGGGAGAATGCAGGTGGACGCGCCGTAGTAGGTGATTCCCAGCCACCGCTGGATGCCTCGCTGAGCGTTCGGCAGGGGGAAGCCCTATGAGTGATCGCCCGTACGTGACCGTGAGCTGCGCGATGTCGATCGACGGCTACCTCGACACGGCGCAACCGCACCGGCTGGTGATGTCCAACGCGGCCGACCTGGACCGGGTCGACGCTGTTCGCGCATCCAGCGACGCGATCATGGTCGGCGCCTCGACCGTGCGCCGCGATGATCCGCGCCTGCTCGTGCGCGACGGCGCTCGTCGTGAGCGGCGCATGGCCGAGGGCCTCGGCTCCTCGCCGACGAAGATCACCGTCACAGCGAGCGGCCTCCTCCCCCCGAACTCATCGTTCTTCACCACAGGCGACTGCACTCGCCTGGTCTACTGTCCCGCATCGAGCGAGAGCCTCGTGCGGGCGAGCCTCGGTGAGCTGGCCACCGTCATCGGACTGGGAACGCACGTCACGATGACCGCGCTCCTCGACGATCTGGGCGCGCGACGCGGCGTTCGCCGGCTCATGGTGGAGGGCGGCGGCATCCTTCTCACGCAGTTCCTCACGGAGGGCCTTGTCGACGAGCTGCAACTCGTGGTCGCGCCGTTCTTCGTTGCTGAAGAGGGAGCGCCACGTGTGTTCGGGCCCGGCCTCTACCCGTGGACAGCGACGAACAGGGCGGACCTCGTCTCCACCAGGCAGATCGGGGACGTCGTGTTGCTGCGATACGCCCTCTCCGAGAGGTTCGAGGACCGGCGATGACAGGCCCCATGCCGCGGACCGTCGCCGCGCATCCTCGGCGGGCGGCGATGCTCGCGCTGGCGATCGTGCTTCTCATTGCCGCACCATTGGTCCCCGGTATCGTCTCCACCGGCTCGGCTCTAGGGTTCGCCCGGATTCCGTTCGAATCGCTCGCCGTGCTGTTCGTGCTCTACATCGTGCCCTGGAAGCCGGTTCGGGTAGCCTGCGCGTCGCTGTTCGGCGCTTTCGTCGTGGTGGCCATTCTGCTCGCCGGAATCGATCTCGGGTACGAGCAAGTACTCGACACCCACTTCGATCCGGCCGACTGGCAGCAGTTGAACGATGCCTTCGGCGTCATCTCGGACGCGATGGGAGCGGTGCCCGCTGCTCTATTGGTCGCTGTGGCCCTGCTCGTCGCAGCCGGACTGGCCGTCGCCCTCGCGTTCTCCGCACTGCGGGTCGGCGCCGCCGTCCGCCGGCATCTGCGCATCGGTCCCGCGATCGTCACCACCGCGTCAGCGATCTGGGTCATCGCTGCGTTGACCGGAGCCCAACTCGTGGCGGGCCAGCCCACTGCGGCAGCGGCATCCGTGGATGCCCTGGGAGCCGCGACCTCGGAGGCGTCGAAGAGCCTTGGTGCTCAGTCCGCCCTCTCCAGGGATGCCGCGGACGACCCCTTCGCGAGCCAGCCGGCATCCGATCTCCTCACCTCACTGCGCGGGAAGGACGTCGTCTTCGCGTTCATCGAGAGCTACGGGCAGGTAGCCGTTCAGGGAACGGCCTTCTCCGGCGGGGTGGACAAGGTTCTTCGGGAAGGCGAGGCAGAACTGGCCGGCGACGGATACACCAGTGAGAGCGCCTGGCTCACCTCACCGACCTTCGGCGGGCTCAGCTGGCTCGCGCACTCCACGCTCCAGACCGGCCTGCGGATCGACGAACAATCGCTCTATAACACCGTGATCCGCAGCAGCCGCTTCACATTGAGCGATGCGTTCCGCAAGGGCGGCTGGCGAACGGTCAGCGACGTGCCGTCCGACGCTCGGCCTTGGCCGTACGGCACGTCGTTCTATCACTACGGCACCCTGCTGAACTCCGGGAACGTCGGGTACACCGGCCCGAGGTTCGGATATGCGCGCATCCCCGACCAGTACACGTGGAAGTACTTCGCCGACCACGAGCTCGCGGGCGGGCACACCCCGGTCATGGCAGAGATCGACCTGGTCTCCTCCCACACCCCCTGGGCCCCACTGCCTCAGATCGTGCCGTGGTCGCAGATCGGTGACGGTTCGATCTACGACTCCCAACCAGCCCAGAGCGAGTCGTCCGAACAGGTTTGGCAGAACGACGCGACCGTCCAGCAGTTCTACGGCGAGTCCGTGCAGTACACGCTGCGCTCACTGTTCTCCTTCCTGCAGCACGTGAACGATCCCAACCTCGTCGTCATCGCGCTCGGCGATCACCAACCGGCCACGATCGTCAGCGGCAAGGGTGCGAATCACCAAGTACCGATCAGCATCATCTCGAAGTCCGCATCGGTGTTTCAGCCGATTGCCGGGTGGCACTGGCAGCCGGGCCTCCTGCCGACGCACGAAGCCCCGCTCTGGCCGATGGATGCATTCCGCGACCGCTTCCTCACCGCCTACGGTTCGAAGGGCTGAGGCATGACGGTCAGAACTGAGAGCCGCATCATCATCGCGAGGCGAATCGACGAGGTGTGGAGCTACCTGTGCGACGTCGAGCGTTGGCGGGAATGGGCGCCGACCGTGCTCGAATGCCGGATGCGCGACCACGGCCCGCTGCGGCCAGGCACCTGGATAGAGCAGAAGGCGAAGGACTACGGCTGGGTCCACCATCGCAGTGAGCAGGTGACCGTGCTCGATCCTCCCCACTTCATGGCGTTCGCCGGAACGATGGGGAGCTCCGCGGCACGCTGGGGAATGGAACTCTCGGCGGAGGGCGACGAGCGGACGAACTCGATGATGTGGGTCGAGATCGACATCGCCAACATCATGCGCGCGATTCCCCGTCGCGCCTTGCAGAGTCAGGTTCAACGCGTGAGCAACGTGGAGATGGCTGCGATCAAGGCCGCAGTCGAGCACGACGCGCACGCAGACGGTGGCCGCCCGTGAGACACCCGATCAACCGGCGGGAGCGTCTGATCGAGACCTACCGCAAGAAGGCCGAGCATTACGACCTCACCTCCCGGTTCTACCCGGTACCCGGCTACCCGCAGAGCGCTCAGCGGGCGCGCGCCGTACGAGCGCTCGACCTGCACCCGGGCGACACCGTCGTCGAGGTCGCGTGTGGCACGGGTCTCAACTTCCCGTTGATCGAAAGGGCTGTGGGCGTGAAGGGCCGCATCGTCGGCATCGACCTGACCGATGCCATGCTCGCGCGGGCCGCGAAACGGGTCGAAGCGAACGGATGGAGCAACGTCAGCCTCGTGCAGGTCGATGCGGTCGAATTCGGCTTCCCGGCGGGGATCGGAGCAATCCTCTCCACTTACGCTCTCACGCAGGTGGAGGGGTGCGCACAAGTCATCGCAAACGGCGCCGCTGCGCTCTCCACGGGCGGTCGTTGGGTGGTGCTGGATCTCAAGATCCCCGACAGGACCCCGCTTTGGCTGACCCGACTCGGCACCGCCATTGTTCCGACCTCTGGTTCCCTCGACGAATGGATCATGCGCCGTCCGTGGGAGACCATCCACACTGCCATGCAGGAATGTCTCGACGACGCATCCTGGACCGAACTGTGCTTCGGCACTGCCTTCCTCGCCGTCGGAACAGGTTCGTAGCACGACGGAAGAAGAGATCTCAACAGCTCGCGACAGCGACCCTTGTCGAGATGCAGCTCGCGCAACTGTCATCACTAATCTCAAAGGCGTGATCATCGCGGTAGACGACCCGAAGGCGACCGACGTGCTCGCGCTGCTTGAGGAGCATCTGCGTGACATGTTCGCGACGTCGCCGGCAGAGAGCGTGCATGCGCTGGATCCTGACGCGCTTGCGCATCCGAGTATTACGTTCTGGTCCGCCCGTGAAGCCGAGACACGACAATTGCTCGGCGTCGGCGCCCTGAAGCAGCACAGCGCAACGATCGGTGAGGTGAAGTCGATGCGCACGAGTGCTGCGGCTCGTGGCCGCGGCGTGGCCAGCGCGATACTGGCGGCGATCCTCGCAGAGTGCCGTACCCGGGGCATCCGTGAACTCAATCTCGAGACGGGGACCCAGGAGTACTTCGCCCCTGCTCGTGCGCTCTATTCGAAGCACGGATTCCGCCGCCGGGGCCCCTTCGCTGACTACACGGACGACCCGAGCAGCGCGTACTTTCAACTCGCGCTTTAAGCACGAATGGCTCTTTCCGAGGCGAAGTCTGGGCACGAGACGCAGTCGGGGCCTCGTCCGTTTCCAGACGAGGCCCCGACTTCCGCGTGATTCCGCGGATTTCAACAGTTCGCGACAACGACCCAAATGGTGTTCGGCGCTACGCGCCTCAACACTCAATCGCTCAGTACGAGAGCAAGCAAGCTTGCTCTCGTACTTCGCTCAATCGTGTGGAGATGGGGGGAATTGAACCCCCGTCCATCGCTGTGGTCATACGCCTTCTACGGGCGTATCCAATGACGGCGCTTTACTCGGTCCCGGAACTTGCCATTGGCAGCTGATCCGACGAACCCAGTCACGGTTGGAGTCCCTCTACGCCCCATGACGATACGTAGAAGCAATCTCTCTAGCTGACGCCAGGATCCGGGTAGAGAGCATTCCCGGACTGACGGTCTCTTAGATCGCTAAGTACGATCAGGCCGCGAGAGCGACCTGGGCCTTAGCGGAGACAGTGCTGTTGGAATTGGCACTTATTTTTTGCAGGGAGCGTTAGCGAGATAACCCTGCATCCTCGACCCGCTTCTCGTAATCTCGCAGACGATGTCGAAACCGATCATCCCCATGAGGCGGGCCGCTGTCGCGCGCTGTTGAGTTTCTGGTGAGGTGCATCCGCAACTGGTGCGGCCTCTCAGGCTACAACACCGACCGCGCGCATGTCATGCCCGGATGTGCGAATCTGGAGGGGTGGCATCCTCGATCCCCGCGCCCAGCACGATCGAACGCACCGATGAGGCGCTCGACCTCACGCCGCGCCACACGCTCGACACACCATGGCGGGCCGTCGTGTGGAACGACCCCGTCAATCTCATGTCGTACGTGGTCTACGTGTTCCGCAGCTACTTCGGCTTCAGCCGCGAGAAGGCGACGCAGCTCATGCTGCAGGTGCATCATGAGGGCCGTGCGATCGTCGCCAGCGGCACCAGGGAGGCGATGGAGGTTCACGTGCACGCGATGCACGGCTACGGGCTCTCCGCAACCGTCGACAGGGCGGAGAAGTGACCCGGATTCGACGTCTCGGCGGCGAATCGCTCGCGGTCACGGTCTCCGACAACGAGTTCATCGCGCTCTCACGGCTCGAGGCCGATCTGCTCGGCGTTCTTGCCGACCGTCTCACGGCCCTGGCCGACGGCGGAGCAACGCGTGATCGCATGTTCCCGGACGCGTACCACGACGACCCCGAAGCTGCGGCCGAATTCCATGCACTCACGGATGTCGACCTCGTCACCGCGAAAAGCGAGGCCGCGCGGAGCGTGATGGATGCCTTCATGTCCGCCGTGGAGGACTCATCCGGTTCGCTCTGGAGACGCGGGACATCGCGCACGGTCACTACCGATGCCGCACTCACCCTCGCGATGCTCCGCAATCTCACCGATCTGCGACTCATGGTCGCCGATCGTCTCGGCATTCAGAACGACGATGACGACGGGAGCGGTGGCGCAGCGGCCGACCGCGTCGTGTACTGGTGGCTGGGCGAGACACAGGAACTGCTCGTGGAGGCACTCTCCGCCGGTGGGTTCGGGATGCCCGATCGGTGACGGCATCCGATCGCCGGAGTGATCCGAACAGTCGTCGGCTCGCGGGGCGACCGTAACGCGCGATCGGCTACTCGCCGAGGTGGTTCCGGTTGGCCATGGCGCGGTCCGCCTCGCGCCTGTCCTGCCGCTCGCGTAATGCCTGGCGCTTGTCGTACTCGCGCTTGCCCTTCGCGACCCCGATCTCGACCTTGGCGCGGCCGTCGGAGAAGTACAGCTGCAACGGAATCAGCGTGTAGCCGCCGTCTTTGATCTTGTTCGCGATCTTCACGATCTGCTGCTTGTGCAACAGCAGCTTGCGCTTGCGGCGTGGAGCATGGTTGTTCCACGTTCCGTCGAGGTACTCGGGAATATAGACGGCGTCCAGCCACGCCTCTCCCCCGTCGATGAACGCGTAGCCGTCGACCAGCGAGGCGCGGCCTTCGCGCAACGACTTCACCTCGGTGCCGGTGAGCACCAGCCCCGCCTCATACGTGTCTTCGATCAGGTAGTCGTGGCGGGCGCGGCGGTTGGTCGCCACCACCTTCTGACCACGTTCCCTGGGCATGGCACACCTCTCAGCTCGACACGAGGCACGGACCTACTCCGCACACGGATGCCGCACCCGGCTTCGGCGCAGCAGCCCACCAGCCTACCGCGCCGCGGTGGGCCGTGTCGCTTTCAGACCCGAAGGTAGCGGCGGATCGCGACGCTGGACGCCAGTGCCGCCAACCCGATGCCGACGATCACGAGGATCGGCGCCACGATCCAGGCGCTGTCGAGCCCGACGAACGAGGTGAGTTGCATCTTCTGCGACAGGTAGCCACGCACGAAGAACTGCACGATCGCGAATACGGCACCGACCGACAGCAGCGATCCGATCAAGGCGGCGAACACACCCTCCAGCACGAACGGTGTCTGAATGAACCCGTTCGATGCGCCCACCAGTCGCATGATGCCGAGCTCCCGTCTTCGCGAGAACGCGGAGAGCCGGATGGTCGTGGCGATCAGCAATGCCGCGGCGACGAGCATCACGACCGCTATCGCTATCGCGGTGAGGCTCGCGGCGTTCAGGATGCGGAAGATCTGATCCAGATAACTTCGCTGGTCTGTGACGGACTGCACCCCGGCCACCCCGCTGAGACTCTGCGCTATCACATCCGACTGCGCCTGATTCTTCAGTTTGATCCAGAACGTCTGGTTCAGCAGCTCGGGGGTGACGTAGTCGGCGACGGGATTGCCCTTGAACTGCTTCTTGAAGTCTGCATACGCCTGCTTGTGGTTCTCGAAGTAGAACTTGTCGATGAACGGCGCCAGCGCCGACGACGACAGCTTCGCCTTCACCGCTGCGATCTGCGCGGGCGTGGCATCCTGCCCCTGACAGGTCGTGCTCACGTCGGTCTCAGTGCACATGTATACGGCCACCTGAGCGCGGTCGTACCAGTACGTCTTCATCTGGCCGATCTGCATCTGCATCAGGATGGCCGTGCCCACGAACGTGAGCGAGATGAACGTCACCAGGACGACCGAGATCACCATGGACAGGTTGCGCTTCAGGCCGCTCCCCGCCTCGGACATGACGAGTGCGAATCTCATGACACCGGTCCCACATCCTGGTTGGAGTCGTCTTCGTGATCGTGCTTGCCCGGCGCACGAAGGCCGAGTCGCTCGGCAAGCGTGAGCTCGGCGACATCGGAGTCCGGACGACGCACCGGTGCCGTCGGCGGATTGGCGAAGTGGCCGTCGAGCACGGATTCCCGGCTCGCGGATGCCTCGCGCGGCACCCCAACCGGCACGCGTTCAGATTCGACACGAGCTGGCGCGTGCTGCGGCGCCGACGAGTGAGCGGGCTCCGAGCGCTCCGGGGCCTGCGTCACCGGCTGCGAGTTCTCGGAGGTGGATCCTGCGACGAGCGGCGCTGCAGCGGCTTCCGCCGGCGCAGCGGCCTCGGGGGCGGCCGGTTCGGCAACGACCGCCTCAGCCGGCGCCGCGGGAGCCGTCTCGGGCGGCGGCTGCACCTCCTGACCGGCAACGGATGCCGCCACGGGCGCCGTCGTGACAGTGGGTGCGGCAGCGGGAGGCATCTCTGCGGCCCGCTCCGAGCGGCGCGTGCGCGAGGCATCCTTCGCCGCTTTCTTCTCCGCCTTGCGCTCGGCACGGGAAGACTTCGCTGTGCGAGCACTGACGAGGGTTGCGGATGCCGCAGCGCCGGCTGCGACGGGTTGCTGCGCAGGATCATCCTCCCCGCCGAATGCGCGGGGCACCTCGGCGCGCCCGTGCTCGTCCAGCACCGGAATCGCTGCGGTGAAGCCGTATCCGCCGTGCCGCTCATCGCGCACGAGCTTGCCGCCCACGAGCTCGATGACGCGTTTCTGCATGCGGTCGACCAGCCCGGCCTCGTGCGTGGCCATCAGCACCGTCGTGCCCGACGCGTTGATGCGCTCCAGCACCGCCGTGATCCCCGCGCTGGTGGCGGGGTCGAGGTTTCCGGTGGGCTCGTCGGCGAGCAGGATCTGCGGCTTGTTCACCACGGCGCGGGCGATGGCCACGCGCTGCTGCTCTCCACCGGAGAGCTCGTGCGGGAAGCGCTGCCCCTTGCCCTCGAGCCCGACCATCGCGAGCACGTCGGGAACGGCCTCGTGGATGAAGCCCTTCGACTTGCCGATCACCTGAAGGGTGAAGGCGACATTGTCGAAGACGGTCTTGTTGGTGAGCAGGCGGAAGTCCTGGAAGACCACGCCGACGTTCCGCCGGAAGTAGGGCACCTTGCGGTTGGAGATGCTGCTGAGGTTCTGGCCCAGCACGTGCAACTTGCCGCGGGTGGCGCGTTCCTCACGGAGGATGAGGCGCAGGAAGGTGGACTTCCCCGATCCGGACGCGCCGACCACGAACACGAACTCCCCGCGGAGAATCTCGGTCGTGATGTCGTCGAGGGCCGGGCGGGGGGTTCCCTTGTAGCTCTTGCTGACGTGGTCGAATCGGATCATGACCCGCTCAGCCTAAGCACTCGCCCCGCCGATGCGACCGAGCGACTCACCTACGGTCGTCGTCAGTCCGTCGGCTTTTGCTTGCGCCAGCGGATGCCCGCTGCAATGAACCCGTCGAGGTCGCCGTCGAAGACCGCCTGCGGGTTGTTCACCTCGTGCTCTGTGCGGAGGTCTTTCACCATCTGGTAAGGGGCCAGCACGTAGGAGCGCATCTGGTCGCCCCAGCTCGCCGTGATGTTGCCTGCGAGCTCCTTCTTGGCCGCAGCCTCGGCTTCACGCTGCAGCAGCAGCAGTCGCGACTGCAGCACGCGCATGGCGGCGGCACGGTTCTGGATCTGCGACTTCTCGTTCTGCATCGACACCACGATGCCCGTGGGCAGGTGCGTGATGCGCACGGCGGAGTCCGTCGTGTTCACCGACTGGCCGCCGGGCCCCGACGAGCGGAAGACATCCACCCGGATGTCCGCCTCCGGAACGTCGACCTCCTGCGCTTCCTCCATCAGTGGAATGACCTCGACGGCGGCGAAGGATGTCTGCCGCTTGCCCGCCGAGTTGAACGGGCTCATGCGCACGAGACGATGCGTGCCCGCTTCGACCGAGAGCGTGCCGAACGCGTACGGAGCGTCCACCTCGAACGTGGCCGACTTGATGCCGGCCTCCTCGGCGTAGCTGGTGTCCATGACCCGGGCCGAATAGCCGTGCTGCTCGGCCCACCTCAGGTACATGCGCAGGAGCATCTCGGCGAAGTCGGCGGCATCCACCCCGCCCGCGCCGGCGCGGATGGTGACCACCGCCGGCCGCTCGTCGTACTCGCCGTCGAGGAGGGTCTGCACCTCGAGGTCGCCGACGGTCTTCTGCAGCTCCTGCAGTTCGTTGCGGGCCTCCTCGGCCGACTCGTCGTCACCCTCGGAGTTGGCGAGCTCGACAAGCACCTCGAGGTCGTCCAGACGCTGCTCGATGCCGTTCAGTCGGGTGAGTTCGGCCTGACGGTGGCTCAGCGCGCTCGTCACCCGCTGCGCCTTCTCCGGGTCGTCCCACAGATCGGGGGCGCCGGCCTCCTCGCTCAGCCGCTCGATGTCGGCACGCAGCTGGTCCACGTCGGAGACGGCGCGGATCTCTGCGAAGGTCGCACGCACTTCGGCGATCTGCGCGCTCAGGTCCAGTTCGATCATGACCGCACAAGCCTAGCGGCGACCGAGGCGAGAGCCGTGAGAGCTCGCTCTCACGGCCGAGCCGACCGAGCCGCTGAGCGCCGCAGCCGCGATACTGGCGATTGAGATGAGAGCTGGGCGAGCTTGCTCGCACAGCCGAGTCGATTGAGTCAGTCGAGCGGCGCAGCCGCGAACAGCGGCGACCGAGGCGAGAGCCGTGAGAGCTCGCTCTCACGGCCGAGCCGACCGAGCCGCTGAGCGCCGCAGCCGCGATACTGGCGATTGAGATGAGAGCTGGGCGAGCTTGCTCGCACAGCCGAGTCGATTGAGTCAGTCGAGCGGCGCAGCCGCGAACACCGAGCGGGGCTTGGTATACCAACTGCCCTAGGCTGGAAGCCGACATGACCTCGAGCGACGCGAACTTCAGCATCCGCGATATCGCGCTCGCCGCGTTCCTGCCGACGGCGCTGTTCTCGATCGGCGAGGGCGCCGTCATACCGATCATTCCCGTGCTCGCCCACAACCTGGGCGCGGGACTCGCTCTCGCCGGGTTCATCGGCGGCATGATCATGGTCGGCGAGATGGTGGGCGACATTCCGAGCGGCTGGGTCGTCTCCCGATTCGGCGAGCGGCGTTCGATGATCGGTTCCGCCCTGCTTTGCGTCGTCGGCCTCGTGATCTGTCTTCTCGCGCCGGGCGATCTCATGCTGACGATCGGCGTGTTCCTCATCGGTCTCGCGACGAGCGTGTTCGCTCTCGCGCGGCATGCCTTCATGACCGGTTATGTGCCCCTGCAGTATCGAGCACGCGCCCTGTCGACCCTCGGTGGTGTCTTTCGCGGCGGTTGGTTCGTCGGGCCGTTCATCAGCGCAGGCGTGATAGCGCTGTTCGGCAATGCGCACGCCGTGTTCTGGGTGCACATCGTCATGTGCCTCGCGTCGACGGCTGTGCTGATCATCGTTCCCGACCCCACCGAGAAGATCGTCGCCTCGCGTCCCGTCTCGAGCGCGACGACCGGTGGCGTCGCCGTGCCCGCTTCCCAGGCGCCCGATATCCGGGATGCCGGCCGCGTGGAGGCGGAGCAGCGCACGGAAGGCCTCTTCCGCACCATCTGGACCCACCGCGCCGTGCTGCTGCGCATGGGAACGTGCGCCGCCCTGATCTCGGCACTGCGATCATCCCGCACCGTGATACTGCCCCTGGCCGCCGTCGCGATCGGGATGTCCGCCACCAATACCGCGCTGATCATCGGCATCGCCGGCGCCGTCGACTTCGCATTGTTCTACACCTCCGGGCAGATCATGGACCGCTTCGGACGCCTGTGGTCCGCGCTGCCCTCGATGCTGGGACTGAGCGTGACGCACCTCGCGCTCGCCTTCGTCTCCGACCAGACGTGGTTCACGGTGGTCGCGATCGCGATGGCCGTCGTGAACGGCGTAGGCAGCGGCATCCTCATGACGCTCGGAGCGGACCTCGCGCCGCGGTCCGACCCGGCCCCGTTCCTCGGCGCGTGGCGTTTCACGAACGACGTCGGCCAGGCGGGAGCACCCATGTTGGTCTCCGGCGTGACGGCGCTGTTCTCCCTCGCGGCGGCCTCCGTGTCGATGGGTGTTCTGGGGCTGGTCGGCGCCTGGATGCTCGTGCGCTATGCCCCCAGATACATCCCGCGAAGGCGCGTTGCCACAAACGGGTGACCTTCGACCGGAGCGACGCTTGTCGCGGTCGGAGCACAAGAGGATCCTGGAAGCGAAAGCGTGGATCTGACGGGAGGTGGCCCTCCTGCTGCGCACATCGCGACTGAAGGCCGGTGCCCTCGCCGTCGTGTTGTTCGGCACGACGGCCGATTTCGTGCTGGCATTCGCCCCGATCGCATCCGCCGCATCAGCCCGCACGATCAGCGTGAACAGCGGAGGCGACGTGAATGCCGCTATAGCGCAAGCCCGTCCAGGCGACACCGTCGCATTGCGACCCGGGATCTACCGAGGAACCGTGCTGATCGACAAGGCCATCACACTTTCCGCCGATCAGGCGACCGTGAAGGCGCCGGACGGCGGCGCGGCGATCGCCGTCACCGCCGGCAATGTCACGATCGACTCCGTCGCGACCAGTTGTTCCGAGGCGAGGGGGTCGCCGATCGGCGTGGAGGTGACAGCGCAGCACGTGCGCATCGTGGGCTCTCCCGTGCTGCAGTGCGCCACCGGCATCCGGCTCGACGGCGCCGGCGACTCCTATCTGCAGGGCGACTCGTTGCTCGGCAGTCGATCACCCGACCGCCGAGGGGTCGGCGTGAGCGCGACGGATGCCGACGGTGTGACGATGCTGGGCAACACGTTCGAGGACGACGACACCGGCGTGGTCATCCAGGGAACGGCGACGCCGCTCCTCGACTCGAACACGTTCTCCCAGGTCGGCACCGCGGTGGCGCTGGATGCGGTCAGCGAGGCGGTCGTCAACGGCACTCTCGTAGTAGGGGCGACCGGGCCGGCGGTGCTCGTGACAGGCAGCCATGGCGCCGAGATCGCGCGACTGAATCCGTCTGGCAACGGAAGCGGATCGGGTCCGACTATCCAGCTCTCGGCGGCATCCGGCCCGTCGTCCGTCGTTGATGTCGAGGACTCAAGTCTCGCCCACTTCGGCACGGGACTGAAGATCGACGCCGGATCGGTGACCGGCAGCGTGATCGTGATCGGAACGACCTTCGACGGAGTCACGCAGGCGGCCATTGTCATGGCAGCCGGCGCGGGCGGCACCGTGAACGCCACGATCGGAGACTACTTCGGCGGCTGCGGGCCGCGTGCTCCAGACCACGGCTACGACGGAGGGGGTGCCGCCGTCGTCGATCCCGAACTCATGGTCTCCTATACCGAGAACAACTGCCATGCCCCGGCCTCCCCCGCGCCACCCGCAATGCCGGGCGGCGGCGCTACGGCCCCGCCGGTGGCGAACGACGGCAGTGGCCGCTCCGATGGCATAGATCTGCCGTCGGCGGTCGGCTCCGCTCTTGTCACGGCAGGCGTCTCCCTGCTTCTGGTCGTGTGCGCCGGCGGTGTGCTGTACGCGATACGGAGGAACCGCCACGTTCACTGAGCCGGGAGCAAAGCGAGCTTGCTCGCGCGGCCGAGACCATGGAGCCGGTTGAGCGCGAAGCGCGAACCCTGACGACTTCAGGGTGAGAGCAGAGCGCGAAGCGCGAACACTAACGCTCACCAGAAGACGCTGCGCGCTGTGGAGGTGACACCGATGCGGATGCCCGCTGGCACGAGCACCGAGACCACCGGCGGATGCCACACCGCCGACAACTCCACAACGGCGCTGCGTCCGTCGGCGCTTCCCGCCCGTTCGACCTCGAGCGCATCGAAACCGTCGGTGACCGCCGTCGAGAGGAATTCAGCGACCGCGGCCCGCACCGCCGGTGCCTCCAACGTCGGGCGGGGCTGCCCGTCGACCACGGCGACGCTCTCGAGGTCGTAGGACTCGGCGCCGGCGAGCGCCGCGCCGTCCGCCACCGCATACAGGCGCTCGCGTTCCAGATACAGCGACGTGATCGAGGAGACCAGCAAGACGACGACGAGGCAGAGGAACGCATAGAAGATCACGAGCGGCAGGATCGACCCCGTATCGTCAGTGAGCCTGCGGGCCAACGCCGGCGAACGCGGGCTCCCATGGAACAGGATCGCGAGTCGTGCTTCACTCATCTCGCACCCCACAGTCGCGACACCCGGTTGGTGCTGGTCGCCTGCACCGTCACTGACGCGTCGTGTCGCAGATCGAGCACATCCGGAACCAGCGGAAGTGGCGCACGCACCTGCACGGTGATCGTGACGGTGCCGAGTCGCGTGAGGCAGGCATCCGGTCGCGGCGCGCACCGCACACGAACCGTAGCGGCGTCGGTAGGCAGCCCGAAGTCGGCGAGCGCGAACGCGACAGCAGCGGACGCCTCGGCCGAAGCCTCCGTCTCGCTCGGAGCCTGCACGAACACCCGTGTCGCCTGGCGCGCTGCACCCGCAGCCGCGAGTTCCGCGCCCTGGATGCTCGCCAGCGCGACGACGAGGTACACGGTGGGTACGAGGAGGATGAGTCCAGCGGTCACGAACTCTAGGGCTGCGGTACCACGGTCGCATGCCACAAGGCGCGCGAGGCGGGCCCCGGCCGCCCGACCCTCGGCTGACGGATTCTCAGCCGAGCGATTCCGCGGGCGCATGACCGCTCACCTCCAGCGCTCGACTCGGCCCGAACAGACCTGCCAGTGGCAGCGGTGCGCGAACCGTCACGATCACCGATCGCGTGCCCCGATACGTTCCGTACGTCGCGGATACGCCCTTCGCGTAACCGTCTCCGAGTGCCGAACCGATGAGCTCGCGAGTGCGCTGCTTGCCGTCGCCGAGGGTGTTATCGGCCAGCGCGGCGATGTGTGCGCCCTCGGCAGCCGCGTCGATGAGCGTGTTGCGCACGAGCAGGGCGAGGCCGAGCTGCAGCACCGCGACCGTCAGAACGGTCAGCAATGCGCCGACCATCACGAACTCGGCTGGGGCGGAACCTCGTTCCTGACGCCACCTCCGCATATCAGAACGACGTGACGCGTTCGATCGCCTGCTGGAACACCCCGCTCAGCGCCGGTCCGGCCAGACCCCAGATGATGATGACCAGACCTGCTGTCATCAGGGTGATGAGCACCCAACCCGGCACATCGCCGCGTTCGTCCTCCACCAGGGACACCGTGCGTTCTCCGCTCCGCCACAGAGCATCCCTCCAGCGCCTTCTGCTCATCGACCCCGTCCCTCCTTCTTCACGTCTCTGGTTCTCTTCCCGCTCTTCTCGCCGCTTCAGCGCGCGTCTTCGTCCACTCATCAGAAGCCCGTTTCCAGCACGACGATCCCGGGGAACACGGCGAACAGCACGGTCACGGGAAGAATCAAGAACACGAGTGGAACGAGCATCCCTATCTCCTTCTTGCCCGCCTGCTCGAGGAGTCCACGCTTCGCCGACTCCCTTGCATCGGTCGCCTGTGCACGCAGCACCTCCACCACCGGAGTGCCGCGCTCGAGAGCGGTGATAACCGCGTCGACGCAACGCGTGAACTGCGGCAGGCGGATGTCCCGGCTCGCCTGGTTCAGCGCCGTCGCCAGCGGCACGCCCATGCCCGTCTCCGCGACCACGCGACCGAGTTCCGCTGCCAGCTCACCGGAGCCGCTGCGTGCTACACGTCGCATCGCATCGAGGATGCCTTCGCCCGCGCTCAGCGACAGCGTCAACAGTTCGAGAACGGTCGGGAACTCCTCTGTCATGCGGGTCAGCCGTCGCGTCACCCGCCTGGACAGCAGGCGATCCGGCAGAAGGAACCCGATCGCCGCCAGCACGATCGGCAACGCAACAAGTACGGCGGGAGGAAGCGGCCGCAGTGAACCGGCGACGGCAGCGAGCGCTCCACCCGTGACAAGGGCACCCAGCGACCATGCCACCTGATGCAGGCGGAACTCCTCCACAGTGAGAGGGCTCGCGCACTGGCGAAGGCGGGCCGCGATCGCTTCGCTGCCGCCGAGCATCCTGGACGCCGCGTTACGTAGCGCGCCCAGCGCCGGAGCGAGCACGGAGCCGATCACCGGGAGCGGCTGCACCGTGCTTCGTGCGGCATGTGCCCGCGCAGCCTCGGAGACGTCCACGAGGTACGGCGCCACCCGATCGGCCAGGCGCGGCCGCCGCATGCGCGGGAGCAACGCCACCAGCGACCACATTCCGAGTCCCAGGCCGATGCCGCACAGCACGCCCCATCCGAGCTCGCTGGTCATCGGAACCACCTGTGCTCCTCGGGAAGCCGGCCGATCGCCAACATGACACGGTACGCCACCAGCGAGACCACGAGGCCGACCACGATGACCACGGCACCAAGCGGCGTGTTGTACGCGACGGATGCCTCGGGGCGGGTGGCCAGCAACGCGAGCACAAGCCACGGCGCGGCGACTCCGAGGCGCGCGGCACCGACCGTCCAGGATTGCCGGGCCTCGATCTCGGCCCGCACCGCCGCATCGTCGCGCAACGACGCGGCCAGCGCCTTCAGCACGCCGACGAGCTCACCGCCGCCGACCTCGCGCGCCATCTTCAGGGTCTCGATGATGCGATCGGCGACGGGATCGGCCAGGGCGGCCTTGAGGCGGTCCGCCGCGGGTGCGAAGACTCCGCTGGACCGGTAGTCGCGTTCGAAGGCGGCGAACGCGTCCCGCGTGGACTCGGGCGCCGTGCGGGCGAGGGCCGCGACACCGTCCGGGAGGGCGAGTCCGGAGCGCACGGCTGAGACGAGTTGGTCCACCACGTCCGGCCACATCGTGCGATTGGCGCGCGAGCGGGCCGCAGCGCGCCAGGAGACAAGACTCCACGGTAACCAGGCGCCCACCGCGGCCAGCCCGACGGACAGCGCGACGAGGCCGAACACCGCTTGCGCAATGGCGAAGAAGACGAGTGCGAGCAAGGTGCTGACGGCGACGAACGCCGAAGGAGGGAGCGCTGGCATGCCCGCGAGCACCAGCTTCCGGCGCAGCCCGCCCGCACGCGGCGCCTTCCGCATCGTCACGCGCGAGGGCCACAGGAACGGCGAGGCTGCCAGCAACAGGCCTACGCCGAGGGCACCGCCAAGGCCGATCCCCGCGATCATCGTGCGAGCACCACCGCGGGATCGAGGCCCGCCGCTTCGAACTTGGCCCGCTTCGCCGGGTATCCGCCGGTGGCGACGAGCTCTCCGTTCCGGGTCGCGAACACCTGGCTCGCCTCGATCACACCGCCGGTCACACTCCCGGTCGGTGCCAAGATCTCGGTCACGCGTCGTCGCCCGTCGCGCTCCAGCGAGCAGAACACCACGATGTCGACACAAGAAGCCACAGTGGGGACGACGAAGCTCGAGTCGATGTTGCGACCGGCCAGCAGTGGCAGGGTGCACAACTTAGCCAACGCCTCGCGTGCGCTGTTCGCATGAATGGAGCACGCGCCGGGCAGTCCGGAGTTGAGAGCAAGGAGCAGGTCGAGACTCTCCGCCTCACGCACCTCGCCCACGACGAGCCGGTCGGGACGCATGCGCAACGCCTCCTTGATGAGGCGCCGCAGGGTGATCTCACCGGTTCCCTCGAGGCTGGGCTGCCTGCATTGCATGCTCACAACATCGGTCGCCGTGAGGTCGAGTTCGAACGTCTCCTCCACGGTGACGATGCGCTCACCGGGGCGCGCCGCCGCCAAGAGCGCACCGAGCAGTGTGGTCTTGCCGCTCTGGGTCGCACCGGAGATGAGCACGTTCTGGTTCGCGAGCACGCACATCCGCAGGAATTCCGCGGCCTGCCTGGTGATGGAACCGAGTGCCACCAACCGACCGAGGTCCCTGATCCGTTGCGAGAACTTGCGCACGTTGACCGCCCAGTGCGCCCTCGTGACATCCGGGATCACCACGTGCAGTCGCGACCCGTCCGGCAACGAGGCGTCGACGAACGGGGACGAGACGTCGACCCTGCGGCCGGATGCCTGCAGCATCCGCTCCACCAGGTCGTGCACCTGCGCGTCGGTGAGCGCGAGATCGATCCGCTCCGAACGCCCGTCGCGCGCGATGAAGACACGGTCTGGAGCGTTGAGCCAGATCTCCTCGATCGTCGGGTCGTCGAGATAGGGCTGAAGCGGTCCGAAGCCGGTGAGCGAGGCGAGCACCTCCCGCTCCGTACGCACCTCGTCTGCCACCAGGGGCAACGATCCGCCGAGCGCGTGCTCCGAGTACCGGCGCACCTCGTCGCGCGCGTAGGCCATCGCTCGCGGAGCATCCGTCGTGAGGTCGACTCCGTCGCGTCGCACCCGGTCTCGCACGCGGTCGGCGATGAGGCGCACGGGATCGTTCATGCGGTCATGATGCCGCCAGTGCCGGATGCCTCGCCGAAGTTATCCCCAGGCATCGGGCCACCGGCGGGAATCCACGAAGGATGAGCGACGGAACGCGCTGCGGCTATGCTGATGGGCGCCCTCGCGGGAGTGGTGAAATTGGCAGACACGCAGGATTTAGGTTCCTGTGCTTTCGAGCGTGGGGGTTCAAGTCCCCTCTCCCGCACTCACGAGTGAGGCGAGAGAATCGAAAGCTCGCTTTCGCTTCAGAGCCGATTGTGTGAGGTAAGCGGTGCGGCAACGCCGCATCGAGATCACCTCGATTCGTGGGGTTAACACCCGGTTTCGCTCGACCCGCCGTCGGTAGACTCACTGCAAACGCGTATTCGACGCACTGCTCAGCGTCACATCCCTCAGCTCATCGCCGATGGCCGGTTGCCGCGTTCAGCGGGCGCCGACGACAGGAGACTCGTGTTCCACACCGCACTCATACCGTGGCTCGACCCCAACGTCATCATCCACTCGGTCGGTCCGTGGGCACTTCTCGTGGTGTGCGGGATCATCTTCGCGGAGACCGGGCTGCTGGTGGGATTCATCCTGCCCGGCGACACGCTTCTGGTGATCAGCGGCATCCTGACGTTCACGAAGATGGTCTACGGCCTGCCGATCTGGTGGGTCTGCGTCTTCATCGCCATCGCCGCGTTCATCGGCGGAGAAGTGGGCTACCTCATCGGCCACAAAGCCGGACCGAGCATCTTCGAACGCAAAGAGAGCGGATTGTTCAGCATTGAGAACGTGAAGCGGACGAACCGGTTCTTCGAACGCTTCGGACCGTTCGCGATCATCCTCGCGCGCTTCGTGCCCGTGGTGCGAACGTTCGCCCCGGTAGCTGCAGGCGTCGGGCACATGAGCTACCGCCGCTACACGCTCTACAACGCGATCGGTGCCTTCCTCTGGGGAGCAGGGCTGACGCTGTTCGGCTGGCTGCTCGGCTTCATCCCGCCCGTCGCGCACTTCGTCGAGCACTACATCGACATGATCCTGATCCTCGCCGTGGTGGTGACGGTGGTCCCGGCCCTTGTGCACTACCTGCTGGGCCTTCGCAAGTCGCGCAAGGCCAAGGCGGAGGCTGCGGCGACGGGTGCTCACTCCGCCACGCCCGATCCGGCGGTGGCGTCCGAGCCGGCTTCGTCCTCGAAGCGTCACGCCGACGAGCCCGAGGTCTTCGGCGGCTGATCTCAG
Organism: Humibacter ginsengisoli; assembly: GCF_054780095.1. Lineage (NCBI taxonomy): Bacteria > Bacillati > Actinomycetota > Actinomycetes > Micrococcales > Microbacteriaceae > Humibacter > Humibacter ginsengisoli. The sequence goes on from NZ_BAAGWZ010000006.1 coordinate 515,167, forward strand.
CGCAACTCGAGACGTCAGCGATGCGTGTCGCCCTCGTGCTCCGCGTGTTCGGCCGGCTCGAGCTGGAACGTCGAGTGTGCGACGTCGAAGTGCTCGCTCAGGCATCCGCCCAGCTGGTCTAGCAGTGCGCCGGCCTGACCGTGCGCGAAGATGTCCGGCGACACGACCACATGCGCGGAGAACACCGGAGCACCCGAAGTGATCGCCCACACGTGCACATCGTGAACCGCGACCACTCCGTCCGTGCCCAGAATGTGTTTGCGGATCTCGGCCACATCGGTCGACGCGGGCGCCGACTCGCTGAGCACGCGCACCACCTCGCGCAGCAGGCTGAGCGCGCGAGGAACGATCAGCGCCGCGATGACGAGCGACGCGATGGCGTCGGCCCAGCCGAGCCCGGTGGCCAGAATGACCACTGCAGCGGCGATCGTGGCGAGCGAGCCCAGAGCGTCACCGAGCACTTCGAGGTACGCGCCCCGCATGTTGATGGATGCCTGCGCTCCGCCTCGCAGCACCAGCAGCCCGGCCACATTGCCGGCGAGCCCGATCACGGCGACCACGAGCATCCAGCCGCCCTGCACGTCCGGATGCCCGCCCAGACGGAACGCCGCGCCGATCGCGACCGACACGGCCACACCGATCAGGATGAGGGAATTCACGAGCGCACCGAACACCTCGACCCGCCGGAATCCGAACGTCTGGCGATCGGTGGCAGGACGAGCGGCGACCGTCGCGGCGACGAGCGCCACGATCAAGCCGACCAGGTCGCTGACGAGATGTCCGGCGTCCGCGAGCAGCGCGAGGGATCCGCTGAGGAGCGCGCCGATGATCTCGAGCACGAAGACACCGAGCACGATCGCGATGACGACCACCAGGCGGCGCCTGCTGGATGCGTGAGCGCCGTGGTCGTGGCCGACGCCGTGATCGTGGGAATACGACATGTCTCTTCAAGGGTAGGCGCGCATCCAGGGCGCCGATCGGGTGGCTACTCCCCCGCGAGCAACTCGTGCAGCACCGGAACCATCGCGCGGAACGCCCGCGCTCGGTGACTGTCCGCGTTCTTGACGTCGGAGTCGAGCTCGGCGGCCGTGTGCGTCGAACCGTCGGGCACGAATGCGGGGTCGTAGCCGAACCCGTTGGTCCCGCGCGGCTCGCGCGCTAGCGCGCCGTCCCACTCCCCCTCCACAGTGCGCTCGTCGGCGACGCGGCCGTCTTCGGCAGGTCTCACGAGTGCGATGGCGCAGGTGTAGTGCGCGCCGCGGTGGCGGTCGGGCACGTCGGCGACCTGAGCGAGGAGCAGAGCCAGGTTTCCGGCGTCGTCGCCGTGCCTGCCGCTCCAGCGTGCGGAGAACACGCCTGGCGAGCCGCCGAGCACGTCTACGCAGATGCCCGAGTCGTCCGCGAGCGCGATGAGGCCGGTGTGCTCCGCCGCGACGCGCGCTTTGATGAGCGCGTTCTCGGCGAACGTCACCCCGTCTTCGACCGGCTCCGGCCCGTCGTACTCGACGAGTTCGACCTGGGGCATGCGCTGCGCGATGATCGCGCCGAACTCCTCGAGCTTGTGCTTGTTGTGCGTCGCGAGCACGACACGGACCCGATCATCCGTTCGGATGCCCGCCTGTTGCACCTCGCTCACGACCCCGCAGCGTCGGACCCGCTGCTCGCCGCGCCCTGCTGGCCACCACGACGGTCGGCCTCGCCTTCGGACGAGTCGCCACCGAGAGCCCGGGACTGGAACGAAGCCAGCTCGCGGCATCCGTTCTCCGCCAGGTCGAGCAGGGAGCCGAGCTCGCGGCGGTCGAACGGCGCACCCTCGGCGGTTCCCTGCACCTCGACGAAGAGGCCACGACCTGTGACGACGACGTTCATATCCGTTTCGGCGCGTACGTCTTCGACATATGCCAGATCGAGCATGGGCTCGCCGTCGATGATCCCGACCGACACCGCGGAGACGCTGTCGATGAGCGGTGTCGCGCGCTGCGCGATGAACTTGCGCTCCTTGCCCCACGCCAGCGCATCCGCGAGCGCGACGTAGGCGCCGGTGATGGCCGCGGTGCGGGTGCCGCCGTCTGCCTGCAGCACGTCGCAGTCGAGCACGATCGTGTTCTCTCCGAGCGCCTTCATGTCCACGACGGCGCGGAGGCTGCGTCCGATCAGGCGGCTGATCTCGTGCGTCCGGCCACCGATGCGTCCCTTCACCGATTCCCGATCGGTGCGCTCGTTGGTCGATCGCGGCAGCATCGAGTACTCGGCGGTCACCCACCCCTTGCCCTTGCCGGTCAGCCAACGCGGAACGCCGTTCGTGAAGGATGCCGTGCACAGCACGCGTGTGCGCCCGAACGAGATGAGCGCACTTCCCTCCGCCTGTTCGTTCCAGCCCCGCACGATGCTGATCGGGCGCAGCTGGTCGGTCGTTCTGCCGTCGGCTCGGATGGTCTCGCTCACCGCTCCACCCTATCGGCGAGCGTCGAACCCGGGCAGATCGATCGCGCCGGTGCGCACGACGTCGACGACCGGCACCTCAGTGCCGAGCATCCGGCGCGCGAGCCGCACGAAGGCTTCTGTGTCGTCGCCGGTCGCCTCGTACCGGATGCTCGGCTCGCTCGCCGCCGTGCGCTCCAGTCCCTGCGACACCAGCACCCGGTACACGTCGTTCGCCGTCTCCACATCGCTGGAGACCAGCGACACTCCCTCGCCCATCACGTACGAGATCGCGCCTTTGAGGAACGGGTAGTGCGTGCACCCGAGCACCAGCGTGTCCACACGGGCGTCTTGAAGCGGACGCAGGTAATCCGCCGCGACATCCAGCAGCTCTGGTCCGCTCGTCACGCCCGCCTCCACGAACTCCACGAAACGCGGACACGCCTGCGTGAAGAGCTGCAGCGACGGAGCGGCGGCGAACGCGTCCTCGTAGGCGCGGGAATTCACCGTTCCGACGGTGCCGATCACCCCGACGCGGCCGCTGCGCGTCGTGGCGACGGCCCGGCGCACAGCGGGCTGAATCACCTCGATGACTGGAACGTCGTAGCGTTCGCGCGCGTCCCGCAGCATGGCTGACGATGCGGTGTTGCACGCGATCACCAGCATCTTGACGCCCTGCTCTACCAGGAAGTCCAGCGCCTCGAGCGCGAGTGCGCGCACCTGTGCGATCGGCTTCGGACCATACGGCGAGTTCGCCGTATCTCCGACGTACAGCACCGACTCGTTCGGCAGCTGGTCGCGCACGGCGCGGGCGACGGTGAGCCCGCCCACCCCCGAATCGAAGATGCCGATCGGAGCGTCTGTCACAGTTCTCCAGGATACGGCCGCCACCTGCTCCAATAGGCTGAGGCACGTGACGCCACCGCACGAGCGCCGCTCCTCCGCGCTACTCACGGACCGCTATGAACTCACCATGCTCGACGCCGCCATGCTCTCCGGCACCCACGAACGCGAGTCCGTGTTCGAGGTCTTCGCACGTTCGCTGCCGGGCGGACGTCGCTACGGCGTCGTCGCTGGTACGGGACGGCTGCTCGAGCTGATCGAGCGATTCCGGTTCGAGGATGCAGAACTCGAGTGGCTGCGCGACAACCGCGTCGTGCGCGACGAGACGCTCGACTGGCTGGCCGACTACCGGTTCAACGGCACGATCCGCGGCTATCGGGAAGGCGAACTGTACTTTCCGGGGTCGCCGATCCTGGTCGTGGATGCCCCGTTCGGCGAGGGCGTGCTGCTGGAGACCCTGGCGCTGAGCGTGCTGAACCATGACTCCGCGATCGCCAGCGCGGCCGCACGCATGGTCTCCGCCGCAGCTGGACGACCCTTGGCCGAGATGGGCTCTCGGCGCGCACATGAAGAGGCGGCGATCGCCGCTGCCCGTGCCGCCTACATCGCGGGGTTCAGCGCGACATCCAACCTCGAGGCCGGCCGCACCTGGGGCATCCCCACCATGGGCACCGCCGCGCACGCGTTCACCCTTCTGCACGACAGCGAAGAGGATGCCTTCCGCGCGCAGGTGCGCTCCCTCGGTCCCGGAACCACGCTTCTCGTGGACACCTACGATGTGCACAAGGCGATAGAGACCGCCGTCCGCGTCGCGGGGACCGAGCTGGGAGCCGTGCGGCTCGACTCGGGCGACCTGCCGGTTCTCGTCGGGTCGGTGCGAGCACAGCTCGACGCACTCGGTGCTCGCAACACCCGCATCACCGTGACGAACGACCTGGACGAGTTCGCCATCGCCGCGCTGCGCGCCTCGCCCGTCGATTCATATGGAGTGGGTACGTCGCTGGTGACCGGATCCGGTGCGCCGACGGCCGGCATGGTGTACAAGCTCGTTGCGCGAAAGGATGCGGCCGGCGCGTGGGTGCCGGTGGCCAAGGCATCCACCGGCAAGGCGTCCATCGGCGGAGCCAAGGTGCCCGTGCGGGCGATCGACAAGCTCGGTATGGCATCCGCAGAGGAGATCCACGTGCTGCAGAGCACGACCCCGATGCCGGCGGGCCGCCACCTGCACGTTCCGCTCATGCGCGACGGCGTCGCCGGGCGCGAGTATCTCGGCGCGGCGGGCGTCGAGGCGGCGCGACGCCATCACGCGATAGTGCGGGAGGAACTGCCCGAATCGGCGTTCCGGCTCGGGCGTGGCGAGCCGGCCCTGCAGACGGAGTACGTCTGAGATGCGCTACTCGTCGCTGAGACCCTCGTAGATCTTCTTGCACTCCGGGCATACCGGGAACTTCTGGGGGTCGCGATTCGGCGTCCACTTTTTGCCGCACAGCGCGATGACCGGCTTGCCCGTGACCGCGGACTCCAGGATCTGCTCCTTGCGCACGTAGTGCGAGAAGCGCTCGTGGTCGCCCGGCTCCATCTGCTCGTTCTGGATCAGCTCCTCGAGCTCGCGGTCGAGGGTGGCCAGGCCGCCGCCATCGGGTGCCGCGCCGGGACCGCCGGGTTCTGCGATGCTGTTGTCGACCATCCCGACAGCTTAACCGAGCGGCCGCCGGACGTCAGGCGTTGCGCAGTGCGAACGCCATGATCTCGGGTCCCCTGCGGTTGTAGGCGACCGCGCCGAGCAGCACGCCGGCGACGAAGACGACAACTCCGATGCCGAGCCCGGTCCACAGGCACATCGTGAACCACTCCGGGCTCTGCACGACGCCGAGCACCATCATGGCGATGGGCGCTCCCGCGAACAGCGCGGTGAGCAACAGACTCGCGAACTGCGCGAACGTCGCCGCTCCGCCTGTGTGCTGCGGATGCGCGAACGCGCTGTCACCGGGACGCGGAGCCGCATACGGCGTGAGCGCCGACGACACGCTGGAGAGTCCGAGCCCGGTCAGCACGAGGCACACGCTCACGCCCGTCACCGCGGGCAGAACGTCCCAGTTCCCATACGCGAGCACCGTGAGGATGCTCCCCACCGCGACCACGGGAACCGCGATCAGCACCACAGGGGCGAGGCGCCCGAGGCGATCGGGAACACCGCGGGTTCCGGAGGCGATGTGCAGCCAGATGGCCGTTCCGTCGTACGCGATGTCGTTGTGCGCCACCCACCCGACGAACAGGCAGATCACGGGCAGCGGGATGAGCGCGAGGTCATGCGGCCGCACAGCGCCGGAGATGAGCAGCGCCGCCACCATGATGAGCGGGAACAGCGGGACGAGCACGAGCTGCACCCAGTAACGCGAGTCGCGGCCCCAGTAGGTGAGGCTGCGGGCGGCGATCGCACCTGCCGGGCGCGCGGGCATCCTGCCGAACCAGCCCAGACCGGCGTAGGTCTTCACCGACACCTGCCGATCGGGCGTGACGACCATGTGGCGCACCAGGGCCCACCATGCGCCGGCGACGATGGCGAGCGTCACGATCGCGATCAGGAGCTTCAGCACGGCCAGGCCCCATCGACCGGCTGCAGCGTCGCCGCCCACCGACCAGGCGGCCCCGAAAGGCGTCCAGCTCACCCAGTTCGCTGCGGAGTGCACGACCCGGAGACCGTCTCGGCTCCAGTTCAGGGTCGCCAGGAAGAACGCGACAGGCAGAAGCATGACCACGATCAGCACCGCGACCGTCGCACTGAACTCCCGGGCGCGACGCGTCGACAGCGCGAACGCGGCAACGGATGACGTCAGTCGCGCCGCGAGCATCCACGTCGGCACGCAGATCACCGCCGCGATGAACGCGAGCACGGCCGCGCCCGGGGATCTCGACCACGTCACCACGGTGAACAACGAGCACACGAGAAGCACGAGCGCCGGCACCGATGCCAGCGCCGCGGCGCCCAGCCCGACAGCGATCTGCCGTGACTCGAGGCCCAGCATGGCGTACGACCGCGGGTCGAACGTCCCGTCGTGCCTGCTGAACAGCGGAACGAGCAGGAAGCACAAGGCGGCGGCGCCGCCGGCGATCACGAGGATGTCGCGCACCAGCTGCCCGTCGCTGGCAGTGCGCGCCGACGCCAGAACCCCGCAGACGACGACGGTCAGCGCCGCCGTGTAGAGCAGGCCGACGACCAGTCCGAACGTGTGCCAGCCGCCCCGACGGAATCCGCTGCCGAGCGACGCCAGCTTCAGTCGGAGAAACTGTGCAACCATTCGAGCCCCTCCACGGCCTTGCGGCCGCCTGCGAGTTCGATGAAGTGGTCCTCGAGCGTCTTCTCGCCGCGCACCTCGTCCACGGGTCCGGAGTCGAGCACGATACCGCCGACGATGATCGCGACGCTGTCGCAGATGCGCTGCACAAGGTCCATGCCGTGGCTGGAGAGCAGCACTGTGCCCCCGGCATCCACATAACGCTGAAGGATGCCCGTGACGGTCGCCGCCGACACCGGATCGACCCCCTCGAACGGTTCATCGAGCACCAGAAGTCTGGGCGAGTGGATCATGGCCGCGGCCAGCGACACCTTCTTCGTCATGCCCGCCGAGTAGTCCGCGACCAGACGGCCCATGGCGTCTTCGATGCCGAATGCGGCGGCGAGGTCGGCTGAGCGCTGCCGGGTCGTGGAGGCGTCGAGCCCGCGCAGCGTTCCTGCGTAGTACAGAAGCTGCGCGCCGGTGAGCTTGTCGAAGGTGCGCAGGTGGTCGGGCAGCACCCCGATGGCGCGTTTCGCGGCTCGCGGATGCTTGCGGGCATCCACACCGTTGACAAAGACGGCACCGGAGTCGGCTCGGAGCAGGCCGGTGACGATGGACAGCGTGGTGGTCTTGCCGGCGCCGTTCGGTCCGACAATGCCGTACATCGATCCGGCACGGATGCTGAGGTTGACGCCGTCGACCGCGACCACGTCGCCATACCGCTTGTGCAGGCCCGTCACTGCCAGCACCACCGGCGCCGTCGTCGGCGGAGCCGGCCGCGCCGGCGGGTAGGCCCGGGTCTCGGCCGCGCGGCGCGCGCGCGGGGGCGGCGAGGTTTCGAGCCCGGTCGCGGATGAGTCGTCCTGGCGCGTCAGCGTCGAGCGATCGATCGTCTCCTGCAGGAACTCGTCCTCGGGCGCACGCGCATTGAGCGTCTCTTCTCGCCGATCAGGTTCGAGCTGCTCCACGGACGGCGCGCGGCTAGGCGTGTCGTCCGCCTCGGTCTCCCGTACCAGCTCCGCCAGCAGGTCGGACCCGCCGTCTTCCACCTCTCGCTCGGTCTCAGCGGGCGCTGCCGCCGCTGCAGCGGCCCGTCGCCGCCGTCCGAAGAGCGTGATGCGCTGGCGGGATCCGGTGTTCTCGTCGACTGCCGAGGACAGCACGGGCATCGGTCCAGTGTCGACGTTGTCGTGATCCGGCTCGGGGGCCTTCGGCTCGACCGTTGTCGGCTCTGCGATCGGAGGCCCGACCGTTGCCGGCTCCGCCGCCTTCGGCTCGAACTTCCGCGGTTCCGCAGTCTTCGGCTCAGTAGTTCTCGGCTCGGCGACCGCAGGCGTCCTCGGCTCGACGACGGCGGGCCGAGCCGAGGTCGACATGCCGGCTCCCTTCGTCGCCCGGGTCACCGTGCCGCGAGCGCGTGAGGAGCCCCTCGGACCGCGCGGTCCCGTGGCCGTCACGACGGCGGCAGGTTCGCCCGCAGCAGCATCGGCCACGACGGAGGTGTCCGCGGCAGCCCCGGTCGCGCGAGGCCTCCCACCACGGCGAGCATCGCTCGACTTCGCGCCACGCGTGCCGACAACGGGGGCGTCGCCTGATGAGCCGGAACTGGGAGTATCCGTTCCACTCACCGTCTGGGCGCCACCCGCGATTGTCGTCTGCGGGTCTTCTTGCACGCGCCTTACCCCCGTTACCGTGGTCCCCTCGAACGCTCTACGCTAACGTACCAATCTTCGTCGGAACACCCCTGGATGGACCCATCGTTCTCTGCTGTCATGGTGCCTGCGCCACAAGGTGTGGTTCCCGTCGAACATCCCGTTCTGATCCTCCGAAACTCAGGTGGAACAGGCAGACATTCAGGCGGCCGGCCGACATCCGCTTTCTAAGAGCACTCCCATAAAACGATCACGAAACGGCAACGCCCCGCATTCGGGGCGCAGAGAGCCGGTAGATTCGATTTCGGCACAACGCGGTGTCTTTGTACACACGCATCAGTGACACTTCGGTGAACGGAAGCGGTCGGCGCGGAAACGCACCTCCAAGATTCACTGCCGATCGGCTGTCATCCGCAAGTCACACAGTTCAACTCATGGGGGGTCGACTATGCGCACGAATGACAGGAGACGAAACGTGACCACCGCACCGCAGGTCGTGATTCTCGCGGCAGGTATGGGCAGCCGGCTCGGGCGTTCGCTCCCGAAGCCGCTGACGGAGCTCAGTGACGGCCGCACGATCATGCAGCAGCAGTTCGACAACATCCACGCCGCCTTCGGACCGAAGGTCAAGGTCACCATCGTCGTCGGCTACAAGCTCGAGCACATCGTCGAGGCGTTCCCGGACGCGTCCTTCGTCTACAACGAGCAGTACGACCAGACCAACACGTCGAAGAGCCTCATGCGTGCGCTCAAGTCGAGCGGCAACGGTGGCGTGCTCTGGATGAACGGCGACGTCGTCTTCGACCCCGGTGTGCTGGTGCGCGCTGCGGCCGCGATCGCTCGCGATCAGTCGTTCGTCACGGTGAACACCGCCAAGGTCTCCGACGAAGAGGTCAAGTACACCACCGGCGCCGAGGGCTACATCGAGAAGCTCTCGAAGACCGTCAAGGGTGGACTCGGCGAGGCCGTCGGCATCAACTACGTCTCCAGCCACGACAAGGCCGCACTGCTGCACCACCTGCAGCGCGTCGACGACCAGGACTACTTCGAGCGCGGCCTCGAGCTGGCCATCCAGCACGACGGAATGCTCGTGGAGCCCATCGACATCTCCGACCTGTACGCGGTCGAGATCGACTTCGCAGAAGACCTGGAGCGCGCGAACCTCTTCGTCTGAACCAACCGCCCCACAATGTGACGGATGCCGTCGGCCCGCTGGGTCGGCGGCATCCGTCTTCTGCACAGCCGGTCATCGCTACGATCGTGGAGTGACGATCTCTGCCGCCGCGCGACCGACCGAGCGCATTCAGCGGTCGCCGGTCGGGCGCTACCGGCATTCACTGTGGTTGCTGACCAAGCGCGACCTGCACGTGCGCTACGCGACGAACGCGCTCGGTTACGTGTGGTCGATTCTCGACCCACTGCTCATGGCGGGCATCTACTTCCTCGTCTTCACCGTGATCTTCCACCGCGGTGGCATCACCGAGGAGCCGTACATCGTCTTCCTGCTCTCCGGGATGCTGCCGTGGACGTGGTTCAACGGGGCCGTCTCCGACTTCACCCGGGCGTACAGCCGAGACGCCAAGCTCATCCGTTCCGTAGCGATTCCGCGCACGATCTGGATCAACCGCATCGTGCTCAGCAAGGGCATCGAGTATCTCTTCTCGCTTCCCGTGCTGGCGTTCTTCGTCATCGTTACCGGCGCACAGGTGCACTGGCAGCTCGCGCTCATGCCCCTTGCGCTCCTCATCCAGGCTGTGCTGCTCATCGGCCTGGGGCTGCTGGTCGCCCCACTCGTGATGTTCTTCCGCGACCTCGAGCGCGTCGTCAGGCTGCTGCTCCGTCTGCTCTTCTACGTCTCCGCCGTGCTCTATCCGGCGACTGCCGTGCCCAAAGACATCCCGATCTTCAAGGTGTTCTCGGACCTGAATCCCCTGGTGGGTCTGTTCGGCATCTACCATTCGGCGTTCTTCCCGAACGACTTGCACTGGGATCTGGTGCTCAGCTCGGCGATCGGCAGCGTGATCTTTCTCATCATCGGCTGGCTGGTCTACTCCCGCACGATCCGCAGCGTGCTGAAGGAGATGTGATGACGACTTCGACGACCACCGGCACGATGATCGAGGCGACGGATGTCGGCATCCGCTTCAAGAGGAACCGTTCCTCGCGTCGTAGCTTCAAGGATCTGTTCTCGTCGCGCCAGCGCCGATCGAAGCCCGACGAGTTCTGGGCTCTGCGCAGCGTGTCGTTCGCGGTGCCCGCGGGTGAGGCGGTCGGTGTTGTCGGACGCAACGGGCAGGGCAAGTCCACGCTGCTGAAGTTGGTGGCCGGCGTCATCCTGCCCGACGAGGGCACGGTCGAGGTGAAGGCGGGAACCGCGCCGCTCATCGAGATCACCGGCGGCTTCGTCGACGACCTGAGCGTGCGCGACAACGTCTACCTGACCGCAGGACTCCACGGCATGTCCAAGGCGGAAATCGACGAGCGATTCGACGACATCACGGGCTTCGCCGACATCGGCAACTTCCTGGACACGCCGTACAAGCACCTCTCCAGCGGCATGAAGGTGCGCATCGCGTTCGCGGTGATCACGCAGCTCGACGAGCCGATTCTCATCGTGGACGAGGTGCTCGCGGTGGGCGACCGCATGTTCCGGGAGAAGTGCTACAAGCGCATCGAAGAGATGCTCGGCGAGGGTCGCACGATGTTCTTCGTCTCGCACAATGAGAAGGAGATCCGCCGTTTCTGCACCCGCGGTCTCTATCTCAATGACCACGGACTCGCGCTCGACTCCGACATCGATTCCGTTCTGTCACGGTACAACAGCGATTACGGCGCCTGAGGCCTCCCAGTTCAGACCGGCTCTCTCCGTCCACAGAAGACCGGTCGACGAGGGCATGCACATCGGATGCCCGCTCGTCGGATGCCCCGCCTAGCCTGCCTGCATGACCACGACTCGACCCGACGAGACCATCGACGACTCGACCCTCGCCTACCCGGTTCCGTTCGTCTTCGACCGCAGCTCTCCCCCGCGCTATCGTCTGCGCAACGCGAGTCTGGAGACATTGACCGGCGTGAGGTTCTCCCTCCTCGGTGCGGGCAGCATGCCCGTGCAGGCACCGATCACACTCGAACCGGGCGCGGTCGCCGAGATCCCGATCTACGGGCACGATCTCGCGCGGTCGACAGTTCTCGTCGTGCGATGGCACCGGGCCAACGGCGACGAGTACCTGTGGCGAGCGAGCTTCTGACGCGCGCTAACGCATCCGTTGGCGCGCTTCGAGCCACTCTTTGGCAGTGACGTTGTGCTGATGGCCCGGGTAGTCCGCCGTCGTCAGCCCCTGCAGCAACTCCCCCGGTTCGACTCCGAGCACGGTGGAGATTCGGATGATCGTCTCCATGTTCGGGTTCGCGCGACCGCGTTCGAGCTTGCCGTAATTGGTCGGGTGGATCTCCGCGAGGTGCGCCACCTCTTCCTGGCTCAGCGCCAGCCCGGTGCGGATGGCGCGCAGCCGCTTCCCGAAGACGCCAGCGGCGTTGGAGAACGGCTCGACCACGCCTTCTTGTCTACGAATCAGGCAGCGTTCGTATCCAGAGTGTTCGTGCCCTATGGATCAGTTCCGTAGAGAACTAGGCCTTCGAGATCTGAGCTTCTCCTCCCCAGATCCCGATGGGGCATCGTTATCCCACGAGCACGCCTGCGGAATGTCGACGCTGGAATCCCGCCCATAGAGTCCGGTGATTACACTGTAATTACCATGAAGGGCAAGATTGTGCGGATCGGGAACTCGCAGGGGGTTCGCATCCCGAAACCGATTCTTGAGGAAGCCGGGATCAGCGGACCACTCGAGATGGTTGTCGTGGATGACGGCATTCTGCTGTCACCTGCGCCCGAGCCGGAGTCAGATCTGGCTCTGATGCTCATGTCGCGCGACGCCCTGTCTGATTGGGAACGACCCGAAGAGGACGAGGCGTGGGCGTTCCTTCAGTAGGCGACATCGTGGTGCTTCCGTTTCGGCTTTCTGACGGAAGCGGTGTCAAACGGCGGCCGGCGCTAGTGCTCGCAGAAGCCGACGATCGCGATGTCATCGTGTGCCAAGTTACTTCTCGGCCCTACGCCAGCAGGCACCACGTGAAGATCGGCCTCGACTCCTTCTCGCATGGATCCCTACCCCTCGTGAGCTTTGCTCGACCGGAGAAGCTCTTCACCGCCAGCCGGGCATCCCTTGGCACTCCGGTTGCGGGAGTCGACGACGAGGTACTTCAGGCCGCCTTGTCGATCGCACGCGAGCTATTCGGGCATTCCCAGAACTGAGTCGGCACCCGCTCGCTATCGCCCTTCGTCTTCGCGGAAGACCAGCGGGTCCGGGTTCTCCCAGCCACGAGCGGCCGCGACGCGCTCGGCCTCCTGATCCATCGCATCCTGCGGCTTTCCGGCGCGACGACGCGTCGCCCAGCGGAACGTCAGCGCACGAGCGGCAGCCAGGTCGCCGACATCTGTGCGTTCGGAAACGCGCACGCACATCGCGAACCAGCGCTCGGCGTCATCCAGCCTTCCGAAGTAGGCCAGCTCCTCACCCACCCGCTCGAGCACCGTCCACGGAAGCGCACTCGCATCCTCACGAACGAGAGCACGTGCTTCCTTCACAACGTCTGTCACCTCGTCACCTCGGTCGAGTGTGAGAAGCGCCGTCACGAGGTCGGGGACCGCATCGAATGAGTCGGGGTCGCCGCTGGCCTTTGCGGCGCGCGCCAGTTCGAGGGCCCGCGGCGCATCGCCCAGGGTCAAGGAGTGCTCCGCCGCGATGCAGAGCAGGTGAGCGCGCGTGATGCCATCCAGCTCGATGTCCGCGCTGTAGGTCCATTCGATCAGCGTCTCGATACGCTGCCGCAGCATGTCGTCGCGTGATTGACCCTTCGCGGGCCGGGAGACCTCGAGGGCGCGGACGTCGTCTTCGGTGATCGTGCGAGGCACCCGTCTCACTCCTCGTCGGACTCGAGCTCGGCCGCGTAGCGCTCGATGATGATCGCGGCCGCGTCGTCGAGGGTGTCGCGCGGCATCCCGAGCTCGGAGCGAACACGTGCTCGGCCGATCAGCATCGACTCGTACTGCGACTCCGAGCCCGCGACGTTGCCGCTGTCCATCGCGCGGATGCCCATCGAGTACCAGCGCTGCGCCTGCTTGAACTCATCGACGAGTTCGAAGAACCCACCCAGCACCAGGAACGTATTGAGCTGCCGCGGGGACTCCTTGCGCAAGGCGTCCGCGAGCTCGAGTGCGGCATCCGTCTGACCGCCCTGGTACAGCGCCTGCACGATCAGGGCACGCGGATCGACGTAGGCGGGACCGCCGTCGTCCCGGGCCGCCTCGTACATGCGCAGCGCCTCGGCATGGTTGCCCGCATAACCGAAGTCCTCGCCGGCCTCGATCAGCACGGCTGCGCGCGAGACCTCGTCTGCAAGGCGATAACGGTCGGTCTCCATCGCCCACGCACGCAAGGTCTCGGCGATGGAGCCGTCCGCTCGGTCGGCGCGGAGGCGCACGTCGTCGAAGTCGTTCTGCGTGATCAGGCGAGGCACCCGGCCAGCTTAGGAGAAACCATCCAAGGTGCAGTCCCGCGGTCGCCTATGCGGCGTGCGGAATACGTCGCGTCCTTAGACTCGGATGCATGGCTCGCTCCAAGAAGGTCAAGCCGTTCGTCGGCGTCACCGGCACGAGCACAGCTCGCGGTGTCGCCATCCCGACCCGGCTGAACCGCGGGGTCGACCGCTTTCTCGCCGTGCAGCGACCCGTGGTGCTGTCGCATCTGAGAAGCATCAGGCGCAGGCATCCGGATGCCACACCCGGCGAAGTCGCGTACATCCTGGGCCGGCGCTACCTGGCGGCCGTCACCACGAGCGGTGCAGCGGTGGGTACGACTGCCGTGATTCCGGCGGTCGGCACCGTCACGACGCTGGCGCTCTCGGCGGTGGAGACCGCGGCGTTCCTCGAGGCGACGGCGCTGTTCGCTCAGTCGATCGCCGAACTGCACGGGCTGCCCGTTGACGACCCGGAACGCGCCCGCGCGCTGGTGCTGGCGCTCATGCTCGGCAAAGAGGGGTCCGACCTCGTGCGTCAGTGGGGCGTCGAGCTGACCGAGAAGGAGGCGACGCGCGAGCTGTATTGGCGTCAGGTCGTCTCCAGCAGCATCCCGCGCGTCGTCGTCGGCCCGCTCGTGCAACGACTCCAGTCCGCCGCGGCGAAGCGGCTGGCGACCACCGGAACGGCGAGCATCCTCGGCAAAGCGCTTCCGTTCGGCATCGGCGCCGTCGTCGGCGGAGCGGGAAACCGCATCACGGGATCCCGGGTCGTGCGATCCGCGCACGTCGCGTTCGGGTCGCTGCCAGAGGCCTTTCCTGCGGCACTGGACGTTGCGGCCACTGAGGAACCTGTCGACGGAGCCGAGCTGGCTGCGGTCGACTAGCGGCGGTTTCGGTACGCCTGCTTCGCGGCGCGCGGCGCGGTCGACGGCTATTGCTGATCAGACGACGGGCGGGCGGCCGGCCAGTGTCATGCGCCACACGGTGCGCCAGCGGATCGGGCGTCGTTCGCCGGGGTCGTCTCTCCAGCCCGCCGCCCAGCCGGCGAACCAGGGACGCAGCGTCTTCGGGCTGCGGCCGCCACGCAGGAGCTGCACGCCCGTCCACGTCGCCACATACACGGGCGCGAGCACGGCAGGAAGGTTGCGCCTTGCGACCCACACCCGGTTGCGCGCGTTGCGCCAGTAGAAGTCCCTGTGCCGGGTCGTCGGCACGTTCGGATGCCGTGCCTGCAAGTCGCCCGCGTACCAGGCACGTTTGCCCTGGTCCCAGACACGCCACGCGAGCTCGATGCCCTCGTGGGCGTAGAAGAACGGCCCGGCCCAGCCGCCCACCGCCTCGAACACGCTGCGTGGCATCACGATCGCGCCCTCGACGAGCGAGAAGACGGCGCTCGGCCGTGCAGGATCCCCCTTCCGCATGCGCGGGACCCAGCGGCGCGGTGGGATCGAGTCGTCGATCGTGCGCACCCGCGGCTGCAGCACCCCGATCGTGCGGTCGGCACGGAAGCGAGCGATGGCATCGATAAGGAACGTCTCGGACTCGACGTATTCGTCGTCGTCCAGAAAGAACAGGAACTCCCCCGTCGTCTCCGGCACACCGGCATTGCGGCCGGCAGGGATGCCGAGGTTCTCGGGCAGCCCGAGCGCTTTCACCCGCGCCGGCAGGCCGGTCGGCCTCCAGCCGTTGCCCACGCAGACGATGTCGACCTCGACGTCGCGCTGTGCGAGAACGGATGCCAGTGCCTGCGCGAGTTCCCGCGGCCGTGTTCCCTGCGTGAGCACCACGACGCCGACCGTGGGCACGCCGGAGCTCATGACTTGAGCCGCTTCGAACTCATGATCGCCAGGAAGTGACCGATCAGCCCCAGGATCGCGAATGCGAGCAGTACGACGAGGTAGACACGTTCAGTGACCGGCGACCCGGTGAACAGGGCGATGATGGCGACGACGAACGTGAGCAGCGTCAGCTCGACGGAGTGGAACATCCGGTGGAACGGGAAGAACTTCACCGCGCGACGAGCCAAGGCGATGAGGCGGTGCTGCGGGGCGGCATCCGCTTCGGCATTGCCGAGCCGGGGCAGGCCGGCATAGGCGCGTGCGACCCGGGTGAGATCGTTCAGCGCCTTGTTGAGCACGAGCACGAGGGCGAGCGCGAAGCCGAACGTGGTCCACAGGTAGTCGTCCGGTGCCTCGAACGGCCACGCCGCGGCGCGCAGGCCGAGGACGATGGCGATGAACGTCTCCGTGGAGTAATGGCCGACGGCATCCAGGAAGTGCCCCGCCGGCGACGAACTGTTGCGCCATCTGGCGACCTCGCCGTCGCAGCAGTCGAACAGCATCTGCAGCTGGCCGAGCACGACGGCGATCAGTGCACCCCAGAAACCGGGGATGAGCAGGGCGGCCGCGGTGAGCCATCCGGTCAGGATCATGAAGCCCGTCACGCCGTTCGCGCTGATGCGGGTCTTCAAGAGCGTCCAGGTGAGATACGGCGAGATGTCGCGCAGGTAGAGGTGCGCCGTCCAGTGCTCGGCGTTGCGCCGCTGCCGCACCTCAGGCGGTTGCGTCACTTCGCGCAATTGGGCGATGGACGCCGGCCGGCGGTAGGAATCCGAAGCCGACACGCTACCTCCCGGATCGGCTGTGCAGGTCGTGCGACAGCTCGAAGAATCCGCCGATGAAACCGATGCCCCAGCTCAGGTGGATCGTCGGCACGACGATGACGAAACGCAGCATAGCGGGGCCCCCGTCTCGGGAGCCGATGGTGAACGAGGCGGCGAGAACGAACAGAAGGTAGAGCACGGGAATGACGAAGGCCAGGGTCAGCCAGCCGAGCGGCGCTCCGATGATCAGACCAGCGATGCCCAGCAGGCCGACGATGACCGCTGCCGCGAGCAGGAGGACGAGCACGGGCGGCGCCAAGTAGCGCAATGAGTTCGCGGACGGGAAACGTCGCACGAGCTCGCCACGCCACATGCCGGTGGCGAAGAACTGGTTGACAAGCGAGCGGATGCTCGACCGCGGCTGATACGTCACCACAAGTCGCGGAGTGAACCAGACGGTGCCCCCGGCGGCTCGCAGGCGGCGGTTGAGCTCCCAGTCCTGGCCGCGACGCACGCCCTCGTCGAACAGACCCGCCGCCTCGAGGCGGTCACGCCGGAACGAGCCGAGATACGCGGTCTGCGCAGGGCCCTCCTTGCCGCCGACGTGGTGCTGCGTGCCGCCGAGGCCGATCCGGGAACGGTAGGCACGGGCGACCGCCTTCTCGAAGGGGGTCGTGCCGCGGGCATCCATCAGTCCCCCGACGTTGTCGGCGCCTGTGAGCTGCAGCGTCTCGACGGCGATCCGGGTGTACTCGGGTGGCAGCAGCGAGTGCGCGTCGACACGCACCACGATCGGGTACGAAGATGCCCTGATCGCGGCGTTCAGTCCGGCGGAGGTGGACGCGACCGGATTGGGCACGACGCGCACGTTCGGATGCTCGCGCGCCAGCTCGTCGAGCACGTCCTCGGTGCCGTCGGTGCTGGGTCCGACCGCGAGCGTGATGTCGTAGGGGCCCTGGTAGTCCTGAGCGAGAAGACGCTCCACCGCCGCGCGCACGTACGGCGCTTCGTTCAGCACCGGCATCACGTACGAGACACCTGGAAGTGCACCCGCCCTGTCGAGGGCGCTTTCGGCGCCTGAACTGCTGGCCTCGCCCATCACATCCGCTCGTCGAATCGTCGGCTCAGCCTATCAGCGCGATGAGAGCGGGCTCAGCGCGCTAGCGGGCAGAAACGATCGCGGGGTTGAGTCCGATTGTTCGAACTCAACCCGCGGCGCCGTGCTCCGACTCAGTCGCTCGACAGCGTGCCGAGCGTGACGTCGACCTGCTTCGTCTGCCCGCCTCGGTCGTAGGTGAGCGTGGCCTTGCTGCCGCCGGCCAGTGCCCGAACCTGGGCCGTGAGATCGGTGGAGTCGGTGATCGGTTTGCCGTTGAAGTTGGTGACGATGTCACCGGCCTGCAGGCCCGCGTTCGCCGCCGCGCCGCCAGAGCTGACCGACTTGATCAGCGCACCCACCGTCGTCGCGTTCTTGTCCGACGTCGAGTCGGTTACCGTCGCGCCAAGCAGGCCGCTCGTGGCCTTGCCGTTCTTGATGATGTCGTTCGCGACGCGCTGAGCCACGTTCGACGGGATGGCGAAGCCCACTCCGATGCTTCCGGACTGGCCGCTGGAGTCGCTCGACGAGTTCGCACTCGCGATCGCGACGTTGATGCCCATGACCTGGCCCTTGCCGTTGAGCAGGGGGCCGCCGGAGTTGCCCGGGTTGATCGCGGCATCCGTCTGGATGACAGGGAGCGAGATGGTGCTCTGTGCCGACGACTGGCCCTGGCTGTTGCCGTTCTGCCCGAAGTTCCAGAAGTTGAACGGGCTGTTGCCACCCTGGTCGTTCTGGTCCTGCTTGGGAGCCGCGGACGAGGCGATCGAGATGCTGCGGTTCAGCGAGCTGACGATGCCGTTGGTCACGGTGCCGGACAGGCCGAGCGGAGCGCCGATCGCGATGGTCTGGTCGCCGACGTTGACCTTGTCGGAGTTCGCGAACGTCACCGGCGTGAGGCCGCTGGCGTTCTGCAGCTTGATCACCGCGAGGTCGAGGATGGGATCGGTGCCGACCACCTTGGCCTGGTAGATCTTGCCGTCGTTCGTCGTCACGCTCACAGTCGGGTTGCCGGTGGACCCGTCGAGGGTCACCACGTGCGTGTTCGTCAGGATGTAACCGTCGGAGCTGAGGATGACACCCGACCCGGTGCCCGCTTCCTGGCCGCCCGTGACGTTGATCGTGACGACGCTCGGGCTGACCTTCGACGCCACCGCGGTGACGTTGGTGGCGGTCTGCGGGTCATTCACCGTGACGTTGGTGGCGCCCGTAGATGCCACAGGCCTACCCGTGTTCGAGTTCGCCGCATAGATGCCGACCACGCCGGCACCCACGCCGCCGCCGAGGAGGCCCGCGAGCACGAATCCGGTGATGAGCAGTCCGGCCCGGTTGCCCTTGCCGTCCTTCTGCCTGGCAGGCTTCGGTGCTTCACCCGGCTGCTGCTGGGCGTAGGGCTGCTGGCCCGCGTAGGTGGGCTGGCCGAATGCTCCGTGCTGAGGAGCCTGCTGGCCCGTCGGCTGACCTGCCTGCTGCGATGCGTACTGGTAGTGACCGGGCTGCTGCGGGTAGCCGGGTTGCTGGCCGTAGTGGTAGCCCTGCTGCGCGTACGGGTTCTGCGAGCCCTGCTCGGGCTGCGCCGGTGCCGGTGCCGCGGCAGTGTACGGCGGCAGTTGCTCCGTCGGCTGGGTCTGGTTGGCCTGGGCATCGTGAGCGGACTGCTCGGCCGTGGGCTGGTCAGCCGTCGACTGCTCCGCCGCGGACTGCGCGTCCCCAGGGTGCTGGGCGGACTGCACCGCCTCAGGGTGCTGGGCGGACTGCGCCGAGTCGGCAACCGAGTCCTGCGCGGGCGGCTGCTGCGGTGCCGTCTCCGGCGTCTCCGCGGGATCCTTCGGTGTGTCGGTCATCTGTCGTGCTCCTTCCAAGCACTCCAAGCATCCGCTGTCATGCTGGGCATCGCTTATGGGCAATCTGTGAACGGACTAGAACGATCCCATGGGACCGGAATGAGTGATTGACTGACGCGCCGCGCCTGCGCGTAGCGATGTGCGGATATCGGTCCCCTTGCGTCAGCAGCCCGGGCCGCGCGGGTCGGCTTGACAGTTGCGCTGCACCAGCACGGTCTTCGCATCGGCTGCGATGACCGTGAACGTCGGTGCGGACAACGTCAGCGTACCCGGCACGTCTCGCCATGGACCGCCCCCGATTCGATATTGCGCGGTGTACTCCACGGTGAGGCTGACGCCGTAGCTGCCGGCCGCGGTGTAGACGTGGCTGGTGGGCGTCGGGCTGAACTCTGGGACGCCGAGTGAGCGCCATGTGGCACCGCCTGTCGCGGTCGATGCGTGTACGCCGTCGCCGTAGTCCCACTCGAAGCGCACCGGCGTGAAGCGCACGGTGGCGGGCTGTCCTGCCAGGGGTCCGGATGCCGTGTGGCGGCCGGCGCTGGACACGAAGTTCGCGTCGAGCCCGATGATCGCCCAACCGTTGGGCTCGCCGGAGACCGTCGGCTTCTGCGGATAGAACGACGCGAGAGCCGACATCGTGACGCCGCCCTGCACTTGCACGACAGCGTTGCCGCCGCATGCGATCCCGGCCGGACAGGGGACGCCTGCTGGCGGGGTCGCGGCATTCGTGTCGTCTGACGCCTCGTCGTCTGACGCGTTGCCGCCTGCGCTCCCGTCGGAGCCACCGTGCGCACCCACGTCGACGTGATCGCCGGCGATGGAGCCGGTGGAGCACGTTCCTCCGTATTGACCGACGGGTCCACAGTCATCAGAGGCTGAAGAAGCCACGCCACCTAAAGAAGCGACGACGAGTATTGCGGCAACTAGGACTGGCAAAAGTCGCTCCCGGTCCAGAAGTCGCGCTTCGAAATGAGTAGCGTGCTCCCTTCATCTGCCTTAGCTTCGACCTGCCATGGAGTGCGCTTAGTTCCACTCGCCGCCGCCTGCGACTGACCGGATGAATTGAGAAGATCGGTATCACTCACGTCGTCACAAACGTAGAAGGAAACGCTCTTGCTGCTCCGTTCTTGGAGCTGAACGGAGTCGAAGCGCGATTCGCCGGTCGTGTGGAGGCCCTTCTCGCGGAACTGCCTCGCTCCATCGAGGGCCTTTTCGAGCGCGGAGCCGAGAGCCACTTTCTCGTATCGGTCCGCACCTTGACCGCCAGCATGAAGAACCTCATCGGTTACGTGCTGGTACGCGGCATAGGCATCCGTTGCGGCCTTCAGCGCTTCCGCATCTGAGGCGAAGAGCGGCGTGTGTACAGGGGTGGGCGTCGGCGAGGGGGTCGGCTGCGTGGGGCTACAGGCGGCCAGCGGCATCGCGAGGAGCGCGGCGATGGCCGCTGCGGGCATCCGTCGGCGCAGTGACATGGGGACAACCGTAGGGCACGACGATGCTCGGGGCAGGTGTTATCCACAGCCACGCGGGCACATCGGTACGCAGTGGAAAACAGGCGCAGCCTCGACCGGCGCACTACCTTGAAAACACGGTCCGCGGGCGATGAGCAGCCGTGGACCACGAGGAGGCGGAGGAACGATGACGGCGTTGATTCCCGGCAACTGGCAGCGCGCGGCGCACGGGGCTGGGCTCCTGAGCCCGGAGGGCGTGGTGTACGCAACGATCTTCGCCGAGATGAGCGCGCTGGCGACGCGAACCGGAGCGATCAACCTCGGGCAGGGGTTCCCCGACGAAGACGGACCGGCCGAGGTGCTCGACGTCGCAGTGCGGAGCATCCGCGACGGCGTCAACCAGTACCCGCCGGGAATCGGAATGCCCGTGCTGCGCGAGGCGATCGCCGAGCATCAGGAGCGCTTCTACGGACTCACCGTCGATCCGGATCGGGAAGTGCTGGTCACTGCGGGAGCGACCGAGGCGATCGCCGCAACGCTGCTCGCACTGCTGCAGGACGGCGACGAGGTCGTGACGTTCGAGCCGTTCTACGACTCCTACGGAGCGATCATCGCGTTGGCGGGCGGCATCCATCGCACGGTGGCGCTGCGGGCGCCGGACTTCGAGCCGGATCTCGACGAGTTGCGATCGGCAGTGACCGACAGGACCAGGGTGATCCTGGTGAACGATCCGCACAACCCGACGGGCGCCGTATTCGGACGCGTGACGCTCGAGACCATCGTGGAGCTCGCGCACGCGCACGACGCCGTCATCGTGACGGACGAGGTGTACGAGCACCTCACGTTCGATCGGCCGCACATTCCGATCGCCACACTTCCCGGCGGCCGCGATCGCACGGTGACGATCTCGTCGGGCGGCAAGACGTTCAACACCACGGGCTGGAAGATCGGCTGGCTGACGGCTCCCCCAGCGCTCGTGACGGCGATCACCGCGGTGAAGCAGTTCCTCACCTACGTGAACGGCGCACCATTCCAGCCCGCGATCGCGGCAGGGCTGAGGATGCCCGATTCCTTCTTCACCGAGATCGCCGCGACACTCGCCGCGAAGCGCGAGCTGCTCTCGGCAGGCCTGGAAAGCGCCGGGTTCCGGGTGTTCCCGTCGCACGGCTCGTACTTCGTGGTGGCGGATGCCGCACCCCTCGGCTACGCGGATGCCGTCGCCTTCTGCCGCGAACTCCCCTCGCTCGCCGGGGTGGTCGGCGTTCCGATCAGCGCGTTCTGCGGACCGCGTACGCGCGAAGAAGCGGCATCGCTCGTGCGCTTCGCGTTCTGCAAACGCGTCGACGTGCTCGAGCGAGCCGCAGCGCAACTCGCTCGCCTCGGTCAGGCCCTCGGCACGACGGCGTAGCGGCGCAGGGACAGCGCAGGGTTCAGGCTTCGGACCTGACTGATTCGCTCGCGATCGATCAAGGCGAGGGCGAGTCCGGGCTGCTCACCGGCATCCGCCAGCACGACGCCCATCGGGTCCACGATCAGGCTCGAGCCGATACTGACGCCCCCTGCTTGGTCGGCTGCGGCGACGAACACGGTGTTCTCGATCGCTCGCGCCGTGATCAGCGTGCGCCAGTGATGCTCCTTGAGCGGGCCGCGCACCCACTCGCTCGGGACGACGACGACATCGGCACCGGCATCCACGATGGTGCGCGTGATCTCCGGGAAGCGCAGGTCGTAACAGGTTTGGAGTCCGACAGTCAGACCGTCGACGCTGAACACCTGCGGCGCCTCGAGCGGTCCGGGTTGCACGACATCGGACTCGCGCACGCCGAAAGCGTCGTACAGGTGCTGCTTGCGGTACACGGCGCGGATGCCCGAGCCCGGCGCTACGGCCGCGAGCGTGTTGGAGAAGCGGTGCGGATCATCCGTGCGCTCGGCGAAGCCCGCGACGATCGTGAGCCCGAGTTCATCCGCCAACCGTGCGAGGGAACTCGTAAAAGGGCCGTCGAGCGGCTCGGCATGGTCGAGGAAACGGGCGTCGACCGGATCGACGAAGTACGACGAGTACTCCGGGAAGATGACAAGCCGGGCGCCGCGCTGAGCAGCCTGCGATGCAAGGCCGGCGATCGCGTCGAGGTTCGCCGCCGTGTCGGGACCGGGTGCGAACTGCGCGACCGCGACCGGAACGGGCGTCTCTGAATTCGACACGATGCCACCATTCGCTCGAGCGCCTCGCGCGAGGCGATACGAAGAAGGCGCCCCTCGCGGGACGCCTTCTCATTTGGTTGCGGGGGCAGGATTTGAACCTACGACCTCTGGGTTATGAGCCCAGCGAGCTACCGAGCTGCTCCACCCCGCGGCACGATCAATGAGCCTAGCACGGTGGACCGACACCCGAAAATCGAGGCACTTCCGGCAGCATAAATCGCACACTCTCGGGCGGGAGAACGCGCACCCTCGCGGAGAAGAACGCGCACCCTCGCGGAGAAGCAGACGCACCTTCGCGCGGGAGAACGCGCACCCTCGCGATGGGCCTACTGGGAGGGCGGGGTGACGGGCTCCGCGCCGCGCTCGATCTTGACGCCGGTGAACTCCACGTCGACGGGTTCGGTGAACCGACGGCCGTTGACCTCGTCGTGACGCATGAAGGTCGGCGGGTCGACGTGCACGCGCAGCACGTACTCGCCGTCTTCGGGCAGCGTCCAGTTGCGGGCGTAGTGGTAGATCATCGGATGCCACACCAGAACCTGGTCGTGCGGTCCCAGCTCTTCGCCGCTCGGCGTGATCAGGGTCGCCGTGACGGAGACACCGGGAATGAAGCGGCCGTCCGATCCGTCGCACACGACGATCTCCAGGTGCTGGTTCTCCTCCTGCGGGTTGTTCCACGTCAGCGTGCCGTCGTCGAAGCTGTACATGCCCTCGGCATCCTCAACCGCGTAGCCGATCAGGTAGTCGCCCTTCTTCTGCATGCCGCCGCCCTTGGCGATGTCGCCGACCATGTACTCCACGGCCTTGTGATAGGCGTCGCCCTGCCCGATGGCGAGCTCCAGTTGCCGCTTCGTGGCCTCTGACGTGTTCGGGTCCATGGGCGGCCTCTCGGCACCCGACAGATGGACATTCGCGCTCATCCGCCTCTCCTCTCTACTCTGCTTTGCGAGAGCAACGCTAGGAAGGACGGCATCGCGCGTCACCCGCTTTCCTTCAACCGCGAAGGGGTGGTACAGCGGCGCCGCCTACGATGTGAGGAGTCTTTGAGCCGCATGCAAAGACTCATCGCGGCCACGTATTGCCAGGAGTCGTTAGTGAAGTCACCACTCGCACGCATCCGCCGACAAGCGCGAAAGCTCAAGCGCGCTGCCGAATACGACAGGCACGCATACTGGCGCAAGCAGCCGGTTCGTCCGGGCACGGTGCTGTACGAGTCGTTCTCCGGCAACGGCGCCCTGTGCAACCCGGAGGCGATCTTCCGCGGCCTGATCGCCGATCCCGAATTCGCCGGGTTCGAACACGTATGGGCGCTGGCCGAACGCGACTCCGCCCCCGAACTGGTGCGCGAGTTCGCGAACGATCCCCGCGTCACCTTCGTGCGATACCGCAGCGGGGCTTACTACAAGGCGCTCGCGACCAGCCAGTATCTCGTGAACAACGCGACGTTCCCCGCAGAGTTCAGCAAGCGACCTGGCCAGGTGTACCTCAACACCTGGCACGGCACTCCCCTGAAGCAGATGGGCTTCGACATGCCGGGCGGGGCGCTCGACTCGGCGAACACGCTGCGCAACTTCCTGGCCGCTGACTTCCTGCTCGCAGCGAACGACTTCATGGCCGAGCGCATGTACGAGGATGCCTACCGCCTGCGGAACGTGTACACCGGGCGCATCATCACCGAGGGCTACCCCCGCATCGACCGGCAGCGGCTGGACAGCCCGGCCATCGGGCGGGTGCGGGCTGCCCTGGAGCGGTCAGGGGCCGAACTCGGCGGGCGCGGCATCGTGCTCTACGCGCCGACCTGGCACGGCGAGACGTTCGGACGACCAGAGGATGACGTCGACCAGCTGATCGTGGACGTGCAGCGGCTGCAACGCGAGCTGGGCCCCGACCACATCGTGCTGCTGAAGACTCACCAGATCGTGCACGGATTCGCGGCATCCAGACCCGAGCTGCGGCGCATACTCGCCCCGAACTCCTTGCCGACGAACGTGATCCTCGGGGTGTGCGATGGGCTCATCACCGACTACTCCTCGATCTTCTTCGACTACCTCGCCACCGGAAAGCCGATCGTCTTCTACACGCCGGATGCCGACGAGTACACGGAGACGCGCGGAACGTACTTTCCGCCGGAGGAACTTCCGGGACCGGTCGTCGACGACGCCGCGCTGGCCGGCCAGGCGATGGCGCGACTGTTGAAGGACGATCCGCTCACCGAGCGTTACGAACAGTGGCGCGACCGCTTCGCCTCGCACGAGGACGGCCACGCGACTCAGCGCGTCATCGACATCGTGTTCAAGGGCATCGTGGACGGCCACCACGTGCGGGCCGCCGGCAACGACGGACGCCGCCGTCTGCTTCTCTACCTCGGCGGGATGCGCTCAAACGGCATCACGACCGCCGCCATGAATCTTCTGGCCGGCATCGACCCCGAGCACTACGACGTGACCGCTCTGATGTCGTATTCGCGGCGCGGATGGGCGCGCGCGAATCAGGCGCTGATCCCACCGCAGGTGCGGCAGATCTACCGTGTCGGAGGAATGAACGGCAGCAAGCTGGCTCACGTGCGCCGCAAGCTCGACGAGCGGCGTGGCGAGGTGCTCCAGCACGACGATCCGCTGCGGTACAAGGCACTGTGGGACGACGAGTGGAAGCGCGTCTTCGGCGACGCGAAGTTCGACTGGGTCGCCGACTTCAGCGGATACAGCCCGTTCTGGGCCACGCTCCTGCTGCACTCCCCTGATGCCCCGCGGGCGATCTGGCTGCACAACGAGATGGCGGCCGACCGGCACCGCGAGGTGAATGGCAAGAAGCGCATGCTGCGCAGCCTCGGCCACGTGTTCGCGCTGTATCGCTCCTACGATCAGCTGGTCTCGGTCTCTCCGCGGCTGACCGACCTGAACCGCAGCGAACTGGCGGAGTTCGCGCCGGCCGAGCGCTTCGTGACCGTGCGGAACCTCCCGAATGTGGAACGCGTGCTCTCCGGAATGCAGCAGCCGCTGGCCGAGCTCGCCGGGCATCCGATCGACCCGGAGACCGAGGAAGTGCTCGTGCCGGACTGGGTGCGGCAGCTCGAACAGCACGAGGGCCGCTGGTTCGTGACGGTGGGGCGGTTGTCGCCGGAGAAGAACCACGCGCGACTCATCCGAGCGTTCTCGACGGTGCACGAGCGGCGCCCGGATGCCCGCCTGCTGATCGTAGGCGGCGGACCGCTCCGCGACGAGCTGCAGTCCCTGATCGACGAGCTCGGACTCACAGACGTCGTGACGCTGACCGGCGCCTATCAGAACCCGTTCGCGATCCTCGCCGCATGCGATTGCTTCGTGCTCTCCAGCGTCTACGAGGGGCAGCCGATGGTGCTGCTGGAGGCCGCCGTGTGCCGTCTCCCGATCGTCTCCACCGCGTTCGCGTCCGTGCACGACGCGCTGCCGGACGACGCGATCCACGTCGTCGGTCAGACCGATTCCGCTCTGGCCGACGGCTTGCTCGCGTACCTGAACGGCGAGGTTCCGCCCAGCTCGCTCGACGCCGACGCCTACCGCGCAGAGGTGGCCGAGGAGTTCACCGGCATCGCGGATGCCGCAAGGCTGAGCGCCGGATGACCGCAAGCGATCCGCTGCGCCCGGTGCGGCATCCGATTCCCCTCCTCGTACTGGGGATCTGCGGCATCGTGCTCACCGGAGCGCTCGGATTCGCCGTCACGCACGCGCCGCAGTGGACGGCGTGGGAGACGGACGCGCTGAACGCCTTCGCGACCACCCACACGCCGGCAGGGCTGGCGCTGGCCGGGTTCATCGCGTGGTTCTTCTCCCCGCCGGTCGCGGCCCCGCTCACGTTCCTGATCGCGGTAGCGGTCTGGGCGCTGACCCGCTCATTCACGCGCGCGCTCGTGTTCGCCGTCACGGTCGGAGTGTGCTGGGGCGCCACGGAGAGCATGAAGTTCCTGGTGCAGAGGCCGCGGCCCCGCCTCTCCGCACCGGTGTTCGAGACGCCCGCCAGCTTCAGCTTTCCTAGCGGGCACACCGCGTTCGCGTGCGCAATCGTGCTCGCACTGCTGCTGACTCTGCGCGACTGGCGATACGAGTGGGTCGTCATCGTGCTCGGCTCCGGCCTCGTGGTGCTCGTGGCGTGGTCGCGGATGTATCTGGGAGTGCACTTTCCGACGGATGTCACGGCATCCGTTCTGCTGACGGTCTCTGTCGCCGGCGTCGTGATACCCCTGATCCTGAACGTTGCGATGCCCGCGGTGCGCGGACGGTGGGGTACCGGTGTGGAACGAACCGGAGCAGAGGGTGCCATTCATGGGAAATAGCGCGAACGGCGAGACACGCCCCTTCCTCCTGCTCGTCGAGGACGACCTGAAGCTGGGGCCGCTCATGGCGAAGGTGCTGCAGTCATCGTTCGAGGTCGAGCTGATAGCCGACGGGCAGCAGGGCTGCGAACGCGCCCTCAGCGGAGACCACGACGTCATGGTCATCGACCGACGGCTGCCATCGATGGACGGACTGAGCATCGTGCAGCACGTCAGGCACGAGCGCGTGGCGACGCCGATCATGCTGCTGACGGCGCTCGGCACCACTGCCGACAAGGTCGACGGGCTCGATGCGGGCGCGAACGACTACCTCGTGAAGCCGTTCGAATTCGACGAGCTGCTGGCCAGACTGCGTGCGCTCACGAGACGTTTCGATCCCCAGGGCGCCGGCCTACCCGTGGGCGAATGGACCTTCTATCCCGACGACGGATGCATCTACTCGCCGCACATCGGACGCATCCTTCTGACTCCTCGCGAATGCGCACTGCTTCGCCTGCTCGCCGAGAACCCCGAGCGCACGTTCACCAGGGAGCAGATCCTGCGCGCCGTGTTCAGCGCCGACGACCAGCCAGGAACCGTCGACACGTACGTGCATTACCTGCGCCGCAAGACCGATCGCGACATCGTGCTGACCGTTCGGCGCAAGGGCTACCGACTGGGACAGCTGTGAGCCGGCGGCGGCCGGGCGACGGAACGGATGCCGCCGCGATCTCCCACGCCTCCCGGGTCGTGACCGCGCAGATCACGGTGGCTGCCGCCGCCATAGTCGTTCTCGTTGTCGCGCTGTCGGTGGCGTTCATCAAGAAGCAGTCCGAGCCGAGGGAGCTCCTCGAGAAGCCTGCACCCGGGCAGACGAAGATCTACGTCGACGCGAACGAGATGCTCGTCGCGCTCATCGTGGTCGGCATCATCGCGATCGCGCTGGCCGGTCTGATGAGCTGGGTGATCGCCCGCCGCGCGGTGCGTCCGCTCGGCGAGGCGCTGCGCATCCAGCGCACGTTCGTCGCGGATGCCAGCCACGAGCTGCGCACGCCCGTGGCGGTCGTCGCCGCGCGCGTCGAACTGCTCGGGCAGGAGATCGACGCGGGGACGGACACGGCTGAGAACCTCGCAGGGCTGCGGGATGACGTGCGCGTGCTCGGCGACGTGATCACCGACCTGCTGCTCACCGCCGCACCCCCCGCTGATGCCGAACCGGAGCGGCTCACCTCCGTGGCAGCGCTGTCCCGCGCGACGATCGCCGATCTGCGGATGATCGCCGGCCGGCGCGACATCACGCTCTCCCTGATCGCCGACGACGACCTGGAGGGCGCCAGGCTCGAGGAGACACAAACGCGTGTGCCGGCCAGCACCCTGCGCCGCTGTATCGTGGCGCTCGTCGACAACGCGATCGCGCACTCGCCGGATGGCGGCTCAGTGGAGGTCGTGCTCGCGTCGGCCAGAGACCGCGGATACTTCACTCTCTCGGTGCGCGACCACGGAGGGGGCATCATCGGCATCGACCCGAAGCGCCTCTTCGAGCGGTTCGCTCACGGAGACGGCGCCGCCCGGGACGGTGCCCGGTCGGGATTCGGGATCGGGCTCGCGCTCGTGCGAGACATTGCCGAACGGTACGGCGGACGCATCGAGATCGCCGACACCTCCCCGGCAGGAACCACCTTCACGCTCACGCTGCCACGGGCGTGAACGTCGCGATGCAAACATCCGTGAGGCACTCGACCGGCCATCTTCTGAGACGAAACTGGGATGACGAATGGCACACTCGGCAGGAGATTCGGGAGGACCTGTGGGCGTCAAATGGATGGCCGCGACCGCGACGTTGGGTGCGACGCTGCTTGCCGGTGCGGCCTTCTTCGCGCTGGCGCTGCTCGGCAACGAGAGGCGCCTCCGGAACGAGGAGGCGACTGCCGACGACGCCGACGAGGCAGACGAGTGACGCGCCGGACGCGCTCGGCGGGTTCGGTGCTCAGCGCGACGGATTCCTGCGGCGCATCGCCGGCAGCACCAGATCGAGCATGACCGGATAGTAGATCGCTGCGACCGCGCCGCCGACCAGGACGCCGGCGACCACATCCGTAGGGTAGCCGGCTCCGAGGTAGAGCCTGGCCCAGAGCGAGACGGCCAGGGCGATGCCTCCGGCGAGCGCCACGAGCCAGCGCCAGTTGCTTCCGCGCGCGGCGAGCAGCAGCCCGATGACGGTCGCTGTGCCGAACGCCGTGGGCGTGCTCGGGTAGCTGAGCGCTCCCGGTGAGACGACGGTGTGTCCGGCGGACGACTCGAGGAGCGGCCGGTTCACCGCCAGTGACACGGCGGTCGAGGCCAGCCACGCCAGGCACACGCCGCCGACGAAGACGACGGCTGTCGCCCCGTCCGCCATCAGGTACACCATGAGCGCGGCGATGAGCAGCAGAACGACCCCTGCCGCCGTGCTGACCGTGATGTCGAAGACGAGGGCGACGACGCCGATGAGCGCCGGCGACCCGACTCCGGCCCACTCGTCGACGGCGAGCTCGGCCGCGGACCACGACGGATGTCCGTCGAGCACGAGCCCGGTCACGAGCACGAGGACCATCGCGGCGATGCCGGCTGCGACCCAGAGCGCAGGATGCCGCAACGGCGCCAGCGCGCGCCGGGCGCGCCGCGTCTCCTGGGCGCCGGCCTCCGGCGAAAGCGGAGGCGCGGTGCGCGTTCGGGCATCCACGGCACCATGTTCGTCTCGGCGTCCTCATCGTGGTCTAAGAAACCTCATGTGCAGGTCTTCGGGCCGGCCGGTGATCTCCTCTCTGAATGCTGACAGGAAGCGCGCCGAACGGCGCGGTCTTAGCCGGTTCTTGGACTCGCGCGATTTGACTGCCAGCATGGTCGACACTGCCACCGCACCGGTCGTCAGCGCCGTCCGC
The DNA here is from genome assembly GCF_054780095.1 of Humibacter ginsengisoli. NCBI lineage: Bacteria > Bacillati > Actinomycetota > Actinomycetes > Micrococcales > Microbacteriaceae > Humibacter > Humibacter ginsengisoli. The sequence goes on from NZ_BAAGWZ010000006.1 coordinate 545,342, forward strand.
ATGAGCGAGAGACGCCGTCTCGGCGTCATTGCCGTGGCGGCGGGCGCGGCTGCCATGGTGGTCAGCCTGGTCGGCTCATGGATTCCCTCGCTGTGGGGCGACGAGGCTGCCAGCCTGCTGTCGGCGCAGCGCTCGTTCGGGAGCCTCTTCACGATGCTCGGACACGTGGATGCCGTGCACGGCCTCTACTACGTGCTGCTGCACTTCTGGGTGCACCTCGCGGGCACATCGCCGTTCGCCATCCGGCTGCCGAGCGCGGTCGGCGTGGGCATCGGCGCGGCCGCCGTGGCCTGGATGTGCGGCAGGATGCGCGGCGCACGGTTCGCCGTGATCGCCGGCATCGTCGTCGCCGTGCTTCCCCGCCTGACCTATGCGGGCGAGGAGGCGCGGTCGTACGCCACGGATGCCGCCCTCTGCGCCGTGCTGTGCGCGATCGTCGTCGAGATCGTCCTCAGCCGCCGGCGGAGCCTGGGTCTGTGGACGGCGTACGGCATCGTGCTCGTCTTCGCCACCTACCTGTTCCTCTACAACCTGCTCATCGTGATCGCGATCGGTGTGTTCCTCGCCATGACGCCGATGGCGCGCAGGCACCTCCGCGCGTTCGTGACGGCGACCGGCATCGCCGTGCTCGCCTCGGCGCCGCTGCTCGTGTTCGCCTATCTGGAACGCGCCCAGGTGGCGTACCTGGCCGATCAGGCGGAGGTGACGTCGTCGGCCGTCTTCGTGCAGATGTGGTTCAGCGCCGTGCCGTTCGCCATCGTGGCATGGCTCCTCATCCTCGTGGCCGTCGGCGACCTGGTGCTGCGCACCGAGCGCAGCCGCCGGCGGTCGCGCTCCATGCCGGCCGGCGCCGCCGCCTCGGTGCGCAGCTTCGCAGGTGGCAAGGCTGACCTCGTCGTGCTCGGGCTGTGCTGGCTCGTGCTGCCCATGGGCATCCTGATCGCGACGAGCGCCGTCTTCAACGACTTCACCGCCAGATACGGCACCATGGCGGCACCCGCTGCGGCCATCCTCATCGCCGCCGGCATCGATCGCCTCGTGAGCCTGACCGCACGCCGGTGGGGTCTGACCGCCCACCGATGGGTGGGCATCGCCGGCATCGCCGCCGTGCTGATCGCCGCTGCGCCGGTCTGGGTGAGCCAGCGCGGGCCCTACTCGATGAACGAGTCGGATTGGAACGAGATCGCCGCGACCGTGCACGCGAACGCCCATCAGGGTGACGGCATCGTGTTCGACGAGGGCGTTCGTCCGTCCCGCCGCACCCGGCTCGCGATGAGTACGGACCCGGCGGCATTCTCGGCCGTGAAAGATGTCACACTGCGGGTGCCATACGCGCAGAACGACACTTGGTACGACTCGGCGTATTCGGTGCAGCAGGCTGCCGAGCTCGGCCGCTTTCACGGAATCGACCGGGTGTGGGTCGTGGAGTACTCCATGCCGGGCCAGGTGTACCTGTGGGGCACCGAGTCGCTCGAGCGGCTGGGCTACCACGAGACCGCGCACTACTCGCTGCATCGAAGCGTGATCTACCTGTTCACCCGCTGACAGGCATCCAAGACCCCCAGCACCCCATCGACAGAGACAACGGATGACACCACCCGCCACCGCCCGCCACAGCAGCCCCCGACTCCCCCGCGTTCCCGACCCGACGCCGGTCTTCTGGATCACGAAGGCCGTCTCGACCGCCATGGGCGAGGCCGTCTCGGACTACTCCATCCACGTGCTCCCTCCGGTGGTGGCGGTGCTGTGCGGTTTCGCCCTGTTCGTGATCGCACTGATCGTGCAGCTCACCCGCGGCAGGTACACCCCCTGGTCGTACTGGCTCACCGTCGGCATGGTCGGCGTGTTCGGCACGATGGCGGCGGACGTCATGCATGTCGCGCTCGGCGTTCCCTACGTGGTGAGCACGACGTTCTACGCCGTGGTCCTGGCCGCCGTCTTCGTGCTCTGGCGACGGCTCGAGCACACGCTGTCGGTGCACGACATCGTCACCCCGCGGCGCGAACTGCTGTACTGGGCGGCCGTCGTCGCCACCTTCGCGATGGGCACCGCACTCGGCGACCTCACCGCGATCGGCTTCGGCATGGGCTATCTGGCGTCCATCGTCGTCTTCGCCGTGGTCATCCTCATTCCGGCACTCGGATTCCGGTTCGCCCGCTGGAATGGTGTGTTCTGCTTCTGGTTCGCCTACGTGGTCACCCGCCCGCTCGGCGCTTCGATCGCCGACTGGCTCGGCAAGCCGCGAGCAGACGGCGGACTCGGTGCGGGAGAAGGCCCGGTGGCGCTTGCTCTCGTGCTCTTGATGGCGGCTCTCGTCGGGTTCATCTACGTTCGGGCGCCTCGACGGGAGCGGGCACTCGCCGGCGGATCGTTCACGGGAGTCGAATCGTAGGCGGGATCCGTTCGGCCGTGCGAGCGAACTCGCCCGGCTCTCATCTCAATCGCCCATAGGCTCCTGTCATGACCACTGTGCTGGTGAACAGCCTCGTCGGCATCGCCGTTCTCATCGCCCTCGCCACCGGAGTTCTGTGGTACTACGGCGCCCCGCACCACTGGGCGCCGGCGCTGGCGGTGCTGCGCGGCATCCTGCAGCTGGCGGTCGTGAGCATCATTCTCACCGGCGTCATCACCAACGGGTGGTGGGTGGCGCTCGCGCTGCTCGTCATGTTCGGGGTGGCGTGCGCGACCGCGATCCGGCGCATCGGCTGGAACCTTCAGCACGCGATCATGATCGTTTCGGCGATGGCGGCCGGTATCGCCCTGACGCTCACGATCGTGTTCGTCACCGGCACCATCGAATTCTCAGCGCGCTATGTGCTCGCGATCGGCGGCATCGTCATCGGCAACACGATGACGATCGCCACGCTGGCCGGACGACGGTTCGTGGAGCTCGTGCGCGACCGCTGGGACCAGGTCGAGGCGTGGATGTCGCTTGGCGCGACTCCGCGCCAGTCCACTCATGAGCTCGCGCGAGACGCGGTCTACGCGGCGCTCATCCCGTCGACCGACCAGACCAAGACGACGGGGCTGGTCACACTGCCCGGCGCGTTCGTTGGTGCGATCTTCGGCGGCGTCTCACCGCTGGAGGCGGGCCGGTTCCAGATCGTGGTGCTGGCATCCATCATGGCGACCGGCGCCATCACGGCAGTGATCGTCGCGCTCTGGATGTCGCCTGTACGGGTGAAGCCCGCGGCGCTGGTGTGAGCATGCGCCGGCTTCTCGTCGGGCCCAAGCCGGCCGGAAGGCCCGAGCCGGCCGGAGGGCCCAAGCGGGCCGGAAGGCTCACTCCCGCCCGAAGATTCAGGCTGGTCGCCGCTGCAGCGGTTCTCTGCGTCGCGGGCGCCGCGCTGACGGCGTGCTCACCGGCATCCGTCGCCCCGGATGTCGCCACGCCGCCGATGGGCTGGAACAGCTGGAATCATTTCGGATGCTCCGTCACCGAGGCCGACGTGAAGGCGGCAGCCGACGCGATCGTCGCCGACGGACTGCGGTCGCCCGGCTACCGCTACGTGAACGTCGACGACTGCTGGCAGGCGCCGACCCGTGGCCGGGAGGGCGCACTGCGTGCGGATCCGAAGCGGTTTCCCGACGGCATCGCCGCGCTGGCCGCCTACGTGCACTCGAAGGGTCTGAGGTTCGGCATCTACGCCTCGCCCGGCGCGCAGACGTGCGCAGAGCGCTACCAGGGATACCCCGGACGGCTCGGCAGCCTGGGGCACGAGCAGCAGGATGCCGACACGTTCGCGGACTGGGGCGTCGACTACCTGAAGTACGACTGGTGCGCCGCCGATCGCGAGGGCGTCGGCCACGAGCAGGGGTTCGCGCGCATGCGGGCCGCGCTGAACGCGACCGGCCGTTCTATCGTGCTCAGCATCCACGACAAGCCGGAGCAGCCGGTGCCTGCCTGGCGCCACTGGGTGTCCGACCTCTCCCGCACCACGCCCGACATCCAGGACTCGTGGGCCTCTGTCGTCTCGATCGTGCGCTCGACGCTGAAGGTCGCGCACCTGGCCGGGCCGGGATTCTGGAACGACCCGGACATGCTCGAGGTGGGCAACGGAGGGATGAGCGCCGACGAGCAGCGCAGCCACTTCGCGCTCTGGGCGCAGCTGTCCGCGCCGCTTCTCATCGGGTGCGACCTGCGCACGGCATCGCCATCTGCGCTGCGCATCCTCGGAAACCGCGGCGTGATCAGGGTCGATCAGGACCGGCTCGGGGCCGCGCCAACGGTCATCCGATCGTCTCCGTCCGAGCTCGTGCTGCTCAAACGCCTCGCCGACGGTTCGTCGTCTCTCACGATCACGAACCTCGCGTCACACCCGCAGCGGCTGAAGGTGACGGCGGAGTCGCTCGGCATCGGTGCAGACTTCACCGCCCGGGACCTGTGGACCACGACGAAGGTCACCATGAGGCGCGGCTCGACCGGCGCCGAACAGGTCAGCGCTCGCTTAGCGTCGCATGCGACCGCGATGTATCTGCTTTCGCCGCGGTCGTAGCCGCGCTCGTCTCGCTGCGGGCTCGCTGCTCCCGCGCGGAGACGACCGCCGCAGCCAGGAAGAGCGCGCCGAGCCCCATCGCGGCGACGACGAACCCCACGGTCACCCACGCCCAGATCATCTCGGCACCCCCTTCGAGGTCAGGAATACTCCCGCGGGAACCGGTCCGCACCGGGAGACGCACCTTGGCGTCAGCCTTTCCATAGCGCTCTCAGAATTCGCCCAGGCGCCGGATGCCCTAGGGTGTTCAGGTCCTTCGTCCCCATGGAAGCCCTCGACACCATGGACGAATCCGTAACCAACAGGAGACGACACGTAACAGTGACGGCGCATTCGGCTCGACGCAAGCTCTACGAACTCGAGGTCGTACGCGTACTCACTTTCGCCTGCGTCATCGCGGTGCACGTGATCAGCCACACCTCACGCGGAAGCGTGCCGATCGTCGCCTCTCTGACGCTGCTGCACTTCACGCGTGAAGTGTTCTTCGCGTTGACCGGCTTCGTTCTCACGTTCAGCTACCTGCGCAAACCGAAGCCGATGCGCCAGTTCTGGCCGAAGCGGTTCCTCCTGGTCGGCGTGCCCTACGTGGTGTGGTCGTTCGTCTACTGCGTCATCAGCGCGATCGGCAAACCGTTCGACCTCGGCGGATTCGTGCTGCACTTCCTCTATGCCACGCTGACCGGGACGGCGTACTACCACCTGTACTTCCTGCTCGTCACGATGCAGATCTATCTGCTGTTCCCGCTGCTCATCGCGCTGGTGAAGGCGACGCGCAGGTGGCACTGGCAGCTCGTCGCACTCGCGTTCGCGGTGCAACTGACGATCAGCGCTCTGGATGCCTACAAGCCCGGCTCGCTGCACTGGATCAATCTGTTCAGCAACGTGATCAACTACCAGGCGTTCATCATCGGGGGCGCCGTCGCGGCCTACCACTCGGACGCCGCGCTGCAGTGGGTGCGCGACCACCTGCGCCTCATCGCCATCGTGACGCCGATCGCCGCGGCCGCCGCGATCGGCGTGTACCTGCTGCAGCTTCAGTGGGGCTACTCCGCCTACCGGGCGGCGACCGCCTACCAGCCTGTCGTCATCGCCTGGTCTGTCGTCGCGGGCGTCGCGCTGCTGGCGATCGGCGCCTGGTGGGTGGACCGCAATCCCGGCGCCCCGCACCGCGCTCTCGACTACCTCTCGGACCGGTCGTTCGGTGTCTTCCTCGCGCATCCGCTCGTGCTGTGGGCGCTGCTCGGCCTCGCCGGCGCACTGCTGGGCTCCTGGCCGCCGCTCGTATCCACCCTCGTGGCGTACCCGATCGTGGCTCTCGGTGCGCTGGGCATCGCCGACGGCGCGCGGCGCAGCATCCTGAGCCTGCCGCTGGCCGGGCGCCCACGGACAAGCCGCCGCAAGAACAACCCCTGAATCCCGCGCAACGCCAGGGCGAGCTACCACACCTGTACATGCCTATGCATGTACTTTGACCTGCCTGGGAGAGGTCGATTCTTGCGCTCGTCTCAAAACGGCACCAGGACCATCGCAGTATGACCACGTATCGACAGGAACCTTCCCGGCTCTCGTCCGACGCCCCGAGCACCGGCGTCGCCTGGGCTGTTCCCGGCGAGCGTGGCCGCACCGTCACCGACTGGTGGCGGGTCGGCGCGGTCTCGGTGGTGTGGCTGACGAGCCTCTTCGTCGTGGCGCTCTGGGTGGGCGGCGGCGCGGTGGAGGATCTGCTGCGCTGGAACGCCGACACCATCGATACGCTCGGCCGCATCACCGGCCTCGTCGCAGCCAACCTGCTGCTGTACCAGGTGCTGCTCATGGCGCGCATCCCGCTCTTCGAGCGCGGCTTCGGCCGCGACGGCATGACGAGGATGCACCGGCTGGTCGGATTCTGGTCGTTCTGGCTCATGCTCGCCCACATCGTGCTGATCACGATCGGCTACGCCGCGGAGAGCGGCACGAACCTCGTGGTGCAGGCGTGGCAGTTCGTGTGGGACTACCCGGGCATGCTGCTGGCGACCGCCGGCACGGCGCTGCTGATCCTCGTGGTCGTGACGTCGATGCGGCGAGCGCGGCGGCGCATCCGCTACGAGTCGTGGCACCTGCTGCACCTGTACGCCTACCTCGGCGTCGGATTCTCCATCCCCCACATGCTCTGGACCGGCGCGGACTTCCTGTCGTCGGCGCCAGCCACCGTCTACTGGTGGACGCTGTGGGCGCTCGCGGCCGGAAGCGTCGTCGTGTATCGCGTAGTGGTGCCTGTGGTGCGATCGATGCGGCACAGCCTTCGGGTGGCGTCGGTGGAGCGCGACGGCGACCGTGGTGTTCTGGTGCGCATGCAGGGTCGCGGGCTCAGCAGGCTGCGCGCCGAGTCGGGTCAGTTCTTCGTCTGGCGCTTCCTCGACGGACCCGGCTGGATGCGCGGACATCCGTTCTCGCTGACCGCGGCTCCCAGCGGGGATGAGCTAGCGATCTCCGCACGGGTGCTGGGCGACGGCACCCGTCGGCTGGCGGGCATGCGACCCGGCACGCGGGTCGTCTTCGAGGGACCGTTCGGCCGGCTGACCGGCCGCGACCGGCAGGGTCGCAAGCTGATCATGCTGGGCGCCGGAGCAGGAGTCGCGCCGCTCGTGTCCCTTCTCGAGTCGGAGCCGTACGCGCCCGGTGAGGCCACGCTCGTCGTGCGCGACCGCGCGCCGGGCGACGGCCTGCGCGGAGAAGCGATCGGCGAGCTGGTGCGTGGGCGGGGCCTTCGGTACGCGCTGCTGGACGGCCGCCGCTCGAGGGGAGCATCCGTCTGGCTCCCGGAATCCCATGCGGACTGGCCGGGTGCCGAGCTGATCCGGTACCTGGCGCCGGATCTCGAGGAGTACGACGCGTACGTGTGCGGGCCCGAGCCGTGGATGCGCAGTGTCACGCACGATCTGCGGGCGGCGGGCATGCCGGCGGCGCGCATCCACACGGAACGGTTCTCGGTGTGACCGGGCGAGGAATGGAGTTCACGCGATGAAGAAGATCATCTACGGGCTGCTGGCCACCGTGACCGGCACCGTGCTGCTGCTGAGCTACCGCACGTCGCTCGAGGCGGTGAATCCGACGTCGGCGACGAGCACGACCGGCTCCGGTTCCTTCACGAGCGGCTCCGGTTCGTCGTCGGCGTCCTCGTCGAGTTCGAACTCGAGCTCGAGTTCCACGAAGAGTGGGGCGACCTCCTCCGCGTCTCCCTCGGCCTCCGCCTCCGCCTCCTCGAGCGACCTCAAGGACGGCACGTTCACGGGGCAGTCCGTTGACACCCGGTACGGTCCCGTGCAGGTGCGCGTGACCGTGTCGGACGGAAAGATCACGCAGGTGGATGTGCCCACCTACCCCACGGAGAGCTTCCGCGACCAGGAGATCAACCAGCAGGCGGTCCCGCAACTGGTCTCCGAGACGCTGAGCGCGCAGAGCGCGAAGATCGACATGGTCTCCGGCGCGACGTTCACGAGCGACGGATACGAGCAGTCGCTGCAGAGCGCTCTCGATCAGGCGAAATCATGACCTCTATTGACCGACGACGTCACGTGCTAACCGATCAGGTGATGGGCACCGTGGCGAGCATCCATCTCATCGTCGACGGCTCCGCTTCGTGCGAGGATGCCGCGCTCCCCGAGGGGCTCGAGGTCGCCGTTCGCGCTTGCTTCGAGGAGCTGCACGACCTGGATCGGGTGTTCTCGACATATCGGCCGGACTCCGACGTCTCGCGTCTGCGCACCGGCGAGCTCGACCTCGGCTCAGCAGACCCGCGCGTGGTGCTCGTCCATGGTGCTTGCGTGGAGGCGAAGGAGGCGACGGGCGGCCTCTTCGATGCCTGGCACCAGGGCTGGTTCGATCCCACCGGGTACGTCAAGGGCTGGGCGATCGAGACAGCGGCGGAGCGAGCGTTGCGCCCGCTGCTCGGTCACGGCGGCGTGCAGGCTGTCGGCCTCGGTCTGGGCGGCGACATGCAGCTGTACACGGCACCCGGCTCGGACTGGTCGTGGCACGTCGGCATCGCCGATCCACACGGAGCAGGTCAGGTCGTCGCGACCGTGGAAGTGGGAACGGGAGCGGTCGCCACCTCCGGCACGGCCGAGCGCGGATCTCACATCGTCGATCCGCGAACCGGTTCGCCTGCGCTCTCTGTCGCCTCCGCGACCGTTATAGCCGATGGTGTCACGGACGCGGACCTGTGGGCGACGACGGCCGTGATCGCCGGATTCCATGACCTCTCGTGGATCACGGCGCCACGCGTGCAGTCGGGCCTCGTCGTCTCCCCCACCGGCGGTGTGCGGCGGTTCGCGCGCGGAGTCGAGCTCACGACGTGGGACGGGTCCGCATCGGTTCCCGGCTTGCCGCCGGCAGCCTGAGCAGGAAGACCGTTCCTTCGGGAGAGGTCAACTCGACCGCGACGCTGCCACCGTAGCGAGTGGCGACCTGCCGCACCAGGGCGAGGCCGATGCCGAAGCCGCGTCGCCTGCCCGTCTCGCCGGAACGGGCGAACCTGTCGAACACGCGGTCAGGATCGATGCCCCGGATGCCGCCGCCCTCGTCCCGAACCCGCACGGTCGCGAACGCGTCCTGCCGGCCGACCTGCACGGTCACGGCGGTCTGCGCCGGCGCGTGCTGTACCGCATTGTCGATGAGGGCGATGACCACCCTGGCGATGGTCGTCGCAGGGACCTCCACCGCGACATCCGAGGCGATGTCGGCGGTGAGCCGCACATCGGCATCCTCAGCCAACGGCTCCATCGCTCCGATCGCCTGCCGGACGGCGTCCGCCACGAGCACCGGTCGTTCTGGCGCGACGGCCGTTCCCTCAGCGGTGAGCAGCAGATCGGTGAGGAGCGCCGTCATGGCGCCGACGTCGCGGCGCAGTTCCACGAGCGTTTCATCGATCGGCTGTCTGCGGTCGTGGCGGCGCTGCAGCAGCTGGATGCGGCTGCTCAGGGCGGTCAGCGGGGTGCGCAGCTCGTGGCTCGCGTCAGCGACGAAATGACGTTGCAGCGTCAGTGCATCCGACAGCGGCCGCGAGGCGCGTCGCGCGGCCAGCCAGCCGACGACGGCGAGCAATGCGACGCCGACGATGCCGAGGCCGATCACCCAGGGAAGCACGCGGTCCACGTCGACGACGAAGCTGTCGCCCACGAAACGTCGTCCATCCGGAGGTCCACCCTGCCCACCCGGGCCGCCCTCGTGCCGGCCGGTGGCGAGGATGACTGCGAGCAGAATGCCGACGCCCGCCGCGATGATCACCGCGGATGCCACGCCGACGAAGAGCCCCACGGAGAGCGAGGCTCTCCGCGCGCGCCGTTGATCATCGCTCATATCGAACCCGCCCGGTATCCGCGCGCGCGAACGGTCTCGATGACCTCTCTTGCCGTCTTGCGCCTGATGAAGTGCACGTACGTGTCGACGGAACCGGGACTCTCGCCGCCCGGAAAGACGGACGCGAGGATCTCCTCACGGGTGAACACGTGCTCCGGACTGTCGGTGAGCAGCTTCAGCAGGGCGTTCTCGGTGGTGGTCAACGCGACGCGCGAGCCGCCATGCGAGTACATCGCCTGCGAGTCGGGCACGTACAGCCAGTCCGCCACGTAGCGTCGTTGTCCCTCCGCTCGGAATCCGCGGCGGAGCGCTCGCAGCCGTGCCAGGAGTTCGTCGAAGTCGAACGGTTTGACGAGGTAGTCGTTGGCTCCGGCATCCAGCCCCTCGACGCGATCCCGGGCGGCATCCAGGGCGGTCAGCAGCAGGATCGGAGTGGTGATCTGCGCCTTGCGCACCGCCCGCACGAGTTCGATGCCATCGGACCCGGGGAGCCTCCGATCGACGATCAGCGCGTCATAGTTCTCCAGCAGTGCGTGGCGTAGCGCCGTCTCGCCGTCGGTGACGTGGTCGACGTCGTAGGTCTCGGAAAGCACCTCGATGACCATGCCCGCGATCTCGCGGTCGTCCTCGACGTACAGGATGCCAGGGCGCGGATCGTGGGACATGTCAGAAGCACACCACACCGCGTCGGGGCAGCGCACGCCGCGCGGCTGCCTCCTACCGCATTCCGAGGCAGGTGGATGCCTGTCTGAGGCGTGTCGGTCAAGCGCCCTCGTCGCCTTCCTCGTGCAGCCCGCGTTCCCCTCTGCGCATCACGTCGTCGATGTCGCCGACCTCGTCGGGCGGCGCCTCCACGTCGCCCGCGTCGTCGGGACCGCCCTCGCCAGGGCCCGCCTTCACGGCGGCCTTGTCGATGTCCGGGTCGTTCAGCGCCTCGTCGCCCTTCGGCGACTCGTGCTGCCGCACCTCCGTCTCGCGCTCGCTCGACGGGCTGTACGAGGTCTGCCGCTCGATGTTCCTCTCGTCGCGCATGCCGCGTCCTTCCCCTTTGCGGTCGGCGCAAGGCTCTCGCGAACACCAAGCGGCATCAAGGGGTTGCGCGGAACTGCACCTCTTCGATGTACTCGGTCCGTCACACCGCGATCTGCAGCGGTGGTTCGGTAGCGGCAGTGACCTGCTCGACGGTGACGTCGGGGGCGAGTTCCCTGAGCACGAGCCCGGCCTCGGTGACGTCGATCACGGCGAGGTCGGTGATGATCCGGTCCACCACGCCCTTGCCGGTCAACGGCAGCGTGCACTGGTCGACGATCTTCGGGGAGCCGTCCTTCGCCACGTGCTCCATCAGCACGATCACCTTGCGGGCACCGTGCACCAGGTCCATCGCACCGCCCGGGCCCTTGACCATCTTCCCCGGGATCATCCAGTTCGCCAGATCGCCCGTGACGGACACCTGCATCGCGCCCAGGATCGCGGCGTCGATCTTGCCGCCACGGATCATCCCGAAGCTCAGACCCGAGTCGAAGAACGCCGCGCCCGGGTTCAACGTCACCGTCTCCTTGCCGGCGTTGATCAGATCCGGGTCCACGTTCTCCTCCGTGGGATACGGTCCGACGCCGAGGATGCCGTTCTCGGACTGCAGCACCACCGTCACGCCGTCTGGCACGTAGTTCGGCACCAGGGTGGGCAGCCCGATCCCCAGGTTCACGTACGCGCCATCCGGCAGCTCCAGTGCCGCACGGGCGGCCATCTGCTCCCTGCTAAGGCCCATGCTCAGGCCTCCTTCCGCACCGTGCGTCGCTCAACGCGCTTCTCGACATCCGGACCGACCACCACGACCCGGTCGACGTAGATCCCAGGCAGGTGCACCGCATCGGGATCGATCGCACCGGCATCCACCACCTGCTCCACCTGCGCGACACACACCCGGCCGGCCATGGCCGCCAGCGGGGAGAAGTTGCGGGCGGACTCGTGGAACACCAGATTCCCGTGCCGATCCGCCACCCTGGCATGCACCAGCGAGAAGTCGGTGCTGATCGCCTCCTCCAGCACGAAGTCCTTCTCCACCCCGTCCACGGTGAAGGACTGCACCGGCTTCGCCGGAGACGCCACCGCCACACTGCCATCCGCGTTGTACCGGCGCGGAAGGCCGCCCTCGGCGACCTGCGTCCCCACACCGGTCTGCGTGAAGAATGCGGCGATGCCGCTGCCACCGGCGCGCAACTTCTCCGCCAGCGTGCCCTGCGGCGTCAACTCCAACTCCAGCTCACCGGAGAGGAACTGCCGCTCGAACTCCTTGTTCTCGCCCACATACGACGACGTCATCTTGCGGATGCGGTGCGCGGCGAGCAGTACGCCGAGACCCCAGTCGTCCACGCCGCAGTTGTTCGAGACGACGCTCAGCTCGTCGACACCCGCCTCCAGAAGAGCGCCGATCAGCACCATCGGAATACCGCACAGGCCGAATCCACCGACGGCCACGCTGGCACCGCTCGGGATGTCGGCGACCGCCTCAGCCGCTGAACCCACCACCTTGTCGATCACGGCGCGGTCACCCCCGCAGCTCGATTCGAGAACGTCCGATGGTTGTACATGCCGGCCTCCTTGCCTGCTCGGGGGTCGCGCGGTCCCTTATGAGGATGCGTCGAGCCCGCGGATTCACGCGTGCCCGCGATCCGCGTGGTGGCGGGCCGCAGGCGCTCACTTCCACCATGGCACGACCGGCAGCGGTTCAGCGGCCGAAGCTCAGAGCTTGAAGTCGAAGATCGACGAGTCGAATCTGTTGTAGCCCTCGTAATCGATGAGATCGTAGAGCTCGGAACGGTGCTGCATGTCGCCGAGCTTGCCCGTCAGAGAGCCGTTGTCGACCAGCTCGTCGAGGCCGCTCATCGCGGCGCCCATCGCCAGACGCAGGAGTGACACCGGCCAGATCACGATGTTCAAGCCCACATCGGCGAGCTGCTGCACGGTGAACAGCTCGCTCTTGCCGAACTCCGTCATGTTCGCCAGCAGCGGCACGTCGACAGCGGCTCGCACCGCAGAGAACTCCTCCAAAGTCGTCATCGCTTCGGGGAAGATCGCGTCCGCACCGGCATCTTCAAGCGCCTTCGCCCGGTCGATTGCAGCCTCGAGGCCATCGACAGCACGGATGTCCGTGCGCGCCATCACCAGGAAGTTCGAGTCGCGACGCGCATCCACCGCCGCACGGATCCGCTGCAGCGCAGTCTGCTCGTCGACCACCTGCTTGCCGTCGAGATGGCCGCACCGCTTGGGATTCACCTGGTCTTCGATGTGCAGCCCGGCGAGTCCGGCATCCTCCAGCTCCTGCACGGTGCGTGCGACGTTCATCGGCTCGCCGAAACCGGTGTCCGCGTCGACGAGGGCCGGCAGATCCGTCATGCGAGCGATCTGACGCGCCCGCCCGGCGACCTCGGTGAGAGTCGTGAGGCCGATGTCCGGAAGGCCGAGATCGGCGGAGAGAACGGCGCCGGAGATGTAGACCCCGTCGAAGCCCTTGCGCTCGATCAGTCGTGCGCTGAGCGGGTTGAAGGCGCCCGGGAACCGCAGGAGACCGCCGGCGGCGAGCGCGGCTCGCAGGTCGGCTCGCTTGTCGGCGGGGCTCTTGGCTGAGTACAGCATCGATGCGGCCTTTCGCGTGATACGTGCGTCGCGCTGCGGTGGTTGCGCCGAGCGCTGTGCGCTTCTGCTGCCCGGATGCTCCACGGCGGCGGATCTTTCGACGTGAAGCTCCCGGCGATGCGCTCCCTCGAACGTAACAGCGCGCGCTGTCAACGTCTCGCACACGCGATCCCGGGCTGGCTAGCATCGCCCGCATGACGGCGGAGAGCAGGGCACTCGACACGGGCGACGAAAGGACATCCGCCATCGCATCCGTCACCGACACGGCCGCCGTTGTGCGGCGGGCACGGCTGAAGCGCAGCGATCCGAACGGACCGGGCATCCATCGCGTGAACGCTGATCCGCCCAGGTTCGTGGATGCCCGAGGACGGCACCTCACCGATCGGCACCAGCTGGATCGGATCCTCGCGCTCGCGATCCCGCCCGCGTGGCAGGAGGTCTGGATCAGCGCGGACGAACGCGGGCACATCCAAGCGGTGGGCACCGACGACGCGGGGCGGCGGCAATACCTCTATCACGAGGACTGGCGCAAGCAACGGGATGCCGCCAAGTTCGACCGCGCGCTTCTGCTGGCCCGTGCGCTCCCAGCCGCGCGACGCGGCGTCACCCGTGACCTGAAGCGAGACGGGTTCACTCACGAGCGTGCACTGGCGGCCGCGTTCAGGGTCATCGACCGTGTCTCGCTGCGCATCGGCAGCGAGGAGTATCTGCGACGCTACGGCAGCCGTGGCCTCACCACGCTGCAGTGCCGCGACGTGGTGGTCGACGGCGACGAGCTCACGCTCCACTTCCCCGCCAAGAGCGGCCAGCGGTTCGAGTCGCGGGTCGCGGACGCCGAACTGGCGCGCTTCCTCGGCGAGGTGATCGGCACCCGCCGCCCCACCGGTCGGGCGATCGCGTGGCGCACCTCCGCCTGGCACGCGCTCACCACCGGCGAGGTCAACGGCTACATCCGGCTTCGAACGGGAGTGGATGCCACAGCCAAGGACTTCCGCACTCTTCGGGGCACGATCGTGGCGGCCTCGGCGCTGGCCGAGATCGGTCCGCAACGCACCAAGCGCGAACGGGACTCGGCCGCCCGCGCTGCCGTCAACGCCGCAGCCGAGGCGCTCGGCAACACACCTGCTGTCGCCCGGGCCAGCTACATCGACCCGCGTGTGCTCGATCGGTATCGCGCCGGCGAGCTGCTGTCGCTCAAAGGGGCACCCGAGGCTGCACTGTGCACTCTGCTGGGGTGAGGATGCTGTTGCCTGCATGTGCCCGGCAGCGCATCCTGAAACGTAGGAGAGGCGGTCGACGATGTCCGAACCTGCTGCACGAGAACACGTGCTGGTCGTGGGCGTCATGGCCGGTGAATCGGGCAACGTGACCTCCGACGCCGTGCTGATCGAGGCCATCCGCTTCGCCCGGATGATGGGCGCCGAACTCGTTCTGGCGAACGTCGACACGACCAGGTACACGACCCGACGCAACGCAGACGGGACGGTGTCCGCCTTCCCGATCGATCCGGACTCCGCCGACTCCGTCACGGAAGTCGTCGATCCGCGTCTGACCGAACACGTCACGCCGATGCTGGAGCGCTCGGGCATCCGATGGAGCTTTCGTGCACTGGCCGGAGACCCTGCCCACGAACTGGCTAGGCTTGCGCACGAGGTGAACGCCTTGGCCATCGTCGTCGGCACACGCAAGCGCGGCCTGCGAACGACGGCGCACGAGTTCTTCAACGGATCCGTAGCCGTTCACCTCGCCCACCGACAGCACCACCCGGTGATCGTCATCCCGCTCGACCCCGTCGCCCACGACGAACCGCTTCCCTGGGAGGTATAGCCACCGGTGCACACCGCCGTCCTCGCCGCATCGCACGGCACCTCCTCCATTGCCGGACGCACGGCGGTACGGATGCTCGTGGAGCGCGTTGCCACCTCGCTCGACATTCCGGTGATCGGATGCCACGTGGACGTTGAGCAACCGGATGTCGACACCGCGCTCGCCGGTATCGCGGACAATGCCGAGCGAGCCGTCATCGTACCGTTGCTGCTCTCCGCCGGGTATCACGTGTACGTCGACCTCGCGGAGAGTGCGGAGCGGGCGCCGCTTCCGGCGACGGTCGCTGCCGCGCTCGGCCCGGATGACCGGCTGGTCGCAGTGCTGGCCCGGCGTCTTCGCGAAGCGGGATATGCACCCGGCACATCCGTGGTGCTCGGCGCTGCAGGCTCCAGCGATGAACGAGCCGTCGCGGACTGCCGGCGCACAGCCGGCATGCTCGCCGATGAACTCGGCATTCCGGTCGAGGCCGGGTTCATCTCCGCGGCCCAGCCGCCACTTGCCGAGGCCATCTCGTCAGCGCGGCGTCGGAATCCAGGGGCGCCCGTCGCGATCGCAACCTATCTCCTGGCACCGGGGTACTTCGCGGATCTCACGCATCAGGCGGGAGCGGACCTCGTGTCCGAGCCTCTGCTCACACCGCATTCGACGCCTCAGGAGCTGGTCGGTATCGTGCTGGATCGGGCCGCCGCACTCGTCTGACGCATCGGCAGGCGCTCATATGAGCAACGCCTCCCCAGCGCAAGCACGTCACGAACTATGACGCTCCGTGTACCGCTGTTGCGGCGGCGGTCGCGCATCCAGACGGGCGCACGTAGCGTGAACGCCGGTCCGGACATACAGCACCGTCATTCCAAGCGCAGCAGCACTGCGCAACCGTCGCCGGACCGACTCCAGCGAGGTGAGCATGACGTCAGTGGAATCACGACCGGCACGGCGGGTGCGCCCGCCGCGAGCGGGCACCCCGAACGGGCAGTGGAAGGTCGACGGCGCCGAACCGCTGAACCCGACCGAAGTGCTCAAACGCGACGACGACGGACTCAACGTGCGCGAGCGCATCGAGACCATCTACGCGAAGAACGGCTTCGACAGCATCGAGTCGACCGACCTGCACGGCAGGTTCCGGTGGTGGGGCCTCTACACACAGCGCCGGCAGGGCATCGACGGCGGCAAGACCGCGACGCTCGAGCCTGAAGAGCTCGAAGACCGCTACTTCATGATGCGCATCCGCACCGACGGGGGTGTGCTGAACACCATGCAGGTGCGGACGATCGGCGAGCTCTCCCGCGATTTCGCCCGCAACACAGCCGACATCAGCGACCGGCAGAACGTGCAGCTGCACTGGGTCGAGATCGAGAACGTGCCCGAGATCTGGCGCCGGCTCGAGGAAGTCGGCATGCGCACCACCGAGGCGTGCGGTGACGTGCCGCGCACCATGCTCGGCAGCCCGGTGGCCGGTATCGCGGCGGACGAGATCATCGACCCGACCGCCGCGCTCCGCGTGCTGAGCGAACGGTACATCGGAGACCCCAGGTACTCGAACCTGCCGCGCAAGTACAAGACCGCGATCACCGGGCATCCGAGTCTCGACGTCGCCCACGAGATCAACGACGTGTCGTTCGTCGGCGTCGTGCATCCCGAGCTCGGCCCCGGCTTCGACCTCTGGGTCGGCGGGGCGCTCGCTGCGACTCCGAGATTCGCCGAGCGACTCGGAGCGTTCGTCTCCGAGGAGCGGGTGCCGGAGGTGTGGGAGGGTGTCACCGGCATCTTCCGGGACTACGGATACCGCCGGTTGCGCAACAAGGCCAGGCTGAAGTTCCTGCTCGCCGACTGGGGACCTGAACGGTTCCGGCACGTTCTGGAGACCGAATACCTCGGTTACTCGTTGCCCGACGGCCCCGCCCCGCGGCGGGCGACCGGCCCAGGCGACCACGTCGGCGTGCACAAGCAGAAGGATGGCCGTTACTACATCGGCGCAGCGACCACGGTCGGCCGTACCTCTGGCACGGAGCTCATCCAGCTGGCGGACGCCGTCGAGCGGCACGGGTCCGAGCGCCTGCGGTTCACCGCATTCCAGAAGGTGCTCGTTCTCGACATCGCCGAGGAGCTCGTTCCCTCCATGGTCGCTGACCTGGACGCCCTCGGCCTCTCCAGCAGACCGAGTCCGTTCCGCCGCAGCACCATGGCGTGCACCGGGCTGGAGTACTGCAAGCTCGCCATCGTCGACA
Organism: Humibacter ginsengisoli; assembly: GCF_054780095.1. Classification (NCBI taxonomy): domain Bacteria; kingdom Bacillati; phylum Actinomycetota; class Actinomycetes; order Micrococcales; family Microbacteriaceae; genus Humibacter; species Humibacter ginsengisoli. The sequence continues at coordinate 562,863 of NZ_BAAGWZ010000006.1, forward strand.
CGAAGGACACGGCGCGCGACACGATCGCGGAGCTCGAGCGACGGCTCGCCGACGTCGAGCTGCCGGAGGCCATCAGCCTTCACGTGAACGGATGCCCGAACTCGTGCGCGCGCATCCAGGCTGCCGACATCGGGCTGAAGGGCCAGATCGTCACCGACGAGCATGGCGTGCAGCATCCGGGGTTCCAGGTGCACCTCGGCGGGGGTCTCGCCTCGCACACGCGGGCAGAGGCAGCGCTCGGTCGCACCGTGCGCGGGCTCAAGGTCATCGCATCCGATCTGCCCGACTACGTCGAGCGGCTCGTGCGCCGGTACCTCGCCGACCGCAGCGACGGCCAGACGTTCGCCGAGTGGGCGAATGCCGCAGACGAGGAGGCGCTGCGATGAGCGAAACGCGAACCCGCACCCGCTCGGCGGAGGAGCTGCGGAAGCTGGCAGAGGCCGGTGCCGCAGCCGTCGGTTCGGGAACGGATGTCGAGCCATCCGCCGCCGAGGTCGTCGCATGGGTCGCGGAGAACTTCGGCGTGCGTGCTGCAGCCGTCGCCTGCTCCATGGCGGATGCCGTGCTGCCGCACCTCGTCTCGCAGCAGCTGCCCGGTGTCGATGTGCTGTTTCTCGACACGGGCTATCACTTTCTGGAGACGAGGATCACGCGCGACGAGGTGGCTCGGTCGCTCGACGTCACCGTGGTCGATGTGCTGCCCGAACAGACCGTCGCGCAGCAGGACGCCGAGTACGGCGCCGAGCTCTTCTCCCGCGATCCTGGCCTCTGCTGCGCCCTGCGCAAGGTAGCACCGTTGAAGAAGGCGCTGGCCGGCTACGAGGTGTGGTTCACCGGGGTGCGTCGCGATGAGGCACCCACCCGCACCGGGACCCCGCTGATCCAGTGGGACGAGCGCCACGGGCTGGTCAAAGTGAACCCGCTTGCCGCGTGGAGCTTCGACGAGCTGCTCGACTACGCCGCCGAGCACGCCGTGCCGCTGAACCTGCTGCTGAGCAACGGGTATCCGTCGATCGGGTGCGAACCGTGCACGCGGCAGGTGGCGCCCGGAGAGGATCCGCGGTCCGGTCGCTGGGCCGGGCTCGCCAAGACGGAATGCGGGATACATCTATGAGCGACGCGACGCTGACCGCGACGGCGGGTTTCGATACGCGCGTTGCCGTGCCCGGCGAGGCCGGCGGGCGTACGGGCTCCGGCAGTGCAGGCACCGCCTTGGACGCGCTCGAGAACGAGGCGATCCACATCATCCGCGAGGTCGTCGCCGAGTTCGAGCGGCCGGTGATGCTGTTCTCCGGCGGCAAGGACTCCGTCGTCATGCTGCACCTGGCGGCAAAGGCGTTCTGGCCAGCGCGCATACCGTTCCCCGTGCTGCACGTGGACACCGGGCACAACTTCCCCGAGGTGATCGCGTTCCGAGACGCGACGGTCGAACGACTCGGGCTACGGCTGCACGTCGCGCGCGTGCAGGACTACATCGACGACGGACGCCTGTCCGAGCGTCCCGACGGCACCCGCAACCCGTTGCAGACGCTGCCCCTGCTCGACGCCATCCGCGAAGGAAGGCACGATGCCGTCTTCGGCGGCGGACGGCGAGACGAGGACAAGGCCAGGGCAAAGGAACGCATCATCTCGCTGCGCGACGAGTTCGGCCAGTGGGATCCGCGCAACCAACGGCCCGAGCTCTGGAACCTCTACAACGGCCGGCACACGCCCGGACAGCATGTGCGTGCGTTCCCGATCAGCAACTGGGCAGAGCTCGACGTGTGGCGATACATCCAGCGCGAGGGAATCGAGCTGCCGCCTCTGTACTACGCGCACGAACGCGACGTGTACCGGCGCGACGGGATGTGGCGCGCGGTCGGCCCGGTCTCCCCGCCCCGTCCGGACGAGCACGTCGAACGACGCTCGGTGCGCTATCGAACGGTTGGCGACATGTCGTGCACGGGAGCCGTTGAGTCGGATGCCGCCGACGTCGCCGCCGTCGTGCGCGAGGTGGCGGCATCCACCATCACCGAGCGCGGTGCCACCCGAGCCGACGACCGCATCTCAGAGGCCGGGATGGAAGATCGCAAGAAGGACGGGTACTTCTGATGCGCGGTGGAGCTGAAAGCGAAGGTCCAGTGAACCTTCGCCGCGACCCCAGCGCCGAGACAGCTGTGCTGTCGCGGGCCGATAACACGCTGTTCCGGTTCGCCACGGCCGGGTCCGTCGATGACGGCAAGTCCACCCTCGTCGGACGCCTGCTGCACGACAGCAAAGCCATCCTCGTCGACCAGCTGGATGCCCTCACCCGGGCCAGCGCCGCCCGCGGATTCGGCGGCGGCGATCGTCTCGACTTCGCGCTGCTCACCGACGGGCTCCGGGCCGAGCGCGAGCAAGGCATCACGATCGACGTCGCCTACCGGTACTTCGCGACCGACCGGCGCAGCTTCATCCTCGCCGACTGCCCCGGTCACGTGCAGTACACCCGCAACATGGTCACCGGAGCGACCACAGCGGACGCGGTCGTCGTGCTGGTCGACGTGCGCAAGGGCGTTCTCGAGCAGACCCGCCGCCACCTGTCGGTCGTGCGGCTGCTGCGCGTTCCGCACCTCGTCGTGGCCGTCAACAAGGTCGACCTCGTCGGCTACGAGGAGGCGGTCTTCCGGGGAGTCGAGTCGGAGGTGATCGCCGTCGCGACCGAACTCGGCATCGACGACCTACGGGTCATCCCGGTGTCCGCGCTGGAGGGAGACAACGTCGTCGAGCCGTCCGCGAACACGCCGTGGTACGAGGGTCCGGCCCTGCTCGAGCTGCTGGAGACCCTCAGCGTCGTCGACGAGGTGGAGTCCGCGACGGCGCCCTTCCGATTTCCGGTGCAATCGGTCATCCGTCCGCAGGGTGCTCTCGCGCCTGGACTGGATGCCGATGACTACCGGGACTATCGCGGGTATGCCGGCCAGGTCGCATCCGGCTCCGTACGGGTGGGCGACCGCGTCACCGTGATCCCCGGCGGCGCAACGACCACCGTCACCGCGATAGACCGTGCCGGCGAGGCGAGAGAGACCGCGTTCGCCACGCAGTCGCTCGCGCTGCGGCTGGCGGACGACCTCGACGTGGCGCGTGGGCACGTGATCGTGGGGGAGGGCACGCATCCGCTCCCCTCGTCCGACCTCACGGCGTCGCTGTTCTGGCTCGACCCGCGTCCGCTCACGCCCGGAGCGCGCGTTCTCGTGAAATACGGCACCGCGACCGTGCAGGCGCTCGTGCGGGAACTGCAGGGCAGGTTCGACCTCGACACGCTCGGGCTGCATCCGGCCGAGCGGCTCGAGATCAACGACATCGGACGGGCGACCCTGCGCCTGGCGTCGGCGCTGCCGCTGCAGCCGTACGCCGAGCACCGCAGGGCCGGAGCGTTCGTCGTCATCCATCCGCAGGACGGCGCCACACTCGCGGCCGGCACGGTCATCGACGCCGCCGCCTGAACCTGCATCCGCAACGAATCGCCGACACGAAAGGAGCACCACCATGGCGTTACGCACCCGTAAGCCCATCCTCCGACTCCTGAGCGTGCTGGCGATGTGCGCCGGCGTGGCGATCATGGCATCCGGATGCTCCTCCCCCGCCGCCGACGCCGCGGCGACCACGAGCGCTGCCAGGCAACTCAGGCTCGGGTACTTCGACAACGTCACCCATGCGCCCGCGTTGATCGGCGTGCAGGAGGGCATTTTCAGCAAGTCGCTCGGCTCCGTGGCGCTCAAGACCGAGCGATTCAATGCCGGCCCTGCCACCATTGAGGCGCTGAGCGCCGGCGCGATCGATGCCGCCTTCCTCGGTCCGTCTCCCGCGATCAACTCGTTCACGGCCAGCGGCGGCGCATCGCTCCGGGTGGTCGCCGGGGCGACCAACGGCGGTGCCGCGCTCGTCGTGCGCAAGGGCATCGACAACGTGTCACAGCTGAAGGGCACCACGCTCGCGACGCCCCAGCTCGGCAACACGCAAGACGTCGCTCTGCGCACCTACCTGGCGAAGAACGGCCTGAAGACCTCGGTCAGCGGCGGCGGCGACATCACCATCACCCCGACGGACAACGCCCAGACCCTGCAGCTCTTCAAGCAGGGCAAGGTGGATGGCGCGTGGCTGCCGGAGCCCTGGGCGTCCCGCCTGGCTCTGGATGCCGGTGCTCACGTTCTCGTCGACGAGCACACGCAGTGGAAGGGCGGCGCGTTCCCCACGACGGTGCTCGTGGTGCGCACCGACTTCTTGCAACAGCATCCGCAGACCGTCGCCGCCCTGATCGCCGGCGAGCGGGATGCCATCTCCTGGCTGAACCACCACGACTCCGCAGAGTCGGTGAAGGCGATCAACGCCCGGCTGACTGCGGACGGCGGATCCGCACTCCCCGACGCCGTCGTCGCGCGTGCGCTGAAGAACGTGTCGTTCAGCGTCGACCCTCTCGCCTCGACTTTCCCCCTGCAGCTGAAGCATGCCGTCGACGCGGGGCTGGCGAAGAACGCGAAGCTGAACGGCCTCTTCGATCTGCGCACCGTGAACACGGCGCTGAAGAAGAGCGGGGCTGCGCCGGTCTCCGCGGCAGGGCTGGGTCGACAATGAGCGCCGTGTCCACGGGTGCCGGCACGCCGCCTCGCGGCTACGCGGCCGGCCGGGAGACTGCCGCCGTCGACATCCGGGCGCTGACGAAACGCTATGCCGCCCGCGGGCCCGTCGTGCTGGACGATGTCTCACTCTCCATCGCGAAGGGTGAGTTCGCGTGTCTGGTCGGGGCATCCGGATGCGGCAAGTCCACACTCTTGAACATCATCGCGGGCCTGGAAGCCCCTACCTCGGGCACCGTCGACGTGCCCAGCGGCCGCGCCGCCGTGATGTTCCAGGAGCCTGCGCTGTTTCCCTGGCTGAGTGCATCCCGCAACGTCGAACTCGCTCTGAAGCTCGCGGGCACGCCCAAATCGCGCCGCCGCCCCCGGGCGCTCGAGCTGCTCGACCTCGTGAACCTGGCAGACGCCGCGGACCGACGGCCGCACGAGCTCTCCGGAGGCATGCGGCAACGCGTCGCACTGGCCAGGGCACTTGCCCAGGATCGCGACGTGCTCCTGATGGACGAACCGTTCGCCGCCCTGGATGCCATCACCCGCGACCTCCTGCACGACGAGCTCGTGCGGGTCTGGCGGGAAACGGGTCGCACGATCGTCTTCGTCACGCACAACGTGCGCGAGGCCGTGCGCCTCGGTGAGCGGGTCGTGCTGCTGTCGTCACGGCCCGGACGCATCGCGGCGCAGTGGCAGGTCGGGTCCGCCTTCGACGAAGCCGACGACCGCCGCATCGAATCGCCGGAGGTCTCGCGCCTGGCGATCGAGATCACCGACCACCTCCGAACGGAGATCCGCCGTGCCGCTTGACGCCCCGGTCACCACAGCTCGCCTTCCGGCAAGCTCAGGATCCGTCGCGCGCGACGACCGGAAGGACGCGTATCGAGACGACGCCGATGCACCGTCATCCGTCGGCGGTCCCCTGGACTCCGACCTGCGGTCCCTCGAGTCCGAGCTCGACTCCCTGCAAGCGGAGAACACGGGGTCGGGCCGCTCGTGGCGCCGCGTGCTGGGCAGCGTGCTGCTGCCCGTCGCGCTCCTCGTCGTGCTGGTCGTCGCGTGGCAGTTGTACGTGACGCTCGCGCATCCGCGTCCGGACATCGTGCCGAGCCCCGGAGACGTGGTGGGCTCGTTCGGCCAGCTGTGGTCCGCGGGGCGCCTGCAGGAGGCCGTGCTCACGAGCCTCGAGCGCGGTGTGATCGGGTTTCTCGTCGCCGCGGCCGTCGCGACACCGTTCGGGCTGCTGCTGGCCGAGGTGCGGGTGCTGCGACGTGCGTTCGGCCCGCTGATCACCGGGCTGCAGGTGCTTCCGTCGGTCGCGTGGGTTCCGGCCGCGATCCTCTGGTTCGGACTCACGGATGCCACCGCATACTTCGTCGTGCTGATGGGGGCGATCCCGTCGATCGTGAACGGTCTGCTGAACGGCGTCGACCAGGTGCCGCCGCTGTTCCGGCGCGTCGGAACCGTGCTCGGTGCCGGGCGTGTGCAGCAGGGCGCGCTGATCGTGCTCCCGGCCGCCTTGCCCGGGTATCTCGGCGGGCTCAAACAGGGCTGGGCGTTCAGCTGGCGCTCGCTCATGGCGGCCGAGATCATCACGACCGGCGGCACCATGGGTTTCGGGCTCGGCACCCTGCTCGACCAGAGCAGGCAGCTCGCCGACATCTCGGGGGTCTTCGTCGCGATCCTGTCGATCCTCGCGATCGGCATCGTCGTCGAACTGCTCGTTTTCGCCCCGATCGAACGCAGGCTCGCTCGCTCCCGCGGCCTTGCGCGCGGTGGTGAGCGGTGAGCGAGTCCGCCGCATCCGCCGTGGTCACCGCGGAGATCGGCAGTGTCGCGCTGATCGGCGGCGGCCCCGGCGACGCGGGACTGATCACCGTACGCGGGCTCGAGCTGCTGCACGCCGCCGACGTCGTCGTCGCCGACCGGCTCGGCCCCCGCTCTCTGCTCGGCGAGCTCGCTGACGACGTGCTCGTGATCGACGTGGGCAAGCACCCAGGCCATCATCCGGTGCCGCAGCACGAGATCGACCGCATCATCGTCGAGCACGCCCTCGCCGGCCGGGCCGTCGTGCGGTTGAAGGGCGGCGACCCGTTCGTGTTCGGCAGAGGTCCGGAAGAGGTCGCCGCGTGCCGCACGGCCGGGGTGCCCGTCGAGGTCGTACCCGGAGTCTCCAGCGCGATCGCCGTGCCGGCAGCCGTCGGCATTCCCGTGACGGCGCGCGGTATCGCGAACGGCTTCACGGTGCTCACCGGACACGAGGACATCGCCGACATCCCCCGCGGATCGAACCACACCGTCGTGCTGCTGATGGGCGTAGGCGGTCTCGCCGCAAGCGCGGCCGCCCTGGTGCGAGCCGGCCGACGCCCCGAAACCCCGGTCGCCGTGATCGAAGACGGCTTCGGACCGCGGCAGCGCGTGACGACCGGCACGCTCGGCACCATCGCGGCGATCGCTGCGATCGCAGACATCCGTCCGCCCGCCGTCACCGTGGTGGGCGACGTCGTGAACCTGTACGAGAGGAACCAACAGCAATGACCCGGCACCAAGAGATTCCGCCGACGGGTGGCGCCTACTGCGGTGTGCTGTCGCCGTCTCCTGCTGCGTTGTCGTCGTCGGCCTCACCACCAGTGAGGCACTCCTCCTCCGCCTTGCACGAGACGGCGACAGCACATCCTCGCTACGGCACCACCCCTCGGCGCAACCTCTTACGCGTCGCGATCGTCGGCGCCGGACCGGCCGGCATCTACGCCGGCGACATCCTGAGCCGAACCGGACTGGACGTCTCGATCGACCTGTTCGAGGCGCTGCCGGCGCCATATGGTCTGATCCGCTACGGCGTCGCCCCCGATCACCCGCGCATCAAGGGCATCGTGAACTCCCTGCACGAGATGCTCGACGGCGGCAGCATCAGGCTGCTCGGCAACGTCACGTTCGGTCGCGACCTCACTCTGGCCGACGCACGCCGGCTGTACGACGCGGTCATCATCGCGACCGGGGCGTCCCGCGATGCCGAGCTCGACATCCCGGACATCGACCTGCCCGGATCGTTCGGTGCGGCGGATGTCGTGAGCTGGTACGACGGGCATCCGGATGTGCCGCGCGAGTGGCCCTTGAACGCCCGCGAGATCGCTGTCATCGGCAACGGCAATGTGGCGCTCGACGTTGCACGCGTGCTCGCGAAGCTGCCACAGGACATGCTGCGCACCGACATCCCGGCCAACGTGTACGCCGGTCTGGCCGCGTCGCCCGTGACCGACGTGCACGTGTTCGGCCGGCGCGGCCCTGCGCACGTACGGTTCACGCCCATCGAGCTGCGCGAGCTCGGCGAGATCCCGGGCGTCGACACGATCGTGTACGAGGAGGACTTCGCCGACGCCGCGGGCATCGACGAGGTCGTCGCGGCGGCGGGCACGAACCAGGTCAAGGTGATGACGCGCACCATGCGCGGCTGGCTCGAGCGTGCGCGAACGGATGCCGCGCGCAGGCTGCACCTGCACTTCTGGCACCGGCCGGTGCAGGTGCTCGGCACGGATGGGGTCGAGGGCGTGCGGTTCGAGCGCACGGTTCTGCGCGGCGGCGCGGCCGTCGGCACGGGCGAGTTCCGCGACCACTCCGTGCAGGCGCTCTACCGCGCGGTCGGCTACGTCGGGTCGCCGGTGCCCGACGTGCCGTTCGACGTCGAGCACGGGGTCGTGCGCAACGAGGAGGGACGGGTTCTGGGCGAGGACGGCGTCCCGATTCCCGGCCTGTACACGACCGGCTGGATCAAGCGCGGCCCGGTCGGCCTGATCGGCCACACCAAAGGCGACGCAATGGAGACGATCGAACACCTGGTCAGCGACTTCGACGATCTGCCCCGGGCAGCCGAGCCCGACCCGGACGCCGTGCTCGCGCTGCTGGAGGGGCGTGGCATCCAGTACACGACGTGGCAGGGCTGGCTGGCCCTCGATGCCCACGAGCGCGCACTCGGCGCGGCCGACACGTCACCCGTGGAGCGCGAGCGGGTCAAGGTCGTCTCACGCGACGAGCAGGTCGCCGTCTCGAACGCCGCGGTGTCGGTCGGGTGAGCCGGCCCCGACGACCAGTCCACCGGGTGAGCCGGCCGCGCCACGTCCGCGCGGCGCAGCCTCCCACTCGCATGAGTTACGGTGAACCCCGATGACAACGCAGGAGCAGGCCGCGGTCGGAACGCGCAGCAGGTGGCGTCCGCTCACGTGGATCATCCCGCTCGTCGTCGTGGGCGCCGTGGTCGTGGTGCTCGTCGCACGCTGGTTCGTGGCGCTTCCGGCCGTCGCCGACTTCATCCGTACGTACCCCGGGCAGAGCGAGTTGCCGTCGTGGGCGCCTGTCGGCTTTCCGCTGTGGCTGGCGGTCCTGCACTTCCTGAGCGGCGCGTTCCTGCTGTTCATCGTGCTCTCCGGCTGGACCGTGCGGCGCACCCGGCGCTCAGGCACCCGGCCGCGCGAGTTCTGGATCCGCGACAACGACCGCCTCGTCCGCACGCCCAACCCGCCGGTGCGCATCACGCTCACGTCGTGGTGGCACCTCACTGTGGACGCCCTCTGGGTGCTCACCGGTCTGCTGTTCGTCGTGCTGCTGTTCAGCACGGGGCAGTGGGTGCGCATCGTTCCGACCAGGTGGGATGCGATCCCGAACGCCGTCTCCGCCGCGCTGCAGTACGTCTCGTTCCACTGGCCGCACACCGACGGCTGGGTGAATTACAACGCACTGCAGCTGCTGACCTACTTCGTCACCGTGTTCCTCGCGGCGCCGCTCGCGGTGCTCACGGGCATCCGTCTCGCACCGGGCCTCTCCGTTCGGTGGCGGCGGTTCGACAAGCGGTTCCCGCTGCCGGTGGCCCGGGTCATCCATTTCGCGACGATGATCTGGTTCGTGGCGTTCACCGTGGTGCACGTTGCGCTCGTTCTGCTCACCGAGCCGCTGCGCAACCTCAACCACCTGTACGGGCTGCGAGATGACGACACCTGGGTCGGCCTCGTCGTGTTCGTCGTCTCGCTCATCGTGATCGCCGTCGCGTGGGCCGTGCTGCGTCCGCCGCGACTGGATGCCGTCGCCGAGCTGACCGGCAGCGTCAAGCGGCGCTGAGCACTCGCCTCGGCCCCGGGCTCAGCGTGCGGTCCACCCGCCGTCTACGGCGAGCGTCTGACCCGTGATCAGCGATGCGGCCGGTGAGGCGAGAAACACGGCCGCACCGGACACTTCGCGCGGGGTGCCGATGCGATGGAGGCCGGCGATGCGCTCCACCGTGTCCGCTCGGAACGCAGGGTCGGAGAGTGCCGCCTCGGTGCCGTCGGTCTCGATGAAGGTCGGGGCGAGCGCGTTCACCCGGATGCCGTATTCGCCCCACTCGACCGCGTGGCATCGCGTCATGTGCACGACGGCCGCCTTCGCGATGCAGTACGACGACTCCCCTGGCAGTGCCACGAGCCCGGCCTGGGAGGCAATGTTCACGATCGCACCGCCGCCCGCGTTTCGCATGTGCCGGGCGGCGTGCTGCGACAGGAAGTACGTCGACTTCGTGTTGAGCGCCCACACCCCGTCGAAGTCCTGCTCCGTCACGTCGATGGCCGGTGCCACGATTCCACCGCCGGCGTTGTTGACCAGGGTGTGAAGCCGGCCGAACTCGTCGACCGTGCGGTCGATGGCCGTCCTGGCTGCGTCGAGGTCAGTGACATCCATGCGCACCGGCAGTGCGCGACGACCGAGAGCCTCGATCTCGGATGCCAGTCCTGCGTCGTCCGTCTCGTCGCGCAGTCCGATGGCGACGTCGGCGCCTGAGCGGGCGAACTCGAGGGCGATGGCGCGGCCGAGTCCGCGCCGGGCGCCCGTGACGAGCACGGTGCTGCCGGAAAGGTCGAACGGCGAGTCTGGGATGAGGGGTTCGGTCATGTCAGCCACGCTAGGCCGTCTTCCGAATCTCGTGCTGGCTTGCGGTGCGCTCGGCTAGGCCTGGGCCGTCAGCACCCGCACCGGCGTGCCGCCGAGGTACGCCAGAACGTCGTCGACGGCGTCGCCGTAGAACGCCCGGTAGTTGTCGGTGGAGACGTAGCCGATGTGTGGGAGCAGCAGCGTATTCGGCGCGGAACGCAACGGGTGGTCGGCCGGCATCGGCTCGCGGTCGTACACGTCGAGCGCCGCGCCCGCGATGCTGCCGTTGCGCAGGGCATCCAGCAGCGCCGCCTCATCGACGATGGGGCCGCGGGAGGTGTTGATCAGGTAGGCGTCCTCACGCATCAGTGCGAGCTCTGCTGCACCGACGAGACCACGCGTTCCCGGTGTGAGCGGCAGATGGATCGTCAGGATGTCCGGCACCGAGAACAGTTCGTCGCGTGTCACAGCCGTCACACCGTGCTCTGCGGCACGACCCTGCGTCAGCGAACGGCTCCACGCGATCACACGCATGCCGAACGCCTGTGCCAGCCGCGCGACCGGGACGCCGAGACGTCCGAGCCCGAGCACACCCAGCGTGCGCCCGGCGAGCCCTGGCCCGATCGTGTGCTGCCATCCGCCCGAGCGGACGGCGGCGTCCTCCTCCACGAAGTGCCGCATCAATGCGATCATCATGCCGATCGTCAGCTCTGCGACGCCGTTGCCCGCCGACCCCGTGCCGCACACGACGATGCCCGCCCGGCTCGCGGCATCCAGATCGATCGACGCGTTGCGCATGCCCGTCGTGATGAGAAGCCGCAACGACGGCAAACTCTCCAGCACCTCGGCCGGGAACGCGGTGCGTTCTCGCATGGCCACGATCGCCTCGCTGGAGCGGATGCGCTCCAGCAGCTCTGCCCCCTCGAGATGCCGCTCCACGACGTCGATGTCGAACACGTCGAGGAGCGATGACCAGTCCGCGGAGCGCAGCGCGATCCCCTGGTAGTCGTCGAGGATCGTCAGAACGCGACGTTTGCCCGCCGACGACACCCCTCCGCCCACGCCGAGTCTCGCTACTTCGAGCCGGACGACGAACTCGAACCCGACGAACCCGAGCCGGAGAGCGCCTGTTGTGCGGCGAGCGCGTCGGCGAGGTCTTTCTGCAGCCGGGCATCCTGTGCGCCATATGTTGTCCAGTCGCCCGCCTTGAGCGCGGCGTCACGGTCGGCGAGTGCCTGCTTCGCGTCGGTCAGCGCAGCCTGTAGCTTCTGCTCCTCTGAGGCGTTCTGCGACGATGCGCCGGAACCGCCCGTGCCGGTGGACGGGCTGGTCGTCGGCTCGCTCGTGGAGCCCGCCCCTGTGTCGCCGGCCGTCGCACCGGAGTCGCCTCCGAACAGCACGTCGAGCGCGCCGTCGAGGGTGTTCTCGAACGCGATCTTGTCACCGAACGAGACCAGCACCTTCTGCAGAAGCGGGTAGCTCGTGGAACCGCTGGACTGCACGTACACCGGTTCGACATAGAGAAGGCCGCCGCCGACGGGCAACGTCAGCAGGTTGCCGTTGATCACCTTCGTCGACCCCTGTCTCAGCAGGTTCAACGCCGTGGACACTCCCGGATCGGAGTCGAAATTGTTCTGCACCTGGCCCGGCCCGGGGATCGTGTCCTGCGACGGCAGACGCAGTAGTCGCAGCGTTCCGTAGTCGGATGCCTTCGTGCCCGGCTTGTTCCCGGCGTTCGAGTCGACCGCCAGGTATCCCTTGAGGATGCTGCGGTTCGATGCGCTCGTCGACTGCGGAATGTAGGTGGTGTAGAGCGAGAACTGCGGCGACTTCTGGCCGGGCATCTGCATCGTCAGGTAGTACGGCGGCTGCAGCGACGTGGCATCCGAGCTCGAGGGATCGTCGGGAACCTGCCACGCGTCGGTGCGCGAGAAGAACGACCCGGGATCGGTCACGTGGTACTGAGCGAGGATCTCGCGCTGCACCTTGAACAGGTCGGCCGGGTAGCGCACGTGGCTCATCAGAGCACCGCTCATGTCGCTGAGCGGCTTCACCGTGCCGGGGAAGATCTTCTCCCACGTCTTCAGCACGGGGTCCGAGGCGTCCCACGCGTACAGCGTCACCTTGCCCGAATACGCGTCGACCGTGGCCTTCACCGAGTTGCGGATGTAGTTCACGTTGTCCATGCCGAACCCGGCGGTCGAGGAGTTCTGCGAGTCGGAGATGGCGTCGCCGTACGAGACCTCCTGAGAGTACGGGTACTGGTCGCTGGTCGTGTATCCGTCGATGATCCATACGATGCGGCCGTTCACCACCGAAGGGTACGGGTCGCTGTCCAACGTGAGATACGGCGCCACCTGTCGCACGCGCGAGAGCGGGTCTCGGTTGTAGAGGATCTGCGAGTCGTTGTTGACGGCATCCGACAGCACGATCTGCTCATCCTGGAACTTGATCGCGTAGGCGAGACGCGTGAAGAGGTTGTCGAGCTTCGGGCCGCCGTTGCCGGAGTACGTGGTGTACGTCGCCTGCTCGCTGCCCGAGCCGGCCGGGTAGTCCAGCTCGACCGGTTTCGAGCCCTTCGGGGCACCCACGATCGAGTACCGCGGCGAGTCCTCGCCGAAGTACACCCGCGGCTGGTATTCGCCGAGCGCGCCTGAGGTCGGAATGCCGGATTCGAAGAAGTCCGGCTGTCCGTCGGCTTGCCGCTTGTTGCCGTACGCGGCGACGAGGCCATAGCCGTGCGTGTACACGAAGGTGTCGTTGTACTTGCCGGAGTCGCCCAGGCCGGACTGGTGCAGCTCGCGCACCGCCACCACGCTGTCCTGCTCCTTGCCGTCGATCGTGTAGCGATCCACGTCGAGGTCCTGACTGAACCCGTAGTACTGCCGGAACTGCTGCAACTGGGCGAACGCCCCCGACACGACGGACGGGTCGAGGATGCGGATGCTCGCCGTGGTGTCGGCATCCTTGCGCAGCGCGCCCTGCTTGGCATCCGTCTTCGCGTCGTACGTGCTCACCTTCACGTTGTCGACGCCGAACGCCTGCTGCGTCGACTTGATCGATCTGGCGATGTACGTGGACTCGATCGTCTTCTCGCTCGGCGCGACGATGAGCTTCTGCACACCCCACGGATAGATGACCCCGACGATGATGGCCGAGACGATGAGCAGCGCCGTGCCGACCAGCGGGTAGCGCCACCTGCCGATGAACGCGGTCAGCACGAAGAGCAGGGCCACGAGCGCGGCGATGCCGGCGAGGATGGCCCGGCCGGGAATCGTGGCCGTCACGTCCGTGTACGCGGCGCCGTTGACCCGGCCGCCGACGGTGGAGTCCGTGAGCGAGGCGTACCGGTCGAGCCAGATGCTGACTGCCTGCAGCAGCAGGTAGAAGGCGGCGATCACGGCGATCTGTACTCTCGCGGCCCGGGAGATGCGCACCTCGCGGCCGTTCACCCGAACCGAGCCGTAGAGGTAGCAGGTGGCGATCGTCGCCAGCAGCACGATGATCGTGACGGCCGACATGTACGCGAGCACGCTGCGGTAGAACGGCAGCGCGAACATGTAGAACGACACGTCGAGATGGAACTGCGGGTCGGTTTTGCCCGTAGACACGCCGTTCAGCCACAGGGCGGCGGTCTGCCATCTGCTCGAGGCGGCTGCTCCGGCGAAGAGGCCGAAGATGATCGGGATGCCGTAGGTCGCCACCCGACGGAGAGGCTCCACGACCTGCTGGTAGCGCCCGACGCCGGAGTCGAGCTTCGCGTACACGGGACGCAGGCGGTAGGCGAGGAACATGCACAGCCAGAGCGGGATCGCCATGGCGAAGAAGCCGACGAAGAACATCGCCCACCCCGCGAACCACTGCGTGGTGAGCACCTCGAGGTAGCCGAGCTGCTGGAACCACAGCACGTCCGTGTACAGGCTCGTGAAGATGAAGAACGCGATGACGAGCACGGCGACGATACCGAGCGTGATCCAGATCGCCGCTCGGCGACGTCGACCGGGGCGGCCTACTGCTGCGGATGTCACGAATGATCCTCTTGGTGGGGGCGCGCGAGCCTCACGGTTCGCTGTCGGGCGTCAGGATGCGCGTGCCGTGTGCCCGCTCGCGCGCCCTGAAACACCCATCCTAGGGTGGGCATCCCGCGCGCCGGTCGGATGTGACCTGGGAACGCGCTGGATGCGCGGTGCGACCCCTATGACGCCTTGCAGGTGGGAAGGTGCGCGGTGCTCGAGCCCGTACGCACGGCATCCAGCACCTTGAGCGAGTCGTTCAGGGTCTTGACCGCGTAGACGTGCAGGCCGGCCGGGATGTGCCCGGTCACCTCGTCGCAGTTGGAAGCCGGTGCGAGGAACACGGTCGCCCCCGCCGAGCGGGCGCCGAACATCTTCTGCCGAATGCCGCCGATCGGCCCTACGTTGCCCTCGTTGTCGATCGTGCCCGTGCCGGCGACGTGAGCTCCGCCGTTGAGCGAGCCGGGTGTGAGCTTGTCCATGATGCCGAGCGCGAACATCTGGCCGGCGCTCGGTCCGCCGACGTTGTTCAGCTGGATCGTGACGTCGAACGGGAAGGTGTAATCCATGGTCGCGCCGATGCCGATCACGACGGAGCCGGCGGTCTTCTCCGGCGTCACCGTGACGTTCTGCTTCTTGCCGTCCCGCACGATCGTGATGGTCGCCGGCGTTCCGGCCCCGTTCTTCGCCAGCTGGTCGCGCAGCGACTGCACGCCTTTCACTGTGGCCCCGTTGACGGCGGTGATCTCGTCGCCGACGTCGATGACCCCCTTCGCCGGGCCGTTCGCCACCTGTTTCACCATGATGCGCTGGGAAAAGTGGTAGCCGAGCTCGTTCAGGGCAGCGGCGACGGCATCCTTCTGCGAGTCCGTCATCAGCTGCGCGTTCTCGGCGTTCTGCTGCTGCACGTTCTGGCCGGGCGGGAACGCGATGCCGACCGGAATCACGGCGCGTGACGGCGAGAGCCACGCCTGGATGACCTCGCCCCAGTTGGGCAGCTGGCCCGGCGCGCCGATCTCGGAGACCGTGAGCAGGTCGAGCGACCCCTTCGTCGGGTAGGTCTTGTGCCCGTCCACCACGATGAGCGGCTTCTTCGCGTCAGCGTTCGACGGCGTCTGCCCGACCGGATGGTCGTCGCCGAGCGTGTTGAATACCGGCCCGGGCGCTTCGATCACGTACGGCGCTGGTGAGAGCGCCATCACGAGAAGCAGCACGAACGCCACGACCACGAGCGCGGCGCCGATTCGGCGTGAGCGGGAAACGCGAGCGTCGCCGGATGCCTCGTCGCCGGCATCCGCTGCCTCTCCGGTGCTTTCCGCCTGCGCGTCATCGGAGAACAGCGACACGGATGGCTCCTGTTCGCGACGGGCGGACGGCGGACCAGCCCAGCGTAGGCGATTTCCCACCTGCGGCTGCTGTGCAGCGGTCTAGCGTTGTTTCAGACGGTGATTCGCAACACACGGCGACGACGGGAAGAGGCATCGCATGTCCGATGACGACCGGAACGACCCCGACGACGAGCTGCGCGACATGCTGCGGCAGTTCCTGTCGGGAAACGCGTCGTTCGATCCCAGCCAGCTCGCCGGCGCGGCGGGACTGCCTGGCGATGCTGCAAGCATCCAGGCGCTGATGAGCCAGCTGCAGGGCGCGTTGCGCTCCTCCTCCGACGGTATCGACTGGAACATCGCGCTCGAGCAGGGCACGACGATCGCCTCGAAGGATGCCGTGGAGGCGACGCCTGCGGATCGCGCGTCGCTCGACCAGGCGTTCACCGTCGCGGCGCTCTGGCTCGACGAGGTGACGAGCATCTCCGAGCTGATGACCACACCGGTGCTGATGAGTCGCCGGCAGTGGGTGAAAGACACCATGCCGGTGTGGACGCAGCTGGCCGAGCCGGTGGCGACGAGCATCTCGGATGCCCTCACGACCGTCATGCAGGAGCAGGCACCCGAAGAGATGCGCGGCATGCTGCAGAACGCGAGCCACATCGTACGTGCCGTCGGCGGCACGCTGTTCGCCGTGCAGCTCGGCCAGGTGGTCGGGCAGCTGTCTGCCGAGGTGGTGTCCGGGGGTGACGTGGGCATCCCGCTGCTGGGCGACGGTACGGCCGCGCTTCTGCCGCAGAACGTCGCCGCGTTCGGCGAGGGGCTCGACATCCCCACCGACCAGGTGGCGATCTATCTCGCGGTGCGCGAACTGGCGCATGCCAGGCTGTTCCGGCACGCGAAGTGGCTGCGGTTGCGGCTGATCACCGCGATCACCGAGTTCGCCCGTGGGGTCACCATCGACGCCGACCGCATGCAGGAGCTCGCGGAGGGCTTCGATCCGTCCAACCCGGAGGAGCTGCGCGAGGCGATGGTGAGCGGTGCCCTGATCCCGCCCAGGACGGAGGCGCAGGAAGCGGCGCTCGCCCGGCTGGAGACTCTGCTCGCCCTCATCGAGGGCTGGGTCGACGTTGTTACGGCACGTGCCACATCGCGTCTGCCGAAGTCCGACGCCGTCGCCGAGACTGTGCGACGCAGGCGCGCTGCGGGAGGTCCGGCGGAGTCCGCGTTCGCGACGCTCGTCGGGCTCGAGTTGCGTCCCCGCCGGCTGCGCGAGGCGGCGGCGATGTGGTCGCAGGTGACGGATGCTGCAGGTGACGACGAGCGGGACCGCCTGTGGTCGCACCCCGATCTGCTTCCGAGCTCCGAGGACATCGACGACCCGAGCCGTCTCGTCGCGCGGCTCACGGCATCCGCTTCCGGCGCGGAGCCGGAGTACGACGAGATGGACGAGGCCATTGCGGCGCTGCTGAACGGTGTGGACATGGGCGAGGCGCCCGCCGGGGGCGACGGACGGCCGAGCGTCGATGGGTCGCAGAGTGGCGGCGGATCGCCGAGTGGTGACGACGAGAAGCCGGATGACGCCGGCGAGGGGCCGAAGCCCGTCTGATTCCGGCCGTCGGACTCTGGCTCGGCCGTGGACGCAGTCGAGGCTCGAGTCAGACGCGGAGCCGTTCGTGGGCGAGTGCCGACAGGATGGCCTGATCCTGGTACTCGCCATCGTGGAAGATGGCTTGCCGCCGGACACCCTCCTCGACGTATCCGCATTTGCGGTAAGCAGCACGGGCGCGGGTGTTGAAGGCCATGACACCGATCTCGATGCGGTGCAGACCCATTTCACGAAATCCGTAGCGGGTGAGAGTTCGGACGGCATCGACGCCATAGCCATGCCCGACGAACTCCCCGCCTGGCCGCACCGTTCAGCGTGTCGATCGATTCGATGGGAATGGGTTCGTGTTCGTTACCTCCCCCGTCTTTCCGTCCACAAGCGCCTTTCCTTCCGGTTTGTGCACAGGCAGATTCCCTGGTCAGGGGACGGTTCGGAATGTCGGTGGTCTCGCTTAGTGTCGAAGACATGAACGAGGATGAGGTGCCGGACGCCGAGCTGGAGGGCCAGCTGTGGTGGGTGGATGTCATCGACGAGTCCTCGCTCGTCGACGACTCCGACCGGTCCTTGTTCCAGTACTGGTCCGGCGCATCCTTCTCGGCGGAAGGGTTCGTGTCCTCGGCGAGAACGGTGTCGGGTGAGGAGGTGATCCGGTTCGCGTTGGATGATGCTGTGGCGTCGCAGACGATGGTGAATATTGAGGCGGCGCGGCAGTTGTTCGCGATCCGGGAAGCGTTCCAGATCGCGCGGCAGGACCCACGGATCTACGTCCCGGTGGGTGCGTGCGAGCGGGACCCTCGGGCGGATGAGGTGGACTTCGCTCTCCGGTCGGTCGCGTTCGATCTCGCCCAGCGGTTGCATGTCAGCGAGAACACGGTGCGGAACATGGCGTGGGAAGCAGATGTCCTCATCGCCTCCTTGCCGAAGTTGCGTGACCTGTTCACCTCGGGTCGGATCAGTGTGCAGCATGTGCGCGCCGTCGTGGATGCCTCCACCGGGCTCCCGGACGCTGTGCTGGGCACGTACGACGCACGCCTCGCCGGTGTCGCGGAACGGTTGACGCCGGGAGTGTTGGGGCGCAGGGCCCGGCTGTTGCGGGAGCGCCTGTGTGTGGACACCCTGGAGCAACGCCACCAGGAGGCTCGGCAGCGTCGCCGGGTGTGTGTGGAACCGGCCGAGGATGCGATGGGCTGGTTGTCCGTGTGCGGGCCGGTGCTTCAGATCGCGCAAGCCGAAGCCCGGCTCACCGCGGAGGCACGCCGCCTGCACGCCTTGCCGGGTGAGAAGCGCACCCTGGACCAGTTACGGGCCGACCTGGCCTTGCAACTCCTCACCATCGGCGGCACGACCACCCGCGGCGGCACCACTGGCGACGGTGACGCCGGCGGGGCGGGTGTCGCACCGGTGAAGACCGGGGTGCAACCGTTCGTGCTGATCGACGCGGATGGCCGGTTCGCGGAGCTTCTGGGCTATGGGCCGATCCCGCCCAGTGCCGCTGCGAAAGCGTTACGGGACGCGCCCTCGTTCCGGAAGGTGCTGGCGGCCCCCATCCGGCCGGCGACCTTGGACCTGGACACGAAGCGGTATCGTCCGACCCCGGATCAGCGGACCTGGTTGACGTTGAAGTTCGGGCTGGATGAGGACGCCGCCACGTTCCTGCCGGTCGGGGTCGCCACCGGTGCCGAGGTCGACCACGTGATCGAACGACAACATGGCGGGCCCACTGATGTGGCCAACCTGGCACCGTTCAAACCGAGGCTGCACCGGTTGAAGACCGTGACCATGATCCGGTTGGACCCCAAACCCGACGGCGGCATCCGAGTACGAACACCCACCGGATACGACAGCGACCCACCACCCTTCTAACAAGCCGGAGCTGAATTGCCGTCCCGGGGCCAAGGTGTTCGTGGTTGCAAGAGGATCGACGAAGGCGTAGCCGGCGCCGGCGTGCGAGTGCGCTCAGTGGAAGACTTGGCTCCCGGACAGCGCCACGATGACCGCCACGACCGCCGCGGTGACAACGACGGCTACCGCGATCAGAACCCAGCCTTGCCATGTAGACGGTGCATAGTTGCTCCCCGTCATGAAGAACCACGATGAGGAACTGGGCTTCTTCGTCTTGCGCGTCATTAAGGACCCCCAAGTGTGCAGGCCGACAAGCGCAGCACGCGAGAGCCCTTGGAGCCCGGCGTCGGCACGCTGTCACTCTATGCCGCGCTCTCATTCCACTACATACCGACGATGCGTTAGGCAGCCGGGAACGCCATTCAGCCGAGCAAGTGCCTCAGGTACCGCTGCGGGGAATCGAGATATGAGCGCCAGTGCTGCACCAGCGCAAGGTCTTCCCAGGTCACGTCGCGCATGCCCCATTCGCCCAGCTCGAGGATGCGTGCACCAGGCAGCGCTGCCAGCACCGGCGAATGCGTTGCACAGATCACCTGACCACCCTCGTCGGCGATTCGGTGCAGCGTGGCCACGAGCGTGAGCGTCGACCCGAACGACAGGGCGGCCTCCGGCTCGTCAAGGCAATAGAACCCGGGCGAATCGAAACGCGTCTCCAGAATGGCGAGGAACGACTCGCCGTGACTCATCTCGTGGAAGGCGGGCTCGGGCCCGCGGCGGGAGTTCGACGGGTGGTGTTCGAGATACGTGTAGAACGAGTGCATCGTCTCCGCGCGAAGGAAGAACCCCCAACGTCCGGAGCCGATACCGCGCTGCAGCTGCAACCAGTCCGACAACGCCGACTCGGTCGCGCGCGTGCTGTGCTGGGCGTACGCCGAACCACCTTCAAGCGAGAAGCCGTACGCGAGCGCGATACCCTCCACGATCGTCGACTTCCCCGACCCGTTCTCGCCCACGAGAAACGTGACCCCCGGCGAAGGCTCGAGGCCATTCTCGAGGAGTTGCGCGACAGCGGGCACGGTTAGCGGCCATTCCCCGACTCGGTCGCCGGCATCCGGCCTCCGCGAAATCGCGACCACGGGCGACTGCGAGAACGAACCAGGGGTGCTCACGCCAGCCAGTCTCGCAGCCACCGGAGACACACGGCACCCGAGGCTGTGGAGAACAGAATCGGGGCTGCCTCGAGCCTGGGCATGATGGCGCACATGATCCTTCGCCTCGATCCCGCGATACCGCTCGTGTGGCGCGACCCGCACACGCTGCAGTTGGGCGTGGATCGCGTGGTGTGCACGTTCGCGAACGTTGCACCGCAGACGGAGCGAATGCTCGCAGCGCTGCGCACGGGAGCTCCACGCTCGGCGCTCGAGGTAGAGGCCACGCGCGGTACACGGACCGATGCCGCCCAGCAGGTGGACGCTCTGCTCGCTTCGGTCGCATCCGCTCTGGAAGCCCCGGACGCTGCCCCACCGCGCTCCATCGCGATCGACGGCGCCGGACCGACCGCGGAGCGACTGCTGCGGTTGCTGCGAGAGGCGGGACACCAGGCCGTCCCCGCCGATCGAGCGGGTGGCGAGCCGGTCGGGGTAGCCGCGGCGGTCATCGTCGGCTCGTACGTGATCCCGCCATGGCGGCACGGCCCCTGGCTGCGGCGCGACATTCCGCACCTGCCGATCGTTTTCGGGGACGACGGGGCCCAGGTGGGGCCCTTCGTCGACTCGCCGTACGCCGATCCACCGATCGATGACCACGAGCACGATCATGGCCCCTGCCTGCGCTGCCTCTCACTGGAGCGACGCGACCTGGATCCGGCTTGGCCGGCCATCGCGGTACAGCTCGATGCGCTCCCGCGCCCTCCCGAGCCGGCTCTCTTGTCAGCGCAGGCGGCGTCGCTGGCAGCACGGTGGGTGGATGCCCGGTTACGGGCGGGCGACCGCTCTCACGCGGCCACGAGCATCCATGTGCACCGTGACGGACGTGTCAGCGAGGAGTCGCACTCGCCTCACCCGCTGTGCGGATGCCGAGCTCTGCCAGAAAACGTGACGGCTCTCGTGGGCCGGCAGCGTTCGCAGCCCAGCTCAGCGTCAGCCGGCGCCTCGCGCGCGTGATGCCGACGTAGAGCAGCCTGCGCTCCTCCTCGATCGCCTCCGGAGTGCGGGCGTAGCCGATCGGCACAAGCCCGTCGCCGAGGCCGACGAGATGCACGTCGTCCCACTCCAGCCCCTTCGCGGCGTGCAGAGTGCACAGCGTCACCGCCGCGATGGTCGGTTCGTGCTGCGCCGCCTGTCTGGCGAGCAGGTCGTCGGTGAACTGCCGGAACGAGGTGCCGGCCGGCGCGTCGTCGACGAGACCCATGAGCGCGTTGAGTGACTCCCAGCGATCTCGCACACTGCCCGCGGCCTGCGGCGCCTCGAGCGTCCAGCCCAGGGAACGAAGAACGTCGCTCACGGATTGGAAGAGCGGCTCGTCCGACACCGTGAGCGACGCGGCACGCAGCGTCATCACCGCCTGACGAACTTCGGGCAGATCGAAGAACCGCTTCGAACCGCGCATCTGATACGCGACGCCGGCGTCGGTCAGCGCCGCCTCCAACGGAGCCGCCTGCGCATTCACGCGGTACAAAACGGCGAGGTTCTGCGGCTTCGCGCCGTCACGGATGCTCGCACTCAACTCTGCGGCGACCGCTGCGGCCTCCTCGGCGTCAGTGCCGTAGCCTGCAACCGACGGCGCCGGATCCTTCGGTTCCGAGGTACCGCCGGTCGAGACCGTCGAAACCGCCGCCGCCGTGCCGGACGCACCGTCGTGTCGAATCGCGTGCAACGTCAGCGCGCCTGGCCGGCCGCGCATCAACCGGTTGGCGGTCTCCACAATGGGTGCGCTGGAGCGATAGTTCTGCTCGAGACGCACGAGCGTGGCATCCGAATACCGGCGGGGAAAGTCGAGCAGGAACGAACTGGACGCACCGGCGAACGAGTAGATCGTCTGGCTCGCGTCGCCGACCACGCACAGGTCGGATCGGTCACCGAGCCACAGGTCGAGCAGACGCTGCTGCAGGGGCGAGACATCCTGATACTCGTCCACCACGAAGAAGCGGTACTGCTCGTGCACGTGCATCGCCACCGACGGCTCGGTCTCGATCATGCCGGCGCAGGCGAGCAGAACGTCTTCGAAGTCGAGCTGCCTGCGCTCGTCCTTCAGCGCTTCGTACGCGCGCTGCAGGTCGATCGCCTGTTCGGCCCTGAGCGACCCGGGCGCGGGCCGCTGCGCCCGTGCGTAGTCGTCGATGCTCAGCTCGCTGACCTTGCGCCACTCGATCTCCGCGGCCACGTCGCGCAGGGTGGCGGTGTCGACCCGCAACCGGATGCGTTCCGCCGCCTGCCCGAGCAGCCTCGCCTTGCCGTCGAGCACGCGCGGCAACCCGCCGCCGACCACGATCGGCCAGAAGTAGTTCAACTGGCTCAGCGCGGTCGCGTGGAACGTTCGCGCCGCGACCCCGGATGCCCCGAGCGCCCGCAACCTGGTGCGCAGCTCGGACGCCGCCCGGCTCGTGAAGGTGAGCGCCATGACCCGGTTCGGCGCGTAGACGCCCGTCGCCACGCCGTACGCGATGCGGTGCGTGATCGCCCGCGTCTTTCCGGTGCCTGCGCCGGCCAGCACGCACACCGGGCCGAGCAGCGCCTCCGCCACGACACGCTGCGCGTCGTCGAGCCCGTCCAGGAGAGCCTGGGGCGACCCCGGTTCCGGCGGTGCCGGATCGGATCGGGCGAAGCCGGTCACACGGTCTCCGCAGGAGGCTGGTCCAGGGGCCCTCCGTACCAGTCCCGCACGATGGCGTGCGCGATCGACGAACCGCCTGGCAGCAGGATGTCGTCACGCTGCCGCCAGATGTCGTCGCGGCTGAACCAGCGCAACGCGAGAATCTCCTCGCCATCAGGACGAAGCTCCGTGTGACCGGACACCGCGCGTGCTTCCATGCCGATCATCACGGATGCCGGGAACGGCCACGGCTGCGATCCCAGGTACTGCGGATCGGTCACCAGTACCCCGGACTCCTCCCCGACCTCGCGCACGACGGCGTCTTCGAACGACTCCCCCGCCTCGACGAATCCGGCCAGCAGCGACCACCGGTTGTTCTCCCACAACGCGTTCGAGCCGAGCAGGATGCGGTCGTCCTGGTCGAGAACCCGCATGATCACGGCTGGGTCGGTGCGCGGGAAGATCTCGTTGTTGTCGACGAAGCACCGGCGCATCCATCCGCCGTGCTCCACGACGGTCGGGGTGCCGCAGCGCGGGCAGTGCGTGTGGGATGCGTGCCAGTTCGCGACGGCGACGGACTCGGTGACCAGTCCGGCGTCCCGGTCGCTCAGGGTCGTGGCGAGTTCGCGCAGACCGCGCCACGCGCCCTCGTCCGCCTGCAGTTCGCGGGCGGCGGCATCCGTCAGAACGGAGAGGATGACCGGGGTTCCAGCAGGTTCGTCTGGCCCGGCTTCGAGGGTGCGGCCGAGGTAGACGCGCGTGAGCGCCGACGTCACCTCGTCCGCCCGGAAGAGCGTGAGGCGGGCGCGACCTTCGGCATCCTTCGCCAGCACCCGGCCGTTCCAGAGCGGGAGAACTCTGGTGGATTCGTCTGCGAGCAGTTCGTCGAACAGGGAGTCGCGGGTGCGGCTGACACCATCGCGGTCGACGGCTGATCGTGCCAGCGGCAGCGGACCGAGCGGGCGGGGCATAGGTGATCTCCTCGAAAGCGGCGCGGCCTGTGCAGCTTGGCCTGGCCTGCAACGCGTGGCGCACAGCCTCGGTGCGCAAGCGGGCGCCTAACCTTGACGGTATGGCCAGATCCCACCTCACTCTAGCCGCGCTGGCCACGTCGGCCGTGCCCGACCTGGACATCGCCGGTACCCGCAGCTACAGCTACGATCTGCACGGCGATTTCGAGTCAGCGCTGCTCACCAGCCGCGACGGCACCGAGCTGATCATCCGGGTTCCGGCATCGCAAGACGCCGAGACGGAGCAGAGCGCCGACCTCGTCGCGCTGCACTCGCTCACGCCCGGGGTGCGCGCACGTCTGCCGTTCGACGTACCGGAATATGTCGGCCAGACCCCGATCGGCGGCACCCGCGCAGTCGTCTACACGTTCCTTCCCGGCGACAAGGTCGCGCTCGAGAACGTGCAGCCCGGCGACGGCCTCGCCGCCTCGATCGGCCGGGCAGTCGCAGCCATTCACACGCTGCCGACATCGTTCGTGAGCGAGGCCGGGCTGCCCGCGCTCACTGCCTCCGAGTGCCTCGCCGCGACGAAGACGCTCATCTCCTCGGCCGGAGCGACGGGCCTCGTGCCTGCGGCGCTGTCGAAGCGCTGGAAGGAGGCGGTCGACGACGAGGAACTGTGGCGGTTCCAGCCGACCGTGATCAACGGGGCGCTCACGATCGACTCGTTCATCGTGCGCGAAGAATCCGTGGTCGGACTCATCGGCTGGTCTGCGCTGCGCGTCGGCGACCCGGCACGCGACCTGCACTGGGTGCTCGGCATGAACGCGGATGCCGCGGAGAGCGCGATCGAGGCGTACTCGCTGGCGCGCGGCGCAGCATCCGACCGCAACCTGCTCTTCCGGGCGACGCTGTACGCCGAGCTCGAGCTGGCGCGCTGGCTCATGCACGGCCGCGAGCTGCACGATCAGCTCATCGTGGACGACGCCGTGGCCATGCTCGACAGCCTCGTCGAGCGTGTTCACGACGACGACGTCGACCCGCTGGCGCCGCACACCGGCCCGATCATGGCCGTAACGGACGTCGAGGCACTCCTGGATGCCACGCCGCTCGATCGCGACCACGGCGACGCTTCCCAGGGCCTCCCGCCGGTGGCCGAGGACCGTCCGCCGGCGGAGGACGAGTTCGAACGCGACGACGACTGACCGGTTTCCGCGGGTTGTGTAACGGTCACGCCGCGACGAAGCCGCTCGCCTCTGCTCCAGTGCTGGCGCGCCAGAGCCGCAGCAGCTCGTGTTCGTCGACAAGTTCCGTCGGGCGGATGATCCGGTCGTCGGCGACGTAGTAGAACGCGGCATCCACCAGACCCGGATCGATGCCTCGCCACCGCGAGAACGCCAGGCGGTACAGAGCCAACTGGAGCTGCTTGCTGGCGAGGTCGGCGTCGTCCTTCGGCGGTTTGCCTGTCTTCCAGTCGACGATCTCGTACCGACCGTCGTTCTCGTAGACCGCGTCGATCTTGCAGATCACGAGATGGCCGTCGAACGGAAGATGGATCTCGCGCTCGACCTCCACCGGCTGCCGGCCGGCCCAGGGCGACCGCTCGAAGGTGCGCTGCAGTGCGGCAAGTCGCTCGCGCTCCACCAGGTCGCCGGAGAGCCCGCCGTCGGCGTCAGAGGATGTGAGCGCGTCCTCGTCGAGCTCCGCGGTGAACGCGTCGATCACCTCGGTACCGCCCGAGACACCGGCACGGCGCTCCACCCAGGCGTGAAAGAGTGTTCCGAGACGCGTGGCACGATACGGCCGTTCCGGCATGGGCCGGCGCAGCTCCTCCGCCACCTCGCCGGGCGCGTCGATGTAGTCCTTGAAGCGGGATGCCGGCACGCGGGTCGGCACCGCCACGTCGCCGGATGCCCGCAGCATCCGCTCGCGTTCCCGCAGCAGCAGCTCGACGTCGTGACTCCAGCGACCGCGACGCCGCGGATCCGCGCTGCGCACCTGTTCAGCCGCGCGCTCGACCGCCGCTCGGCGACCCCCGAGCGGATCGATCGGCCACCTGATCGGCTCCGCGCCGTCGCCCAGCGGGTTCTCGTCGTAGACCGACGCCTCCGGCAGAGGAGCGACGATCCCGGCGTCCGCCAGCTCGGTCAGGTAGCGGCTCGGGCGTCGCGGCTGCTTCTGAGTCGACCAGAACGATCCGGTCAGCAGAAGGGAGTGCCTGGCGCGCGTGACGGCCACGTAGGCAAGGCGCCGCTCCTCACGTTCGTAGTGCTCACCCACCTCGTCTTTGAATCGCTGCCTGGCCTCCTTGACCTCCTTGCGAGTCATCGCCTCGCGCCAGGCGAACGACGGCAACTCGTCGGCATCGCCGCGGAACTCCCACGGCAGCCGCCCGAACCCGAGCCACGCGTTGGTGCCCTCGTTCGGCTTCGAGGGCAGTTCGTCCTCGACCAGCCGCGGAACGACGACATGATCCCACTCCAGTCCCTTCGAGCCGTGGATGGTGAGGATCTGCACGCAACCCGGCTCGGGCTTCTCCGACCGCGGCGCGAGCGAGTCTCGTTGCTCGGCCTCACGGAGCCAGCCCAGGAATCCCGGCAGCCCGGCCGTCTCGCTGACCGCCAGGTAGTCGGCGAGCGCGTCGAAGAAGGCATCCATTGCCCCGCGGCCGCCGGTGCGGAACTCGTTAGCAGCTAGCTCGATGTCGAGGCCGAGCTCGTGCTCGACCAGCGTCACTAAATCGAGGAGGTCGAGTCCACTGCGAGCGCGAAGCCGGGCGAACAACTTGCCCGCGTCGCGCATCCTCGCCAGTCCCACCTCGGAGATGCCCAGCAGCATGCTGTGCCCGTCGGGGGCGTGAACAAGCGCGTCGAGTGCATCGACGACGGATGCCTGCTCACTGTCGATCACGCTGGCCCGTATCGCGGCCCGCACGCCGGCATCCAGTCGCTGCTGCTTGTAGTCGTGCTGGGCGAGCCAGCGCGCCGCATCGCGCAGCCCCCGAAGGTCGCGCACGCCGATGCGCCACCGCGCGCCTGCGAGCAACCGCACCAGCTCGGACCCGGCCGTCGGATCGTCCACCACTCGCAGGGCGCTGACCAGGTCGGCGATCTCCGGCTCGGCGAGCAGCCCGCCCACGCCGAGCACGTGGTACTTCACGCCGTGCTCGCGTAGCGCGGCCGTAAACGCGGCCTGCGTCCCGCGGGAGCGGAACAGCATCGCGGCGCTCGGCACCGCACGGCGTCCCTGCGGGTCGAGCGCCGGGCGGCCCTCTGCGTCGAGAACCGGCTCGGCAAGCCGCTCCTTCAGCCATACGGCGGCAGCATCCGCCTCCTCGGCCAGGGTCCCGGCGAACACGCTCCGGATGCCCCTTGTGCTCGCCACCGGCGACGGCGTGAGCGCGTCGACCGCGACTCGGGACCGAGCAGTCAGGGGTTGTACCAGCCGATTGGCCGCGTCGAGGATCCGAGTGCCATTGCGCCAGCTCGTGCTGAGTCCATAGCGCCGGACCTCGCCGGCATCCGACTCGCCAGGGCCGGCCCCGTCGCTGTCGGCTCCAGCACTCGACCGCTCCTGCGAACGCTCACCGAAGGCCGCCGCGAACTGATCGAGGTTCGAGGCACTTGCTCCACGCCAGCCATAGATCGACTGGTGCGGGTCACCCACGGCCATCACAGGCCGCCCGGCGAACAGCGTGGACAGAAGCCGGGTCTGCACGACGGACGTGTCCTGATACTCGTCGAGAAGCACCACGCTGTGCCGTTCTCGGATGCCCTGTGCCACGTCGGCCGACCGCTCGACGATCTGCAGCGCGAACGCCACCTGATCCGAGTACTCGACGAGTCCCCGACGCAGCTTCTCCGCGTCGAACGCTCGTGCCAGGTCGAGAAGGAGCGGCAGGTGCCCGACGGCGCGCACGGGTTCGACCACCTCCTTCTGGTACGAGCCCGATCCGCCGTTCGGCAGTTCCTCGAGACGGGCGAACTCGCTGGCCATGGCGGCGACGGCATCCGCATCCGCTGTGTTGTCGCCCAGCTCGTGGGCGAGCTGCAGCACCGCACGGGTGACCTGGTCGACGGACTGGTCGAGGTCGTGCAGCCTGGCGTCGCGACTGGAGACCACGACGCTTCGCGCGAGTTGCCATGCGGATGCCTCGCCCAGCACCGCGCCGTCGCCCTCACGTCCCAGAAGCAGGGCGTTGTCGCGGTAGATGGTGTTCGCGAACGAGTTGTAGGTGGAGACCACCGGCGGGTCGAACTCGTCGGGTTCGTCGATCACTCCGGCGGCGGCGAGGCGTGCTATTCGGTCGCGGATGCGTTCGCGCAACTCCCCCGCTGCCTTGCGTGTGAACGTCAGGCCGAGCACCTGGCCGGGTTCGACCAGACGGTTTGCAAGCAGCCAGAGCACCCGGAACGCCATGGTCTCGGTCTTGCCGCTCCCCGCACCCGCCACGACGAGTGCCGGCGCGAGCGGAGACTCGATCACGGCTCGTTGCTGGTCGGTGGGCCGATGCGTGCCCAGGGCGTCGGCAATGGCATCCGCACGCACGATCTGCGTCACGGCGCTGCGCGGCCCCGGCGCACCGAACTCGTCCACTGCACTCTTCTCACTCACCGGGCTCTGCTCACGCACCGCGCTCTGCTCACGCACCGCGCTCTGCTCACTCACCACGCTCTGCTCACTCACCACGCTCTGCTCACTCACCACGCTCTGCTCACGCAGCACGCTCTGCTCACTCACCGCGCTCTGCTCACTCACCGCGCTCTGCTCACTCAGCACGCTCTGCTCACTCACCACAGACGGCTCCCACCCGGTGCAGCCGACGCACCGCGAAACCGGGACGGTGCTCGTCGAGCTCGGCCTTGCCCTCGAACTCGGCGACGGCGATCGCCTGAGCGGCCTGGCGAATGCGCTCCCGGAACGTCTCCAGTCCCTCCTCGTCGAGCGCCGCCTGCGCACCCTCGCGATACGCCTTGCCGCGCACACCGTCGCGCACGAAGAGCAGCTTCGCTCCAGCGCTGCGATGCGGTGCGAACGGCTCGCACGGGGCGTCTAGCTGCCCGGAGGCGTAGGCGAGCTGGTAGACGCCGAGCTGCGGCATCTGAGCCAGCTTCGCTGCGTTCGTCTCCGGTTTGCCGGTCTTCAGGTCGACGATCGTGATGCCGCCGGAAGGGTCGGCCTCGACCCGGTCGATCTTGCCGTGCACCTGAGCACGGCCGACATCGAGGCTGAACCCGGTCTCTGCCGCCACGAGTCGTGCTCCGGAACGCTCTGCGTCCGCGAGGTACTCCGCGACGCCCTGCACGAGCCGCCGAGCGGCGCGCTTCTCGCGTGCAGCGATCCACGGTGCCTCGAACACGAGTTCGTTCCAGCGGGACTGAACGGCGGCGTACAACGCGTCGACCGCCGGGTCGTCCACTGTCTCCATCGCCCAGTGCACGATGGTTCCGATGCCCATCGACGTGCTCGTGCTCGATCCGGCGATGTCGTCCAGAAACCAGTCGAGCGGCGACTCCTCGATCGCTTCGATGCGCGAGGGCGAGACCGGAACGACCTCGTCGTCATCGAACAGCGGCGCCGTGCTCGATGGTTCGAGAACCCCGTGCCACTGCGACGGATGGGCGCCCGGCACACCCGCCGAAGCCAGCGCGGCCAGCGCGGATGCGGCTTCGTCGCGTGCGGCTCTCGTCGCGTCGCCTCGCGTGAGTTCGCGACGCAGCCGGCCCGTCAGCCCGCGCAACGTGAGCGCGGCAGCCGAGACATCCACCCCCGGCGTTCCCGTCGGCGCGAGGCCGAACAGCACGCTCGGCGACTCGTCATCATCGGATGCGGCAGCGAGCACGACCTGCCTGCTGGCCCGCGACACGGCGACGGCGAACATGCGCAGCTCGTCGGCGGCGACCTGCTTGCGGGCGTCGAGCACCGCATCCGGCTCGCCGGACGCCGCCCTGATCAAGGCGTCGGTGTTCAGCAGCGTGCCGCGCACGCGCAGGTCGGGCCAGACGCCCTCCTGCAGTCCGGCGACGACCACCACGTCGAACTCCTGGCCGACGACACCGGATGGCGTCGCCACGAGCACCGACTCGGCGACGCGGGTCGGCGAGAGCCTGTCCTCTGGCACGTCGGCGTCGAGCACGCGGGAGAGGAACACTGATGCCGGCGAATCCGGTTCGCGTTCACCGAATCGTTTCGCGGCGGTGAACAGTGCGACCACCCCGTCGAGGTTGCGGTTCGCCTCGGATGCCGCCACCCCCGTCCCCGACGCCGCCTGCCTCCACTGCGCCCCGCGTCCGGTACGTTCCCACACCGTCCACAGCAGCTCTTCGATTCCCGCTCCCGCGGCGGATACCTTGCGCACGGCATCCAGCGTGCGGGCGAGGCGGTCCGCATCACGTGCGATGCGGTGGTCGATGGTGGCGAGGCGACCGGGCGCGGCCATGGCCTCCACGAGGAGTTCGTCGGCGGCGCGTACGCCGCCCGAAGCCACTTCCTCGGTGCGCAGCGCCACTCGCAGCCGCCGCACCGCCAGTCGATCCAGGCGCCCGAACGGGCCGAGCAGCATGGAGGTCACCGACTCGATGTCGAGGGCCGACCGGCCGATACCGCGGTCGACCATCTCGAGCAGCGCCCTGGCCGCAGGATCGTCGCGAAGGGCCGTTGCCGCGTTCGTCGTGCGCACCGGCACCTCGGCAACGGCAAGCGCTCTCGCCACCCCGTCGATCAGCGCGCCGGAGCGCACCACGACTGCCATCCGAGACCAAGGCACGTCGTTCACGAGGTGCCGTTCCCGCAGCACGCGCGCCACGGCCGCCCACTCTCGCGCGGGCGTCGGCGCCTCGATGGTGAGGAGCGGATCCAGCGAGTCGTCAGCAGCCCTGGCCGGAAGGGCGCCACGATGGCCCACCACCCCTGCAGTACCCACTCGCTCGGTGACCTTCCGCGTGAGGTCGCGCAACACCGGTGGCTGCCGGTGCGCGACACGAAGCAGGTGGGTGGGCATCCCCGCGGCGAAGCGGCCGACTACGTCGGCCGAACCACCGCGGAAGACGCTCGTGGAGGCATCCGGGTCGCCGAACGCCACCACTGTGACACCCCGCGAGCGCAGCGCCTCGATCAACGCCAGTCCCAGTTGCGTCGCCTCCTGCAGGTCGTCGACGGCCACGAGCCTCAGCCGTGCCACCGCGTCGCTGACTTCTCCACGCTCCAGCGCGGCGACGGCGAAACGCGCCAGCTCGGCAGAGTCGAGCTGGTCGGGTCGCGCCTGCGCGATGGATGCCAGGTAGTCGTCGATGAAGTCGGCCGCGGCCACCCACTCTGCGTGTCCGTGCTCCCTGCCGAGCACACGCATCCACTCCGGCGTCACGCCGTGCTCGGTCGCCCTGGCCATCAGCTCGCGCAGCTCCGTGCGGAAGGAGCGCAGACCGCGCACCGCCTCGCCCAGATGCTCCGGCCACTGGGGCACAGGCCCGGCGGACCCGGCTGCGTCTTCGATGTGCCCGGCCAGCAGTGCGGCCACGTCGGCGTCCTGCTCCGCCCCGGTGAGCAGGGTAGGCGGCTCGGAACCGGCTCGGATCGCGGCCTGAGCCACGATGTCGAAAGCGAGCGACGACACGGTACGCGCGAGGGGACCGTTCACCGCCTCGCCGACCCGCAGGCCGAGCCGGTCGCGCAGACGCGTCGCACTCGCACGGTCGAACGTGAGAGCGAGCACGGATTCCGGGGCGAACCCGCAGCGATGCACCCGGTCGGCGAGCAGTTCGACGAGCGCGGTCGTCTTTCCGGTGCCCGGTGCGCCGATGACGACGGCGGATGCCCCGGCATCCATCGCGAGGACCGCTCGCTGCGACGAGTCGAGGTCGGCAGCGCTCGCGACGATCGGGTTCTGGTGCATCACGCCATTCACGTTATGAGCCGCCACCGACACGCGACTGAGCCACGGCGATGAAGGCTCGCTTTCGTCGCAGTGAGGGCCTGTTCAAGGGTCAAGCCGACCGCGATCGGCGATGGCGTTCTGCCGACAGTGAACCGCGCGGAACGGATCGCGCTGCTGCCGTAGTGTGACTGACAACCAGCGAACACAAGTCGGAAGGCACCCCAGGTGGATATTCGCATCGGCATTGTCAACGCTCCGCGTGAGCTCAGTTTCGAGTCGAACCAGTCGGCAGCAGAGGTCGAGGCGGCCGTCAGCGCGGCTCTCGGCAGCGACTCGAGCACGCTCGAACTGCGCGACGAGCACGGCAGCCTCTTCATCGTGCCGACCGCCGGAATCGCCTACGTGCAGATCGGCAGCGAGGAATCCCGCCGGGTCGGCTTCGTCGCGTAACGTTCCTAGAGCAATGGAGCTTCTGTTCATCACGCTGGGCGGCGCCATCATCGGCCTCATCGCCCGCTACGCCCTCCCCTACCGGCACGCGCACGGCAGCGTGCTCGTCCCGGCATTCGGCGCGGGGTTCGCCGCCGCACTCTGGGTGGCGCTCACGTGGGCGGGCCTGAAGTGGAACGGCGGCTGGATCTGGTGGATCACGCTCATCGCCACCGCCGTCATGACCGTCGGTATCGATTTGCTGCTGGGAGCGCTGCGCACCAGGGGCGACGAACGGCGCCTGCACCGCCTCACTCGATCGGGCGTCTCCTCAGCGGGCGCCTGACGTGAGCGAGGCAGATCCCGGCGACCGGAACGACGTCACAGACTCGGTGCCAGGTGCTGAGCTGTACACCGAAGGAATCCCGAACCTGAGGGATGTCGGCGGCTACCGAACGACGGACGGCAGGATGGTGCGCCTCGGCCTCGTCTTCCGGTCGACCGCTCTGGACCGCGCAACGGATTCAGACCTGGAGCTCCTCGCACAGCTCGGGTTGCACACGGTCTTCGACCTGCGGACGTCCACAGAGCGGAGGGAAGACCCGGACCGGGTGCCTCCCGCGACCTCCGAGGTCGACCTCGACGTGCTCGCTGACTCGCCCGGGTCCGCGGCAGCGCGCATTCCCGAGGTCTTCGCGCACCCCGACGAGGCGAGTCGGCTGCTGTCCAAGACCGACATCCCCGCGATCTTCGAGGAGATCTACCGAGGCCTCGTCTCGTTGCCGAGCGCCCGCGCGTCCTACCGCACGCTGTTCCTCGACCTGTCGCGGGAGACCACCCTTCCCGCCCTGTACCACTGCACCACCGGGAAGGACCGCACCGGATGGGCCACGGCAGCGCTCCTCAGCCTCCTCGGGGTTCCGAAGGAGTCCGTCTTCCACGACTACCTGCTCAGCAACGAGTACCTGCGTCACGCCATGAAGCCGTTGCTCGACTCCTTCGCCGCTCGCGGAGGCAAGCCTGATCTGCTGAAACCCATCCTGCGTGTCGAACCGGAGTACCTGGAGGCGGCGCTTACCGAGATGCACGAGAGGTACGGCACCATCGAAGGCTATTTCACGGATGGTCTGGGCCTCGGGCCCGACGTGCAGCAGCGGCTGCGCGAGCTCTTGCTGGAGTGACGTGCCTCAGGCGGTGAGCCCCAAAGCGTCCATCCGCCGGGTGTGTGCCCCGATGATCTCCGTGAACACCGGGTCGATGCGCTCCTCATCAGAACGCTGATTGCCCGAGAGCTTCAGCGCGGAACGGGCCACGAGCAGCGTGTCGCCGACGAGCCTCCTGCCCCACATGGCCAGCCGCGAGCCGAGCGTGGCATCGGCCTGGATCTCCAGTTCCAGGATGCCTGCAAGCTGCTCCGTGCTGCCCTGCGCGCCGAGCAGGCTCGCCGCGCGTGGTCCCACGTCGCCGGGAAGCCCCTGGGCCAGGCGCATGAAGAAGTCGCTGAGCAGCCCGTCGGTCACGTACACCGCGAGCAGCGTCTCCTGCCAGTCGCGGCCGATCGTGATCGCCTGGAACCCGTCGATCGCCAGCGCGAACGGTGCCATCACGTCCGCCGGCTCCGCCTCGTGCCTCCGGATCTCGGCAACCACTGACTGGTGCTTGCTGAGGGCGGCGCCCGCCGCCAGCGAGATCATCTCTTTGCTCGTCAGCGACGGCACCTTCTGCACGACACCGGAGAGCGTCTCGAAGGCCTGCAGCTGCAAGTAGGCGACCTGACCCAAGTAAGGCAGCAGGTCGGGGGCGATGTCGTGCAGGTCCACGCGTGTGCCCGCCGCCTGTTCGCGTCGCGGCTTGAGCTTCGGCGCATCGACGGGCGGCGTCCTGCGCGCGAACCAGGGTGTCACGGAACCCAAGTTTAGGGGCCTATTGGTCGCGCTTCTCGCTCCGACTGGCTCCGTCGGCTCGGCAGAGCGAGCGAGCTCTGCTCTCGGCTCAGTCGCGGGTGATCGCGGCTTCGCCGCTCAACTGACTCCATCGCCTCGGCAGAGCGAGCGAGCTCGCTCTGCTCTCGGCTCAGTCGTCAGTAGACTAGTCACGCCGTCGGCACAGGATCGACGGCCACCGTGCCCAGTGAAGACGTGACGACCCGTGCGGGCGCGGCCACGCGGATCGCCTCGATCCGCCCCATCACCTTCGACAGGCAGACAACACTTGACTTTCTCCGATCTGAACATCGATGCCGACATGGTTCAGGCACTCGCCGCAAAGGGCATCACCGAACCGTTCCCCATCCAGCAGCAGACCATTCCGCTGGCGCTCTCCGGCCAAGACATCATCGGCCAGGCCAAGACCGGCACCGGCAAGACGTTCGGCTTCGGGCTCCCGCTCATCCAGCGGCTCGGACCCGAACCCGCTCTTGGCGTGCAGGCGCTCATCGTCGCCCCGACTCGAGAGCTCGCCATCCAGGTGGCCGAAGACCTCGAGTTGGCCGCCTCTGGGCGCTCCACCACGATCGTTTCGATCTACGGCGGCAAGGCGTACGAGGGCCAGATCGAACAGATCAAGGCGGGGGCGCAGATCGTGGTCGGCACGCCCGGCCGTCTGCTCGACCTCGCCGGCCAGCGGCTCCTCGACCTCTCGCACGTGCGCGAGATGGTGCTCGACGAAGCAGACCGCATGCTCGACCTCGGCTTCCTGCCCGACGTCGAGAAGCTCTTCTCCCTCACGCCCGCAACGCGTCACACGATGCTGTTCTCGGCCACGATGCCCGCGCCGATCGTGGCGCTGGCCCGCCGGTTCATGACGCGCCCGATCCACATCAGGGCGTCCGACCCCGACGAGGGCCTCACGCAGGCGAACATCAAGCACCTCGTCTACCGCGCGCACGCACTGGACAAAGACGAGGTGATCGCGCGCATCCTGCAGGCGGAGGGCCGCGGCAAGACCGTCATCTTCACCCGCACGAAGCGGGCCGCGGCGAAGCTCGTGGAGGAGCTCAACGACCGCGGCTTCAACGCCGCGGCGGTGCACGGCGACCTGGGCCAGGAGCAGCGCGAACGTGCCATGAACGCGTTCCGCGCGGGCAAACGCGACGTGCTGATCGCCACGGATGTCGCGGCTCGCGGCATCGACGTCATCGACGTGACGCACGTGATCAATCACACGATCCCGGAAGACGAGAAGGCCTACCTGCACCGTGTCGGCCGCACCGGCCGCGCCGGACGGGAGGGCACGGCCGTCACGTTCGTCGACTGGGACGACCTTCACAAGTGGGCACTGATCAACCGCGCCCTCGAGTTCGGGCAGCCGGAGCCGACCGAGACATACTCGTCGTCGCCGCACCTCTACAGCGACCTCGGGATCCCGGAGGGAGCCAAGGGCCGTCTCAAGCCGACCCCGCCGGTGAAGAGCGACCGCCCTCGTTCACGGACCGAGTCGGGGGCCGAGGGTGAGGCATCCGGTTCGTCGAGCCGGTCGCGCAACCGCCGTCGCACCAGGAGTGCGTCCGGTTCGCCGAGCGTCGCAGCGGATGCCGCGGCAGGCGCCGAGAAGGTCGCCACTGGCACGCACGACGGCCAGGGCCACCAGCACCACGACGGCAACGCCGCTCCGCAGCGTCGGCGGCGTCGCCGCCGTCCAGCTGGCGGCGCGCCTGCGGCGCAGTAGCCCGCGGACTTCTCGCTGACCGCGCGACGAGCACCTCAGGCAGTGCGGGCCAGGTAGGCGGACTCCGCCAGGATGCGCTCCAGCGCCTCGGGCGAGGTGGTGTACTCCCCCAGCCGGTTCGGCTTGCCCGCACCGTGGTAGTCGCTGGATCCGGTGAGTACGAGTCCGTAGCGGTCAGCGAGGTCGCGCAGTGCGATCTTGCCGTCGTCGGTGTTCCCCCTGTGGTCCAGCTCGAGGCCCGCGAGCCCCGCATCGATGAGCCGTTGCAGGTAGAAGTCCTGGATGATCCCGTCGCGACCCCTGGTGGCAGGATGAGCCAGCACGGGTACCCCGCCGGCACCACGGATCAGCCGCACGCCGTCGAGCGGCGTCGGCGCATAGATCGGCTCGTAGTAGCCGCCGCGCGGGTGCAGCAGCGTCGCGAAGGCCGCCGACCGGTCGGGCACAACACCCCTGGACACCAGCGCGTCCGCGATGTGCGGCCGCCCCACCGTCGCGCCGGCAGCCGTGTGTGCCATGACGTCGTCCCAGCTCAGGTCGTAGTCGAGTGCCAGTCGGGCGACCATCGTCTCCGCGCGGCTCCTGCGTCCCTCGCGGATGCGCTCCAGCTCGGCCGCCAGCGGCTCGTCCGACGGGTCGAAGAGGTAGGCGAGCATGTGCACGCTCTTCCAGCCATACCGCGTGGAGAGCTCCATGCCGGGAATGAACGTGATGCCGACGTCGGATGCCGCGTCCGAGGCATCCGCCCATCCCGCTGTCGAGTCGTGGTCGGTGAGCGCCACAGTGCCGAGCCCCGCGCCGGCGGCCGCCCGGACTAGCTCGTCGGGCGACTCGGTGCCGTCGGAGACGCTGGAGTGCGTGTGCAGATCGATCGGGGCACGGAAATCCCGTGGGTCGTCGGCCATCCCACCATCGTATTGCCGCGCACCACCCGCCGAGCGTGCCCGAACCTCCACACGAAAGTGCGCGAACGTCCATGCGACAGCGCGCGGACGTTCACACGAAAGCGCATTCGGGCGCACGCGAGAGAATGGACGCATGTCCGACACCGCCACCTCCTCGACCGAAGCCGCGGCGACGGCAGCACCCGCGGCATCCTCCGCGACGGATGCGCCGAAACCGCGCGCCACCCAGAATCGCTCGACGACGCCCGCGTCGTCCGCGTTCGCCGAGTACATCGGCTCCGGGTGGGCGGACCGGGACGAGACGGTGCCGGGGCCCCGGGATGCCGTCGCCTCGGCGGCCGCACACCGGCGGGCGATCTCGGACAGGCATCCGGGACAGCGACTCATCGTTCCTGCCGGGCGACTCAAGCAGCGCTCGAACGACACGGACTACCCGTTCCGCGCGCACTCCGCCTTCACCCAGCTCACCGGCTGGGGATCGGATGCCGAACCGGGCAGCGTGCTCGTACTCGAGCCCACCGCGAACGGCCATGACGCAACCCTGTACTTCCGGGAGCGCGCTGGACGCGACTCCGACGAATTCTACGCCAACCCCGAGATCGGCGAGTTCTGGATCGGGCCGCGCCCATCGCTCGCGCAGGTCGCCGGAGATCTCGCGCTGCCGACGCGGCACATCGCCGAGCTACGAGAGGTACTCGACGCCCTCGACGAGTCGACGCTGGTCGTGCGGGAGGCGGATCCCGAGCTCACCGCCGAGGTCGACGGTCTCCGCCTCGTGCAGCGGGACGCTAACGACGCCGACGTCTCCGCCGAAGACGCCGACGCCGAGCTGGCACGCGACCTCTCCGAGCTGAGGCTCACGAAGAACGATTGGGAGATCGCCGAACTGCGCGCGGCCGTTGCCGCCACCGCGAGCGGCTTCGACGACATCGTGCGCGAACTCCCCCGCATCGCCGAGCACGAGCGCGGCGAGCGCATCATCGAGGGAGTGTTCAACGCCAGAGCGCGGTTGGATGGCAATGCCGTCGGCTACGACACGATCGCGGCGTCTGGGCCGCACGCGTGCATTCTGCACTGGACGCGCAACAACGGCCCGGTGCGTCCCGGCGACCTGGTGCTCATCGATGCCGGTGTCGAGGTCGACAGCCTGTTCACCGCCGACATCACGCGCACGCTGCCGGTCACCGGCACCTTCACGCCGACGCAGCGGCTGGTGTACGAGGCGGTGCGCGAGGCAGCGGATGCCGCGTTCGCGATCGTGCGTCCTGGCATCCGTTTTCGCGAGGTGCACGCAACAGCCATGGGGGTGATCGCCCGTCACGTCGCCGAGTGGGGCATGCTTCCGGTCACCGCCGAGGAGGCGCTGCAGACCGACCAGCAGCAGCACCGCCGCTATATGGTGCACGGCACGAGCCACCACCTCGGCCTGGATGTTCACGACTGCGCGCAAGCACGACGGGACTTCTACATCGACGGCGAGGTGCGCGCCGGCATGACGTTCACGATCGAGCCGGGTCTGTACTTCCAGCCGGACGACCTCACGGTTCCGGAGGAGTTCCGCGGCATCGGCGTGCGCATCGAAGACGACATCCTGGTCACCGAAGCCGGAGCCGAGAACCTCTCGATCGCCATCCCGCGCACCGCCGACGACGTCGAGGCCTGGATCGCGCGGTTGCGATAGGCAGGCCGGTCAGCGCTGGCCGTCGTGCGGCGGCTCGCCCGCCCGCTCGCCGTACCGTGGCGGCTCGCCGGTACGTTCGCCGTAGCGCGGCGGCTCCCCCGACGGTGCGTTGCCACCGTTCGGGTCGTCCTCGTGGCCGGGCTCCTGCCCTGCGGGCGGCGCGGGTGGCGGGTCCGATGGATGCTCACCAGGCGGAGCGAACGTCGGCCCGGCACTGTCACCGGCTGGTCCGGAACCACTGCCTACTCCCCCAGGACCGAGCAGGTTCCGAGCGCGGTTCGCCAGCTCGGGGTCGACGATGATCGAGTAGCTCGTCGCGAGCACCTGCGTCATCGACGTGTAGTCGCGGCGACGGCGCGTGATCGCATACGAGACCAGACCGAAGAGGATGCCGAAACCGGCACCCAGCAGCAGCGCCGCCAACAGCACGCCGAAGCTCGTCGCCGGGCTGAAGATGAGCAGCAGCAGGCCGAGGAAGATGCCCAGCCACACCCCGGATGCGGCGCCCGCCGCAGCGACCCGGCCCCACGTGAGTTTGCCGGTGACCCGCTCCACGGTCTTGAGGTCGCTGCCCACGATGGAGAC
This sequence comes from Humibacter ginsengisoli, assembly GCF_054780095.1. NCBI lineage: Bacteria > Bacillati > Actinomycetota > Actinomycetes > Micrococcales > Microbacteriaceae > Humibacter > Humibacter ginsengisoli. The sequence continues at coordinate 602,029 of NZ_BAAGWZ010000006.1, forward strand.
CTGCGCGACAGGGAAGTCCGCCCTCGCCAGCACGTCCACGGCGGCCTGCGCCTCCGGGTACGTCTCGAACGTCGCGACCACCTCGCCTCGCGGCACCGTCGGCTGCACCCCACGCTGACGCCCGCCCAACGGGCCTTGGCTGCTCATGCGGCCATTGTTTCATGCTCCCCTTGCGGCACTCAGTTGGCTCAGCGAGCTAGGCCTAAGGTTTACATGTGAGTGCAGCACGCGTCTTCGTGGCCCGGTTGGCCGGGTGCACGGTCTTCGACCCAGCGGGTGACCGCGTGGGCAAGGTACGCGACGTGCTCGTGGTCTATCGCAAGAGCGATCCGCCGCGCGTCGTGGGACTCGTCGTCGAGATCCCCGGTAAACGTCGCGTGTTCGTCTCCATCGGCCGGGTGACCAGTATCGGCGCCGGTCAGATCATCACGACCGGGCTCATCAACGTGCGCCGTTTCGAGCAGCGCGGCGGCGAGGTGCGGGTGATCGCGGAGATCCTCGGCCGCACCGTCGACTTCCGCGACGGCTCAGGACCGGCCACCATCGAAGACGTCGCGATCGAGCAGTCCTCACCAACCGAATGGTCCATCTCACAGCTCTTCGTGCGGCGGCCGAAGACGAGCGCGTCGCCCTTCGCGAAGGGCGCCACCGCATTCGTCACCTGGAGCGACGTGCGGGAGCGCCCGGCCAAGGGCGAGCCTCAGTCCGCCGAGCAGTTGATCGCGACGTACTCGGAGTTGAAGCCTGCCGACCTGGCGAACACGCTCCTCGACCTTCCCGAGCAGCGACGGCTGGAGGTGGCGGGTGAGCTGCCCGACGACCGTCTCGCCGACGTGCTCGAGGAGATGCCGGAGAGCGACCAGCTCGAGATCCTCTCCAGCCTCGACGACAACCGGGCCGCCGACGTGCTCGACCAGATGCAGCCGGACGACGCCGCCGACCTCGTCGGGCTGCTGCCGAGCGACCGCGGCGAGCACCTGCTCGGGCTGATGGAGCCCGAAGAGGCCGACGACGTCCGCATGCTGCTCAGCTACGAACCGGACACCGCCGGCGGTCTCATGACCACCGAGCCGATCATCCTCTCCGCCGACGCCACCGTCGCCGAGGGGCTCGCGCTCATCCGCAAGCAGGAGCTCGCCCCGGCACTCGGAGCCGCGGTGTGCATCACGCTGCCACCGTACGAGCCGCCGACCGGTCGCTTCCTCGGCCTCGTGCACTTCCAGCGGATGCTCCGCTACCCGCCGCACGAACGGCTCGGCACTATCATCGACCAGACTCTGGAACCGGTCACGGCGAACACGTCGGCGGCCGAGGTCTCCCGCATCCTGGCCAGTTACAACCTGGTCTCGGTGCCTGTCGTCGACGACAACTACCGGCTCGTCGGGGTGGTGACCATTGACGACATCCTCGACTTCCTGTTGCCCGACGACTGGCGAAGTCACGACGAAGACGACGAGCTGCCCGCCGGGCAGCGCTCGGCGGCGAACGTCCGCACACGCAGCAACACGGGAAAGAGGGTGAGCCATGGCACGCGCTGATCGGGCCGTCGCACGACTGGATGCCCCGAAGGGGCTTCGATCTCCCATGCTGCGCCTCGGCGGCCCTGGCAGGGGCGGCCAGAGTGGACGCGACGCCTTCGGGCGGTTCTCGGAGGCGTTCGCTCGCGCCATGGGCACCTCGGCGTTCATCATCGGGATGACCGTTTTCGTGGCGGTGTGGCTGGTGTGGAACATCGCCATGCCGCGGCCGTTGCAGTTCGATCCGGCGGCGACGAACTTCACCCTGCTGACCCTGATGCTCTCGCTGCAGGCGTCGTATGCTGCGCCGCTCATCCTGTTGGCGCAGAACCGGCAGGACGACCGCGACCGGGTGCAGATCGAGCAGGACAGGCAGCGCGCCGAGCGCAACCTCGCCGACACGGAATACCTGGCACGCGAGGTCGTGGCCCTGCGTCTCGCCGTGAAAGACATGGCGTCGAAGGACTTCATCCGCGCCGAACTGCGTGCTCTTCTCGAGGAACTGGAACGCGGCCGCGACGAGCAGGCACAGGACGAGCCGGGAGAGCCGGTGGGTGCCGAGACGTCCGGGGTTCCGGCGCCGCGGCGCGCGGCGCGCGACGAGCCCGCGCGTGGCTGAGGCCACCGATGGCGTGCGCTCAGCGCTGGCGCGCGTCATCGACCCGGAGATCCGGCGGCCCATCACCGAGCTGGGCATGGTCGATGACGTGTCGGTGGATGCGGCAGGCCGGGCATCCGTCGGCATCAAGCTGACGATCGTCGGATGCCCCGCCGCCGACACCATAGAACGCGACGTTCGCGAGGCGGTCTCCGCGGCCCCAGGCGTGACCTCTGTCGACCTGACGGTCTCTGTCATGACGCCTGCCGAGCGTGCCGCGCTCACGGAACGGCTGCGCGGATCCCGCGGCCGAACCAACCCGTTCACGCCTGACTCGCTGACGCGCGTGTACGCGGTGACGAGCGGCAAGGGCGGCGTGGGCAAGTCGAGCATCACAGCGAACCTCGCGGTCGCGCTGGCCGAGCACGGGCTCCGGGTGGGGCTTGTGGATGCCGACGTGTACGGGTTCTCGATTCCGGGCATCCTCGGCCTCGTCCACGACGGCACCACGCAGCAGCCGACGCGGGTCGACGACATGATCCTGCCGCCGGTTGCCTACGGCGTGAAGACCATCTCGATCGGCATGTTCCTCGACCCGTCGCGGGGGCAGGGCGCCTCGACGGCCGTGGCGTGGCGTGGCCCGATGCTGCATCGCACGATCTCGCAGTTCCTCACCGACGTGTACTTCGGCGACCTCGACGTGCTGCTGCTCGACCTGCCGCCCGGCACCGGCGATGTCGCCATCTCCGTCGGGCAGCTCCTGCCGGGCGCGGACGTGATCGTGGTGACGACGCCGCAGCCCGCCGCGGCCGACGTTGCGGTGCGCAGTGGCGTCGTCGCCAGGCAGACCGGACAGAACGTGTTCGGCGTCATCGAGAACATGGCGGGACTCCCCCAGCCCGACGGCACGGTCCTCGAACTGTTCGGCTCAGGCGGGGGCGCGGAGGCAGCCGCCCGGCTGTCCGAGGCGACGGAGCACGAGGTGCCGCTGCTGGCATCCGTTCCGCTCAGCGTTGCCCTACGACGGGGCGGCGATGCCGGAGAGCCCATCGTGATCGGGGATCCCGCGGATCCCGCCGCGGTCGCGATCGCAACGGTCGCGGACCGCATCGCTTCGCGTCCCCGCGGTCTCGCCGGACGCTCCCTGAACCCACGGCCACGAACCTGATACTCCGAGTGGAGCACCACGAGCAGCCGCCGAAAAAGGTGCTACGTGGCTTCGCTGTCGAACGGAGGAAGCGCCCCGTCTTCCAATCGGGTGGACTTGGCCGGCCTGCTCAGCGTCGGAGCCGGCTCGTCGTCGAGCAGGGCGTCACGGATGATGCGGCGCGGGTCGTACTGCCTGGGATCGAGTTTTCGCCAGTCGACGTCATCGAACTCCGGCCCCAGTTCCTCGCGCATCTTCTCGGTCGCGTTGGTGGCCATGTTTCGCAGATTGCGCGCCCACTGCCCGAGCATGGCGGCGTACTTCGGCAACCGGCCCGGCCCGATGAGGAACACGGCGATCACCGCGATGATCACCAGTTTCTCCATGGTCAAACCGAACACCCGTAAAGAGTAACCCGAGCGGCTGCGCACCGGCTGCGTCATCAGCATCTCGTTATCCATTTACTCCCGGTTTCGCTCCCTCGTGCCCCTCCAGGCGTCACTGCGCGGCGCGCCGAGCCTCCGGCACGGGCAGCCGGGCTCAACCGGAGACGAGGCCGAGCGCGGTGGCGGGGAACCTCGTTGCAGTGGCCGTAGTCTTGAGGCCGAGGAAGGAGCCTCACGTGTCTCATCACGATCAGAGCTGGAAGTTCGCGAGCGACATCGTCGCCGAGCCGGAGTCGATCCAGGCGGCCAGGGCGCAGTCCCTCGAGCTCGGCATCGAGCCCGTCGCACCCGCGATCGGTGCGCAGTCCGCTGTCATCGCCGCGGCATCCAGGGCCACGAGCATCCTCGAGGTGGGCACCGGGGTCGGGGTGTCCGGTCTCTGGCTGCTGCGCGGCGGATCCTCAGCCACGCTCACCTCGATCGACGTCGAACCCGACCACCTGCACAGTGCCAGGTCCAACTTCACCGAGGCGGGCATCCAGCCGGCACGCGTGCGGCTCATTACCGGCCGTGCCCGCGACGTGCTTCCGCGGATGAACGAGAACGCGTACGACATCGTGTTCGTCGACGCAGATCCGGCCGGCGCCATCGAGTACGTCGAGCACGCGCTGCGCCTGGCGCGCCCCGGCGGCACGGTACTCGTCGCGCACGCCCTGTGGAAGGGCAGGGTCGCCGACCCCGCTCAGCGCGACGAGGTGACCACCGGCTTCCGTACCCTCGTGACCGAGATCGCCGCATCACCCGCCGTCGTCAGCGCTCTGAGCACGGTGGGCGACGGGCTGCTGCAGCTCACCAAGCTCGGCGACTGAGCCGAACCGGCCCTCACAAGCCGGTCATAAGCGAACGAGAGCGGATGCCCTGCGGCATCCGCTCTCGTTCGTGTGGTGCTTTGTTACGCGTAGCGTCAGCTGCCCGAGATGACCGCGCCGAGCACGTCGTGAAGCTCCTGAGCCTCGGCGTCATTGACCGAGACGACGAGCCGGCCTCCACCTTCAAGGGGGACGCGCACGATGATGAGCCGCCCCTCCTTCACAGCCTCCATGGGTCCGTCTCCGGTTCTCGGCTTCATGGCCGCCATGTAGCTCCCCTTTCGTGGATGTCTCTCCATTATCCGACATCTGATGAACTGCTGGGAAATCGCCTCACGGCGGAGACCAGTCGAGACCGTCGACACCCCAGCACACGAGCAGCCATCCCCACTGCAGAGCGAGGCAGAGCACGACGATCGCGACGCGGTAGGTCCTGCTCTTCGGCTGCGCGATCGCGCCGGCCAGCGGCGACATCGGTGCCAGCAGCCGGAACGTGCTCGACTGCGGAAAGAACACCGCGAGCAGGTACAGCGCGTACGAGAGCGACCAGAAGCGAAGGTCGACGCCGAGCCTGCGCACCGACGGGGCGAACATCCAGATGCCGAACAGTGCGAGCACCGTCACCAGCGTGATGTAGCCCAACCACGGCGAGGTCTGCAGGAACAGCCCGAACCACCAGTCCGCCGCCTGCACCCACGGGGCGAAGGGCATCAGATGCACATAGCCGATATAGTCGGCGCGCCACGACAGCTCGGTCGCGGTGTAGGCATCAGGAACGCCGGTCATCAAGCCCGCGATCGCCGGCCACGCGATGCCCGAGACGCCGGCGACGGCCATCACGACGATGGATGCCACTCGCTCGCGCACCGCGAAACCGTTGCGTCGCCGCACCACCCAGCGATACACCACGTGGAAGCCCATCGCGAGGGCGAAGGCGAGCCCGCTGGGGCGTGTGAAAGCCATCACCAGCACGGGCGCGAGCATCCACCAGTACTGGCGTTTCAGCAGCAGGTAGAGCGCCAGCACGAGCAAGAACAGGTACATCGACTCGGCGTACGCCAGCTGGAAGAGCGGCGAGGTGGGGCCCGCGCAGAAGATCACGGTCGCGAACAGGCTCGTCGAGCCCGGCAGGCGCAGGGCCATCAGCCGGTAGAACACGAGCGCCGCGCCCAGCCCGAACCCGAGCGAGACCAGCACGGCGGCCGGCGACCAGGGCAGGAACGTGACGGTCATGACGACGCGCACAAGGAACGGGTAGGCGGGCAGGAACGCCCACGCGTTCTGCTGCACGGTGCCGTCGGCCCCGATGGGCAGGGACTTCGGGTAGCCGGCCTCGGCGACGATGTCGTACCACCGGCCATCCCAGATCGAGGCGTAGTCGAAGTACCCGGGATGCGCTCCCGTCCACGGGTTGGGGCCCTGCACACTCGCGAGCACGAGCAGCATCACCGTGCTCGCCAGCCGCGCGAGCAGGTACGCGACGATGACCTTCACCCACCACGGAGTGAGGCGATAACGCAGGCGGATCGGAAGCATTCTCGATCCCGTCGCCCGGTAACCGGTGTCGGTGCCCGTCACAGCGTCGTCACCGTGTCGAAAATCACTGCGTCGAAAGTCACTGTGTCGAAAGTCACCGTGTCGAAAGTCACTGGGCCGTGAGCCAGCGACGCAGCCCCTGCTCGCAGGCCACGATCTCCGACAGCGCCACCCGCTCGTCGTCCGCGTGCGCCTTCAGCGGGTCGCCCGGGCCGTAGTTGACGGCGGGGATGCCGAGCGCGGCGAAGCGTGCGACATCGGTCCAGCCGTACTTCGGCTTGGCCGTCGCTCCTACCGCGGCGAGGAACTCCTGGGCGAACGGCGTGTCGAGCCCGGGCCTCGCACCCTCGGCGAGGTCGACCACCGTGACGTGGTGCTCACCGAACAGGTCGCGCACGATCTGCACCGCCTCCTCGCCCGACCTGCTGGGCGCGAACCGGTAGTTCACGTGCACGACGCATTCGTCGGGGATGACGTTCGTGGCCACTCCTCCGCTGATCATCACGGCGTTCAGCGCCTCGCGGTACACGAGCCCGTCCACGTGCACCTCGCGCGGGGTATAGCGGGCGAGGGTCTCCAGAATGGGCGCCGCCTTGTGGATGGCGTTGTCACCCACCCATGGCCTGGCCGCATGCGCGCGCAGGCCGGTGGTGCGCACGTCGACGCGGAGCGTCCCGTTGCAGCCGCCCTCGACCTCGCCGCCGCTCGGCTCGCCGAGGATCGCGAAGTCGGCCTCGAGCAGGTCGGGTCGCTCGACCGAGAGCCGGCGGAGCCCGTTCAGATCGGAGGAGACCTCCTCGTTGTCGTACCAGAGCCACGTGATGTCGTAGCGCGGATCCACCAGCTGCGGTGCCAGCGCCAGTTGCACGGCCGCACCCGCCTTCATGTCGACCGTGCCGCGTCCCCACAGGTAATCGACCCCGGCCAGCGTTTCGAACCGGGTGGGCAGGTTGTCGTTCACCGGAACGGTGTCGATGTGACCGGCGATGGCGACCCGCTTATCGCGCCCCAGGTGCGTGCGGGCGACGATGTTGTTGCCGACGCGGGTCACCTCGAGGTGGTCGAGTGCGCGAACGGCGTGCTCGATGGCATCCGCCAGCTGCTGCTCGTTCCCCGAGACGGATTCGATGTCGCAGATGGCGCGGGTGAGGTCGACAGGGCCGGCCGTGAGGTCCAGAGGCACCCCACTAATCTAGAGCCATGCCCGCCGCCTCCCCTGATGCCGCCATGCCCGCCGCTTCCTCGGCCGAGCCGACCCACGCGTGGGGATACGGCCTGGTCACCGTCGCCGGCGACGGCACCGTGCTCGACACCTGGTACCCGCAGCCACGGCTGGGTCGTCTGCCCGCTGGACGGGAGCCGTGGATCGTTCCGGCGGAGCTCGAGGCGGCGAGCGGTGAGGATGCCCGCCGCAACGTACGCGTGGACGCGCGTGCGATCGAGATCGACCTCGCGGCACCGATCGGCAGCACACCGGATGCCTACCTGCGGCTGCACCTGCTCTCCCACCTTCTGGTCGCCCCGAACACGATCGACCTAGACGGGCTCTTCGCCCACCTGCCGATCGTGGCGTGGACCAGCGCGGGGCCGATGCATCCTGACGACTACGCGCGCCTGCGTCCGTCGCTGCAGCGCGCGGGCATTCAGGCCGGCGGCATCGACAAGTTCCCCCGCCTCCTCGACTACGTCGTGCCCGACCGGGTGCGGATCGCGGATGCCTCACGTGTGCGCCTCGGCGCCCACCTCTCCCCCGGCACCACGGTGATGCACGAGGGCTTCGTCAACTACAACGCCGGCACCATGGGCGCCTCGATGGTCGAGGGACGCGTGTCGCAGGGCGTCGTGGTGGGCGAGGGCTCCGACATCGGCGGCGGCGCCTCCATCATGGGCACGCTCTCCGGTGGTGGGACGCAGCGCGTCTCGATCGGCGAGCGCTCGCTGCTCGGAGCGAACAGCGGGGTAGGCATCTCGATCGGCGACGACTGCATCGTAGAAGCAGGTCTCTACGTGATGCCCGGAACCAAGGTCGTGCTCGTTGGATCCTCTCCGGATGCCTCCGGGCGGCCGCAAACGGTCAAGGCGCTTGAGCTCTCGGGAATGCCGAATCTGCTGTTCCGCCGCAACTCTCTGACCGGTGCTGTCGAGGTGCTGCAGCGTCGCGGCGAGGGCATCCGTCTCAACGCGACACTGCACGCCTGATTCGGGCCTCGCTCACCAGACCGCCTTGTTGGCGGCGTTCGCAGGAGTTGCCCTTCTGGGAGCGGATCCACTCGAGAACCTTCTCGGCCGCGGCCAAGTGCGCCGACTTCACGTCTAGCCGGCCAGATGTGCTCCACCATCAGACTCGATCACGGTTCCGGTGATGTTGGGGTTGGTCGCGAGGAGCACGAGGGCTTGGGCGACGTCATCTGCGGTAGCGATCCGCTTGGTAGGAAGGCCTGCAGCGACCTGAGCAAACAGCCCTTCGCGATCGGCGTCCGGAACCATACTCCACCACGGGGTGTCTACGTAGCCGGGCGAGACAGCATTGACGCGAACGGGCGCGAGTTCGGCCGCCAGCGGCGCGACCAGACCTTCCACTGCCGCGTTGAGCGCACCGATGCCGGCCGTACCGGGAAGGCCGGCGCGAGCGGTGATCGCCCCGACGAGCGTGACTGAACCCAAGCGGTCAAGGTACGGGAGCGCTGCCTTGATTGCAGCGACGGTGGGCCAGAACTTCTCATCGAACGCGCTGCGCAACACGTCGAGCTCAAGGTCGGCAAGCGATCCCGCACCCTTGTTGCCGCTGAGAGTGATGACGAGGCGGTCGATGCTGCCGAGCTCGGCAGCCAGGTGCCCGAGGGCTTGCGCGTCGCCTGCGTCGACGGTATGCGGCTGCAACGCCGGATGCGCCTGCGCCACCGACGCGAGTGTCTGGGCGCGGCGGCCGGCGATGTGAACGGAATCTCCGAGTTCCGCGAGGCGGATAGCGGCGGCCAGGCCGATACCGGAGCTGCCGCCAATGACGAGGGTGGTGGGCATGAGATTCCTTTCACGAGACGTTTCGGTTCGCATTTACGATAACAGAGAAACGAACCGGAGCGTCTCGTATTTGCTAGCATCGGCTGTATGACGCAGACCGAGCCAGTGCGCCGAGGTCCGAAACGTAACGAACGGGCCCGGTTGGCCATCCTGACCGCCTCGTTCGATTTGACCCAGGAAGTCGGCTATCGCGGCTTGACGATCGAGGGGATCGCAGCCCGCGCGGGCGTGGGCAAGCAGACGGTCTACCGATGGTGGCCGACCAAGGCCGACGTGCTTCTGGAAGCAGGCGCCCTGAAAGCGGATCTAGGTGTCTCAACCGCCGATTCCGGGTCGTATCGCGGTGATCTGGAGCAGTTCCTGCGCGACTCGTTCGCACTCTTGGCGTTCCCCGGACTCGCCGGGCTCCTGCGCAGCCTGATGGCTGAGGCACAGATCGACCCGGATTTCGCGGTGCGCTTTCGCGAAGGTTTCCTGGATCGGCGCCGGAGCGCCCTCATCGGGCTCCTCGATCGTGCTCGGGCGCGCGGAGATGCACCTGGCGACCTCCCTGCCGATCTGCTCGCCGATGTCGTCTTCGGTGTGATCTGGTACCGCCTGCTCGCAACAGAGCGTCCGCTGAATGCCACCGATCTCGCACCACTGCTCGACCTTCTCGCTCCCGCTCGACAGGAGGCTGCGGCTGCGTCGAGGCCGGCTTCTACGTGATTCCGGGAGGTGACGCGGGAGCCGAGGCCGCGCTGGTCGCGTCCGTTCCGCCCCGTCGTTCTGGCCCCCGATAGCATGGCCGCGGGGAGCAACACGAAGGAGTGATGTGGGCACCGATGCACCGCGCCTGACCCGCCGGCATCCGTTCTGGCGGTTTCTGGGCATTCTGCTCGCCATCGTCGTGACGCTGGCCGTCATCGCCGCCGTGCTCGGCTTCTGGACCGTCACCCGCTCGTTCCCGCAGACCACCGGCAGTATCTCGATCCCCGGTCTGAAGGCTCAGGTGGAGGTGCGACGCGACGACGCGGGCATCCCGCAGATCACGGCATCCAGCACGCACGACCTGTTCCTGGCGGAGGGCTATGTGCACGCACAGGACCGATTCTGGGAGATGGACTTCCGCCGGCACGTCACGGCAGGGCGCCTCAGCGAGCTCTTCGGCAAGAGCCAGATCGGCACCGACGAATTCATCCGCACGCTCGGCTGGCGGCGCGTCGCCGAGCAGGAGGTCAAGAACCTCGACCCCACCTCGCTCTCCTACTACCAGGCGTATGCGGACGGCGTGAACGCCTATCTGAAAGACCACAAGGGCGCCGACATCTCGCTCGAGTACGCCGTGCTGGGACTGCAGACACCGGGCTACACGCCCGAGAAGTGGACGCCGGTCGACTCCGTCTCGTGGCTCAAGGCGATGGCGTGGGACCTGCGCTCCAACCTCGAAGACGAGCTCGACCGCGCGCTGCTGGCGACGAAGCTCTCTCCCGACCAGATCGGGCAGCTGCATCCGCAGTATCCGTACTCGTCGCATCCGACCATCACGGATGCCGGCGGGGGCGACGCCTCGCTGGTCGACCCGACCGATTCCACCGCCTCCGCAGCCGCGCTGCTCGGCTCAGGGTCATCGGGCACGAGCGCGGATGCCGCTGCACACGACATCGCGACGCTCGCGTCCCAGGTGCGGGCATCCGCCGCCGAGGTGCCGGCGCTGCTCGGGATCAACAGCGACGACATCGGATCCAACTCGTGGGTCGTCGCCGGATCCCACACGGCGACGGGCAAGCCGCTGCTGTCGAACGACCCCCACCTTGGACCTGCCGCGCCGAGCATCTGGTATCAGGTCGGCCTGCACTGCGCGCACGTGAGCGCATCCTGCCCGTTCGACGTCGCAGGGTTCAGCTTCTCGGGGCTGCCCGGCGTGGTGATCGGGCACAACGACCACATCGCCTGGGGGTTCACGAACCTCGGCCCCGACGTCACAGACCTGTACCTGGAGAAGCTGAGCGGGAAGGGCTACGAGTACGACGGACAGGTGCTGCCGTTCACCACCCGCGACGAGACGATCAAGGTCGCCGGCGGCAAGCCGGTGACCATCACGGTGCGCTCCACCGTCCACGGCCCGATCGTGTCCGGAGGCGACTACGACACCATCGTGAAGAGCCATGAGAAGCCGGCCGGCGACGCTCCAGGCGGCAAGTATGCGCTGTCGCTGCAGTGGACCGCGCTCACTCCCGGCACGACGGCCGAGTCCATCTTCACCCTCGACAGGGCCACCGACTGGCAAGGTTTCCGCGACGCTGCCCGCCAGTTCGACGTGCCGGCACAGAACCTGCTCTACGCCGACACGAAGGGGAACATCGGCTACCAGGCGCCGGGGGTGATCCCGATCCGCAAGCAGGGCGACGGCACGACCATCACCCCGGGGTGGTCGAGCGCGTACGGCTGGAGCGGCTACATCCCGTTCGATCAGTTGCCCAGCGTGTACAACCCGGCGCGAGGGTTCATCGTCACGGCGAACAACGCCGCGGTCGGACCGGACTTCCCGGTGAACCTCACAAAGGACTGGGATGCCGGCTACCGCGCCGACCGCATCACCGCGCACCTCGAGAAGCTGATCTCCTCGGGCACGAAGATCACCTCGGCCGCCATGTCGAAGATCGACGCGGATACCTACGACGCCAATGCCGCCGCCCTGGTCCCCGTATTGAAGAGCATCTCGCTCGACCACGGAACCCAGCGGGCCGTCGACCTGCTCGACCATTGGAACTACCGCGACGACGAAGACAGCGCAGCTGCCGCCTACTTCAACATCTTCTGGCGCAACCTGCTGCACGATGCGTTCGCCCGCAAGCTTCCCGCCGGCGCTGCACCGGTGGGCGGCGACCGCTGGTTCCAGGTCGTCGACAGCCTCGCCAAAGACAAGGACTCCCCATGGTGGGTCGACGACGGCCTCGGCGTAGGCGACCGAGACGAGATGTTCGCGTACGCGGCCGATCAGGCATACCACGAGGCCGTGAAGCTCATGGGGCCGGAGATGTCTGATTGGAAGTGGGGAGACATCCACACGCTCGAGGTCACGAATCAGAGTTTCGGCGAATCCGGCATCGCACCGATCGAGTGGCTGTTCAACCGGGGACCGTACAAGCTGGGCGGCGCGTCATCGGTGGTGGATGCCGTCGGCTGGGACGCCTCGCAGGGCTACCAGGTGAACTGGGTGCCCTCGATGCGCCAGGTGATCGATCTGAGCGACTTCGACCGCTCCACTTGGATCAACCTCACAGGCGACTCCGGACACGCGTTCAACCCGCACTACGTGGACCAGACGCCGCTCTGGCAGCACAACAAGACCCGTCCGTGGGCGTTCAGTGCGGATGCCATCGCGAAGTCGACGCAGGACACGCTGACGCTGATGCCTGCCGCTTAGTCTTACCGCGTTGTCCGCGGGCGTGGTCCCCCGCTGCCCGTCCCAGCCTCATCCGAGATGAAATACGTCGAGCATGTCTCAGTAGATGCGGCTCCGCCCTGGCATCCCCGCCCTTTCTGAGACGCACTCGCCGCGCATGTCGCAGATCCTGCGGAATCCGCCGCGGGGACCAACAAGAACTGAGACATATCGTTCCGCGCTCATCGCAAATCGGGACGCCAACCTCCCTCGATCAGCGCTTCCCTCACTTTCGCGACGGCCACGCCTTCGTCGGGTCGCAGATGGTGGCTGAGGATGCGCACGTGGCGCCACCCCAACGCACGGATGTCATCCCAGCGGTCGGCATCACGCGCGAACTGGTTCTCGTCGAACGCGTGCGTGCGCCCATCGTGCTCGACGGCAACGCGGTACCGCGGATACGCGAGGTCGAGCCGCGCAACAAACCGACCCTCGGGAGTGCGCAGATCGATATTCAGCTCCGGGTGGGGCAAGCCGTTGCGTGTAAGCAGAAGCCTCAGGTATGTCTCCTCCGCGGTCTCGGCGCCCACGCGGATCTCGTCGAGTGCCCGTGTGAGCACGCCGCCCGTGACATCCCCCGCGTACTCGACTTCCCGGCGAAGTTCCTCGATGGTGGCGAGCCTCCTTCGAGGAAGCACAAGGAAGTCGCCGGCGGCGACGAGGTCGTCGAGCTGCCACAGCGAGCCGGCCTGCCGCCACAGCCGAGCAGGATGTTCTATGGGCACGCCCTGGACCTTCAACCTGGCCGGGCGTCGCTCTTGCAGCCGGTGGCCGACTACGCCTTCGCGGCGCGGCTTCGCGGCAGGGCGTCGTGCCGAGACGTGCAACGCGCGTTCGTCTTCTTCCGTGTACGGCAGTGGTACACCGAGCAGCGCGAGTCCGGTGTTGTGGCTCACGAACTGGTGGCCGGTGAGTGCAGGCGCGACCTGTTCGGTGCGACGGAGGAGTTCTTTGCGGAGCCGCTCCATTCGCTCAGATGCGGTCTCCTTCTCCGGCCGTCGTGGAGCATCCACTCGAACAGCGCGGACGCCGCGCGTCGGTGCGATCAGGTCCCCCGCTCGCAGTCGTGACATCGACACCCCTGAGCGCACCGCCTCAGCGACGGCGAACGGACGACTCTGCAATTCCGGGGGCAACGGCTGTGCTCGACTCACAGAACCACTACGCCACATGAACGGCGCTCGGTTCGTCCCGGGGAGACCGAACTGTGGAGAACCTTCGGGAAGCGTCTCCTGTGGACGGGTGCCGATGGCCCGGGCGGGAGCGGCGGGACTGCTGCGACCGTTGTCGCGGCACCGCTCACCGGCTGAGACCCGATGCCGTTGGCGCGACCGGCAAGCTCTCGTGAAGGCATGTCTCAGAAGACGCGGGCTCGGGTCGCACACGGCACAGGTTCTGAGACACATCACGGGAACATGTCTCAGAACCTGCCTCTAGAGGCACGCCCGAGCCGCAATTAGTGAGACATGCCTGCGGCGGCCGGCGGCGTGCTCAGCGCTCTGCCGGGTAGTCCCGCTCCGGCGCGCCGACGTAGAGCTGCTGGGGCCGGCCGATCTTCGTGGCCGGGTCGGTGTTCAGCTCTCGCCAGTGTGCGATCCATCCCGGCAGGCGGCCGATCGCGAACAGCACGGTGAACATGCGCGTCGGGAAGCCCATCGCCTTGTAGATGACCCCGGTGTAGAAGTCCACGTTGGGATAGAGCTTGCGCTGGCTGAAGTAGTCGTCGTCGAGCGCGATCTGCTCGAGCTCCTTCGCGATGTCGAGCAGCGGGTCGTGCACGCCGAGGTCTTGCAGAACGGCATCCGCGCTCTCCTTGACGAGCTTGGCGCGCGGATCGTAGTTCTTGTACACCCGGTGGCCGAAGCCCATCAGGCGCACGCCGTCTTCCTTGTTCTTCACCCGCTCGACGTAGCGGTGCACGCTCTCGCCCGAGTCGCGGATTCGCGCAAGCATGTCGAGCACTGCTTCATTCGCGCCGCCGTGCAGAGGCCCGTAGAGCGCGTTGATGCCGGCCGAAATCGAGGCGAACAGGTTCGCCTGGGTCGATCCCACGAGACGAACCGTCGAGGTGGATGCGTTCTGCTCGTGATCCGCGTGCAAGATCAGCAGACGCTCCAGCGCCTTCGACACCGTGGGATTGACCTCATACGGCTCGGCGAGCGTGCCGAAGTTGAGCCGCAGGAAGTTGTCGACGAAGCTCAGCGAGTTGTCCGGGTAGAGGAAGGCCTGACCGAGGCTCTTCTTGTGCGCGTACGCTGCGATCACCGGCAGCTTGGCCAGCAGCCGGATGGTCGAGAGCTCCACAGCCTCCGGGTCGCTGATGCTGAGCGAGTCCTGGTAGAACGTGCCGAGCGCTGAGACGGCGCTGGAAAGCACCGACATGGGGTGCGCGTCGTGCGGCAGCGCGCCGAAGAAGCTGCGCAGGTCCTCGTGCAGGAGGGTGTGGCGGCGGATGCGCTCGTCGAAGTCGCCGAGTTCGTCCGCGGTCGGCAGTTCGCCGTGGATGAGCAGCCAGGCCACCTCGAGGAACGTGGAGTTCGCGGCGAGTTGCTCGATCGGATACCCGCGGTAGCGCAGGATGCCCGCCTCGCCGTCGATGAACGTGATCTCCGAGCGGGTGGCTGCGGTGTTCACGAAGCCGTAGTCGAGCGAGGTGAAGCCGGTCTGCTTAGCGAGCGTCGAGATGTCGATGCTCGAGGCTCCGTCGACGCTGGGCAGGATCGGGAACTCGGCTGTACCGCCCGGGTACGTCAGAGTGGCTCGCGTGTCGCCGTCCCCTCCGTCGTGACCACCTGCGTTCACTCGAGCCTCCTCACAAGCACTGCCAAAGATCGTGCCAGTACAGCCTACGGGCAAAGGTGGTCCACTGTCGTACCCGCCAATGACCGCCCGCTTCGGTGCAGTGAAACCGAAAATCGGCCGGCCGGATGCCTGAACTGATAGGGATTCAGAGCGCCGCGAGCCGTTCCGCTGCCGCAGCGATCCGCTCGTCGGTGGCCGTGAGCGAGAATCGCACGTGCTGCGGGAAGAAGTCGCCGTAGAACACGCCGGGGCCGGCCAGGACGCCCACCTCGGCCAGCCTGCCCATAGTGGTCCAGGCATCCTCTCCCGCGGTCGCCCACAGGTACAGCCCCGCCTCGCTGTGGTCGATGCGGAACCCGGATGCCTCAAGCACCGGCTTCAGCACCTCGCGCCTGCGCCGGTAGCGGTCGACCTGTTCGCGCACGGCGTCGTCGTCGCCGAGCGCAATGACCATGGCGCTCTGCAAGGGGGCGGGAAGCATCAGTCCGGCGTGCTTGCGCACCGTGAGAAGCCGCGCGATCAACGCAGGATCGCCCGCGACGAAGGCGGCCCGGTATCCGGCCATGTTGGACTGCTTGCTCAGCGAATAGACGGACAGCACACCGGAAAGGTCGTGGCCGACCACGCGCGGATCGAGGATGCTCGGCACCGGCTCGCCGGCCCAGCGCCCCTCCCAACCGAGCTCGGCATAGCACTCGTCGTTCGCGATCACCGCGCCCAGCTCACGGGCCCTCGCCACTGCATTACGCAGGAAGTCCTCGTCGAGCACGCGCCCGTCAGGGTTGCCGGGCGAGTTGAGCCAGACCAGCCGCGTGTCCTCCGGCCACTCGGCGGGCTCGTCGGATGCCAGTGGCCTCGCCTGCACGACCGCAGCCCCGATCGCATACGTCGGGTATGCGGCGCGCGGGTGCACGACGACATCGCCCGGACCCAGCCCGAGCAGCACAGGCAGGAGGGCGACGAGCTCCTTCGAGCCGATCGTGGGCAGCACGCTCGCGCCGGTGAGTGCCGGCACGCCCCTGCGCCGCTGAAACCACGACACGATGGCGTCGCGCAGTTCCGGGGTGCCGGCCGTCTGCGGGTAGGCGTGCGCATCCGTCGCCTGGGCCAGCGCCTGCCGCACGGCCTCCGGAGTCGGATCGACCGGGGATCCGATCGAGAGGTCGACGATGCCGCCGGGATGCCTGCGGGCGCGCTGCGCGTACGGCGCCACCAGGTCCCAGGGGTAGTCGGGCAGCTCGGGCCGGGTCACTTCCGCGATCCGCGCGTTCAGTGGTTCTGCGGGGGAAGCGCCGCCACCAGCGGGTGATCCTTCGGGATCACGCCCACCTTCGCCGCACCACCAGGGGATCCGATGTCATCGAAGAACTCCACGTTGGCGCGGTAGTAGTCGCTCCACACCTCGGGCAGGTCGTCTTCGTAGTAGATCGCCTCGACCGGGCAGACCGGCTCGCAGGCACCGCAGTCGACGCACTCGTCTGGGTGGATGTAGAGAGTGCGCTCGCCCTCATAGATGCAGTCCACCGGGCATTCGTCGACGCAGGCTCTGTCTTTGACGTCCACGCACGGCAGGGCGATGACATAGGTCACGGTCCACTGGCTCCTCTCGGGCTTCTTGAGCGCCATGCCAGTCTAAGGGTGCCGCCGCGCCTCGCCGACGAGTCGCCGACATGCGACGCAACGATGCAGGGGCTCAGGTAGCCGGCCTCCCTTTGGGAGCGCCCGGCCATGCGACAGCGAGCAGCGCGATCACCACGGCGCCGGCCATCCAGATCCAACCCGGCACGCTGTTCGTGATGAGAACGGATCCGCCGAAGCTCCTCTGCGAGAGCAGGGCGATGGCGACCAGGGCACCGAGCGCGGCACAAGCCGTGTAGAGGCGTCCGTCGCTCAGGAGACGGATGCCCGCCAGCAGGCAGGCCAGCGCGAGCAACGCGACCACGATGCCCCACGGTACCTGCCACGAGCCCAGCGTTGAACTGTGCACCACGGTGCCGAGCATGCCGAACACGAGCCCGACGATGCCGAGAATCACGGCCGTGAGCGCTCGCAACAACATGGCGCCATATTACGGGCGGTGCGCACAGAAGTGAGGGGCGAGTGGACAGCCCGACCCCTTCGCGCCTACAGTCGATCCAGGTAAGGTTAGCCTTACCGAAATCCCACCCGATTGATCCGAAGGCTCCGCTGTGCTCGCAACCCTGGTCATCGGCCTTCGCGAAGGCCTCGAGGCTGCGCTCATCGTCGGCATCATTGCCGCATTCCTCAAGCGCAACGGGGCATCGCTGAAGCCGATGTGGTTCGGTGTCGTGGCCGCGCTGACGCTGAGCGTCGCGGTCGGATTCATCCTGCAGGCGATCGAGGCGAGCCTCCCCCAGGCCGCTCAGGAGGGCATGGAGACGATCATCGGCGCCATCGCCGTCGTCTTCGTCACCACGATGATCGTCTGGATGAAGAAGAACTCCCGCGGCCTGAAGAAGGAGCTGGAGCGGGAGGCGGCAGCGGCACTGGGCTCAGGCACGACGTGGGCGCTGGCCGGCATGGCGTTCCTCGCGGTGCTGAAGGAGGGATTCGAGACCTCCGTGTTCCTGCTGGCCACGTTCCAGGCATCCAACAGCGCCGGAGCGGCGGCCCTCGGGGCCGTGCTCGGCATCGCCGCGGCGGTCGCGATCGGCATCGGCCTCTACACCGGTGGTGTTCGGCTCAATCTCTCGCGGTTCTTCACGGTGACGGGCATCTTCCTGGTCTTCGTGGCCGCCGGTCTCGTCGTCACCACGTTGCGCACGGCGCACGAGGCGGGCTGGATCTCATTCGGGCAGCAGGCCACCGTCGACCTCTCCTGGCTCGCTCCCGCCGGATCGGTGCAGGCGGCACTCATCACCGGCGTGCTCGGCATCCCGGCCGACCCGCGCGTCGTCGAAGTGCTCGGCTGGCTGCTGTACGTGGTGCCCGTGTTGGCGTACTCGCTGTGGCCGAAGCGGTTGAAGCTCATCGGCCGAGCCGCTTCCCGGGCGATGCTCGTCTCCGCCGCCGTGTTCGGCGTCGCGGCGATCGTGCTCGCCGTCGCCGTTCCGATGGGATCCCGGCCCGAGCTCCCCACGGCGGTGCCCGTCACGGGCGGCGGCACCGCGTCCTTCCACCCTCAGGGCAACTCGGCGCGGCTCGTGGTCACGAAACACGATCCCGGCACCTTCAGCCTCAGCGGACCGGAACCGGCCTCGCACGCGGGCGCGAACCGGTCCTGGACCTCCACCACGACGGCGCACCCCGCGGATCGCCCCGGTTCACTCGGCCTCGACGCGCTCGTGAAGCTGAACCGCGGTCGTATTCCGGTCGGCATCGACCCGGTGCGCGCCCCTGGCCCGTATTCCGCGTCCTGGACGACGACCACGTCCGTGACCGCGTACACCTTCGACGCCGGACTCGTGGATGCATCGAGCCAGGTACGCACGGTCGTCACGATCTCGGGCGGCGGGCTCGCGGCCCCGCGGGCGTTCGCCGTCGACGACGGGCACGGTGCGTGGTCTGTGAAGCGGGCGGCCGTTGCGGCCTCGAGCGGCGCTATCGCGGCGGCACAGGCATCCGCTCGCGAGGCAGTGCTGTGGAAGCTGTGGCTCCCGCTCGTGCTCGCGATCGCGGCGATCGCACTGGCCCTGCGGGGCGTCCGCGAGCGCCGTGCGATCTCCCCGACCCCCGATTCGGGGTCGGATGCCCGCGCCGCCGCGTCGGCCGCGCCGGCGGGACCACAGACCAAGCCCGCAACGACCCCCACCGACGTCGCACGATCGACGGCGTCCTGAACACCGCTGGAGTACAACGAATGCAGCCCAGTAGCCGTCGTCGCGCCCGCGCCGGCGCGACAGCCGCCGCGGTGGTGAGCGCCACGCTCCTACTCGCCGGGTGCGCAGCAGACGACAGCGGCGCGAAGCCGTCGGCTTCCGGTGCGTCGCACGTGAAGATCACGCTGGCGAACGACGGATCGGCGGATGCCTGCAGCATGGACCACGCCTCGGCGCCGGCCGGTCCGATCACGTTCACCGTGCGCAACGAGAGCGCGACGGGCATCACCGAGGTCGAGCTGCAGAGCGATCAGCGGATCATCGGCGAGAAGGAGAACCTCGCACCGGGCCTGAAGCCGGTGAGCTTCACGCTCACCCTCGGCGGTGGCAAGTACACGCTCTACTGCCCGGGCGGCAAGAACGAGAACATCGCGTTCACCGTCACGGGCAAGGCAGCGACACAGAAGACGGGGAGCGTGCAGACGCTGCTGAAACAGGGCGCGACGGACTATGCGGGATACGTCGACGACCAGCTCGCCGGCCTCGTGCAGGGTGTCGCCAGCCTGAAGTCCGCTGTCGATTCCGGCGACGTGACCGCGGCCCAGCAGGCGTATGGGAAGGCGCGCCCGTTCTACGAGCGCATCGAGTCCGATGTCGACGGGTTCGTGCTGCCCGGCACGAAGGCCAACGACAACGCCGGCAACCTGGACTACCTGATCGACATGCGGGCATCCAACCTCGATGACTCCGTCGGGTGGCACGGCTTCCACGCCATCGAGCGAGACCTGTGGCAGAACGGTGCGATCACCGACAGCACCAAACAGCTCGCCGCCGAACTGCAGAACAACGTCACCACGCTCGCCGGGCTCGCGAAGTCGCTGAGCTACAAGCCGGAAGATCTCGCCAACGGCGCAGCGGGACTCCTCGAAGAGGTGCAGTCGTCGAAGATCAAGGGCGAGGAGGAGGCGTACAGCCACACCGACCTCGCCGACTTCGCCGCGAACGTCGAGGGCTCGCAGCAGGCATTCGAATATCTGAAGCCCGGGCTCACGAAGATCGATTCGAGCCTCACTTCGCAGATCGCGACGCAGTTCGACAAGGTGAACGCGATGCTCGACACCTACCGCGACCCGTCGGCCGTTGGCGGCTACAAGACCTACACGGCCGAGCTCCGCGTGAGCGACGCGAACACGCTCAGCCAGGCGGTGCAGGCCCTGCAGGACCCGCTCTCCCGCCTCGCCGAGAAGGTCGCCACCGCGCAATGACCGACGACCGCGAGTCCGCCACCGATCCCGCCGTACTGCCAGGCGAGTCCACGCCGTCCGCCGACGCGACCACCTCGCACGTGAGCCGCCGCGGCCTGTTCGCGATGGGCGCCGGCGGCCTCGCCGTGGGCGCACTGGCCGGGGTGGGCGGCACACTCGCCGCGCAGGCTCTGACGCCTAAGGATCAGGGTGAAGCGGTCGATGCGACGCTGAGCTACCCGTTCTACGGTGGCGTGCACCAGGCGGGCATCCGCACCGAGCCGCAACGGCACTGCGTCTACATGACCTTCGACGTGGATGCCGGCAGCACGGCGACGGATCTCGAGTCCCTGTTCGCGAGGTGGTCGGCCGGCATCGCTCAGCTCATGCAGGGCAAGCCGGTCGGGCTCGTGCAGCCCACCCGTCCGGGCGCCGTGCCGCAGGACACCGGCGAGGCGGCCGACCTCAGCCCCAACGCCCTCACCGTCACGCTCGGACTCGGACCCGGCATCTTCGACGACCGTTTCGGGCTCACTGCGAAGAAGCCGAAGCTGCTTGGACCCCTTCCCGAACTGCCCAGCGACAACCTGCAGGCGGGGCTCACGGGCGGCGACCTCAGCCTGCAGGCGTGCGCCGAGGACCCGCAGGTTGCTTACCACGCCATCCGCGACCTCGCCCGAATGGGCCGCGGCACAGTGAGCACCCGGTGGACCGTGATGGGCTTCGGCCGAGCCTCAGCCGGCGCAAACCAGACCACCCCTCGCAACCTGATGGGCTTCAAGGACGGCACCCGCAACATCCGCTCCGACGACGAGTACCGCGACTTCGTCTGGCTCGGCGACGACGCCGGATGGATGTCAGGAGGCAGCTACCAGGTCGCGCGTAAGATCCAGATGAACATCGAGATCTGGGATGCCGACCGCATCGGCGACCAGCAGACCGTCTTCGGCCGCAGCAAGTCCGATGGCGCCCCGCTCACCGGCACGAAGGAGTTCGACACCCCGGACTTCGGCGAGACCGCCAACGGGCAGCACGTCATCGCGCAGAACTCGCACGTTGCGCTGGCCGCTCACGAGAACAACGGCGGAGTCAAGATCCTGAGGCGCTCCTACAACTACACCGACGGCATCAACCAGTTCGGGCAGTTGGATGCCGGCCTCATGTTCATCGCCTACACGAACAACCCGGGCAACTTCGTGACCCTTCAGAAGAAGCTGGGCTCGTACGACCGCCTCAACGAGTACATCTCGCACATCGGATCCGCTGTGTTCGCTGTGCCTCCAGCGCCGGAGCCGGGACACTACCTGGCGGAGAGCCTGTTCGCGTAGGCGGCTACTTCTTCTCGGTCACCGTATAGTTGGCGACCCATTTCGAGGAGTCCTTGGCGATGACGACCAGCACCGAGTACGGATCCTTCGTGAACGAGACGGTCCCGCCCTTGTCGGTGCGGTTGTTCAGATCCTGCCGGAAGCCGGCATCCGCGAACTGACCGACGATCGCATCGAGCGGATCCGCGCCGCTGATCTTCATGGTGACGTTCCAGATCTTGCCGTCGGACGAGCCGACAGAGGCCGCAGTGACCACGTCGCCGTGCGCCAGCGGCACCGCCTTCGGAAAGTCGGCGGGCACCGACTTGCCGTCGAGGTTGACGTGGCCATGCGTCACGTTGCGCACTATGCTCTGCACGCTGCATCCCGACAGCGCCGCGGTCGACCCGAAGGCGAGCAGCACGGCGAGCGGTACGGCGACCAGAGCACGACGGGTGCGGATCATGCTGACTCCAGGTGCTCGACGCCGGCGAGAGCCGACACCGGTAAGGTAGCGCGGCCCGGTGCGAGGTCATCCGCGATTCCAAGCATTCCTCAAGGTTGACGGATGCTCGGCGCCGGCAATGCCTGGCGGCTCGCGGTTCAGCTCTGCGATTCCCGCTTCAGCCGGGCAGCGGCACGGCCTCGCGTCTGCTGGTCCAGCTCGACCTTGCGGATGCGCACCGCTTCCGGCGTCACCTCGACGCACTCGTCTTCGCGGGCGAACTCGAGCGACTCCTCGAGCGTCAGCTGACGCGAGGGCGTCATGGACTCGAACGTGTCGGCCGTGGAGGAACGCATGTTGGTGAGCTTCTTCTCCTTGACGATGTTCACGTCCATGTCGTCGGCGCGGGAGTTCTCCCCCACGACCATGCCCTCGTACACCTCATCGGTCGGGTTCACGAAGAACGTAATGCGCTCCTGCAGCTGGATGATCGCATACGCCGTCACCGAGCCGGCCCGGTCGGCCACGATCGAGCCGTTGCTGCGGGTGACGATGGGTCCTGCCCACTCGTCGTAGCCGTGCGAGATCGCGTTCGCGATGCCCGTTCCGCGCGTCAGCGTGAGGAACTCGGTGCGGAATCCGATGAGGCCGCGCGATGGCACGATGAACTCCATGCGCACCCAGCCGGTGCCGTGATTCGACATCGACTCCATCCGGCCCTTGCGGCCGGCCAGCAACTGCGTGATGGCGCCGAGGTGCTCCTCCGGCGCGTCGATGGTGAGGTGCTCGTACGGCTCGAACGTCTTGCCGTCCACCTTCTTCGTCACGACCTGCGGCTTACCCACAGTGAGCTCGTAGCCCTCACGGCGCATCTGCTCCACCAGGATGGCCAGCGCCAGCTCGCCGCGCCCCTGCACTTCCCAGGCATCCGGGCGCCCGATGTCGAGCACCTTGATGGAGACGTTGCCGATCAGTTCCCGATCGAGCCGGTCCTTGACCATGCGAGCGGTGAGCTTGTGACCCTTCACCTTGCCCATCAGGGGGGAGGTGTTCGTGCCGATCGTCATCGAGATCGCGGGCTCGTCGATGTGGATCGCCGGCAGCGGCCGCACGTCATCGGGGTCGGCGAGCGTGTCGCCGATCATGATGTCGGCGAAGCCGGCGACGGCGACGATGTCGCCGGGACCGGCGCTCTCGGCCGGGTAGCGGTCCAGCGCCTTCGTCATCAGCAGCTCGGTTACGCGCACACTGTGCACGTCGCCGTCGTGGCGCACCCAGGCGACCGTCTGACCCTTCCTGATGGTGCCGTTGAACACGCGCAGCAGGGCGAGACGACCGAGGAACGGAGACGCATCCAGGTTCGTGACGTGCGCCTGCAGTGGAGCCTCGTCGTCGTACGTCGGCGCCGGGATGTGCGTGAGGATCGCGTCGAACAGCGGCTCCAGGTCGGGGCTGTCCGGCAGCTCGCCGTTCGCGGGCTCGGCTGCGGATGCCCGGCCCGCCTTGCCCGATGCGTACACGACCGGCACATCGAGGATCGCGTCCAGGTCGAGGTCTGGCACGTCGTCGGAGAGGTCGGACGCGAGGCCGAGCAGCAGGTCCTGACTCTCGTGCACGACCTCGGTGATGCGGGCATCCGGCCGGTCCGTCTTGTTCACCGCGAGGATGACCGGCAGCTTCGCCTCCAGAGCCTTCCGCAGCACGAAGCGGGTCTGCGGCAGCGGCCCTTCGCTGGCATCCACCAGCAGCACCACACCGTCGACCATGGAGAGGCCGCGCTCGACTTCGCCGCCGAAGTCGGCGTGGCCGGGCGTGTCGATCACGTTGATCGTCACCGGCGTGCCGTTCGCGTGCTTGCCGTTGTACGAGATCGCCGTGTTCTTGGCGAGGATCGTGATGCCCTTCTCACGCTCCAGCTCGTTGGAGTCCATCGCGCGCTCTTCGACGTGTGCGTGCTCGGCGAACGAGTGGGTCTGGTTCAGCATGGCGTCGACGAGCGTCGTCTTGCCATGGTCGACGTGGGCGACGATCGCGACGTTGCGCAGATCGTCACGGGTGCGGATGGCCATGCTGTAGTCCTCGCGTGCAGAGATGAAGTGGATGCCTGACCGCTTTCGCAGCGGCCAAGCCGAAGTCGGATGCGTCGCCTCACGCACTCGGTGCGGGCGGGCGTGACGAAGGGGCGGGAGAACCCCGCCCCTGAGAGTCTACCGGAGGATGCCCGAGTGCCCCGTCAGGGAGCGCCCGGGCATCCGCTCAGTCGGTGGGACGCTTCTCGTCCGGCTCGGGCTCCTCCCCGCCTCCGCCGTATCCCGCGGCTGCAGGGTACTGCTGCGGCTCCGCGTACTCCCCCGCCTCCGGGTGAAGCGCCTTGTTGTCGTACTCGTCGCTGCCGGCCGCGAGGATGCGCGCACGCAGTTCGCGCCGCTCCCGCTGCACTTCCGGGTCGGGAAGCGGAACGGCCGCGATGAGACGCTGCGTGTACGGGTCCTGCGGATTCCGCAGGATCTCGTCGCGCGTCCCCACCTCGGCGAGACGGCCGAGGTGCATGACCGCGATGCGGTCGGCGAGCACGTCGATGACGGCGAGGTCGTGCGTGACGAACAGGCAGGCGAACTGGAACTCGGCCTGCAGGTTCTTGATCAGCTCGAGCACCGTCGCCTGGACGGAGACATCGAGAGCGGATGTCGGTTCGTCGGCGATGAGCAGCTCGGGGTGAAGCGAGATGGCGCGCGCGATGCCCACGCGCTGCTTCTGCCCGCCGGAGAGCTCATGCGGGTACCGCGACCGGTATGCGGTGGGCAGTTCCACGCTGTCAAGCAGGCCCTGCACCTCCTTCTCCAGGGCGCGGCCCTTGAGACCCTTCGCCAGCAGCAGCGGCTCCCCGATCGACTGGCCGATCGTCATGCGCGGGTTCAGCGACGAAGCGGGGTCCTGGAACACGATGCCGGCGTTCTTGTGTACCTGCCGCACGCGCTTGCGGTTCCACGTCGAAAGGTTCACCCCCGTGACGTTGAGCTCACCGGCCGTCACCGGCAGGAGCCCGATGGCGGCACGGCCGAGCGTGGTCTTGCCGGACCCGGACTCGCCGACCAAACCCATCACCTCGCCCTTGTGCACGGTGAGGTCGACCCCGTCGATCGCCCGGAACGCCTTCACACGGCCGTGTCCCGGGTACTCGATGACGATGTTCTTGAACTCCAGGACCTTTTCGCGGGTGTCGAGTTCGGCCGCGACCTCGCGAGCCTCCTCGAGCGCGCGCTCGTTCACCTCGATCTGCTCGAGCAGACCGGTCGGGGTGTCGTCCTCAGCGAGCGCGGCTGCCGCCAACGCGACGGTGACGTCGATCTCCTGACCCTCGGCGCCCTGGCCGAGGTGCGGGACAGCATCCAGCAGGGCGATCGTGTACGGATGCTTCGGCTCGCGGAAGATCTGCAGCGTCGGCCCAGCCTCGACCACTTCACCGCGCCGCATGACCGCCACGTGGTCGGCGAGGTCCGCCACCACACCCATGTCGTGGGTGATCAGCAGAACCGCGGAATCGAGCTTGTCGCTCAGGTTGCGGATCAGATCGAGGATCTCGGCCTGCACCGTCACGTCGAGCGCCGTCGTCGGCTCGTCGGCAATCAGAAGGCCGGGGTCGCAGGCGATCGACTGGGCGATCATGGCGCGCTGCCGCTGGCCACCGGAAAGCTGGTGCGGATACGAGTTGAACGCCTTGAGCGGATCGGGCAGCTCGACGAGCCCCAGTAGTTCGATCGCTCGCTCCCTTGCCTCGTGCGGCGAGATGCCGTAGTGGATGCGCAGGGTCTCCACGATCTGGAACCCGACCGTGAGCACCGGATTCAGGGCGGTCATCGGCTCCTGGAAGATGACCGCGATGTCCTTGCCTCGGATGCCGCGCATCTGCGACGGCGGCAGACCGCGGAGCTCGCGTCCGTTCAGCTTGATCGATCCGCTGACCCGGCTGTTCGGCGGGAGCAGGTCGAGCACCGACATCGAGCTGACGCTCTTGCCCGAGCCGGACTCGCCGACGAGCGCCATGACCTCGCCGCGCTTGATCGAGTAATTGAGCTTCTTGACCGCGGGAACCCAGACGTTGTCCACGGCGAAGTCGACACTGAGGTCGGAGACCTGCAGAACGGGGGTGTTGTTCTCCGGTGCCATCAGACGGCGGCCCCTTCTCGGCCGGTGGGCCGTATTCCAAGTCGTGCACGGCCGGTGGGCCGCGACGCGAGTCGTCGTGCAGCGCGGGTCGCGGGCGGCACGTGCACGGAAGCGTAAGCGGATGCTGCCACGATGGATCCATGCATTCTTCCGCGGCCGTCGACCGTGATGTCTTCGTTTCGAGATTCAACCGCGTGCTCGCGGTCATCGTGTGGGCCCTGGACGTCTTCGTCCTGGTGGGCTACGTATGGATCCACGGCAGCCTGCGCGATCCCTTCGCGATCGTTCCGGTCGCCCTGGTCGCTCTGCTGGCATGGGTGGCACTGTGGCGTCCGAGCCTCCGGATCGACGACGGCGGCATCCAAGTGATCAATGTCTTCCGCACGATCACCGTTCCGTGGCCGGCGCTCATCCACATCGACACCAAGTTCGCGCTCACGCTCTTCACCCCTGGACACCGTTACAGCGTCTGGTCGGCTCCGGCTCCCGGTCGCACCGGAGCGGCCATGGCGGCACGCAAGCAGGAACGGGGCCGTGTCGAGATGGCGCCGGTCAGCGAAGACGGCAGCATCCGGCCCGGAGACCTGATCGCCAGCGAGTCGGGCCAGGCGGCCTACCTCATCCGCGAACGATGGGCGCGTCTGCGCGACGCCGGACGCATCGACGCCGGCATCGCCGACGCGACGCCGGTCGACGTCCGTGTGCACTGGTGGCTGAACGGCGTCATGGCCGCCCTGCTGGTCGCCACCGTGCTCGTGTTCGTGCTCTGAGTCGATCCGGGTCGACAGAACGGTCATCGGGCACCGGTCCCGCTGCCCGGTGATCCGTCCCCGGAACCCGTCGATGCTCCTCCGCTCACCGGCGGCTCGGCGGCAGCGACCGCTGCCTGCGCCTGCGCTGCCTCTTCCTCGGTCGGCTCCGGCTCACGCGTGCGCTTCAGGCTGAAGCGCTGCTGACGCGGGTCGAAGGCCTCGCGAAGACCGTCTCCGACGAAGTTCACGCAGAGCGCGAGCAGCACGATGAAGAACGCAGGCCACCAGAACAGCCACGGGCGGGTGGTGAACGCGCTCTGGTTCTGGCTGATCAGAAGACCGAGTGACGAGTCCGGCGGCTTGATGCCGAAGCCGAGGTAGCTGATCGCGGTCTCGAGAAGGATGGCCGCGGCGATCAACAGGGTCGACGCGACGATGACGACGCCGATCGCGTTCGGCAGGATGTGCCGGAAGATGATGCGCGCATCCGAGGCGCCCGCAACCCGGGCGGCTTCCACGAACTCCCGCTCGCGAAGCGCGAGGAACTCGCTTCGAACGAGGCGGGCGATCACCATCCAGGAGACGAAGGCGAGGAGCACTGCGAGGCCCAGAGCGCCCAGACCACCCGCCGTACGTCCGACGATGGCGCCGATCACGAGTGCGGGGATCACGATGAAGATGTCGGTGATGCGCATCAGCACCGCGTCGACCCAGCCCCGGAAGTAGCCGGCGATGGCGCCGACGATGACACCGATGACCGTGGCGACGACACCGAGCACGACCATCACGAGAACCGAGTTCTGGATGCCGCGCATGGTCAGGGCGAAGTAGTCCTTGCCGATGCGGTCCTGTCCGAACGGATGCTCGCCGAGACTGAACGGCCACAGCTGCAGCGTGGGTGCACCCTGGTTGACCTGCGGGTTGAGCTGCGTGTAGGTGTAGTGCCACCATCCGTGGATCGGTCCGAGACCGATGGCCGAGATGGAGAACACCAGAACCGCCACGTAGACGATCAGCGCAGCGACCGCAACCTTGTTCTTCAGGAAGCGCCGGAAGATGATCCGGCCTTGGCTCTGGCCCTTCTCGGTCTTCTCGGTCTCGGCCAGTTCGAAGCCGTCGCTCACTCCGGGCTCGGGCAGATTTCCCTGAATAGTGCTCATGCGGCCACCTCCGCGGCCAGAAGTCTCGTGAGCTTCCGCTGAATGCTCGCCCCGGTCATCGCACACGCACCCGAGGGTCGAGCGCCGAGTACGTCAGGTCGGCGAGGAAGTTGAACGTGATGGCGGTGATGGCGACCACGATGAAGTAGCCCATGATCGGATTCACGTCTGTTCGGAACAGGCCGGCGATGAAGAGCTGCCCCATGCCGCTGATGCTGAAGATGTACTCCGTGATCACGGCGCCGCCCAGCAGCGCTCCCATGTCGGTGGCGACGAGCGTCGTGATGGGGATCAGCATGTTGCGGAACGCGTGGCGCACGATCACCGTCCGTTCCGGCAGACCCTTCGCCCGCGCGGTTCGCACGTAGTCCTGGTTCAGCACCTCGAGCATCCCGGACCGCGAGTAGCGCGTGTAGCCGGCGAAGCTGATCAGGAGCAGGCTCATGGTCGGCAGCAGGAAGTGCGTGAACGTGTCGAGACCGGTGATCCACACGTCGCCGTTCAGGCCAGGTGTGCCAGCGCCCACGGTGGCCAGCGGCCGGTCGTTGGTGAGATCCATGTACGCGGGCCACGACCGCATCAGACGATCGAGCACGACGACGCCCGAGGTGAGGAACGCCGTCAGCGCGCCGATGCGCATCATCAGGCCACGGTCGTAACCGCCGACGAAGAATCCGACGAGCAGGCCGACTCCGATCGCCACGACGGCGAGGATGATCAGGGTGCCGAAGCTCGACATGTTCAGCAGCCACTGCAGCCCGAAGTAACAGGCGATCGCGATCGCCGCTGTGATGCCGCCGGTGATCCACGCCTTGCGGTTGCGGGTGCCCGCCAGGAGCGCGACGACTCCGTAGGCGATCGCCGCACAGAAGATGATCACGACCACTGGCCCCAAGGACGGCTTGATGAACCACTGGGTCACCGACATGTACCACAGGATGAGCGCGGTCACCGCGCCTGCGATGAGGAAGGTGATCACGCGCTTCCGGAAGTTGCCGCCGGCAACGAGCTGCACGACGAGGCCGACCACGATGCCCCAGACGGCAAGTGCGAGAGGCGACAGCGTGGGATCCGCGAGGAAGTTGTTGTAGCCCAGCGCGATGAAGCTCTTCAGCAGCACCGCGATGAGGAACGACGGCAACGAGAACAGGAAGAAGCTCACGAGCGTGATCGAGTAGTCGAAGCCGCTGAAGGCACGCAGCGCCGTGATGATGCCGAGCGCAACGCCGAGAACGACGGCCAGCACGAAGGCCAGCGTGACGAGCTGGATCGTCGCCAGAGTCGCCTGCGGCAGGAGCTGGGTGACCGCCTGGTTCTGGAACGTCGTTCCTAGATCGCAGCCACCGCCGACGGGAACTACGCATCGTGCGACGCCCCCGAGCCAGAGCAGCCAACGAACGGGGGCAGGCAGATCGAGGTGCTGCGTGTGGATGCGGGCTTCGATGAGGGCTTGCTTGTTGGGGGAATTGCTGCCTTCGAGATCCTGTAGCGGATCACCGGAGTTGGCCGCGAGCACATACATGATGAACGACGCGGCGATGAAGACCAGGATCGAGACGCCAATGCGTCTCGCAATGTAACTCACCATTCGTTTGGAGAACCTCTAATTCACGCAAGGCGGGAACGCATGCGCGGCGTCGTTGCCGCGGGCTGCCTTGCAGATACTACGCCGAGACGGCTGGGCCCAGCGACGGGGCGCCGGTCCAATGGACACGGCGCCCCGCGCGACTGAGTGATCTTAGCCTTTCAGTCCGAGCCTGAGAGCTACTTGCTCCAATCCCAGACGTTCCAGACGATACCCGTCTGACCACCGAACCAGCCGACGCCCTTGAGCTTCGAGCTGGTGGCGAAGACACCAGGCAGCTGGAACAGCGGGAGGCCGTAGAAGTTGGTGAAGGCGATCTTGTCCAGCTGGAACTTGATCGACTGCAGCTTCTTCGGGTCCAGAGTCGTCTGCGACTGGTTGGCCAGCGTATTCGCCTCGGGAATGTTGAAGTTGTTGTAGTTCGACCCGTTGCCGGTCTGGAACAGCTGCGGCAGTGCCGCGTTGCCCACGCCAGGGTTGATCCAACCGAACAGCGATGCGTCGTAAGCGCCACCGGGGAGCAGCGAGCTCCACTGCGGCGAACCACCGTCGACCACATTGAAGCCGGCCTTGGCAGCAGACGACTGGATCGCCTGGAACGAGTCCACGCGGTTGGGGTTGCCCGTGTTGTACAGGATCTTCACGGTCGGCGTCTTGCCCGCGAGGAGCTGCTTCGCCTTGGCGATGTCGACCTTGTCGAACTCGCTGGAGCCGTTCTGCTTGACCGTCTCGTCATATCCGGCCTGCGACGGCAGGAAGATCTGCGAGTCGAGCACCTTCGCCTTCGGGTTGATCGGCGTGATGATCGCGTTCAGGATGTCCTGGCGCGGGATCGTGAGCAGGAACGCCTCGCGTACCTTCGGGTCGCTGAACACCGGCGACTTGAAGTTCAGGTCGAGGTGGTCGTACGCGACCTGGTCACCCGTGATGGTCTTGACCCCGGATGCGGCCTTCAGCGCCTTCAGCGTGTCGGCGGATGCCTGCGGCTGGATCGCGTCGACCTCGCCGTTCTGGAGAGCGGTGACCTGCGCGTTGGCGTCACCGATGAAGCGCATGACCAGCTTGCCGAACTTCACGGCGTGCTTGCCCTTGTAGTACTTGTTCGGCACCAGGGTCATGGACTGCTTCGGCGTCCACGCGGAAACCTCAAGCGGGCCGCCGGAGACGAGGAGCTTCTTGTCCTTCGGGAGCGACGTCGCATCGAAGCCGGTGTTCCAGAACTTCGCCGCCTTCTCCAGAGTGGGGTTGGCGGGAGCGGGGTTCGACGGGTCACCGGCCGGCGTCTTCAGGAACGCGTTGGTCAGGTCCTTGGTCGAGACACCGATCTCAGCCGCGACGACGTGCGCCGGGATCTGGATCGGGTTGACGATGTTCCAGTCCACGTACGGCTGCTTGTAGGTGAACGTGATGGTGTGGTTGTTGTTGCTGATCTTCGGCAGATCCGTCTTGAACACGCAACCGGCAGCGGTCGAGAAGTACTGGGTTCCCTTCACGACGTTGCCGTTGTCGTCCAGCGTCGACGAGTCGTAGTAGCACGACGTGGTCGCCCAGCCGAGCATGAGGTCGTCGGCCGTCATCGGCGTGCCGTCCGACCACTTGTCGTCACTGTTCAGCGTGTACTCGACCTTGAGTGGGTTGTTGCTGAGCTTCTTGTACGTGCCGAGGTCGGTGTTGGGCACGACGTTGAACTTCTGGTCCAGCGTGAAGAACTGCGGCTGGGTCAGGTAGTTGATGACGCCGTTCGTGTCGAGGTTGCCCTGCGGCGTCGCCTGGTTGAACGACGTGACCTCGTTGACCTGTGCGATCGTGATGGTCTTTCCGCCGGACGATGCCTCGCTCGAAGGCGTGCTCGTCGTGCAGCCGGAGAGCACAAGCCCTGCGGCGGCGGCGACCGCGACGGCACCCACTACGGGACGCAGACGCTTTCGCGTGATCTTCAATGTTCCTCCTGGTTGGGAATTGCGCACGACGAACAGGGGTATGTCGACGCGCACGAGATAGCAACGAAGATAGACACCTCTGCGGCGCGGCACAAAACCCACGGGCGCAACCGTTACGAGGTAGTGACCGTGGAAGCGCGATTCGGGCGTCTATTTCCGGTTCGCCGCGGATTTCCGGCGCGGATTGCAACATTTGAGCAATCTCGAGCATTGCTCACTATCTCCGATATCAGCGCGCGAACCTCGCCCGGCGCCCGCGCGCGTCGTGACAGGATGACTGGCATGGGCGAGGCGGGCGACGTGCGGCTGCCACGGGCATCCTTCTCCCTCGAGGTCGTGGCGGAACGCGGCGATCGCGCGCGCCTGTGGTGGGAAGTCGGCATCGTTCTCGGCCTGTCGCTCGGGCAGTCCGCCGTGTACTCGATCTTCACGATCGTTCAACGGCTCGCGGCTCCCACCCCGCTGAAGGATCAGAGCGCGCAGCTGAATCCGTCGCAGTCGTCGACACCGTGGGTGGACTTCACGTATCAGGTGCTCGACATCGGCTTCTCGCTGATGGCCGTCGCGCTCGCCGTGTACCTGCTGTGGCAGCCGGCGCGAAGCGGCTTCCGGCGCATCGGCCTGGACTGGTCGCGGCCGTGGCGCGACCTAGGTGGTGGCGCGCTGTTGCTGGCCGTGATCGGTGTACCGGGGCTCGGCCTGTACGCCGTGGGTCGCGCGATCGGTATCACGGTCGACGTGCAGGCCTCTCCGCTCGACCAGTACTGGTGGACGGTGCCCGTTCTGCTGCTCTCCGCTGTGCGCGCGGCGTTGCAGGAGGAGATCATCATGATCGGCTACCTGTTCACGCGCCTCAAGCAGCTGGGGTGGAACTCGTGGTGGGTGATCGTCGCGTCCGCGCTCGTACGAGGCAGCTATCACCTGTACCAGGGCATCGGGCCGTTCTTCGGCAACGCGGCGATGGGGATCGTGTTCGGGTGGTGCTATCGGCGGTGGGGGCGCACGGCGCCACTCGTGGTTGCGCACAGCCTGCTCGACATCGTGTCGTTCGTGGGCTACCCGCTCGCCGTCGCGCTGTGGCCGACCGTCTTCGGCCCCTCGAAGTGACGCGAGGCGTCGAGCCCTGCGAATCGCCGAGCTCCGCGACGCCGGTGAGACCGGCGAATTGAGCTGAGCTCGCGGCATTATGCGTGGGTCTCAGCACGATCGACCGGTCTCAGGCTGGCACGCAGAGTGTGGGTGGGAGCTTTCGAGACAGCGACTCGGGCGAGTTTTCCACCGATAATGCGTTCGTTGCCACTGCGCCAATCGGTTCGAGCACGATGGAGGGATGCCCGGCCCGGTTCCCTGCCCCATTCCATTGGTCGTCGCGCGGGAGAGGCTCAGCGGAAGCACCCCATACCGCGATCGAGCTCTCGTGCGCGTGCATCCGGGTGTCTACGCGCGGCGCGACCTTTGGAGCGCCTTAGCTCCATGGGAGAAGTACATCGCTCGCATCCACGCGGTCCAACGAGCCCTGCACGATCCTGTCTTCTGTCTGGAGTCTGCCGGCGCCCTCCGTGGAGGGCCCGTATTCGGCGAGCCGCGGCACGTTCACGTGATCGGCCGCTCCGGCGCAATGTCGGTCGACGGCGGTGTCGCTGTGCACGCCTTCCGTGACGAGCGAAGCCTCGACACGTCTGGCGGGATCGTGACGACTGCCATGCCCGACACTGTGGTGGATCTCGGGCTCGTCCTGCCCCCTGCGTTCGCACTGGCAGTGGCCGATTCCGCGTTGCACCAGGGGTTGGTGACCACATCTGAACTTCTCGAGCGAGCGGAGCTCCTGTCCAGCCGTCGCGGTCGGCGTCAATTGCGCTGGGTACTGGGGGAAGCGACGCCGGATGCCGAGTCGCCCAATGAGTCGGCCAGCCGCGCGGCCATCGACTGGCTGGGCTACGAACGGCCAGAACTGCAGGTGCGGTTCAACTACGAGAACGCGCATGATCGCGTCGACTTCTACTGGCGTCTACAGCGAATCATCGGTGAGGCGGATGGCTACGGGAAGTACGACGCCGACGATGCAGAGGCGGCGAAAGCTCAGTTCGTTGCGGAGAAGACGCGCGAAGACCGTCTGCGCCGGCACGAGGGCGGATTCGCTCGGTGGGATTGGGGAGACGTCCTGAATTACGAATCGCTGGACCGCAAACTTCGCGCTGCCGGGCTCCGACCGGTGCGCCAGCGGAATGTCTCGCTTCTTGCAACGCTCACGCACAACCCGCGATCCTTCGAGGCCACGAAATCGGGTGAGACCGACTGATCGCGCCGAAACCGGCGCACAGCTCCCCGGTCTCGGCACAGTGCGGCGATCTCAGGCACACAAGCACAGCGGCGGTTCCCGCCGCCTGAGGCGTTCGCTACGCGAACACCTCGCGCGCCGAAGGCGCCTGCCAGCAAGCAGTGCAGCGGATCCCGCCGCCTGAGGGGTTCGCTAAGCGAACGCTTCAGGCGGCGGGCAGGCGCAGAACAGGTTGCGGTCGCCCCAGGCTTGGTCGATGCGGCGCACCGGCGGCCAGTACTTGGTGCGCACGAGGCCCGGAACCGGGTACACCGCCTGCTCACGCGTGTAGGGATGCGTCCACTCCCCCACGACCGACTCCGCGGTGTGCGGGGCGCCTCGCAGCGGGTTGTCGTCGGCCGGGTAGGTACCTGCACCAACGGCATCCGCCTCGGCCTTGATCGAGATCATCGCCTCGACGAACCTGTCGAGCTCGGCGAGGTCTTCGCTCTCGGTCGGTTCCACCATGAGAGTACCCGCGACCGGGAAGCTCATGGTCGGCGCGTGGAATCCGTAGTCGATCAGGCGTTTGGCGACGTCGTCTACCGTGACGCCCGTGGCATCCGTGAGCGGACGGATGTCAATGATGCACTCGTGCGCCACCAGACCACGCTCGCCCGCGTACAGCACCGGGTAGTGCTCGCGGAGCCTCGCCGCGACGTAGTTCGCGGAGACCACGGCGGCACCGGTCGCACGAGCGAGGCCCTCGGCTCCCATCATGCGCACATACGCCCAGGAGATCGGCAGGATGCTCGGGCTCCCGTACGGCGCGGCAGAGACGGGTGCGCCATCGTGCGCGTATCCCACATGGTCGTTCGACTGCATGAGCGGGTGCCCGGGCAGGAACGGCGCGAGATGGGCCTTCGCCGCAACAGGTCCGACGCCGGGGCCACCGCCGCCGTGCGGGATGCAGAAGGTCTTGTGCAGGTTGAGGTGCGAGACATCCCCGCCGAAGTCGCCGAAACGGGCGAAGCCGAGCAGCGCGTTGAGGTTGGCGCCGTCGATGTACACCTGTCCCCCGGCGGCGTGCACGGCGTCGATCACGTCGACGACGTCGTGCTCGTACACGCCGTGCGTGGAGGGGTACGTGATCATCAGGGCGGCGAGTTCGGAGGCGTGCTGGGCCACCTTGCCGCGCAGGTCGTCGAGATCGACGTTGCCCGCGGCATCCGTCGCCACGACGACCACCCGCATGCCGGCGAGCACGGCCGATGCGGCGTTCGTGCCGTGCGCGGACTGCGGGATGAGGCACACGGTGCGGTGCGCGTCGCCGTTGGCATCGTGGTAACCGCGGATCGCCAAGAGACCCGCGAGCTCGCCCTGACTGCCCGCGTTGGGCTGCAGTGAGACGGTGTCGTAGCCCGTGAGCTCCGCCAACCACGTCTCGAGCTGGGCGATCAGGTCGAGGTAGCCGCCGACATCCGATGCGGGGGCGAACGGATGCATCGCCGCGAACTCCGGCCACGTGATGGCGGCCATCTCGGTGGCGGCGTTGAGCTTCATGGTGCACGATCCGAGCGGGATCATGCCCCGGTCGAGCGCGTAGTCGCGGTCGGCGAGCAGCTTGAGGTAGCGCATCATCGCCGTCTCGGAGTGATACGAGGAGAAGACGGGGTGCGTGAGGTACTCGCTCGTGCGGGCCAGGTGCTCGGGGAAGCGACGAATGCCCGAGGACGTTCGTGCCGGCCGCACGCCAGGCTCCGGCTCGTGGTCGTTGCCGAGCCGCTCCTGCGGCGCCCCAGGGGCGACGACGCCGACGATGCGTTGTATGTCGTCGACGTTCGCCTCGTCGATGCTGAACGAGAGCGTTGTCTCGTCGACGACGTTCGCCAGGATGCCGGCGGCGTGGAGCGCGCCTCCGACGGCGTTCGCGTCGTCGACACCAACCCGGATGGTGTCGAAGTAGGAATCGGTCAACACGTGCACACCGCGCTGCACCAACATGTCGGCCAGCAACGCCGTGTTCGCGTGCACGTGCTGTGCGATCGCGCGGATGCCGCGGGGCCCGTGGTAGACCGCGTACATCGACGCCATCACAGCCGGAAGCACCTGGGCGGTGCAGATGTTGCTGGTGGCCTTCTCGCGACGGATGTGCTGCTCGCGGGTCTGCAGCGTGAGCCGGTAGGCGGGCTTGCCGGCAGCATCCTGGCTGACGCCGACGAGGCGGCCTGGGAGCTGACGCTCGAGACCCTTGCGCACGGCCATGTAGCCGGCGTGCGGGCCGCCGAAGCCCATCGGCACCCCGAATCGCTGCGTCGTACCCACCGCGATGTCGGCACCCAGCTCGCCAGGAGCCTTGAGCAGAGCCAGTGCGAGGAGGTCCGCGGCGACGACTGCGAGGCCGCCACCGGCGTGCACGGTGTCGATGACGCGCGACGGGTCCCATATGTAGCCCGAGGCGGACGGGTACTGGATGAACGCACCGAACGCCTCGGGCAACTCGACCGGGTTCGCTGAGGCGAGGTCGAGCTCGACGAGTTCGATGCCGACCGCCGCTGCGCGACCGCGCAGGATCGCGAGCGTCTGCGGGAAGGCATCCGAGTCGACGAGGAAGACGCTGGACTTCGCGCGCGATGCTCGGCGGGCCAGCAGCATCCCCTCTGCAACAGCCGTGCCCTCGTCGAGCATCGACGCGTTGGCGATGTCGAGGCCGGTGAAGTCGCACACCATCTGCTGGAAGTTGATGAGCGCCTCGAGGCGCCCCTGCGAGATCTCCGGCTGGTACGGCGTGTAGGCGGTGTACCAGCTCGGGTTCTCCAGCACGTTGCGCTGGATGACCGCGGGGGTCACGGTTCCGTAGTAGCCGAGCCCGAGGAACGACGTGTTCACGCGGTTGCCGGAGGCGAGCGCCCGAAGCTCGGTCAGGACGTCGCGCTCGCTCACGCCCTCGACGGGCAGTGACCGGTTCGGCAGGTCGACATCTGCGGGCAGCTGGATGCCCTTGGGCACGGCCGTGCGCACCAGCTCGTGCACGGAGTCGAAGCCGAGGGCGTCGAGCATGCCACGCGTGGCTTCGGCGTCCGGACCGATGTGGCGGTCGGCGAAGGTGCTTCGGGCTCCGGTTCCGTTCACTGCGCTCTGCTCATTTTGGTCATGCTCGCTGGGGCCGTGCTCGCTCGGGCCGTGCTCGTGGGGACCGGCGCTCACTCCGCGTCGCCGATCAGCGCTGCGTAGGCGGCGGCATCCAGCAGATCCTCCAGCCGCGACGCGTCGGCCACGCGCACCTTCAGCAGCCAGCCGGAGCCGAACGGGTCGGAGTTGACGAGTTCGGGCGCGTCGATCACCGCCTGGTTGGCCTCGAGCACCTCGCCGCTGACGGGCGCGAAGAGTTCGCCGACCGACTTGGTCGACTCGATCTCGCCGACGACCGACCCCTCGGCGGCGTCGCTTCCCGCTGCCGGCAGGTCGACGAAGACGACGTCGCCGAGTTTCTCGGCCGCGTACTCGGTGATGCCGACGGTGACGGTGTCGCCGTCACCGAGCACCCATTCGTGCTCTGCGGTGTAACGACGATCGGTGGGCACGGCCATGTCAGTTCTTCTTTCTGCTGTAGAAGGGCAGGGTGATGACGGTGAACGGGATGCGCGATCCGCGCACATCCACATCGAGTTCGGTGCCGACGTCGGCATACTCCGGATCCACGTAGGCGAGCGCGATCGGATGCCCGAGCGTGGGCGAGAGCGCACCGGAGGTGATCTCGCCGATCGGGGCGTCCTGGCCGGCAGCCGGCCCGGCCTCGGCCTCGCTCGCCGCATGCGCATACAGTGCGTAACCGGCGCGGGCCGCGCGCTTGCCGGCGCCTTCCAGACCCACGAGCACACGGGCATCCGGCGCCGCGCCCCGCTCGATCGCAGAGCGGCCCACGAAATCACCTGGCTTGTCGAGCACAACGACGCGACCGAGCCCTGCCTGAGACGGGAACGTTCCCGCTGTGAGCTCGTGCCCGTAGAGCGGCATGCCCGCCTCCAGGCGCAGCGTGTCGCGGGCGGCGAGACCCGCGGGCACGAGTCCTGCTCCCGCACCGGTCTCCAGCAACGCCTCCCACAGGGCAGGCGCATTGTCGGGCGCGACATAGAGCTCGAAGCCGTCTTCGCCGGTGTAGCCGGTGCGGGCGATCAGCACCGGATGATCCTGGAACGTGCCGGACAGCGACCGGTAGTACTTCAGGCCGGCGAGCGCATTCTCGACGTCGGGCTCCTCGTGGTCTTCGGGAACGTGGTCTCCCGCCTCGATGCCGAGTCCCTCGACGTTCTGCAGGATCTCCAGCGCGCGCGGGCCCTGGATCGCGATCAGCGCGATGTCGTCCGACTCGTCGTAGACATCCGCCTCGAAGGATGCCGACCGCTTCGTCAGCTCCTCCGCCACGGTCTGCCGGTTGGCCGCGTTCGCCACCACCAGATACCGGTCGACGCCGGTGCGGTAGACGACGAGATCGTCGAGGATGCCGCCCCGCTCGTTCAGCAGGAGGCTGTACTTCGCCTGCCCGAGCTGCAGCGCCGACAGGCGTCCGGCGAGCGCATGATCGAGTGCATCGGCGGCTTGCGGCCCGAGCACGACGATCTCGCCCATGTGCGAGAGGTCGAACAGTCCGGCAGCCGTGCGCACCGCGTGGTGCTCGGCGAGGTCGCTCGAGTACCGCACCGGCATCTGCCAGCCGGCGAAGTCCGTGAAGCTCGCGCCTGCGGCGATGTGCGCATCGTTCAGGGGCGATAGCTTCTGAGACGAAGCCTGCTTCTGTGAAGAGGGCTGGGCCATGAGTTCTCCGAATCTGTTCGCGTTGGGAACCTGGGGGTCACCCGTCGAGGACGGACGCGTCATGCGACACGTCTCGTGAGAACTCCCCCTCTGTCACTGAATGCCTGAGAGATTCGGCCCGCGGTCGCGGACCTTTCACCGTGGGCGAGCCCGGGCTGATACCTCGGACTGCTCTCCAGAGCGGCCAGTTCGACGCGGTAGGGGTACCTGAGAGATTGTCGGGGAGGATTGCTCCTTCGGTGCCCGCTGCGGGAAGACCCGCGCGGACTCTCCCGCATCGACCGTGTGGCCCGATCTTCTGTTGTGCGCTCAGCCTATCGCCCTCGCTGAAGGTGAGTTCCAGTCATCCACACCACAAGGTGTATGATTACTTCAGGTCAATCGAACCTTTACTCTCATGACGAACTCCATGAACACGGACGCAGGCGGCACCGCCGCACGAGCACAGGCATCCGGCGCCGATGTCGAGCTCGCGGTCTCGACGGTCATCTTCGCCCTGCGGGCGGACGATCGGTTCGGCGCTGAAGGTTCAGCTCCGACGCTGTGGCTGCCGCTCGTCCGACGCATCCGCGAGCCGTTCGAGGGTCGGTGGGCTCTGCCAGGAGGTCCGCTCCACGTGACCGAGGGACTGTCGGATGCCGCACGCCGCACGCTCGGCGATACCACGGGACTCGCGCCCCGTTACCTGGAGCAGCTCTACGCGTTCGGCGACGCCGACCGCTCCCCTGCCAGCACTTCCGATGCGGCCCGCGTCGTCTCGATCGTGTACTGGGCGCTCGTCGGCTCGGGCGAGGCCGCCAGGGCGACGGTCGGCCAGAACGTGCGCTGGTTCCCGGCCGACGAGCTGCCTCCGCTGGCTTTCGACCACAACGTGATCGTCGAGTATGCGCTGTGGCGGCTGCGCAACAAGATGGAGTACTCCCGCATCGCGCACGCACTCCTCGGTGAGACGTTCACGCTTGCCCAGCTGCGCGAGGTGCACGAGGCCGTGCTCGGCAGGCCTCTCGACCCTGCCAACTTCCGCAGGGCCATGGAGGCATCCGACACGCTCGTCGACACCGGCGAGCGACTCACCGGCACCCGGCACCGGCCGCCCAAGCTCTACCGCTACGGCGGTTCCGTCGACCTCGCCGACAACGGACCGCTGCCGCCCCCGTGACGACGTACACCGGCATCCGGCTTCAACCAGGCCACCTACACAACCGAGAAGGCATCTCATGACGATCACCGCCTCCGTCGACCGCACCATCCAGCTCATCGCGTCGGGCGAGGAGCAGGGTGAGACCTGCACGCCCGAACTCGTCGAGGCACCGTGGTCGTTCGACCTCGGAATGCCCGGGTACGGGCCCGGGGCATCGAGGGCCGACCCGATTCCTGCGGACTCCCCTACCCAGGGCGAGCTGCCGCAGGAGTACCGCGACGCATCCGCCGAGGAGCTGGCCGACCGCATCCGTGCCGCCAAAGACACGCTCGGAGAGCGTGTGATGGTGCTCGGCCACTTCTACCAGCGCGACGAGGTGGTGCAGTTCGCCGACTTCGTGGGCGACTCGTTCCAGCTCGCGAACGCGGCCAAGGCGCATCCCGAAGCCGAAGCGATCGTCTTCTGCGGTGTGCACTTCATGGCCGAGACCGCTGACATCCTGACCGCACGCGAGCAGAGCGTCATCCTCCCCAACCTCGCCGCGGGATGCTCGATGGCCGACATGGCCGACATCGACTCCGTCGAGGAGGCGTGGGAGCAGCTCATGGAGCTGTACCGGGATGAGCAGAGCGGTGCGGATGCCGACGGCACGGCATCCGTCATCCCCGTCACCTACATGAACTCATCGGCTGCGCTCAAGGCGTTCTGCGGCAGGCACGGCGGGATCGTCTGCACCTCGTCGAACGCGTCGACCGTGCTGCGCTGGGCTTTCGAGCGCGGCAAGCGGGTGCTTTTCTTCCCCGATCAGCACCTCGGACGCAACACCGCGAAGGCGATGGGCGTGCCGCTGACGGCGATGCCGATGTGGAACCCGCGCAAGAGTCTCGGCGGCAACAACGCGCAGTCGCTACGCGACGCGAAGGTCATTCTGTGGCAGGGCTTCTGCTCGGTGCACAAGCGGTTCACCGTGCCGCAGATCGCCCGGGCCCGGGCCGAGCATCCCGGCGTGCGCGTCATCGTGCACCCGGAGTGCCCGATGGACGTGGTCGACGCCGCGGACGAGTACGGCTCGACCGACTACATCGTCAAGGCGATCCAGGCGGCGCCCGCCGGGTCGACGTTCGCGATCGGCACCGAGATCAACCTGGTGCAGCGGCTGGCGGCGGAGTACCCGCAGCACACCATCTTCTGCCTCGACTCCGTGGTGTGCCCGTGTTCGACGATGTACCGCATCCACCCCGGATACGTCGCGTGGGTGCTGGAGTCGTTCGTGCGCGGCGAGGTGGTCAACCAGGTGCGCGTCACCGATGAGGTCGCGACGGATGCCCGGGTGGCACTCGAGCGGATGCTCGCGGCACGTCCCGACACGACGATGGCGGCCTGACATGTCTCGCGTTGTGGTCGTCGGCAGCGGCATCGCGGGTCTCACCGC
Organism: Humibacter ginsengisoli; assembly: GCF_054780095.1. Lineage (NCBI taxonomy): Bacteria > Bacillati > Actinomycetota > Actinomycetes > Micrococcales > Microbacteriaceae > Humibacter > Humibacter ginsengisoli. Next base: position 643,356 of record NZ_BAAGWZ010000006.1, read on the forward strand.
TGCGCTGCGGATCTCGACGTTCGCGGAAGTGACGCTGATCACGAAGGGAGCGTTGCAGGAGAGCAACACGCTCTATGCGCAGGGTGGCATAGCTGCCGCGCTCTTCGACGACGACAGCGTCGAGCTGCACGTGCGGGACACGCTCCTGGCGGGCGCCGGGCTCGGGAACGAGGATGCCGTGCGCATCCTCTGCTCAGAGGGTCCGGCGCTCGTGCGTGAACTGGTGCGTTTCGGTGTGCCGTTCGACCGGTCGGGCGGCGAGCTGGCGCGCGGGCTCGAGGCCGCGCACTCACGCTCGAGGGTGCTGCACGCTGGAGGCGACGCGACCGGACGCGGGATCGAGGTGACGCTGGCGACGCGAGTGCGGGCATCCGGGATCCGCATTCTGGAGAACACGATGCTGACCGATCTCGTTGTGCGGTCCGGTCGCACGGTCGGTGTGCGCACGCTCGATGCGGACGGTACCGGCGGCGTGCTCGGGGCGGAGGCCGTGGTGCTCGCCACCGGCGGCGCTGGACGCCTGTACTCGCACACCACGAACCCGTGCGGTGCCACCGGCGACGGGATCGCGGCCGCGTGGCGGGCCGGCGCCGAGCTGGCCGACCTCGAGTTCTACCAGTTCCATCCGACGGCGCTGGCGGCGCCGGGCGGAACCCTCGTGTCGGAGGCGGTGCGTGGTGAGGGTGCCGTGCTCTTGGACGCCTCGGGATCGCGCTTCATGCAGCGCGTGCACCGGGATGCGGAGCTCGCGCCCCGCGACGTTGTCGCCCGAGCCATCGCTCGGCAGATGACCGCGCAGAACGGCGCGCCGGTTCTATTGGATGCCACAGGGCTGGGGCGCCGGTTCCTCGCGCATCGGTTCCCGACCATCCAGGCGGCGTGCGAGGCCGTTGGGCTCGACTGGGCGCTCGAGCCGATTCCGGTGACGCCCGCCGCTCACTACTGGATGGGCGGGGTGAAGACGGATGCCTGGGCCCGCACGAGCATTCCCGGTCTCTTAGCGATCGGCGAGGCGGCGTGCACCGGGGCTCAGGGGGCGAATCGGCTGGCGTCGAACTCGCTGCTGGAGGGGCTCGTGTTCGCGGCTCGTGCAGCGGATGCGCTGTCTGCTACCGAACTGCCCACGTCGCCGATCGAGGACACCGTTCTCTCCGGCTCCGCCTGCCGCGCAGCGGGCGAAGTGCCATCCGAACGCGCGGTGGACGATCTTCGCGAGGTGATGTGGCGCTATGCGGGCGTCGAAAGGAACGCTGATGGGCTGAGCGAGGCTCTGCGCCTGATCGACGAGCTGCAGCCTGCGGACTCGGTTCCGAGCATCGCCGCACAGGAGGAACTCAACCTGCTGACGCTCGGCGACCTGGTGGTGCGCGCAGCCCTGGCACGGGAGGAATCTCGAGGCGCCCACTACCGCAGCGACTTCCCGACAACCCACTCAGAGGCCGTGCACAGCCGAGTCGTCCTCCGCGATGGCGACGTGCACATCGGCACATTCACCGACGCCCGTCAGGGCATGACACGAGAGGTGGTCGGCGCGTGCTGACCCAGCAGATCATCGACCGGGTCGTCACCGCCGCCCTCGAGGAGGATGCGCCGTGGGGCGACGTGACCAGCGAACTGTTCATTCCGGCGCAGGCGACGGCATCCGCTCGCCTTGTCGCACGCGACCCAGGAGTGTTCTCCGGCGGTCAGGTACTCGAGCGCACCATGGTCGCCGTCGACGAGCGCATCGTCGTCGAGCTTCTGGTCGGCGACGGTGAGCGCTTCGAGAAGGGACAGGCGCTGGCACGTGTGGCGGGGCCGGCTCGGGGCATCCTGCGCGGCGAGCGGGTCGCACTGAATCTCGTGCAGCGCATGAGCGGAATCGCCACGCTGACCGCACGCTATGTCGAGCTTGCGGCTGGAACGAACGCGCGCATCGTCGACACTCGCAAGACCACGCCTGGGCTTCGAGCGCTCGAGCGCCACGCGGTGGTGTGCGGCGGCGGCCGCAATCACCGCAACTCGCTGTCGGATGCCGTCATGGCCAAGGACAACCACCTCGCCGTGCTCACCGCCGGCGGCCGATCGGTGACCGATGCGATCCGTTCCGTGCGGGAGCGGCTGGGACACACGACGCACCTCGAGGTCGAGGTCGATCGCATGGACCAGATCGAACCGGTGCTGGCGGGCGGCGTCGACACGATCATGCTCGACAACTTCACGGTCGACGAGCTGCGCGAGGGCGTCGCCTTGGTCGCCGGCCGGGCCATCGTGGAGGCCAGTGGCAACGTGAATCTCGACACCGTCGCCGCGATCGCCGCCACGGGGGTCGACGTGATCTCGGTCGGTGCGCTCACGCACAGCGTGCGATCGCTCGACATCGGGCTCGACCTCGACATCGACGCGGCTGCCGCCACTTCTCCTGCCACCGCCTCTTCCGCCGGTTGAGCGTGTCGAAACCACAGCGCTGATGCCCGCACCCGCCACTCTCTATCTCGACGCGGCAGCGACCACGCCGGTGCGCCGCGCCGCACTCGAGGCGGCATGGCCGTATCTGACCGGCGAGTTCGGCAACCCGTCGAGCACGCACGAGCCGGGCCTGCGCGCTGCCGCCGCGCTCACGGATGCCCGCACGCGCGTCGCGTCGGTGCTCCGGTGTCGCGCATCCGAGGTGGTGTTCACCGCAGGAGGCACCGAGGCCGACAACCTGGCGATCAAGGGCATCGCTCTCGGCGAACCGCGCGGGCGTCACGTCGTGACGGCCGCGACGGAGCACGAGGCCGTGCTCGAGTCCGTGGACTTCCTGCGCCGGGTGCACGGCTTCGAGGTGGACTTCGTGCCGCTGGACGCGCAGGGCGTGGTCACGGTCGAGGCTCTGCTCTCGGTGCTGCGTCCGGATACCACCCTCGTTTCGCTCGCGTACGCGAACAACGAGATCGGAACGGTGCAGCAGGTGGCCGAACTGGCCGAGACTGCCCATCGCGTCGGAGCCCGGTTCCACACCGACGCGGTGCAGGCGGCCGGGCGGCTCCCGCTCGACGTTCGACGGCTCGGCGTGGACGCGCTCTCGTTCTCGGGACACAAGGTGGGCGCGCCGAAGGGCTCCGGTGCCCTCTTCCTACGCGGAGGCATGCCCGTCGAGCCGGTGTTGCACGGCGGCGGCCAGGAACGCGGTCGCCGGTCGGGCACCGAGAACCTGGCATTCGCGGTCGCGCTGGCCACCGCTCTCCAAGCCGCCGAACACGAGCGGCCGGCAGCTGATGAGTCCGGCCTCACGACGGACCCGGACCGTGACGCGTTCATCGCCGCCGTCCTCACGCGAGTTGCCGGCACGACGTTGACCGGGCATCCGGAGCGGCGCACCCCGGGGCATGCATCGTTCGTGATCGACGGGGTGAACGGTGAGACCGTGTTGCTGGAACTGGAGCGGCGAGGAGTCGTCGCCTCCAGCGGTTCCGCGTGCGCTGCCGGTCGCACCGAGCCCTCCCACGTGCTCACGGCGCTCGGGGTGCCCGACGACGTAGCGAGCACGGCTCTGCGCTTTAGCTGGACGCATGCCTCCCCGGCCGACCTCGGCCGTGCGGCCGACGCCCTCGTCGAATCCGTCGTCGCTGTGCGTGGCGCGGACCCTGCGCGAAAGGCGGCCGTCAGCGCGAACGAGTCAGGAAGCCTCCGCGAGCGCGGCGAGCCGATCGATTGAAGCCATAAGCCGCTCCGAAGTGGTGGCTCGCGCGCGTTCGAGGCGAGACTCGTCGTTCAGCTGAGTCCAGTCGTAGGTGTGGGTGACCGTGGTCCGGCCGGGTTCGATCTCCTGGAGCTCCCACCGCCACAGCTGCCCGATCGGCGGCTTTCCGACCTCTGCAGGCATCCAGGCGATGCGGCGGCCCTCCTCGAACTCGACGACATGGTTCTCGCGCACACGGCCACCTCGGTTCGTCATCGCGAAGATCTGGCCGACACCGTGAACCCGCTGTCCGGGTTCGGCTTCGAGAAGGTTGTCGTTGCCGTCCCACCTCGGCTGCTGTGCCGGGTCGGCGATCAGCTCGAAGATCACCGCGGCGGACGCCTGGATGTCACGGCTTGCGGAGGTGACGCGTGTCGCGTCGTCGTGCTCAGTCATATCCCCATCGTGGCGCATCCGACAGGATGGAGGAATGACGGCATCCGACATCATTCCCGCCGACCTGAAGCCCATGCTCATCGAGCCCACCTTCGGGTTCCTGGGCACCGTCCGGCCGGACGACACCGTGCAGGTGAACCCGATGTGGTTCGAGTTCGACGGGGAGCACATCCGTTTCACGCACACCACGAAGCGGCAGAAGTACCGCAACCTGCGGCACAACTCGTCGATGAGCCTCGCGGTCGTGCGCGAGAAGGACTTCTACCGGTACCTGGAGGTGCGAGGCCGCCTCGTCGACGTCGTGCCCGACCCGGAGGGCGAGTTCTACGTGCGCCTCGGGCGCCGGTACGGAGACGCAGAAGTGCAGCCGCCTGCGGATCGCGCCGACCGTGTGATTCTCGTGATGAGCGTGGAGCACGCCGTCACGAACTGAGCGCGCGGCACGCGCTCACGAACGGAGCGCGACGAACACGAACTCCTTGCCGGGGCGATCGGGAGCGTCGCGTACCTCGCTGACCGTGAAACCCGCTTCAAGGAGCGAATGCTCGACCTCGCCGCGGGAGCGGAACCGCAGTGTCGACGTCGAGCGCAGCGGCTCACCGCTGGGCAAGACCACCCACGACTCGAACGTGACCAGCGGTGGCGAAACGTCGATCAGGTCGGTCCAGGAACGCACACGCCCCACGTCGGGAAGCTGCACGTCCTCGAAAGTGGCATCCCGAACCCATCCGAGCCACGCCTTCTGCTCGGGGTCGCGTGTCTCGAAGACCAGCCTGCCGCCCGCACGGAGCGCTTCCCGGATGCCGGTGAGCGTAGCCATCCATTCCTCGTCGGTGAGGAACACCTGGGCGACGTTACCGGTCATGAACGCGATGTCGGCATTCAGCGGCGGAAGCGACGTCGCGTCTCCGTGAATCCACCGGACGCGCTCGGCGTCCGGCTTGCCGCGTGCGACGTCGAGCGACGCCAGGGCCGGGTCGACGCCCACGACCTCGAACCCTTCCCCGGCGAGGAGGCAGGCGAAGGTGCCGGTGCCGCATCCGATGTCGAGCACGGTGTGGGCGCTGAACTCTCGCACCATCGCGAGGTATGCGTCGAGGTCGCTCCGGTCGGGGTCGAGCGGGTCGTACAGGCGCGCGAGGCGCGGGTCGTCGAAGATCGCATCGGGCACGTCGTCAGCTTGCCATGCCGGAGGTTCGGCCGGTGCGGCTGGTCCCGATTCTGCGGTGCAGGCTGTCAACCCCTGGGGGTCGTTTCCGCCCTCGCCATACCGTCGCCACCATGAGTGGAGAACTGAATGGCAAGAACGTCGCCTTCCTGGCAACGAACGGGTATGAGGACGCCGAGCTGAGCTCGCCGTGGGAGGCGCTCGAAGCGGTGGGCGCAACGCTCACGATGGTGTCGCCGGAGTCCGGATCGATCAAGGGCAAGAACGGCCACCAGCAGTCGGTGGATGCATCGCCTTCGCAGGTGCAGGCATCCGAATTCGATGCACTCGTTCTGCCCGGCGGAGTGGTGAACGCCGACCATCTGCGCACGGACGAGGCGTCGGTCGCGTTCACCAAGGGGTTCTTCGAGGAGCACAAGCCTGTCGCCGCGATCTGCCATGCGCCGTGGACGCTGATCGAGGCCGGCGTCGTGGACGGGCGGCGGATGACCAGCTACCACAGCCTGAAGACCGACCTGCGCAATGCGGGCGCCGACTGGGTGGACGAGGAGGTCGTGGTCGACCACGGCCTCGTCACCAGCCGCACCCCGGCGGATCTTCCCGCGTTCAACGCCAAGGCCGTCGAGGAGATCGGTGAGGGCAAGGACCAGGATCAGACCGCCTGAGGACGTAAGACGCGAGCGAGGTGCCGGGGTGATTCACTCCGGCACCTCGAGCGTTCAGAGCAGTTCGCCACCGGTCTGGCACTGCGGACAGTACTGAGCCGTCGTGCCTGCGAACGCGAAGTCCCGGATCGTGTCGTCGCATCCCGGGCACGGTTCACCGGCACGGCCGTGCACCAGCATCGCGGCCGTCTTCGCCGCCTTGAGTTCGGACATCGGGATGCCGCGCCGTGCGTCGATCGCTCCCCGGATGACACCGACCGTCTGCTCGAACAACCGCTCGAGCTCGGCCTCGTCGAGCGCCGACGCGTGAGCAATCGGATTCAGGCGCGCCGCGAACAGGATTTCGTCAGAGTACGCGTTGCCGATGCCTGCGATGGACTTCTGCTCCTCCAGCACGGCCTTCAACTGCTTGCGACGACCGGCGAACGCTCCGTCGAAATTGCCTCGCGAGTAGCCCGAATCGGCCGGGTCCGGTCCCAGCGCGGCGATGCCGGACACATCGAGCGGGTCATCGACGACCCAGGCGCCGAGAGATACCCAGCCACCGGCATCCGTCAGTTCCAGGCGAGTTCCGTCGTCGAAGTCGAGGATCGCCAGCGCGGGCGGCAGCTGCTCGACAGCTGTGGCGTCGCCAGCCCAGCGCGCCCAGCCGTGCCGACCGAGCGAAATCACGAGGTGCTGCTCACCGAAGACGAGATCGAGGTACTTGCCGAAACGCCGAGCGCCCGTCAGTTCGGATCCGATCAGGCTCTCCGGCGGACGGGGCCGCGTCTTGACCACACGGAACTCGAGCACGTCCACCGCGGTGAGCGCGCGACCTGCGAGCCGATCGCCGATCTGCTCGACCACGGCCTGCACCTCGGGTGACTCGGGCATGCCCCTAGCCTCGCACGGTCATCAGACAGACGCCCGGCATCGTTGGCGGATCCCGGTCGGGTCAGCGTTGTGGGCGCCGGTGAACCACGGCGCCCTGGCCCGGATCGTCGTCAAGCCCGGCTCCGCCTGTGGTCTTCGACGTCGGGCTCGGCCCGAAGCACGTCGGCGATCTCCTCTTCAGGGCGCGGCGCGATCGTCTCGTCCTCCTCGAGTTCCGGTACCGTTGGCTCTCCGGGGGCGGGTACGTGGTGCGACGAACGTTCTTCCTGAGCAGACACGTCGATGCTTCCTTCCGGCGACAGCGCAAGGATACGTCGCGAATGAAACGAGAAGCGCTTACAGAACCGCCCAGGTCTCCGACGCGATCCGTGGCACGGTCGCATGGGTCACGGCTCGATCACTTCTAGACGTTGAAGCGGAACTCCACCACGTCGCCGTCCTGCATGACGTAGTCCTTGCCCTCGAGACGAGCCTTGCCATGCGCGCGGGCCTCGTGCACAGAGCCGAGTTCGACGAGGTCGTCGAACGAGATCACCTCGGCCTTGATGAAGCCCTTCTCGAAGTCGGTGTGGATCACACCGGCAGCCTGGGGTGCCTTCCATCCCTTGTGGATGGTCCACGCCCGCGATTCCTTCGGACCGGCGGTCAGGAACGTCTGCAAGCCGAGCGTCTCGAATCCGATCCGGGCGAGCTGGTCCAGCCCGCTCTCCTCCTGACCGGTGGATGCCAGCAGCTCCGCAGCATCGTCCTCATCGAGGTCGATCAGCTCGGATTCGAGCTTCGCGTCGAGGAAGACCGCGTGGGCGGGCGCGACGAGGGCGGCCAACTCGGCCTTGCGGACGGCATCCGTCAGTACCGCCTCGTCCACGTTGAAGACGAAGATGAACGGCTTCGAGGTGAGGAGGCCGAGCTCCCTGATCGGCGCGAGGTCGAGGCCGGTGGCCGACAGCAAGGTGCCCTTCTCGAGCGCATCCTTCGCGGCGAGCGCGGTCTCGAGAACGACCGGGTCGAGCTTGCGGCCGCGCACCTCCTTCTCGTAACGCGTGATCGCCTTCTCGAGCGTCTGCAGATCCGCGAGCATGAGCTCGGCACCGATGGTCTCCAGGTCGTTCGCAGGGTTCACCTCGCCCTCCACATGCACGACGTCGGAGTCGGTGAATCCGCGCACGACCTGCGCGATGGCATCCGCCTCACGGATGTTCGCGAGGAACTGGTTGCCGAGTCCCTCACCGGTCGACGCGCCGCGCACGATCCCGGCGATGTCGACGAAGCTCACGGCGGCAGGCACCACCCGCTCGGAGTGGAACAGCTCCGCGAGCACGCCCAGCCGGGAGTCGGGCAGATTCACCACGCCGATGTTCGGCTCGATCGTCGCGAACGGATAGTTCGCCGCGAGCACCTGGTTCTTGGTCAGGGCGTTGAAGAGGGTGGACTTGCCGACGTTGGGCAGGCCGACGATGCCGATAGTGAGAGCCACGGGCATCCATCGTATCCGGCGGCCCATGACCGGCCGGGTCGCTTCCAGGCGTAGTCAGCCGGTGGCCGACCGGCTGACGTGATACCGGGGGCTCGTAGCAGTCAGGGCCGTACGTATCGGAACGCGAGCGTCACATACGGCAGCTCGATCGTCTCGCTGCCGAGGAGCTGCGGATGCTTCTCGAGCAGTTCGCGCACGGCATGCAGCGTGCGCTCCTTCTGCGGCGCGGTCATCACGGCGAAGTAGCTGCGGGAGCGCACCAGATCGATCAGGCCGTCATGGCTGAACGGCTGTGCCCACTCGAACGAGGCGGTCTCCGGCTGGCCGAACGGCGCGTGAACGTGAGGGTCGGCATCCATTCCTGTGGTGTATTGATCGCCGTCGGCGTGCATCGCGATGCCGAGTTGGCGCACCCAGTCGATGCGCTCGTCGCGGAAGTTCCAGATCAGGCCCAGCGTGCCGCCCGGCTTCAACACCCGGCCCGCCTCGGCGGAGGCCGCCTGTGCATCCACCCAGTGCCAGGCCTGCGCGTATGTGACCGCATCGACGGATTCGTCGGGAAGAGGTATCCGCTCCCCCGATCCGACGAGAGTCTGCACTCCCGGCACCGTGCTACGCAGCACCTCGAGCATCCGCGTGGACGGATCCACCGCAACGACTTCCCGGTCGCCTGCCGCCAGCGCACGCGTCAGCTTGCCCGTTCCGGCTCCGACGTCGACCACATGCGACTGTTCGGGCCGCACGAGCCAGGTCACCGCCTCCGGCGGATAGCCGGGTCGGGATGCCTCGTACACGTCGGCGACACCCCCGAACGATCGTGCATGTTCGAGCTTCGTATCGCGTGACTGCATGTGCTCACCATACGGCGGCTGCCGGCGCCATCACTCGAGCACGGCGGCATCCGGCTCGTCGCGCTCCGCGATCTCCCTGGCCTCCTGCTCGAGCGGATCCTGGATGCCCGCGAACTCCTCGTCGAGCTCCGTCGCCGCCTGCTCGAACTGGGCGTTGTAGAGCCGGTAGTACGCGCCCTTCGCCGCGATCAGCTCCTCGTGCGTGCCCTGCTCGACGATGTCGCCGTGCTCCATCACGAGGATGAGGTCGGCATCACGAATGGTCGACAACCGGTGGGCGATCACGAACGACGTGCGCCCCTGCCTCAGCGCGTTCATCGCATGCTGCAGCAGCAGCTCCGTGCGGGTGTCGACCGAGCTCGTCGCCTCGTCGAGGATGAGCACGCTCGGCTTCGCGACGAACGCGCGCGCGATGGTGATCAGCTGCTTCTCGCCCGCCGACACGTTCGATGCGTCCTCGTCGAGTTCGGTGTCGTAGCCGTCGGGCAACGAGTGCACGAAGCGGTCGACGTAGGTCGCCTCCGCCGCCTGATGGATCTCGTCGTCAGTGGCGTCCGCACGCCCGTAGCGGATGTTCTCGCGGATGGTTCCGGCGAACAGCCAGGGGTCCTGCAGCACCATTCCGGTCTTAGCGCGGATGTCGTGCCGGGTGAGGTCGGCGATGTTCTGCCCGTTCAGCAGGATGCGCCCGCCGTTCAGCTCGTAGAACCGCATGATGAGGTTCACCAGCGTCGTCTTGCCCGCGCCGGTCGGCCCCACGATCGCGACCGTCTGGCCGGGCTCGACCCGAAACGAGAGGTCGGTGATGAGCGGCCGGTCGAGACTGTACGAGAACGACACGTGGTCGAACTCGATCGTGCCGTCGCCGTCCGCGGGCGCCGGTGCATCGACGGCGTCGGGCTCCTGCTCCTCCTGGTCGAGCAGCTCGAACACCCGCTCCGCAGATGCCGTACCGGACTGCACGACCGCCGCCATGCCGCCCAGCTGCGACAGCGGCTGCGTGAACTGCTGCGAGTACTGGATGAACGCCTGCACGTCGCCGAGGCGAAGCTGGCCACCGGCGACCATGAGCGCGCCGAGCACCGCGATGCCCACATAGGTGAGGTTCCCGATGAACATCATGGCCGGCATCATCGTGTTCGACAGGAACTGCGCCTTGAACGATGCCTGGTAAAGCTCTTCGTTCTCGGAACGGAATGCCGCCCGCGAACTCTCCTCGCGGCCGAACACCTTGACCAGCGCGTGACCGGAGAACGACTCCTCGACGCGGGCGTTCAGCCGCCCGACCTTGCGCCACTGAATGCCGAACGCCTTCTGCGAGCGCGGACCGATGACGCCGAAGATCACCCCCATCAGCGGTAGCGCGACCAACGCAACCAACGTGAGCTGCCACGAGATGGACAGCATGAGGATGAGCACGCCGAGCACAGTCAGCACGCTCGTGATCGCACTGGACAGCGACTGCTGCATCATCTGCGTGATGTTGTCGATGTCGTTCGTCACCCGCGAGATGAGCTCACCACGCTGCACCCGGTCGAAATAGCTGAGCGGCAGGTGGTTGATCTTCGCCTCGACCTGCTCGCGCAGACGCCACATGGTGCGCACCATGATCACGTTGATGATATAGCCCTGCAGCCATCCGAGCACCGACGAGGCGCAATAGAGGGCGAGCACGATGACGAGCACCTGGCTCAGCCGCACGAAGTCGACGCCGTGCCCCGGGTCGAGGTTCTGCATGGCCTGCACGATGTTCGCCAGGTCATGCTGCCCTGAGCGATTGAGGCCGTCGACGATCTGCTGCTTCGTGGCACCCGCGGGAAGTTGCTTCGAGATGACGCCCTCGAACAGGATGTTCGTGGCCTCGCCGAGCACCTTCGGCGCGATGACGGTGAGCACGACGCCGATGGCGCCAAGAACCGACGCGAAGACGAATGCCACTGCGTTCGGCTTCAGCAGGCCGATGAGCCTGCGGAATGACGGCCCGAAGTTGGACGCCTTGCCCGGCGCGACTCCACCGCTCCAGTCGTCTGCACTCAGCCTGGCCTGCTCGGCGAGCTCCAGCTCGAGCTTCTCCTCTTGCGTGAGCTCCTTCGGCACAGCGTTCTTCGCGGCCCGGTTCTTCGCGGTCTTCTGGGCGGCGCTCATCGTCCGGCCTCCACTCCGAGCTGGGATTCCACGATCTCTCGATAGGTGTCGTTCGATGCAAGCAGTTCGTCGTGTGTGCCAAGGCCCACCATGCGGCCGTCGTCGAGCACGACGATGCGGTCGGCATCCGTGATGGTCGAGACGCGCTGCGCGACGACGATCTTGGTCACCTCGGGGAGCTCGCGCCACAGTGCCTGCCTGAGGCGGGCATCCGTCGCCAAGTCGAGCGCGGAGAACGAGTCGTCGAAGACGAGGATGCGCGGCCGGTGCACGATCGCTCGCGCGATCGCCAGCCGCTGTCGCTGCCCGCCCGACACGTTCGTACCGCCTTGCGCGATTCTGGCGTCGAGGCCGCCCTCCATCTGGGCGACGAAGTCGCTACCTTGGGCGATCGAGAGGGCTCGCCACAGCTCGTCGTCTGTGGCGTCCTCACGTCCGAACCGGAGGTTCGAGGCGACGGTGCCGGAGAAGAGGAACGGACGCTGCGGCACGAGCCCGATGGTCTGCCAGAGCGACGACAGGTCCGCCTGGCGCACGTCGACTCCGTTGACCTTGGCGGCACCGTCGGTGACGTCGAACAGCCGCGGAAGCAGTGAGATCAAGGTGGTCTTGCCCGCGCCGGTCGATCCGACGATGGCCACGGTCTCTCCGGGGTTCGCCGTGAAGCTGATCCCGGAGAGCACCGGATGCTCGGCTCCCGGGTAGGTGAACGACGCATCCGCCAACTCGACGGTTCCCGGTGCAGGGAAGTCGGAGACGGCGCGGTCGGACCTTTCCAGCGACGAGTCCGTGTCGAGCACCTCGCTGATGCGCTCGGCGGAGACCGCGGCGCGGGGAATCATCATCGTCATGAAGCTCGCCATCATCACGCCGGAGAGGATGATCATCACGTACTGCATGAACGCGAACAACGTTCCGATCTGCACCTCGCCCGAGTCGACCTTGACACCGCCGAACCAGATCACCCCGATCACCGTCACGTTGAGGATGAGCATGACCGCGGGGAACAGCAGGACGAAGAGCGACCCGACCTTGCGGCCGACGACCATGATGTCGGTGTTCGCATCGCGGAAGCGCTCCTCCTCGATGGGCTCGCGCACGAACGCCCGAACCACCCGGATGCCGGTGAGCTGCTCGCGCATGACGCGGTTCACCGCGTCGAGCTTCTTCTGGTAGCTGCGGAACAACGGCACCATTCGACTGATGATGAGTGCCGCGACGATGAGGAGCACGGGAACGGCGACGGCGATCAGCCAGGACAGGCTGAGGCTCTGACGCAGCGCGAGGATGATGCCGCCGATCGCCAGCAGCGGCGCCGAGACGAGGAACGTCGCCGACATCATGGCAAGCATCTGCACCTGCTGCACGTCGTTCGTGTTCCTGGTGATGAGAGACCCGGGACCGAACGAGGAGACCTCGCGCTCGGAGAACGCGGAGACCCGGTCGAAGATCTGGTCGCGGATGTCTCGCCCCGCCCGCATCGCGGCCATCGCCGCGAAGTAGGTGGCGATGACCGAGGCGACGATCTGGCCGAACGAGATGACCAGCATCAGCGTGCCGGTGCGCCAGATGTAGCCGGTGTCGCCCTTGGCGACGCCGTTGTCGATGATGTCGGCGTTGAGGCTGGGAAGGAAGAGGCTGGCGAGGGCCGACCCGAACTGGAAGACCAGCACGCCGACCAGAAGCCATTTGTACGGCTTCAGCGAACGGACGAGAAGTTTGAACAGCACAGAAGACTCCGATGGATGCGTTGCGTCGGCAGGCGGTGCGTGGCTTTGCCGGAGGGATCGTTACATTGTGGGGCATACCGCCGACATCGCGGTACGCGTTCTGTTGTCAGCGGAATCGAGCGCGGTCGAGCCACGGACAAACAGTGCCGGGTCGCGATATATCGCGAAACCTCGAACACGATATATCGTGAGCAGGCCAGCCGCAAGCACCTTCTCGGAATCGCTCTCCGCACGCTCTTTCGAGAGCACCTCCCGGGCACGCCGGAGTGGTGCTCAGAACATCGATCGCACACGTGCGAGCATGACCGCGTGCCACTGGACTTCACCGCCATCGACTTCGAAACCGCGAACTCCAGCAGCGCGTCGGCGTGTTCGGTGGGTCTCGTCAAAGTACGCGACGGTCGCGTCGTCGACACGGCGAGCTGGCTGATCAAGCCGCCGCCCGGGCACGACGCGTTCCTGGAATGGAACATCCGCATCCACGGAATCCACTCGTGGGATGTGACGGATGCCCGTGGCTGGGCGGAGCAGTTCGCCGACCTCATCGACTTCGCCGGGAACGACGCCTTCGTCGCCCACAACGCGGGCTTCGACATGGGCGTGATCCGCGGCGCGTGCGCGGCCACGGGCATCCGTTGCCCCGGCTACGACTATCTCTGCAGCCTGCAGGTCGCGCGCAAGACGTACTCTCTCGACTCGTACCGCCTGCCCGTCGCGGCGATGGCCGCCGGATTCGAGGGCTTCAACCACCACGAGGCGCTGGCCGACGCCGAAGCCTGCGCCGCCATCATCGTGCACGCTGCGGGACGACACGGCGCTCGCTCACTGGAGGAGCTGGCCGCCAACGTTCCGGTGCGCATGGGCCACATCGGAGATGTCGCAGCGGCGGCCTGAGCCCGCGCGGTACGACCTCCCCGGTTTGTGATCGCGGCTTCGCCGGGCCAGACGCGGCGCGATCGTGATGTGATCGCGGCTTGCCAGGCCAAACGCGGCTCAATCGGATGTGATCGCGGCTTCGCCAGGCCAGACGCGGCGCGATCGTGATGTGATCGCGGCTTCGCCGGGCCAAACGCGGCTCAATCGGATGTGATCGCGGCTTCGCCGGGCCAGACGCGGCGCGATCGTGATGTGATCGCGGCTTCGCCGCTCAACATCCTCAATCGGCCTTGCCATGGATGCGAGCATCCACGGCAAGGCCTCAATCGGATGTCAGTGGCCGCTGGGAGCATGGGCGCATGGACGTTCTCTTCCTCATCATCGGCCTTCTCGTCGGGGGTGCAGCCGGCGTGTTCGGCGGCCTCGTCTACGGCAGGCGGGGTGTGCACGAACCGGCGGCGGCCGAGTCTCCTGAGGTGATCGCCGCGCGGCACGCGATGGAGCTGGCCGAGGTGCGGGCAGAGGAGCAGGCGGCACAGTCGGCGCTCCGCGAGCAGCTCGCCGCCATGGCGGCGACCGCCGACGGACTGCGCGAGAGCATCCGGCGCCAGCAGCAGCAGTACGAGGAGCTGGCCGAGCGGCAGCGTCAGGAACTCGCCGCACAGCGTGAACGCGAACATGCCGAGAGCAAGGTGCTCCAGGCGCTCGCCCCGGTGCGTGAGTCGCTGCAGGGCATGCAGAAGAAGGTGGCCGACCTCGAGGAGCAGCGCAGCAGGCAGCACGGCGAGCTCGCCCAGCAACTGAGGTCCGCATCGGAATCCGAGGAGCGGCTGCGCGGCACCGCCGAAGCGCTGGCCTCCGCGCTGCGCTCGAACAGCACGAGGGGCGTCTGGGGCGAGACCCAGCTGCGCAGCGTCGTCGAGGCCGCAGGGCTGCTGGAACGCGTCGACTTCGACGTGCAGTCGAGCATCAGCTCAGACGCCGGTGCCGGCCGGCCGGACATGGTCGTGCACCTTCCGGGAGGCAAGAACATCGCGGTCGACGCGAAAGCGCCCTTCAACGCATTCCTGGAGGCGAGCCAGATTCCGGCGACAGCCACGGGCGAGGAGGCCGCACGACGTACCGCGCTCATGAAGCAGCACGTGAAGGCCGTGCGCGATCACATCACGACACTGGGCGGCAAGGCGTACTGGGCCGGTCTGGATGCCTCACCCGAGATGGTCATCGCGTTCATTCCCAGCGAGTCGCTGGTCTCCGGGGCGATGGAGGCCGATCCCACGATCATGGAGTTCGCGTTCGGCAAGCGCGTGGCACTGGCATCCCCCGTGACGCTGTGGTCGGTGCTCAAGACCGTCGCGTTCAGCTGGCAGCAGGACGTGCTGACGCAAGACGCGAAGCTGCTGTTCGACCTGAGCCGGGAGCTGTACTCACGTCTGGCCACGACGGCTGCGCACATCGACAAGCTGGGCCGCTCGATCAAGGGCACGGTCAACGACTACAACAAGTTCGTCGGCTCCCTGGAAAGGCAGGTGCTGCCGTCGGCGCGGAAGCTCGGGGCGCTCGACGAGTCGAAGGTCATCCCTTCGCTCGCCGGCCTCGAGGAGTCGCCGCGCGAACTGACGGCGTTCGAACTCGTGGGTGCGCTCGAGGCCGAACCGGAGTCCGGCGACCGGCCCGCGGAACCGATCGCCATCGGCGACCGTCGGCACTGACCCGCGTCCTGCCGAGCGCTGATCACCACCACTTCGAGACGAGGTGCTCCGCCGAGATGCGGCGCACCGTACCCGAGGTGGAACGGAGCACGATGCTGCTGGTGCGGATGAGCGGGCCCTCACGGCGCACACCGTTCACAAGGCCGCCATCGGTGACGCCGGTCGCCACGAAGATCGTGTTGTCGCCAGCTACGAGATCCTCCAGCTCGTACACCCGCTCGGGGTCGAGCCCGGAAGCGAGCGCCCGCTCGCGCTCTTCCTCGTCTCGGGGCGCTGGACGTGCCTGCATGAAACCACCGAGCGCCTTGATGGCGCACGCCGTCGTGATGCCCTCGGGGCTTCCGCCGATGCCGATGCACGCATCGATGCGCGAGTCGTGGCGGGCTGCATTGATGCCGCCGGCCACGTCGCCGTCGAGCATGAGGCGCGTGCCTGCCCCGGCCTCCCTGATTTCCTCGATCAGCTCGGTGTGACGAGGACGGTCGAGCACCGCGACGCGCAGCTCCCCGATGTCCTTGCCGAGCGCGTGGGCCAGGGCACGCAGGTTCTCCCCCACCGGCTTGCGGATGTCGACGACACCGGCACCCTCGGGTCCCGTCACGATCTTGTCCATGTAGAACACGCCGGAGGCATCCAGCATCGTGCCGCGATCGCTCACCGCGATGACGGAGAGGGCATTCTGCCGGCCGGCGGCCGTAAGCGACGTGCCATCGATCGGATCGACGGCGATGTCGCACGCGGGCCCGCGCCCGGTGCCCACGTGCTCGCCGTTGAAGAGCATGGGCGCGCGGTCCTTCTCCCCCTCGCCGATCACGACGACGCCGTCGAAGTCGACAGTGGATAGGAAGGCACGCATGGCGTCGACGGCGGCGCCGTCCGCATCGTTCTTGCGTCCCTTGCCGATCCAGGGGGTGGCGCGGATGGCCGCCGCCTCTGTGGCACGCACCAACTCGAGCGCGAGGTTGCGATCCGGTCGCAGCACCGCCGCTCGGTGTGCTTCCTCGCTCGTGGCGGCATCCTCTGCAGGTCGATCGATCAGGTCGCTGGGCACGAGCGCTCCTTCGTTTGTTGTCGAATTCAACGCTAGGAGCAGGTCGGATCTCGCCCCGCACGTAAAGCGGCGAATGAATTGCGATTCTTCACAAGACGTTAACTGGCGCCCTTGAGGACCCCGACCGCCCGCGCCGAGGCGGTCCCCCGCACTCGTTAGACTCGTGGCGAATCCGCCCCTGCTTCATGAGGAGACGTCATGCCCATCGCGACCCCGGAACAGTACGCCGAGATGCTCGATCGCGCGAAGAAGGGCGGCTTCGCCTACCCCGCGATCAATGCCTCCTCGTCGCAGTCGATCAACGCCATCCTGCAGGGACTCACCGAGGCGGGGTCCGACGGCATCATCCAGGTCACGACCGGCGGCGCTGACTACTTCGCCGGCCACACCGTGAAGGCGCGTGCGACCGGAGCCCTCGCGTTCGCCAGGTTCGCGACGGAAGTGGCGAAGAGCTACCCGATCACGGTGGCACTGCACACCGACCACTGCCCGAAGCCGGCGCTCGAGGACTTCGTGCTGCCCCTGATCGCGGCATCAGAAGAAGAGGTCAAGGCGGGACGCAACCCGATCTTCCAGTCGCACATGTGGGACGGTTCGGCTGTGCCGCTCGACGAGAACCTCGAGATCGCGCAGGAGATGCTCAAGCGCACTCGGGCGATCAACGCCATTCTCGAGGTCGAGATCGGCGTCGTCGGCGGAGAAGAAGACGGCGTCAAGCATGAGGGCACGAACGAGGCGCTGTACACCACGGTGGGCGACGTGACCAAGGCTGTCGAGGCGCTCGGCCTCGGCGAGAACGGCCGCTACATCGCGGCGCTCACGTTCGGCAACGTGCACGGGGTGTACAAGCCGGGCAACGTGAAGCTGCGACCCGAGCTGCTCGGCGAGATCCAAGAGGGCATTCAGGAGCGGTTCGGCACCGGCCCGAAGCCGCTCGACCTGGTCTTCCACGGCGGCTCCGGGTCCAGCGACGAGGAGATCGCGCAGGCGGTCGCCAACGGCGTCATCAAGATGAACATCGACACGGACACGCAGTACGCGTTCACTCGCTCCATCGCCGGGTACATGTTCGAGAACTACTCGGGGGTGCTCAAGGTCGACGGCGAGGTCGGAAACAAGAAGCAGTACGACCCTCGGGCCTGGGGCAAGGTCGCCGAGACCGCCATGGCCCAGCGCGTCATCGAGGCCACGCAACAGCTCGGCTCGGCCGGTCAGTCGCTCTCGGGCAAGTAACGATCAGCATCGAAAGAGGGGCGTCGGCTGGGAGCCGGCGCCCCTCGATCACAGATGCTGCATGTAGGCCAGGAACGTCGGGTCGTGCAAGAACAGGATGAGATAGCCGACGACATTCACCAGGCTCGCCAGGACGCCCGCCGCCAGCGGAATCCAGAACGCGATCCGGCCGCGCAGCATCGCCCAGCTGGACAGCCCGGCCGCCACGACCCACAACGCGAGGAACGCGATCGCGACGACGTCGGCGACCGTGCCGGAGAGGGGCGTCACGACGTAGTCACCGGTCAGTCCCATGCTGTGGTAGGCACTGTCGATCTGGCCGGCGATGCCGTCGCGTCCGGCGATCGTGGTGATCACGTTGAAGAGGCCGAGCACGAGCAGCGCAATGGTGACCACCCGGTCGGCCGGGTGCCGGAGCACGGCCGGAGCATCGGAAGGATGTTCGGCATCCGGTTCCTGCGCCGGGGTGAAGCGTTCCGCCGCATCCGTACGGAGCGGCGACGCCTGCGGAGCGTACGCAGGATGCTCGCCCGGCGGCGCGTAGTGCGGGTTCGTCTCCGGCGCCTTGATCGCAGCACGCTGCTCCTCCGGCGTCGCGTACTCGCCGTACTGCGGCCGGGGACGGGAGACGGGATCGCTCATCGGGCTCGTCCTCCGAGAGCGCGGGCATCCTGTGTTCCGGTCTCGTCTCGCCGCAGCTCCTTCGGCAGCGAGAACATGAGGTCCTCCTCGGCCGTCTTGACGATCTCGACGTCGCCGTAACCGGCATCCGCCAGATCGTCGAGCAGCTCCTGCACGAGCACCTCCGGCACGGATGCCCCGCTCGTGACGCCGACGGTTCTCACGCCCTCGAGCCACTCCTGCTCGACCTCGCTCGCGTAGTCCACACGGTGCGCGGCCTTCGCCCCGTTCTCCAGCGCCACCTCGACGAGCCGGACGGAGTTGGACGAGTTCGCCGATCCGACGACGAGGACGAGGTCGGCCTCCTGCGCCACCTTCTTGATGGCGACCTGGCGGTTCTGCGTGGCGTAGCAGATGTCGTCGCTCGGCGGGTCGGCGAGGTTCGGGAAGCGCGCGCGCAGGCGGCGCACGGTCTCCATCGTCTCGTCGACGGACAGCGTGGTCTGCGACAGCCACACCACACGCTCCGGATCCCGCACCCGCAGGCCGTCGACGTCGTCGGGGCCGTTCACCAGGGTGACGTGCTCCGGCGCCTCGCCTGCCGTGCCCTCGACTTCCTCGTGCCCGGCGTGGCCGATGAGCAGGATCTCGTAGTCGTCGCGGGCGAACCGCACGGCCTCGCGGTGCACCTTGGTGACGAGCGGGCAGGTGGCGTCGATGGCGCGCAGTCCACGATCGGCGGCCGCCTGTACGACGGAGGGCGCGACTCCGTGCGCACTGAACACGACGTGAGCACCCTCCGGCACCTGGTCGACGTCGTCGACGAAGATCGCACCGCGCTTCTCGAGCGTCGAGACGACATGGATGTTGTGCACGATCTGTTTGCGCACGTAAATAGGTGCGCCGTAGCGCTCGAGCGCCTTCTCGACGGCGATCACGGCTCTATCCACACCCGCGCAGTATCCACGGGGTGAGGCCAGCAGGACCCGTTTGCGTCCGACCACCGGGTTATCCTTGAGCCTGCCCCGAACGCCGGGAACGCGCGGCATCGCCAGGTCGATAGTCGTGTTGCTCACGGTACTCAAGCTTAGGTCGACAACAGTGGAGGGAACTGAGCGTGCCGGATGCCCTGCCCACGGTCGAAGCGCCGTGGCCGGTCGCCATTCTGGCCGGCAAGCTCCGCGACTACATCGACCGGCTCGGAAGCGTCTGGGTCGAGGGCGAGATTACGCAGTGGGGTGTTTCCGGCGGGAACGTCTACGGAAAGCTCAAGGACTGCGAGGCCGATGCGACGATCTCGTTCACGATCTGGTCGTCCACCCGTTCCCGTATTCCGGCCGACCTGAAGCAGGGCGACCGGGTCGTTGCCCTGATCAAGCCGAACTACTGGTTCAAGGGCGGCACGCTCACGATGCAGGTCTACGACATGCGTCATGTCGGACTCGGCGACCTGCTGGAACGGCTGGAACGGCTGCGCGCTCAGTTGCGTGAGGAAGGCCTCTTCGAGCAGAGCCGTAAGAAGGCCCTCCCCTTCCTGCCGCACTGCATAGGGTTGGTGACCGGCAAGGACTCCGACGCAGAGAAGGATGTTCTGCGCAACGCGCAGCTGCGCTGGCCTGCGGTGCGTTTCCGGGTGCGGCACGCCGCCGTACAGGGCGACCGTTCCGCGGGCGACGTCGCGGCGGGCATCCGTGAGCTCGACGCCGATCCCGAAGTCGACGTGATCATCGTCGCGCGGGGTGGTGGCGACTTCCAGAATCTGCTTCCGTTCAGCGACGAGAACCTCGTTCGCACCGCGGCCGGTTGTGCCACACCGCTGGTGAGTGCGATCGGGCACGAGAACGACCGGCCGATCCTCGACGATGTCGCCGACCTGCGAGCGTCGACGCCGACGGATGCCGCCAAGCGGGTCGTCCCCGATGTCGCAGAAGAACTGCTGCGCGTGCAGCAGGCATCGATGCGCATGACGACGAGAGTGACGGCGTTGCTCGCCCACGAGATCGACCGCATCGCCCAGTTGCGGTCGCGCCCCGCCCTGTCGTCCCACGACTGGATCGTCGCGTCCCGCGCCGAAGACCTCACTCGCTACGTCGCCCGCGGTACCGAGCTGGTCGATCGTTGCGTCGAGCGTGCGGAGAACACGACCCGTGAGCTGTCCGTGCGCCTGCGTGCGCTTTCGCCGCAGAGCACCCTCGACCGTGGATACGCGATCGTGCAAGGCCTAGACGGTGTCGTGCGCCGCCCCGAGGATGCTCCGGCCGGCTCCGAACTCCTGGTGGCCCTGGCGGAAGGGCGCCTCCGCGCGACTTCCCTTGGCGAGCATCCTTCGCACGTCGGTGACCTGGGCCGCGATGCGTCCACAGAAGCACCGGTCGGTCGTCGTTCCCCAGCCGCGAAGGCACCCAGCCCGTCTGCGGCGACCCGCTCCTAGGATGGAAGACATGCCCTCCGACTCCACCGCACTCGACTCTGCAGCGTCAGGATCCCCAGCGTCCGGCACCGATGCCGGCACGGCCGACCTCAGCTACGAGCAGGCGCGGGACGAGCTGATCGGCGTGGTGTCCCGGCTCGAGCAAGGCACGTCCACCCTCGAGGAGTCTCTCGCACTGTGGGAGCGCGGCGAAGCCCTCGCGCGGCGCTGCGAGGAGTGGCTCATCGGGGCCAAGGCGAGGCTCGATGCCGCGCGGGCGGGCATGGACTCTTCGGCGAGTTCGGACGCACCTCGAGAGGATCCGTTCTAGAGGTCATGGCAAGGAACGAACATCCGATCGTCGCCGAGCTCGGCCGGCCGGAGACGCCGGACGAGACGGCCAGGCGCAAGGCGCAGACATCCGCCGATCACCGGCGACGGCAGACCGTCAACAACCTGATCTACTCCCTGCTGGCCACCCTGGCTCTCGTCGTCGTGATCGTGCTCATGGTGCCGCGACCGACACCAGACGCGGTCAAGAACGTGGATTACGTGAAGATCGCACAGCAGGGCGCGGGCACCGAGCCCGACCCGCTCATCACACCGAAGCTGCCGTCGGACTGGAAGTCGAACTCCGCACAGCTTCGCCAGCAGACCAGCGACCGCGTCGACGAGTGGTACATCGGATTGATCACGCCTTCACAGCAGTACATCGGCATGGTTCAGGGGTTCCGCGCGAATGAGACGTGGCTGTCCGGTCAGGTGGCGAACTCGAACCCGGTCGGCAGCACGACGGTCCACGGCGTGAAGTGGAGCATCTACGACAACCGGCAGTCCAGCCGCGATGTGGGCGACGTGCAGTACGCGCTGTCCGCGGTCGAGGGCGCGAGCACCGTGGTGCTGTACGGAACCGCGGACAACCAGGAATTCACCCAACTGGCGGATGTCGTCAGCCGGCAGCTCGCCTCCGACGCGAAGGAACATGGATGACCGACAGCAGACCTGCCGATGCCTGGAAGCAGCTGAAGGAGGGCAACGAGCGATTCGTCGCGGACCGCCCGCAGCACCCCCGGCAGGACGCTGAGCGCCGCGCGGAGACGGCAGGCTCACAGGCCCCGGTCGCCACGATCTTCGGATGCAGCGATTCTCGTCTGGCGGCCGAGATCATCTTCGACCTGGGGCTCGGCGACGCGTTCGTCATCCGCAACGCGGGTCAGGTCATCTCGGAGTCGGTCCTCGGCTCGATCGAGTACGGCGTCGCGGTGCTCCACGTGCCCCTCCTCTTGGTTCTCAGTCACGACAGCTGCGGCGCAGTCCGTGCCGCGATCGATTCCGCAGCACCGGATGCAGACAGGCTCCCACCGCACATCGCCGACCTCATCGCTCCGATCGTTCCCGCTGTGCGGAGAGTCGCGGGCGACGTGGCGGACCCCTCGTCCGTGGACTCCACGGAGGTGGGACGCGAACACGTGAAGGACACCGTCAGCGAGTTGCTTCGTCGCAGCGAACTCGTCGCGCAGGCCGTCGCCGATGGCGAACTCGCCATCGTCGGTGCCAACTATCGCCTCAGCGATGGCACGGTGTCCTCGCACCTCGTCGTCGGCGAAATCTGACAACGCGAAGACCATCAAGCGCTCAGCCGACACAACGACAAAGGGATCCCAACGAATGGACAGCCAGATGCCCTCAGAGACGGACGACTTCCGCATCGAGCACGACACGATGGGCGAAGTGCGGGTACCGCGCAACGCGTTGTACAGTGCCCAGACCCAGCGAGCCGTGGAGAACTTCCCGATCTCGGGCTCGAGGCTGGAGTCCGCCCAGATCGCAGCGCTCGCCCGGATCAAGAAGTCCGCGGCCCTGGCGAACGCGGAGCTCGGCGTGCTCGATGCCGAGGTGGCCGACGCCATCGCGGCCAGCGCCGACGACGTGATCGCCGGCCTTCACGACGACGAGTTCCCGATCGACGTGTACCAGACAGGCAGCGGCACATCGTCGAACATGAACATGAACGAGGTGCTGGCGACTCTGGCGTCCCGCCGCCTCGGCCGGCCGGTGCACCCGAATGACCACGTCAACGCGTCACAGTCTTCCAACGACGTGTTCCCGACTTCGGTGCACATCGCCGTCACCGGTGCGCTCATCGATGACCTGATCCCCGCCCTTGACCACCTCGCCGTCGCATTCGAGGAGAAGGCGGAGCTCTGGAAGGATGCCGTCAAGTCCGGCCGCACGCACCTGATGGATGCCACGCCCGTCACCCTCGGCCAGGAGTTCGGCGGCTACGCGGCGCAGATGCGCCTCGGCATCGAACGTGTGCAGGCGGCGCTCCCCCGCGTCGCCGAGGTGCCCCTTGGGGGCACGGCAGTGGGCACCGGCATCAATACGCCCGCCGGCTTCCCGCAGCTGGTAATCCGGTTGCTCACGCAGGAGACGGAGCTGCCGATCACAGAGGCACGCAATCACTTCGAGGCGCAGGCGAACCGCGACGGCCTTGTGGAGGCATCCGGTGCCCTTCGCACGATCGCCGTCGGTCTCACGAAGATCTGCAACGACCTGCGGTGGATGGGCTCCGGACCGAACACGGGGCTCGGCGAGCTGCACATTCCCGATCTCCAGCCTGGATCGTCGATCATGCCTGGCAAGGTCAACCCGGTCATTCCGGAGGCGACTCTGATGGTCGCCGCACGGGTCATCGGCAACGACGCCACCATTGCATGGAGTGGCGCATCGGGTGCGTTCGAGCTCAACGTCGCCATTCCGGTGATGGGCACGGCGCTGCTGGAATCCATCAGGCTGCTCTCCAATGCCACCCGCGCCCTCGCCGACAAGACGGTTCGCGGGCTCGAGGCGAACATCGAACGAGCACGCGCTCTGGCGGAGTCGTCGCCGTCGATCGTCACTCCGCTGAACAAGATCATCGGCTACGAAGCGGCCGCGAAGATCGCGAAGCACTCGGTGGCGCAGGGCATCACGGTGCGTGAGGCGGTCATCGACCTCGGCTTCGTGGAGCGCGGCGAGATCACGCTCGAGCAACTCGACACGGCGCTCGACGTGCTCAGCATGACCACTCCGCCTACCGCCAAGTAGGTCTGCGAAGCCTGACGTGGACCAGCCGGCGCGATCGACGTTCTGATCGCGCCGGTCACGCGTCTCAGGCGACGAGCGGAAGCGCCGCGACGGATGCCCAGAAGCCGCCCAGAAGGTACGGGCCGAAAGCGATGCTCCCGCCTCCGCCCCGCGCGGTGAGCATCACCACGGCACCGACTCCGGCCGCGATGAAACCCAGCACGACCGTTCCCGCCACCACGAGCGCGGACGCCGCGCCGCCGGCCAGCGCCAGCACTGCCGCGAGCTTCACGTCGCCCATGCCGACGCCACCGGTGACAGCGAGAAGAGCGAAGAATCCGCCGACCGCCGCCGCGGCCAGAGCCGCTGCCGTCGGAGGTCTTCCGGTGGCGAGCCAGCCGAAGACCGCACCGATCGCAGCGAAGGCGAAGCCCGGCAGCACTATGGCGTTCGGCAGCCGGTGCTCCGTCAGATCGACGCGGCACAGTTCGGGGGTGACGAACGCGAGATACAGGCATCCGACCAGTTCGAATCGCACGCCGACGCCGAAGACGGCGATCACGATGAGCACGGCCATGAGCGCGCACTGCCACACGAGCCGCGCACGGCGATTGCCTGGTCGGCTGGAGGCCTTCCGGTGATCGAAACCGTGGAGCGTGGTGGACACGGCTCGACGCTAGCGGGAACGGGAAGCCGAGCACGTGATCTTTCCACAGGCGGGTACGCGTTGCCGGCCCGCGCCGGCCGTCCGCGGCGATGGACGGCTCGAAGCGGTCGCGAGGCCATGGACTGCTGCACGACCGTCCGGCCCGTTGCAGCGGCCGGCGCCTGGGGCCGCGCGCCGGCCCCTCCCCGGCGCGCGGCAGCTTCTCAGGCGATCTCGCCGAACTCCAGGAGCTCGGTGACCAGTGCCGCGATCGCGGAGCGCTCGGAACGCGTCAGCGTGACGTGCCCGAACAGCGGGTGACCCTTCAGGGTCTCGATCACGGAGGCGACACCGTCGTGGCGCCCGACCCGCAGGTTGTCGCGCTGGGCCACGTCGTGTGTGAGCACCACCTTCGAACCCTGACCGATGCGGCTGAGCACGGTCAGCAGAACGTTGCGCTCCAGCGACTGTGCCTCATCGACGATGACGAACGCGTCGTGCAGCGAGCGCCCGCGGATGTGGGTGAGCGGCAGCACCTCGAGGATGCCGCGCTCCACCACCTCGTCGATGACGTTCTGCGAGACGACAGCACCGAGCGTGTCGTACACCGCCTCGCCCCACGGGGTCATCTTCTCGCCCTGGTCGCCGGGAAGGTACCCGAGCTCCTGGCCGCCGACCGCATACAACGGGCGGAACACCATGATCTTCTTGTGCTGCTGTCGTTCGAGCACCGACTCGAGGCCCGCGCACAGGGCGAGCGCGGACTTGCCCGTGCCTGCACGACCGCCGAGCGACAGGATGCCGATCTCGGGGTCGAGCAGCATGTCGATGGCGAGGCGCTGCTCTGCCGAACGCCCATGCAGACCGAAGACGTCGCGGTCACCGCGCACGAGCTTCATCGTTCCGCCACCGGTCACTCGGCCGAGTGCCGACCCTCGATCGGAGTGGACGATGAGCCCGGTGTTGACGGGGAGACCGTCGAGGGCATCCGACTCCAGCTCCTCACGCTCGTACAGCCTTGCCATGTCGGCCGAGCCGAGGTCGACGTCGGCAACCCCGGTCCAGCCGGACTCCGGCGCAAGCTCGGCGCGGTACTCCTCCGCCAGCAGGCCGATCGAGGCCGCCTTGACGCGCAGCGGCAGGTCCTTCGACACCACGGTCACGGCCAGTCCGTCGTTCGCCAGGTTCTGCGCGACGGCGAGGATGCGGGAGTCGTTGTCGCCCAACTGCAGTCCGCTGGGCAGGACGGACATGCTGGAGTGGTTCAGTTCGACGCGCAGCGACCCGCCATCGCCGACCGGAACGGGAAAGTCGAGGCGTCCGTGCTGCACGCGCATCTCGTCGAGCAGCCGCAGTGCCTGGCGGGCGAAGTACCCGATTTCAGGATCGTTGCGCTTGCCCTCGAGTTCGCTGATCACGACCACTGGGATCACGACGGCGTGCTCGGCGAACCGGAACAGCGCGCGCGGGTCCGACAGCAGCACCGATGTGTCGAGCACATACGTGCGCTCGATCTGGTGCGTCTGCGTGTCGACACTCGACTGCGCCGTTGTACGGGCCGCCGGAACCTGGGTTTGCATCGCGGTCACAACCACTCCCACCCCGCGCGTCCCACGGTGTGGGATTCTGCGCGGATCCTGTCGACGAAGCGGCCGCACCTTTCAAGACGATTCCGTGACGGACGCCCCGGCCGGGCCCGATGCCCGACACCTCGACGCTAGGCCCCGCCGCCGACATCCACGGGGAGACACGCGCGGCGGAGGGGTCTACGCCGTCGAGTATGACGTGAACGCGGCGCGCAGCATCTCAAGCGTCTCGTCGCCGAACGAGACATGGGCGCTCAACCGCACGGTTCCCGCGCGGGTCGTGGCCGTGATGCCGTGGTTGAACAGCGACGCGCTGAGCGCCGTCAGCTGCTCGCGCGATGGCTCGAGCACGACGATCCCCGCGCGTTCCGGCGTCTCGCGTGCCGATGCGACCGGAATCGCGTACTCGTCGGCGAGGTCGATGATGCGGTCGACACGACCGGCCACGGCGGCCTCGAGCACGTCGACGCCCACGGATGCCACGTCTTCCAATGCTGCAGACATCCGTGCCTGGGCGACGCTGTCGGCTCGTGCGACGGTGAACGCTCCCGCACCCCGCTCGGGCGGGAGCACCTCATCGAACGGATCGACCACACCGGCACCCGTGTGACCGCTCCAGACCGGAGTGAGGTTGTCTATCGCGCGCTCGGACAACGACATGAACGCTGCGCCCCACCCGGCGCGCAGCCACTTCTCCGCGCCGACCACGACGACGTCCGCGACTTCGTACGGGGCATCCACCACGCCGAAGCCCTGCACGGCGTCGACGATGAGCAGCCGGTCGCCGATGACCTGGCGGATGCCGTCGATGTCGGCCAGGTAGCCGGTACGCGAGTCCACCAGGCTGACCGCGACGGCGGTGACCGAGTCGGTCAGCTGCTCACGCACGGTGCCGGGGGTGACCCTGCCGTGGTGCGTCTCGAGCCACACCGGCTGCACCGCATGCAGCGCTTCGGATGCCCGTGCCGCCGAGAAGGTGAGCGACGGGAACTCGGCCCTGGAGAGCAGAACGGCACCGGTGAGCCCGAACATGGCGTGCATGAGGCCCGTGCCCACGTTCGGCTGGAACACGATCTGATCGGCGGGGAAGCCGGTGAGGGCGGACGCCGCCGTGCGCATCCGCTCGTCCTCGTTGCGCAGCGGCGCGAGTGAGCCGAACCTGCCCCGGGAGAGTACTTCGTTGACGCCCTGCACCTCGGCGACCACGGATGCGGAGAGCGGTCCGACCCTGGCGAAATCCAGATAGCCGGGTTCTTCCAGGAAACCTTCGGCGAACTCTTCAACCGTTGTCACGCGACCTCCCAGAGTCATTCTGCTGTGTCGCAGACAGTAGACAACAGGGTCAGTGCATCGTCGGCACGACTGCCGTCAACTGCGGCGTGCCGCCTCATCCGCCGTAGCGGCGGTTGCGGCGGGAGTAGTCGCGCACCGCCCGCAGGAAGTCGACCTCGCGCAGGTCCGGCCCGAGTGCCTCCACGAAGTAGAACTCGCTGTGCGCGCTCTGCCACAGCATGAAGTCGCTCAGGCGCTGCTCACCGGAGGTGCGGATGACCAGGTCGGGATCGGGCTGCCCCCCGGTGTACAGATGAGCCCCTATGAGGTCGGGTGTGAGCCGCTCGGCCAGCTCCTCCAGGCTGCGCCCCTCTGCGTGATGTTCCGCGACGATGCTGCGCATGGCATCCACGATCTCCTTGCGCCCGCCGTAGCCGACGGCGAGGTTCACGTGCATGCCGGGATTCTCCTTCGTGCTCTGCTCCGCGTCGCCGAGCGCCTGAACGAGGCGCTTCGGCAGCCCGGACGTCGTGCCGACGTGCTGCACGCGCCAGTCCCCCGCCGCCGACACGGCGTGCGCGAGATCGGCGATGATCTCGATCAGATCGGCGAGCTCGCTGCGGTCGCGATTGCTCAGGTTGTCGGCGGACAGCAGGTACAGCGTGACGACCTTGACACCGAGTTCGTCGCACCAGGTGAGGAACTCGAGCATCTTCGCTGCGCCGGCCCGGTGACCGTGTGCGACCGTCTCCAGCCCGAGTTGCCGCGCCCATCGCCGGTTGCCGTCGATGATCATGGCGACGTGTTGGGGCACCGACGCCGGATCCAGACTGCGCCGAAGCCGGTTCTGGTACAGCCCGTACAGGAAGCCGGGGCCGGGCTTCGGTATCCGGCTAGAAGTCACCCGATTACGTTATCGCGCGCGCGGCGGAGCTCGGTTGTGGTCAGACGATTGCCACCTGCGTCCGCCTAGGCTTGCCTCATGCCCCGCCGCGCTTCCCGGGAATACGTCGACGTCGCCGACGAGCTCGCTCAGCCCGCCAGCAAGCTCTCGCCGTCCGACGCTGCGATCAGGGCGGACGACGAGCGTGAGAAGGGCGTCCCGAACCTGCCGCTTGTGGATGCCTCGGCCGCGCATCCGTCCGAGCTCAAGCCCACCTGGCGCGGCTGGATCCACGCCGCGACGTTCCCGCTGACGATCGCCGCCGGCATCGTGCTGATCTGCCTCGCGCACGGCGCGCCCGCGAAATGGGCGTCGGCGGTGTTCATGCTGACCTCGATGCTGCTGTTCGGCAACTCCGCGCTCTATCACCGGTTCAACTGGAAACCCCGCACCAAGCTCGTGCTGAAGCGGATCGATCACGCGAACATCTTTCTTCTCATCGCAGGCACGTACACCCCGGTCGGCATGCTCGCGCTGCCGTCGCAGAAGGGTTTGATACTGCTGTCGATCGTGTGGGGCGGGGCGCTGCTGGGCATCGCGTTCCACGTGTTCTGGATCACCGCGCCGCGCTGGCTCTACGTTCCGCTCTACGTGCTGCTCGGCTGGGCCGTGATCATGTACGTCGTCGACCTCGTGAACGCGAATGCGGCGATGATGGTTCTCGTCTTCGTCGGCGGCGGTCTGTACATGATCGGCGCACTCGTCTACGGTCTCAAGCGCCCCAACCCGTTTCCCGGCAGCTTCGGCTTCCACGAGATCTTCCACACGCTGACCGTGCTCGCCTTCCTGTGCCACTGGACCGCAGCGCTGCTGATCGCGTTGCATCCGGTCTACAACCGGTAGCGCAACGAACGCTTGCCGTCTCAGGACACGGCTGCGAGCGCGAGCGTCGCAGCGACTACGGTCACCGGCGCCACGGCGAGACCGATGAGCATGTAGCGCCCCCACGGCACGTCCACGCCGAGCCGCTTCAACCGGGAGTGCCACAGCAACGTGGCCAGCGAGGCCCACGGCGTGATGAGCGGGCCGACGTTCACGCCGATGAGCAGCGCCATGAGCTGAAGCGGATGCTGCACCATCGGCTCCAGAGCCAGGTACGCCGGCAGGTTGTTCACCACGTTCGCGCCGACGAGTCCCGCGCCGGCGACGCGGAGCAGGTCGCCCGGGGAGACGCCAGGGGCCGCGATCGCCGAAAGCACCGCGCGAGAGCCGACCGCCTCGAGGGCCCCCATGGCGAGGAAGAGACCGCCGGCGAAGACGACGGTCGACCACGGGAGCAGTCCGAGGTGCAGGGCATCGCGACGCAGCGCCGTGAACACCACGACGAGCACGAGCGCCGCGATGCACGCTGGAACCCACACCGGAATGCCCGAGACGAGCGCCGGGAGAAGCGCCAGCACGACGATCGCGGCGGCGAGCGTGAGGCGTCGATCCACCACCTTCTCCGCCGAAGGCACGACGTAGCGGGCGGCGAGCGTGCGGCGCCCGATCACGGCAATCGCGATCACCGGCAGCAGCACCGCCACGATGGCCGGCGCCCAACTCAGCGCGACGAAGCCGGCCGCGCCCACTCCCCCGAGCTTCTGCTCCGCGAGCAGATTCGTGAGGTTCGAGACCGGCAGCAGAAGCGACGCGCAGTTGGCGAGCATGACGGTGGTGAGCGCGAACGGCAGCGGATCCAGTCGCACATGCCGCGCCATGGTGACCACGATCGGGGTGAGCAGCACGGCGGTGGTGTCGAGCGACAGGAAGATCGTACTGACGGTCGCGACCGCGACCGTGAGGAGCCAGAGCATCCAGGCGCTGCCGCGTGCAGCTCGCGTGCTCCACCCTGCGACGACGTCGAACAGCCCGGCCTCCGCGGCGAGTTCGGCGACGACGGTGATGGCCAGCACGAAGAGCAGCACAGGCCAGACGCGGTCGACGAGGGTGAGGGCATCCCGTGCCGGATAGACGCCGAACAGGATGGCGATGCCGCCGGCAACGAGCAAGCCCGCGCCGACGATCAGGCTGCGCACGTCCGCGTTCTCAGGAAGCGGCCGTCAGTCGCGGTCCGGACGCCGTGCGGCGTCGGTTCCGCCCCGCGCCTCGCCATCCGCCTTGACGACATCCGTGCCGCGCTGTGCCTCCTCGGCATCGAGCTTCGCGTTCACCTCGGCCCGGTAGCGGGCGCGGCGCACCCGGCGCATCATGTCCCAGATCAACAGGATCGTCACCACGGCGATCATCAGCGTGATGACGAAACCCCACACCCCGGGAGTGACCAGGTCGGCATTCGGGATCTTCGGCGACGGCGTGGGCGACGGCGTGACGGCCAGCAGCACTGTGGCGAGCACTCAGCGTGCCTCGATTCGCGCATCGAGAACGACGCTGTCGTCCTCGATCCCGGCGAAGAGATCGTTCTCGGGCACTGTGGTCTCCACCTTCGAGTCGATGAGTTGGTAGTCCTCGTACGGCCACGCCTTGCGCTGCACGTCGTTGGGCCAGAAGAAGAACGAGCTGTCGGCTGACACCTGGCTGGCGTGCGACTTGAGCGCGGCGTCCCTGGCCTCGAAGAAGTCGCCGGCCGGAACACGGGTGGTGGCGAGGTCGGGCTGCTCGCCGAACCGCTCCATCATGCCCTCGAAGTGCTCGAGCAGCGGTGACTGGGGGTCATCGGCACGCACCTGTTCGAAGACGCTGGCCATGCGCTTCGCGTTGAAGATGCGGTCGTAGTAGAGCTTCGCGATCTGCCACGGCTCGCCGGCATCCGGATATCGCTCCGCATCCGCGGCCCACTCGTACGCCGCCACCGAGACGTCGTGGCAGCGGATGTGGTCGGGGTGCGGGTAGCCGCCGTTCTCGTCGTAGGTGAGGAGAACGTGCGGCCGGAACTCGCGGATCACTGCGACAAGCGGCTCGGCCGAGATCTCCAGCGGGATGTCGGCGAACGAGTTCGCCGGCACGCTGCCGTCGTCGCTGGGCATGCCGGAGTCGACGTATCCGAGCCAGCGGTGACGCACGCCCATCACCTTCGCTGCGGCATCCATCTCGATCCTGCGCAGTCCGGGCAGGTCTCGCTCGGCCATCGCCCGGGCGGCGAGCGAATCGTTGAGGATGTCTCCGCGCTCGCCGCCGGTGCAGCTCACGATCATGACGTCCACGCCGTGGTGGACGTAGTACGCGTACGTCGCAGCGCCCTTGCTGGACTCGTCGTCGGGGTGGGCATGCACGGCGAGAAGTCGGAGAGTCATGGCAGGCATCCGGCAATCTGTGCGAGTCGCGCGGCGGTGCGAGCCGGCAACTGAGGGGCTGGTGAGTGGGGCGGACGAAGTCCGCGCCGACGGGCCTTCACAGCGAAAGCACGTAGGCTTGATGCCCAGCCTAATCGTTCGATATCGGAGGTTGCCTCGTGCCCGAACCCACGGCATCCGGGGCGCCGGCCGTCGGTGCGCGATACGGTCGCACGGCGCGCACGAGAAGGCGGGATCGCTGGCTGCTCGTGGCGCTCGGCGTCTTCATCGTGGTCGTGGTGGCGTGCTGGACGGTGTGGGCCGGCCTCGACCAGGTGCGCGGTTCGGGCATCACCGTCGACACCGGAGCGAACCAGGTGCTCGACGACCAGCACGTGAAGGTGTCGTACACGGTCTCGTCGGATGCCGGCGCATCGGTCGCCTGCGCGATCGAGGCCCAGGACGTGGATTTCACGGTCACCGGATGGAAGATCGTGCAGCTTCCGCGGTCGTCTCAGACCACGCGATCCTTCACCACGACGGTGCGCACGATGCAGCCCAGCGTGAGCGGATCGGTGGACTCCTGCTGGTCTTCGGCGGCACGCTGACGTAGAATCATCTGATACGCCCTGACGGACACGTTGGGGCGTACATGTTTGATATGCCCGTTCGTCCTCCCCCATCCGTAGGAGTTCACATGTCCCAGGACACGCAGGTCACCTTCCTGACCCAGGAGGCGCACGACCGTCTCTCCGCTGAACTCGAGCACCTCAGCACTGTCGGCCGCAGCGAGATCGCCAAGCGCATCGAGGCCGCTCGCGAGGAGGGTGACCTCAAGGAGAACGGGGGCTACCACGCCGCCAAGGACGCCCAGGGCGTTCAGGAGGCCCGCATCGCCCAGCTCACCGAGCTGCTGCGCCACGCCAAGGTCGGCGAGGCCCCTCAGAGCCGAGGCGTGGTCGAGCCCGGAACGGTGGTGACGGCGGTCATCGCAGGCGACGAAGACACGTTCATCATCGGAAACCGTGAGATCGGCGACGGCAGCGAGCTCTCCGTGTACAGCGAGGCGAGCCCTCTCGGTGCCGCGATCCTCGGCCTCAGCGTGGGCGAGTCGACCTCGTACACGGCTCCGAATGGGCGCGAGATCCAGGTGAAGGTCACGAACGTGGAGACCTGGACGGGGCAGTAGCCGCTGATCGACAGCGCTCAGTCGACGATGGGGTCGTAGCCCGCTTCGCGCAGGATGCGCACCACTTCGGCCTTGTGCTCGGGTCCGCGCGTCTCGACGCTGACCTCGAGTTCGACCTGGCTGATCTGCAGGCCGTTGCCGTGCCGCGTGTGCAGCACCTCCACCACGTTGGCGTTGGCGGCAGCGATCAACTCCGACGTGCGAGCGAGCTGGCCCGGCCTGTCGGGAAGCATCAGCCGCAACTTGAGGTAGCGGTCCGAGACGGCGAGGCCGGCGTCGACCACGCGCTGCATGAGCAGCGGATCGATGTTGCCTCCGGAGAGCACGACCACCGTGCGCCCCAGCTCCCCGGCGGATGCCTGCAAGGCGCCGGAGAGCAGCGCTGCCACCCCGACAGCCCCGGCCGGCTCGACCACGAGCTTGGAACGCTCCAGCAGCACGAGAATGGCGCGTGCGGTGTCGTCATCGCTCACGGTGACGATGTCGTCGACCAGTTCCCGCACGATCTCGAAGTTCAACGCCCCCGGCCGTCCGACCGCGATGCCGTCGGCGATGGTGGGCCCCACGGCGATATCGGTCGGCGCACCGGCCGCCAGCGACACGGGGAACGCTGCGGCGTTCTCGGCTTGCACACCGATGATCCTGATGTCACGTCCCTCGAGCCTCGCCCTCTGCTTGACGGCGGAAGCGACTCCGGCGATCAGTCCGCCGCCACCGATCGGGACCACGATCGTCTCGACATCGGGAACGTCGTCGAGGATGTCCAGCCCCAGCGCGGCCTGTCCCGTGATGACATCCGCATGATCGAACGGCGGAACGAGGATCGCACCCGTGTCGCGGGCGAACTCGGCGGCCGCCCGCAGAGGCTCCTCGACGGTCGCACCGCCCAGCACCACGTGCGCGCCATAGTCGCGGGTCGCCTGAAGCTTCGGAAGCGCGACGCCCAGGGGCATGAAGATGGTGGACTTGACGCCGAGCTGGCGAGCGGCGAACGCGACGCCTTGCGCGTGATTCCCCGCCGAGGCCGCGACCACGCCGCGTGCGCGCTGCTCTTCGCTCAGCTTGGACATCATGTAGTAGGCGCCGCGGATCTTGTACGACCCGGTGCGCTGCAAGTTCTCGCACTTCAGCAGCACAGGGGACCCGAGCAGCTCGGTGAGGTGGTTCGAGGTCTCGACCGGCGTCTTCTTCGCTACACGCGAGACGATCTCGTGGGCGTGCTCGATCTCGTCCAGGGCAGGGCCGACGGTATAGGGACGAGGAGTTTCGCTCACGGACGTCACCGCCACAGTTTACGTTCCCGGCCATTCCCGGCCGGCCATGAGACATCCCGCGCCGCTCGCGCAGAACCGGGGGCGCGGTGCACGCTCAGGACGAAGCAGCGCTGCGCCGGTCGCGCCAGCGACGCGGGCGGGGCACGGTCTTCCACAAGGCATCCGGGGGCCCGGCGTACGCAGCGCCCGGCCCTGCGCGCCATGCTCCCGACGACACATACCTGACCATGACGTTGAGCACGGCCGCGAACGGCACGGCGAACAGTGCCCCGGGGATGCCCGCCAGCAGCGATCCCGCCGCCACCACCAGCACCACGGCGAGCGGGTGCACCTTCACGGCCGATCCCATGATGAGCGGTTGCAGCACGTGACCCTCGAGCTGCTGCACCGCGAGAACCCCGGCCAGCATGATGATCGCGGCGACCCAGCCGTTGTAGACCAGTGCGACGACCACCGCGAGCGCACCGGTGATGACTGCGCCCACGATCGGGATGAACGACCCGAGAAAGACCAGCACGGCGATCGGGATGACCAGGGGCAGGCCGAGGAAGAAGGCGACCAGCCCGATGCCGAGCGCGTCGATCGACGCGACCAGAACCTGCACGCGGGCGAAGCTGGCCAGTGTGACCCAGCCGGCGCGACCGGCGCCATCCGTCGCGGCCCGCGCGCGCCGGGGGAGGATGCGCACGATCCACGACCAGATGCCCTTGCCGTCGATCAGGATGAAGAGCGTGCTGAAGGCGGTGAGCACCGCGCCGGTGAGCACGTGCCCGAGCGTCGAGCCGATCGACAACGCGCCGGAGATGAGCACCTGGCTGTCTTGCTGCAGAGCCTTCAGTGCCTGGGAGACGTAGCTGTCGATCTGCTTGTCGGTGAGTTCCAGCGGCGGTGCCTGCAGCCACGCCTTGAAGCCGTCGAAGGCTTGCGCGCTCCGATGCTGAAGCGCCTGCGCCTCCCCGCGGATCTGCCACACGACGAGCACCACGAGACCCCCCACCGCGACGAGAACGGCCGCCAGTGCCACGACGATCGCGAGCCAGCGCGGCCACCTGTGGTGTGCGAGCCAATCGACGAACGGCACCAGCAACGCCGCGAGAAGCACAGCGACGAACACCGGCACCACGATGAGCCTCAGCTGCACGATGAGGAAGATCACGACCGCGATCACGGCGCCGATCAGCAGGAGGCGCCATGACCACGCCGCGGAGAGCCGCACGCCGCGGGGAATGGATGACTCGACGGTTTCGTGGATGCTCGTCTCGTCGGTGCTTGTGCCTTTGGGCACGGGATGGTTCGGCGCAGCTGGTCGGGCCATCGCGACAGTCTATTTGCGTTTGCTGAGCGTTGGCGATGTTCCCGGCGGCCGGAAAGACAGTGGGTGCGGCTAGCGTCGTGCCGTGGCATCCAGTGCATCGGCAACACCCAGGATCTCCCCTGCCCTCGCCCGGCGAATCGCGCTTGCGGCTCAGGGGTTCGGCAGGCCGCGTCCTGCGACGGTGGGCACCCGCCAGCTGAACGGCCTCATCGACCGCATCGGCCTGCTTCAGATCGATTCGGTCAACGTGTTCGAGCGCAGCCACTACCTTCCCGTGTTCGCCCGGCTCGGCGGGTACGACAAGGGGCTGCTGGACGCTCTCACGATGCGTTCGCGCGCGCCTTACACCGAGTACGTGGCACACGAGGCTGCGTTCCTACGGAGAGAGGACCGGTCGCTGTTCCAGTGGCGCATGGACGCGATGCGGAATCGCTATGGCGCGGGGACCGAGGAGTGGAACGCGGCCCACAGCAGTACCGCTCGGTGGCTGCTCGACGAGCTGGCGGCGAACGGCCCGATGGCCGCCAGCGACATCGAGCACGAGGAGAATGTGCGCAAGGGCCCCTGGTGGGGCTGGTCCGAGGTGAAGCACACTCTCGAGCTGCTCTTCCGGTTCGGTGACGTCGCGATCGCCGGCCGCAACAGATTCGAGCGTCGCTATGCCCTGCCAGAACAGGTGTTTCCGTCGTCGATGCTGGAGACGAGGATCGCGACTGCGGATGCCGTTCGCGAGCTCGTTCGCCGGTCCGTGCGTGCGCTGGGCATCGGCACGCTGGGCGACATCGCCGACTATTACCGGCTGAAGTCCATTCCGACCCAGGCCGCGCTGGCCGAGCTCGAGGAGACGGGCGAGGTGCGTCGCGTCACGGTTCCAGGGTGGGAGCGTGCGCGGCGGCCGGCGCCCGTATGGCTCGCGACGGATGCCCGCCTGCCGCGCCGGGTGCAGGCATCCGCTCTGCTGTCGCCGTTCGATCCGATCGTGTGGGAACGTGCACGAGCGCTGCGGATGTTCGGCCTGGACTATCGCATCGAGATCTATACGCCGGCGCCGAAGCGAGTGTATGGCTACTACGTGCTTCCGGTGCTGCAGGACGACCGCATCGTGGCCCGGGTCGACCTGAAGAGCGACCGCCAGGCGGGCGTGCTCATCGTGCAGTCCGCCTGGGCCGAGGCCGAGGCCGATGCGGAGACTCCGTTGCGCCTTGCCGCTCTGCTTCGCGAGGCGGCCGAGTGGCAGGGGCTCTCGGGGGTGCAGGTGCGCGACCGCGGAACCCTCTCCAGGGAGCTCGCGTCGGCGGTGGCGGCCGGCTGACCAGCCACCACCGCCTACGTGTCAAGAACCGCGGCCGTCGAGCTCGGGCTCCAGCGGCGGTTGCTGCTGCTCGATCGCGACCACCTTCGGGTCGTTCTCGTCGGCTCCGTAGTCCGACGCACGCGTGGCATCCGTGGTGTCCTTCACCCGGAATGCGCGCAGCACCAGCGTCACCACCGTGGCGACGACCGCGTTCAGCACGAACGCGGAGACGCCGATGTACACCGGGACCGCGGTGAACGGGAACGGGGCGATCGACCCGCCGAAGTGCGCGTGGGTTGCGGGGTTGATCACGTTGTATGCCGCCCATGTGCCGTAGGCGATTCCGACCGCCCAGCCGGCGAACAGCGCCCATTTGTTGAACCAGCGCGTGTACAGACCGGCGACGATCGCGGGGAACGTCTGCAGAATCCAGATGCCGCCCAGCAGTTGCAGGTTGATCGCCGACGACTGATCCATGCCCAGCACGAAGACCAGTGCGCCGAGCTTCACGAGCAGCGAGACCAGCTTGGAGACGCCCGCCTCCTGCTTCGGCGTGGCGTTCTTCTTGAACAGGTCCTTGTAGATGTTGCGCGTGAACAGGTTGGATGCCGCGATCGACATGATCGCCGCCGGCACGAGCGCGCCGATCGCGATCGCGGCGAGCGCGATGCCGCTGAACCACGACGGGAACGAGTCCAGGAACAACTGCGGCACGATCAGTTGCGCGTTGATCGCACCGTTCGTGTCGATGGGCTGGGTTCCTGCCTTGATCGCCACATAGCCGAGCAGGGCGAGAAAGCCGAGCATCAGCGAGTACAACGGCAGCACCATCGCATTACGCCGGATGGTGTTGCGGCTCTTCGTGGACAGCACGCCCGTGATGGAGTGCGGATACATGAAGAGAGCCATCGCGCTGCCGAGCGCCAGGGTCCAGTACGCGTTGAAGCTGGCCGCTCCCGGGATGACGGCACCGAACGGGTTGCCGGTGGCCGGATTGACGGTGCTCAGCTTCTTCTCGGCGGCGCCGAAGATTCCCTCCCAACCGCCGAAGTGGGCAGGAAGGTAGGCGATCGCCACGATGATCGCGATGTAGATCAGGATGTCTTTCACGATCGCGATCAGCGCGGGGGCCCGCAGACCTCCGGTGTACGTGTAGGCGGCGAGCACGATGAACGCGATGATGAGCGGAAGGTCGGCCATGAACGGGTTCGTGTTGGAGCCGAGGCCGAGCACGGTGAGCACGGCCTTGATCCCGACCAGCTGCAGCGCGATGTACGGCATCGTGGCGATGATGCCGGTGACGGCGACCGCCACCGAGAGCCAGCGGCTGCCGTAGCGTCCGCCGACGAAGTCCGCCGGCGTGACGTAGCCGTGCCGGTGCGAGACGGACCACAGCCTCGACATCAGCAGGAACACGATCGGGTACAACACGATCGTGTACGGCACCGCGAAGAAGCCGCTGACGGCACCGGATGCCCACATCGCGGCGGGAACCGCGACGAAGGTATATGCGGTGTACAGGTCTCCGCCGAGGAGGAACCAGGTGACCCAGGTTCCGAAGCCGCGGCCGCCGAGGCCCCACTCGTCGAGCGAGTTCAGGCCGCGGGCGCTCGGGTCGGTGCGCCAGCGGGAGGCGAGGAATCCGATCACCGCCACGACGACGAACAGCACGATGACCACGATGAGGGCGATCCAGTTGACCGGTCGGTTGCCATGGGCATCCGGACCAGTGGCGGCGACGTGGCCGGCGAGGGCGAGCAGGTGCGTCATCGGTCGTTCTCCTCGTCGTCGGCCGTGCTGGAGTCGGTGCCGGAGCGCCGGTCACGGCCATCCGTCGGAAGCGGCGTCGTGGAGCCCGCACCGCGCACCGCCGCACGGCGTCGCCTGTCTTCCTTGCGCATGATGAGATACGCGATGCCCAGCAGGCCGGAGGCGATGAACACCCACAGCAGCTGGTACCAGTAGAAGAACGGCATTCCCCACAGGGCCGGCTCCGCAGACGCGTAGAGCGGCACGATCAACGGCAAGATGATCGCGATCGCGATCAGGATGCCCGCGATCACGTACGGAACCGGCCTCGCCGGCCCGCGCGTGGGCATATCGGGTTCAGACACCATCGTCTCCTCGGCAGTGCTCGTGACAGAAGGCCGCCGGCCCCAGGTGCGGGCCAGCGCAGAGACAACCTTTCACCCGGCGATCAGTCCGCGTCAAGAGCCGCGCCGACAAGGCTCGCGGAGTGGCCTGATGAAGGGACAAGCCGCCCTGTCGCGGACGCGAGACGCTCTGCGAGGCGGCGGCGTGTACGGCGCCCGAACCCAGCCAGGTGCTCAGTCGACCGCGGCACGCCTGGTCTCGCCAGGCGTGCAAGACAACTCAGAAGCTGGTGCCGATCTTCTTCAGACGGGCGATGCGATCCTCGATGGGCGGGTGGGTGGAGAACAACCGGCTCATCATGCTCGGCTTGAGCGGGTTCGCGATCCACAGGTGCGACATCGAGGAGTTCTGCCGCCGCAGGGGGCGTCCGTACTGTCCCAGCTTGGCGAGCGCGCTGGCGAGCTCGTCGGGGTTGCGCGTGGTCATGGCACTGGTGGCATCCGCCAGGTACTCGCGCTGACGCGAGATCGCCAGTTGCACGAGCGACGCCATCAGCGGTGCCAGGATCAGCGCGACGATGCCCACGATCAGAAGGATCGGGTTTCCGCCGCCTCCGCCGCTGTTGTTGTTGCGGTTGTTGCCTCCGGCGAACGCGCCGAACATGCTCATGCGCAACAGGATGTCGGCGATCAGCCCGACGGCGACAACGAGACCGAACACGATCATCGACACCCGGATGTCGTAGTTGCGCACGTGGCCGAGCTCGTGAGCCATGACGCCCTCGAGCTCGGAGTCATCCATGATGTCCAGAAGCCCCGTGGTCGCGGCGACCACGGCGTGCTGCGGATCGCGCCCGGTGGCGAATGCGTTCGGGGCGGGGTCGTTGATGATGTACACCTTCGGCATCGGCATCCCCGTGGCGATGGACAGGTTCTCCACCGTGTTCCACAGGCGCGGGTTGTCGGCCTTCTGGATCTCCACAGCACCCGACGCCACAATGGCCTGCCCGGAGGCGGCGAAGTACTGGATGAGGGCGTACGCCACGGCCACGATCATCACGACGATGAGGATCGCCCAGCTGTGGAACAGGGCGCTGGCGAGCCAGCCGATCAGGCCGATGATGACCAGGAAGAAGATGATGATGAAGACGGTGTTCCGCTTGTTCGCGGCTATCGCCCTGTACATAGACGGGTGTCCTGCAGTCCGGAGGTGTCGGGGTTACGAGATCGGCTGACGCGGCGGTCAGAACTGTACGCGCGGAGGCTCGGCGATGGCGTTCGCGTCGGCGACCTCGAAGAACTCGCGTGCGCTGAACCCGAGGCGCTTGGCGAACAGGTTGTTCGGGAACACCCGGATCTTCGTGTTGAACTCGCGTACTCCGCCGTTGTAGAAGCGGCGGGCGGCCTGGATCTTGTCTTCGGTGTCGACCAGATCGGACTGCAGGCGCAGGAAGTTCTGGCTCGCCTGCAACTGCGGGTACGCCTCGGCGACCGCGAAGATGCTCTTCAGCGCCTGCTGGATGTGGTTCTCGGCGGCGGACGCCTCTGCCGGTCCCTGCGCGGAGAGCGTCTCGGCGCGCGCCTTGGTGACGTCTTCGAAGACGGTCTTCTCGTGTGCGGCGTAGCCCTTGACGGTCTCGATCAGGTTGGGGATCAGATCGGCACGCCGCTTGAGCTGCACGGTGATGTCGCTCCACGCCTCGTCGACGCGCACGTTCAGCGTGACGAGCGAGTTGTACATCGCCCAGAAGTAGATGCCGATGATCACCAGAATCACGACGATGATGATGACGGGGATCAGCCATTCCATGGCGGGCTACTCCTTGCGAGCGTGGGCGGGCGTGTCAGCGCGACACCCGGTCATCCTACCGGCGCGCCGCCGACACTCTGCGCGTTCCCACGACTCTCGGAGCTAGGCCGTGGCAGGTGCACAGCGAAGGGTCGTGGCGGGCGGGTTCAGGCCAGTTCTACCGGCGGCTTTCGATGCCGACCGGCATGCTCAACCGGCGCTGCCTGCGCCCACGCGCACCGGGCCAAGAACGGATCGCAGGTAGCGGTTCTCGAACACCCCGGCGGGGTCCAGCCGGTCGCGCACCGCCACGAAGTCGTCGAAGCGCGGGTACGCCGGCCGCAGGTCGTCGGCCGTGCGCGTGTGCATCTTGCCCCAGTGCGGTCGTCCGTCATGAGAGCGCATGATGGCCTCGACCGCGGCGAAATACTCCTTGGGGTCCTCACGGTGGTAGCGGTGCACCGCGATGTAGCCGGTGTCGCGACCGTAGGCGGTGGACATCCAGTTGTCGTCCGCGGCCGCCGAACGGACCTCGACCGGGAACGAGATGCGCCAGCCCCGGGAGCGGATGAGCGCATCCACCTCGCGCACGGCGTGCGGCACCGCCTCGCGCGGCAGGGCGTATTCCATCTCCCGGAAACGCACCGAGCGGTCGCTGACGAAGACACGGGGCGAGTCGTCGGTGAAGTCGCCATTGCCCATCAGGCGTGCCGCGAGACGATTCACCGGCGGAACCATGGCAGGAAAGACCGAGCCGAACGCACAGATCGCTCGATAGGCCCCATTCGCGACCAGTTCGTCGTCGACCCAGGAACCGAACCGGGGGCGCGGATGCCGGTCCGCGTCGGCGGGCAGGCGCGTGTTCGTCTTCGTGACCGCCGTGTCGGTGTGCGGAAACCAGTAGAACTCGAAGTGGTCCTCGTTCGCTGACCGGTCGAGGTAGGCATCCAGAACCTCCCCGAGCGGTTCGGAGCGCTCAACGGCGTGCAGCAGAAAAGCGGGCACGCACTGGATGGTGAGGTCGACGAGCACGCCGAGTGCGCCGAGCCCGAGACGCACCGCAGGCAGCAGCTCGGCGTTCTCGGTCTCGTTCACGCTCAGGAGGGATCCGTCGCCGGTGACGAGCGTCGCGCCCGCGATCTGCGTGGCCAGCCCGCCGAATCGGCCTCCCGTGCCGTGCGTACCGGTCGAGGTGGCGCCTGCGATCGTCTGCCGGTCGATGTCGCCCATGTTCTCCAGGGCCAGCCCGTACGGCTCCAGAAGCTCGGGGAGCCGGTACAGATTCGTGCCTGCGCCGAGCGTGACCCGAGCGGATGCCTCATCGACCGCGAGCACGCCGCTCAGCTCATGCAGGTCCAGCTGCACGCCCGGCGCGACCGCGACTCCTGAGAAGCTGTGCCCCGCACCGATCGGCTTGACATGCAGCCCGCGCGTCGCCGCCGCCACGACCGCGCGTTGCACGGCACCGGCATCCTTCGGTCGCTCGACTCGAGCGGGACGGATCTTCTCGCTGCGTCCCCAGTTGCGCCACAGCGCTCCCGTCCTGGCTGCGCCGCTCACAGGAAGGCCTTCCCATCGCCGCGGTAGGTGGGCACGGAGCCGACGACCTCGCCGCCTTCGACGAGGACGAACTCGTTCACGTGCTCGCTCAGCTCCCCGGACTTCGTGTGCCGGAACCACACCCGGTCGCCTGTGCGCAGCCCCGCGGCGTTCGGGCCGCTCACCGGCGTCTGCACCTCGCCTGCCATCTCCGGCGGCGCCATCCGCAGTCCGGTGGGCCAGACGATGGAAGGCAGCCTGTCGGCGGCAGGCGGGCCGGATGCCACCCATCCGCCGCCCAGGATCGTGGCACTCCCCGCTTGCGCTTTGCGCACCACGTCGAGGGCGAACGCGGCCGCCGGCGCAGGCGAGAACGAGCGGTAGTTGTCGAACAGGTGGCCCCCGAGCAGCCCGCTGCCCGCCCCGATCTCGGTGACGGAGGGATCTGACGAGGTGAACTCGAGCGAGCCGGTTCCGCCGCCGTTGACGAACTCGAGCTCGGCGACGCGACGCACTGCTGCGACGGCGGCCGCCCTGCGCTCCAGGAGTTCCGCCTTCGAGTTGCGCTGCATCCAGCGCACGGTGGCCGCGTAGCCGGGCCGGCCGGCGGGCGCGTCGCCTTGGCCAGCGATCTGCGCCTCGTACGCCATCATGCCGACGAGCGTGAACCCCGGTCGCGCCGCGATGTGTACCGCCAGTTTCTCAGCGTCATGCGGCGTGTGTACGGGAGAGCGGAAGACGCCGATGCGGCCGATGGGGCCGAGCCAGGAGGCATCCAGTTCGAGGGCGACGCGAACGCTCTCGCGATCGCCGGGCGCTGCGACGCTGTCGATGAGGTCGAGGTGATCGACCGAATCGATCATGAGGGTGACGCGTGAGGAGAGCTCCGGCGAGGTCGCGAGGCGGTGGATGGCGGAGCGGGCAGCCGTCGGGTATCCGACGACGACGTCATCGATCGGCTCGTGCTCGTTGTCCCCCTCCGCCAGCCACAGCGCCTCTGGCAGCGTGTACGCGAGCACGCCGCGGAACCCGGGCAGCGCCAGTGCGGCCTCGACGACGGCTCGCACGCGCACGGACTTCGAGGCGATGCGGATGGGGGTTCCGCCCGCTCGGCGGAGCATGTCGTGCGCGTTGGCCCGCAACGCGTCGAGCTCGAGCACGGCGACCGGCGCGTCGAGGTGAGCGGTCGCCGCGGTCAGCGACGGCCAATACAGCGCAGGGTTCCCCCAGCGTCGTCGGGATGCCTGCGGCGGCAGCGAGAGGTCGATGGCGGAAGAGCGCATTTCGGGGCTTTCGTGCTGGGCTTGCTGGGCGATGACCGTCATCAGCGCACCGACTTCACTCGGGAGACGGCGACGGCGCCTGCGAAGGCGAACACCGCGGCCATGATGAACAGGCCCGCGAAACCTGCCACGAACACCAGCAGCGCGCCGAGCAACGGCGCTGCCGCCTGCGGCACAGCGGTCGCGATGTTCATGATGCCGAGATCCTTTCCGCGTGTTTCCGGGTCGGGGAGCACCTGGGTCGCGAGCGCCTGGTCGACCGCCAGGAAGCATCCGTAGCCGAGGCCGAGCAGGCCGGCGGCGATCATCGTGACCCCGAACGTCGGCACGAACGCCAGGATCAGCGCGGCCAGTGCCTGGAGCGTCGAGGACAGGAACACGAACGCCTTGCGTCTGCCCAGCACGTCGGAGAGCTTGCCGAGACCCAGTGCGGCCGCGATCACGAAGACCATGTAGATGAGCGTGAGCACGACGAGGTCGTCCTGCGCCTGCTTGTCGTGCAGCCCGAACTCGAGGAAGTACAGCAGCAGCGTCGTACCGAACGCGTTGCCGAAGTTCACCAGGATGCGGCTCAGCAGCGTCCAGCCGAAGTCCGGGTAGCGCTTCGGGCTGATCCACAGCGAGTCCATCATGGCCGCCAGCGACCACGGCGCCCGCTGGCTGGGCAGCAGCACGGCATCCGGGATGAACAGGAACGGGATCACGAACACGATGAGCAGCACAGCCATCGCCGCGTAGCCGAGAAACGTGCCCAGTGCGAGCATCGTGACGAGCAGGATGCCGGCGATGATACCGATCGCCTGCGGAGCCGACAACCAGCCCGAGACGTAACCGCGCTGGTCGACCGGAACCTGGTCGCTGATGGTGGCGGTGAGTGCCGCCGTGAGCACGCAGAACCCGATCAGCGCG
The DNA here is from genome assembly GCF_054780095.1 of Humibacter ginsengisoli. Classification (NCBI taxonomy): domain Bacteria; kingdom Bacillati; phylum Actinomycetota; class Actinomycetes; order Micrococcales; family Microbacteriaceae; genus Humibacter; species Humibacter ginsengisoli. The sequence continues at coordinate 687,683 of NZ_BAAGWZ010000006.1, forward strand.
AAGCACCAGAAGACTCCGATGCCGGCCATGGTGTTCTGCACGCCGAGCAGCAGCAGCGAGACCGCGAAGATCAACGCGCCCGCTGCTATCCAAGGCCTTCTGCGGCCGAACCGGCTCGTGGTGCGGTCGGAGAGCGCGCCCGTCACCGGAAAGGCGACGATGGCGCAGAGAGCGGAGATGCCGGAGATGATGCCGAACGCGATCACGTTCTGCACCCAGTCATCCGTCTTCAACTGATTCTGGATCTGCGAGGGCAGCAGCAGCTGGATGGGCGTGAGCTGCGCCATCCAGACGCCGAACCAGGCGAGTGCGAAGGCGGCGATCCAGCGTCCGCCGACGCGCCGGACCGGCTCGGCGAAGACGGCGACCGTCAGCGGAGCGTCGTCCGCCGTCGCGTTGTCCGCGCTCATGCACGTGCTCCCATGGCGCTGGTGCGATCTTCATGCGGCCGCACATCCACGGCTTCGGCGACCGGCTCGCTCAGCCGCGCGACGGCATCCGCTGCGAAATCGATGAGCCGATGGGCGGCCGCGTCGTCACGGGTCGCCAGCCACGTCGACGTGAGTCCGTCGGTGAGTCCGACCAGCAGGCGTCCGATCTCGTCGACCGGCCGCAGCCAGCGGGCGCCGACCAGTTCTGCCGCGGTCTCGAGCGAGGCGACGGCGAGGGCAAAGTAGCTCTCGTACTGCAGCCGCGCGAGGTGCTCAGCGCCCGGCGTGCGCTGCGAGTACTGCGCCAGCTCGTACATCGCCCGCTCGTGATCGGGGTCGGCAACGACTCCGGCGAAGTAGTGCTGTAGGCCGCCGCGCAGCGCCTCGCGCATGTCAGCGGGAGCGGATGCCGGCACCATCGCGGGCAGGATCGAGCGCTCTTCCTGCTCCACGACGTGCTTCACCACCTCGCGCATCAGCTCGTCGCGGGATTCGAAGGCGTAGTGGAACGATGCCTGCGGCATGCCGGCATCCGCGGAGATCGCGCGCGTCGTGGCGGCCGAGACCCCCTCCCGCGCGATCACCCGCAGTGCGGCGCTGACGAGGGCGGCTCGTCGCTCGGAGACCGACATGCGCGTCATGCGCCGGGCCGTTCGGGTTGCGATGTGGTGTGCTGCATGATGGCTCCTGCTCCTCGTCGAACAGAGACAACGAGATCGACGGGTACCCGTCCGCCGAACTTGGTCAGTTGACCAAGTATGCATCATCCAAGATCGAACCGCACCCCTGCGCCGCACCGAAGGTGTGCCAATCCTTGCTGGATACGACGCGCAACGTGTGATGTGCTTCCGACATGTCCGAACAGAATGTTCCGGTACCGGGTCAGCATGCGGATGAGCCGCACCGCGTCGGCCTCGCGCAGCGGCTGAACTGGCTGCGAGCCGGGGTGCTGGGCGCCAACGACGGAATCGTGTCGGTGGCGGCGATCGTCGTCGGTGTCGCGGGTGCGACACCCAGCATCGGCCCGATCGTCGTCGCCGGTCTTGCAGCGCTCGTGGGCGGAGCCGTTTCGATGGCGCTCGGAGAATACGTCTCGGTGTCCAGCCAGCGCGACAGCCAACGCGCGCTGATCGCGAAGGAGACCGAGGAGCTCGCCACCATGCCCGAGGAGGAGTTCGAGGAGCTTGCCGGTCTGTACCGGGCGAAGGGGCTCTCGGAGAAGACCGCGTACCTGGTGGCGACCGAGCTGACCGAACACGACGCCCTCCGGGCGCACCTGTCAGCGGAGCTCGACATCGACCCCGACGACGTCGTCAGTCCTTGGCATGCGGCCCTGGCGTCGGCGCTGTCGTTCTTCGTCGGCGGCGCGCTCCCGATGCTGACGATCCTGCTCCCGGCGGCGTACCGCATCCCGATCACGTTCGCCGCGGTCATCGTGGCGCTCGGACTCACCGGATACGCCGCCGCAGCGATCGGCGGAAGCCCGCGCTGGAGAGCCGCATTCCGTGTCGTGATCGGCGGAGCCATCGCGCTGGCGGCCACCTTCGTCATCGGCCGGATCTTCCACACCTCAGGCGTGTGAGGCGCGCCAGGGAGTGGGCTCGATGCGCCTACGCTCCCCCGGCACTCACGATGAAGTCCGTCACGAAGCCCGCGATCAGCCCGATCATGACCCCGACATAGAGCGTGTAGCCGCGGCTCATCTTGAGCGCGACTCCGATCAGCTGCACGAGCACGTAGATGATCGACCCTGCGGCGAGCGCCAGGAAGACCAGGCCGAGCGCGTCGTTGACCACGACGCTGCCGAGCAGGGTTCCGACCAAGGTGGGGCCACCGCCGATCACACCGAGAATCGCCAGTTGACGCCAGCGCGGCCGTACTGACGACGCCGCCATCGGCGCGGTGATACCGAAGCCCTCCGTCGCGTTGTGCAGGGCGAAGCCGATGACGAGGGTGACCGCGAGCTGCAACTGGCCAGAAGCGGCCGACTGGCCGATCGCAAGACCTTCGGAGAAGTTGTGCAGCCCGATGCCCACCGCGATGAGGAACGCGAGCCTGCTGGCCGGGTCGCCGAGCCGGAGCACGCCATGGATCGGCACGTGCAGCTCGCGAGGTCTCCGCGCGATCCAGCGGTCGTAGGCGACGAGCCCGATGAGCCCCATGGCAATGCCTGCGAACAACAGCGCCGCGAGCCCGGCGAACGGCCACCAGGACCGGCCGTCCGTCGCTGCGGTGAGCGCGGCATCCACCGGGTCGACGGCGTGCGCGAGCACGTCCCAGAGCAGGAAGAGCAGGACCCCGATGGTGATGGCGTTGAGGAGTGCCCGCAGACCCGCGCCGCGTGCTGGAAGCCTTCCGATCGGAAGACCGATGAAGATCGTCCCACCCGCGATGATGCCCATCACGATGACGGTCCCTGTGGTCACGCACACTCTCTTTCGCCGGGAAGCTTAGGCATACCTAACCTAGTGGACGGAATGCACTCCTCCGTACCGCGGGTCTCCTCGTGAGCCGGAGAGTCCCTGTGTGCGTGACTTATGAGCTGCTGACGAGAACGTTGTGAGACGCGGCCAACCGCGGACTCTTGTTCGTTCCTGTGGGTGCTGAGCGTGCGATGGGTTCATGACGGTTCTCGCTCCGCGCAGCATACGAGTGCCGTCTCGCCCGCACGGGAACCCGCCAGAGGCACCGGACCATCGTCTCCGGCGTCGCGCCCTGTTCTCCCTCGGGTTCCCAGCTGCCGCGCTGGGTGCGGCGCTGCTGGTGTGGTTCCGCTTGCCTCCGGTGGCGCACGACACTCTGTGGGCCGAAGACGGCCGGCTGTTCCTCTTCGGTGCGGAGCAACACGGACCCTTCGGCGCGACGTTCGTCCCCTACGCCGGTTACCTCCAGTTCGTCCCGCGCCTGATCGCCGGAGCGGTGGTGCGGTGGCTACCCGCAGCCGATTGGGCGCTGGGGATGGCCGCGGGCGCGTGCCTGGTCACCGGAGCGATCGCGTGCATCGTCTTCGTGGCCTCGCGCGACGTGCTGTCAAGCCGAACCCTGCGCGTGATCCTGGCCTCCGTCGTCGTGCTGCTTCCGCTCGGCCCCCGCGACGTTCTCGGCACCCCGACGAACCTGCACTCCCTGCTCATGTGGATGCTGTTCTGGCTGCTCCTCTTCACGCCCCGCACCCGAGGCGGTGCCGTCACCATGAGCCTGATCGGCCTCGCCGCCGCACTCAGCGAGATCCAGGCCGTCTTCCTTCTCCCCCTGCTGGTTCCGGCGACACGCAGGCGACACGGGTGGCTCCTCGTCTCCGGGCCGGTGATCGGAATTGCCACGCAGCTCGTCGTCACCCTCCTGGCGCCGCGAAGCCTGCCGACCGCAGCACAGGACTCGCCCCTCTCGATCGCGGAGGGATACCTGATCAACGCGATCGTTCCCGACCTCATGCCGCAGAGCCAGGTCGGGCGGTTCGTGGCGACCGGAGGCCTGATCCTCGCCGTGGCCATCGTCGCGCTGCTCGCCGGGCTGGTGGCCGTCGCCTGGCGTCACGCCCTTGCGCGGCAACGCCTGGGCATCCTCGCGGCGGCAACCCTCTCGATCGTCGTCTGGACGGCATCCGTCGTGGACAACCCCGCTCCGTTCTACGACTACGCAGCGCTCTCGCACAGTCAGCTGCTGCACGTCTGGCTGACCAGGTACGGCGTGGTCCCGGAATGCTGTTGATCAGCATCGCGCTCGTCGCCACCGACGTGCTGCTTCGCCGGCGCCGGCACCCGACCGATCGAGCACCGGATGGCCATCCAAGGCGACGGTCCGGAAGCAATCTGACTACCCGAGCGCCTATGGTGCCGGTACCTCCGACGACGACGATCCTGGGCATGTCCTGACTCCTCGCTGTCAGTGGGTCGGGTGCGCCGCGGCTCCCATCTGATGCTGGGCGATGCGCCGGTCGCGCGCAATCGTGACGAGGATGATCGCGATGCCGAGCAGGGCGACCGAGGCGTTCGCGGCGGTGAGAGCGATCGCCTCACCGACGGTAGCGCCTTCGAGATGGGCGACGTGGAAGAAGAAGTGCGGCACGGCGAAGATCGAGTAGGCCAGCGCCGCGGGGATGACGAAGTGTGCCTTCGGCTTGAAGAAGGCGATGCCGAGCAGGAGCGCGATGCCGAGGGTCGCGCCGCCGAAGTCGCGGGCGTAGTGCTCGCTGAACGGCGGGGTCAGGTCAACGGTCGGGAAGTAGCGGTAGAAGGTCTCGGGAGAGATCGCGTTCCACGCGCCGACCACGAGTTCGTCGAGGAACAAGATGGCGAGTCCGATTCGGATGAAGACGGTCATTGGGGTTTCTCTTTCTCCCAGGGCGGCACGGTCGGTGCGTGTCCGCGCTCCGCGTCGTGTGGGTGTCACTGGATATGACCGCGTAGGGCGTCCTTTCGTGAGGACGCCCCCATGACCTCACATCGCGAGGCCCTGCCCGGTCGTGACTGATGAGACCGGCAGACGAAGCCAAACGAAGGAAGCCAGATGCACACCGCCGCGCGATCAAGCCATAGACACCCTCGATGGGGACTCGCTGGTGCGCTCGTGCTGTCACTCGTGCTGATCGTCCTGTTGCCCGCGCAGAGGGCTTCGGCGCATAGCCCGCTGGAGTCGAGCACCCCCGAAGCCGGGGCGAGCATCGCGACGATGCCCGCGCAGATCGAGCTGACGTTCGGAGCAGCCGTGCAGGACGTCGGGGTGACCGTCGTGCTGGCCGACGAGCAGGGGGCGATTGGACTGCGGGACCTGCGATTGTGGAGGACGAGACGGTCGTCTCCTCGCCGGTCAAGCCCAACGCCCCCGAGGGCCGGTACGAGATTCGATGGAGCGTTGTCTCCGCCGACGGCGCCCCGATGTCGGGCGTCATCCGGTTCACGCTGGGGACCGCGGTCGCGGACATCAATCCTCTCGACACGGTATTGACAGCCGCGGACGCGTCCTGGGTGCTCGTGGGTGCATGCGCCGTCGTCGGTGCGCTGCTGGTCTACATGGTCTATGGACTCATAACGGTCTACGGACGTCACGAAAAGAAGGCCGCTATCGGCCAGAAGGAGATGCGTCATGAGTAACACCGAGCGCCGCCTGGCGACCGCCGTCCTGGTGATCGGCACCGGCGGGTCGGGGCTTCGGGCCGCGATCGAGCTCGCGGAGAGCGGCGTCGATGTGATCGCCGTCGGAAAGCGCCCTCGCCTGGATGCGCACACCTCCCTCGCAGCCGGGGCATCAACGCCGCTCTGGGCACGATGGACCCGGCGGATACCTGGCAGCAGCACGCCGCCGACACGATCAAGGAGAGCTACTTCCTTGCCAACCCGCACACCGTCGAGGTCGTCACCCGCGGCGCGGAGGAAGGCATCCGCGATCTCGAACGGTACGGGATGGCCTTCGCACGGGAGGCGGACGGGCGAATCTCCCAACGATTCTTCGGCGCCCACACCTGGCGTCGCACCGCGTTCGCCGGCGACTACACCGGCCTGGAGATCCAGCGCGCGCTCGTCGCTCGCGTCGAGCAGCTTCGTGTGCCAATCCTCGACGGCATCTACATCACGCGGCTTCTGGTCCGTGACAATGCGGTGTTCGGCGCCTACGGGTTCGATATCGCGGACGGAACCGGCTACCTGATCCACGCCGATGCGGTGATCCTCGCCGCGGGCGGGCACAACCGCATCTGGCGGCGCACTTCGTCGCGCCGCGACGAGAACACCGGTGACTCGTTCCGGCTGGCAGTGGATGCGGGAGCCCGGCTGCGAGACGCCGAGCTCGTGCAGTTCCATCCCTCGGGCGTCCTGGAACCGGAGAACGCGGCCGGGACGCTCATCTCCGAGGCCGCGCGCGGCGAGGGCGGCATCCTCCGCAACGCGCTCGGTGAGCGCTTCATGGAGCGCTACGACCCCGAGCGCATGGAGTTGTCGACTCGTGATCGTGTCGCTCTGGCCGCGTACACCGAGATCAAGGAGGGCCGCGGCACCGAGAAGGGCGGGGTCTGGCTCGACGTCTCGCATCTGCCGCGGGAGACGATCATGCAGCGGCTTCCCCGCGTCTATCAGACGATGATGGAGCTGCAGATGCTCGACATCACCCGCGACCCGATCGAGATCGCCCCGACCGCCCACTACTCGATGGGTGGGGTCTGGGTTCGCCCGGAGGACCACGGCTCCGACGTCGACGGGCTCTACGCGATCGGCGAAGCGTCGAGCGGGCTCCACGGCGCCAACCGCCTCGGCGGGAACTCGCTGATCGAGTTGCTTGTCTACGGGCGGATCGTCGGGCAGGCGGCGGCCTCCTACTCGGCATCGCTGTCAGAGCAACGCCGGTCGAATGGAGCGACCACGGATGCTCGTGCCGAGGTCGACTCGCTCCTTGCTGGTGACGGCACGGAGAACGTCCGTGCGCTGCAGCGGGCGATCCGCAACACGATGACCGAGCATGCCGGCCTCGTCCGGGACGAGACCGGCCTGACAGCGGGTCTCGATGACATCGCCGCGATCGACGAGCGGATGGAGAACATCGGCATCCATCCCGACATCGCCGGCTTCCAAGACCTCGCGCACGCCTTCGACCTGAAAGCCTCCCTGATCGCCGCTCGGGCGACTCTGGAGTCCGCCAGAGAACGGCGCGAGACCCGCGGATGCCACAACCGCAGCGACTACCCGGACCTCGACCCCTCGCTCCAGGTCAACCTCGTCTGGTCACCGACGAGCGGCGTGACCCACGAAGCAATCCCGCCTGTGCCCGAGGAGATCACTGAGCTCATCCGAGACGTCTCCACCGTCGGGAAGCTCGTCGAATAGACGCCCCCTGGGGCCGACGGAGGTCCCTTGACCTCGCTCGCCTCATTATCAAACGCGACGCCCGTCGCACTCGCACAGGGACGACATCTGGTCGTCCAGAATGGAGCACCAGAAATGGCTGAATCTGACCCCAACATCCGCCTGCTGGATCAGGCCCACCTCGATCAGGGGTTCGGCCCGTCGCACGTGATGACGGTGACCATCGAGCTCGAACCCGGTTCGGCCGGCTCGCCGCCGCACCGGCATTCCGGCCCGGTGTTCGGGTATCTCGTCGAGGGCGAGCTCATTTTCGAGCTCGAGGGTGAGCCGGAGCGCGTCATCCGTGCCGGAGAGGCGTTCTGGGAGCCCGGTGGCGACGTCATCCACTACCAGGCCGCCAACAACCTCACCGACGCCCGTACCGTCTTCGTCGCGGTGATGGTCTGCGCGCCGGATCAGGAGATGCTGACCTACGTGAGCACCGAGGAGCTGGCGGCGCGGGCGCACCTGCGTCATCCGCGTCCGGCGGCTTGACACACGAGGAGGGCGGGAGCACGGTTCAGCCGTGCTCCCGCCTGCCTTCACGTCATGCCCGAGGGAAACCCTCGCGCCAGGTCGGGTACATCGGGGTCCAGCCAGCGGTGCGGGCCTTCGTGTTGGAGGCGCCACGACCCAGCGGAGCGCCTTCGGGTAGGTCCGCGATTGTCGGCGCGGGGGCGCCGAGCCCGGCGGCGTATGCGGGAAGCCACTCGGTGGCGGGCGCGGGCTCGTCATCGACGATGTTGTAGGCCCCATCGGGCCAGTCGATGGCCTGGACGGTCGCGGCGATCACATCGTCGATGTGGACGAAGGAGGTGATCGCCGGGGTGGCGGGGACAAGGCCGGCTGTGACGGCGTTTGCCATGCGGGCGCCCGGCGCGTACCACGTGTCGGGTCCGTAGAGCATGCCGTAGCGGAGCACCGTCGCGTGGGGAAGGCGACACACGAGGTCTTCCATCACCTCGATCGGTGAGCCAGCCTGGATCGAGTCGTCCTCGACGGCCGGGGCGCTGCCTTCTTCATACGCCCACGCGATGCTCTGGACCATCATGCGGCCCACATCCGCGGCCTGCGCCGCGGCGACCAGGTTCGCGGTTCCCGCACGTCGGAGCCGGGCGTTAGCCTCGGTGTCGAAGTCGCTCAGGTCGGTCAGCTCGTGCAGGATGAGGTCGGGCGCGGCGTCTGCCACGGCGGCTGTCAGGTGAGGGGCGTCGTAGACGTCGACCACGACGGGGCGCGCGCCTCGATCTCTGAGGTAGTCGATGTTCTCCGCGCGACGCGTCGTCGCGGTGATGTCATGTCCCGCCTCGGCAAGCACCGGGATCAGTCGGCTTCCGATGACGCCGGAGCCGCCGGCGAGGAAGATGCGCATGGGTTGTCCTTTCTCATACGAGGTTCGAGGGGTCAGATGTGTTGACCTTTGCGGTGATGGGAGGTCAGCGGGTTTGCGCGGCGAGCCATTCATCGAAGGGCTGCCGCCCAAGTCGCGTCCCCGCCTTCGGCAGCAGGGAGCCGTCCCGCATTCCACGGCCCCAGGCTCCGGGGATCGAGAGCTCGATGACGGGCCGGCGCTGGCCGGTCGCGGCAAGGTAGCGCCGGACGAGGTCGGCCATCCTTTCCTCCCGTGGGCCGGCGAGCTCGGGTTCGATCCCGCGAGGATCGCCGGACGCGATGGCGACGAGCTCGGCGGCGACCTCGGTGGCCGCGATCGGCTGCGACCGCATCTTCGGAACCCCCTGGAACGGGCCGAGCTTGCCGTGAGCCACGAGCTGACGAGCGAACTCGTGGAACTGCGTCGTGCGCAGCAGCGACCAGCCTCCCGGCTCTGCTCGCAGGATTTCCTCCTGGGCAGCCTTGCCCGCGTAGTAGTTCGCGTTCACCTTGGCGGCGCCGATGATGGAGATCGCGACGTGATGGGGCACGCCCGCCGCACGCTCAGCGGCAAGCAGGTTCCGCGTCACGGTCGTGAAGAACTCGACCGACTCCTTCGTGGACGTGCTGCTCGTCGCGGACGCGTCGATGACCGCCGACGCGCCTCGTAGCGCTTCCGTGAGTCCGGCGCCGCTGATGAGGTCGACGCCCGTCTCTCGACTGATCGACACCGGCTCGTGACCGGCGGCGCGAACCGCCTCGACGACCTGTGTTCCCAGGGAGCCGGTCGCACCGGCGACGACGATCTTCATCGTGTCACCCCCGCGACCTCGGCCTGCTTCGGGAACGGGAGATGATGGGAGAGGGGTTTTGCGTTCATACCCTCCAGGACAGCGCAGGCGACCCGGATGTGAGGTCTCTCCCTCACAAATCGGCCGGCAGCCCGGTCAGATAGTCGAAAGGAGGACGCGATGACCCCCCAAGAACGTGGCGCGCTGCATGCTGAGGTGCTGGGCGAGCGACGGCACCTGGTCTCCCTCGCGTTCCGGATGCTCGGCACCGTCGCCGAGGCCGAAGACGCGGTGCAGGAGACCTACATCCGTTGGTACCGGCTCAGTCAGGCCGAACGCGATGCGATCGAGGTTCCACGAGCCTGGTTGACCCGCGTCGCCAGCCGGGTCTGCCTGAACGTCCTCGACTCCGCACGACGCAGGCGTGAGCGATACGTCGGGCCGTGGCTTCCAGAGCCGGTTCCGGCTTACGCGTTCCCCGCTGCGACGGACGCCGGCGAAGACCCGCTCGAACGCGTCACGCTAGACGAGTCGATCAGCACCGCTTTGCTCGTCGTGCTGGAGGCCATGACACCAGCGGAACGGGTCTCGTTCGTTCTGCACGACGTGTTCGCGATGCCCTTCGACGAGATTGCCGAGATCGTCGGACGCACCCCCGCGGCATGCCGGCAGCTCGCCACCTCGGCTCGCCGACGTGTGCAACAGAGCCGCAGCCGTCGCGTCTCGCGTGCCGAGCACGACGAAGTAGTCAGAGCGTTCGCGGCGGCGGCACGGACAGGAGACATCGCCAGTCTCATCACCGTCCTCGACCCGGACGTGGTACTTCGCTCCGATGGCGGCGGCATCGTCACCGCTGCACGCAACCCGGTCTTCGGCGCAGACAAGGTGGCCCGATTCCTGTTCGGCGCGCTGAAAAAGAACCCGAAAGCGGCCGTCCTGGACCAGGAGACCCCGGACGGGCTCGGGTTCGCACTCTGGGACGAAGGCCGGATCATCGGCGTCGTCAGCCTCGATGTCGTTGCCGGGCTCGTGACCGATGTGCGACTGATGATGAACCCGGACAAGCTCACGCTCTGGAACTGAACCTCACATCCCATCGGGGTATCCGGTCCTGTTCATCGACGGCGCCTCTCCGCGCGCCGCGATTGGAGAGAGAGCGTGGCTACGACCCACACCGCGAGCATCGCGAATCAGGATGAGGACTATCGGCGTATCGGCATCAGCCGAGACGAGATCACTCGCCGGGAAGACGGCGCCCGTACCGATGGTCGCAGCGGCACCTACGAGTGGTGGTACTTCGACGCCCATCTCGACAACGGCGCGAAGCTCGTCGTGATCTTCATGACGAAGGACCTCTCCGCACCCAAGCGCCCGCTCAGTCCCATGATCCGCATGAACCTCGACCTACCGGACGGACGCAGCCTGAACTTCATCCGCGACTACCCCGCCGACTCCTTCTCAGCGGCCACGGATCACGCCGACGTGCGGATCGGTGAGAACCGCTTCACCGGCGATCTGACCCACTACGAGATCGACGCGGAGATCGACGACGTGAAGGTTCATGTGACCCTCGACGCGCAGATACGCCCCTGGCGTCCAGAGACCGGATACCTCGTGTTCGGCGAGAAGCGCGACCTGGAGTTCTCATGGTTGCCCGCCGTGCCGCAGGGCGCAGTCCAAGGCTCCTACGAGGTCGACGGGATTCGCACCGAGGTGAGGGGCGTCGGATACCACGACCACAACTGGGGCAACGTCGGGATGATGTCGATCATCAACGACTGGTACTGGGCGCGCGGGCAGGCTGGCCCGTACTCCGTCATCGCCTCGTACATCACCGCGCACGAGAAGTATGGCTACGATCCGATCCCGATCTTCATGCTCGCCCGCGACGGCCAGATCGTGGCCGACGACGCACGGTTCGTGCGTTTCCTCGCGAAAGACGCCCACACGGACCCGAAGACGGGCAAGCCCGTCGCGAACGTCACGTCGTACTACTACGACGACGGAACTGATCGGTACGTCGTGACGTTCAAGCGCGAGCGCGACCTCGTTGCAAACACCTTCGTCGAGCAGATGAAGGGCCTCCGAAAGCTCGCCGCACGACTCATCCGCTTCGACGGCGCCTACCTACGCTTCGTCGGCCAGCTCACCATCGAACGATGGTCAGGAACCAAGCTCGTGGAGTCGTTCAACGACGAGGCGATCTGGGAGCTCATGTACTTCGGGCATGCTCGCACCGACGAGCGGTCTCCGGTTCGCCCCGCTTGAGAATGCTGCGTCGACCCCGTATCCCGCGCGACTCCGACGAAGCGCCACAGTCCGTACCGCGGACTCAAACACGTTGCCTCGACTCGTCAGCCGGGAGTCTGGACGCCGAGGAAGGCAGGCGGAAGCTGGTTGCGACTTCCCGCCCTCCGCACGGTGCAGGCGCCTGACGGGCGCGCTGGCGGCGCTGAACTCCGGCCCTCGTCTGCTAGCGAGCCCACGGAGGCTAGTTCCCCAACGCCGCCGACATCTCGTGCGTTCATCGCGGCTGTCGAGAGCATCCGAACTCTGCCGATGAACCGAGCGATCTTCGATCACGCGAAGATCGTGTATGTGTTCGAGGGCAACGCCCGCGTCGAAACAGAGCGCGGCATCGTTGACATGCGCGAAGGAGATGCGCTCGCGCTGGGCGCAGGCGCATGGTGCTCTGTCCGCCCGTTGCCGCAGATACGCATGTGGACGCTCTATGTCGACGAGCCTCTTCTCCGCAACCAGATGAACTGGCTCTTGCCTAACCCGGACCGTGTGCAGCCCGGTGTTCATCCATCCGAGTGGACAGGCGGGCCTTTGCTGCTGAGACCGGGCATGGCGGTGCTCCTTCGAGTTGAGCCGCTGTTTCGACAGGTGAGCGTGCTCAGGGACGGATCGGTGGAACCCGAGGTGGCGACGGTACGCGCGCTGGCTCTCCTTCTTCGCGCAACGGAGATGTTGCTTCCGGTCCTTCTGGACGCTCGTCGGTTCCCTCTCGCTCCCGTCGCTGATGGCTTTCCGATCCGAGGAACCCTGACGTCCGCAGCCTCCGTCGGTCACGTTGGGCGCGCCGTACAGCATCTTCGACAGAACCTTGCGCACCAATGGAACGTCGATCTCCTGTCGCGATCCGTTTCACTTTCGCGGACTCACCTCACAAGGCAGTTCACGTCGCTCGTCGGGCTTCCTCCAATGCGATTCCTCAACGAGGTTCGGTTGACCGAGTTCACGCGTCTCATCGAGGAGACCGATGAGACGATCGAAGCCGCAGCGCGTGCGGTTGGCTGGACGGATGCCCGAGTGGCCGCAGCGTGGTTCCGCAGAAGGTTCGGGATATCACCCTCCCACTACCGCAGCCACCCGCACCCCTTCAAGCACGGGCGCACTACGGATGGGCAGAGCTCGGGTCAGCCGACCCCGTAGATGACTTCGCGTTCGCGATGTATCGCGGCGGTTGTCGCGTGATTCGCGGCAGGAGAACCCCATTGCCCTCGTATCGTTGATCCGCTCCACCCTGCTGGTCTACTCCGTTGGGACACGTCGGGTTCATCGTGGAGCCTGACGGTCGCCACTCCTGTTCCGTCCGTCTCGTCCTCTGATCCTCCTGGCGTACCTCATGGTCGCAAGGGCTACTGGCGCATGCTTTCGGCCCTCACCGGGAGGAGGTCGATCATGGCGACAGACGAGGAGACACGAGCGGCGCGGGACGCGGAGCTCGATGAGTTGCACGAGCGGCTGGCTGGTGCCGTCGAGCGGCTGGTGTCCGGCGATGACTGGCGGCGTGCGCTGGAGTTCGCGGCGCGGTTCCGGTCGAGGTCGTTCGGGAACACGCTGCTGATCTTCGCGCAGCACCTCGACGCCTACGAGAAGGGCCGTGTGCCCGACCCGGAGCCCTCCTATGTCGCCGGCTACAAGCAATGGCAGTCTCTCGGCCGGCAGGTCGCCAAGGGGCAGTCGGGCTACGTGATCTTCGCCCCGGTGACGGGGCGGTTCGCGTCCTCGACGCCGCAGGATGCGGAGTCCTGGCGGCGGCTCGGCCGGTTCGAGAAGCCGAAGCCGGGCGAGGCGGTGCGCTCGCGGATGATCGCCGCGAAGCCGGCCTACGTCTGGGATGCCTCGCAGACCACGGGCGATCCGATCCCCGAGCGGCCCGTGCCCCGGCTGCTGGAAGGCGAGGCGCCCGCCGGGCTGTGGGACGGCTTGGCGGCGCTGGTCGAGGCGGACGGCTACCGGGTGCTGCGGGTCGAGCACGAGGGCATGATCCGCGGAGCGAACGGCCTGACCGACTTCCAGGCGCGCACCGTCGCGGTGCGGACGAACATGGACCCGGCCGCGCAGGTGAAGACCCTCGCGCACGAGCTCGGCCACGTCCGGCTCCACGGTCCGGACAACCCCGATTGGGCGAAGCACCGCGGCATCGGGGAGGTCGAGGCCGAGTCGGTGGCGCTGATGATCGGCGCCGCGCACGGCATGGACACCAGCTCCTACTCCGTGTCCTACGTCTCCGGCTGGGCGGGCACGGTGAAGGACAAGGAGCCCTGTGCAACCAGGCGTTCTTCACCAAGGTCTACGTCGATGAGGACGATGAGCTGCGTGTCGAGAACGCCCGCCCGTTCGAGATGCTGCTGGACACCGCCGTCAACGCCGACGCCCTGACCTGGGCTGCAGAAGCAGACAAGACCCGAACCCCAGCCCTTGATTCTTTGGGCCAAGGTTCGAGCCTTGTGCGTTGGGTGCCCCCGCTGGGACTCGAACCCAGACTGAAGCGATTTTAAGTCGCCTGCCTCTGCCGATTGGGCTACGGGGGCGTCGCGCAGCTACACGCAGGTTAGCCGCCTTCGTGCCGCGAGCCACCCGCATGTTGCCGAGCCACCCGCGAATTCGCGGCGATTCCTGGGTGGCTCGGCACTTCGAGGGTGGTTCGGCGCAGGCAGTGCGACGGCGACACGAACGACCGCGCAGGTCTCGCCCGCGCGGCCGTTCGACGTCGTACTCAGCTGGCGACGGATGCCTTGGCCGGCTCCTTCTTCGCCGCCGGCTTCTTGGCCGCGGCAGGCGCGGCGTCGTTCTTCGGCGAGGCCGCCTCGACCTGAGGTTTCGGACGCGCCGCGAACTCCTCGAAGACGCCTCGCGGGTTCTGCACGGCGGCCAGCGAGACGTTGTCGCGGCCGAGCCAGAAGTCCAGCCACCAGTCGCCCAGCACGCGCCACTTGCGTTCCCAGCTCGGCATGGCCAGGCCGTGGTATCCGCGGTGCATGAACCATGCGATCAGGCCCTTGATGGCGAGGTTCTTGTACTGGTAGACACCGATGCCGAGGCCGAGACCGGCCACCGCGCCCAGGGGCTTGTGGAAGTACTCCTTGATGCCCTCGCCGCGCAGCGCGGCGACGATGTTCTTCGCCAGCAGCTTTGCCTGACGCACGGCGTGCTGGGCGTTCGGAACGCAGTACCCTCCGACACCGAAGCCGGTGAGGTCGGGAACGGCCGCCACGTCTCCGCAGCCCCAGGCGTCCGCGATGATGTCGTCATCGGTTCCGACGCGCAGGTCGGCGCGAACGCGGAGTCGTCCGCGCTCCTCGATCGGCAGGTCGGTGTGCCGCACGATCTGCGGGTTCGCCATGACACCGGCGGTCCACACGATCAGGTCGGAGTCGAAGCTCTCACCAGTGGACAGTTCGATGTGGCCGTCGACCGCGCTGGAGAGCTGGGTCTCGAGGTGGATCTGCGCACCGCGCTCGGCCAGGTTCTTGATCACCCAGTGGCTCGTGGGCAGCGAGACCTCGGGCATGATGCGGCCCATCGCCTCGATCAGGTGGAAGTGCGTCTCCTCGAACGTGATCTGCGGGTACTGCTTCAGCAGCGCGCTCGCGAACGCCCGCATCTCGGCGAAGGCCTCGATGCCGGCGAACCCACCACCGACGACGACGAACGTGAGCAGTCGCTCGCGCTCCGGCCCGGGCGGGAGCGCCGCAGCCTTGTCGAAGTTGCCCAGGATGCGATCGCGGATCGCGACGGCTTCCTCGATGTTCTTCAGGCCGATCGCCTGGTCGGCCACGCCCGGGATCGGGAACGTGCGGCTCACCGCACCGGCGGTGACCACGACCTGGTCGTACTCGAACTCCCACGGCTCGCCGATAGCCGGCGTGATCGTCGCCTTCTTCTCGGCGTGGTTCACGTAGGTGACCTTCGCCGTGATCACGTTCGTCTTCTTGAGGTGACGGCGGTGGGAGACGACCGCGTGGCGCGGCTCGATCTCACCAGCGGCGACCTCGGGGAGGAAGGGCTGGTACGTCATGTAGGGAAGCGGGTCAACGAGCGTGACCTCTGCCTCGCCCTTGCGCAGCCACTTCTCGAGTTTCCAGGCCGTGTAGAAGCCGGCGTATCCGCCGCCGACGATCAGGATTTTGGGCACAGTGCAGCGTCTCCTTGAAACGAAAAGTATGAGTCCAATCTACCGCACGGGGTAGTCGGCACATTCGCAGGCATCCGGCGACCAGTCGCCACGCGCCAGCGCGAGGTCGCCGATCGGATTCACTCCCGGTCCTGCCGCCAGCGCATGTGCGGCCAGCGCGTGCAGGCATTTGACCCGGGTGGGCATGCCGCCGGCGGAGAATCCGTCGATCTCCTCGACATGCTCCACGCTGTCACGGTCGGCGAGGTACGCGGCGTGAGCACGCTGGTAGGCAGCACGCAATTCTTCGTCATCTTCGAGCATCCGGCCGAATTCGGCCATGACTCCGGATGCTTCCAGCCTCGACATCGCGGCCGTCGCGGCCGGATGGCTCAGGTAGTAGAGCGTCGGGAAGGGTGCACCGCCGGGCAGCCGTGGCGCGGTGGCCACCACGGTGGGAGCGCCGCACACGCATCGCGCGGCGATGCCGATCACGCCACGTGCCGGGCGGCCGAGCTGTGCTGAGACGACCTCGATGTCGCGCGCCGACACCGCATCGAACGGGGGTGTTGTCATCGGATCACTCTGGAGAAATCATCGGGAGAGCTGTGCGGCCGTCTGGTCGGTCAGCCCCGCAGTGAGGAACGATCCGGCGATCGTGGTGAGCCAGTCCGACTTGGTCTTCTGGATGCTAGAACTCACCGGTGCGTCATTCTTCTTAGGTGCCGGCGGCCGGTCGTCGATCACAAGATAGCTGGTCTCCCCCGGCATCACGAAGAGCAGTCGCTGCCTGGCCTGGGCCTTGATGTAGTCCGGATCGCTCCAGTCCGCGACCTGCTTGTTCAGATCGGTGACCTTCTTCGCCGTGTCGGCGTTGCTCTGCTCGAGCTTCGCGATCTGGTGCTGCTGGTCGACGTAGAGGTTCAGCGTGGGCGCAACGACCAGCACACCCAGCACGACGAGGCCGAGCATCACAAGGCTGAACCAAGAAAAGCGGATGCCGCGCAGCCATTTCGCGGAGGCGCGAACGTTCGAGGCGGGCATGCTTCCAGTCTGGTGCACGCCCGCCCCGAATCCCGTGAGCTACGCCGTGAAGCGCGGGAAGGCGCTGCGGCCGGCGTACTCTGCTGCCGTGTCGAGCTCCTCCTCGATGCGCAGCAGCTGGTTGTACTTGGCGACGCGTTCGCTTCGAGCGGGTGCACCGCTCTTGATCTGACCGGAGTTCACCGCCACGACGAGGTCGGCGATGGTGGTGTCCTCGGTCTCGCCTGAGCGGTGCGAGAACATCGTGGTGTAGCCGGAGCGGTGCGCCAGAGCGACAGCGTCGAGCGTCTCCGTGAGGGTGCCGATCTGGTTGACCTTGACCAGCAGTGAGTTGGCGACCCCGAGCTCGATGCCCTTGGCCAGGCGCTTCGGGTTGGTGACGAACAGGTCGTCGCCGACGAGCTGGATCTTCTTTCCGAGCTTCTCGGTGAGCAGCTGCCAGTTCTCCCAGTCGTCTTCGGCGAGGCCGTCCTCGATCGTCACGATCGGGTACGAGTCGACGAGGTCGGCGTAGTAGTCGATCAGCTCGGGCGCCGACCACTGCTTTTTGTCGAGCGTGTACACGCCGTCGTCGAAGAACTCGGTGGCCGCCGCATCCAGCCCGAGGGCGATGTCGCTGCCCGGGGTGAAGCCCGCCTTCTCGATCGCCTTGACGAGGAAGTCGAGACCCTCCCGGTTGCTCGGCAGGTCGGGGGCGAAGCCGCCCTCGTCGCCGAGGCCCGTGCTGAACCCCGCCGCCTTGAGCTCGGACTTGAGAACGTGGTAGGTCTCTGCACCCCAGCGCAGCGCCTCGCGGAAGGTCGATGCGCCGATCGGCGCGAGGAAGAACTCCTGCATGTCGATGCCGTTGTCGGCGTGCTCGCCGCCGTTGATGACGTTGAACAGAGGCACCGGGAGCACGTGCGCGTTAGGGCCGCCCACGTAACGGAAGAGCGGAAGGTCGGCGGCGTCGGCCGCCGCACGGGCGACGGCGAGGCTGACGCCCAGGATGGCGTTGGCTCCGACGCGGCTCTTGTTCTCGGTGCCGTCGACCTCGATAAGCGCCGCGTCGACCGCACGCTGTTCGGATGCCTCGAATCCCTCGATCGCCGGGCCCAGTTCGTCGAGCACAGCGTCAACGGCCTTCTCGACGCCCTTGCCGCCGTAGCGCGACTTGTCGCCGTCGCGGAGCTCGTACGCCTCGAACGCTCCGGTGGATGCGCCGGAGGGAACAGCCGCACGCGACACGGTGCCGTCTTCGAGAAGCACCTCGACCTCGACGGTCGGGTTGCCGCGGGAATCCAGAATCTCGCGAGCGCCTACAGCCTCGATCAAAGCCACAACGGTCTCCTTGTTTCTTCATGGGTGAGGGGGTATCGCCGGCGACGGCGCCGACAGGGGCACGGGCGAGCGCCCGGCGCGGCCAAGTCTATATCCGCGCTCGGGCGCCTCTCGGCGCTGCAAAGCAGCGGGCGGCCGTCCTCACGACGACCGCCCGCTGACGTGGAGTTGCCCGCTACTTGCTGGTGCCCTGCGACACCGATCCCTGCAGCTGACGCTGGAAGAAGACGTACACGATGAGCACGGGGATGACCGTGATGACGACAGCCGCGTACAGCGCGCCGAAGTCGACGGAGTAGCCCGCCTGCGACGCGAAGGATGCCATGCCCTGGGTGAGCACGTAGTTGCTCTGGTTCGAGTTCAACGCCACGGGCAGGAGGAACTGGTTCCACAGGCCGAGGAAGTTGAAGATCGCGACGGCTGCCATGCCGGGGGTGGCCATCGGCAGCATCACCTGGAAGAACGTGCGCCACTCGCTGGCTCCGTCGACCTGCGCTGCCTCGTAGATCTCGTCCGGCAGCCCTTGGAAGAAGGAGTACAGGAAGAAGACCGTGAACGGGAGCGCGAACGCGACGTACGTGAGGATCAGGCCGGGCAGGGTGTTCAGCAGGCCGATGCCCTGCAGGATCTTGAACAGCGGCACGATCGCGAGGAAAGGCGGGAACGTGAGGCCGGCGAGCATCAGATAGTAGATCGCCCGGGCGCCGAAGAATTTGAAACGTGCGAGCACGTAGGCGCACATGGCGCCGAGGATCATGACGATCACGAGCGCGCTCACGACCACGATCAGGGTGTTGGCGAAGTAGCTGCCGATGCCCGACCCGTTCCACGCGTTGACGTAGTTCGTGAAGTCGAGCTTCTGCGGCAGGCTGAACGGGCTGTCGAGGATCTGCTTCGTCGTCTTGAACGACGACATGAACACCCACAGCAGCGGGATGCCCACGATCAGCGACCAGGCGACCAGCAGGACGTGCGAGGCGGTGCCGACAGCGACGTCGCCGCCGGTGAGCTTCGTCTTGTTACGGGAAGGCTTGAGGCCGGCCGTGCCGGCCTTCACGGTCGAGGCGGTGGCGGTCATGCTCGGCCCTTCTCTTCTCGTCCCTTGCTCAGCCGGTTCACCGCGAACACGATCGCCGCGAACAGCAGCGTGATCGCCGCGAGAACGACGCCCATCGCCGTTGCGTAGCCGAACTGGCCCTTGCGGAACGCCGTGTTGAACAGGTCCTGGCTGATCACGAGCGTCGTGTTGGCCGGTCCGCCGGCATTGGGGAACAGCGCGGACATGTAGACGAAGGAGTCGAGGGCCGCGATGCCCAAGTAGATGTATGCGGTCTGGATGTTGTCGCGGATCGACGGGATCGTGATCGAGATCGCGGTGCGGAAGCGCCCTGCACCGTCGAGGCGGACGGCTTCGTAGGTTTCGGCCGGGATGGCCTTGATCGCTGCGACGAACAGCACCGTGTAGAAGCCGATGAAGCCCCAGATGATGACGAACATCGACGCCGGCATCGCGGTGGCCACCACGCCCAGCCAGGCGAAGTTCGTGAACTGGTGAAGGCCGATCGCGGTGAGGAAACCGTTCAGCAGGCCGGAACTCGGGTCGTACACCTCCGCCCAGATCAGGCCGATCACGATGGCCGGGATGCAGTACGGGAAGAACGAGACGGTGCGGTAGAAGCCCGAGCCCTTAATGCCGCGGATCTGCCCCTTGCTGGGACCGGCGACCGTGACCACACTCGCGATCACGAGTGCGACGAAGATCGTGACGAAAGGCACGATCAAGCCCAGCAGGATGCAGTTGAGCACCGCGTGCATGAACGTCGAGTCCTGCGCGAGGTTGATGAAGTTCGTGAAGCCGATGAAGTTCATCGTCGGCGAGAACCCGCCCCAGTCCGTGAGCGAGTAGTAGATGGCCTGGACGAACGGCAGGATCACGAAGATCAGGAAGATCGCCAGGGGCAGGATCAGGAACACCGCCATGAAGCTGACCCGGTCGAAGGTCCACCTGGTCGTGCGGCGGCGCCCGGGGGGCGGGGCGAGCCGCCCCCCGGTCGTCGTGGTGCTGTTCGGTACGGTCACTTGGATGCCGCGGCCTTGTCCGAGATCGCCTGCATCTGCTGCGTCAACTGCGCGACCGTGGCAGCCCCTGAGAGGAACGAGTTCCAGATCACGAGCTGGTCGGTGTTGAGACCGTAGAGGCTGGAGAACTCCCAGTCGAAGATGTTGTCGCCTGCGGCGTCGAGCATCTTCGTCTGCGAGACGAGCGCGGTCGAGCCGAAGCCGTCTGAGGGCACGAGCCCCTTGACGATCGTCGGTGCCAGACGCGTCTTGGAGAAGTTCGTTGCGGCGTCCTTGGAGAGCATGGCGCGCATGATCTCCTTGCCGCCGGCAACGTTCTTGCCCTGCGACGGGACGATGTACGGCTCACCGGCCGCTGCCCGCAGCGATTCGTACGGCATCTTCGGGCTCGAGGTGACGGTCGGGCACGGGGCACCGGTCATCTTGAAGTTGGCCGCCGTGGCCTTCTTCATCTCATTCTCGATCCAGCCGCCCGACGGGTAGAGGATGGCCTGCTGGTCGTTGCTCCACTTGGCCTGTGCCGCCGTGAACTGTGTTCCGGCACCACCGGGGATGAAGTATCCGGCCTGAACGATCTGCGCGAGCTTGTTGAAGACATCCTGGATCGGCTTCTGCGACCAGGCGTTCTTCTCGAGGTTGTTCACAGCGTTCAGGACATCCTTGCCGCCCTCCTTGATGGCCGAGTCGAGGGCCAGGGTGAGGTAGTAGGTCGCCGCTTCCTTGCCCCAGACGAAGAGGTACTTGCCCTTGGCCTTGGCCTTGGCGCCCAGGTCGATGGCCTCGTCCCACGTCTTCGGCGGGGTCCAGCCGTTCTCCTCGAACAGGCTTGCCGAGTACCAGATCGCGTAGACGGTCATCACATAGTTCATCGCAACGAACTTGTTGCTGAACGTGCCCGGCGTCTTCACGTTCGGGTAGAGGGTGTCGGAGATCTTCTTGCCCTCGTAGTTGTTCGCCTCGAATACGTCGTCGAGGGTCTCGAGGCTCTTCAGGATCGTGTTGAAGCCGATCTGGTTCGCACCCGAGTTGTCGATGAGGTCCGGCGGGTTACCACCGACGAAGCGAGGCTGCAGCGACTGCGCGATGTTCGTCTGCGGCGTGACCTTGGACTTCGTCTTCCACTTCTTGTCGACGAGGTTCGCCGCGAAGGTGACGTAGTCGTAGCCGTAGCCGCCGTTGAAGATCACGGCTTCGATGCTCGAGCTCTCCTTGATGCCGAACGGGTTCGACGCCGACTTCGTGCCGCCACCGCCGCCACCGTTGCCGCTCCCGCTGGAGCAGGATGCGAGCGAGACAGTGATCGGCACGGCGACCGCGGCGGCCAAGGCGCCGCGCAGGAACATGCGCCGGTCCAGTCCTCTGTTTTCTGTGGTCATGGTAGGTATGTTGCCTTTCCGTGTTCTCGAATGTGTTGGTGGTGCGTCAGGTGCGGCCGGATCGCCGGCTGGTCAGGCGGTCCGGCTGATTCGGTCTCGATAGAGGTCCTCCAATGCCTGGTTGTGCTCGTCCCCGCCCGGAATGTTCGCCGAGATGTAGACGGGCGGGGTCTGCCCGGATTCGGCGATGCGCTCGGCGACGGCGAGAGTGAGCAGCTGTGCGATGAACGCCGCCGTGATCGACGAGATGGCGCCGGCCTTCACTCCGCCGGACAGCTCGAGCGTGGCGTCGCCGTACGGAGCCTTGTTGTCGATGACGACATCCGCGATGTCGCGCAGCTTCTTGCCGCTCGGATGCTTCGGCTCGACCGCGTCGGTGTGCTCGAGGCTGGTCACCGCGATCACCTTGTGTCCGGTCTCCTTCGCCTTCAGTGCCATGCCGACGATGGAGCCGTTCACACCGGAGTTCGACGCGATGAGGAAGACGTCGTGCTCTCCCACCGGGGTCAGCTCGAAGAGCTCGTCGACGATCGCCGGGTCGCGCTCCAGGCTGCTGCCTCCCAGGATGTCCACCTCGCGAGAGCCGCGCAGCACGACGTCGCGCAGGGCGATGCGGTTCGTGGGGATGAGTCCGCCCGCCCGTCCGGCGATCTCCATCGCGAACGCCTCCGAGTGCCCCGTGCCGAAGGCTTGGAGCACGCCGCCTGCCACGACCGCGTCGACCAGCAGGTCGATGGCGGGGTCGAGGGCACCGGCATCCGCCTCGGCCGTCAACGCGGCGATGCGCGTCTCGGCCTCGTGCCGGAAGTCGTCGAAGAGGCGGGTCATGCGTGCTCCTTTTCGTGTGAGTCCTCGCGTCGTTCGGAGGTCGTGCGACCGGACTTCTCCAGGTCGCGCGGCCTGCGACCCCGTGTCGAGCGGCGGTGCGGCGACACCGCGAGTGCAGACGCAGCGAGCGTCGTCGTCGTACGCCCGAAGTTGCGCTGTGCGACCAGCAGATAGAGCAGGTCGAGCACGAACAGCTGGGAGTGCTTGGCCGAGAGGTCGTCGGGCTGCAGGAACTGCTCGTGCGCCAGAGTCACGATGTGCTCGTGCGCCACCTGCGCCAGCGGCGAGTCCGGTGAGTTGGTGACGGCGATGGTGAGGGCACCGGTCGACTTGGCGCACTCGAGCATCTGAATGGTCTCTTCGGTGAGACCGGTGTTCGAGATGCCGATGGCGACCGAATGCTCGTCCTGCAGCGCGGCACTCGTGAGACCCGCGTGCACCTCTGGCCAGAAGTGCGAGTTGATCCCGATGCGGTACAGCCGGGACTGCATCTCCTCGGCCATGATCGCGCTGCCGCCGATGCCGTACAGGTCGACATGGCGACTGGTGGCCACGCGCGTGGCGATCCGCTCGAGCCGGGCGAGGTCGATGAGCTCCGCCGTCTCGTGCAGCGACCGGGTGTGCGCGGTGAGCAGGGTGCTCATGACCTGCGTGGGCGAGTCGTCCGGGCCGAACGCCCGGCCGATGTCTTCGCTCCAGGTCTCGCGCGCTCGCTCGCGCCCGACATCCGATGCGACGGCGACGCGTAGCGGCACATACCCGGAGAAGCCGATGGTTCGGCAGAACCGCGTCACGGTGGCGGGAGAAGTACCGGCGGATTCGGCGAGCTCGGTGATCGAGAGCCGGAGCGGCGCGTCCGGGGATTCCAGCAGCAGCGAGGCGATCTTCGCCATTGCCTGCGACATCTGGGGAAGGCGAGACTGGATGCGCATGCCGACGCCCGGGCCCGCAGCGGCCGGGACGGCGCCCTGGTCGCTGGTCACTCCGGGGGAAGCATTCATGTGAAAATCCGTCTCACTTCGTCGGGGTCTGGCTGAAAAGTATTATCAGGACATCTGGCCCGCTTATCAAGCTCCGAAATCGAAACGCAACCTATGGGAAATCTCCTCGCCGTCGACGCAGGCGGCACGTCCACCCGCGCGGTGGTGCTCACGGCCACAGGCCAATGCCTCGGCTACGGCAAGGCGGGATCGGGGAATCCGATCTCGTCGGGTACCGAACATGCCGCACGAGAAGTGGTGGCCGCGGCGCGGTCGGCGCTGGCACAGGCATCCGTGTCCGCGATCGACGACACAGCGGTGCTCGCCATGGCCGGGTCGCGCACCTACGTCTCCACCGACTGGATCACCGCCGCCCTGAACGCGGTGGATGTGCGGGGTCGCGTGGTGCTGGAGTCCGACCTGCTGGCGACGTTCTGCTCCGGGGCGTGGGAGCCGGACGGGTACGCCGTGGTGGCCGGCACGGGCGCCGCCGCGATCAGGGTGCGGGGCGGGCAGCAGGACCTCTCGGCCGACGGCCTTGGCTGGCTGCTGGGCGACGACGGCTCCGGGTTCTGGCTGGGCCAGCAGGTGGTGCGCTCGGTCGCCGCCCAGCTGGACGGGCGCGGTCCGCGCACGTCACTGACTCCCCTACTTTTGGGGGTGCTGAACGTGCCGGCCGACGCGTCGAACACGCCCGGCTACGACGGACGGCCGGAGTCCCTTCGGCTGCTGCTCGACGCTGTGTACGCCCTGCGTCCGATCGAGCTCGCCAGGTTCGCCCCGCTCGTGTTCAGGGCCGGCGACGACGAGGTCGCCAGCAGGATCGTGACGGATGCGCGTGCCGCCTTGCACACGACGCTCGCCGCGATCGACACCGCCGCCGTGCGCGGGCCCGTCGTGTGCGGTGGGGGTGTGCTCGGAGCGCTGGGACAGCCCGTCGAGGGTCTCTCCGGCGTGACGGAGGTACGATCGGTGCCCGACGGTGCGGTGGGGGCCGCGGTGCTGGCGCTTCGCCACAACGGCGTCACCGTCGATCGCGACGTTTTCGAGCGGGTGCGGGAGACTCTGGAGTCGCTGCGCGGTTAGGTGGCAGCCGCTGCCGGTCAGCCCAGGTCGCGGAACTGCAGGTCGTCGACCTCGGTCGTCGCGGGGGTGACGGGCGCGAATCGCGTGTACCCGGCATCCGCCAGGCGTGCCAGCAGCGGTTTGAGGTTCTTCACGCGGCGTTCCACCCGCACCCGGGCGCCGGAGTCCACGAGCTGCGCCTTGAGCCGGAACAGCGTCGGCGCGTCGACGTCGCGGTCGTAGACGAGCACCACCGCGTCTCCCGCGGCCTGCTCAGGCACCTCCACGAGGTCGACGATGCGCTCGAACCCGAGTGAGAAGCCCACGGCGGGCACATCAGTGCCGAGGAAGCGGCCGATCATGCCGTCGTACCGGCCTCCCCCGCCCAGCGAGTACCCGAACTCGGGGTGCTGGATCTCGAAGATCGCGCCCGTGTAGTAGCCCATTCCGCGCACCAGGTTGTGCGAGAAGACCAGCGGAGTGCCCGGAGAGACGGCGGCGACCGCATCCCGGATCTCGTGCAGGCTCCGGTACGCATCCGTGTCGAGCCAGGCAGGCGGTGGCACGACGCCGCGGTCGAGGTTCCAGCCGTCGTCGGGAAGGCCGGAGAGGCTCTCGGCGACGACGGCCGAGGTGGATTCCGGCACGAGACCCAGTTCGACGAGTTCGGCGACCACGCCGTCGACCCCGATCTTGTCCTCCTTGTCGATCGTGATCATGGCGCGTTCATAGTCGGCCTCGGCCACACCCCACGACGCGATCAGTCCACGCAGGATCGCCCTGTGGTTGATCCGGATCGTGCAGCCGGTGAGCCCGAGAGCGTCGAGCGTGGCGATCGTCGCCGTGATCAGCTCGATCTCGGCGATGACGCCCTGCTCGCCGATGATGTCGATGTCGCACTGCACGAACTGCCGGTAACGGCCCTTCTGCGGGCGCTCCGCCCGCCAGACCGGCGCGATCTGGATCGACTTGAACACGCTCGGCAGCGCCGCCCGGTGGCTGGCGTAGAACCGTGCGAGCGGCACGGTGAGATCGAAGCGCAGACCAAGATCGGTGAGAGCCTCGAGGTCACCGGCCGTCGCCAGCTCCGCGACCGCCTCCTGCGTGAGACCTCGGCGCAGGATGCCGAACGCGAGCTTCTCGTTGTCGCCGCCGAGTCCCGAGTGCAGTCGCGAGGCATCCTCCATGACCGGCGTCTCGATCTCATCGAAGCCCTGCGCCGCATAGCTGGAGCGGATGATGCCCAGCGCGTGCTCGCGGCGGGCCTTGTCGGCTGGGAGGAAGTCGCGCATGCCGCGGGGCGGGTTCACGGGTTGGGCCATGGCATCCATTCTTTCAGGGCCAGGCCGGACCCTTTTTGCGGTCTAGGTTCCGCCGCAGGTCTTACCGGCTTCGTTATACGTACCGCGAGAGGAGCGCCAGGCCGGCTTCACCATGGCCGTCGCGGATCGCGCGTTCGATGGTGTGTTGAGTCGCTCGCAAAGCACTGGCGTCGAGTCCCGATGCATCGGCAGTTTCGATGATGTGGGTGATGCCGGAGCGTGCGGAGGAGATGGTCGAGTGCTCGCCCGGGTAGCTGTCGTGCTCGAGCTGTTGGGCGAATCTGGTGATCATCTCCGGGAGCATCGCGCCGATCCCGGTCGCGAAGCGTGCGAATGCCGTTGGGGCGATCTGCTGTGCCCGCGCGAGAGCGAATCCGTGGACGACGCCGTGGACAGCCGTCGCGAAGACATCGAGCAGAGAGACGTCGAACGCGTTCGCGAGTCCCATCTCGTCTCCGAGGTCGACCGTGGTTCCGGCGAGTGCGCTTCGGATCGTCGACAGCGACTCGTACTCCACCTTGTTGCCGGAGAACAGGATCACACCTCCCGGAGTGCCGATCGTCGGGGTCGGGGTGAGGATCGCGCCCTCGAGGTATCGAACGCCTCGCGCCCGTGCCCAGGCCATGAAGTCGGTCGCCTCGGCCGGCGTTCCGCTGGCGAGGTTCACGAGGACGCGGCCGTTCCAGTTCAGGTCCGTTTTCTGCACGACCGAGCGGACGGCGGCGTAGTCGAGCAGGCAGGCGATGATGACGCTGCTCGCGTCGATGGCGTCGGAGACGGCGGCTGTCTCGGTCGCTCCGGCAGCGACGAGGTCGTCGCCCTTGCCTGCGGTTCGGTTCCAGATCGTGGTGCGGACGTCGGCGGTGAGGAGTGCGGTGGAGATGGCGCGGCCCATCGGGCCGAGCCCGAGGACGGTGGCGGATGGCTTGTCAGTCGTCATGGGCCCGACCGTATAGATTGACGTCAACGTGAAGGTCAAGAGGCTGTGAGCATGAGAATCGGAGATCTCGCCAAGCGGGCGGGTGTCACCCCTCGCGCACTTCGGTACTACGAGGAGGTGGGCCTGCTCGCCCCTGCCCGCTCATCGGCCAACTATCGCGAATACGCCGAGGCGGACGTGGCGACGGTCGAGCGCATCCAGGTGCTCCTCGCCGCTGGGTTATCGTCGTCCGCGATCGCGGAGATCCTTCCCTGCGTGCAGGACCCGACGGTGGTCGTCAGCGGCAGCTGCCCCGAGCTGATCGACGGCATCGCGGCCGAACGTGCGCGCATCACCGAGTCGATCGACCGCCTGCTCCAAGCCCGAGCCGTGCTCGACTCCATCGTCGGACTCCCGCTTCGCAGCACGCGCACGATCGGCGAGGCCGCGTAAAGGCATTCGGCGCACTCCCTTACGGATTTCGCCGTGACTACGGGCCTCACGCGGACGGCCCGTCGGCGCGCCGCCCCGCGGGGAATAGCGGAGGCGGCATCGGGATTGCACCATGCGATGTCAGAGAACACGATCTCCCGGGACGGCGTAGGGCTGCGCTCCGAGCGCGGTCCCATCCTCCTCTCGCTCATGCTCGCTACGGCTCTCGTGGCCCTGGACTCGACGATCATCGCCACGGCGTCGACGTCGATCGCGCGCGAGCTCGGCAACTTCTCGCAGATCCCCTGGCTGTTCTCGATCTACGTGCTCGCACAGGCGGTCTCGGTGCCGATCTACGGGCGTCTCGCCGACTTCTTCGGCCGCAAGCACCTCATGCTGATCGGCATCGGCCTGTTCCTGGCCGGATCGATCCTGGCGGGGTTCGCGTGGTCGATGCCGGTTCTCATCGCTGCGCGCGTCGTGCAGGGCCTGGGCGCCGGTGCCGTCCTGCCCATGAGCATGACCATCGCGAGCGACATCTACACGCTGAAGGAGCGCGCCAAGACGCAGGGATACCTCGCCAGCGTGTGGGGCATCTCGGCCGTCGTCGGGCCGACGCTCGGCGGCGTGTTCAGCGAGTTCGTGAGCTGGCGCTGGATCTTCTTCATCAACATCCCGCTGTCTCTGCTGGCGGCATGGATGCTGTGGCGCAAGTTCAGCGAGAAGAACCACGGCGAGCGCACCCGCCCGCGCATCGACTACGCGGGCGCCATCCTGCTCACCCTGGGGACGGCGCTGGTCATCCTCGGGCTGCTCGAGGGTGGCACTGCCTGGGCGTGGGCTTCGGTCACGTCGATCGCCGTCTTCGCGGTGGGTGCCGCCGCGCTGGTGGCGTTCGTACTCGTGGAGCTCAGGGCGGAGCATCCGATTTTGCCGCTCGGCGTGCTGAAGCGCCGCGTGATCTGGAGTTCCACCGTGGCGTCGCTGATCATCGGCGCCGTCGTGCTCGGCCTGACCACTTATGTGCCGATCTACGCGCAGAACGTGCTCGGCACGAGTGCCCTGATCGCCGGATTCGCCGTGGCCGCGCTGACCGTCGGCTGGCCGCTCACCTCCTCGATCGCTGGCCGGTTCTATCTGCGGATCGGGTTCCGGTCGACCGCGGTGATCGGCTCGGTGATCGTGGTAGGGGGCACTCTGCTGCTCACCATGCTCGCCACCGGGACCAGCGTGTGGCTGGTGGCATTGTTCTGCTTCGTGATCGGCGCAGGGATGGGGCTGACGGCGGTGCCGACGCTGATCGCGGCGCAGAGCTCGGTGGAGTGGCAGGAGCGTGGCCTGGTGACGGGGACGAACATGTTCGCCCGCTCGATCGGCTCGGCGATCGGTGTGGCGGTGTTCGGCGCGATCGTCAACGCGAACGCGACGATCGGCCCCGACGGCGCACCGCACGGTCCGCAGCTGGCGACGGCGACGCACCTGGTGTTCCTCGCGATCGCGATCGTCGCGCTCGCGCTCTTCGTGGTCGTGCTGCTGATGCCGACGAGGCGTTCGTCAGAGGTCGGGACCGCCACCGCGTCCACGGAGACCGCAGCCGCGCAGTGACTCGCGCCGTGGCTC
The DNA here is from genome assembly GCF_054780095.1 of Humibacter ginsengisoli. Taxonomy (NCBI): domain Bacteria; kingdom Bacillati; phylum Actinomycetota; class Actinomycetes; order Micrococcales; family Microbacteriaceae; genus Humibacter; species Humibacter ginsengisoli. The sequence continues at coordinate 716,500 of NZ_BAAGWZ010000006.1, forward strand.
AGGTGCGATCATCCTCGTCCGGGGCCGCTTCCGCCGAGCGGATGTCGTCCTGCAGGCCGCGCACGGCGATGCGCAGCGCGCGCTCCGCGTCCAGACCTTGGGCGCGGGCGGATGCCACGATCGACAGGAGCGCGGCGCCGAGCGCAGGCTCGCCGGCGAAGCGCTGGGACACACGCTCGACGGCCACCCCCACCCGGCCGGCGCGTGAGATGACCTTGTCCGCCAGGGCGAGGGCGGGCATCCCCTGCGGGATGCCGTCCAGCACGCTGGCGCGCTGACGCTTCTCGGCCGCCTTGGCCGCCGTCCAGAGCCGCAGCACCTCCTCGGGCGTCTCCGCCACCTCGTCACCGAACACGTGCGGATGCCTGCGCACCATCTTCTCGGTGACGTGGGCGGCGACATCCTGGATGTCGAACCTCTCCCCCGCTGTGCGCGAGGCGATCTCGGAGTGGAACGCCACCTGCCAGAGCACGTCGCCGAGCTCCTCGATGATCTCCTCGGTCGTGCCCGCCTCGATCGCGTCCACGAGCTCGTACGTCTCCTCGATCAGATAGGGCACGAGCGTCTCGTGCGTCATGGTCTGCGACCAGACGCATTTGTCGAGAACGGATGCCATGGCATCCGCGAACGCGTCCAGTCGCGACTGCGCGTCGGTCATCGGCTCTCCTGTCGTCTCGCTCGCCGCGCTTCATGTCGCCGGCGCCCTCTACGCTATTCGTGTGACCACGGCTCATCACGGGACCACTTCTGTTCACGGCACGTCTGTGCATCGGATCGTCGTATCGGTGTCGGACTTGGAGCGGTCGCTGGCCGTGTACGAACACGCGCTGGGGCTGTCGCGTCTGTGGTCGAACGACGAGGTGGCCCGCCTCAGCGCAGGCGACGTGGAGCTCATGCTGCACCAGCGCATCCACGCGCCGTCCGAGCTCGGCGTGGCGGCGACATTCGCCGTCGATGACGTCGATGCCGTGACGGCCGCGGCGGTCGCGGCGGGCTCGCAGATCGTGCACGGCCCGAACGATGAGCCGTGGGGCGAGCGTCAAACGGTGCTGCACGATCCGGACGGGCACGTGTTCTGCCTGGTCACGCCCATCCGCACGGCATGAGCCTTATCCGGTCGGAGCGTGCCGCCGCCGGCATCCTGCTGGGCGCAGCCGTGCTCGGGCTGGTGCTGGCCAACACGGCGTTCGGCCCGGTGCTGCAAGAGGTGAAGGCCGCGTCGTTCGGTCCGGCGTCGTTGCACCTCGAGCTGAGCGTCGGCGCGTGGATCAGCGACGGGCTGCTCGCGGTGTTCTTCTTCATCGTCGCGATCGAGCTGCGGCACGAGCTGACGGTGGGCGAGCTGAGCTCGTGGCAGAAGGCGCTGCATCCCGCCATCGCGGCGGTCTTCGGCGTGATCGCCCCCGCCCTCGTCTATCTCGCGTTCGCCACGGGCAGCGGGTTCGAGGCCGGATGGCCGATTCCGACCGCGACCGACATCGCCTTCGCGCTGGGGGTGCTCGCCGTCTTCGGGCGGGGTCTTCCGCATCGCATCCGGGTCTTCCTGCTCGCGCTCGCGGTGCTCGACGACCTGATCGCGATCGTCATCATCGCCGTGTTCTTCACCTCGAACCCCAATCTCGCCGACCTCGGGCTTGCCGTCGTGTGCGTCGTCGCGTTCGGCCTGCTGAGCCGGATGCTCCGTGGCCGCCTGCGGGGCCCGGTGGCGGTGCTCATGGTGCTGCTGGGCATCCTGACCTGGATGCTCGTGCATGCTTCGGGCGTTCACGCCACGATCGCGGGCGTCGCGCTCGGCCTCGTCATGTCGCGGGGGCCGGCGCGCCGAACTGCGCACGCGCTCGAACCGTGGTCGAACGGACTCGTGCTTCCGCTGTTCGCGTTCGCCGCTGCCCTCGTAGCGGTACCGGGGGTCCCGATCGACCGGTTGTCGCCGGCATTCTGGGGGATCCTGGTGGCGCTGCCGGTGGGCAAGTTCGTCGGCATCACGATCGGCGGTTGGATCGGCGGGCGGATCGGTCCGCGAACCAGCCGGCAGTCGAACGGTCTCGTCGACGGTCTGGTCGTCGCCGCGCTCGGCGGCATCGGGTTCACCGTCTCGCTGCTGATGAACGAACTCGCGTTCGAGAAGACTGCCGAGGTTCGCGACGAAGGCGTGCTGGCGGTGCTGCTCGGGTCATCCGTCTCGATCGTCGCCGGTGGCATCGCCGTCGCCGCTCTTGCGCGACGCTACCGGCGGCTGCATCCGCACGCCTGAGGAACGCATCCGTCTCAGCGGCTCGCGGGCGCACCGGTCGGCGGCGCCCATTCCTGAAGAGGCTTCTTGCGCAGCAGGCGCGGCTGCTTGCGAAACTGCCCGGTGACAGCGAGCACGACGATGATCACGGCCGCCACCGCCCACGGCACCAGTCCGAGCGGGCCGACGAGCACGGGGCTCGCGGTGGTGCCTGCCGCAGCGACCAGGGCGAGGAATCCACCGGCTGCGTTGAATCCGGCGTGCGCGAACACGGAGGGCCAGAGTGAGCCGCTGCGCAGGCGCAGCCAGCCGAACAGGATGCCGAGGAACACGCATCCACCCACCATCATCAGCACACCGAAGGCGTTCGGCTGAGCGAAGTTGTAGCCGAGAAGGATGACCGGCGAGTGCCACAGTCCCCACACCGCCCCTGTGACGACGAGCGCGGGCCAGGTGCCGAGGGGTCGCAGGCTGGGCAGCAGCCAGCCGCGCCAGCCGAACTCCTCACCGATCGTCGCGAACGCGTTGAACAGCGCTCCGAACGGGAGCGAGAGAAGCTGGATCAGCACCAGCAGACCGACGGGCACCGGGATGGGGCGACCGTGGGAGGAGACCTCGAGAATTCGCTGGAAGCCGGAGAAGTGCACGAGGTCAAGGTGCACGAGGCCGAACGCCGCCGAGATGAAGACGCCCGCGATGACCAGCAGCACGCTGCCGAACAGCCCGACGAGCGTCATTCCGATCACTCGTTTCACCGGCCGGAGGGGCCAGAGTCCGAGGTATTCGGGCAGCGGGCGCGGCCTGGGTCGTTGAATGAAGAACGCGACGATCAGGGCGGCCGCTGCCGGGGCGTACATCATGCCCGCGATGAGGAAGGTCGCTCCCGGCGTCGCCAGGCCCCTTCCGCTCAGCCACAGCGGCAGGGCGATCAGCCACGCGAGACCGAACGCGATGACGACGAACGCCGCCACGGAGGTCCACGGCACGCGCGCAGGGAATGGCGAGGGCTGGGCGGGAGAAGTCACGACGATTGACCTTTCGTTGTCTTGAAGTTCAGGGCATTTCGAGCTCAGTGAGTCGCGCCGGCAACGATCGAGGTGACGATCGATCCCACCACGACGACCGCAGCGATGATGCCGAACGCGATGCCGCCGGGACTGCCCAGGTTGATGGTCCAGCCCACGCCGAAACGCTTGGGCACGAAGGTCGCCGGGTCGTCCCGGTTGACGTAGAGCACGCCGAGCTTCCAGTACCGGTCGTCGTCGGGAGCCTCAGGCCGCGGCGACTCGGCAGCCGGATGCGCGGCCGCATGCGAATGCGTGGCAACTGCGCCACCTGCTGCGGCGGGAACCCCGGCGGAGTGCGTAGCGAGCGCATTCGCTCGTGTCATCGCCCTGCCGTACGCGACGACGATCCCGGCGGTCGCGCCGAGCGTGAGCACGAGCGTCAGGCCGATCGAGGCGAACATGAGGCCGGGCGACGACGGTGCGAGCCACGTTGTCGCGGCCGAGGCGCCGAGCCCGAGCGTGAGAGCCAGGGACAGGATGCCGAGACCGGTTGACGCGAGGTGCCGCTGTGCATCCGCTCGCATCGCCGACTGCGCAGGGGTGTCGGACGCCACCCTGCGGCCGCCGTTCGACCTCGTGACCCATGACATGCCATAGAGCCCGATCGACAGCGCGCCTGCCACGATCGGCAGGCTGAAGACGCTCCACACCGACTTCGGCGCCGTGCGGTCGACGTGACCGCCCGCTCCCCAGTGCACCGGCACGATGTCGGGCAACGACGCGTAGACGGCGATGCCGAGCGCGACGACGGCACACACCACGGCCAGTGACGCGAGCAGCCAGCCGATCGGCGGATGCCCGTGGCGGCGCGGTGAGGCGTCCGCCACGAGCCTCGTGGGCTTGCCCTCGTACCACCCGCCGTCGCGTTTGGCGGCGACGATGCTCCTTCGTACGACGACGTAGACGATGAACGAGAGCACCAGGAACAGCAGCGGCATGATCGCCACCGTCAAAACCGGGACGATGAGTGCGACGAGCGCACCGACGATGACGCAGATCAGCCATGCGATCGTGACGCACCAGCGGTAAAGGCGCACGGCCGATCGCACGGCCGGATCGGAGACGCGCTCGGTCGGCACGCTGACGCCGAGCGGCAGGGTAGGCCGCACGATCGACGGCATCGCCAGCAGGAGCGCTGCGATCACCGCGGTGACGACGATGGTGAACACGATGGCGAAGATGGTCACGAACGTGCGTCCTTCCGGAGATCGGGCTTCTCGCTCGCGGTGGGCGGAGTGCCCGGCCTTCTCCGCTCATCGTTCCGCGGGAATTCATCGAGCACCTCGCCGAGGAGTGCGGCGATGCGGCTCGTCTCCGCGCCGTGAGCGATAGCCTCGGCGACCAGCGTGAACAGCCGAGATCGCCATGCCGCCTCGGCCGCGTCGTTCCAGCCCTGCAAGGCGCCAGGAGCGACGACGGAGCCGGCGCTCCGGTGCGTGGTGAGCAGCCCCTCGGCACGCAACAGGTCGTAACCCTTGGCCACCGTCGCCGGATTGATACCAAATTCCATGGCGAGCTGACGAACCGAGGCGAGCGCTTCACCCGGCTCGAGCTCTCGCGTGGCGATGCCCTCGACGATGCGGTCGCGCAGCTGCTGGTAGAGCGGAACGTCCGACAGTGGGTCGATGGCGATCTGCATCATCCGCACTCCCGTTCTCGCTCACCGTACTATCTGTATTAGTAGTTATAACACAGTAGGAGCGGCGGAGTTCAACTCCGCGGGAACAGCTCCGCGATTGCGACGACGTCCTCGGGCGACGGATGCCATGCGGTGCCAGCTTGCGCATTGGCGACGACCTGCTCCGGTGTCGTCGCTCCGGCGATCACGCTCGTCAGCGCCGGCTGCGCGAGCAGCCAGCCGAACGTGGCCTGCAGCATCGTGACGCCGCGCTCGTCGCAGAACCGCTGGTAGGCATCCAGAGCGTCCCACGGCGCCTCGTCGAGGATGTGCCGCCGCTGCCGCATGATGCGGCTGTCGTCGGGTCCGCCCTTGCGAGAGAACTTGCCGGTGAAGAGCCCGTTGTACAGGGGGAAGAACGGCAGGAACCCGAGTCCGTAGTGCCGAGCGGCGGGGAGCACCTCGTGCTCGGCCTCGCGGTGCAGCAGGTTGTACTGATTCTGGGCGGAGACGAATCGCGGATGCCCGTGCAGCACGGCTTGGTATTCGGCGTCCGCGATCTGCCAGCCTGCGAGGTTGGAGTGCCCGATGTAGCGCACCTTGCCCTCGGCGATGAGGTCGTCGAGCACCTCGAGGGTCTCTTCGATCGGCGTGACCGGGTCGGGAGCGTGCAACTGGTAGAGGTCGATCCAGTCCGTCTTCAGTCGGCCGAGGGATGCCTCGACCGCGAGCCGCACGTAGCGGCGGGAGCCGCGCGCACCCCAGTCGGGGCCGTTGGCGCCGCGCATGTCCATGCCGAACTTCGTCGCGAGCACGACGCCATCGCGGCGCCCACGAAGCGCGTTGCCCATCAGCACCTCGCTGAGCCCCGGCTCCCTGCCATAGATGTCTGCGGTGTCGAAGAAGGTGATGCCCGCATCGATCGCGGCGTCGATGACCGCGGTCGTGCCCTCCTGCGTCTCGGTGCGCGTGTCGGCGCGACCGAAGTTGTTGCAGCCGAGGCCGACGGTGGAGACGACGAGGCCGGAGGGTCCGAGGGTGCGGTATTCGATATCTGGCATGGTGTCGACGTTATCGCCGGTGACGCATCAGCGACCGGCGGCGTAGCCCTGCGTACCGCGCGGGTTGGCGGCCGCCCAGAACAGACGCGGCGACTCCGTTCCGGCACCCGCCGGTTCCATGCCAACGGCGCTAAGGCGGCCGAGCGCCCAGGGGCCGGAGACCGTGACGCGGTGTCCGCGCCGACGAAGCTCCTCGATCACATCCGGACCGATCCGCTCCTCTACGACGAGACCTGCCGGCTCCCAGTCGCGCGGCCAGAAGCTGGAGATATGGCTGGTGGTGTGGAACGTGGGGGCGTCGATCGCGGCCTGCGCGCTCCAGCCTCCCACGAGCATCCTGAGCAGCGCCGGCAGCTGCCACTGGTCCTGCTGGTCGCCGCCGGGCGTGCCGAGCGTCAGCACGTGCTCGCCGCCCCCCGGCTCGGATGCCGTGATCAGCGTCGCCGACAAAGTCGTTCGCGGGCGCGCACCGGGTCGCAGAACCGTGGAAACGCTCTCGTCGAGCCACGCCATCTGCAGCCGCGTGCCGAGGCAGAAGCCGAGTTCGGGGATCGTCGGGGACGACTGCAGCCATCCGCCCGACGGAGTCACAGTGATGATGTTGCCCCAGCGGTCGACCACATCGAGGTGGCACGTGTCGCCGCGGGTCTGACCGTGCCGGTCGACGGTCGGCTCGCCGACGCCTGCCGCGCGGTCCTCGGTCTCGCCGGCAGCGTCGGACTCTTCGAGGCCGTCCTTGCCGGCGCCGGTCGCCACCGCCGGCAGGTGGGGAGTGCGCCCGTCAGGTGCGCCGGGTCGAAGCTCAGCGCTGGCGCTCTCCCCGATGAGAGCGGCACGGGACTCCGCGTACTCGGCCGACAACAACGTCGACAGCGGCACGTCGACGAAGGCCGGATCGCCGTACCAGGCGTCGCGGTCGGCGAGCGCGAGCTTCTCCGCCTCCGCGATCGTATGGATGCCGAGCGCGGTCGACGGGTCGAGGTGCTCGTCGTCGAGCGAGTGCAGGCGTCCGTATGCGTCGAGGATCGCGAGCATCTGCAGCAGTACCGGGCCCTGGCCCCACGGGCCGGTCTTGTGCACGCGCCATCCGCGGAAGTCGTAGGTCGCGGCATCCTCGTCGCCCGCGTCGAAGGCGGCGAGATCGGATGCCCGCATCACCCCGGCGTGATCGCGGCCGTCGCTGTGACGGTGCGGCTGCCGCGCGAACCTCTCGACGGCGTCGGCGACGAAGCCCGACTTCCACTCCCGCCGGGCAGCGTCGATCCGGTCCGTGCGGCCCGCGCCCTCCCCCGCGGGTTCGGCTGCCGCCAGCCGCCGAAGCACCGCCGCGTACGCAGGGTTCACGAGCAGTGCGCCCTCGACAGGCGCGTTGCCGTCGGCATCCAGCCAGAGAGCGGCCGATGTCGGCCAGTGCTGCGTGAAGTGCTCCCGGATGCGCTCGATCGTCGTCACCACGTTCTGATGTGCCGGATGCCCGTGCTCGGCATACCCGATCGCGTACGCGAGCACGTCTCCGAGCTCCCAGGTGCCGTGTTCGACGAGGAGCCAGAGCCAGGCATCCACAGACCCCGGAACGGCTGCGGCGAGCGCACCGGCACCCGGCACTTCGGCGAGGCCCTCGGCGTCGCGATAGTGCTCGAGGGTCGCGCCTGCTGGCGCCGGCCCCTGGCCCATGAGCACGCGGACCTCGCCGCCCGCGACGCGGAACAATCCCGTGAGATCGCCACCCGGGCCATTCAGGTGCGGCTCGACGATGTGCAGCACGAACCCGGCCGCTACCGCCGCATCGAACGCGTTGCCGCCGCGCTCCAGCACCGACTGCGCGGTCGCGGTGGCGAGCCAATGCGTGGAGGCCGACATGCCGAACGTGCCACGCAGCGTCGGGCGAGTGGTGAATGCGGGTGCTGGGGTGAAGGTCACGTGGTCAACCGTAGCGACGGGGCACGTCCGCACAGACGGCATTCCATTCCTTGTCATATTCCATCCCGCGGACTATCGTCCGGTGCATGAAGACGAACGAGCTGCGAGATCCGGCACTGTCGATTTTGACCGTACTTGCCGGTGGCCGACGACACGGATACGCCATCATCCGCGAGGCCGGTGAGATCAGTGAAGGGCGGGTGCGTCTGAAAGTGAGTTCGCTGTACGCGGCCCTCGACCGCCTCGCCACTGACGGGCTGGTGTGCCGCGCAGGCGACGAGACCGTGGATGGGCGGCTGCGCCGGTACTTCGCCTTGACGGATGCCGGCGAAGAGACGCTGCGCGTGGAAGCGGAGCGCCTGGAAGCGCGAGCCGCAATTGCGAGGCAGCGTCTTGCCGCTCGGCGATCCGCTCGCCTGGCGGGTGGCGTGGCATGAACCTTGCCATGAAGCGCGACTTCCACCGTTGGTCCGCCTGGTATCCGGCACGTTGGCAGGAACAGAACGGGGCCGCGATGCTCGGCACCTACCTCGACCTCGCCGACGCCGAAGGCCGTGATCGGCTGACTCGGTCGGAGAAGGTCGCGATGGTGGTCGGAGGGCTGGACGCGCGTGCCGAGCGGCTCGTTCCCGGTGCCGTGCGGGATCGGCTCACTATCGTCATGACCGGTCTGCTCGGCGCGTATGGGCTGATCACTGGACTGATCTTTGAATGGGCTCCCTGGACGTCAGCGGCGCGCGCGAATTGGCTCGACGGATACGGGAGCGCGGATCCGATCGGTTTCGGTCCATTCCTCAGTGCATTCGTCATCGTCGCCGGCCTTGCGATCGTCGCGTGGGCTTCCTCACTCGTCGGCCCGGTGTGGCTCTACCGATCCCTGCTAGTGGCCACGGCCGCCGCTGGCACCACCCTCGCTGGCGTGGGGCATCTCGGCGTACTCGGCGACCAGCCCTGGCTGAGCAGCGTCTCCTGTGCCTTCGCCGCGCTGATCGCACTCTTGGCGTTGCCGGGCCGACGTCCACGAGCGTCTCAATCGCTGATATGCGCTGGGATCTGGATTCTCGCATTCTGCGCATCCACCATCGCGTTTGGCCCGTGGAAGCCGGCTCACTTCTTCACCGGAACGGTTCCGGTTCTGGAATTCTTCAGCGGGGTCGTTCAGCCGATGCTCGCGTACACGGGATCGGTCCTTGCCCTCATCGTGGCGCTCCTGTTCGCTTTGATGCGCAGGTCCAGGATTGCGGCCGTCATCGTGCTTGCCACGACTCCGTGGTCGCTCCTGCTCATCAACAACGCTGGGCCCCTCGCGGGAGGCTCCCCCACCCACGAGTTGATGCTGGCGATCCCCCTCATTCTCGGATATGTCACGGCGACGGCGTTCGCGGTGGTGCTCCGACGCCGAGCGGATGTCCGCAACCAGACGGGACGCGCTGCGGAGATCGGAAGACGCTAGCCCGCCGCGGCCTCTTCGGTCTGTGCCGCCTCCGGCTGTGGGAAGATCGCGTCGAGCAGCCCTCGCACCCAGCCGATCAGGTCGGCATCCGGCAGTGATTCGCCGTCCACGACCGGGAGGGGCACGAGCAGCACCTTCTGAGCCGCCACGATGCGCGATTTCGGGTACATGCGCTGCAGTCGCACCTGCAGCGAGTCCCGCAGCTCGGCCGGCGCGATGCGCAGATTCGAACCCATCGCCACGACATCCGACAGCCCGGCCTGCTGGGCGCGGCGGCGCAGCCGTGAGACGGAGATGAGGTTGGTCACCGCCTCCGGCGGTGCTCCGTAGCGATCCGTGAGCTCCTCGAGCACGAGATCGATGGCATCCGGCTTCGCGTTCGGAGCGGATGCCGCCGACAGCTTCTGATACGCCTCGAGCCGCAGTCGCTCGGAGTCGACGTACTCCTCCGGAATGTGGGCATCCACCGGCAGTTCCAGCCGCAGTTCCGTCTGTCCCTCGGCGACCTCGCCGCGGAACGTGCCGACCGCCTCGCCGATCATGCGCAGGTAGAGGTCGAATCCGACGCCGGCGATGTGGCCGGACTGCTCGCCGCCGAGCAGGTTGCCGGCACCGCGCAGCTCGAGGTCTTTCAGCGCCACCTGCATGCCGCTGCCCAGTTCGTTGTTCGCCGCGATCGTCGAGAGCCGATCGTGGGCGGTCTCGGAGAGCGGCTTGTCGGCATCCCACAGAAAGTACGCGTACGCGCGTTCGCGGCCCCGGCCCACACGCCCGCGCAGCTGGTGCAGCTGCGACAACCCGTACTTGTCGGCGCGATCGATGATGATCGTGTTCGCGTTGGCGATATCGAGCCCGGTCTCGATGATCGTCGTCGAGACCAGCACGTCGAACTTGCGCTCCCAGAAGTCGACGACCATCTGCTCCAGCACGTGCTCGTTCATCTGCCCGTGCGCTACCGCGATCCGGGCCTCGGGAACGAGTTCGGCAAGCTGCGATGCGATGCGCTGGATGCTCGACACCCGGTTGTGCACGAAGAAGACCTGTCCCTCGCGCAGCAGCTCGCGCCGAATCGCGGCCGCCACCTGCTTGTCGGAGTACGGCCCCACGAACGTGAGGATCGGATGCCTGTCCTCCGGCGGCGTCGCCAGGGTCGACATCTCGCGGATGCCGGTGACCGCCATCTCGAGTGTTCGCGGAATGGGTGTCGCGCTCATCGCGAGCACGTCGACGTTCGTCTTCAGCTTCTTGAGGGCATCCTTGTGCTCCACACCGAAGCGCTGTTCCTCGTCGACGATCACCAGCCCGAGGTCTTTCACGACGAGGTTCTTCGAGAGCAGCCGGTGCGTGCCGATCACGACGTCGACCGTGCCGTCGGCGAGACCGTCCATGACCTCCTTCGCCTCACGGTCGCTCTGGAACCGGCTGAGCTGCCGTAGGTGCACCGGGAACCCGGCGAACCGTTCCTGGAACGTCTCGAAGTGCTGGCGAACGAGCAACGTGGTGGGCACGAGCAGAAGCACCTGCTTGCCGTCTTGCACGGCCTTGAACGCAGCTCGTACCGCGATCTCGGTCTTGCCGAAGCCGACGTCGCCGGAGACCAGACGATCCATCGGGATCGGGCGCTCCATGTCGGCCTTCACCTCGTCGATGGTCTGCAGCTGGTCGGGGGTCTCCACGAACGGGAACGCCTCCTCCAGCTCGCGCTGCCACGGCGTATCCGGCCCGAATGCGTGACCCTTCGACGCCATCCGCGCCGAATACAGCTTCACGAGCTCGACGGCGATGTCGCGCACCGCTTTTCGCGCGCGACCCTTCGCCTGCGACCAGTCGCTGCCGCCCATCTTCGACAGCTGCGGAGCCTCGCCGCCGACGTAGCGGCTTAGCAGATCCAGCTGGTCGGTCGGAACGTAAAGCTTGTCGCCCGGATACCCGCGCTTCGACGGCGCGTACTGCAGCACTAGGTACTCGCGTTTGGATTTCACCGCGTTGCGGCCGCCGCTGGAGACCTCGCGCTGCACGAGCTCCACGAACTTCCCGATGCCATGCGTCTCGTGCACCACGAAGTCGCCCGCCTTCAACTGCAGCGGATCCACGACGTTCTTGCGCCGAACGCCGAGCTTCTTGACCTGCCTGGAGTCGTAGCCGATCGTGCGGCCATAGAACTCGGTCTCGCCGATCAGGGCGAGCTTCGCCTCCGGCAGCTCGAAGCCCTGCTCGACGGATGCCGCAAGCACGTAGGCGACGCCGCTGGAGGCATCCGCCGGGTAGTCCTCGACCTGCCGCGCAGCGATCCCGTGCTCGGACAGCACGTCGACCGCGCGTTCCACGAGACCGTGTCCCTCCGCGACGATGGCGATCCGCCATCCTTCGGACAACCTCTGGGCCACGTGGCCCACCGCGCCGTCGACGTTCCCCGCGAAGCTCGGGACGGCTTCGGCCGCCACGCGCACGTAGTCGCCCGCAGACTCGACGAGGTCTTCGACGGACTGCTCGGCGATCGGCACGATCGGCTCGGCTCCCCCGGTGTCGAAGCCGGAGAACGTCCACCAGGGGTGGTCGGGCGCCTGCTCTCCCGGCCGGCTGAGCTGCGCGGCGTCGCGTAACTGCCGCAGCGACAGGAAGTCGCCGGAGGCCAGGTCGATCGGCGCGGCGGCACCGACCGTCGCCGCACTCCACGCGGCCTCGAGGAACTCGCGGTTCGTCTCCGCCAGGCTCACCGCTCGCGCGGCGACGCGCTCCGGACCCATCACGGCCACTGCTGCCCCGTCCGGCAGATACTCAGTGAGCGGCACCAGCCGGTCGACGAGGGCCGGTGCCAGCGATTCCATTCCCTCGACCGGGATGCCCTCCGCCACCTTGGTCAGCAGCTGCTCGAGGCCGGGGAACTCGTGCGCCATCTCGGCGGCGCGTTGCCTGACGGCGTCCGTCAGCAGCAGCTCGCGCGCGGGCGCCAGTTGCACCTCGGGCACATCGTGCGGCAGCGACCGCTGGTCGGCCACCGAGAATGCCCGGATCTGCTCGACCTCGTCACCGAAGAAGTCCACCCGCACCGGATGCTCCGCCGTCGGCGGGAACACGTCGAGGATGCCTCCACGCACCGCGAACTCACCCCGGCGCGTCACCATGTCGACGCGTGCGTACGCCATGTCGACGAGGTGCGACGCAATGCCGGTCAGATCGTTGCCCCTGCTGCCCTCGGCCAGCACGATGGGCTCCAGCAGGTCCAGGCCCGCGGCGAGCGGCTGGAGCGCGGCGCGAACCGAGGCGACGACGACAAGCGGATGCCCGGCATCCGGCTCCCACTTGGTCAGCCTTCGCAGCGCGGTCAGTCGTTTGCCCACGATCTCGGCGCTCGGGCTCAATCGCTCGTGCGGCAGGGTCTCCCACGCCGGGAACTCCACCACCTCCGCGTGCGGTGCCACGGACCCGAGTGCGGAGCGCAGGGCCTCCGACTCTCGGCCCGTGGCGGTGACGACGAGCAGCACCTGCTTGTCGGCGGGACGATTGCCGAGCAGCGCCACCGCGAGGGGAACGCGCAGGCCACTCGTCACCGAGAAGTCCGCATCGCGGTTCGCGTAGGCGAGGGCGTCAGCGAATGTCTGGGCGCGCGAGAGCGCCTCGGTCAAGCCCTCGAGGATCACTCGGTCCAGTGTAGATACCGCGTCAGACACCGTCGGACACCTGCCTCGCGAACTTTTTCTCTGAGCGCGGAATACCGCTCCATCCCATGCGTTTGCATACGTGTGCGGCACCGGCCCGCACGACTCTTTCCTTTCATCAGCACACGAGGAGAACCATGACCGACACCGCCACGACCACACTCGAGATTCCCGGCTACCGCGAGGGCACCTGGGTGATCGACCCCGCGCACAGCGAGGTGGGTTTCAGCATCCGTCACCTGATGATCAGCAAGGTGAAGGGCAAGTTCGAGAAGTTCCAGGCGTCGTTCGTCACGCCAGCCAACCCGCTCGAGGCGAGCGTGACGGCCAGCGCCGAGGTGGCATCCATCTCCACCGGTGACCCGAACCGTGACGGCCACCTGCGCACCGGCGACTTCTTCGAGGCCGACACCTACCCGACCATCGACTTCGTCTCCACCGGCGCCCGCGTGGAGAACGGCGACTTCTTCGTCGACGGAGATCTGACCATCAAGGGCGTCACCAAGCCGGTCACGTTCGAGTTCGACTTCGGCGGTTTCGGGGCGGATGCCTACGGCAACTACAAGGCAGGCGCCAGCGCCAAGGCTGTCGTCAACCGTGAAGACTTCGGTCTCACCTGGAACGCGGCGCTCGAGACCGGCGGCATGCTTCTCGGCGACACCGTGACCATCACGATCGACTTGCAGGCAGCCCTGGAGTCCTGACACTCCGCCCGGCGAGCCCCGCACGTCGAGCCACCCCCGTACTGCCGAGCCACCCCCAGATTCACGCGAATATGGGGGTGGTTCGGCAGTTTGCGGCTGGCTGGGCGAGGTGCCCGATGGTACCCGCAACCCCGTGACGGGTGCGAGGCAGCGTCGATAGGCTCGCCGCATGGCGACCGAGATCACGACCATCGACTACACCGTCCCCGCCGATGTCTATGCCCGCTACGGAGCCGACTTCGACACCGAGGCGGTGAATGACGCCGTGCTGGCCGAGCTGAACGCGATCATCCCGCAAGGGATCGTCGTGCAGCGCAACGGCCGGGTGTTCGCGGAGAAGGATGTCGAGGATGTCGCGCGCGAGCTCGACTGGACGCAGCTGCTCGCCCACATCGACCTCGACCAGATCCTCGCGGCCCACGGCCGCTGAGGCGGCCGAACCCGTCCGGCCGCGGAGGAGATTCCGGCAGCCGCTGACCACCCTGCGGCGTAGTAGAGGAAGAGCAGTTCGAGCTCGTCATCGTCGCGGCGAGCTTGCCTCTGCGTCGTCCTCTGCGCCGGTGCCGCCGCCGACGGCCGCCCGCACGCGCAGCACGCCGATGAGCGACACGAGCGACACGATCGCCCACACGCCCTCCAGCAGCAGGAATCCCCACTGCGCCTCGACCACCGCATCGACGGCGAGGATGCCCGAACCCACCACGTTCAGAACGAGATACGTCGGCGACTTCGGATTCAGCACACCCCACTGAGCGAGTGCGAACCCCGCGAGCACGAGTAGCGAGCCGATGACCTGGATGAGGATGTCCACGATGCTCTCCCGAGCGTCGTCGTCGGATCCGGGTACGGCGCGTCTCGTCCGGGGAACGACGAGAAACCGCCGGTCCTCGGCGACGCTATCCGATCGGCCTGGGCACGCACTGGGCAGCCCCGGGCCGCTCGGCTACCGAGGTTCAGAGCGTGATCTCGTAGTGGATGAATCCGCTCCGCTGTGCCACCCGATCGTAGAGGGAACGAGCGGTGGCGTTCGTCTCGGCCGTAAGCCAGTAGACCTTCGCCGAACCGTGTTCCTCCGCCCACGCTCGCACATGCTCGATCAATGCCGCGCCTGCTCCGGTGCGACGTGCATCCGGTGAGACGAAGAGATCCTCGAGGTAGCAGTAGTCCGCCGTCGTCCAGGTCGCAGCGTGCGTCAGCCAGTGGACCAGCCCGATCGCCCGCCCTTGCTCATCCCGAGCCAGCGCACCGTGGATCTCCGTGTCGAGCAATCGGGTGAACAGCGCGTCGATGGTCGCTTCATCCAGGTGGGCTGCATAGAACGTGAGGTATCCGCGGAACAGCTCGAGCCATTCGGCGCGATCTTCGGGGCGCACGGGCGCGATGCCAACCATTGTCGAAGCTTAGGCGACGCTCCGCCGCTCGATCGACGTGGGAACCGCGTCAGACCCAGCCGCGCAGGGCCCTCTGGAAGCCGTCGAAGTCGTCCCGGTGCACGGTGTGGCCGGCGCCGGCGACGACGCGAACTTCGAAGCCGAGGCCACGCATCCGCTCCGCCACGGGCTCGCTCACCAGCCGGGAGCGGTCGGCGAGCATCATCAGCGACGGCACGACCATGCGGTCGGGCGCACTCAGGGGCATGGCCCGGCCGTCGCCGAACCGCCGGAAGAAGCGCCGGTCGAATGCCGCGTAGTCGGAAACCTCGATCTCGACGTCGACCTTGTGCCAGCGCGGGTTGCTGCGGGCGACCGCCTTCTCCGGCCGGTTGAGCAGGCTGTGGAAGAGCATCGGCGCTCCTGCGCGTTGCCACCAGGGCAGCCGCGTGCCGAGGAACGCCGGATCGATGTAGACGGCACGCTCGGGCTGAAGCCGTCGCACGAGACGCGAAAGCGTCAGGCCCCCGAGCGAATGCCCGATGGCGAGCTCCGGTCTCAGGGGAACGCTGTCAGCGATGCTCCGCACGAGCTCCGCAACGGAATACGACAGCGAGCGCGGGCTCTTCCCGTGTCCGGCGAGGTCGACGGCGACGACGCGGTAGCCCTGTTCGGCGAGCGCGGGACCTACCCGGTGCCAGGTGCGAGAGCTGCTGAACAGGCCGTGCACGAGAACGGCCACCCGGTCGCCGGTGCCCCATTCCCGGGTGAACAACTGCATGGTGCGAAGCTACGTCACGCTGGTGTGCGGATGCCTCGGAGCAGCAGGATGCCGGCTATGAGCCGGCCGTGAGTCACTCGGATGGCGCGTGGTATTTCTGCTGCGCCACGAGCAGGCCGTCCGTCGTGACGAGCTCGACGGCATCCGCCGCGTCGGAGATCAGGCTCGGAAGCACCTGCCGTTGCGCCGACGTGAAGGGACTGAGAACGTGATCGGCGGCGTCCGTTCGTCCAGGGGGACGACCGACGCCGACACGCACGCGGGTGAAGTCGGGGTTGCGCAGGGCGCTGGCGATGTCGCGCACCCCGTTGTGGCCCCCGTGGCCGCCGCCTGACTTCAGCTTGATCGTGTCGAAGGGGATGTCCAGCTCGTCGTGCACCACGATGAGCCGATCCGGCTGCAGCGAGTAGAACCGCATGAGCTGCGCGACGGGACCGCCCGAGACGTTCATGTACGTGTTCGGCTTGGCCAGGACCAGGCGAGGGCCGCCGGGGACGATGCGTCCCTCGGCGACCCTCGCGTTGGTCTTGTGCGACTTGAACACGGCGGATGCCCGGCCTGCGAGCTCGTCCACCACCATCTGCCCGATGTTGTGGCGGGTGCGCTCGTACTGCGCGCCGGGGTTGCCGAGGCCGACGATGAGCCAGGGCTGTTCCGCCATCCGTGTGCCGTCCGGCCCGAGCTACTCGGCGGACTCGGCGGGTGCTTCCGACGCCGCCTCGGCCTCGGCGGCCTCCTCGGCCTCCTCCGTCTCCTCGGCCGCCGGCGCGGACGGCGTGCTGATGGCGACGACCAGGGCCTCCGGCTCGCTCAGCAGGGAGACACCGTTCGGCAGCTTGATGTCTGCGGCAGTGATGTGAGTGCCGTCTTCCAGGCCCTCGACGTCGACGACCACGCGCTCCGGGATGTGGGTGGCCTCGGCCTCGACGGAGATGGTCGAGAGGTCTTGCACCACGATCGTGCCGGAGAACGGCTCGCCCTCGACGTGCACCGGAACCTCGATCTGAACCTTCTCGCCGCGACGCACGATGATGAGGTCGATGTGCTCGATGATCTGGTGCACCGGGTCTTTCTGCACGTCCTTCACGAGGGCGAGCTGCGACTTGCCGGCGATGTCGAGGTCGAGCACCGCGTTCGCCTTGCGCAGGATCAGCCCGAGCTGGTGCGCGGGCAGGGTCAGGTGCTGCGGGTCCGTGCCGTGACCGTAGAGAACCGCAGGGATCTTGCCCGCCGCACGGATCTTGCGCGCCGCGCCCTTGCCGAATCGGTCGCGGGTCTCCGCGGCCACCTTGTTGCTGTCGTCAGCCATGGTGATGTCTCGCTTTCGGTGGGCTTCAGCGGCCCACATCGTTTGAAGGGATTCGTTGTCAACTCGTGCTGCATGTCAGCGTGAGGACAGACGTGAGCCTGATCCACCGCGTCGATCACGGATGCCGGCGCTTTCGGAAGCGCGCATCCCTCGCCGAAGTTCGGTGCACAAGTCTACCAGCGCGCTCGAGCTTGGAACGACGGTCCAGCGGACCGTCGCGCTCGCGCGGGTTGTGGTTCAACGCTTCGCCCAGGCGTCGGCGCAGAGCTCGCCGAAGATCTCCTCCGGATCGCTGTCGAGCCCGCGCCTGGCGAACCAGGTGCACACGTTGCGAACGTCGCGTTCGAGGAGCTCGATGCCGTTCGGGTTGCCGATCACATCGACGATCTGCGGGAGGTCGATCACGACGACGCGCCCTTCGTGCACGAGCAGGTTGTACGGCGACAGGTCGCCATGAGCGGTGCCGGCGAGGGCGAAGCGGTGCATGATCTCGATGACCTGGTCGAAGCAGGACTCGAGTTCGACCGGGGTGAGCGCAGCGGATGCCAGTCGTGGTGCCGCTACTCCGCGGTCGGCATCCCCGATGAACTCCATCAAGATCTCCGTGCCGCTCAGCTGAACCGGATACGGAACGGGCACGCCCGCCACCCATGCGGCGCACAGCCCGGCGAACTCGGCCGCCGCCCACTGCCCCGCGGCGACCTCCCGTCCGTACGAGGACTTGCGGCTCATGGCGCGCATGTCGCGCGTGTTGCGGAGGCGTCGCCCCTCCGTGTAGGAGGCAGAACGGTGGAAGTCGCTGGTCTCTGCTCCTCGGTACCGCTTGGCGGCGAGGATGGCGGAGCGTGCGCCGGAGACGGATGTCACGACATCCGGCACCGCACGTTCGAGCAGCCAGACGTCGGCTTCTTTGCCCGACTTGACGATGCCGAGTTCGGTGTCGATGGCATCCGCGGAGGTGACGACCCAGTCGGGGCGCGGCATCGGTCCGCGCTCGCTGGGCATGGTGGCAGGCCAGGTCGAGCTGCGCTGGCCGTCTTCAAGACGCAAGTCGGCGAAGGTGGGGACGACGAAGTCGTCGCCGAAGAAAGACACTGCGGTCTCCAAATGACGAGGAGGCCGCGGCGGTCGCAGGCGTTGACGTCAGCGACGAACGGCCCCGAATCGAGTGAGAGGTCGGACGGAGGCGCGGAAGAATACCGTCACGTCATCACCTCCTCGATTCGAAGCACCAGCGGCGCATGTCGGTGCGGCCAGTACTGGCTCGCACCCGAGCGAGACTACCAGTCGTGCATCGCGCCGTCGAGCAGCCGGTTCACCGGCAGGTACGCCCCGGAATACGGATGCGCCGCAGCGACCTCGTCGTCATAGTCGACTCCGAGACCAGGGGCATCCGACGGATTCAGCATGCCGTTCTCGAACGAATAGGTGGTGCGGAACACCTCGTGCGTGACCGGCGCATGCCGCATGTACTCCTGGATGCCGAAGTTGGGGATCGCAAGCCCGAGGTGGATCGCGGCGGCCAGCCCGACCGGCGAGATATCGGTGGGGCCGTGCGCGCCCGACTTGATCTGGTAGACGGCGGCGTAGTCGAAGATGCGGCGCAGGCCAGTGATACCACCGGCGTGGGTGACAGGGCTGCGCACGTAGTCGATAAGCTGCTCCTCGAACAGCTCGCGATAGTCCCAGATGGTGTTGAAGACCTCACCGATCGCAAGCGGCGTCGTGGTATGCTCGCGCACCCTGCGCAGCACGGCCTGGTTCTCGGCAGGCGTGACATCTTCGAGCCAGAACAGGTCGTACGGCTCCAGCGACTTGCCGAGCTTCGCCGCCTGGATGGGCGTGAGCCGGTGATGCGCGTCGTGCAAAAGCGGCAGCTCGGGCCCGAACTCGTTCCGCACCGCCTCGAAGACGCCGGGGATGTGCCGCAGGTACGCGCGGGTGTCCCAGGTCTCCTCGACCGGTAGCGCGCTGCGGCGCGCCGGCTCGTAGTCGTAGCGGGCGTCCGTTCCGGCTTCCGTGCCCGCTTCGGCGTTGCGGCTGTGTGCCACGCCGTACACGGAAGGCAGGCCGGGGATGCCGGTCTGGATGCGGATCGCGCGGTAGCCCTCCTCGAGGTGCTCGCGGATCGAGTCGAACAGTTCGGGCAGCTCGAGGCCTGATGCGTGTCCGTATACGAGTAGGCCGTCGCGGCTGCGCCCGCCCAGCAGCTGGTAGAGCGGCATGCCTGCGGCCTTCGCCTTGATGTCCCAGAGTGCGGTGTCGACGGCGGCGATCGCGGCCATGGTCACCGGCCCGCGTCGCCAGTATGCGCCCCGATACAGGTACTGCCAGGTGTCTTCGATGCGGCTCGCCTCGCGCCCGATGAGCAGCGGGACGACGTGCTCCTTCAGGTACGCGGCCACCGCGAGCTCACGGCCGTTCAGTGTGGCGTCACCGAGACCGGTGTACCCGTCGTCGGTCGTGATGCGCAGGGTGACGAAGTTGCGCCCGGGACTCGCGACGAGCACCTCGGCGGACTGGATCAGCATGGTCTCTCCCTACGTTGTGGAGTTCGGGTTGTCGTTCGGTTCAGTTGGCGTAGACGCGCCGGGCAAGGCCCGGCTGCAGCACGTCGAGCGCCTCGGCCAGATCGAGTCCGCGGGTGCGCCCCCATGACTCGACGGTAGCGAGGGATGCGCGCCCCGGCTCGTCCCCGTTCTCGAGCCGTGCGGCGACGATCGCGGCCTGCCTCTGGCGCAGTTTCTGCAGGCTGCCGTCGTCGATCTGCGTCAGGCGGTGCGCGATGCGCGGGTTGGCGAAGCGGGTGCGCAGGGCGGAGAGGAAGGCATCCGTCGACCCCTCGTCGAACGGGAGCACGCCCCGCGCCTCCGCCCATAGGTCTTCGAGCAGCATGCGGCACTCGGGATCGGCGAACGCGGCGGCTACCGTTTCGTGGCCGCGCGGGAGTCCGACCGCGGCCAGCAGCGTGTGGCCGGCGTTGAGCAGCCAGAGCTTGCGACGCTCGTACGGTTCGATGTCGTCGACGAAACGGGCGCCGACCCGATCCCACTCGGGACGGCCGGCGGGGAAGGCCCCGCTGAGGATCCATTCGCTGAACGGCTCCGTGACGACCGGAGCCGCGTCGTCGTATCCGGTGAGCTCGCGGGCGGTGGCGCGGTCGGCATCCGTGGTTCCCGGCGTTATGCGGTCGACCATGGTCGAGACGAACGAGACGTTCTCGCCGACCCAGGCGGCCAGATCCGCGTCGGACGCGGCCAGCACCGCGCCCCGCAGTGCCTCGCCATTCCCGCTCAGATTGTCGCAGCTGACGAGGGCGATCGGACCGGCGGATGCCCGCGCCCGCGCTGCGAGACCGCGTGCGATACGCGCACCGGCGCTCTCGCCACCGGCAGCGGCGCCTGAGGCGTTGCCGGCCTCGTATCCGCGCTCCGTCACGGTGACGGTGAGCACGGCGACGACCGGGTCGGCGACCGTCGCCTCCCATTCCGAGCCGCCACCGTCGCTTGCCTGCACGATCGACTGCACGATCTCGGCGGAGTCGCCGTCGGCGGCGCGGGTGATGAGGCTGTAGACGCAGTCCTGCTCGGCCAGCACCTCGGCGGCCCGCGGCGAACGCCCTGTGAAGGCCGCGATGCCCCAGCCGTCCGACGATCCGGAGAATGCGTTCACGTGCTGCGTGTACCAGGCCTGATGCGCGCGGTGGAAGTGGCCCAGCCCGAGGTGCGCGATGCGCACCGGAGGCCGCGATGTGCGCGCCTCAGCGACGGACGGCATCCGCGCCTTCCCCATCGGACGGCGTCCGCTGCAGGGCCGGTGCCGTGAAGACCGCGAACATCATGCGGTGACCTGGGTGTTCGTTGTCTCGGTGTGCACGTCCTGGTCGTCGTACACACCATCGAGCACGTCGTCGACGAGCACCTCGCGGCCGAGCGTGGCCGAGAGGTAGAGCGCACGGACGACGGCGAGCGACAGCAGCGCATCGGTCACTGTCACGCCGGGCTCGCGGTGAGTGCGGATGGCGTCGACGATGTCGTCGTACTGCCTGCGGTGTCCGACGACGAATGCGTCCGCTCCGCGCGGGCTGCCGTAAAGCTGGGACGGCTCCACCAACTCGGACGCGCGGTTCTCGCCCGCGGAGCGCGTCGGGTCGGCGTTACCCGCGGCATCCGCAGTGCCTCCTGACGCGAAGTATGCGAGCTGGTCGTTCTCGATGACCGCCGAACCGTTCGAGCCGTGCACCTGAACGCGCACGGACAGCCCGGGGAACGCGGCGGTCGTGGCGTGCAGCACGGCGATGGCGCCGTTGTCGAAACGCACGGTCGCGACGGCCGTGTCTTCCACCTCGATGCGCTCGTGGGCGAGGCGGGCCGTGTGGGCGTAGACGGCCACGGGGCGTCCCATGAACCAGACCAGAAGGTCGACGGTGTGCACGCCCTGGTTCATGACGGCGCCGCCGCCGTCGAGCTCCCACGTGCCGCGCCACTGGCCGGAGTCGTAGTACTCCTGGGTGCGCCACCACGCGACGGATGCGACGGCGCTGGTCAGCACACCGAACTCGCCGGAGTGCGCGGCGCGGGCCACGACCGCCGACGCCGGGTCGAATCGGTGCTGACTGATCACGGTGGCCACCAGCCCCCGCTTCGCGGCCCCGTCGGCGAGCTCGCGGATACGCCTGGCGCGGGGCACGGAGACGTCGAGCGGCTTCTCGATGACGACGTTGCTTCCGGCGTTCAGAGCGGTCTCCGCCAGGCGCACATGCAGACCGCTCGGTGTCAGCACGACGACGATGTCCACCGGATGCTCCGCCAGCGCCTCGCCGAGATCGGCGAAAAGCGCGGGCCGGGGCATCCCGACCTCCTCGACCAACGTGGCCACGCGCTCGGCTGCTGGCGCCACCGTGTCGACGAGGGCGACGATCGACACGTCTCCCCTGGCCGCAAGCGCCCGCACGTGGTTGTCGGCGATGACACCGCAGCCGACGATCGCAGCGGTGAGAGTGGGCGCCGAATTCGTGTCGGCCTGGTCGTTCATGCTGTGGTGACTCCGATCGCGTCGGTCAGGCGGGCGAACGCGCGAGCGGCGGTGCCGAACGCGCGCGGGCCGGAGAAGCCGCCGAGCGCGAACCCGCCGGCGAGGTGCGGCTCGAGGGAGGCGAAGCCGCGGTAACCGTCATCCCGCAGCGCGGTCACCGTCTCCAGGAGCTGGCCATCGCCCTCACCGGCCGGCACGACGGTGCCGTCGGCGAACAGCGCGTCCTTCACCTGCAGGTACTCGACGTGCTCGTGAAGCAGCGGCCACGCATCCGTGAACGGCTTCACGCCGCACTGCACGAAATTCGCGTTGTCCCAGGCGAGACGCAGAGCATCGGACCCCACGGACTCGACGATGTCGAGCACCCGCTCGGGCACGTCGCCGTAGATCCCCTTCTCGTTCTCGTGCAGCAGCACCACGCCCTCGCGCTCGGCGAGGTCGGCGAGTGCACGCATGCGCACGATCACGTCGTCGCGGATGGCCTCCGCCGAGATGCCCTCGCCCCGGTAGAAGGAGAAGATGCGCACGTAGCGCGAGCCGAGCAGGTGCGCGGCGTTGGTCGCTCGTGCCAGGCGTTCCACCTCGTGCTCGACGGGCAACGAGACATCCACCTTGCCGATCGGCGAGGCGATGGCGGAGACGCCGAAGCCTGCTGCGTCGATGATCGACTTGAGAGCGCTGAGCTGCTCCGCGTCGAGGTCGACGATGTTCACCCCCCAGGCGCTGCGTACCTCGATGTGCCGGGCACCGAGGGCCTCGAGCACGGCCAGTTGCACCTGCGGTGACTCGTCGATCTCGTCGCCGAATCCGGAGAGGTTCCAGGTGACGTCGTCGCCCGTGGAAGTGGAGCTCATGCCATTCAGGTTAGGCAGCGGCGCGGAGTCGCTGCAAACGTTTGCCATGCGTTGCCACGGCGCGTAGCCCGGAGGGCGATACCGGTCGTGCGCGGGAGTGCCTCTGAGGGAGCGGTCAGCTGATCATCTCGTGGAATCCGGTCAGCACCGAGCTGCCGCCGGTGATGCCGAAGACCTCGAGCGAGAGGATGCGCAGAACCGGCACCGATCCGTCCGACGACGGCGGGTGCTGGATGTCGTACTGCACGGCCTTCCCGTTGTCGAGCACGGCCTTGAACGATGCGAGGTATGTGTTCACTCCCCCGCTGAACGACATGGACGTCGCGACGGTGTCGGTGCCCGCACCGTTCGCGTCGCGGGTGTCCAGCCGGAATCCAGGGATGGTCACGCTGTCCATCGAGAGCTTGAGCACGGTCGCCGTGCTGCCGTCCGACAGGCGCACGGTGGCGAGCCCGAGGTAGCGCAGCCCTGAGAACGACAGCGACGAGCCCTGCAGCAGTGCGGGCTTTCCGGTGAACACGGGCGAGTCGGATGCCGGTGCGATCAAGGTCGGTCCGGTAGGGGCCGGAGGTGTGGCTGCGTCGCCGGTCCCGTTGGCGCTGCCCGGCGATGGCGACGGTGCGGGCGTAGAGGGGGTGCCGGGGGCAGTCGTCGACGTGGGCGTCGGGGTGGGACTCGGCGTCGGACTCGGGTTGGAGCAGTCGCCGATGAACCCGAGGATGCACACTCCGCTGGCCTCTGCCGCGGAGGCGGACTGCGGATGCGCCGCCACGAGTCCGAGACTCATCGCCGCCGTGAGCGCCACCGCGAGAGCGCCTCCCGAGGCCCGCCGCGCGGTGTCTCCACCTCGTCGTCTCCGACCGCGTTCCGCGGCGGGGGCGTCGCGCTCAGCGTCGGCAGTGGTGTCCGCGGCCTTGTCCGGCCCCCTCGGCATCCACGAGACGATCAGCACACCGCCAACGCTGGCGAGGATCATGCCCGCGAAGAAGCCGCCGAGGTTCACTCCGACGAGCGAGTACACCGCGACGACGAGCGCGATCACGCCGTAGAAGATGCGGTGCTGCGGCATGAGCGTCGCCAGCACGCCGAGCACCACGAGCACGATCGGGATGAGCATCGCCTGGAAGCCTTCGATCCCGACCTGCACCCGCATGGCGCCGACCGAGAGCTGACCGGAGAAGAACATCTCGACGCCGCCGAGCACGGTCAGCAGACCGCCGATGAACGGACGCCGCCGCGACCACGCGACGAACGCGTGCCACCATTCCCTGAGTCGCTGCATCTGGCCTAGAAGCAGGTCGTCTTGCCGTCGGTCAGCTGCAGGTGCAGCCCGGCGAGGTTGAAGACGGATGCCTGCGTGCTCCACGCGGTCTGCTTGAGGTTCTTGATCTCGACCGAGTCGGCATCCTGAGCGAAGTCGCCCACCGAGCCCTTGGCATCCGTGTTCACCGTCGAGGCGTCGACGCCGATGCGGATGTTGTTGAACGTCGCGTCGCCCTGCAGGTCGGTCATGCCGATCTGCATGTTCGTCGCCGTGGCGGGCGTACCGCCACCACCTGCGGTGATCTTCAACCCCACCGGCATGCCGGGCACCGTCACCGACTGGCACAGGTCGTAGAGCTTCGCGCTGGCGATGTTCGCGACCGAGACCGGATGCGTCGAGCCATCCTTCAGCGTCACGGTTCCGGCGTACTGGGAGAAGCCGGTGCCCTCAAGCTGCGAGGCGGCGACCTGGAACGTGGACCCCGAGACAGTGAACGCCACCGGGACCGCACCGTTGGCCACGCCCGTCATCAGAAGGCCTGCGACGATGCCTACCGGTATGCCGGCAAGTGCGACGCGCCCCGCGCGCTTCGCCGTCAGGGAACGTAGCTTCATAGATCCTCCTCGATCCGCGCAACTCCTGGATGACGACCCTTACTGACGCGACGTCAGTAACTATTTACCATGAGTCAGTACCGCGCGCCAGTCTATGGTGTCGACCCGCGGACGGGGCACACCGCAGTCGATGCCAGGCATGCGACGTGCGACGAGGCCTCGCACGCCCGCTGGGGCGCCGCGAGCCGGCGTGCTGGCTCTGTCGAGATCATTCATGCCCAATCGCCCATATCCTCGAGAGATGCCTTCCGAGCGCCGCACCCGTATGACGCCCGAGGAACGCCGTGCGCAGCTCGTCGCCCTCGGAGTGGCTGCACTGGCCGACCGGCCGCTCGATCAGCTGAACGTGGAAGACCTCTCGGCACAGGCCGGCGTCTCACGCGGGCTGCTGTTCTACTACTTCGACTCGAAGCAGGGGTTCCACCGCGAGGTCGTGCGTGCCGCCCGCGACGGCATGCTGAACGCGACCGCGCCGCAACTCGACCTTCCGCCATTGGAGCGACTGCACACGACGCTGACGAAGATCGTGGAGTTCGTGCGTGAACATCGCAGCACGTTCGTCTCGCTCGTGCACGGCGTCGCCAGCGGAGACAAGGAGGTGCGGGCCGTCGTCGAGGAGGCGGAGCAGATCCAGACTGGGCGTGTGGTCGCCGTCTTCGAGGAACTCGGCGTTCCGCAGTCGCCGCTGCTCAAGGTCGCGCTGCGCGCGTGGGTCGCCTTCGCCGAGCGGGCGCTGGTCGACGGAGAGCTGGTCGAAGGGCCGGATGGCGACGACGACGCGGCCGCGTTCGTTGCCTTCCTGGAGCGTAGTGCCCTCGCCGTCGTCGAGTCCGTCGCCGGGCCTGTTCCGCGCTGACCGCGGCATCAGTCCGGTCCGCGGGTGCGGCGGCCTCTCGTTTTCGCCAGGCTGCATCGCCTACCCGAGACAGCGGGTGTTGCCCACGGTTTCGGGGCGGGCGTGCAGTCTCGCGATCGAGCATCGGTGTGGCAAACGGTTGCCTTTCGTTTGCCAGTGAGCCACGGGCCTGGTTGGCTGTCGTCATGGGAGGAGTTCGCGACGATGCGCCGCCCCAGGTGGCACTCGCTGAGGCGCCGCGTCCGGTGACGCTGGCCGACATCGCGGAGCGCGCCGGCGTCGCCATCTCCACCGCCTCGCGGGCGCTCTCGAACCCGGGCAGGGTGAACGCGGCCACCCGCGAACGCATCGCGCGCATCGCGGCCGAACTCGGCTACTCCCCCAACTCCCCTGCCCGCGCGTTGACGTCTGGCAAGACCGGCGCCATCGCCGTGCTCGTCTCCGATGTGACCAACCCGTTCTATTTCGGCATCATCAAGGGCACGCAGCGTCAGCTGAAGGCATCCGGATACTCGCAGCTGCTCATCGACACCGAGGAGTCGGATCAGAACGAAGACGACCTGCTGCACCGCCTGCGCTCGTCGTTCGACGGCGCCGTGCTCGCCGCATCGCGACTGTCGGACCGGATGCTCGCCGAGCTCGCGTCGCAACTGCCCATCGTCGCCGTCAACCGGCAGACCCGGGGCGTCTCGACGGTGTTCATCGACACACCGAAGGGCATCGAGCAGGCCGTCGAGCACCTCGTGTCGCTCGGCCACCGCGACATCGCCTACGTGTCGGGTCCCGAGACATCCTGGCCGAACGAGGGACGCTGGCGGCGGTTCGTCAAGGCCGGCAAGCAGCACGCGGTGACGACGCGCAGGCTGGGACCGTTCTCCCCGCTGCGCAGCGCAGGAGCGGCGGCGGCGGACGCGCTGCTCAACACCGGTGCCACGGCCGCTATCGCGTTCAACGACCTGCTCGCGATCGGCATGCTGCAGCACCTGGCAGGGCGGGGCATCCGCGTTCCCGGGCAGATGAGCATCGTCGGATGCGACGACATCTTCGGCGCCGACTTCTGCGATCCCCCGCTCACGACGCTCACCGCCCCGATCGAGCAGGCCGGCCGGCTCGCCGTCACGCTGCTGCTCGCGCAGCTCGAGGCGGGAGCGGACTCGGCTCGGCGGCGGAGCGCAACGCTGCCCACCCATCTCACCGTCCGCTCATCCACCGGGCCGGCGCCTGCGCTGGTCGTCACTTGACGCTGCCGGCAGTGAGTCCACCGACGAGCCAGCGCTGCAGGCAGAGGTAGAGGATGACGACCGGCGCCGCGCAGATCAGCGAAGCGGCCATGAGCTGACCGTAGAGCGGCAGCGATCCGCCGGACTGCGACGCACTGAAGATGTTGAGCGCGATCGAGACGGTCTGGGTGTCCGAATTCGTCATGACCGAGGCGAAGAGCACGTCGTTCCATCCCAGGAGGAACGAGAAGATGCCCGCCACGACGATACCCGGCCAGCTCAGCGGCAGGATCACTTGCCGAACGATCCGCACATTGGATGCGCCATCCATCCGCGCCGCCTCCTCCAATTCGCGGGGAAGGCCTCGCAGGTAGGTCACCATCACCCAGGTGGCGAATGGCAGCGCGAAGGTGAGATACGTGATGAACAAGCCCCACCGGGTGCCGATCACCTGAACGCCGATGTACGTGGTGAACGACGAGAAGACGACGAAGAGCGGCAGCACGAGCAGTGTGCCCGGGATCGACTGGAGGATCAGCATCGATCGCAGAACCGTCGAGCGTCCCAAAAAGGTGAATCGGACGAGCACGTACGCCGACACCGTGGCGATCGCCGTGGCCACCACAGCAGTGGACCCGGCGACGATGATGCTGTTCACCATGCCCTTCGCAAGCCCGACGGTCGTCCAGATCTTCGCGTAATTGACCAATGTGAACGATGACGGGAAGTACTCGCCACTGGCCACGCCCAGATCGGAGTTGACCGATCCGAAGACCACGAACATCATCGGCAGCGCGATGATCACGAGGATCACGACGATGATGACCGTTCGGAGCCATACCGGCACGAGCACCGCGATGCCCGCCGTCGCGCGGCGGCGATCACGTGTCGTGAAAGAGTCGGATGTCACTACCAGCTCTCCTTTCCAACATCGAGCCGCACCATACGCAGGTACACGATGAGCGGTATGGCAAGCAGCACCAGAGAGAGCACGGCAGTCGCGGCGCCGAGGCCGAATCGGAACACGGTGAAACTCTGGATGTAGGTGAGGAACGGCAGGGTCTGCACGTTGTCGGGCGCTGGAATCCCGAACAGCACATACGGAAGCGTGAAGTTGTTGATGTGGTTCAGCACCGAGACCACGCACGCCAGTGCCAGCGGGCCGCCGATGTTCGGGAAGACGATGGAGCGCAGCTGTCGGCCCCAGGTCACACCGTCTATCGCAGCCGCCTCGAACACCTGGTGCTCGATCGTCTGCATGCCCGCGAGCGTCAGAAGGTAGATGAACGGCCAAGACGCCCAGATCTCCACGATCACGAGAGTCCAGAATGCGTTCGGTCCGTTCAGCCACAGGCTCGACTTGACGCCGAAGCTCGTGAGCATGCCCGTCCACACCCCTCCGGGCTGCATGATCGTGCGCCAGATCGTGGCTACCACGAAGGACGGGATCACATAGGGGACCAAGAAGATGGAACGCACCACAGCCCGACCGCGGAATGAGTTGTGAGTCACCACCGCCGCTGCCACCCCGATGGGGACGCTGCACACCGTCGCGACCACGGCAAAGCCGATGCTCACACCCAGAGATTGGAAGAACTGCGTCTGCGTGACCACGACGACGTAGTTCTGGAACGCCACGAAGGGTGCGGCGAGCCACTGCCGAATCGTGTACTGGCTCAAGTTGAGCAGCGACATCCAGATCCCGATGATCAGCGGGATGAGGATGATCGCCACCAGCAGCACACCGCCGGGAATCAGCATCCACAGCGGCCGTCCGCGCTTCGTCACCGGCCGCCTTCGCCGGGCGGATCGCGAGCCGCCCGGCTGAATGGCGGACGAGCGGCTCGCGACGGTCGTCTCAGGCGTCATTGGGACTGCAGCGCCTGAGTCGCGGTGTTCTGCAGATTGTCGAGCAGGCCCTTGAGCTTGCTCGGGCTGACCGAGCCGTTGTTGAGATCGGGTATGGACTGCGTCACCACATTCAGCAATCCGACCTCAGTCGCGCCCCACGCGCCCGAGAACGGCGTCGTCACCGACTTCGACCCGGCTTCCAGGAGCGGAGCCAGCGACGCCTGGTTGGTTTCCAGCTTCTTGGCCTCGGACTGCGTCACCGGAAGATTGCCGAAGTTGGTGTACAGCTTGTTCTGCACCTCGTCGCTCGTCAGGTACTTCACGAGAGCGAGGTCGAGCGCCTGGTTCTTCGAGTACTTGGCGATGACGAGATTGTCGCCGGAGATGATGCTGGCGGCGGCGTTCCCGCCCTTCGGCAGCGAGGAGTACCCCGGGGGGACGGTCGGCATGACCGCGAACTTGTACTCGCCCTTGACCGGTGAGGCGTTCAAGGTGTTCTGTGCCGTTGCTGTCGTCCAGTTCAGCATCGCGGCCTTGCCCTGAGCGAACGCGGCAAGTGCCTGCACGCTTGTCCAGCCGACCGATGCCGGGTCGATCACGTGATCCTGGGTCAGCAGCCCGAAGTAGTCTTCGTAGGCTTTGAGCGTCTTCGGGTCATTCAGGGTGGCCTTCTTGCCCGAGATCAACGGGTTACCCATCTGCATGTCGTACATCCAGATGTACTTCCAGGGGCTGAAGCTGTCTTTGTAGTCCATGGCCATGCCGTAGACCCCGTTGCCGGTGAGTTTCTTCGCCTGGGCGATCAGGCCATCCCACGTCGTGGCCGGCTTCGTGAGGCCGGCCTGCTGGAACAGTTTGGTGTTGTACACCATCACGAAGGGACGAGACTCGTACGGGATGCCGACCTGATCTTTGGAGTTCGGTCCGGAGATGCCGAGCGACGCAGGAACGAACTTGCTCTTTCCTCCGATCGCGTTCCAGTCGGCGGTGGTCATGCTGACGAAGTCGCCTGTCGAGTAGGCGGTCGGCGTGAACGTGGTGCCGATGTCGTAGATGTCCGGGCCTTGACCGGAGACCGCCGAGGTCTGGATCTTGGTCTGCTCGTCGTTCGCCGACGCGCCCATGTCCCACACCAGCTTCGCGCCGGTCTGCTTCTGGAACGCTGCGGCCACATCGTCGTCGAACTGTTTCTGCTGCTGCGGGTACTGCGTGTTAGCCAGCGTGAAGACGGTGATGGTCTTGCCCTTGCCATTGACCGGTCCGCTGCTGGCGCTGGCGGTCGGACTGCCACCAGAACTGCATCCTGCCAGTGCGAGTCCTGCAACGAGCATCCCCGCGGTCACAGCGATCGCGCGTCTTCTGTGCATAGGTCGGTCCTCTCCATCGAGTACACGTGCTTCGTAGTAGTCGCACGGTAGAGACGCGACTGGGCAAGCATCAAGCTGTTGCCATTCGTTGCCACACTCTGCAACGAATCCGTGAATTGGACCGTGAACATCACCCTGCTTCCTTTGCTCGCGAGCGATGACAACGTTCTGCAACAAGTTGCAGAATGCTGCCGCCGCAGCTACCTTCAAGGGACTGGGACCCGAATGCGGGACCTGAACGGGAGCCGACCACGAGCAGCGACGAAGCCCGCAAACGGGTATCCATCAGAGATGTCGCCAGGGCCGCCGGCGTGGCCCCTTCGACGGTCTCCCGTGCGCTCTCGCTTCCGCACCGTGTGAACCAGGCGACGCGCTTGCACATCGAACACACGGCGGCGCAACTCGGCTATGAGCGCATCAGACCCGAACCGCAAGCGCACCGAAAACATGCGGTCGCCGTCGTCGTCTCGGACGTCACCAACCCGTTCTACTTCGGAATCATCCGCGGAACGCAGCACCAGCTCGCAGCCGCCGGATGGATCCAGCTGCTGGTCGATACCGAGGAGTCGCCGAGCACAGAGCTGCAAGCGCTGAACGCCATCGCCGGACGGGCTGACGGTGCAGTGATCTCGGCATCTCGCTTGTCGGATCAACGGATCGCGGAGATCGCGGAGCGACTTCCGCTGGTGGTGATCAACCGCAAGCCGCGGGGCGTTCCGTCCGTTCTCATCGACACCCCTGGCGGGATGGAGCAAGCCCTCCAACATCTCGTGTCCCTCGGACACCGCAACATCCTCTATGTTGCAGGCCCCGACAGCTCGTGGTCCAACGAACGCCGCTTCGGGGCCTTGAATGCCGCCGCAAAGCGGCTGAACCTCTCACTGAACAGAATCGGACCGCACGTGCCGTTCGTCGACTCTGGCGCAGCGGCGGCCGATGCCGCACTGAACACGGATGCTACGGCGTGCGTGGCGTTCAACGATCTGCTCGCGATCGGCATGCTGGAGCGGTTCCGAGAGCGTGGCATACGCGTGCCGGAAGACATGAGCGTGGTCGGGTGCGACGACATCTTCGGCGCCGCGTTCTGCCATCCCCCGCTGACCACCCTGACGTCACCCATTGAGCAAGCAGGAAGAGTGGCGATTCGGTCGCTTCTGCATCGGATCGAAACCGGGTCGGTGGTCGACGATGACGACCGCTTCGACGATCTCGCCCTGAGCCACGAAATCGTGCTCGCGACGCATCTCACCGTGCGCGAGTCGACCGGCCCCGCGCCCAGCTCGGTGCGGGAGTCACGACGCTGACCCAAGATTGGAGACTCGATGAGCGCTCGAACGCTGAGCCCGCACCCCGACCGTCTGCTGCCCGCCGACCCGGCCAGCCGCGATGTTGCGCGGCGGCTGTATGCAGAGGTGGCGGACGCTCCGATCTACTCACCGCACGGCCACGTCGACGCCCGCCTGCTGCTCGATGACGAGCCGTTCGGGGATCCGGCAGCGCTGCTGATCACGCCCGACCACTACGTGACACGGTTGCTGCACGCGGTGGGTGTGCCGCTGACCGAGCTGGGACTGAAGCGGAACGGTGTGCCGTCGCAGGCATCCGGTCGCGAGATCTGGCGCAGACTGTGCGAGAACTGGGACGTCTTTCTCGGCACTCCCGTGCGGTTCTGGTTCGAGAGCGAGTTCGCCGACGTCTTCGGGCTGACGGATGCTCCGTCGCCGCAGACCGCGGACGCCCTGTACGACCAGCTGTGCGCAGCGCTCGCGCGGCCCGAATTCCGTCCCCGCGCGCTGTTCGACCGCTTCCGCATCTCGGTGCTGGCCACGACCGACGATCCGGCGGACGACCTCTCGGCGCATCTCGCACTGCGCGACGACCCGACCTTCACCGGCGCAGTGGTGCCCACGTTCCGCGCCGACCGCTACATGCATCCTCTGCAGGCAGGCTGGCGCGACGCGCTCGCAACGCTCTCGACCGCAGCCAACATCGACTGCGGAACGTACGCAGGGATGCTCGACGCGCTTCGGTCGCGGCGCGCGTATTTCAAGGCGGCGGGCGGCACGGCCACGGACACCGGCGTGATCGACGCGGGCAGCGAGCCGCTCTCCGAGGCGGATGCCGAGCGCATCCACCGCGATGCCCTGGCCGGCACGATCAGCCAAACGGATGCGGACGCCTACCGCCGCAACCTGCTCTACCGGCTCGCGGAGATGAGCGCGGACGACGGTCTCGTGATGCAGCTGCACGCCGGCGTCATCCGCAACCACCACAAGCCGACCTTCGACGCTTTCGGTCCCGACACCGGTCACGACCTGCCGGGGGTGGGCGGCTACACCGTGCCGCTCACCCCGATCCTGCGCGACTTCGGAGTGAACCCGACATTCCGGCTCGTGCTCTTCACCGTGGACGAGACCCTGTTCTCGCGCGAGATCGCACCGCTCGCCGGTTTCTACCCGAGCGTGTACGCGGGCGCGCCGTGGTGGTTCCTGGACTCCCCCGCGGGCATCACCCGCTACCGTTCCGCGGTGACCGACTCGGCCGGCTTCACCAAGACGAGCGGATTCATCGACGACACCAGGGCGTTCTGCTCGATCCCGGCCCGTCACGACATGTCACGGCGGCTGGATGCCGGCTACCTGGCATCCCTCGTCGTCACGCACCAGCTCGACGAGGACGACGCGCTCGGTGTCGCCCGCCGGCTGGTGTCCGACATCCCGCGAGGCGTCTTCCGCCTGTAGCCGACGAACGCGCACCCTCGCGGGGACGAACCCGCGAGGGTGCGGGGCTACAGGTTGATCATGTGGCCGACGAGGCCGTGGAAGGCATCCTGCATCGACTCGGAGAGCGACGGATGCGGGTGCACGTTGCGTGCGAGCTCCAGCGCCCCGAGGTCCCACTTCTGAGCAAGCGTGAGTTCGGGCAGCAACTCCGAGACGTCGAGTCCGACCATGTGGCCGCCGAGCAGCTCGTGGTACTTCTTGTCGGCGACGAGCTTGACGAACCCGCGTGCGTCGCCGAGGGCGTGCGCTTTGGCATTGGCCATCATCGGGAAGGTCGAGACCTCGACGTCGTAGCCGGCGTCGCGGGCCTGCTGCTCGGTGAGGCCGAAGCTCGCCACCTGCGGCTGCATGTAGGTGGCGCGCGGCATGTTGCGGTAGTCGCCGAGTGTCATGGTCTCGGCGCCGCCGATGGTCTCTGCCGCGACGACGGCCTGCGCCTCGGCCACGTGGGCGAGCTGCAGCTTGGCGGTGACGTCGCCGATGGCGTAGATGCCGGAAACGTTGGTGCGCATGTGGTCGTCGATCGCGATCGCGCCGCGATCGGTGAGTTCGACGCCGGTGTTCTCCAGGCCGTAGCCGGAAACGTTCGCGGCGAATCCGACCGAGATGAGCGCCTTGTCGGCCGTGATGCTGCCCTGTGCACCATCCGCACCGGTGTAGGTCACCGTCACCTGGTTGCCGTCGTCGACCACCGACTCGACCTTCGTCGAGGTGAGGATCGGCACGCCGAGCGCCTTGAAGTGCTTCGTGACCTCTTTGGAGACGTCGACATCCTCGTTGGGGAGCGCGCGGTCGAGGAACTCCACGACGGTCGCCTGAACACCGTAGTTGGCCAGCACGTACGCGAATTCGAGCCCGATGGCGCCGGCGCCGACGATCACGATCGACTTCGGCAGCTCTCGGGTGAGGATGAGCTCCTTGTAGGTCTGCACGTTCTCGCTGAGCTCAACGCCGGGAAGCAGGCGCACCGTCGAGCCGGTCGCGATGATCGCGTTGTCGAACGTGAGCTGCTCAGTGCCTCCTGCGGCGAGCGCGACATCCATCGACTTCGGACCCGTGAAGAAGCCGTGCCCGTCGAACTGGGTGATCTTGTTCTTGCGCATGAGGAAGTTGACGCCCTTGGCACGGGCATCCGCGACCTTGCGGCTGCGGTCCCAGCCGACGCCGTAGTCGGCGTGAATGTCGCCGGAGATGCCGAACTCCGCGCCCTCGCGCGTGACCAGCCCCAGCACCTCGGCGTTGCGGATCAGCGTCTTCGCCGGAACGCAGCCGATGTTCAGGCACACTCCGCCCCAGTACTGCTGCTCGACGATGGCCACCTGCAGGCCGAGCTGCGCGGCGCGCACAGCGGCGACGTAACCGCCGGGGCCGGCACCGAGCACGACTACGTCGAAATGGGGCATGGGTCCTCCTCAGGAATCGGGCGGGTTTCGCTACGGGATGCTACCTGGTGCGCCTCGTGGTCCGGCCTCGTGAAGCCATCCGAGATGCCAGCGGCTACTCCGCCGCCGCCAGCTGGCCGCACGCGCCGTCGATCTCCTTACCGCGGGTGTCGCGGAGGGTTGTGGGGATGCCGGCCGACTCCAGCCTGTGGACGAACTCGGCCGTGACATCCCTCTCGCTCGCCGTCCAGATGGAGCCAGGCGTCGGGTTCAGCGGGATCGGATTGACGTGCACCCAGCCGCGACCCCGCTCGTTCAGCTTCTGCGCCAGCAGGTCGGCGCGCCACGCGTGGTCGTTCATGTCTTTGATGAGCGCGTACTCGATGGAGACGCGGCGGCCGGTCTTCTCGAAGTAGTAGCGGGCGGCATCCAGTGCCTCGTCGACCTTCCAGCGCGAGTTCACCGGGATGAGCTCGTCGCGCAGTCCGTCGTCGGGCGCGTGCAGCGAAAGCGCGAACGTCAGGGGGATGTCTTCGTCGGCCAGCTTGCGGATGGCAGGCACCAGCCCCACCGACGACACCGTGATGCCTCGTGCCGACATTCCGAGGCCGTCGGGCTGCGGGGCCAGCAGAGTGCGCACGGCGCTCATCAAGCGCTTGTAGTTTGCGAGCGGCTCCCCCATGCCCATGAAGACGATGTTGTGAACTCGCTCCGGCGCGCCGGAGGGTCTATGGCCCAGCTCCCCTTGTGCGATGGCACGGTTCGCTGCAACCACCTGGTCGACGATCTCGGCCGCCGACAGGTTTCGGGTGAGGCCGGCCTGGCCGGTCGCGCAGAACGGGCAGTTCATGCCGCATCCTGCCTGCGACGAGATGCACAGCGTGATGCGACCCGGATACCGCATGAGCACCGACTCCACCAGCGCACCGTCGAACAGCCGCCAGAGGAACTTGATGGTGCGGCCGTCGTCGGTGCGCAGACGGCGCACTTCCGTGAGCAGCGGGGGTAGCAGTGCCGAGACGAGCTCATCGCGACCGGATGCCGGCAGATCGGTCATGGCTGAGGCATCCGTCGTGCAGTGGGTGAAGTAGTGCGTCGACAGTTGCTTGGCTCGGAAGGCCGGAAGCCCGAGCTCCTCGACCTTCGCCTTGCGCTCGGCCGGAGTCAGGTCGGCGAGGTGCGTCTCGGGCTGCTTGCGGCGCGGTGAGGCGAACTGCAGCGCGGGCCGGCCGTCAGCTGCCAGCTGCTGCGTCCAGCCCTCGGCCACCGGGCGCACCTGGCGCCGCCCGGTGCGGGTGGCAGCAGGCACCTCGGCAGTGCGCTCATCGGGCAGGATCGTCTCGCTCACCCGGCCATTCTCTCAGGGTGCGGCTGGGCAACCGCCGGTGCAGGCATCCACCGCGCGATCCTGCGTGCGATGTCGCTCGACATGCCTAGCGACTGGCGGGCGGCTCCTCGAGGTCGGATGCCAGCGCCGCGCGGATGTCCGCAACAGTCGCGTCGACCGACGCATCGGAGCGGAAGACGGCACCGAACTCGTCCGGCTGCAGCGGTTCGAGCGTGGCCAGCTGTGAACCGAGCAGGTCGGCGGGCATGTACTCGTGCACCCGCACGGCGAGCCGCTGTTCGAGAGTCTCCGGCTGGGGGTCCAGGTGCGCGAAGAAGGTGTCGGGCGCATACGACCGCAGCAGATCGCGGTAGCGGCGCCGGAGCGCACTGCACGCCACGATCACGCCGTCTCCCACCGCGAGGCGCTCACCGATGATCCGCAACCACGGCTCGCGGTCGGCATCCGTCAACGGGATGCCTGCCCGCATCTTCTCCTTGTTCGCCGCCGGATGCAGATCGTCGCCGTCGATGAACACCCGGCCGGAGACGTCTGCCAGGGCATTGCCGACGACGCTCTTGCCCGCGCCCGACACCCCCATCAGCACGATCGCGGGAAGGTGGACGGGAGGAACGACGGTCATGCAGTCCATTCTGGTCGATCGCCGTCGTTGCCACTCACCGGCGAAGGATTGCCCGATCCGGCGCACGTCATCGTGCCGACGCGGCGGCGGTGCGTTCCGATGGAACAGGGCCGGTCGAACCCCTGACCGTGAGGTGAACCGCGAGATGCTCCGCTCTCGGCGCGTGGTCCTTGGTGGAGAAGTGGCCGATGAGTATCTCCGTCGCCGTTCTCCCGGCCCGTTCTCCCGACGTGGTCACGGTCGTCAGCGGCGGCGTGACGAACGCCGATCCGAAGACGTCGTCGCACCCGATGACACTGATGTCTTCGGGCACGCGGATGCCGCGCTCCCGGAACCGGCCGAGCGCACCGATCGCCAACGTGTCGTTGAAGAAGACCCCAGCCGTCGCCATACTCAGCGAGACCGCGTCGGCCGCCGCTGCACCGGCCGCCAGCGAAGGATGGAACGCGCCGATCGGCACGATCTCCGCCTCGTGGTGCTGTGCGGCGTCGCAAAGGGCCGCGTAACGCACCCGATCGGTCCACGAGTTCTCCGGCCCCCGGACGTAGGCGATGCGACGGTGGCCGAGACTGGCCAAGTAGTCGACGGCCTGCGCCGCGCCCGCAGGTGTCTCGATCACGACGCTGGACAGGGATTCGACCTCGCGGTTCACGACCACGACGGGCACGGCGTCGGCGACCGACCGGAGTGCGTCGTCGCTCGTTCGCGGCGCCACGACGACGATGCCGTCGACCGTGCGGGCAAGATCGGTCAGCCAGGTGGCTTCCACCGAAGGTGACTCGTCGGTGCTCACCAGCAGGTGGAAGTAACCCGCTGTCTGCGCCTGGCCCTGGCTGCCGCGTACGAGGTCGTAGAGGAACGGATTGGTCAGATTGGGCACGACGAGACCGATGGTGCCGTGCGTGCGCCAGTCATCTGCCTCCGGCAGAAGTGCTGAGAAGTAGCCCATCTCCCTGGCTTTGCGGGCGATCTTCTCGTACATCGACGTGCTCACCCGATGGGGATTGCTCAAGGCGCGCGACACCGTGGAGGGAGCGACACCGCAGGCCTGCGCGATAGCCGTGAGGGTGACATGCCGCGGATGGCGGCGTTGGGGCACGACCACGAACGCTCCGATCTGCAAATTGATTGGCAACAATTGTGCCAGTATTGCATCGATTCCAGGCCTGACACCAGTAGATCGCTGCCATCCGAGCATGCTGGACTGCACAGAGTTGGCACAATCATTGAACCTCGAGTGCGTCATATCTATCGTGAAGTCACCCCAGCTCTGCAGTTCCGTGAACCGTCGATGGAGACGAAATGACTGAGATTGCACTCCCCAAGAAGACGCCTGTGAAGGCGGCCGTGGCCGCCTGGATCGGTACGACACTCGAGTACTACGACTTCGCTGTGTATGGCACGGCGTCGGCGCTCGTGCTGAACGTGATCTTCTTCTCGCCCGACCTGCCCGAGGGCATCAGCGTCCTGCTCAGCATGGCGACCCTGGCAGTCGGCTACGTGGTCCGCCCGATCGGCGCGCTCATCCTCGGCCCGCTCGGCGACAGGTTCGGCCGCAAGTTCGTGATGATGCTCACGCTGTTCGGCATCGGCGGCTGCACCTTCTTGATCGGATGCCTGCCCACCTACGCTCAGGTCGGCGCTCTCGCACCCATACTGCTCGTCGCCATCCGCGTGCTCCAGGGCCTGTGCCTCTCCGGCGAGCAGGCGAGCGCCATCACGATGAGCCTCGAACACGCCTCGGACCAGCGGCGCGGGTTCGTGACGAGTTTCACCACGTTGGGCGCCTCCTCGGGCACGCTGCTGTCGATGGTCGTGTTCCTCCCCTTCACGGTCCTGCCCGAGTCGCAACTGCTCGGCTGGGCGTGGCGGATCCCGTTCTGGTTCTCTGCCGTGGTCGTCGTCGCCGCTTACCTGATCCGTCGCCGCATGCACGAGCCCCCCGCATTCGTTGCCACGCAGGCGATCAAGGTGCACATCGCTCCCCTCAATCAGGCCGTACGCTTCCACTGGCGGGCTATTCTCCGTGTCGCGCTCTGCGCGCTCATCGCGGGCACGAGCTACATGATGCAGACCTTCTCGGTGGCCTTCGGAACCGGCGGATACAAGCTCGACAAGGCGACCATGCTGCTGGTCACGACGGTCTCGGCCGTGATCGCGCTCGGGATCACGCCGCTCTCCGGATTCCTGGTGGACAAGATCGGCCGCAAGACCATGTTCCTCATCGGAACCGCCGGCGTCGGCATCACGATGGTGCCCTACCTCTGGTCGATCACGACCGGCGACTGGGCACTGATCTTCCTGTTCGGCATCGTCAACTACAGCCTCTTCTACTCGGTGGTGAACGCATCCTGGCCCTCGTTCTTCGCCGAGATGTTCCCGAGCCGGGTGCGCGTCTCCGGCCTCGCCGTGGGCACCCAGATCGGTTTCGCCGCCTCGGGCGCGATCGGCCCCGTGCTCGCGACCGCGCTGGCAGGCAGCGCGCTGACGGGGTGGGTTGGGCCGTCCATACTCGCGCTCGGGTTCATGGTCGTGGCAGGTGCATCGGCCCTCACGGCGAAGGAGACTCGCAAGTACACGCTCGACGATCTCGACGAGGTGCAGCAGAGCGACCATGAGAAGGCTGCGGTCACCGCCGCCACGGCACTGCCGACGGTGGCGCCCGCTCCGTGAACGCAGCGACCTGCTGACGCGCGATCTGGTTCCCCGCGATCGAAGGATGGAGATGATGTCACGCAGCATCGATCTGGTGGCCGACCTGGGCGAGGGCTTCGGCCCCTGGTCCATGGGCGACGATGACGCCCTGCTCGAGATCGTCACCTCGGCGAACGTTGCCTGCGGCTTCCACGCCGGCGACCCACGGATCATGGATCGCACTGTCGGCGAGTGCGTGCGCCGCGGCGTGCACGTCGGAGCGCATCCGAGCTTTCCGGACCTCGTCGGCTTCGGCCGGCGCACGATGGATGTGACCGCCCACGAAGTGCGCACCGACGTCGTGTATCAGCTCGGAGCCCTGGCCGCATTCGCCGCGTATCACGGCACCCGCCTGACGCACCTCACCCCGCACGGCAGGCTCGGGAACCTCGTCGGGACCCGCGCGGACTATGCGGATGCCGTGGTGGATGCCATTCGTCACGTCGACCCGTCGCTGCGCGTGCTCGCGCAGGACGGCTGCCTCGCGGACGCCGCCCGCGAGGCCGGCATCCGGGTGTCGATTGTCGGGATCGCCGACCGGGCGTACGAAGACGATGGCACGCTGGTGCTTCGCTCTCAGCCCGGTGCGGTCATCCACGACGCCGACGAGATCGCTCGGCGAACGGTACGCATGGTGACAGAGGGCGTTATCGACAGCCGCAACGGCGCGGCGATCCCGGTCGCCGTCGACACTGTTCTCCTTCACGGCGACAACGCGGAAGCCGTCGAGCTGGCGCGGCGGATCCGACGCGACCTGGAGTCCTCGGGCGTCACGATCGCGGCGCCCAAGGAAGATGGATGAGCGCTTGCGCGAAGGGAAGCGGACACGGATGAGCCCTGTCAGCGAGCGCGACGTGCGCGTCTCGGAGTGCGGTCCCGCCGCACTCCGCGTCTCAGCGCGTCTCGGTGACCGGGAACTCGACTGGCGTGTCGTACACGGGCTCTCCCGCCGACTTTCCGAGCGGCAGGAGCCCGGGCTCATCGGCTCGATCCCGACGTACGAGTCCGTACTCGTCGAGTTCGACCCGACTGCCACGACCGTGGCGGCGGTGGCCGAGCACGTGCGGCAGTTGTTGCGCACCATCGACCCTGGTGAACCCCTCGAGACGGCGCCTCGCACGTTCGTCGTGCCCGTGCTCTACGGCGGGCCATGGCAGGACGACCTCGACGAGGTCGCGCGCCTGACGAACCTCGACTCCGAGGAGGTGATCCGGCGGCATCTCGAGCCGTCCTACACGGTACGTTGCCTCGGCGCTCCCGGCGGATCCCCCATGCTCGACGGTCCCGACTTTCCGGTCCCGATCCCCCGGCTTGCAAGCCCTCGCGCCAGCGTGCCCGCGGGCGTCGTCTCACTCGCAGGGCGACAGGCCACGATCGCCCCCGCAACGTCGCCAGGAGGGTGGCGCGTCATCGGCCGTACGCCGCTGTCGTTCCTCGACCTGGCCCGCGAACCGCTCGTGCCCTACCTGCCCGGCGACGTGCTCCGCTTCGAGCGGATCGACGAGGATGCGTTCGAGCGCCTGTCCGGCCTCGCGCTCGTTCCCGACGGAACGATGACGCACACTCCCGCGACCGGAGCACGAGCATGAGCATGAGCGGGACATTGCGGATCGAGACGGCGGGCAACGCGGTGGTCACCGACCTCGGGCGACCGCGCGGCCCCGCGATGGGATTGCCCACAGGCGGCGCGAGCGACCAGTACTCGGCACGCGTGGCGAACATCCTCGTCGCGAACGACGATGACGCCCCGCTCATCGAGGCGACCGCGTTCGATCTCTCCTTCGTCGCCGAGGTCGACCTTCTCATCGCGGTGACCGGCGCGCCCATGACGCTCCTCGTCGACGGTGTCGAGCGCAGCATGTGGGAACCAGTGTCGATCTGTGCGGGCCAGCACGTGGTTCTGACCGAGATGTCGGCGGGCCTGCGCACCTACGTGGCCGTGCAC
Organism: Humibacter ginsengisoli; assembly: GCF_054780095.1. Lineage (NCBI taxonomy): Bacteria > Bacillati > Actinomycetota > Actinomycetes > Micrococcales > Microbacteriaceae > Humibacter > Humibacter ginsengisoli. Next base: position 757,509 of record NZ_BAAGWZ010000006.1, read on the forward strand.
GGCTCCTTCGACGTGCCGCTGCTGCTCGGCAGCTGTGCCCCGGATACCGGCGTGGGCTTCGGCGTGCGCCTCTCCGCCGGTTCTCGTCTCGACGTGCGCACCTCGATCGGGCCCGTCGTGAACCCGTACTTCGACATGTCGCTTTTCAACCTCGGAGTGCTGGTCCCCTACTTCGGCGACGACGTCGTCGTGAAGGTCACCGACGGACCCGACGAGGACGAGTTCGCGGGCACCTCAGGGCGACTCTTCCAAGCCCCGTACACGGTGACGGAGAAGAGCAACCACATCGGCCTTCGCATGACGGGCCGGCTCCCGGTGCGCACGAGCACCGCGGAGGTGCTCTCGCGTGGCGTACCCGTCGGCGCGGTCGAGGTGCCGCCGGGCGATGAGCTCGTCGTGCTTCACAGGGGTCGCGGCGTGACGGCCGGTTACCCCGTTCTGGCTGTGGTGACACCGGTCTCGCTCGACGATCTCGGCCAGGCCAGACCCGGGCAACGCGTGTGCTTCCGGCACATCACCGTCGAGCACGCTGCCCAGGATGTCCGCGAGTGGCGCATCCGCCTCCAGCAGCTGCGACGCCGCGTCGCCGCCATCTACTCGGCCCTCGGTCTCGCCGAGCCGCTCGGGATCGAACGCCGGACCACCGACAGAGAGGAACCCCGTGCCTTACAGCGACTATGAGACTGCGCTCGTCACCGGTGCATCGACCGGGATGGGAGCCGCGATCGTCCAGAAGTTCCGCGAGCGCGGCCTACACGTGCACGCCGTGGCACGCGACGCTTCCCGCCTCGCCGAGCTCGCCGAACGGACCGGGGCCGTCGCGCACGTCGTCGACCTTGCCGATGTCGACACGCTCGAGGCGGAGCTGGGCGCCATCCCGGCGGACATCCTCGTGAACAACGCCGGTGTGAGCGCGACCGGCAACATCCTCGACGCCTCTCGGCAGACGGTGGATGCGATGGTCGACGTGAACCTGCGGGCCGCGCTGCACCTCGCCCGCCTTCTCCTGCCGGGGATGGCCGAACGGGACCTCGGCCATGTGATCAACATCTCCAGCATCGCCGGCCGATACAACTTCTTCGGCCACACGGCTTACCACGCCACGAAGGCGGCCGTGTCGCAGCTCTCCCGGCAGCTTCGCAACGACGTCCTGGGCAGGCGTATCCGGGTCACCGAGATCTGCCCCGGGCGCGTCGAGACCGAGATCTTCGGCCGCAACTTGGGCGGAACGCCGGAGGCGATGGCCGAGGCGTGGAACACCTATTACGAGGGTTTCGAGTCCCTCACCGTCGACGACATCGTGAACACCGTCGACTTCGCCATTGACGCCCCGAGACACGTCAACCTCGGGCTTATCGAGATCACCCCGACATTCCAGGTTCCGGGTGGTCTGACCTTCGACAGGAGAGACGCATGACGAACACCGTCGGCCTACCCAAGCTGAGCACTGCCCCGCACGTCACCACGCGCATCCAACGGGCCGACCCGGAGAGCATCGAGCGACTCGGAACGTTCAGCGCCGCGACCATCCACGAGGCTCAGGGTCGTCGCGGGGCAGTCGCCTCACGCATCAAGCCCATCGATCCGGGAATGTCGTTCGTCGGCTCCGCCTTCACCGTCGTCTGCGCTCCGCGCGACAATCTCATGCTGCAAGTCGCCATCCACTTCGCACAGGCAGGAGATGTGCTCATCGTCTCGGCCGGAGAGCTCGCGGATGCAGGCACCTTCGGCGGCGTGCTCGGCAACGCGTGCAAGGCGAAGGGCATCGCCGCGCTGGTCACCGACAGCGGCGTGCGCGACACACGCGAGCTCCGCGAGCTCGGCCTCCCCGTCTTCTCCGGCAGCATCTCGATCAGGGGAACCGTGAAGGAGACGCTCGGTCACATCAACCAGGCGGTCGTGCTCGGTGGCGAGCTCATCCGCCCCGGGGACGTGGTGAAGGGCGACGTGGACGGCGTCGTCGTGGTGCGGCGCGAGGAGGTCGACGACGTCATCGCGCTCTCCGCCGACCGCGACGCGAAGGAGGAGGAACTGGTCGAGCTGTACAAGCAGGGCCGCACGACCATCGACCTCTGCAACCTCCACGACGTGCTTCGTGCGAAGGGCATCACGACCGACCTCGACGACATCGACCCCTACCAGGGCCTGGGCACCCGATGAGCGCTCCGGCTAAGAGAGATGAGCACAGATTGAGCGCGGCAGCATTCTCCCTGGCACAGCGGGTGAGCAGGATCCGGATCTCGCCGAGCCTCGCGGCCGCGCAACGGGCACGCGAGCTGCGCGAGGCCGGCCGGACGATCGTAGACTTCACCGCGGGTGAGCCCGACTTCGACACCCCGCGCCACGTCAAGGATGCCGCCATCGCTGCCATCGAGGCCGGCGAGACCAAGTACACCCCGGTGAACGGCACCGCCGTGCTGCGCAACGCCATCCGCGAACGGATGCTGCGAACCTCCGGCATCCGTTACGGGGACTCGCAGATCACCGTAGGAGGCGGCGGCAAGCAGCTGATCAACCTGGCGTTCGCCGCGACGCTCGACGCCGGTGACGAGGTCATCGTTCCTGCGCCCTACTGGGTGTCGTATCCCGACATGGTGCTCATGAACGATGGCACGCCGGTCCCGGTGCAGACCAGGCAGGAGGACGGATACCGGCTCACGCCCGAGGCGCTGCGCGCCGCCATCACACCACGGACGAAGTGGCTGGTACTGAATGCTCCCGGCAACCCGACGGGCGCCGTCTACGATCGCGCTTCGCTGAAGGCGATCGCGGCCGTTCTCGCCGACTTCCCGCACGTGTGGGTGCTCTCCGACGAGATCTACGACGAGATCCTCTACACCGACGAACCATACGTGGGGTTCGCCGAGGCCGCGCCAGAGCTTCGCGACCGCACCCTGACAGTGAACGGCGTCTCCAAGGCGTATGCGATGACCGGCTGGCGTCTCGGCTACGCCGTGGGCGACGAACGCCTGATCGCCGCCATCAACAAGCTCCAGTCGCAGAGCTCGTCGTGCCCGTCGTCGATCAGTCAGGCTGCGGCGGCCGCGGCTCTCACTGGAGACCAGACATTCGTGGCGGAGTGCTGCGACGCCTATCGCGCGCGGCGCGATCGCGCCGTCGCCGCTCTCGATCGCGTACCGGGGCTGTGCCCCAGCGTGCCGGATGGCGCCTTCTACCTCTTCGTCGGATGCTCGGGGCTCATCGGCAAACGCAAGCCGTCCGGCCAGACGATTCAGAACGATCTCGATGTGACGCTCTATCTGCTCGAGCAGGCAGGGGTCGCCGTCATCCAGGGGTCCGCCTACGGCAGCGAGCCGTTCTTCCGTATCTCGTTCGCCACCGGCGTCGACCAGATCGAGCGCGGGACGGCGGCCATCGCCGACGCGGTCGCGAAGCTGTCATAGGTGCGGCGCTGAGCCAGCGCCGAGCTTGGTCGCCTGCGATCAGGGAACGCCTCCGGCTGGCGTCATCGCTCAGAAGCGAAGAAGCACCTTGCCGGAACGCGCGGCATCGCGCGCGGTCTCGAACGCCTCGAGTGCGTCACTGACGTCGTACTCGTGCGTGACCACGGGTTCGACATAAAGCGAGCCGTCGGCCAATGCGGCCAGCACCTGATCGATCTCGCCGTTGAAGCGGAACGATCCGAGCAGGTCGAGCTCGCGCGTGATGACGAGAGAGAGGAGCGCGGGCTGCTCCCCGGTGGGCTGCAGACCCACCATCACGACACGACCGCCGCGGGTCGCCCCGCGCACTGCAGAGGCCAGTCCCGGCCGGGAACCGGATGACTCGAACACGACGTCGGCGTCGACCGCAGCGATCGCTTCGGCATCGCGCGCATCGATGGTGCGGGTGGCGCCGAGCTGCGCGGCGATCTCTCGTGGATGCTCGTGCAGATCGGTCACGACGATTTCCGCCGCTCCGGCGCGCCGTAGCACAGCCACCACGAGCGCTCCGATCGGCCCGCTTCCGATGACGAGGGCACGACGGCCCGCGACGTCGCCCGCGCGACCGACGGCATGCCAGGCGACGGCCGCGGGTTCGGCCAGCGCGGCGTCGCGAAGTGAGAGGCCCGTGGGAAGGGGGCGGAGCATCCTCGCCGGCAGATTCACCTGCCTGGCGAAGCCGCCCTGCCTGTGGGGCAGATGTGCTGCGCTGCCCAGATAGGTGGACCCCGGCGACAGATTGGGCCGGTCGCGCGGGTAGCGCGAACCGTCGCCGGCGCCCTCGGTGAGCGGGTGCACGGCGACGTCGACACCGGCTGCCGGTCCCGTTCCGTCGGCTGCCGGCGCCACGACGGTGCCGACGACCTCGTGGCCGAGCAGGAGCGGCTCGCGCAGGATCGACTCCCCGGCGGCCCCGTGCAGCCAGTAGTGCAGGTCGGATCCGCAGATTCCGCCGTAGGCGATGCGCACCACGGCCTCAGCGCCGGTCGGCGCCCTCTGCTCGATGGGCTCGATCCGCAGGTCGCCCTGGCCGTGCACGACCACCCCGAGCGACCGATCGTCGGTTCCGGTCATCGTCTTCACACTCACTCTCGAATCGGACGCGTCTACACGACGGCAGTCATGCCGCCGTCGACGAACAGCGTCTGCCCGTTCACGAAATCGCTCGCGGAACTCGCGAGGAACACGGCGGCGCCCACCAGGTCGTGCACGTCTCCCCACCGGGCGGCGGGAGTTCGCCCGCGCACCCACCCCGAGAATGCCGGATCGTCGACCAGCGCCTTGGTCAGTTCGGTTGCGAAGTAGCCCGGCGCTATGGCGTTCGCCTGGATGCCGTGCGGCCCGAGGTCAGCGCAGAGACCCTTCGTGAACATCACGATGGCGCCCTTCGTGGCCGAGTACGGCGCGATCGAGGGCCGGGCGAGCTGCGACTGCACGCTGCCGATCTGGATGATCTTGCCCGAGCCTCGCTCGATCATTCCGCGCGCGAGGCGGCGCGAGAGGTAGAAGACGCTGGACAGGTTGGTGCGTAGCAGCTCGTCCCAGTCGGGATCGGTGAACTCGGCGATCGGCGCGCGGCGTTGCACACCGGCGTTGTTCACCAGGATGTCCGGGGTTCCGAACTCCGCTTCGATCGCCGCGATCCCGGCATCCACGGCGGAGGCATCCGTCACGTCGAACGTGCGGCTGTGCGCCTGCACCCCGTTCGCCGCGGCGATCTCGTCAGCTGCTCCGGCCGCCTTCGCCGCGTCTCTCCCGTGCACGATCACGGTCGCACCGGCGGCCGCCAGCCCCTCCGCGAGCGCTCGTCCGATGCCCTGGCTCGAACCGGTGACCAGCGCGGTCCTTCCCGTGAGGTCGAAGGCGGACAGGCCCCGGGGAGCGTCGAAGGTCATGAGCCGATCATACCATCATGCTGAACGTAGTTCATTGTGCTGAACACCTGTTACCGCTTGGTAGTCGCTTGCCGCAGCGCCTCGGGCTGCAGATTCATCGGGTTGGACATCCGGTCGGCGACCTCGCGCAACGCATCGACGACGACGTGCAGAGCAGTAGCCGAAGCGCGGGACTCGACCAGGGAGGCACCCAACGCGATCGGCACCTCGCCGCTGGACTGCGGCGGAACGACGACCGCGACGCCGGCCAGGCCCGGGTAGACCTCGCCGTGGTCGATGCTGTAACCGCGCTCGCGCGTCTCCGCCAGCTTGCGCCGCAGCGCGTCGAGGTCGGTCACGGAGCGATCGGTGAACGAAGGGCGGGTCGCTTCGTCGGCGAAGCGCGTGGCGATCTCGGAGTCGGGCAGGTGCGACAGCAACGCGACGCCTACGGCGGTGATCGAGGCAGGATACTTCGAGCCAATGCCCGCGGAGAACCGGAAGGGCGCACGCCCCACGTGCGTAGCCAGGTAGAGCACATTCGTGCCATCGAGCACAGCGAGCTGGCAGCGCTCGTTGCTCAGCACCTCCGACTCCGCGCAGGCGCGATAGAACTCGAGCACGGGGTCGAACGAACGCAGGTAGTCGCCCCCGAGCTCGACGATCCGTCGCCCCAGCTGATAGCCGGCTTCGGTACGCCGGATCAGCCCACCCTCTTCAAGCGCGCCGCACACATTCAGCGTCGACGACTTCGCCGCACCGAGCGCCCGGGCGAGTTCGCTGAGGGTGACGGCACCTGCCGCCTCACCCAGGATGTCGAGGATGCGGACAGCCCGGCTCACCGCCGGTGCCTTGTCCCCCTGAACCTCTCGTGTCTCGGGTTCCATGCATTCTCCTGCCCGTTTCGAGCTCAGTAGAAGTCGACGACGTCGACGACGTTGCGCAGCGGTCGTCCGTCGAGCAGCCGCGTCGCATTGCCGGCGAACAGCTCGGCGAGCCGCCGATCCTCGGCCGCGGTCAGCGCGGCGGTGTGCGGGCTGATCAGGACCCTCGGATGATCCCACAGCGAACTGTCGGCGGCCAGCGGCTCGACCGCGACGACGTCGAGCGCCGCGAAGCCGACGTGTCCGTCATCGAGCGCAGCCATGAGCGCGGCTTCGTCGATCACCGTGCCGCGGCCCACGTTCACGACTGTCGCCCCGGGACGCAGAGCGGAGAAGAATGCGTCGCCGAGCATCCTTTCGGTCGCTGCCGTACCCGGCAAGGCGGCCACGACGGCGTCGACGCGGCTCGCCGCCTCGACGATGCGGTCGGGGTGCACGAGCTCATCGACCGATGGGACGGGCGCACCATGTCTCGACACGCCCACGACGCGTGAACCGAACGCCTTGAGGAGCCGGGCGATCTCCTTGCCGATGCCGCCGAGCCCCAGCACGAGCACGGTCTGCTCGGCGAGCTGTGCCATCTCGAAGCGCCCGCTCCACTCGTGCCGCTTCTGCTGCGCCGTCAGCCGTGGCAGCCGCTTGGCGCCGGCGAGCAGACCGAACAGCGCGAACTCGGCGAGCGGTCCGCCGTGGACCCCGGCTCCGGTCGTGAAGACCACGCGTTGCAGCTCGGCCGGGGTCAGTCCCGCCGCCTTCACCTGGCTGCCACCACCGGCGGCCATCACCTGCACCCAGCGCAAGCGCGGGTTTGCACGAACGACGTGGCGCAGGGCGGCCGGATCCACGTCGGGAATGCCGTAGAGCGCGTCCGCGTCCTCGAGCATCGCCTCGAAGCGAGCCTGCTGCTCGTCGGTGCGCCGGAACGACGGGTCGCCGGAGAAGTCGGCCGGATGCCTCATCGTGGGAAGCAGGTCCTGATCGCGCACGAGCCGCACCCGCGGTTCGAGCCGCTCGATCAGTGCGCACAGCTCCTCGCTGAGCGGTGTCGCCACGGCGACATTCAGACGTTGCTGGGTCATCGGCCGGTCTTCGGTCATCGTGGCCTCCATCGAGCGGGTGTATGACGGCCATGTTACCCGTGCATTCACTCACGTGAACAGCGTTCGATATATTGGCCAGCCTCCGCAGACTACGCTTGATTGAGCTGAATCCGATCCCCCGAAAACGTCCCGCGAAGGAGCCCCATGTCCCACGAAGCAGCAGCGAACATCGGTGTCGTCGGTCTGGCGGTGATGGGCTCCAACCTCGCCCGCAACCTCGCCAGCCGTGAGGGCAACACCGTTGCGATCTTCAACCGTACCTATGAGAAGACGCAGACGCTGCTCGACGAGCACCCGGAGGCGGGCTTCCTGCCGGCATCCAGCTACGAGGAGTTCGCGGCGACGCTCTCGAAGCCGCGCACGGCGATCATCATGGTGCAGGCCGGCCGCGGAACGGATGCCGTGATCGACGAGCTCGTCAAGGTCTTCGAACCGGGCGACATCATCGTCGACGGCGGAAACGCGCTCTTCACCGACACCATCCGCCGTGAGAAGGCGGTGCGCGAGACCGGCATCAACTTCGTCGGCGCCGGCATCTCCGGTGGCGAGGAGGGTGCGCTGCACGGTCCGTCGATCATGCCCGGCGGCTCGGACGAGTCGTGGGTGACCCTTGGCCCGATCCTCCGGTCGATCGCCGCCGTCGCCGAGGGCGAGCCGTGCGTGACCCATGTCGGGCACGACGGCGCCGGTCACTTCGTGAAGATGGTGCACAACGGCATCGAGTACGCCGACATGCAGCTGATCGCGGAAGCGTACGACCTCATCCGACGCGGCACGGGCAAGTCCCCTGCCGAGATCGCCGACATCTTCGCCGAGTGGAACAAGGGCGAGCTGGAGAGCTATCTCATCGAGATCACTGCTGAGGTGTTGCGTCAGGTCGACGCGGCGACGGGCAAGCCGCTCGTCGACGTCATCCTCGACCAGGCGGGCGCGAAGGGCACGGGAGCTTGGACCGTGCAGACGGCGCTCGATCTGGGCATCCCGGTCTCGGGCATCGCCGAGGCGGTGTTCGCGAGGTCGCTGTCGAGCAAGCCGGCGCAGCGGCAGGCGGCATCCGACCTTCCGGGGCCTTCAGAGGCGTGGAAGGTCGATGACGCCGATGGCTTCGTCGAAGACGTGCGCAAGGCGCTCTACGCGTCGAAGATCATCGCGTACTCGCAGGGCTTCGACGAGATCGTGGCCGGCGCAGAGCAGTACGCGTGGGATATCAAGAAGGGCGACATCGCCGCCATCTGGCGGGGCGGGTGCATCATCCGCGCCCAGTTCCTGAACCGCATCACCGAGGCGTACGCCGACGACCCCGGACTTGTGGCGCTGCTCACCGCCCCGTACTTCCGCGACGCGCTCGAGCGCACGCAGGAGGCATGGCGCCGCGTGGTCGTCGCGGCCGCACAGGGCGGCATCCCCTCCCCCGCGTTCAGCTCGAGCCTGGCCTACTACGACGGCCTTCGTGCCGACCGTCTGCCGGCCGCACTCGTACAGGGACAGCGCGACTTCTTCGGGGCGCACACGTACAAGCGGGTCGACAAGGACGGCGTGTTCCACACGCTGTGGTCAGGCGACCGCAGCGAGATCGAGACCGCCCCCTCCGACCACTGACGATTGAGACAGGGCTGAGCATGCTCGCATGGTCAGCCCTGCCGATTGAGCCAGTTGAGCGCGCAGCGCGACCACTGACGATTGAGACAGGGCTGAGCATGCTCGCATGGTCAGCCCTGCCGATTGAGCCAGTTGAGCGCCTAGCGCGATCACTGACGCCGAGCATCAGACCGGTTCACCCTCTCACCATCAGCTCACCTCCTGAAAAACCCTTTGCCCGCTGCCGAAAGGACTGCCGCGCGGTCGTGCGCGGCCGAGCGGCGCACCGTGTAGATGCCTGCTGCTTCCACCGCGCCCGAATCGACTCACTTCCGCCTGCCGAACGGCCAGGTACCTGTGGCCGTTGTGCTGCGCCGGCCCCGGCTGTTGACGACCGAGGTGCTGGCGGGACTGGTGACGACTCTCGCGCTCATTCCCGAGGTGATCTCGTTCTCGCTCATCTCGGGTGTCGGCCCCGATGTCGCGCTGATCTCGTCGGTCGTGCTCGCCGTCGTCATGTCGTTCCTCGGCGGTCGCCCGGCGATGGTCTCTGCGGCCGCGGGCTCGGTCGCGCTCGTGCTGGCGCCCATGGTGCAGGCGCACGGCACGGGCTACGTGCTGCCGACTGTGTTGCTGACCGGCCTGATTCAGATCGGGTTCGGAGCGGCGGGCCTGGCGCGGCTCGTTCGGTACATCCCCCGGTCGGTGATGATCGGCTTCGTCAACGCGCTCGCTGTGCTGATCTTCGCGGCGCAGGTACAGCACCTCGTGAACGTGCCTTGGCAGGTGTATCCCTTGTTCGCCGTCACGCTTCTGATCGTTGTGCTGCTGCCCCGGATCACTCGGGCTGTTCCGGCACCGCTGGTCGCGATTGTGGCCGTGACGGCGGCGACCTTCGCGTTCGGGCTGCACGTGCCGACAGTGGGTGACGAAGGATCGGTGAGCGGCGGACTGCCGGGGTTGACGCCGTGGACGGTGCAGTTCGATCTTCAGACGCTCCAGATCATCGGCCCGACCGCGGTCGCCGCGGCGCTGGTCGGGCTCCTGGAGACACTGTTGACCGCGAAACTCGTGGACGAGCTCACCGATAGCCGATCAGCCAAGGCGCGCGAGTCGTGGGGACTCGGCGTGGCGAACATCCTCGCGGGCCTCTGGGGCGGCGTCGCGGGATGCGCGATGATCGGCCAGACGGTCGTCAACGTGGAGATCGGGCGAGCGAGGACCCGGGTCTCCACGCTCGTCGCCGGCTTGTTCCTGCTTCTTCTGGTCGCGGTGCTCTCGCCCGTGATGGCGAGCATCCCGATGGCCGCGCTCGCTGCGGTGATGATGGTCGTGGCGGTGCGCACCCTCGACTGGCACAGCGTGCGACCGTCGACGCTGCGCCGGATGCCGATACCGGAGACGATCGTGATGCTCGTCACGGTCGGCACCGTCGTGGCGACGAACAACCTGGCGATCGGAGTCGGCATCGGCATCCTCCTCGCCCTCGTGTTCTTCGCCCGCCGGATCGCGCACGTCGTACGCGTCTCTCGCGCGGTCTCACCGGACGGCGCCTCGGTGCGGTACCGGGTGCTCGGTCCGTTGTTCTTCGCGTCGAGCAATGACCTCGTCGAGCAGTTCTCCTACGCCGACGATCCGGCTCAGGTCGTCATCGACCTGAGCTCATCGCACGTCTGGGATGCCTCCAGCGTCGCTTCTCTCGATGCCATCGAGACGAAGTACCTTGCGCACGGCGCGACCGTTGAGCTGGTCGGGCTCAACGAACACAGCCGCCTCTTCCACGGCAGACTGACTGGCGAACTGAACGGGCCGTCATAGCGCGACCGCGTCGCCGGCAGTGGCCGGCGTGCGCACGAAGAACGCGGCCACGACGGCGCCGAGCGAGATGGCGGCGCCGACGAGGAACGCGAGTCCGATTCCGGATGCCGTGGCATCGGTCGTGCTCGCTCCCGTGCTCGTGAGCGCGGCGCTGCGCACCGACATGACTGCCACGAACAGAGCTATGCCCCGGTGCGTGGTTCCCGGGCTCGCTACCGGCAGCGGCGGCGACATTTGGAGTCGGTCGTCGCCGAGCGGATGCCCGATGCCCGCCTCACCCGCCTGGCCGAACTCACGGAGTGGATGCCGCGTAACGCGCCGCAAGCGTACGCAGTCGATCCACTAGCTCGGGCGGCTCCGTGACCCGGAAGTCGAGATCGAGCAGTCCGAGGTAGACGGCGAGTGTGCCGATGCTGTCGGCGCCCGTCACGAGTTCGCACGTCGCATCGTCGATCGGGTCGACGATGCCGACAGCCGCGTTGATGCGTGAGCGCACCTCCTCGGCCGGGGCCAGCACTGTGACACGGGCGTGCACGTTCCAGCCGCTGTACGCGACCGCGCGCATGACATAGGCGCGCACGTCGGGCATGGGCAACGGCCGCGGTCGGAACGGTCGATGGGTCGGCATTCGCAGCGTCATGGAATCGACGCGGATGACCGCCCACTGGTCGGTCTCCGGGTCGCGGGCGAGCAGGTACCAGCGGCGCTCCCAACTCACCAGGCGATACGGCTCCATGAGGTGCTGCGAGCCAGCAGCATCGAATCGAAGCCAGTGCGCGTCCCTGATCGCCAGCGAGATGGCGGTGAGCGTGTCGGGGTCGACGTGCGGGTCGGCATCCGGGATGCCCGCGTCATCTGCCACCTGCACCGTCGCCTTGGTGAGGGCGGAGACCTGCCTGCGGAGCCGGCTGGGCAGCAGGAGGTCGAGCTTCGCCATGGCTCGTGCACTGGTCTCGGCGACGCGTTCGATGGAGCTCGCGGCCACGGCCCGCAGCCCCAGTGCCACAGCCACAGCCTCTTCGTCGTCGAGGAGAAGCGGTGGGAGGTCAGCTCCGGCGCCGAGCCGGTAGCCCCCCGCAGGACCCCTCGTGGTCTCGACGGGATAGCCCAGCTCACGCAGGCGCTCCATGTCGTTGCGCACGGTGCGCGTCGTGACGCCGAACCGTGCCGCCAGCTCGGTCGCCGACCACTGCGGCCTGGATTGCAGCTGAGCCAGAAGTGCGAGCAGGCGGACCGGTGTTGCGTGCATCCGAATTCCTTGCAGAAAGAGGCGGACGATCTTGTTCTTTAGGAACGCATTCTTCCTATACGAATCCTACCGTTGAGCCATGGCAAAGACGCAGAAAGCGGCCGACCGGAACCCTCAATCAACCAAGGAGGACACAACCATGACGACCATGAACAGCGGCGCGGGCGAGCAGGGCACCGCAGGCATCCGCCCCTTCCGCATCGAGATCCCGCAGACCGACCTCGATGACCTCGACCGTCGACTTGCAGGCGCCCGCCTGCCGATGCAGGCGCCAGGCGACGACTGGAGCTATGGAACGCCGAACCACTACCTGCGCGAGATGCTGCAGTACTGGCGCAACGAGTTCGACTGGCGTGCGCACGAGGAGCGCTTCAACGCGTTCCCGCAGTACCTCACCGAGATCGACGGGCAGACCATCCACTTCCTGCACGTTCCATCTGCGGAGGCGGATGCCACGCCGCTGCTTCTGGTGCACACCTACCCTGGGTCGTTCGTCGACTTCCTTGACATGATCGAGCCGCTCACTGACCCCGTAGCGCACGGCGGAAGGGCCGAGGATGCCTTCTCAGTCGTCATCCCCTCCCTGCCCGGCACCGGGTTCAGCACTCCGCTCGTCGACCGGGGCTGGACGATGGCCAGGGTCGCGCGTGCGTACGACACGCTCATGCGCCGCCTCGGTTACGAGAGCTACGGCGAGCACGGCAGCGATGCGGGAGCCATGATCGGCCGTGAGCTCGGCCTTCTCGAACCCGACAGATACCTCGGCTCGCACGTGCTCCAGCTCTTCTCCTTCCCGTCAGGCGACCCGGCGGAGTTCGAACGGCTCCAACCGGAGGATTATGCGGCCCTCGAGCACATGAAGTGGTTCCAGTCCGTGGGCGGCTACAACGCGATCAACGCGTCGCGTCCGCAGACGCTGGCCGTCGCTCTATCCGACTCTCCGATCGGCCAGCTCGCCTGGAACGAGCTGTTCGAGTCGTTCGGCAACGGCACGAGTCTCGTGACGAAGGACCAGGTCGTCACGCAAGCGGCACTCGAGTGGTTGACGAACACGTCGGCCGCGATGGGGCGCTACCACTTCGAGGAGGCGCACTCCGGGGCCGAGCCACGCGTGAACTCCTCGCGCACGGGTGTCTCGGTCTTCGCCGACGACTTCAAGTCGATCCGCGCGCTCGCCGAGCGCGACAACAGCAACATCGTCTACTGGAACCGACACGAGAAGGGCGGGCACTATGCGTCGCTCGAGCTTCCCGACGAGGTGACAGCGGACATCCGGGAGTTCTTCCGCGGCGTCTGACGGCGTCGGTGTCGTACGACCAACACCCGGATCGCCAGTAACAACACGGACGCAGCTGCTTCGGGAGAGCGGCTGCGTTCGCCATTGCAGGGCGCCCAGACCTCGTGGGCATGGTGACGTGGCGGGTGCCACGGCAGCGACCGAGCTGGGGATACGCGCGCCTGGCACCCGTTCGCGCGAGCGGCGCGGACAGCGCGCTCGCCGGTGCGGGCGCGTACGAGTCAATCCGTAACGCCTCATCATCGTCGAGAGCCGGCGACATCTTCGGGTCATTAATCTTGACGCAGGCGCGAACGGAAGGTGCGGCATGCGTGAACCGAAGTGGCGAGAGAGCGGCGAAGATCCGGACTACCGGTTCTCGCTGGCGAACGAGCGCACATTCCTCGCCTGGATTCGCACGGCACTGGCGATTCTCGCGGGCGGTGTGCTGCTCGAAGAGTTCTCCACCCGCATTGGACCGCACTGGGTGATCGTCATCCTCGCGGTCGTGCTCGGTGCACTCGCCACCGTGCTCGCTGTGATCGCCTACCTTCGCTGGCGCGCGAACGAGATCGCGATGCGAAACGGCAAGCGGCTTCCGCTCACGGTCGCCGTTCCGCTCATCGCGGCCGTCATCCTCGCTGTGGGCGCCGTGCTCACGGTGCTGATCGCCCTCTACCAGCGATGAGCGGCGTCCGGTGAGCGCCGACTCGCTGCGCGATCCCGGGCTGCAGGGCGAGCGCACCGCGCTGTCATGGTCGCGCACGTGCCTCGCGCTGGCTGTGAACGGCCTGCTGGCAGTGCGCGACGGCTGGCAGTCCGGCGCCCTGCCGCTCACCGCGACGGGTGTTCTGCTCCTGCTCGCGGCTGCCGCGTTCGTCGTCTACGGCAATGCGCGCGGACGGGCGCTGGCAGGTCGGGGCAGGCACCACGATCGGCTGCCGCAGGCCTCCCCCACCGTGCCCATGGCGCTTCTCGCTCTGGCGACCCTGGTGGCCTGCGCGGTCGGCATCGCCTCGACGCTCATCCAGCGCTGACTGGCTCCGTCGGGTCGCCGGAGCGGCGCGAACGTACGATTCCCCATGCGGTGAGCGCGGCGGCGGTGACTGTCAACGCGATGCCACCGACGGTGACGCCGGTCTGGAACTCGGCAGCCTGGCCGGCATTCCAGCGGGATGTCGTGATGCTTCCTACGAACACCGCAGCCAGGATGGTGCCCGTGACCGCGACACCGATGCCGTTGGCGACCTCGGTCGCGGTGTCAGTGAGCGCCGCTCCGATCGTCGTGCGGTTCGCTGGCAGGCCGCGCAGCACATTGGTGGCGGCCACGACTCCGACGACGCGCAGTCCTGCCGCGACGAGCGCAAGGGCGATTGCGATCCAGACGTACCCGGATCGGTTCAACGCCGCATAGACGGCGAGACCGGTCACCACGGCGGTCGCACTCAGCCAGGCGGCTCGGCGCAGGCCCACCCACCGCACCAACGGCTCGACGAAAGCACCACCGGCGAGAAGCACGACGACCTGAGGCAGCATGCCGAGCGAGGCAAGGGCGGGCGGCCATCCCCACTGGAGCTGCAGCTGAAGCGTGACCAGGTATCCGAGACCGGCGGTGGCGAGGCCCGCGGCCGCCTTGAACGCGAGCCCGCTGGAGACCAGTGGACGGGCGATGAGGCCGAGATCGATGAGCGGGTGACGAGCGCGGCGCTCCTGCCCGACGAAGAGCGCGGCGAACAGGAGCGCCCCGGCCGTGGCGGCCCACGGCATCCAGGACGCAGCACCGTCGTCCACGAAGAGCGTCGGGGCGACGAGGGCGAACACGATCGTGAGCGTGCCCAGCACGGCACCCGGGGCATCCACAGGATCGCGATGAAGCTCCCCAGGGTCGTCGGCGGCAATGCCGACGCGGATGCCGATCATGGCAAGGATGGCGATAGGCACGTTCACCAGGAGCAGTACTTGCCACGGCGCGATGGCGAGTACGAGTCCGCCGGCCGTGGGCCCGACAGCGAGCCCCACGAGACCGACAGTCGAGACGAGAGTGATGGCGCGTACGCGCAGCTTGTCGTCGCCGAACAGGCGGAACGCCAGCGCCATTGAGCCCGGCGTCGTCATCGCAGCGGCAACGCCCATCGCGGCGCGCACCGCGGTCAGCTCGGCTGTCGTACCGACGAACGCCGTCGCGAGACTGGCCGAGGCAAGGAGCGCGAGCCCGATGAGCATGATGCGGCGACGGCCGAACCGGTCGGCGATCGCACCGAACACGAGCATGAGACCCCCGAACACGACGGCGTAGACGCTCGTCACCCACTGCAGGCCGGTCGTCGAGGAGTGCAGTTCGCGCCCGATCGTTGGCAGGGCGACGTTGAGGATCGAGTTGTCGAGCATCTCGAACAGGAACACCGCCGAGAGCCCCGCGAGCGCGATCCACGCCTCTCCGAGAGAGCGCGGCGAACGACCGCGCGACGCGGCTCTTGAGGTCGACTGCTGCTCGGAGATCGGTCGGGTCGAGGCGGTCATGGATGCTCCCATCAGAAGACGACGAACAGTGTTCGTCACACGAACACCGTTCTATCAGCGAACGATGTTCGCGTCAACTGTTAGGCTCAGCCCATGCCAGACCGGAGCATCCAGAGCAGCTCGGATTCCCGCGACCGATGGGCGGCCCGACTCGCTGCCCTCGACGGGGCGGACAACGGCACACGATCACGCAAGACGCCCATCACGGTCGACAGGATCGCCAGCACGGCATTCGCGCTCGTGGCGAAGGAGGGGTTCGACGCCCTCACCATGCGGCGGCTCGCCGCGGCGCTGCACACCGGACCCGCGTCGCTCTACGGCCATATGCGCAACAAGGCGGATCTCGACGACCTGCTGATCGGCCGACTGTGCTCCGAGGTCGTTCTGCCGAAGCCGAGCCGCACCCGTTGGCGGGCGCAGATCATCGACGTCTGCGAGCAGCTTCGCGATCAGTTCCTGCGGTACCCGGGCATCTCACGAGCGGCACTCGCCGCCACGCCGAACAGCGTGGACACGCTCCGCATCAACGAGGGCATGCTCGCCATCCTCCTGGCCGGCGGCATCCCTGTGCAGCACGCGGCCTGGGCGATCGATGCAGCCTACCTCTACGTCGCCGCCTACAGCCTGGAGGCGTCGCTGAGGCAGGCATCCATCGGCGGCCCCGACGAGCGGTCGCTGAACAAGGCGGAGATCGTCGAACGTCTGCGTATGCTGCCGGCCGACCGTTTCCCGAACACGGTTGCTCACGCGGAGAAGCTTGCCGCCGGGGATGCGCACGAGCGTTTCGACTTAACCTTGCGCGTGCTCTTCGACGGACTCGCCGGAACCGCGTCGTAGGACGCGGCTACGCGGCTCCGTCGAACATCGAGGTGACCGAGCCGTCCTCGAAGACCTCGTGGATGGCGCGCGCCAGCAGCGGAGCGATCGGCAGGATCGTGAGGCTCGGGAACCGCTTCTCCTCCGGCACCGGAATGGTGTCGGTGACGACGACCTCGTCGATCGAGTCATCTTGAAGCCGCTCGGATGCCGGGTCGCTGAACACCGGATGCGTGGCGGCCACGATGACGCGCTCCGCACCGTTCTCCTTGAGCGCCTGCGCGGCCTTCACGATCGTTCCGCCGGTGTCGATCATGTCGTCGACCAGCAGGCACACCCGTCCTCGCACGCGACCGACGATCTCGTTCACGGTGACCTGGTTGGCGACGTTCGGGTCGCGGCGCTTGTGGATGATCGCCAGCGGTGCCCCGAGGCTGTCCGACCATTGGTCGGCCACACGCACCCGCCCGGTGTCGGGCGAGACGACCGTGAGCTTCTCGCGGTCCTCGAGCGACAGGCTCTGCTTGAAGTGATCGAGCAGCACGGGCTTCGCGAAGAGGTGGTCGACGGGCCCGTCGAAGAACCCCTGGATCTGCGCAGCATGCAGGTCCACGCTCATCACCCGGTCGGCCCCGGCGGTCTTCAGCAGGTCGGCGACGAGCCTGGCGCTGATCGGCTCGCGTCCGCGGCCCTTCTTGTCCTGCCGCGAATACGGGTAGTAGGGAGCGACCACCGTGATGCGCTTGGCGGATGCCCGCTTGGCGGCATCCAGCATGATCAGAAGCTCCATGAGCCATTCGTTGACCGGCGGCCCGAACGACTGGATGAGAAACACGTCGCAGCCGCGGATCGACACCTCGAACCGGGTGAGGATCTCCCCCGAGGCGAACGTGCGGTACTCGGTGGGCACCAGCTCCGTTCCGAGTGCCACCGCGACGTCGTGAGCAAGCTTGCGGTGCGACATGCCCGCGGCAACGACAAGTCGCTTCTTCGTCTTGGCGACGATGCCAGGTGCTATTCCGCGCTCCCGGTCGAGATCAACCGTCTTGTCTTTGCGACCCATCGTCCGCTTCCTGTGCGGATCGAGCACGCTCCGCCACCTCCGCGGCCGCCGTGCCCGATCGGTTCTTCTCGACCCATCCCTCGATGTTGCGCTGAGGGGCGACGCTCAAGGCCAGTGCTCCTGCCGGGACATCCTTGCGGACCACGGCCCCCGCTCCGGTCTTCGCGCCGTCTCCGATCCTAACGGGCGCCACGAACACGTTGTGAGCACCGGTGTGCACGTGATCGCCGACCTCGGTGCGGTGCTTGAGGATGTCGTCGTAGTTCGCGGTGATGGTTCCCGCACCGAGGTTCACGCCGCGCCCCACCGTGGTGTCGCCGACGTAGCTGAGGTGCGGCACCTTGCTGCCTTCTCCGATGTGCGCGTTCTTCGTCTCGACGAACGTGCCGATCTTGCCGTTCTCATCGAGCACGGTGCCGGGGCGCAGGTAGGCGAAGGGACCGACGGATGCCCGTGCCCCGATCACCGCGAGCGTCGCGTCCGCGCGCTTCACCGTCGCATCTTCGCCGACCTCGCAGTCGACGAGCGTGGTGTCCGGGCCGACGACGGCACCCCGGGCGACGGTCGTGGCGCCCTTGAGCTGGGTGCCGGGCCGGATCGTGACGTCGTTCTCGAGCTTGACCTTCAGGTCGATCCACGTCGTCGCCGGGTCTTGAACGGTGACGCCGTTCAGCTGCCATCCGCGCACGATCAGAGCGTTCAAGCGTGCGGCGGCCTCGCTGAGCTGGGCGCGGTCGTTGATGCCCTCGGCTTTCCACGGCTCGTCGACGGGCACTGCCTCCACCTCGCTTCCCGCTCGCCGCAGCAGTGCGATCACGTCGGTGAGGTACTTCTCGCCCTGTGCGTTGTCCGTGCTGAGGTTCGCCAGCTGGTCACGCAGCGCGTTCAGTCCGAAAACGTAGATGCCCGCGTTGATCTCGCCGATCGCGTGCTCCTCCGGCGTGGCATCCTTGTGCTCCACGATGCGGTCGAGCGACCCGTCGTCCGTGCGCACGATGCGGCCATAACCCGCGGCATCCTGGACGATGCTGCTCAGCACGGTGGCGCCTGCTCCACTCGCGCGGTGGCGGGAGACGAGGTCAAGCAGGGTCTCGGCATCCAGAAGCGGGACGTCGCCGTTAAGCACCAGCACCTCACCGGAGAAATCAGCGGGAAGCGCCGCGATCGCCTGCTCGACGGCACGACCGGTGCCAGGCACCTCGTCCTGGTCGACGATGACCGCGGTGGGCAGCTCGGCGGAGATCACCTCCGCGAGGCGGTCGCGCTCGTACCGTACGACGGCGAGCACCACTGCGGAGTCGAGCGCGCCGGCCGTGGCGAGCACATGACTGACGATGGGCACCCCGGCGAGTTCGTGCAGCAACTTCGGTGTCGCGGACTTCATGCGGGTGCCCTGCCCTGCGGCGAGCACGATGATGGCGAGGTTCGGATCGGTCACCGTACAAGTATTCCCGACCGAATCCCGCCCTCGAGAACCCGGCTGACTCCTGACGCCTGAAATTCCGACTGGCCCTGCCCCGAAAACAGGCAGATCACGTGGGAACAGGCGAATCCTGCCTGTTCCCGCGCGGTAAGCGCATTCTTGCTGTTATAGAACGAGGGAGGCATGTGCGAACTCCGCCGCCCTGTGCACCGCTAGCTCCGCCGCCCTGTGCACCGCGAGCTCCGCCGCCAGGACTCGAACCTAGACTTCACAGCTCCAAAGGCTGTCGTGCTGCCATTACACCACGGCGGATCGCGCCCTCCAGTCTGCCAGAGACGCGAGGCTCCGCTGGTCGGCACGGGCGGCGAAAATGATCCTCGCCCAATGTCGCCGATCCCGGAATTCCCGTCCGAAATGGTCGCTAAGTCACAGCGGCGACGACACATTCGGACAGGAACTCTCGGGCCGTGGGCACTTTCCTGTCCGTGGTTGCCGCCTCCGACCCTGGATGCGGCAACCACGGACAGGAAACCCCAGCGAGCTTCGGGCCTGCACACGTCAAGACGTGGTGACTCAGCCCGCCGCCCTGCGCACCAGCTCGGCGATGCGCTTCTCCACCTCGGGCGTCAGCTCGTTCAGCGCGTAGTAGATCGGCCACATGTCACCGTCGTCGAGCTTCGCCTTGTCGCTGAAGCCCAGGGTGGAGAATCGCGCCTTGAACTTGCTCGCCGGCTGGAAGAAGCAGATCGTGTCCTTGCCGATCGCATACGCCGGCATGCCATACCAGGTCTTCAGGGTGAAGTCCGGCACCGCCTCCGTGATGACCTCGTGCACCCTGGTCGCCACCGACCTGTCGGGCTCGGGCATCGCCGCGATCTTCTCGAGCAGGTCGCGCTCGCCCTCCTCCTTTGTCGCCTTGCCGCCCCGGCGGGCGTTCGTCTTCAGCTCCTCGGCGTACTCCTTCATCGCGGCTCGTTCGTCCGCCGTGAACTGGGGCTTCGACGATGTCTTCTGGGTCTTCTGCGACGTGGCCATGGCCTTACGCTCCTCGATTCACGTTCCGGTCATTCTGGATCCGGATGTCCTCCAGGCTAGGCAACCGCTTCCCGCCGGCGCCTCTCGAAAACTGCGCGATCACTGCGGCGACCCGCCACATCCGTCGAAAAGTCGAAAACTGCGATGGTGAGCGAAGGAGGAGGGCATTTCTTGACTTCTCGGTGTGGGAGGGCGACGGGCGGAGGCAGGATGACGACCGCGGGTGCCGTGGCTGGGCATTCGGGCCACGGATAATGGAGGGATGGCGGAGCACGCTGACGAGGTGGACCGGATCGTCGACGCCTGGGAGCGCGAGCGCCCCGACCTCGACTTCGCCCCGCTGCAGGTGCTCTCCCGGGTGGACCGGCTCTCCAAGCACCTGGATCGTGCGCGCCGCGGTGCCTTCGGGCGCTCCGATCTGCAGCTGTGGGAGTTCGACGTGCTCTCCGCGCTCCGGCGCGCCGGAGACCCGTACCGGCTGAGTCCGAAGGCTTTGCTCACCCAGACGCTGGTCTCCTCGGGCACCATGACGAACCGCATCGACCGGCTCGTGGAGCGCGGGCTGGTTGAGCGGCAGACCGACCCGCATGACGGGAGAGGCATCCTGGTGCGGATGACGCCGCAAGGACTCACCCGGGTGGATGCCGCCATCACGCGGCTCGTCGACGCGGAAGCGGAACTGCTCCGCACCCTTCCCGCGAACGAGCAGACGCGGCTCGCCGGCCTGCTGCGCAAGCTCAGCCTCGACTTCGACTGAGGAACTGAGGAGTTTCCGCGCGCTTCTACGGGGCGATGAACGGGCATCGAGACGGACTAAGACCGAGTTCACACGACTCCCCAAGTCGGCACGGATAGCGTCGCAGGCATGACCGCCGTGGAACCACAGCATGTGGCACGCCCGCTGCTCAGCGCCCGCACGCTCGAGCTGCTCGAACGCGCAGACAGCGGAACGCTCTCCGACCTGACGGCGCTGCGCGACGAGATCACCCGCTTCCTGATGCGGTACAAGTTCGGCGTCTCCGAGGTGGAGACCAAGCTCGACATCCTGCGCGAGGAGTTCAACCTCACCGCCGGATACAACCCGATCGAGAGCATCTCGTGCCGGGTCAAGACGATCGAGGGCGTGCTGGAGAAGGCTGCCCGCAAGGGCGTCGATTTCAACCTCGACTCCATTCGGGAAGGCCTGTCGGACATCGCGGGCGTACGTGTCATCTGCAGCTTCGTCAGCGACGTGTACCGCATCGTCGAGCTGCTGACGTCGCAGGACGACATCACCGTGCTCGAGGTGAAGGACTACATCGCCCGCCCGAAGCCGAACGGATACCGCAGCCTGCACGTCATCCTCGAGGTACCCGTGTTCCTCTCCGGCGGCCCCGAGCAGGTGCGCGTTGAGGTGCAGTTCCGCACCATCGCGATGGACTTCTGGGCCAGCCTCGAGCACAAGACGTATTACAAATACGACGCGCAGGTGCCTCAGCATCTGATCGACGGCCTGACCGAGGCGGCCGAGACCGCCGCTCACCTCGACGAGACGATGGAGCGGCTGCACCACGAGGTGCGCGGCTATCAGCCGTCCGCACCGACCATCGCCATCTGATGCCTGTCGTGTGAGGCCGACGCGAGCACGTCGAGCAGTTCGGCCGTCTCCTGCCAGCCGATGCAGGCATCCGTGATGCTCTGACCGTAGACGAGGCCGTCACGTCCGGCGTCCGTCAGCGGCTGGTTGCCCGGCACGAGGAAGCTCTCGGCCATGACACCCGCGATCGGGTCGCCGGCACGAACCTGGTCGGCGAGCTCGCGCAGCACGGATGCCTGCCTCACGTGGCTCTTCCCGCTGTTGCCGTGGCTGGCGTCGACGACCACAAGCGGCGTGTGTCCGGCTCGCGCGAGCAGGCCCGCGGCGTGCTCCACGCTCGACGTGTCGTAGTTGGGGGCGCCCCGGCCGCCACGCAGGATGACGTGACCCGCGTCGTTCCCGCTCGTGGATACCAGGGCCGCTCGCCCGTCGTCGTCGACGCCGAAGAACACGTGCCGCTGGGCGGCGACCGTGCAGCCGTCGACCGCGACCTGCACGTCGCCGTCCGTCGCGTTCTTGAAACCGATCGGCATGGAGAGACCGCTGGCGAGCTGACGGTGGATCTGGCTCTCGGTGGTGCGGGCGCCGATCGCTCCCCAGCTGACGGCATCCGCGATGTATTGCGGGCTCGTGGGCTCCAGGAACTCGCATCCGACCGGCAGCCCGAGCTCGAGGATGTCGATGAGCAACCGCCGCGCCATGCGCAAGCCTTCGGCGACGCGGTGCGTGCCGTCCAGGTGCGGATCGTTGATGAGGCCCTTCCACCCGCCGGTCGAGCGCGGCTTCTCGAAGTAGACGCGCATCACGACGAGGAGGTCGTCGCCGTGCTCCCGCGCGAGGACCGCGAGGCGCCGCGCGTAGTCGAGGGCGGCATCCGGGTCGTGCACGGAGCAGGGGCCGACGACCGCGAGCAGCCGCGGGTCGTCGCCGCGCAGCACGGCCTCGATCTCGCGACGGCTGCGGGCGACGAGGGACGCGGCATCCGCGCTCAGCGGCAGTTCTGCGCGAACCTCGGCGGGCGTGGGCAGCGGTTCCAGTGCGACGACTCTCGTGTTCGAGGTGCTCGGCGTTTGCCCCGTCTGGGCATGCCGTGACTGCGTCGCGACTGCCGGGGCCGGCTCGTGGGTGTTCCGGATGGCCGGATGTGCTGGCGGATTCATGGCTGGTCCTCTCGGTTTTCAGCGAGAGGCCTCTGCCAGGCCAACTCGCCGGTTAAGACGAAAGGCAGGATCCTTGCGGATCCTGCCCGTTGGCTCTGGAGAAGTCTGCTGGTCAGCGCATCCCGACCGTCGGCTCCTCCAGAGCCAACGCGAAATACGCATACCAGCGGGTTCTCATGCGGGTCACCGTATCACCGACGGCCGCGGTATACCAATCGCAGCATGCGTGAACGGAGCCGGAGGCCTGCCATGCGTGAGGCGATGAGCGGCAGAGCCGCGATACCGTGCACGGATGGATTCCCCCTTCACCGACACGGCGCTGAGGGCCGACTGGGCGGCGCTCGCGGATGCCGGATGGCAATCGCTCGAACGCCGCGTCATCAAGGCCGCACCCGACACCGCAATGGACACCGCAGCCGGATCG
Organism: Humibacter ginsengisoli; assembly: GCF_054780095.1. Classification (NCBI taxonomy): domain Bacteria; kingdom Bacillati; phylum Actinomycetota; class Actinomycetes; order Micrococcales; family Microbacteriaceae; genus Humibacter; species Humibacter ginsengisoli. The sequence continues at coordinate 780,748 of NZ_BAAGWZ010000006.1, forward strand.
ATCGGATGGATCGCCCGCTTCTCGCACGGCGTGACACGGCGTGCGAACTCGGTGTATCCGGTGCGAGAGGTCGCCGACGAAGCCGCCGCGATCACGGTCGTGGAGCGCTGGTACGGCGAGCGCGGGCTGCCATCCACATTCCAGATCACGGATGCCGACGCTGCTCTCGCTTCGAGGCTGCTCGCGCGGGGCTACGTCGCCGACAGCGAGACGCCGCTGCTCGCCGCGCGACTGCACACCGTGGCCGGAGCGCTGAGCAGCGCCGCAGCGCCGGCGTCTGGAACGAATGCCACCATGAGCGCGGAACCCGACGCCGAGTGGCTCGCTGTGTGGTGGGAGGTCGACGGGCGCGGTGGCGAGCCGGAGCTCGAGGTCGCGCGGCGCATCCTCACCAGCGGTCCCGCGCTCTACGCGACGGTGCGGGATGCGCGCGGTGCGGCATCCGTCGGCAGGCTCGCGCTCGTGGAGCAGAACGGGGTGCACTGGGGCGGCCTCTACGCGCTCGCCACACGGCCCGATGCCCGTGGCCGCGGACACGCACGGGCCGTGATCGCGACGCTACTGGAGCACGCCGCACGCCGGGGCACGACCGCGCTCTGGCTTCAGGTGATGGCCTCGAACGCGGTCGCGCGACGGTTGTACGACGGACTGGGGTTCCGGCAGGCGACGAGCTACCGCTACCTGTCGGCACCGGCCGGCTGATCGAGAACGGGCAGGATCAGGCGGCGGACTCTTCCGCTGCTGCGCCGCGGGCGTGCGGGTCGAGCCGGTTCAGCGTCGCGACCACAGAGTCGTACTCGCCGCGTGCCTCCGCGTAGCGCAGGAACTTGACGTTCTGCACCTGGATCTCGCGGGCATCCGGCTGCGTCTGAATGAGCTGCATCACCTCGGCCACGTAGTCGTCCAGCGGCATGGCGAACTCGCTGTCCTCCTGACCGGGCACGAGGCCGGTACGCACAGCCGGCGGCACGAGTTCCATGATCTGCACACCGGTGTCGGCCAGCTGCAGCCTGATGCTTTCACTGAGCTGGTGGACCGCCGCCTTGGTGGCGTTGTAGCTGGGAGTGACGGCGAGGGGGACGAAGCCGAGGCCGGACGAGACGGTCATGATGACGGCATCCGGTCTCTTCTGAAGGTGCTCGATGAAGGCGCCGATCAGCCGGATCGGGCCGAGCAGGTTCGTCGTGACCGTGGCCTCCGCCGTCTCGATGAAGCCGGCTGCCGAATGCCAGTCCTCGATGCGCATGATGCCGGCCATCGTGATGAGCACGTTCAGGTCGGGATGCGCCGTCAGAACGCGGTCAGCCGCATCCTGGATGCTCCGCGGGTCAGCCGTGTCCAGCTGAACCGTGTCAATGCCGGGATGCTCTGCACGGATGCTCTCCAGCAGCTCGGCGCGGCGGCCTCCGACGATGACGTCGTTGCCGCGCTCCTGCAGGGCGATGGCGAGCGCGAGGCCGATTCCGCTGGTCGCGCCGGGGATGAAGACGGTGTTTCCGGTGATGTTCATGCCTCCAGCGTGGAACGGGGCTGCCAAGCGCGGCAGAGAGCGGTTATCGGGGGATCGCCGATCCCTGGATGCGGCTCTGCGGGGTCGAGCAAGATGGACGCATGGATGCCGCAGCCCTCGCCGAGTTCCTCCGCCGCCGTCGCGGACAGCTCACGCCGCACGACGTCGGCCTTCCGGAGGGACCGCGACGCCGTACCCCGGGGCTGCGCCGCGAGGAGGTCGCGCAACTGGCGGCGATGTCGGTGGACTATTACACCCGCCTCGAGCAGCAGCGCGGACCGCAGCCGAGCGAGCAGATGCTGGCATCCCTCGCCCGTGCGCTGCGGCTCAGCCGGGACGAGCGCGACTACCTCTACCGTATGGCGGGCCACGGCATCCCGGATCAGGTCTCCACCGGAGCACACGTCGCACCCGCTCTGCTGAGGGTGCTCGATCGACTCGACGACTCCCCCGCGCTTGTGATCTCCGCCCTCGGCGAGACGCTCGTGCAGAACCGGATGGCCGACGCGCTTTTCGGCGATCGCAGCGCGCTCACCGGCTGGGAGCGCAGCGATGTTTACCGGTGGTTCAGACATCCGCAGACCGAACGGATGCTGTATCCCGCCCACGACCGCGACAGGCAGAGTCGCGCTCTGGTCGCCAGCCTGCGTGCCGCGTACGGAGCGATGGGCGCGCAGTCGAGGGCGGGCGAGCTCGTGCACGAACTTCAGCGGGTGAGCGACGAGTTCGCCGACCTGTGGGACCGGCACGAGGTCGCGAAGCGGTTCGAGGACCACAAGGTGCTGGTGCATCCGGAGGTCGGTCCCATCGAGCTGGACTGCCAGGTGCTCTTCACCGAGGACCAGGGCCAGGCACTGCTCGTGCTCACCGCCTCGGGCGGCGACGCCGAGGAGAAGCTGCGACTGCTCTCGGTGCTGGGAATCCAGGCGTTCTCGCCCTCCTCGGCCGCTTCAGACAGGACGAACGTGTCATTAGAGTGAGCGGGTGCGCGACACCACCGACCCGCGCGACACCGCCGACGAGGTAGTCGCCTCGCGATCCGTCTGGCGCAATCCGACATACCTGCGGCTCTGGTTGGGCGAGACGCTCAGCCAGGCCGGCGAGCAGGTCGGCACCTTCGCCATTCCGGTGCTCGCCGTGCTGGTCCTGGATGCCACGGCGCAGGAGGTCGGTCTGCTCAGCGCCGCGGAGACGCTCGCGTTCCTCGTGATTGGGCTGCCGGTCGGCGCGTGGGTGGACCGGATGCGCAAGCGCCGCGTGATGATGACGGCCGACCTCGTGCGCGCGCTTGCGCTGGCATCCATTCCGCTGCTGTGGTGGCTCGGCCTGCTGCAGATCTGGTACCTCTATGTGGTCGGCGCCGTGGTGGGCGGTGCGACGGTGTTCTTCGACGTCACGTACCAGAGCTACGTGCCGCGCATCGTGCCGTCACGGCAGGTGACGGCTGCGAATTCGGGGCTCGAGACCAGCGCGCAGGTGGCACGTGTGGGCGGACCGGCGGCATCCGGGGGGCTGCTGGCGATCATGCCGCCGCCGCTGGTGGTGCTGGCCACCTCGATCGGCTATCTGTTCTCGTTCGGGTTCGTCGCCTCGATCAGGGATCCCGAGCCGCGGCACGAGAAGACGGAGCACTCGTCCCTTGTGCGCGACATCGCCGAGGGACTGAAGTTCGTGTTCGGCAATTCGCTGCTGCGACGCATCACCATGATGACCGCGTCGTTCAACCTGTTCGAGGGCTTCGTGACGACGCTGCTGTCGATCTTCGTTCTGCGCACGCTCGGGCTCTCGCCCGCCGTCTACGGTGCGATGGCCGCGGTCGGTGCCGTGGGCGGCATCCTGGGCGCGGTCGGCTCGCCGGCGCTGTCACGGTGGATCGGTGAGGGTCGCGTCATCGTCGTGGCCGCGCTGGTGAGCGGCGTCGCCGTGTTCCTGGTGCCGCTGGCCGCGCTCGTTCCGAAATCCGCGGTCGCGTTCGGTGCGGTGCCGCTGCTCGTGGTGGGCGAGTTCTTCCTGATGTTCGCCGTCGTCGTCTACAACGTCGCCCAGGTGTCGTTCCGCCAGCGCATCTGCCCTCCCCCGCTGCTCGGGCGCATGAACGCGTCGATCCGGTTCGTGGTGTGGGGTGTCATTCCGATCAGCGGCGTCGTCACCGGTGCTCTCGGCGCATGGATCGGCGTCGTGCCGACGATGTGGGTCGGCTGCGTCTGCGGGCTTCTCGGCTGCGGCATCGTCGTGTTCTCCCCGCTCAGCAGGCTGCGTCGGCTTCCGGACGCCGGCGACGCGGTCACCGACCGCACGTCGCCCTCGGCATGACGGGCCCGGCATGGCAGAGAGCGACGCGCGACAATAGGGGCGTGAGCGAGCGCGAGGAGACGGAAACAGGCATCCGCACGATCGGCATCCTCGGCGCCGGCAAACTCGGCACCGTGCTGGCGAGACTCGCGGTGGCCGCCGGCTACGACGTGCTCATCGCCGGCTCCGGCGACGCGGCGAAGATCGCTCTCATCGTCGACGTTCTCGTGCCGGGTGCCCGTGCCGTCAGCGCGGCGGAGGCGGCGGAAGGAGCGGATGCCGTCATCCTCGCCCTGCCGCTGGGCAAGCACGAGACGCTGCCGGCCGACGCGCTGCGCGGCAAGCTCGTCATCGACGCCATGAACTACTGGTGGGAGGTCGACGGCATCCGCGACGACCTCAACGATCCGCTCACGTCGACCAGCGAGATCGTGCAGCGGTTCCTGCCCGAATCGCGAGTGGTCAAGGCGTTCAACCACGTCGGCTACCACGACCTGGAGGAGGAGACGCGTCCGAAGGACGCCGAGGGGCGCAAGGCCATCGCGGTCGCGGGAGATCGCGAGGAGGACGTCGCCGCTGTCGTCGGCATCGTCGACGCGTTGGGGTTCGACGCCGTCGTGGCCGGGCCGCTCGCCGAGGGCATCCGCATGGAGCCGAACACCGAGCTCTTCGGAGCGGATGTCGACGCCGAGCAGGTGCGCTACCTGCTGTCGACGTTCCCGGAATCGGCCAGAGGGCGCGTGGTCGCCAGGGCAAGGGCGGAACGGGCCGCGTAGTCTGCGCACCGGTCAACCTGAGCGTCCTCTCAGGCGGCGGTAGGCTGTCGGGGTCGCCGCCGACGTCGTCCCTGCGTCGGGCGCGCTCGCCCGCGTCGGCCGTTCCTCGCTCCCACCTTGATTGGAGACCTCCGTGCCCGAACTCTACCCGAACCTGCTGACGGTCTTCGACGAGGTCGTGCGCCGCAATCCTGGAGAACGCGAGTTCCACCAGGCGGTGCGCGAGGTGCTCGAGAGTCTCGGGCCGGTGGTGGCGAAGCATTCGGAGTACGCGGACGCCGAGGTCATCCGGCGCCTGTGCGAGCCGGAGCGGCAGATCATCTTCCGCGTGCCGTGGACCGACGACGCCGGGCACGTGCAGCTGAACCGCGGTTTCCGGGTCGAGTTCAACTCGGCGCTCGGGCCGTACAAGGGCGGACTGCGCTTCCACCCGAGCGTGTACCTGGGCATCGTGAAATTCCTCGGCTTCGAGCAGATCTTCAAGAACTCGCTCACCGGTCTGCCGATCGGCGGCGGAAAGGGCGGCAGCGACTTCGACCCGAAAGGCAAGTCCGACGCCGAGGTGATGCGGTTCTGCCAGTCGTTCATGACCGAGCTGTACCGCCACATCGGCGAGCACACCGATGTTCCGGCCGGCGACATCGGCGTCGGGGGCCGTGAGCTCGGCTACCTGTTCGGGCAGTACAAGCGCATCACGAACAGGTACGAGTCCGGCACGCTGACCGGCAAGGGCCTGACCTGGGGCGGGTCCCAGGTGCGCACGGAGGCGACCGGCTACGGTGCCGTGTTCTTCGTCGACGAGATGTTGAAGGCATCCGGAGACTCCTTCGAGGGCAAGCGGGTCGTCGTCTCAGGGTCCGGCAACGTGGCGATCTACGCCATCGAGAAGGTGCACGAGCTGGGCGGCATCGCGATCGCCTGCTCGGACTCCGACGGCTACATCATCGACGAGGCCGGAATCGACCTCGACCTGCTCAAGGAGATCAAGAACGGCCACCGGGGCAGGGTGAGCGAGTACGCGCAGCGGCGCGGAGCATCCGTTCACTACGTGCAGGGCGGCTCGATCTGGGACGTCGCCTGCGACATCGCACTCCCTTGCGCCACGCAGAACGAACTCGACGGGTCCGCCGCGGCGCGTCTCATCGCCGGCGGCTGCCGCATCGTGGCCGAGGGCGCCAACATGCCCACGACGCCGGATGCCATCCGCTCGCTGCGCGACGCCGGTGTCGCCTTCGCACCGGGCAAGGCCGCCAACGCGGGAGGAGTCGCCACGAGCGCGCTCGAGATGCAGCAGAACGCCTCGCGGGACTCGTGGACGTTCGAATACACCGAGGAGCGACTCGCCGAGATCATGCGATCCATCCACGACCGGTGCCTAGCGACCGCCGACGAGTACGGCGCCCCGGGCAACTACGCGGTGGGGGCGAACATCGCCGGCTTCACCCAGGTGGCCGACGCGATGCTCGCCCTCGGAATCATCTGAGCCTATTGCGCGCCGGTCCCCGCCCGGCGCCGCAGTCGGCTACTCGAGATGGTTGCGTTCGGCGCCGTCGTGGCCGCCGCCTCGTAAAGCGGGTCGCCGATCCGGGATCTGCACGCAATGCGGCACGCCGCCGTCGTCGGCACGAGGGGAATGTGTGCCGACGGCGGACGGTGGCCTTTGCCGGACTGCCCGTTCGGGTTGACCGGATTCGGGTGACCGAGTCGGATGGGCGTGTATTCAGTTGACGAGGTGCCAGCCGAGGGAGAAATCGAGCGCCACGGAGATCATCAGGTACATCAGCCACAGCCCCGTGACGAGGTGCCAGAACCCGAGTGCTCGCTCGCCCAGGGTCACCCCGATGGAGGCGAAGAAGTCCGACGCGTAGATCAGCGCCAGGCCGACGAACAGCAGCCCGACCGCCCAGTCGCCCGCCGCGAAGAACACGATGAGGCCGGTGACGGAGATGATGAAGAACGCGACGGACATGCCGGCGTTCGGCCTCGGGTCGCTTCCCCGGTAACGGTTGTAGCCGATGGCGAACCAGTGGATGCCGTATGCGGAGAACGCGAGCGCGGCCATGTACAGCGGCGCGCCCTTGAACACTTGGAACCAGCTCAAACCGATGAAGAGGATGATCCCGGTGACGAGCTGACAGAAGCCGGGCATCCAGATGCCCCACACGCCGGTCGCTCGGTCGACGCGTTCGTCGCGCTTAGGCCATCCCAACAGCTCCTGTGGTCCGTAGATCAGGTAGCCGGTGCCGAGGCCGAAGAATCCGAGTGCCAGAGGTGGGAACATCGACACTGCGAAATGCATGGTGAACCTTCTTCTACTCAGTTCCCCTCCATCTCATAGTGACCCTGTTCCCAGACAACTTCAAGGGACTGCCGCGTGCGGCGGCACGACTACCCTCGAAGCGAGGGAATCGCCCATGGCAGGCCGTTCCCGACCCGGCATCACGACCACTCGAGTCGAAGGAGCACGCCGTGACGAACACGCTTCATCGCGACGGCGAGCCGCGTGCCCTCCGTCTCCCCTCGACCGGGCTCCCGGCCGATCGTCTCGGGCGTCCGCTCACCGATCTGCGCGTCTCGGTCACCGATCGGTGCAACTTCCGCTGCGTGTATTGCATGCCGCGCGAGATCTTCGGTCGCGACTACGTGTTCATGCCCCGGGCGGAGCTGCTCACGTTCGAGGAGATCGTGCGGGTGGCGCGGATCGGGACCGAACTCGGCGTGCGCAAGGTGCGTCTCACCGGAGGCGAGCCTCTGCTGCGCCGCGGCATCGAGGAACTCATCGGGATGCTCGCCGTGCTGCGCACGACGGACGGCTCCCCGCTCGACATCGCGATGACGACGAACGGCTCCGCACTGGCGGTGAAGGCGCAGTCGCTCAAGCATGCCGGCCTGCACCGGGTGACCGTCTCGCTCGACTCGCTCGACGACGCCACGTTCCGGCGGATGAACGACGTGGACTTCCCGCTCGAGCGCGTGCTGCACGGCCTCGAGGCGGCGCACGAGGTCGGGCTCGGCCCGATCAAGGTCAACATGGTCGTCAAGCGCGGTCAGAACGACGACGACGTGCTGCCGATGGCCGAGCACTTCCGGGGGACCGGATACGTGCTGCGCTTCATCGAGTACATGGACGTCGGTGCGACGAACGGCTGGCGGCTCGACGAGGTGGTTCCCTCGCGCGAGATCGTCGAACGCATCGGCGCCGTGCATCCGATCGAACCCGTGGCCCCGGCCGCTCCCGGGGAGACCGCGGCGCGCTGGCGCTACCTCGACGGTTCGGGAGAATTCGGCGTGATCTCGTCGGTGACGCAGCCGTTCTGCGGCACCTGCAACCGGGCACGCATCTCGGCCGACGGGCGCCTCTACACCTGCCTGTTCGCCAGCGAGGGCACGGATCTGCGAGCCCTGCTTCGAAGCGGCGCGGGCGACGGCGAACTGAAGTCTGCGCTCACCGGCCTCTGGTCGAACCGCGACGACCGGTACTCGCAACTGCGGTCATCCGCCACACCGGACATCGCCTCGCACGGCCGCAAGGTCGAGATGTCGTACATCGGCGGCTGACGACCTCCAGGAGCGGCCGGTGAGCGCCGCCGGCCGTGTTGCGATCGCGGGGCCACCGGCGTATTCCTGAAATATGGGCAGAGTCACGACCCGACGGAGAGTCGCCCGGCTGACACTCGGCGCCGGCATCACGAGGCGCGAGGACACCCTCGTCGTCGAGGAACCACTCGAGATCCGTGTCGGCGGACGCTCGCTCGCCGTGACGATGCGCACGCCGGGGCACGATGTGGAACTCGCCGCAGGGTTTCTCGTCTCCGAGGGCGTCATCAGCCGTGGCGAGCAGTTCGCCTCCGCGAGGTTCTGCGCGGGCGACGCCGGCGTCGACAACACGTACAACGTGCTCGACGTGACGCTCGCACCCGGTGTCGCGCCGCCGGCACCCGAGCTGGCCAGAGCGTTCTTCACGACGAGCTCGTGCGGGCTGTGCGGGAAGGCGAGCATCGACGCGGTGCGCACGACATCCGCCTTCCGGGTGCAGGATGACCCGCTCCGCGTCTCAGCGGAGACGCTCGCGGAGCTGCCTAACCGGCTTCGTGCAGCCCAGGACGTATTCGAGAAGACCGGCGGCCTGCACGCCGCAGGGCTGTACCGGGTCGCCGACGACGAGCTGCTCGTGGTGCGTGAGGACGTGGGCAGGCACAACGCCGTCGACAAGGTCGTCGGCTGGGCGCTCACCCACGACCTGCTGCCGCTGACCGGAACTGTGCTCATGGTCTCTGGCCGGGCGAGCTTCGAGTTGACGCAGAAGGCGCTCATGGCGGGCATCCCGATGCTGGCTGCCGTCTCGGCTCCGTCGTCGCTCGCCGTCGAGCTCGCGATCGAGACGGGCATGAGCGTTGTCGGATTCCTGCGCGGAGAATCCATGGTGGTGTACGCCGGGACCCAGCGGGTCGTGCCGGCGCAGGAGAGAAGGCCGGCGCAGACGGAAGGAAGTGCGGCATGACGATCCACGAGGCCCGCAGCGAGCACAAGACGGCGCATCAGGACGAGCATCTCAGCGAGCGTAAGGTCGACGACTCGGAGCACCTGGAGATCTCGCATCCCAAGCACTGGGCGGCGGGTATCCCCGGCATCATGCACTCGGTCGGGCCGGCCGTCCGTGAGATGGGTCCGTCGCGCGCGGCGAAGCTGCTGACGTCGATGAACCACAAGGACGGCTTCGACTGCATGAGCTGCGCGTGGCCCGACCCCTCGCACCGCAAGATCGCCGAGTTCTGCGAGAACGGCGCGAAGGCGGTCACCTGGGAGGCGACGCCGGTAACGGTTCCGACCTCGTTCTGGGCCGAGCATCCGATTCCAGTGCTGCTGCAGAAGTCGGAGTACTGGCTGGGCATGCAGGGGCGACTGGTCGAGCCCGTCTACAAGGCCGCGGACAGCGACCGCTACGTGCCCGTCGGCTGGGACGAGGCGTTCCGCATCATCGCCGACAAGCTGAACTCGCTCGACTCCCCCGACCAGGCCGCGTTCTACACCAGCGGGCGCACGTCGAACGAGGCTGCGTTCGCGTACCAGTTGTTCGCGCGCGCGTACGGCACCAACAACCTCCCCGACTGCTCGAACATGTGCCACGAATCCACCGGTGCCGCGCTCGGCGAGGTGATCGGCGTCGGAAAGTGCACCGTGACGTACGACGACTTCGCCAAGGCGGACCTGATCGTGATCATGGGGCAGAACCCGGGAACGAACCATCCACGGATGCTCACCGCACTCGAGGAGGCGAAGGAGGCGGGCGCGAAGATCGTCGCCGTGAACCCCCTGCCGGAGGCGGGGCTGATGCGGTACAAGAACCCGCAGAAGGTGAGCGGCTGGATCGGCGAGGGCACCGGACTGGCCGACGACTTCTTGCAGATCAGGCTGAGCGGCGACCAGGCGCTCGCGCAGGCCGTGGCGAAGCGCGTGATCGAGGCGGAGGATGCCGCCCCAGGCACCGTGCTCGACCACGACTTCATCGACCGCTACTGCCAGGGATACGACGAGTACGCCGCGAGCCTGCGGTCGCTTGACGAGGCAGAGGTGCTCAAGGCGACCGGTCTCACGAGCGCAGAGATCGACAAGCTCGCCGATCGGTACATGAAGGCCGACCGGGTGATCATCACCTGGGCGATGGGACTCACGCAGCACAAGCGCGCCGTCGCCACGATCAAAGACATCATGAACCTGCTGTTCCTGCGCGGGAACATCGGCAAGCCCGGCGCCGGGGCATCCCCGATCCGCGGGCACAGCAACGTGCAGGGCGACCGCACGATGGGCATCTGGGAGAAGATGCCGCCCGCGTTCCTCGACAAGCTGCAGAACGAGTTCCACTTCGACCCGCCGCGCGAGAACGGAGTCGACAGCGTCGACGGCATCCGCGCGCTCGGCGAAGGACGCATCAAGGTCTGGTTCGCGCTCGGCGGCAACCTTGTCGCCGCGATCTCCGACACGGATGCCGCCGAGTCGGCTGTGCAGAAGGCGGAGCTGACCGTGCAGGTGTCGACGAAGCTCAACCGATCGCACGCCGTCGTGGGACGCGAGGCGATCATCCTGCCCACTATGGGGCGAACCGAGATCGACATGCAGGCATCCGGCGAGCAGTTCGTCTCTGTCGAGGACACCGTGTGCGCCGTGCATCCGTCGTGGGGCAAGGTCGATCCGGTATCGCCGAACCTGCTGTCGGAGATCTCGATCATCACGCGGCTGGCCAGGGCAACGCTCGGCGACAAGGTGGAGGTCGACTGGGGCGGGTTCGAGGCCGACTACGACCGGATCCGCGATCACATCGCCAACGTCTGCTCCGGATGCGACGACTACAACGTCAAGATCCGGCAGGAGGGCGGATTCGTGCTGCCGCACGGTCCGCGCGACTCGCGCACGTTCCCCACCGACACCGGCAAGGCCAAGTTCACGCTGAACGAGTTGCAGTACGTTCAGTGCCCGCCGGGGCGCCTGCTGCTGCAGACGGTGCGGGCGCACGACCAGTTCAACACGACGATCTACAGCCTGAACGACAGGTACCGGGGTGTGAAGAAGGGTCGCGACGTGGTGTTCGTGAACCCGCTCGACATCGCCGAGCTGGGCTTGCAGGACGGGCAACGCGTCGACGTGCACAGCGAGTACGACGACGGCGTCGACCGGGTGATCCGCGGGTTCCGGCTCGTGTCGTACCCCACCGCCAGAGGATGCGCCGCCGCATACTTCCCGGAGGCGAACCCGCTCGTTCCGCTGGATGCGACGGCGGAGGTGAGCAACACTCCCGCGTCGAAGTCGGTGGTGGTGCGCATCGAGCGGGCCGCGTAGCGTCGGGCGCTACCGCCCGGGCCACCCCCAAGCGACGTCATCCACGGCCAGGAACGGCTCGCCGCCGACCGTGGATGGGGTCAGGCCGGTGAACGCGGCGACGTCCCGGTGAAGGTGCGACTGATCGCTGAAGCCGGCCTCCGCGGCCACTGTCGCCGGTGCCTGCCCAACGGCGAGCCGGTGAACGGCATGGTCGAAACGAACGAGCTTGGCCGCGCTCTTCGGGGTCAGCCCGACCTGCGATCGGAAGCGGGCCCACAGCTGTCTGCGACTCCATCCGAGCTCTGTCGCGAGTCGATCGACTCGCACAGAGCCGTGTGACTCCGCGATCTGCTGCCACGCCCACGCCACCTCGGGCGTCGTGGCGACACCCGTCGAGACTCGTTCCCCGAGCCAACGTTCCACCAGAGCGAATCGGGACTCCCAATCACGGAGATCACCGAGCCGATACGTGAGCGGCTCGGCGTCTCGACCCCACAAGTCGTCGAGTTGCACGGCGCCGTCGAGCGCGCCGACCGCATCGCCGATCACGGCCCTGGCGACGGCGGGTGACAACCGAATCTGCAGGCAACTGAACGATTCCAGTTGCCGTGCCCGGAGCACCCGGCCGTACCCGGGTGCCAGCATGAAGCTGCCGCGCAGCCGCCCGCCTGCAGGGTCGTCCACGGCGAGCGCGCCTCCGAAGACCAGGATCAGGGTCACGGCCGGATGCGGGATGAGCCGCAACTGCGGAGGCGTGATCCCGCGGTCGGTGAATCCTGCCGCCTGCACACCGGCAAGCCGGATCGGGCGCGACGGGGAGCTGACATCCCACAGCAATCCGTCGCCGGCCATGCCCGCCATGGTAGGCGCGGAACATTCGTACAAGCCAGGGCGCACGTGCTCAGCGACGCTGGCAGCATGACTGAATACCCCTCGAATCCCTCCGAGACCGCCGTCGCCGGTGGCTCCGGCCTTCACTCGCTGTCGGCAGACGATCGCGTTCTCACCGTCGACGGAATCGACTTCGCTGTCTATCAGGACGGCCCGCCCGATGCCGATCCCCTGCTTCTCCTTCATGGCACCGCGGCATCGGCGCGATCGTGGGAGCCGTTGCTTCCGCTGCTGGTTCCGGCTCATCGAGTCATCCGCATCGACCTTCCCGGATGCGGGCGTTCGACACTGCCGCACGGCGCGAGCTACGACGTATCGGTCGTGGCCCGGCGCGTAGGCGGCGTCCTCGACCAGCTCGATGCGGGCCCGACAACGGTCGTCGGTCACTCCAGCGGCGGTGTCTTCGCGACCGGGCTGGCAGAACAGCGGCCGGACCTGGTGTCGGCACTCGCGCTGATCGACACCGGGCCGCACATGCGTGCCTACATCGCCGAGGAAGTCGACCTTCGCGGCGCATCCTGGACCGAACTGACCGACGACCAGCTCCGTCAAGCGATGCGGGATGGCTTCCATGCCGGCTTCGCGATTCCGAAGGACTATGTCGACCAGTTCCGCGAACTCGACTTCGGGGTCTTCGGCGCGGTCTCCGTCTCCATCCGCGGTTATCTCGCCGAGCGATCGCTGCCCGACCGGCTGGTCCCGATCGGCAAGCCACTGCTGGTGATCTTCGGCGAGCGGGACGTTCGATGGGACCCGGCGTCGGCACAGGACTACCGGATCGTCTCCGGCGCGCAGATCGAGTTGATGAACGGCCTCGGGCATTCGCCGAACCTCGAGGACCCTCAGCGCGTCGCCTCATCGCTGTCGTCGTTCCTGACAGGTCGGCTGCCGAGCGTGGGCAGCTGAGCCACAGGCGCCGGGCGTCACCGGTCGGATGCCTCGCCTACCTTTGAAGGCGACATGGCGCATCTTCTCGGGGCCGAGGCCCTGCATCTCGAGTTCCCCACCAAGGTCGTCTTCGACTCCGTCTCGCTCGGCGTGAACGAGGGCGACCGCATCGGCATCGTCGGCCGCAACGGCGACGGCAAGTCGTCGCTGCTGGCGATGCTTTCCGGCCGTCTGCAGCCCGACAGCGGGCGGGTGACGGTGCGCGGAGGCATCCGCATCGGGGTGCTCGATCAGGCCGACGTGCTCGAGGACGCGCACACCGTCGCACGCGTCGTCGTCGGCGACACGCCGGAGCACGAGTGGGCAGGCGACGCTCGCGTGCGCGACGTGATCGCGGGACTGCTGCGGGACATCCAGTGGGATGCCGTCATCGGCTCCCTGAGCGGAGGCCAGCGTCGACGCGTCGCCCTTGCTGCATTGCTCACGGGCGACTGGGATGTGCTCGCGCTCGACGAGCCCACGAACCACCTCGACGTCGAGGCGATCACGTGGCTCGCCGAGCACCTGAAGCGGCGGTGGCCGGCCAGCGCTGGCGGTCTGCTCGTCGTCACGCACGACCGCTGGTTCCTCGACGAGGTCGCCACGGCGACGTGGGAGGTGCACGACCGCCTCGTCGAGCCGTTCGAGGGCGGATACGCGGCCTACATCTTGCAGCGGGTCGAGCGCGACCGGATGGCCGCAGCATCCGAGGCGAAGCGGCAGAATCTGGCGCGCAAGGAACTCGCCTGGTTGCGCCGCGGCGCGCCCGCCCGCACGTCGAAGCCGAAGTTCCGCATCGACGCGGCGAACACCCTGATCGAGGATGTGCCGCCGATCCGCGACTCGGTCTCGCTGAAGGCTCTCGCCGTGGCGAGGCTCGGCAAGGAGGTCGTGGACCTCGTGGATGCCTCGGTGTCGTATCCGGCACGAGAAGCGGCCGACGCGGGCGACCGTGAGGTGCTGCACGGCGTGGAGTGGCGCATCGCACCCGGCGAGCGCACCGGCATCCTCGGGGTCAACGGTGCGGGCAAGTCGACGCTGCTCGGCCTGATCGCCGGCACGGTCGAGCCGACGAGCGGGCGCGTCAAGCGCGGCAAGACCGTCAAGGTCGCCTCGCTCACGCAGCGCATGGACGAGCTCGACCAGCACCTCGACGACCCGGTGCGCGTCGTGCTCGGCAGGCTGCGCACCACGTACACGATCGGCAGTGGATCCAAGGCGCAGGAGCTCACGCCGGGACAGATGCTCGAGCGGCTGGGCTTCTCCTCCGCTCAGCTGTCGACGCCGGTGAAGGATCTCTCCGGTGGCCAGAAGCGGCGGCTGCAGCTGCTGCTCATCCTGCTCGACGCCCCCAATGTGCTCATCCTCGACGAGCCGACCAACGACCTCGACACCGACATGCTCGCCGCCATCGAGGACCTGCTCGACTCCTGGCCGGGAACGCTGCTCGTCGTCTCGCACGACAGGTACTTCATCGAGCGTGTCACCGACCAGCAGTACGCGATTCTCGACCACCGGCTGCGGCACCTGCCCGGCGGGGTGGACGAATACCTGCGGTTGCGGTCGCTCGAGGAGCGGCGTGATGCCGGTGCTGGGGCGGGTTCCGCCAGTGCGGACGGCGCGGTTTCGGCAAGCTCGGCCGGCGGGAGCAGTCTGACCGGCGCTGCGCTGCGCGATGCGCAGAAGGAGGTGGCGTCGATCGAACGGCGGCTCGGCAAGCTGACCCAGCGCATCGACGCCGAACGCACCGCGCTCGCCGATCACGACCAGTCCGACTACACGGGCCTGGCGGCGAAGACGGATGCCATCGCCGAGCTCGAGCAGGAAGCGGAAGCCCTCGAGACCCGCTGGTTCGAGCTCACGGAGGCTATCGGTTGAGCAACCGCCTCCGCAGTGCGAAAGTGCCGGCCAGCAGAGCGGCGAGCACTGCGAGCCCCGCGACCAGGCCGACCGTCGCACCCCAGCCGGCGGCCGCGAAGACGAAGCCGCCCAACCAGCCGACGATGCTCGACCCGAGGTAGTAGAAGAGGTTGTACAGCGACGCCGCCTGCGCTCTGCCGAACGTCGCTCGGCTGCCCACCCATCCGGAGGCGATGGCGTGCGCCGCGAAGAATCCGGCGGTGAAGATCACGAGGCCGACGATCACCCATGGGAGCGAACCGGCCAGCGTGATAAGCACACCCGCCACCATGACGGTGACGGATGCCAGCAGCACAGCGGTGCGTCCGAAGCGACGTGCCGCCCCACCGGCCTGCCGCGAGGAATACGTGCCGGCGAGGTAGGCGAGGAACAACAGCGAGACCTCGAACGGATTCAGTTCGAACGGCGGCCGCTCCAGCCGGAAGGCCAGGTAGTTGTAGACCGTGACGAAGCCGCCCATCAGAAGGAACGCCTGCGCGAACAGCACGAGCATGCCGGGCGAGCGAAGATTCGCAAACGAAGCCTTGACCACCCACGCGATCGTCGCCCTCGACCGCCGGCCGCCGCGCGGCTGCGGCGTGACCAGCATGAAGCCGACGGTCGCCGCCGCACACAGCAGGACGACCACACCGACACCGACCCGCCAGCCGGACAACGCGGCGAACGGAGCGGCGAGGATCCGTCCTACTAGGCCACCCACCGTCGTGCCAGACACGTAGGTCGCGGCGGCGACCACTGTGTGTACCGGCCGCAACTCCTCGTACAGGTACGTGATCGCCAGTGCGGGGACGCCGCCGAGCGCGAGCCCCTGCAACACGCGGAGCACCAGGATGCCTCCGAACCCTGGAAAGACGGCGCCGCCTGCTCCTAGGAGCACGGCCGCGATCAGCGCGATGCGCATCGAGGGCAGGCATCCGATCCGGGTGGCCAGCCACGACCAGGGCAGCACTCCGACGGCGAGCCCTATCGTCGCTGCGGAGATCAGCAGCGCGGACTGCGCGGCCGTGACGTTCAGGTCACGCGCGACGAGCGGAAGTATTCCCTGTGGGGAATACAACTGGGCGAAGGTCGCGACGCCCGCGAATCCGAGGGCAATCAGGATCCGGCGGTACTCGGGAGTGCCACGATCATGACCGCGCCAGGCGATCTCAGCAGAGCCCGCGCTCATCCTCCGAGCGGCATCACTCGGGCACCGTGTACCGGCGCTGAGACGCGCACGGCCCGCAGCTGGCCGGCACTCAGCGCGATCTGCAGATCGATCGCCGACTCGCGATCCTCGGCGAGGAACGCGACCGTCGGCCCCGACCCGGAAACCAGTCCGGCCAGCGCGCCGTTGTTCTCTCCGAGTTCCAGCACATCGGCGAGCTCATCGGAGAGGTGGATCGCCGGTGCCTGCAGGTCGTTGGCAAGGTTCTCGGCGAGCAGCGCCGGATCCCCCGCACGCAGCGCCTGCAACAGCTCCATGCTCACCGACGGATGCTCCGCCACCGGCCCGAGCTCACCCGCGTGCCGTTCGCGATGCGCATCCAGCTCACGGTAGACGGCAGGAGTGGAGAGCTCGCCGCGCGGCAGCACGAGCACCCAGTCGAACCGGCCCTGCGTGAGCACGGGGCTCAGTTCGTCGCCGCGGCCCAACCCGATCGCCGTGCCGCCGGCGAGCGCGAACGGCACATCGGCGCCGAGCTGAGCCGCGAGCTCGTGCAGCTGCTCGCGCGGAAGCCCGGC
The DNA here is from genome assembly GCF_054780095.1 of Humibacter ginsengisoli. Taxonomy (NCBI): domain Bacteria; kingdom Bacillati; phylum Actinomycetota; class Actinomycetes; order Micrococcales; family Microbacteriaceae; genus Humibacter; species Humibacter ginsengisoli. The sequence goes on from NZ_BAAGWZ010000006.1 coordinate 797,605, forward strand.
GTTCCAGAGCGTGTCGCACGCGACCAGGGTTGCGGCGGCATCCGCCGACCCGCCGCCCATGCCGCCGGCGATGGGAACGTTTTTCTCGATCTCGATGCGCACACCGGTGCGCACACCTGCCGCGTCGGCCACGAGCTGCGCGGCCTGCACGGCGATGTTGCGTTCGTCGGTGGGCAACCCCGAGCAGTCGATCGGACCGCTGAAGTTCAGGGTGATGTCGTCGGCCGCCCAGACCCGCACATCCTCGTAGAGCGAGACCGCCTGGTAGACGGTCGCGACCTCGTGATACCCGTCGTCGCCGGCAACTCCGACCCCGAGGTAGAGGTTCACCTTGCCAGGGGCGCGAGCGTGCACAGGCAGACCCAGGCTGGCGGACGTCATGGTTCCAACCTACGGTGTCGGTCCGCCGACGCGCGCCAGGGCCACGAACTGGTCGGCCGTCAACTCCTCACCGCGCGCCGTCGGGGCCAGGTCGGCCGCCTCCAACACGGCTGATGCTGCCGCCGAGTCCCCGAACACGCCAGACAGCGACTGCCGCAGCATCTTGCGGCGCTGGCCGAACGCGGCATCCACGATGGCGAACATCCGCCGCCTCAACGCCTCGTCTCCCGGATGCTCGTGCCGCTCGAACGCGACGAGGATCGAGTCCACGTTGGGCACCGGCCAGAACACCTGCCGGGAAACCTGCCCCGCCGTGCGCCAAGAGCCGTACCACGCGGCCTTCACGCTGGGCGACCCGTACACCTTCGAACCGGGCTGGGCGGCCAGCCTCTGCCCCACCTCGGCCTGCACCATCACCACGCCGGACTGCAGCGTCGGCACGATCTGCAGAAGGTGCAGCAGCACGGGCACCGACACGTTGTATGGCAGGTTCGCCACGAGTCGTACCGGCGGGGCGTGCAGCGCGCTCACGGCCATTGCGTCGAGCGCGAGAGCATCCTGATGCACGACGTCGAGCCGATCGGATGCCTCAGGTGCGAGCTGCTCGACGGTCACCGGAAGCTGCCGGGCCAGCCTTCCGTCGATCTCGACGGCGACGACGGATGCCCGCGCCTCCAGCAGCCCCAGGGTCAGCGACCCGAGCCCCGGTCCCACCTCGATCACGACGTCGTCCGGCTGCACGTCGGCGACGCGCACGATGCGTCGCACGGTGTTGGCGTCGATCACGAAGTTCTGCCCGAGCTTCTTCGTGGGCGTGACGTCGAGCAGCTCGGCGAGGTCGCGGATCTCCGCCGGCCCTAGGAGTTGCATGGCCATTGCCGGTTCACGCGATGATCCCGATCGGCGTCGTGGGCGGTGCCGCGACCGGTTCCGAGTCCCACTTGCCGTAGACCAGTTCCGTGTTCGAGACGAGCTGCGCCGCCAGCAGCGAGACGTCGGTGCTGGTCACTGCCGCCATTCCGCGTACGGTGTGCGGAATGAGATAGGGCGCGTTCGGACGCCCGCGGAACGGCGACGGCGTGAGGTACGGCGCATCCGTCTCCACCAAGAGCAGAGATCGCGGCGCGATCTCCAGCGCGTCGCGCAGGTTCTGCGCGTTCTTGAAGGTCACCGTTCCCGCGAACGACATATACCAGCCGTTGTCGGCGCAGACCTCGGCCAGCCCGGCGTCCCCGGAGAAGCAGTGGAAGACGACGCGTTCTGGCGCCCCGACCCGCTTCAGAGTCGCGATCACGTCGTCGTGCGCGTCCCGGTCGTGGATCTGCAGGGCCAGGTCGTGCCGCTTCGCCATCTCGATGTGCGCCTCGAACGACCGGAACTGCGCGGCGCGACCGTTCTCATCCGTTCGGAAGAAGTCGAGACCCGTCTCGCCGATCGCCCGCACCCGTGGACGCGAGGCAAGCGAGTCGATCACGGCCAGGGCGTCGTCGAGCTCACCGGCGGCACCCAGCTCGGGCGCATCGTTCGGGTGGATGGCCACCGCCGCCAGCATGCGCGGCTCGACCGCGGCGGTCTCCGCCGCCCAGATCGACGACGCGACATCTGTTCCCACCTGCACGACGCCGCGCACCCCGACGGACGACGCACGGTCCAGGTGCTCGCGGTAGTCCAGCGCGTGGCCGTCTGCGATGCGGCCTGGCCGGGCCGACGGATCGATGTGCGTGTGGTTGTCGTATACCGGCACCACGAGCGGTGTCGGCAGCGGCGGATACGTCGGGTCGCTGGGCATGACCGCTACGCGACCACTGCCTGCTCGATGCGCGGGAACAACGCTTCCAAGGCGGAGACGCGGATGCCTGCAGGCAGCTGCCCCCACCTTCCCGCGTCGCGAAGCGGTTGCGCGGTGACCTCGCCGAGCGCATCCTGCGCACCGAGCGCCCGCCACAGCGTGCCCGTCGCCTTCGGCACAACGGGCGACAGCAGCACAGCGAGCGCGCGCAGCCCCTCCGCGGCCGTGTAGAGCACGGTCTGCAGGCGCTCGCGGTTCGCGTCGTCCTTGGCCAGCGACCACGGCTCCTGCTCGGTGATGTAACCGTTCAGCTCGTCCACGATCGTCCAGACCGCGGCGAGCGCGTCGTGGATCGCGAAACGCGAGATGGCGGCATCCGCGTTCGCGGCGGCATCCGCGACCGTGCGCTGGATCAGACGGTCGGCATCCGTCGTGGCACTCTCCACCGCAGCCGGCACCTCGCCGCCGAAGTAGCGCAGCAGCATGGCGATCACGCGCGAGGCGAGGTTGCCGAAACCGTTGGCGAGTTCGGACTGGTAGCGGGCCGAGAGGTCTTCCCAGCTGAACGAGCCGTCCTGACCGAAGCTGATGGCTCGCATGAAGTAGTAGCGGAAGGCATCCGACCCGAACGTGTCGGTGATCTGCGACGGCGCGATGCCGGTCAGCTTGGACTTCGACATCTTCTCGCCGCCCACGAGCAGCCAGCCGTGGCCGAACACCTTGTGCGGCACCTCGAGTCCCGCGGCAATGAGCATGGCCGGCCAGATCACGGCGTGGAACCGGGCGATGTCCTTGCCGACGAGGTGGTAGGCCGGCCAGCGCCGGTCGAACAGCTCCTGATCGGTGCCGTAACCGACGGCCGTCGTGTAGTTGAGGAGTGCGTCGAACCAGACGTAGACGACGTGCGACGGATCCCACGGCACCTTGATGCCCCAGTCGAAGCTGGAGCGCGAGATGGAGAGGTCGCTGAGCCCCTGCCGAACGAACTGCACGATCTCGTTGCGCACGCTCTCGGGCTGCACGAAGTCGGGGCGCGACTCGTAGAGGTCGAGCAGTTGCTGAGCGAACGCGCTCATGCGGAAGAAGTAGTTCTTCTCCTTGAGGATCTCGATCGGCCGGGAGTGGATCTTGCACACCAGCTGACCCTGGTACTCGCCGCTGAGAGGTTCGTCGAGCTCGTCGCGCTGCTTGTACTCCTCGCAGCCGACGCAGTAGTAGCCCTCGTATTCGCCGGCGTAGATGTGTCCGTCGTCGTGCAGCTTCTGCAGGAACCGGGTCACGGCCTCCTCGTGCCGTTCGTCGGTGGTGCGGATGAAGTCGTCGTTGGCGATGTCCACGGTCTCCAGCAGCGGCTTCCACGCGGATGCCACGAGCCGGTCGGCCCACTCCCGCGGCTCGAGCCCGTTCGCGGTCGCGGTGCGCAGGATCTTCTGTCCGTGCTCGTCGGTGCCGGTCAGCAGCCACGTGTCGTCGCCGGCCTGACGGTGCCAGCGGGCCAGAACATCCGCAGCGACCTCGGTGTAGGCGTGCCCGATGTGAGGGACATCATTCACGTAGAAAATGGGCGTGGTGATGTAGAACGAGGCGCCGTCGGACATGCGTTCCATCCTAAATGGAGCGGATGCCGCACTCCGGCCGCGTTACGGGCAATAGCTCCCCCGTCAGCGCAGCGCGGGCGGCAACAGCTCCGCGCGCAGGGCATCCCGTACCGCGACCATGCCGTTGTAGGTCTCCTCGAAGGATGTCGACAACGGCGACAGCCCGATTCGCAGGCCGCCCGGATCGCGGTAGTCCGGGATCACCCCTCGCTCCCGCAGTGCGGCGGTGACCTGTCGCATCGCCGGATGCTGCACCGTCACGTGGCCTCCGCGTCGTGCGGCATCCCGCGGTGACGCGAGCGCCGCACCGAGCGGCACCAGCCACTCGTCGATCAGCTGGATCGCGAAGTCGGTCAGCGCGAGCGACTTGGCACGGATCGCCTCGATTCCCTTGTCCCCGATCATCTCCAGCGTGTCCTGCATCGCGAGCATGCCGACGATCGGCGGGGTTCCGCTGAGAAAACGGCGCATGCCGGCGGCGGGAGCGTACTCGGGCCCCATGGTGAAGACATCCGCCGAGCCCATCCAGCCGTGGATCGGCTGCTGCAGCACCCGCTGCAGGTCGTCGCGCACGTACGCGAACGCGGGAGAGCCAGGGCCGCCGTTCAAGTATTTGTAGGTGCAGCCGACGGCGAGGTCGACCTCCCAGGCATCGAGCTCGATCGGTACGGATCCGGCCGAGTGGCACAGGTCCCAGAGCACGAGCGCTCCCGCGTCGTGTGCGATGCGAGTGATGCGCCGGGCATCTGCGAGGTACCCGGAGCGGTAGGCGACGTGGCTGAGCACGACGAGCGCGGTCTGCTCCCCCACGACGGCGGCGACCTGCTCCGGGGAGACGCCGGATACCGGGTCCGCCTCGATCCAGCGCAGCGTCAGTCCACGCTCTGCCGCGATCCCATCGAGGACGTATCTGTCGGTCGGAAAGTTGTCGGTATCGAGCACGATCTCGGTGCGACTTCCCGAGCTGCGCGGAGCATCCACCGCGGCCCTGGCCAGCTTGTACAGCAGCACGGTCGTCGAGTCGCCGATCACGGTCTGGCCGGGTGCCGCGCCCAGCGCCACGCTGCCGATGCGGTCGCCGATCGCGAACGGCAGCTCCATCCACTCCTCGTCCCAGCCCCGGATGAGCCGGCCGGCCCAATCCTGGGTGAGGAACCGCTGGATGCGTTCGACGCTCGCCGTGGTCGGCCGTCCGAGCGAGTTTCCGTCGAAGTAGGCGACAAGGCCGTCCGATGGCACGAACCTGGACCGGAAGTGCGCGAGCCCGTCACTTCGGTCGGCCCTCCTGGCGTAAGCGAGGAACGGGTCGGGGGCGCTCATTGCAGGGTCTCCTCCAGGTAGTCGATCGTCGTGGCGCGCGCGGTCGCCAGCCAGTGCGCCGTCTCCATCGGGCTCTCCGGCGGGGTGCCCGGCACCCAGGCGAATCGCGGACCGATCGCATCCGCGTGCGTCGCGCCCGCGATGCCTGCAACCAGGGCGTCGCGCTCCAGTGCCGCTTCGGCGAGCGCTTCCAGCTCCCTCGAGTTCACGCCGAGCGGCAGTGGACCGTTTCCGAGGTCGGTGCCGTACAACACGCGCACGCCGGCGGCCGCGAGGTGCCGCACGTTATGGAGCGCAGTCTCGAAGGCTGGCGTGCGGTCGCCCCAGCCGTGGATGTCGAGGGTCGAGATGACCGCGGTGCCTGCGCGGGACATCCGCGCGATGAGCGCGGGCTCGAGCCGTTCGGTGAACGGGGCATGCGCGATCACGTTGACGCCGGCATCCAGCGCGCGCTCCGTCATGCGCTCGCCCTCGACGTGCGCCGCAACCGGCACGCCTTCGGCTCGCGCGGCCGTGACGATGGCGACGAGCAGCTCCGGCGTCGGCACCGGGCCGGTGTCGCTGTTGAGAGCGACCTTGATGACGGATGCCCCGGCAGCCGCCTGCGTGCGTACCGCCGCCTCAGCCTCGTCGGGGTCGCGCAGCTCGACGACGGCCGGGTCGGGCGCCCAGTCGCGGCCCTTCGGATACCCGCCGGGGCAGGTGAGGAAGGCGCCGGCGATGTGGATGTCGGGCAGCGTGGATCCGGGGAACGCGGCGTCTCTGCGCAGTCGCCCGGTCAGTGCCGGGTCTCCTCCGAGGTCGACGACGTGCGTGATGCCGCCGGCGAGCAGCGGTTCGGCATCGACGAGCGTCAGGTGCACGTGGTGGTCGGTGAGGCGAGGGAAGAGCGTGCCGGGCACCTCGATGTCGGCACGGGCATCCGGCCCGACCGGTTGCAGCAGACCGTCGAGCAGTGCGTACGCCGTGCGCCCGCGGAACGATCCGGTCCACGCCGCGTCGAACGCGACGATCTGGCCCTCATCTAGCATCGGCCGCTCACGCCGGTGCTCCGATCTGCGTGCGCACGGCGTACAGCTCGGGGAAGAAGGCGATGTCGAGCGCCTTCTGCAGGAAGGGAACGCCGCTGGATCCGCCTGTTCCGGTCTTCATGCCGATGGTGCGCTGCACGGTCTTCAGATGCCGGAACCGCCACAGCTGGAAGTTCTCCTCCAGGTCGACCAGCTCCTCGCATGCCTCGTACTCCGACCAGTGCTCTTCGGCGTGATCGTAGATATCGCGGATCACCGGCATGAGCTCCTCGTTCATGCGGTACGCCTGCGTCACATCGCGCTCCAGAGCGGATGCGGGCACCTCGAAGCCTGCTCTGGCCAGGTAGCGCAGGAACTCGTCGTACAAAGTCGGCTCGTGAAGGATGCCCGACAACAGCTCGTGCGCGGCTGCATCGTTCTCGAACACCCGCAGCATGCGGGCGTCCTTGTTGCCGAGCGTGAACTCGACGGCCCGGTACTGCCAGGACTGGAATCCTGACGAGTTGCCCAGGAAGCCGCGGAACTGCGCGTACTCGGTGGGTGTCAGGGTGGCGAGCACCGACCACTGGTCCGTCAACGTGCGCTGAATATGCTTCACCCTGGCGATGCGCTTCAGCGCCGGTTGCAACTCGTTCTCGCGCAGCAGCCTGCAGGCATCCGTCAGCTCGTGCAGCACGAGCTTGAACCAGAGCTCCGTCGTCTGATGCTGCACGATGAACAGCAACTCGTCGTGATGCTCCGGAGAGCTCACCGGATGCTGCGCCGACAACAGCTGCTCGAGCCCGAGATACGACGAGTAGCTCATGCGGCGGCTGAAGTCGGTGACGATGCCCTCTTCGTAGCGGTCTGCGGTCATCACGCCTCCTCGCGTCCGCTCCATTGTCGCGTGGCGGTCGCGGCGGGGTCGAATCGTCCGCACGCTGCTGGCGCGCAGGATCCTGCTCACCCGCTCCGACGAGGCGGGCACGGTCGTGCGCTCCCTTGTGCAACATCGAGCTACTCGCGGCCGTACGGCTCAGTGGCCGATTCCGGACTCCCACGCGGTGATCGACACGCTGCTGCCGTCGGTGATGTCCGTCTGGGTGTCGAGTGCCGACCGGATCGCACCAGCGTAGGGAGCGACGAGTATCGAGTTCGCGGTGTCGCCCTGCGTGCCTGCACCCCATGACAGCGTCGCCTTTGCGGTCGTTCCGGGGCTGAGCGTCACCGTGTGCGGCCCGGGATCCTGTGCCAGGTACGAGCTGCCGTGCACGACCGGCACATTCAGCTCGCCGCCGTTCGAGGAGGCGAACGCGATGTCGGGGTAGCCGTCGACGACGCACGAGGTGCCGGACTGGTTCACCAGCACCAGCGTGATGGCGCGGTGGCCCAACGCGCCCTGCGTGCCCGAAGCGCTGATGCTGATGTCGGCATCCGTGCACCAGCCGGCGGCCGGCGCAACGGGCGTAGGCGCCACGCGAGACGGAGCTTGCGGGCGCGGCGTCGGGCTCGGGGTGACGGGGTGATACACGGGCGACAGCCCTTGCGCGGCCCGGTCCTGGCGCGTCGACGCCGGCAGCCCGCTGACGATGACGACGGATGCCGCGACCGCCATGACGGCGGCTGTGACGCTCATCCACGCAGCGACTCTGCGGCCGACCGGATTGCCGAAGTTGGCCAGCACGAGCGCGGGGAGCCATCCCCAGACCAGGCCGACGATCGCACTGGCCAGAAACCCGGGCAGATGCTCGCGGAAGACCCATTGCAGGCCGAGAGGCTCCTGCTCGGCCTCGGCCAGCACGGCCGCGAGATCCCACACCGCAGCTGTCACCACGCCCGCGACGGCACCCACGAACCAGGCGATGATCACTCTCATCAGCCGAGTCGCCGAGGACCAGTTGCGCATCCTGGCGGCCAGGGTGTAGCCGCAGGCAAGCAACGTACCGAACAACACCGCACCGAGAACTGGCAGCACGGTTCCCCACGGCGCTCCGCGCTGCCAGATTCCCATCGGCAGAGTCGGAACCACGACCACGCGGATCAGCGGAGCCAGGCGAACCGACGACAGGGCGGCCGAAGCGCTGCCGAGCTCCAGGAGGATCCAGCACACGGCTCCGACGAGCGCACTCCCGATGATGACGAGGCTTCCCTTGCTGCGCACCGACCCAGGCTATAGGGCGTCGTGTACTGGCCTGTCTTCCCAGAGCATGCCGCGAGTACGCGATTGTGCTTGCGCTGGCTCTCAGCGGCTGCAGCTGAAGCCTCACTACGGCCAGGCGTTTAGAAGGGTGGTGGGTCGCTGTCGTATCCGGTGGGGGTGCGGACGCGGATGCCGCCGTCGGGTTTCGGGTCCAACCGGATCCTGGTCACGGTCTTCAGCCGGTGGAGCCGGGGTTTCAGCGGTGCCAGGTTGGTCACGTTGGTGGGTCCGCCGTGTTGTCGTTCGATGACGTGGTCGATCTCGGCACCGGTGGTGACCCCGACTGGGAGGTAGGGGGCGGCGTCCTCGTCCAACCCGTACCTCAACGTCAGCCAGGTCCGCTGATCCGGGGTCGGCCGGTACCGTTTCGTGTCCAGATTCAACTGTGCCGGCCGGATCGGGTCCGCCAGCACTTTCCGGAACGAGGGTGCGTCCCGTAACGCTTTCCCGGCAACACTGGGCGGGATCGGACCATAGCCCAGGAGCTCGGCGAACCGGCCGTCCGCGTCGATCAGCACGAACGGTTGGACACCGGTCTTCACCGGTGCGACACCCGTTGCGTCGCCCTCGTGGCTGCGGGTGGCGGTGCCGTCGCGGGTGGCGGCGCCGCCGCAGGTGGCGGTGCCGTCGCAGGTGGTGCCGCCGGTGGTGAGCAGTTGCAGGGTCAGGTCGGCACGCAGCTGGTCCAGGGTGCGGTTCTCACCGGGCAGGGCACGCAACCGGCGTGCCTCCGCGGTGAGCCGGGCTTCGGCTTGCGCGATCTGAAGCACCGGCCCGTACACCGACAACCAGCCCATGCCGTCCTCGGCCGGTTCCACACACACCCGGCGACGCTTCCTGGCCTCCTCATGCCGCCGCTCCAGAGTGTCCGCACACAGCCGCTCCCGCAACAGCCGCGCCCGACGACCCAACACTCCCGGGGTCACCCGTTCGGCGATCCCGGCCAGACGTTCGTCGTACGTGCCCAGCACAGCATCCGGGAGGCCGGTGCAGGCATCCACCGCGGCGCGCACGTGCTGCGGGCTGATCCGACCCGAGCAGAACAGATCACGTAACCGCGGCAACGACGTCGTGAGCACGTCACCTTCCCACGCCAGGTTCCGCACCACGTTCTCGCTGACATGCAACCGGTGCGCGAGATCGAACGCGACCGACCGGAGAGCGAAGTCCACCTCATCCGCTTCCGGGTCACGCTCCGTGATCCCCACCGGCACGTAGATCCGCGGATCCTCACGTGCCAACTGGAACGCTTCCCGGATCGCGAACATCTGCCGAGCCGCCTCAATGTTCACCATCGTCTGCGAGCCGACCGCAGCATCCAGAGCGAACCGGATCGCCGCCTCACCCGACACCGTGACCACCGACGACACGAACCGATCCGCAGGCGAGGAAGCCCCGGACGCGTTACGGAACGAAGACTCCACCTCGTCGACGAGCGAGGACTCGTCGATCACATCCACCCACCACAGCTGACCCTCCAGCCCAGCATCCGGCAGTCCTTCACCGTTCATGTCTTCGACGCTAAACCCGACCACCGACATTCCGAACGCGCCTCTGACCTGGCCTTTTGACTGTGGATAACCACCCAAGCCGAACCCTGTGGACGGAAAGACGGCAAGGCGTCACGCCGCAGCGTCACACCGCAGTCAGCTTCAGAACGATCGCCTGCTCCGGGTGCAGTCCCGGCATGGCAAGCCCCAGGACTTCGAGCGCGCGACCGCTCATCGCGGCCGAACCGGCGTCGAACCAGGCCGGCAGCGCGCGATGTGCTACCGCGTGCCGGTCGATCTGAAGTCCGGGCGAAACCTCGTAGAGGCGGTCCGGGTCGAGGCCCGGAATCCGCAGCCTCGCCGGCGCCTCGTCAGGCGACGTGGCCAGCGCCACGTAGGCGACAAGAGCCTCGGAGACGTCCTGCGCGATCACTCCGTACGCACTGTCCGTCTCGTCGGGACGGTCGATGCGCACCGCACGGCCCGAGTGCAGGAGCGCGCGATTGGCCTTGTAGAACGCGATCGCCGCACCCAGTTCCTTGCGCTCGCCATCGGTCAGGGCTCGCACATCCCATTCGACTCCGAAGTGCCCGAACAAGGCCGTGATCGCCCGGAACGAGAGGGCATGCGTGCGCCCCGTGGTGTGCGACGTGCCCGGTCCGACGTGGGAACCGACAAGCTCCGGCGGCAGCACCAGGCCGGTCCAGCGCTGGATCGTCTGGCGCTCGAGTGCGTCGTTGGTGTCGGATGCCCACACCCGGTCGGTGCGCTCCAGGATCCCGAGGTCCACCCGCGCGCCACCCGATGAGCAGCTCTCGATCTCGACACCCGGGTGCGCGGCACGAAGGGCGTCGAACATGCGGTACGCAGCCAGCGTCTGCTCGTGCGTCGACGATCGGCCGTCGTGGCCGAGTTCGAGCTGGTCGCGGTTCTGATCCCACTTCAGGTACGAGATGGGGTACTCGCTGAGCAGGGCGTCAAGGCGGTCGTAGATGTACTGCCAGGCATCCGGATTCACCAGATCGAGAACCTGCTGGTGCCGCCACCGCAGCGAACGGCGGTCGGCAGGACCGGAGATCCAGTCGGGATGCGCCCGCGCGAGTTCGGAGTCCTCGTTGATCATCTCGGGCTCGACCCACAGCCCGAACTGCATGCCACGTGAGACCACGTGATCGGTGAGCGGCGTAAGCCCCTGGGGCCAGACATCCGGATCGACGAACCAGTCGCCGAGGCCGGCCGAGTCGTCCCGCCGGCCGAGGAACCAGCCGTCGTCGAGCACGAAGCGCTCGACACCGAGTTCGGCGGCGGCGTCGGCGAGCTGCCTCAGCACCTCGAGATCGTGGTTGAAGTAGACGGCTTCCCAGGTGTTGAGCACGACGGGACGCGGCGACGACGGATGCCCGGGCCTCGCCCGCATCCACTCGTGGAAGCGCTCGCTCACACCGTCGAGTCCGTGCCCGGAGTATGCAGCGAACGCACGCGGGCTGCGGTAGGTCTCCCCAGGTGCGAGCACCAGCTCGCCCGGATGCAGCAGCTCGCCCACCGCAATCACCTTCTGCCCGTCGCCCGCCCGCTCGACGCGACTCGCGTGATCTCCGCTCCAGCCGAGGTGCAGCGCCCACACCTCGCCGGAGCGCCAGTTGAAGCCGGGCGTGCCGGCCGCGATCACGAGCGTGGAGTCGTGGCCCGTGCGGCCGTGCCTGCCGCTGCGCGCCCACGTGCCCTGGTCGATGGTGCGCCGTTGCGGATGCTTCTCCCTCGCCCAGCGTCCCGTCAGGTCGAGCGCCTCGGTGGCGTGCGCCGGCACCGGAAGCGAGGTGTCGAGCGAGGCGAGACGGAAGTCGCCCTCCCCTGTGTTCTCGAGTTCGTTGTCGATCAGCAGCAGGCCGGACGGCGCGAGAGCGAGGGTGGTCCGCACCCGGATGCCTGCCGCCTCGTCGCTCAGAGTCAGCACCGCGCGCGATTCATCTGCCTCGACATCCTGGAGCACAAGGCGCAGCGAGTAGTCGCGCGAACCGCGGTCGCCCGTCACGCCGGGTGTGCCACGCCACCCGCGGGACGCCTGTGGAATGAGGGACACCGGCGCCGGCTGGTCCGAGGCCGAGTGCGGCACCGACGGCTCGAGCGCTGTCGCGTCAGGTACCTGCTCGCCCAGGTCGGCACCCCAGTGCACCAGCCGCACATCGGCGTCGCGCAGGTCGAGAAGAACACTGACACCCGCGGCGCGCAGGTACAGGCGGTCGATCACGAAGCATCCTCCGAACGTGCGCGGTTCTCATCGGTGGTGACGATGCGCAACTCGCCCGCGCGCGACGAGAGCACCTCCTGTGCGTGCCTGCTGAGGCCGTCGTCGCTGATCACGACGGCGGCCTCGTCGAGCTCCGCGATGGTCGACATGCCGACGGTGCCCCACTTCGTATGGTCGGCCAGCACGACGACGCGCCTGGCCGCGGCGACGAATGCCCGATCGGTCTCCGCCTCGAGCAGGTTCGGCGTGGTGAAGCCCTCGTGCTCGTCCATGCCGTGCACGCCGAGAAAGAGGTAGTCGAGGTGCAGCTGACGCAGCGCAGAGATCGCGATCGGCCCGACCAAGGCATCCGACGGGGTACGTTCGCCGCCGGTGAGGATGACGTGGCCCTTTCCGTTCCCTGCGCGTGGATAGAGGGCGCTCGCGACCTGCACCGAATTGGTCACGACGGTGCAGTCCAGCGGCGCTCCGGCCAAGAGCGACGCGAGTCGCCACGTGGTCGTGCCAGCGCTGATGCCGATGGCGCTTCCGGCACGCACGAGGGATGCCGCCTCCCGAGCGATCGCCAGCTTCTCGCCCTCCTCGCGCACGATCTTCGACTCGAAGCCGGGCTCGTCGGTGCGCAGGCCCCCGCCGGGCAGCGTGGCACCGCCGTGCACGCGCTCCAGCAATCCGCCGGAGACGAGCACGTCGATATCGCGCCGCACCGTCATCTCGCTCACCCCGAACTGGGCGGCGAGCTCCGTGACCCGAACGGTGCCCCGTTCCCGGGCACGGGTGACGATCGCGCTCTGACGCGCGGCTGCGAGCATCATGCGATTATCCCTTGCTCGCGCCCAGGGTGAGTCCCGCCACGAACTGTCGTTGCAGCACGAGATAGATGATCAGGGTCGGGATGACGGTGATCATCGCGCCGGCCGCCAGCAGGTTGTAGTTCGAGAGGAACTGGCCCTGCAGATTGTTGATCGCCGTCGTGACCGGCAAGCGGTTGCCGGATTGGATGAACACCAACGGCCAGAAGTAGTCGTTGTAGATGAAGATCACTTCGAGCGTTCCCAGGGCGGCCAGGGCGGGCCTCGTGAGCGGCAGGATGACATTCCAGTACTGGCGCCACACGCTCGCGCCGTCCACCCGGGCCGCCTCGGTGAGCTCGGCCGGGATCGCCTTCATGAAGTTCGACAGCACGAAGGTGCAGAACCCGATCTGGAACGCGGTGTTCGCCGCGATCACGCTCACGTAGGTGTTCAGCAGCGAACCGGAATCGCTCATCCAGTACGGCAGCGTCGTGTGCTTGAAGAGCTCGAACAGCGGAGCGGCGAGCACCTGCGGCGGCAGGAGGTTGCCCGCGGTGAACATGATCAGCAGCGTGACGTTGAACTTCCAGCTGTATCGGGACACGGCGAACGCCATCATCGAGGCGAAGAAGAGCGTGAGCAGCACGGCAGGAACCGTGATGATCACCGAGTTGCCGAAGTAGGTCGGGAACCCGCCCTGCGTCCAGGCGTCGATGAAGTTCTGGAAGCTGTAGTGCCCGGCGATGGAGAAGTAGCCGTATTTATCGGTGTCGGCCTTCGGCCGCAGCGAGGTGTACAGCGTCCACACGAGCGGCAGCAACCACATGATCGCCATCACCGTGATGAACAGATAGGTGGCCCAGTGCTTCTTCTTGTGCCTGCGCGTGGCGGCCGGCTGGTGGGGCGCCACGCGCACGGAGGTCGCGGTGGTCATGCCTTTTCCTTTCGGAACGTGCGGGAGAGGTAGAACACGATCGGCACGAGCGAGATCACGAGCAGCACCACGGCGAGCGCGGAACCCACACCGATCACCTGTCCTTCACCGATGAGGTTCTGGATGACCAGCACGCTGAGCAGTTCCAGCCCGTTGGTACCGCGGTTGATGACGTAGACGATGTCGAACGCCCGTAGCGACTCGATGATCGTGATGACGACGATGATGATGTTGGTCGGCTTCATTGCCGGGAACACCACCTGGAAGAACGACTTCCAGGCACCGGCTCCGTCGAGGGATGCCGCCTCCCGCAGGCTCGGGTCGACACTCTTCAGGCCCGCCAGGTACAGGATCATCACATAGCCGGCGTGCCGCCAGGTCGCGGCGATCATGGCCGCCCACAGATTGACCCCTGGCGTTCCGAGCCAGTCGACGGCGTTCGGTTTGCCCGCCGTGCCGAGCAGGAAGTTGAGCAGGCCGTTGTCTTGCGAATAGAAGAGTTGCCAGATGATGCCGATCAGCGCCAGCGAGAGCATCACGGGCGCGAAGAAGATGCTCTGGTAGATGCGCGTTCCCTTGAGCGCCTGGTCGAGCAGCACGGCGAACAGGAGCCCGAGCGGAGTGCCGATGATCCCGAGGAACAGCAACCAGACGATGTTGTGCAGAACAGCCGGCCAGAACGGTGTGTAGTTCTGGAAGATGTACTGGTAGTTGCCGAGTCCTGCCCACTTCATGTCTGTGAAGTCGAGCCCGTTCCACTGCACGAACGAGAGTCCGATCGAGAACAGAGTCGGCAACCAGACGAGGACGAGCTGGATCAGGGTGGGAATGCCCACCATGATCGACAGCACCACCACGTCTCGTCGGGTGAATTGGCGCAGGCGGCGCCGCTTCCGGGCGGGGTTCGAACCCCGCCCCGAAGCGGCTGCCTTCTGCGTGTCTGCAGACGTGACCGCCATGAGAAGTACTCTCCGCGCGACTACTCGGCCGCGTACAGGGTCTTCGCCTGCGCTTCGATGTTGCTGAGGTCGATGGTGCCGTTCTTGATGAACGTCTGCATCGCCGGCTCGAGCACATTGGTGGCCATGGCGGGCAGCGCATCGCGGTCGAAGAACTGGCTGATGTACTTCGCGTCGGCGATGACGCCGGCCAGCTTCTTCGTGAACGCGCTGTAGCCGGAGGTGTCGGCGTCCTTCGCTGTCATGATGTTCGACTTGTCGATGGCGTAATACGCCTCCTGGCCCTTGCCGGTGCCCATGAACTGCAGCATGTCGCGCGCGGCCTGGTTCTGGCCACCCTTCTTCGAGAGCATGAGCCCGTCGATCGGTGCCTCCACGGCGTCCTGTCCCTCGACTGCGATCGCCGGGAACTTGAAGAAGTCGATGTCTGCCAGCACGGTGGGGTCGGTGAACTGCTGCGTGATGAACGAGCCGAGCAGCATCATGCCGGACTTGTTCTGCGCGAGCTTCTGCGCGGCATCCTGCCACGTGAGGCCGAGCGCGTCGGGGTCCTGGTAGGGCAGCAGGATCTTCCAGGTGTCGAAGACGTCTTGCACCTTCTTCTGGTTCCACGACTCCTTGTGCGCACACAGATCGACGTGGAACTGGTATCCGTTCGTACGCATGTTGATGTAGTCGAATGTGCCGCAGGCGGGCCAGGCATCCTTGTCGGCGAACTGGATCGGGATGAGTCCGTCGGCCTGCATCTGCTTGCAGAGGGCCTCCAGCTGGTCCATGGTCGTCGGAATCTGGTAGCCCTTCGACTGCCACAGCGACTTTCGGTAGAAGAATCCCCACGGGTAGTTGTAGTTCGGCACGAAGTACTGCTTGCCGTCCTCGCCCGTCGAAGCCTTCTTGAGCGCGGGCGAGAAGTTGCTGCCGATCTTCGCCCACACGTCGTCGACGTCGGCGACCAGGCCCTTCTTCGCGTAGTACTGCATGCGGTAGCCGGCGAACCAGGTGAACGCATCGTCGGGGCTGCCCTGCAGGTAGTTGTTGATCTTGTTCTGGAAACCGTTGTGGTCGACCGTGTTGACCGTGACCTTGTCGCCCGATTTCTTCTCGAAGGCGGAGACGAACGAGGCGTACGCCTTCTTCGGCACGGGGTCGGAGGCGTTGGAGCCGAACGTGAGCGACTTGCCGCCGCCGGACGAACCGCCTCCGGACGTGGTGCCGGTGCACGCCGCCAGCAGCGGCACGGCTCCCAGTCCCAGGGCTCCCACTCCGATGCCCTTCAGAAGGGTGCGGCGGTCGATTCCCGGGCCGCGATTCAACTCTTGCATGTTGACTCCTTTGTAACGTGCAGGGGTGTGTGCAAAACCGCACAATTGCGATCATATTCGCCCACAGAGCTCGCGCAAGCAACGAATCGGCCACATCTTGGTGACGTTGCCATCGGCTCAACTCCGGGAAAGCGCATCCCACCACTGGCTGCAAGGGACCAGCCGTCTCACACGATCGTGCGTCATCCGACGAAATCGCATAAATTCGCACAAGGCGTCCACCCACACTGAGCCGCCCACGCCGACCGAAGGAGCTCGAATGACCGCGTCACCACGAGGATCCGCCTCGCTTCACGGGCCCATCGCAGCCGTGTGGAGGCATCCGGAGATCACGTCGGCCGGCCGGGAACGCAGCCACGCCGTGCCGAGAACCATCGGCTACGACGGAGCGCCGCTGGATGACGTCATCGACCTGGACGGAACGTGGCGGTTCCAGCTGCTGCCGAGCCCGGAGGCCGATCCCGGGGACGAGTGGCGGGAGATCCGCGTGCCAGGCGCGTGGTCATTGCAGGGCACCGACGACTCGCCGCAGTACCTGAACATCAGGATGCCGTTCCCCGACGCTCCCCCGCGGGTTCCGCATGCGAACCCGACCGGCGTCTATCGCCGCTCGTTCACCGTGCCCGAAGGATGGAGCGGGCGCCGCATAGTGCTCAGCGTCGGCGCGGCGGAGAGCGTGCTGCTGGCAACCGTGAACGGTGTGCAGGCCGGCGCGAGCAAGGGCAGCCGGCTGGCAGCGGAGTTCGACGTGACCGAGCTCGTGCACTCCGGAGACAACGATCTCGAGCTGACGGTCGTGAAGTGGTCCGACGCCAGCTACATCGAAGACCAGGACCAGTGGTGGCTCGGCGGCATCACCCGCGGGGTGCGGCTGTATGCGACGTCGCCGGTGTTCCTGCGCGACGTGCGCGTCGTCGCGGACTTCGACTCGGCATCCGGGGCCGGACGCCTCGACGTGCAGGCGATCGTCGGTGCACCGCGCGACGTCACGCCCGCCGGGCTGAGCGTGCGTGCTCGGCTGGGTGCGGCATCCGTCCCTGCGCCGGTCGCCGCCCCGGTGTCGACACGACTCGTGGTCGATCCTGACGACGGGCACGCGCAGGAGCTGCTCGCCCAGGTGCCGCTGGACGAGAACGTGTTCTCGCTGCATGCGAAGAACGCTGCACGGATGCCGCTGCCCGAGCCCGTGCGCACACTCGCCTCGATCGCGACCACCGTGAACTTCCCCGAACCGGACGGACGGGCATCCGTCTCGCTCGAGCTGCCGGATGCCTCGCCGTGGACCGCGGAGACTCCGACTCTGTACCCGGTCACGGTCGAGCTCGTCGACGAGGACGGCGCCGTGCTCGACACCGCTCGGCTGCGTGTCGGGTTCCGCCGGGTCGAGATCGTCGGGCGGGACCTGCTCGTGAACGGCCGTCGCATCATGCTGCAGGGCGTGAACCGGCACGAATTCGACCCGCGCACCGGTCGCACGCTCACGCGGGAGAAGATCGCCACCGAGCTGGCGAACCTGAAGCGGTGGGGGTTCAACGCGATCCGCACGTCGCACTATCCGAACGATCCCGCGTTCTACGACCTGGCCGATGAGTACGGGTTCTACGTGATCGACGAGGCCGACGTGGAAGCGCACGACTGGGCGTGGTCGATCTGCGACGATCCGCGCTATCTCAACCAGTTCGTGGACCGGGTATCGCGCATGGTGCTGCGCGACAAGAACCACCCGAGCATCATCATCTGGTCGCTCGGCAACGAGAGCGGATCCGGCGTGAACCAGGACGCCGCCGCCGGCTGGGTGCGCGGCTATGACTCGACCCGTCCCGTGCACTACGAGGGGGCGATCGCGAAAGACTGGTACGGCGGGCACTTCCAGACCGACATCGTCTGCCCGATGTACCCGCCGATCGACGCGATCGTGGCCTACGCCGAGAGCGAGGGCGCCGACCGGCCGCTCATCATGTGCGAGTACAGCCACGCGATGGGCAACTCGAACGGGTCGTTCGACGACTACTGGGCGGCGATCCGCTCCACACCCGGTCTGCAGGGCGGGTTCATCTGGGAGATGAAGGACCACGGCCTCGACCCCGACGGCGACGAGCACTACCGCTACGGCGGCGACTTCGGGCATGCCCTCAACGACGGCAACTTCTGCATCGACGGGCTGCTGTTCCCCGACGGGTCGCCGCATCCGGCGATCTTCGAGGTGCGGCGGGCGTTCTCCCCCGTGGAGATCGTGTCGGATGCCTCGGCAGCCCGGCAGGGAACGGTGCGCCTGCTCAACCGGCAGACGTTCGCGTCGCTGGAGGGGTTCACCCTCGAGGCATCGGTGGCGCGCATCGACGGTGAGACGGAGGCCGTGCGCGTGGATGTCGCTGCGCGAGCCGGCGAGACCGCCGACGTCGCGCTGCCCCAGGAGCTCGT
Organism: Humibacter ginsengisoli; assembly: GCF_054780095.1. Lineage (NCBI taxonomy): Bacteria > Bacillati > Actinomycetota > Actinomycetes > Micrococcales > Microbacteriaceae > Humibacter > Humibacter ginsengisoli. The sequence continues at coordinate 816,071 of NZ_BAAGWZ010000006.1, forward strand.
GCGCGGGCTGAGCGACGACGGTGCACTTGCGTTGCGGGCGACGGTGCGGACGGCGGCGGACTCCGTGTGGGCGCCCGCGGGCACCGAGCTCGCAGTGCTCGAGGTGAGGGTTGCGGAGCCGGGCTCGCCGAGCCAGGAGAGTACGACGAGCCGGCAGAGCGCGTCGGGCACGCAGACCGCGTCGGCCGGGGCGGCCGTTGTCGACCTCGATGAAGAAGGCGTGGTGCGCCACCCGCTGCTGGCATCCGGTCCCCGGCTGCAGCTGTGGCGAGCGCTCACCGACAACGACAAGGCGATCCCGGGTCTCCAGCGGCTGGAGGAAACCGGGCTGCGAGACGCGGTGCGAACGGTCGAAGCCGTGGAGCGCGATGGTGAGACGACACTCGTGCGGGCGAGGTACACCGCGTCTAGCGGACACGTCGTGGAGCACACACAGCGGGTGCGGGCATCCGACGTGGTTCTGGAGTTCCACGAGACGGTCGTGGTGCCCGAGTCGCTGCCTGACATCCCTCGGGTGGGCATCGAGTTCGCGGTGGTGCCGGGCTTCGAACAGGTCGAGTGGGTGGGCGACGGGCCGCACGAGACCTATCCGGATCGGCGATCGTCGGGCCTGCTGGGGCGCTGGGAGTCCAGCGTCGACGACCTGCAGACGCCGTACGTGCGACCGCAGGAGAACGCCGGACGCACCGGCGTGACGGCGGCGTCACTGAGCGACGGCACTCGGAGCGTGGGCCTGCGGTTCTCGGGGCCCGTGCTGTTCACGGCATCCCACCACAGCGTCGCCGATCTCGAGACGACCGCGCACTCGTGGGAGTTGCCGCGGCGCGGCGAGACCATCGTGCGCGCCGACGTCGCGCACCGCGGGCTGGGCACTGCCTCGGTCGGCCCCGAGCCCCTGCCGCGCTTCATCGTCGGCCCCGGCACCTACGAATGGAGCTGGTCGCTGGCGCTGGCCTGACCCGGAGAGCGCGGGTTCCTGACCCCGAGAGTGCGGGTTCACCCCACCGAGAGTGCAGGTCACCGATAGCCGCGGTGCACGCTCTCCTTCTCCGTGCCGTCGTAGGAGGTGTCGGCGATCCACGGGCCGGTTCCCTCCGAGGCGTCGATCACGCCCTCCTCCAGCCACGTCATGTCGCCGTCCATCACCCTGTCGGTCAGCTTGCGGTCCACGTCGTCGGTGTTGTCCCACAGCTCGCGGAACAGCGCGTCGACCCGCTTTCGCGACTGGCGACAGAACACGTCGGCGAGCTGGTAAGCGGACCGCCCGCGTTGCGCGTCGCCTGCGCGGATCATCTCCGCCCTCGTGCACGAGGCGGCCATTGCGAACAGCTCCGCGCCGATGTCGACGATGCGTCCGAGGAACGCTTCCTTGTGCTCCAGACCCGCCTGCCACCTGCCCATCCCGTAGAACGTGGAGCGGGCGAGCTTGCGGGATGCCCGTTCCACGTAGCGCAGGTGGGCCGCGAGCGGGCCGAACTCGCCGTACGCGCCCGGCTCGTCGCCCTTGCCCACGACGAGCGACGGCAACCACTTCGCGTAGAAGCCACTGGCGTGCGCCGCGGCCCTGGCCTTGGCGCGAAGGTCGGCGTCCGGGGAGGCGAGATCGCCTGCGGCCTTGAGGTGGGCATCCACCGCCTCGCGCGCGATGAGCAGATGCATGATCTCGGTGGATCCCTCGAAGATGCGGTTGATGCGCATGTCGCGGGTCTGCTGCTCGGCCGCGACGGCTCGTTCGCCTCGAGCCCTCAGTGAGTCCGCGGTCTCGTAGCCGCGACCGCCGCGGATCTGTACGAGCTCGTCCGCCACCACGTAACCCATCTCGCTCGACCAGAGCTTCGCGAGCGCGGCCTCGATGCGAACATCCTTCATGCCGGAATCCGCGAGCTCGGCGGACAGCTCGAACACGGCCTCGAGCGCGAACGCGGTGGCGGCGATGAACGCGATCTTCGTGGCGACGGCCTCGTGCTGCGCGATCGGACGGCCCCACTGGACGCGCGCCGCCGACCACTCGCGGGCGATTTTCAGCGACCACTTTCCGGCTCCGGCGCACAACGCCGGGATCGAGAGCCGGCCGGTGTTCAGGGTGGTCAGCGCGATCTTGAGGCCCTGGCCCTCGCGGCCGAGCCGGTTCTCGGCGGGCACGCGCACTCGGTGGAAGCGGGTGACGCCGTTCTCGATGCCCTTCAACCCCATGAACGCGTTCCGGTTCTCCACCGTGATGCCGGGCGAGTCCGCCTCCACGACGAACGCGGTGATGCCGCCCTTCTGCCCGTCGTGCTCCGGCACCCGCGCCATGACGACGAGGAGTTCGGCGATCACGCCGTTCGTGGTCCAGAGCTTCACGCCGTCGAGCAGGTAGGCGGAGCCGTCGTCGGTGGGTGTCGCTGTCGCGGCCATCCTCGCCGGGTCGGAGCCGACATCCGGCTCGGTGAGCAGGAACGCCGAGATCGCGCCGGCAGCACAGCGCGGCAGGTACGTCTTCTTCTGCTCTTCCGATCCGAAGAGCTTCACCGGCTCGGGCACGCCGATCGACTGGTGGGCAGACGCGAGCGCGCCGATGGAGGGGTGCACCGACCCGATCAGCATCAGCGCACGACCGTAGTACAGCAGGCTGAGCCCGAGACCGCCGTACTCCTGCGGGATCTTCATGCCGAAGACGCCCAGCTCCGACAGCGCGGCGACGTACTCGTCGGGGATGCGCGCCTCGCGTTCGATTCGTCGGCCGTCGAACGTCTCGCACACGGCACGCAACCGTGCCAGGAACTCCTCGCCGCGCTCGATGTCGTGCGCGTCGCCGCGCGGATGCGGGTGGATCAGCGACAGGTCGAAGTCGCCCAGGTAGAGGCCCTTCGCGAAGCTCGGTCGCTCCCACTCGGTCTCGCGTGCCGCCTCCGCCGTCTCGCGTGCCGCGCGCTCCCCCACGTCGGTCGTCTGCGGGCGCGTCTCGGTGCCAACCTTCGGCTCCGCCTTGTCGCCGGTTGCCGGCTGCGTCTCCGTGCTCATGTGCCGCCTCCCCCTCGAAGCCACTGCACCTGCACTCTCATGCTAGGCACGCGGCCGCTCAAGCAACGAGACTGATTGAACCGCCACCACAATCGGTGCAGAGGAGGCACGATGACCAGACGCTTTGCGGTCGGCGACCACGTGAAGTGGAACTCGGAGGCGGGACACGTCTCGGGCACGATCGTGGCCGTGCACACCGCCGACTTCGACTACAAGGGCCACACGCATCACGCGTCGCAGGATGATCCGCAATACGAGATCGCCAGCGACAAGACCGGGCATGTCGCAGCGCACAAGGGCGCGGCGCTGATACTGATGCCCGACGACTGACGGTGCCGTTCTTCACGGTCGGACACTCCGACCGCACGATCGAGGCGTTCCACGAAGCGCTGCAGACGGCCGGGATCGAGTCCCTGGTCGACGTTCGCAAGCTGCCCGGGTCGCGGAGCAATCCGCAGTTCGACGAAGACGTGCTGGCGCCCTCGCTGAAGAGTGCGGACATCCTCTACCGGCACGAACCGGCGCTCGGCGGACTGCGTGGAAGGTCGAAGACCGTGCCGCCCGAGGTGAACGGTCTCTGGCGCAACCGCAGCTTCCACAACTACGCGGACTACGCCATGGGCGACGAGTTCGCGGATGCCCTCGCACGGCTTCGCGCGGAAGGGTCGGAGCGCGCAACCGTCGTGATGTGTTCGGAGGCGGTGTGGTGGCGATGCCACCGCCGGATCATCGCCGACCACCTGCTCGCCCTCGGCGAGGATGTTCGGCACATCATGGCCGAGGGGCGAATCGACCGCGCGACGCTGACGCCGGGCGCGTTCGTGCACGCGGACGGTCAGGTGACATATCCGCCGGTCTGACTCCCGGCGCTACCACGCGGAGGCGACCTCGGCATGCGTGCGAAGGATGCCCTCGGTCGTCCCGTCGGGTGCTCGGCCGATGCCGCATTCGGTGGCCACGCCGAAGACCGGCGCGTGCCTGAGTGCGGTGCGGATGCGCTGGCTCGCGCCGTCCGCGCCGTCCTCCCGGTGCACGAGCCCGAGGTACAGCTCGGTTTCATCGCTCAGCCGCAGCTCGTCCAGCGGCGCGAAGTAGGCGTCGTCGTCGCGCTCGATGGGCACCGGCAGGTGGATCCACGTGATCGCGCGGGGTGAGGCATCCGTCAGCATGTTCGCGTAGCGCACGAGGTTGCCGGCGTCGGTCGGCTCGATGAAGTGCTTCTCGGCGACGTCGCCGTAGCAGAGGTGGAAGCCGACCTCGACGTCCTCGGGCACGCGGGATGCCTGGTCTGCGGAGCGCTCCGTGAGGCCGGCCCACACGTCGTCTCCCCACCACGATTCTGCGCCACGGCCTCCGCGATGCGCGACGTCTTCGATGATGCCGAACTCGACCGCGTTGTCCCACTGCACGGCGAGATCCTCGTGCGGGATGGCATCCAGAATGGCGTCCAGCTCGCGGTACATCGCCTCGCGGTAGACGGGTTCGAAGGCGGCACGCTGGTCGGGCGGGAAGTACGCACCCACGACCGCAAGGGGCGTCGGAAGCGACACCTGGAACCGGGTACCCGGCTTGATGACTCCCTCGTCTCGCAGACGACGGAAGACGCCGTATGACTCGAGCGCGGCCTCCGCATAGCCGAGCGGTGGCAGCCGGAGCGCCGCCGGATCGACGCCATCGGCGATGCGGAGCGGACGGGCATCCAGCATGCGCAACGGAATCGGATGCTCCCCCACGCGCTCGATGCCCTCCGCCTGTCCGAGAACGTCGGGCTGGAACATGATCCAGTGGAACCGCTTGCCCGGCTCGCCGTCCGGGATGCGCTTCAGCAACGGGCCCATCAGCTCGGCCGCGGTGCGCATCGTGGTCTCGGCGTCGTCGTAGTTCACGCTGCCGACGAGCAGCGCGCCCTGGGGTTGGGTCGTGGCGACGTCGTGACTCATGGGACTCCTCCGGTTCGCAGGCAAAACTACCGGCAACAGGCAAGTTCTGCCTGTTCTCGCGATGAGAGCGCGACCATGCCTGTTTTCGGGTGAGTGGCAATCCACCGCGAGTCGAGACAGGCGCCTAGCGGCGAGCGCGGAGGGCGGCCTCGTAGAGGGTGCGGCGAGAAAGGCCGGTGGCAGCGGCGACGGATGCCGCGGCATCCTTCAGGCTCTCGGTCGCGGTGAGCAGCAGCACCTCCTGCACGGCGGTGGCGAGGTCTACTGTGCGTGGCTTGGCCCCCGCGACGACGACCACGATCTCGCCGCGAACGCCGTCATCCGCCCATTCCGCCAGCTCGTCGGCCGTGCCGCGCCGCACCTCTTCGTGCAGCTTCGTGAGCTCGCGGCAGACGACAACCCGCCGCGAACCGCCGAGCGCGTGCGAGATCGCCCGCAGCGATTCGGCGAGCCGGTTCGGCGACTCGAAGAACACCATCGTGCGCTGCTCGTCGGCGAGGGCCCCCAGGGCGGATGCCCGCTCGCCCGGCTTGCGCGGCAGGAACCCCTCGAAGGTGAACCTATCCGTGGGCAGCCCGGAGACGGCGAGCGCAGTGAGAACGGCGCTCGGCCCGGGGATGGCGGTGACCGTCACGCCTGCCTCGATGGCGGCCGCGACCAGGTGGTACCCCGGATCGGAGACCGTGGGCATTCCGGCATCCGACATCACGAGAACGTCGACGTCGCGAGCCTGCTCGACGAGGTCGGTCGAGCGCTCGCGCTCGTTGTGATCGTGCAGCGCGATCAAGCGTGGCCGGTTCTCGACGCGCAGGGCCTGAAGCAGCCGCTGCGTCACCCGGGTGTCTTCGGCGGCGACCACCTCGGCGTTCTCCAGCGCCTCCACGAGCCTGCGGGAGGCATCCCCCAGATTGCCGATAGGCGTCGCCGCGAGGATGATCACGTGTCCAGTCATACCAGCCGGAGTGGTCACACCGGCGCCCGGCGACCTCATAGCATTGCGGTCGTGACTGCCGACCCCGCGACGACCGGTGCCCAGGCGTCGACCGCCGGACCGACCGGGTCGCGGCTCGACAGATGGTTCGCCCGCACCGTCAACACCCCGGCCCGGCTGCGCCTGTACAACTGGGGTCTTCCCGGGCTGGTGACGCTGATCGCTGCCGTGACGAGGCTCTGGGCGCTCGGCGACCCGCACGCGCTCGTGTTCGACGAGACCTTCTATGTGAAGGATGCCTGGACCCTCATGCACAAGGGCTGGGAGGCTGCCTGGCCGGCGAACATCGACCCGCGGTTCGCCGACGGCGACGTGAACGCGTACACGAACGATCCGGAGTTCGTCGCGCATCCGCCGTTCGGCAAATGGATGATCGCCGCGGGCCTCGCCCTGTTCGGAGCGCAGAACACGGTGGGCTGGCGCATCTCCACCGCAGTCGTCGGGATCCTCGCGGTGGTCGTGCTGATGCTGATCGCGAAGCGGATGTTCCGCTCCACGTTGATCGCCGCACTCGCCGGATTCCTGATGGCGATCGACGGCAACGCCATCGTGATGAGCCGGGTGGCGATCCTCGACAACTCCGTGATGTTCCTCGCGCTGCTCGCGTTCGGCTGCCTGCTGCTGGACCGCACGTGGCAGCAAAAGCGACTGGCCGCGTGGATCGCCCGGCGGAGGGCAGAGGGACGTGAGCTCGGCTGGGGTCCGTGGATGTGGTGGCGTCCTTGGCTACTGGTCGCAGGCATCCTGCTCGGCCTCGACGCCGGCGTGAAGTGGACAGGGTTCTACTTCCTCGCGTTCTTCGCGGTGTACGTGGTGATCGTGGACGTGCTGGCGAGGCGCCGTGCCGGCATTCCGTTTTGGCCGGAGGCGGGCATCCTCAAGGGGGGCATCGTCTCGTTCGTGCTCATGGTGCCGCTCGCGTTCATCACCTACGTGGGCACCTGGGCCGGGTGGCTGCTCAACCCGGGAGGCTACTACCGCGACTGGGTGCAGACGACCGCCGACGCGAAATGGACCGGTCTTCTGTCGTGGGTTCCCGACTGGGCGCAGAACCTCTGGCACTACCAGTCGGAGATGTACGGGTACTCGATCAACCTGCACACGCCGCATCCGTACCAGTCGAACCCGCTGACGTGGATGCTCATGCTGCGGCCGACGAGCATGTACTACGTCGGCACGAAGTTCGGGGTGAACGGATGCACATCGCCGGGCGGATGCTCGTCCGCGATCACCGAGCTCGGCAACCCGATCATCTGGTGGGCGGGCACCGCCGCCGTGATCTACCTCGTCTACCGGCTGATCCGGTACCGCAATTGGCGGCACGGCGTGATCCTGATGGGACTCGCCGCCGGGTACCTGCCGTGGATGCTCTACGCCGGGCGCACCATCTTCACCTTCTATTCGATCGCGTTCGCCCCCTACGTCTACCTGGCGCTCGCTGCGGTGTTCATGCTCATCGTCGGCAGACCCACGGATGACTCCTACCGCCGCGTGCGAGGGCTCTCGCTGCTCGCGGTGTTCCTCGCCGTCGTCGTCATCGTGACGGTGTTCTTCTACCCGTTGTGGACGGGCATGCAGATCCCGTTCTGGTACTGGCAGCTGCACATGTGGCTGCCGAACGTCGTGACCGGCATCGGCACCATCGGGTGGATATAGCGACGCACGCGCAAGTCCTGTTCGGTGTCGCACCCCGGTGGTAAGCCGTAGACATGAGCGATAACCAGCCCCCCTCGAACGAACAGGCAAACTCGAACGAGCTGCCCGGCAGCCACCGGGAACCGCTGACCTCGTCGACGACACCGATCCCCGACGACGAGCAGGTCGAAGCCACGCTCATCCTGCGCAGACGGGAGCCGGTTCCCGACGAGGTGCTGCGCAACCCGCTCCCGCGCGACGAGTTCGTGCGGCGCTATGGGGCGGACCCCGCCGACATCGATGCGGTCGTGGCCGAGGCGAAGGCGGCCGGCGCCGAGGTGATCTCGGTGGATGCCGGCGAGCGGCGCATCCGCATCAGGGCCAAGGCGAGCGTGGTGCAGGGGTTGTTCGGCACCACCCTGGAGAGCGCCACCCACGAGCCTCGCGACGGCCAGACTGTGACGTTCCGGCAACGGACCGGGCCGCTCACCGTGCCGGAGCCGATGCGTGACCGCGTGGTCGCCGTACTCGGCCTCGACGACCGCCCGCAGGCCAGGGCGCACTTCGTCTCCGTGTCGACCTCCGCTGCCGCCGTCAGCTACTCCCCCGACCAGGTGGCCGACATCTACCGATTCCCTGCAGGAACGGACGGCACCGGCCGCACCGTCGCCATCATCGAGCTCGGGGGCGGGTTCGACCAGGCCGACCTGGACGCCTACTTCGGTGAGCTCGGCATCGCAACGCCGAAGGTGACGGCGGTGGGCGTCGACGGGGCATCCAATCAACCCGGCGGCGACCCGAACGGCGCGGACGGCGAGGTGCTGCTCGACATCGAGGTGATCGGGGCGATAGCCCCGAAGGCCGACGTCGTCGTGTACTTCGCACCCAACACCGACGCGGGGTTCGTGGATGCCGTCACGCGCGCCGCGCACGCCGAGCCCACGCCCGACGCGATCAGTATCAGCTGGGGCGAGAGCGAAGACTCCTGGACCGCGCAGGCCCGCACCGCGTTCGACGACGCCCTCGTGGATGCCGCGGCTCTCGGGGTCACCGTCACCGCGGCCGCCGGCGACGATGGAAGCGCAGACCGCGTGACCGACGGCAAGGCGCACGTCGACTTTCCGGCATCCAGCCCGCACATCCTGGCCTGCGGGGGCACGAGCCTGAACGCGAACCCCTCCACCGACCGGGTGACCTCAGAAGTGGTCTGGAACGACGGGCCGGGGCACGGAGCCACCGGTGGCGGCGTCAGCGACTCATTCGGTCTGCCGAGCTGGCAGGCCAAGGTGGGCGTGCCGAAGACGGCGAGCGGGAACGCCGGGCGTGGGGTGCCCGATGTGGCCGGCGACGCCGACCCGCAGACCGGGTACAAGGTGCGGGTCGACGGCACCGACACGGTGATCGGCGGAACGAGCGCCGTCGCACCGCTCTGGGCTGCGCTGACCGCACGGCTGGTGCAGGCCACCGGCACGCGCCTCGGGCTGCTCTCCCTGCACGTGTATCCGGATGCCACCGCCACCGCGACCGCACCTGGGTTCCGCGACATCGTGACCGGCAACAACGGCGCATACAGCGCTCGAGCCGGGTGGGATGCCTGCACCGGTCTCGGGGTACCAGATGGCGACGCGCTGTTGAAGGCGCTGCAGGCATCCGCGGGTTGACGTCGTGTTACGGCCGGTCCCGCCGGCTGTGCGAAGCTCCGTTACGGTAGCGGGGTGGCAGACCGCGAATTCGGCTTTCGCACGCGTGCGATCCATGCCGGCAATATCCCCGATCCCGTGACCGGCGCCCGTGCGCTCCCCATCTACCAGACGACAGCGTTCGTCTTCGACGACTCGGCGGATGCCGCCGCGCGGTTCGCACTGCAGAAGTACGGCAACATCTACTCGCGCCTCAACAACCCGACGGTCGCGTCATTCGAAGAGCGCATCGCCAGCCTCGAAGGCGGGCTCGGCGCCGTCGCCACGGCATCCGGCCTCAGCGCGCAGTACATCACCTTCGCAAGCCTGGCCGGCGCGGGCGACCAGGTCGTGGCATCCGCGAGCCTGTACGGCGGATCGGTCACTCAGCTCGACGTGACGCTGCGCCGGTTCGGTGTCGAGACCATCTTCGTCGACAGCGACGACCCCGCCGACTACGCCGCCGCGATCACGGACAAGACCAAGCTCGTGTTCGCCGAGACCATCGCGAATCCCTCGGGCGCGATCGCCGACCTCGAGGGCCTCGCCGAGGTTGCGCATGCCGCAGGAGTGCCGCTGGTCGTCGATTCGACGATCGCGACCCCGTACCTGAACCGGCCGATCGAGTGGGGTGCCGACATCGTCACGCACTCGGCGACCAAGTTCCTCGGCGGCCACGGCACCACGCTCGGCGGCGTCGTGATCGAGTCCGGCCGGTTCGACTGGCACAACCCGCGCTTTCCGCTGTTCAGCGAGCCCGTGCACACGTACGGCAACCTGCAGTGGAACGGCAACTTCGGCGAGTATGCGTTCCTCACCAGGCTGCGTGCGGAGCAGCTGCGCGACATCGGGCCGGCACTGGACCCGTTCGCCGCGTTCCTGCTCGCACAGGGCGTCGAGACGCTGCCGCTGCGCATGCGTGCGCACATTGCGGGTGCGCGTGCCGTCGCGGAATGGCTGGATGCCGATCCGCGCATCGAGCACGTGTACTGGGCGGGCCTCGAGTCCCACCCGCACCACGAACGCGCGAAGAAGTACCTGCCCGAGGGGCCGGGAAGCGTGTTCAGCTTCGTCGTGAAGGGCGGCCGGGAGGTGGGGCAGGGCTTCATCGAGTCGGTTGACCTCGCCAGCCACCTGGCGAACATCGGGGACGCGAAGACGCTGGTCATCCATCCGGCATCCACGACGCACGCCCAGCTGACCGAGCAGCAGCTGCACGACGCGGGAGTGCTGCCTGGACTCGTGCGGATAAGCGTCGGCATCGAAGACCCGGACGACATCATCTACGATCTGGACCAGGCGCTCACCAGGGCGCTGGAGGGCAAGCGATGAGCACTGCGACGGACACGACGGTCACCCAGCTTCCGAACGGCTTGAGCTGCGAGCTGCCCGCCGATTCGCCGCTCGCGCGACTCCTGCGATCGCAGCGCACCTGGGTGGGCCCTGACGCGAAGCAGCGGTTGGGCATCCTTCAGCGGGCGAAGTCGGTGGCGATCGTCGGCGCGTCGTCGAACCCGTCGCGCGCGAGCTACTTCGTCGGCACCTACCTGCTGCAGTCCAGCGACTACCGGGTGTACTTCGTGAATCCGAACGCCGACACCATCCTCGGCCAGCCGGTGTACAAGTCGCTCGCGGACCTGCCCGAGGTTCCCGACATCGTGGATGTCTTCCGCAAGCCCTCCGACATCCCCTCGGTGATCGACGAGGTCGTCGCGGTCGGCTCGCCCACCGTGTGGGTGCAGCTGGGCATCTGGAACGAGGATGCCGCCCGCTACGGCGAGGAGAAGGGCCTCACGGTCGTCATGGACCGCTGCATCAAGATCGAGCACGCCCGCTTCAACGGGAACCTGTACCTCTTCGGCTTCGACACCGGGGTCATCTCGGCGCGCAAGACGGCGCGCTGAGGCCTGTGTCTCCGCGTCGCTCGCGATTCCGCCCCGGCTAGAACGCGCACCCACCCGCCTTACCGCGGTCGGGTCCTCCGCGGCCATCTCGGCACAGGCCGAACGCGACACGGCGCTCTCCAGGCAGTCCCCACCGGCGGTGTGTTTATCCGGTGCACTGTTGTACCTGTTCCCAGGTGCTGCTCTTCGGGTGCAGGGGTATCGGTGCCAGCCCGGTGCCGCGCGGCGGTATGAGTACGTACTGGGTGCCTCGGCGTCGGACGTGCCAGTGGTTGTTGTGCAGGTTCAGGTGGTGGAATTTGCAGAGACTGACGCCGTCGGCGATGTCGGTTCTGCCATGTTCGGCGTCGTACTCGTTGATGTGGTGGGCTTCGGTTTGCCAGGGCGGTCGGTCGCAGCCGGGCCAGAGGCATCCACCGTCCCGGGCGCGCAGCACGATCCGTTGGGCCGGACTGAAGAGTCTGCGGGTTCGACCGAGGTTCAGCGCACGTCCTGACCTGTCGACGGTGATGGGTACGACCCCGTCGGTGCAGATGGCTGCTTCCACCGCACCGTGCGGGATGGTGAACGCGGATCCTTCGAGTTGCCCTGCCGGGATCGCCGTGGCCTCACGGTCACCGCGCTCCGGGTCGTCACCACGCTCTGGGTCGCCTCCGCGCTTCGTGTCATCGCCGCGCTCGGTGTCGGCGGTGCCGGTGTCGTTGGTGTTGATGGCGTCGATCACGGTGATGACGCGCACAGCGGGCCGGTCACCACGGAAGGTGGTGCTGGCATCGCAGGCGGCGCCGTCGCGGAGCACGGTGAGGAGGGTGTCGAAGGCGAGTTGTTCGTTGCTGCGTGGGTCTTCCAGCAGGCGTTGCGCCCACACCACATCGTCGTTGGCGGTGAAGCGGGGTCCGCCACGCCGGGGGCTGAGGGCGAGGTCGAACAACTGGGTGAGGAACACACCGGATTCGTCGTCGCAGACCGCGTGCAGGTTCAACGTCCCGTCCCGGTCGTGCCAGGTCTTCAGGGAGCGGCGCTCGTACCGGGCCGTGTACCGCTCAGCGATGCCGTCCGGGTCGATCTGGTCCCGCACCTGCCGGGCACGCCGCAACAGGTCCTCATGCAGGGCCGCACTCTCACCCTGCTGCCCGATGGCGTAGTCGACGAGTTCGGTCGCCGCCGCACGACGCACCTCCACACTGCAGGTATCGGACACGGTCTCCAGGATCCGTACGATCACGTGACCGTTCTCTGTGGAGAGGGTCCCGGTCATGATCGCCGCTGTCACCGGGTACTGCCACGGCACCGTCGGTTCGGGAGCAGGTGGCTCGTCGCCCGATACTGAAGTGTTCTCGTCGCCCTGGGTGGGCTCACTGGGGTCGATGCCGGGGTCAACAGCATCCTCGGCGCCTCTGCCGGTGATGGTGCCGCCGGGGTTGTCCGTGCCGGTGCCGGTGATGGTGCGTTGCGCGGCGTCCGTTTCACCGATCAGTTCGCCGACTTTCACCTGCCGGGCCGCTTCGCCCTTGGATTCCCCGGTGAGAGACTGCACGAGTTGGATCACGGTGCGGTGACCACGACGTTGCGCCAGTCCACCGTGCCCGAGGGCACGCTCGGAGCGTTTCGCCGCTTCCCCGGCAGCGACCGTGATCACCCGGTCGAACTCCGCCCGACCAGAAGCGGCTCGCGACAGCAGAGCTTCCAACTCTGCATCAGCCAGGTGGTGCAGAGTTTCGATCAGCGATGGCGAGTTCGATGCAGCATCGTCGCCGGTGTCGTCGGGAGCGGGTTTCTCCAGGATGGCGCACACCATCGCGGTCATCTCGGGGAGCCGCGTGAGGTGGAATGCCATGCTGCCATCCTACCGCATTAATCGAACAAAGTATCGAGGTTGGGATAAGTGTTCGATCCGCATGATTGGGGACGGAAAGACCCAATACCTGGAGCGATTCACACGTATATCGAACAAACTCTCGAGAGTAAGATTAGCAATTCCCACCGCCGGCTGGCGGCGCGCTAGCTCCAGAGCGGCTCGGCCGGCGCAGCCGGATCGACCGTGCGCAACGTGTTCGGCATCGGGAACGGCACGGTGTACTCGAGCAGCGGAATGTCGATCGCGCCCCAGTCGTCGCGCTTGACCCGGATCTCGTCTGTCGATACCTCGGTAATGCGCACCCGCAGCCACCGGCCGTCGTCGAGCAGCAGCTCGTAGGGGTCGGCGAGGTAACCGATTCCGAGCTCGTCCAGCGACTCCTCCGCGGTCAGCCAGTCGACGGCATCCGTTCGCTCGCGTCCCAAGAGGTCGACGACGACGAAGTCGCCATCGCCTTCGTCGTCCCGCGCAGGACGGATCCATCCCACGAGTTCGCGGTCGTGGCGGCGGTGTTCGATCCAGTCGGTGGGAACGGGCATCCCTCGAACTTAGCCGCTCATCAGGCCCGCGCCACGATGTGGAACACGTGCCAGTGCTTCGGGCCGGCGAACGATGCACCGTCGCGGTCGTCCTCCTGCAGCAGGAGCACGTCGAGCCCGTCGAGCAGACGCTCGACGTCGACGCGATCGTGCGTGGTGACATCCGGCCACTGAGCGAAGTTGTCGTGCGGCCCGAACAGTTCACCGGCGAAGAGGCCGCCGGAACGCAGCGACGAGCGGATGCCCGACCACAGCCGCGCGAACACGTCGCCGGAGCAGAACGGCAGCGCGAATCCCGCGTAGACGAGGTCTGCGGCCGGAAGCCCGCCACCGTCGAGCTCCTCGAAGGATGCGCGCCACACCGTCAGTCGCTCGAGCTCCCCCTCCGGCACGCCCGCCGTGACCCGCTCGACGACGCCCGGGTCGGAGTCGAGCGCGAGCACGCGCCATCCGCGCCTGACGAGCGTCCTCGACTCGACGCCGTCGCCGCAGCCGAGGTCGATGGCGTCGCCCGCCACCCAACCTCGTGCTTCACGCCAGGCATCCATCGCTGCGGTGAACGTGGGGCGCACCGCACGGCCGGCCTGCGCGGTGTAGAAGTCGTACCAGTCCATGGCCCCATCCTGACCGCACCGTGCACAGTCCCGGTCTTCTCGGGCACATCGAAACGTCAAAGGGTGCGGCCATCGGAAGCGACTCCAGCATTTTTCGACTTCTCGAGTGCGAGGGCGCGTTGCGAACGCGTTCGTGCCCTCAGAGGCTCAATCGGGTCGGCCCCGCGAGCGAGTTCGCGGCTCTCCCCTCAATCGCCTCTAGACTCGGCACAATGAGCCTGCCGAGCCGCGCGACCTGCCGGGTCGCCGTACTCGGTCCTGTGCTGGTGGAATCCTCGTCGGGCGACAGCGTGGAGCCGGGCGGCGCGACAGCGAAGGCGCTGGTCGTCGCACTGGTGCTCGCCCGCGGTTCGCTCTCGGTGCGCGGCATCGCCGACGACCTCTGGCAGGACGACCCGCCGCGCAATGAGAAAGCGGCGTTGCAGACGCTCGTGTCGCGGGTGCGATCCGTCGCCGCCGATGGTCTCATCGTCTCCACGCCCGGCGGGTACGCACTCGGCGGCAGCGGCGAGCCGCATCAGACCGACCTCGCCGAGGCGACGCGGGCCAGGGATGACGCGCGCGGTGCGATCGACCGGGGCGACTGGCGCGACGCGGAGGCGCGGGCATCCGAAGGGCTGCGGCTGTGGCGAGGCGAACCGGGCGCCGATCTCGGCCAGACGGAACTGGGCGATCGGCTCGCGTCCGTCGCCGCCGCGCTGCATCGAGACCTGACGCTGATGAGAGCCACCGCCCGCGCAGAGACCGGCGATGCCCACGGTGCGCTCGCGGATCTCGCTGCGCTCGCCGAGGCGGCCCCGCTGGACGAGACGGTCGAGCTGCTGCGGCTGAAGGCCATCGCGGCGGGCGGACGGACGAACGACGCGATCCGCGAGTTCGGCGAGTTCCGTGAGCGCCTACGCGACGAGCTCGGCACCGATCCATCGGCCGAACTCGTGGCCTTCAACGCCGAGTTGCTCCGAGCGCCGCAGGCGAAGGCGGAACCTGCACGTACGATGCGGGCGGGCATCCGTGTTCCACCGAACGAGCTGGTGGGACGTGACGATGACATCGCGGCGGTCGAGGAGCTGATGACTTCCGCACGGCTGACCACGATCCTGGGAGCGGGCGGCCTCGGCAAGACCCGGCTCGCGCAGGCTCTGGCGGCAAGGGCGGCCGACGGTGTCGGCAGCGGCGAGCGGATGCCCGGGGTCGCCGTCGTCGAGCTGGCCAGCGTGCGCACCGGTGACGACGTGCCGCTCGCGCTGGCGTCGACCCTCGGCATCCGCGAGTACACCGGTACACGTCTCACGCTGAGCGATCCGGTTGTACGGGTGGATGTTCGCGCTCGCATCCTCGGCGCGCTGGGCGAGCGGCCGACGCTGCTCGTGATGGACAACTGCGAGCACCTCATCGACGCGGCCGCGGAGTGGATCGCGGACATCCTGGCGTCGACACGCGGCGTGCGCGTGCTCGCCACCAGCCGCGCGCCCCTCATGATCGCGGCCGAGCAGGTGTATCAGCTCGAGCCCCTGCCCGCGACCTCAGACGACGACGGAGTACGACCGGGACCCGCCGTCGCGCTGTTCATCGAGCGAGCGCGGGCTGCACGACCCTCCGTCGTTCTGCCGGTGGAGATCATCGAGCGGCTGTGCGAGAAGCTCGACGGGCTTCCTCTGGCCATCGAGCTCGCGGCGGCGCGGGTGCGCTCGATGTCGGTCGACGAGATCGAGCGCCGCATCGGCAACCGGTTCGCGCTGTTGCGCGGCGGCGACCGGGCAGCGCCCGAGCGCCACCGCACGCTGCTGAAGGTGATCGACTGGAGCTGGAACCTGTTGCACACCTCGGAGCAGTTCGCGCTGCGTCGCCTGTCGCTGTTCGTCGACGGGTTTTCAGCGGATGCCGCTGCCGCCGTGTGCGGATCGCTCGATGATGTGGACGCGGACCTGGAGGGCCTCGTCAACCAGTCCCTGCTCTCCGCCGTCGAGAGCCCGCACACCGGGCGGGTGCGCTATCGCATGCTCGAGACGGTGCGCGAATTCGGTGACCAGCGGCTGCAGGAGGCAGGCGAAGTGAATGACGTGGCCGCGATCATCCGTTCCTGGGCCGGCGATTTCGCACTCACCGCTCTCGACACGACATACGGCGAGAAGCAGGTGGAGACGTTCCATCGCGTCGAGGAGGAACAGGACAACCTGGTCGCTGCGCTGCGCGATGCGATCACGGTGCGCGATCCGGCGACGGCAAGCAGTGTGTTCGCGGCGCTCGGAATGCACTGGACGCTGCGCGGTGCGCACGGCGAGGTGATGGGTCTCGCGCCACAGGTGCTGCAGACGCTGCGCCGCTACGACCCGGACGAGACCCACCGCGACGCGACCATGGTCTCGCTCGGCATGATCGGCGCGACCTCGCTCGTCTCGGACGTGCGGCAGGGCATCCGCTCGATCGTCCGGGTTCGCAAACTGCACGCCAGAGGGCCCGCGCGCGACCCGCAGCTGAACGCGATGCTCAGCCTGCTGCTGGTGATGCCCGACCTCCGCCAGGCGATGGACGTCGTGACGCGGCTGTGCACGGACGACGATCCGGCTGTCGCCTCCTTCGGTCTCATCATCCGTTCGCAGCTGATGGAGAATTCCGGCCGGCTCGACGCAGCCATCGCGGCCTGCGAGCAGGCGTACGGGAAGGCGCAGCTCACGAAGGATGTCTGGACCCTCGGCATGGCCGCGCACAACCTCTCCCAGTTGCACAGCGAGCGCGGCGCCCCGACCGAGGTGCTCGCATGGGCGAAGCTGGCGCGCGCCAACCTGGAGCAGCTGAACGCCGGAGAGGACCTCCGCCAGCTCGACTGGCTGGTGGCCGCGAACGAGGTGGTGCTGGGACGACCCGAGGACGCGCGGCCCGTGTTCGAGCAGCTCTCGCGGCTGCAAGGCGACCAGGACAGCTTCGACTGGAACGACTTGAAGGCGATCGGATTCGCAGGCCTTGCCGAGGTCGCCTCAGCCGAGGGCGACCTGGCGGAGTCGCGCCGGCTGTACGACGTTGCGGAGCGCATGTGGGGCGATCCGCCCGCTGGTCTCGCACCCTGGTACTACGGTGCCGCGGCCGGATACCTCGTGGCGTCGGTGCGGTGCGGTGGCGTCGACGACCCGCGCACCCGGTTGGTGGCCCGCCGCATCCGCAGTCGCATGCGGCGCGATGATCGTGTGCGGTCCGGCATGATCGACGTCCCGATCACCGGCGTGGCGGCGGTCGGCCTTGCCGTCTGGCTGCTCGCGACCCCGGACGAGGAGCCGGGCGCCCGTCACTGGCGGGCGACCGGACTCGAGCTTCTCGCCCTCGCCCGGGGCATCAGCGCTCGGCGCGATTTTCCGTCCATCGATCCCGAGCGGGCGTTGGACGACGTGCGGAGCCGGCATCCGGAGCTCGACGTCGACGCCGCGATCCGGCAGGTGGATGCCCTGACGCTCGACGAGCGCACCGCCCGCCTGACCGAGGTGGTGCGTTCGATGCGACCGCTGTTCGTCTAGCGTCTGCTCGAGGCGATAGCGGATTCGGCCGTCGCTTGCGGTGTGCGCACCAGCACCTCGTCGGCGATGCGCCACGCCTCTGCGACCGGCACGTCGGGGATCGAGTACCGATGCCGGCCGGCGGCCGTCGTGGCGATCAGCGTCGCCAGTCCTGCCCGCCGCTGAAAGAACGAGCGTCGCACCGTGAAGCCGATGATGCCGGCCGTGTCGAGCACGGTTCGTTTGCGTGCCAGCGAGCCATGCCGGGTGACCAGCCGCGAGCGCAGCAGAACGTGGCCGAGTCCGCGCCAGCGGTCCTCGGCGAGAAGCGCCGCTGCCGGCACGATACCCGCGAACACGTACCACGTTGCGGGCGAGAGGTATCCGAGCAGCTGAGCCACGAGGACCATCGCCGCAATCACCGCGACACCAGCCGCCGCCCGCGTGTACCGCCGCCGGTGCGCACGCACCCCGTGCTTCTGCAGCTCGCAGGTGAGCGGGTCGGCGTCGCCGTCGAGCGGGCCGAGCACGGCCGCCGCGACGCGCATTCCGTCCCCACGCGGTCCTGCGGGCTCGACCACCATGAGGCCTGCCCGATCCCGGCCCAGTCCGGTCATGATCGCGTGCACGGATGCCCCGCCCACAGCCCTCAGCGACAGCGGCTCGCCCAGGCTGATGCCACGCAGACGCCGCTCGTCGAGTGTGACCTGCCGCGTGCTCAGCAGACCGTGACGCACGTGCAGAGTGGTGGCATCCGTCCGCCAGATGGCGAAGCCGCTGTAGACGAGCACGTAGCGCACGAGCGCGATGACCGAGGCCGCCACGACGAGCACGAACGCGGCACCGATCGTGAGCTCCACTGGCGGGATGCGCCTGGCCGCGTCGATGCCTGCTCGCACGACGGGCAGTCGCACGAGCAGCCCACCGTCGAAGAACTGAAGCTGCAGCGCGAAGAACGCGGCGGCGAAGAGCGCGCCGACACCGGTGAGCGTGAACGGTGCGAACCGCGCCCATGACCACTTCCAGCCGCTGAAATCGCGGCCTGACGTCTCGGCATCCGCCATTGCGGCGCCTGAGTCTGCCCCGGGCAGGTCATGAGGTGCGGCACTCGAAGAGGTGCCGGGTCGTGCACTCGGCGCAATCGGTGGAACTACGACGCCGTGCAGCAGCTCCGAACGCAGTCCGGCGACGTCCACGGCCGCGATGCCGTCGAAGTCCAGGCCGTCCTGCCCGTGCGAGGCGCTCGTGCCGACCTTCACCACGGCGAGCCCGACGAGGCGGTGCAGCAGGGTGGCATCGACGTCGACCGAGCGGATGCGCTCTCGCGGCACCGAGAGCATCCTGCGGTTCAGGAACCCGCGGCGCACCTGCACGTGCGTGGGTGTGATGCGATAGCTCGTCGTCACCCAGCGCAGGATGCCGATCACGATGCCGAGGCCGGACAGCACGTACGTCCACCACGGCTCCCCTCCGACGGAGCCGGCGACGACGGCCAGCAACAGCACCGGGAGGTACCTGATGAGCTCGCGCACCGGGTGCACGAGCAGCATGCGCGGGTTCAGGCGGCGCCATGGCGTCGGGTCGGAGTCCGCATCGGCTGCCGGAGCAGCTTCGACGTCTGTCACGTCGCATCCCCCGGAGTCTGCTGCGCGACGGCGGTGAGCGTGGCGATCACGTCCCGCGCCACCGCGTCGTCGAGCGCGTGGATGCTCAGCGCACCTGCCGAGGACGCGGTCGTGACGGTGACGGTGGTCAGCCCGTAGATGCGGTGCAGAAACCCGCGGCGCGAGTCGACGGTCTGCAGGCGCGCGATCGGGGCGACGCGCGTCTCCTGGGTCAGCCATCCGCTGCGCACGAAAACGGCATCGTCGGTGATCTCCCAGCGGTGCACCCTGTAGCGCCACCTCGGCATGATCGATACGTGCACTATCGCCACCACCGCGGTGACCGCGAGGCCGGCGAGGTGCAGGGGGCTGGTCCAGGCATCCGCGAACAGCATCCAGAAGAGCTGAAGGCCGACGAAGACGCACCAGCCGACCACGGCGTTCCATGCCCAGAAAGCCACTGCGCGCTGGCTCGGCCGGCCGGCCGGTTCGCGCACGAGTCGCGCGATCCGGCCGGCCGGCTCAGAGGCGCTCATGGATTGCTCCTCCACGCTTCCGTTCTACGCCTTGCGCATGTAGGCGCGCACGGTGAGCGGGGCGAAGATCGCCACGATCACGGCGGCGCCGAGAAGCGAGATCCACAGGTCGGCGCCGACGGTGCCACTGTTCGCCAGGTCTCGCACTGCGGTGACGAGGTGCGAGATCGGGTTGACGTTCACGAACCACTGCAGCACCTGGGGCAGGCTCTTCACCGGCACGTAGGCGTTGGAGAGGAACGTCAGCGGGAACAGCACGAGCATCGAGATGCCCTGCACGCTGGATGCCGTGCGCGCGATCACGCCGAAGAACGCGAAGATCCAGCTGATCGCCCACGAGCACGCGATGACGAGAAGGCCGGCGAGAACCACGTTGCCGAAGCCCCCGGCCGGGTGATACCCGATCAGGTAGCCCACCACGAACGTGATCGTCGTGGCGATCGCATAGCGCACGGTATCCGCGAGCAACGCACCGGAGAGCGGGGCGATGCGCGCGATCGGCAACGAGCGGAACCGGTCGAACACACCCTTGTCCATGTCTTCGCGCAGCTGCACGCCGGTGACGACCGAGGTCGTGATGACGGTCTGCACGAGGATGCCCGGAATCAGCAGCGGCAGATAGCTCTGCACGTTGCCCGCGATGGCACCGCCGAAGAGGTAGGCGAACATCAGCGTGAAGATGATCGGCTGGATCGTCACGTCGATGAGCTGCTCAGGCGTTCTGCGGATCTTGATCAGCCCGCGATAGGCCATCGTGAACGAGTTGCGAAGCGTCTCGCTCAGGCTGGTGTGGTTCTTGAGCCGGCGTTCGGACGGCGGGACGATGCGTCCCGCGGGAGGCGCGATGGTGCTCATGCGTTCACCTTCTCCTTCTCTCCAGCGCCGCCTTCAGGCGCGGAGGCGTTCTGGTCGGCCGCGTCGTGGCCGGTGATGGTAAGGAAGACCTCGTCGAGGCTGGGCTTCTGAACGCTCAGCTCGGTGAGGTGGATGCCCGCCTCGCGCAGCGTGACGAGCAGGTCGGTGACGCGGTCGGCATCCGCCATGGGGGCCGTGATCCGCGCCGCTTCGGGCGACAGCGTGCCGCGAACGCCGAGCACCCGCTCGATCGCGGTGAGGGCGTCGTCGATGTCGGCCGGGTCTTCGATGCGAAGCTGCAGAGAGGACGTGCCGACGGATGCCTTCAGCTCGTCGGCGGTGCCCTCCGCGACCACGCGCCCGCGGTCGATCACGGCGATGCGGTCGGCCAGCTGATCGGCCTCGTCCAGGTACTGCGTCGTGAGCAGCACAGTGGACCCGGTCGCTACCAGCTCGCGGATGGTGTCCCACATCTGGCCCCGGGTGCGCGGATCGAGACCGGTCGTGGGCTCGTCGAGGAAGATCAGCGGCGGCTGCGCGATGAGCGACGCCGCCAGGTCCAACCGGCGGCGCATACCGCCGGAGAACTTCTTGAGCGGCCGCTTGGCGGCATCCGTCAGCCCGAACCGCTCGAGCAGTTCGGCCGCCTTCGTCCTCGACTCCTTGCGGCCGAGGCCGAGCAGGCGCGAGAAGATGACGAGGTTCTCGGTGGCCGAGAGGGTCTCGTCGACGGAGGCGTACTGGCCGGTCACGCCGATGAGCTGGCGCACGATCTGCGCCTCCTTCATGACGTCGTGCCCGAAGACCGTCGCGTTGCCGGCGTCGGGCTTGAGCAGTGTGGCGAGCATGCTGATGGTGGTGGTCTTGCCCGCGCCGTTCGGCCCGAGCACGCCGTAGACGGTGCCCGGTCGTACGAGCAGGTCGACCCCGTCGACCGCGCGGTTGTCGCCGAACGTCTTGACGAGACCGTGCGCCTCGATAGCCCAGTCGGCGCTTGCAGTGTGCCGTTGTGCGTTCATGGGTCACTCCTTTCAATGCGGTTGCGCGCCATGCGGCGCGGTGAAGTCGTGAAACGAGCATGCGGGGAGGCGCTTTCGCGGCACTTACATGCCGCTTACAGATGCTTTCGGGTGCTGTCAGCGCTCGCGACGGGCCTGCTGCGCGCGCTTGACGGCCTCGCGCCGTAGTGCTTGACGCTCCTGCGCGGACTGGCCCTGGTGCGCGGTGAGCGGGGCATTCCCGAGGTCCGCGAGCCGCTCGCGCTCGACCCGGCCGATCAGTCCATCGCGGTCGACCCCGGCGAATTCGAGCGCCCTGGCTACGGTTCCGACATTGGCGGTGATGACGCCGTAGAGCACGTCGAGTTCAGCCCGTCTGTGCCTCCCCCGGCCCGGAGGCTGCGCTCGCCGGAACAACTCACGCGTCGTCGACGCCCAACCCGGGCGGGTCATCGACCGGGGTGTGGCGTTCAGCAGCGACGCGTCCAACTCGTGAATGCCCACGACGGCCAGCGAGCGGGCGCGCTCCGTGTCGAGCGCACGGTCGAGCGCTTCGTAATCCAGCCCGACGTCGGCCAGTATGCCCGCCGCAATGGAGTCGGCTTCGGAGGCCAGCGCGAGCAGCAGGTGCTCCGGCGCTACCGCAGCGGACCCGCGTCGCTGTGCCTCTTCGATGGCGGTGACGACCACGGCACGGATCTGCTGGGGAACGGGAAAGTCATCCACGGCGCCTCCTCAGCTCGATATCGGAATCGGCGACACGCTTGAGGTGCTTCTTGTGCACCGCCTGACGCGAGACGCCGAGTGCCTCGGCGACGAGACCCCAGCTCCAGCCGTCGCGGAGCGCGTGTTCGACGGCCGCATCCTCGAGGCGGTCGGCCAGGTCGCGGAGAGCGACCACGGCGGCCAGCTCGTCGGCGGCGCCGCCCGTGGGCGGAGGTATTCGTACGGGATTCACGTTAAGCAACATAGGTTGCTTCGGAAGCACAGTCAACCTGCGTTGCTTATCTCTCAGCTTCCCTTCGGATAAGCAACGTTAGTTGCCTGTTCGAAGCGACTGTTGCCAGGTTCAGGCGATCGCTGCGAGGTGGCCACCCAGGATGTGCAGTGATCGACGTTCTCCGGTCGCATGGTGCGCACAGGAGGGCGGCGTAATGTCCGATCATGAATACGACTACTACAGCGGCCGATGCGGACATCGGCGTTCTTGGTTTGCGATCGGTGCTCGTGGGTTCGTTGCCTCCGGCGCTCTTGACCGCGGCGGCGCCTGATCGGTACTCGGTCGAAGCCGTTTTCTCGCGGCGGCCCGAGCAGGACGAGGTGACCGAGATCCTCGGCAGCGACACACGGTCCTTCCTGAGCGAGCACGGGCATCCGACCGTCGAACTGAGCATCTCCGATCGGCGACTGGGCATCGCGAACACGAACCTCGAGGAATTGCGCGACGGGCTTGCCGGTCTCATCGTCGAGCGTCTGGCCGAGATCAGCGCGCAGGTCAAAGCGAAGCATGTGCTCGCGCTGGCCCAGTCCAAGATCGCATCGGAACTCGAGCTGGACCGTGCGGCCGCGGTCGTCAGGCTCGCCGAGTCAATCGACTTCTCCGTCCGTCCTCCGGCCCCAACGGGCAACTGAGCCGAGGCAACCGGGACACGTCGAACCTGCCGCCGAGAACGAGTCTGATCCAACACTGAGACGCACTGATGCTCCGGGGCCTGCGTAGGCTGACAACATGGGTGGCGGCGGGGTGAAGGCGGCGGCCGTGCCGCACGCCGCCGTCGTCTTCAATCCGGTCAAGCTGTCGGCCACCGGTCTGCAGGCGCTCAGGGACGAGGTCACCCGTCACGAGGACAGCCTCGGCTGGGGTGCCACGACTTGGCACGAGACCTCAGTGAGTGAGGATGAGCGAGCGTGGCGTGAAGCGAGAGCGTCTCATCCCACGCTCATCGTTGTGGCAGGAGGCGACGGCACCGTACGCACCGTCGCCGAACACGCTCACGGAACTCCGCTCGGTGTCGTTCCGCTCGGGTCCGGGAATCTCTTGGCGAGGAACCTGGGACTGCCGGTGAACGACCGCGCCGAGGCGGTGCGGATCGCGTTTCACGGTGCTGATCGTCGAATCGACCTGGCCGGCGCCGAACTCGCGGACGAGAACGGGCACATAACCCGTTCCGTGTACCTGGTCATGGCCGGGATCGGACTCGACGCACGGATGGCGAGTGGTACGAACAGCGCGATGAAGAAGCGCGTGGGCTGGCTGGCCTACACCGATCCGATACTTCGTTCGGTGTTCTCTGGCGAGCGTTTCTCGGTCAGCTATGCGCTCGACGGCGGGCGCCGCCGCACGGTGCGTGCGCACACGATGATCGTCGGCAACTGCGGCACGCTGACGGCTGGGATTCTCCTGCTTCCGGACGCGGCGCCCGACGACGGCCTGCTCGACATCGTGGCGCTCAACCCAGCCGGCTTCGGAGGGTGGGCGAGCGTCGGCTCGCGGCTCGCCCTGAACGGAATGCTGCACCGCTCTCGCGGCGGGCGTCTCCTGCTACGCTCTGCGCCAGGCGTATCCGCTATCCGGTACGGGCAGGCCCGAACCATAGTCGCCAGATTCAACCGACCGCAAGCGATCGAACTCGACGGCGACAGTTTCGGTGACGTGGTTCGCGCCCGCATCACCGTCCGACCCGGCGCCATAGTCGTCCGAGTCCCGGATCAACCCTCCTGAGCCCTGGTCAACCCTGCTGAGGCCGGGTCAACCCTGCTGAGGCCGGATCAACCCTGCTGAGCAGAGTGCGTAGACAGGTCGATGACGACCTTGCCTCGGACGTGCCTGCCCGCCTGCAACTCCACGGCCGACCGGATGTCTTCGACCGGGAAGGTCGCCGCGATCGGCACGCTGATGCGACCGGTCGCGACCAGGCGTGCGATCTCGTCGAGGGCCTCCGGGCCGGCGTTCGCTCCGTTGGCGGCCCGCACACCGTCGACGCGGGCAGCGATGGTGCAGATGCGGTCGTCGGGGACTCCCAGCTCGCGGGCGACCTGCACCGTGTCCGTCCCGTGCAGGTCGAGCGCCGCTGTGACGGGCGCACCGCCCAGACCACGGATGCGCTCCGTCAATCCGTCGCCATACGCGACCGGCACGGCGCCCAGGCTGCTCAGGTACTCCGACGACGAGGGAGAACCTGTGCCGATGACCCGAGCGCCCGAGATGCGCGCCAGCTGAACGGCGAAGACACCCACGCCGCCCCCAGCACCGCCGATCAGCACCGTGTCGTCGGGGCCGAGATTCAGAAGCGCCAGCGCCGCCGCCGCGGTGCTGCCCGCGATCGACAGCGTGGAGGCAGTACGGTCATCGACGCCTTCAGGCGTGTGGTGGGCCACGCCGGTGGAGATGTTCCCCTCTGCTGCGATCACGAGGTGGTCGGCGATGGCACGGGAGAGAGCAGTTCCGAACACGCGGTCGCCGACGGCATAGCCCGCGGCATCCGGTCCGACCTCGTCGACGACGCCGGCGTAGTCGGTGCCGAACCCGGCAGGCAGCGTCAAGCCGAACCGCGCGGCTGTTGCGGCATCCGACGTCATGAACCAGTCCATGGGATTCAGCCCGGCCGCGGTCACCCGCACCCGGATCTCGCCACGGCTCGCGTGCGGCTCCGGCACGTTCTGCACGGACAGGTGTTCGGGACCGCCGAACGTCTCGAGCAGGACCGCCCGGCTTTGCTGCGTCATTCCGCTTCCCATCCTCGTGCTTCGTCGCTTGACCATTGCCGTGGCGCCGACCAGGCGCCATGGTGAACCGCTCGGAAACGGACTATGCTCCGTTTCACCTGGCCACCCTAACCGGAGCGTGATCCGTTTGGCAACATCGGAACCCCGACCGACCCGATCGGATGCGGTGCGCAACCGGGACCAGCTGCTCGCTGTCGCGGCGCGTGTGCTCGCGACCTCGGAGACCGAACCCTCGATGCGCGCCATCGCCCGGGAGGCCGGTGTCGGCATCGGTACGCTCTACCGACACTTTCCGACTCGTGAATCGCTGGTGGAGGCGGTCTACCAAGACCAGGTCGTTCGCCTCACGAAGGGCGCCAAGGATCTGCTTGCCGCTCACACGCCCGCAGTGGCGCTGCGGCGATGGATGGACCTGTTCGGTGACTGGATCGCGACGAAGAACGGCATGCTCGCCACACTGCTGACCATGGTCGAGTCGGGCGAGGTGGCCCATGCGCGAACCAGGAACGAGCTCTTGGCGGCGATCTCGAGCATCCTCACGGCGGGCGTCGCGGCAGGAGACCTCCGCGCAGACGTGACAGCCGAGGAGGTCTCGGCCGGCCTCATCGGGATCTTCACGGTCGCGCACCGGCACGACCAGGGTGTCACGGCTGAGCGACTGCTCGACATCTTCCTCGACGGCCTTCGCGCGCATTGACACCCGTCGCCGACGTTCACGGCCGCATCCGGCGAGGACCGAGCTGCCACGTTACGTCGTGTTGAGCGACGACGCGGGCGATCCCGTGCCGCGCCGTACCGTGGGCTGGTGACAGCGCACGCACCGGCATCCACTCCCGACTCGACCGCGCACAGCTCCGCGCCTGCTCGATTCAGCGGTCGGCAGCACCTCGTCTCCACTGCCGAACTCGCCCGGCTGCTGACCGGGTCCGACGATGCGATCGGATCGGACGTGGTCGTTCTCGACGCCACCGTATTGCAGGTGGCCGGCTTCGACGGGCATCCCTCTTACGTGACAGGGCACGAGCGGTACCTGATGGGCGGCCACATTCCCGGCGCGGTCTTCGCCGACCTGCTCGAGGAGTTCAGCGACGCGTCCGCCGCCCTGCCGTTCACCAAGCCGGATGCCGCCCAGTTCGCGCGCGCCGCCGCATCCGTCGGCGTGAGCCAGCATTCTTCGGTGGTGGTCTATGACGACTCGGTGGGCCAGTGGGCCGCGCGGCTGTGGTGGCTGTTCCGTTCGTTCGGCCACGACGATGTGCGGGTGCTCGACGGCGGCCTGCGCAAGTGGACGGCTGAGGAACGGCCGATCGAGGTCGGGCACGTCGCACCGCAGGCTTCCGCGACCTATACGGCGGTGGAGGCGACTGCGTACTGGGCCGACAAGCAGCGTGTGCTTCGCGCTGTGGCCGGCGACGAGCCGGCGGTTCTGGTGTGCGGACTCCCGCCGCGGGAGTTCGCCGGCGAGACCGGCCATCGGCCCCGGCTCGGACATATTCCGGGCAGCCTCAGCGCGCCGGCGTCGCGGCTCGTCGACCGAGAGACCAACGCGTTCCTGCCCGACGACGCACTCCGCGTGCTGCTTGCGGATGCCGCATCCTCCCCCGAGCCCGTCGTGGCGTATTGCGCGGGCGGTGTCGCGGCCAGCGCCGACGCTCTCGCGCTCACGATCCTCGGTCGCGACGATGTCGCCGTCTACGACGGGTCGCTGAACGAGTGGGCAGCCGACGAAGACGCTCCACTGCAGACCGTCGCCGGTTGAGCGTCGCCTAGGACTCCGCTACAGCCGATTCACGTCGGTGACCCGGAGCACTGCGGCGCCTTCCGCATCCGACGCGTCGAGATCGACCTCGGCCGCGATGCCCCAGTCGTGGTCGCCTTCCGGGTCGGCGAGGATCTGCCGCACGTGCCAGGTACGCGCGCCCGCGGCATCCGACTCGTCCACGATGAGCATCGCGGCGCTGCGGGCGTTCGTGTCGGTGCCGATCGAGTCGTGCTCACCGTAGTATGCGTCGAGCGCCTGCGCCCAGGCGTCCTCACCGAAGTCCGGGTCGAGCTCGGCGAGCTTGTCGACGCGGTCCAGCCCCGCCCACTGCACACGCCGGAACAGCTCGTTGCGCACGAGTACGAGGAAGGCGCGACGGTTCGACGTGAGCGTGCGTGGAGCAGGCGGCACGATCGCGGTCTCGGCGGCGTGCCGTGCGGCATCCGGATGCACCAGACTCTGCTCTGCTGCCTGCAACGTGGCCCACTCGTCCAGCAGGCTGGAGTCCACCTGGCGCACCAGTTCGCCGAGCCACTCGATCACGTCGCGCAGCTCCTCGTTCTTCGCCTCGTCGGGCACGGTCTGCCGGAGGGCCCGGAAGGCGTCGGACAGGTAGCGCAGCACCACGCCTTCGCTTCGCGCCAGGTTGTAGAACGAGACGAACTCCGCGAACGTCATCGCCCGTTCGAACAGGTCGCGCACGACCGACTTGGGGCCCAGCTCGAAGTCGCGCACCCACGGCTGACTGGAGCTGTACGTCTCGAAGGACTGCTGAAGGATGCCCTCCAGCGGCTTGGGCCACGTCACCTCCTCGAGCAGCTCCATGCGTTCCTCGTACTCGATGCCCTCCGCCTTCATCGCGGCGATGGCCTCACCGCGGGCGAGGTGCTGCTGGGCGAGCAGCACCGGGCGCGGGTCGTCCAGCGTCGCCTCGACGACCGACACGATGTCGAGTGCGTAGTCCCCCGTGCCGACACCCTGCTCCTCTGGCGAGAACAGCTCGAACGCCGCGAGAGCGAACGGCGACAGCGGCTGGTTGAGGGCGAAGTTCGGCTGCAGGTCGACCGTGAGGCGAGGGATGCCGTCGGCGTCCTTCTCGACGACTCCCGCCGTCACCAGGGTGCGGTAGATGCCCAAGGCGCGGCGCGCCAGTTCGAGCTGCCGCTTCCACGGTTCGTGGTTCTCGAACACCAGCGACCGCACGTTGCCGAAGACATCGCCGCCGCGACCGATGACGTTCACGATCATCGCGCTCGTGATCTGCAGGTGCGGCGTGAGCGTCTCGGGCTCCGCATCGATGAGTCGCCGGAACGACGGCTCGCCCCACGACACGAAGCCCTCCGGCGCCTTCTTGCGCACGATCTTGCGCTTCTTCTTCGGATCGTCACCCGCCTTGGTCACGGCGCGCGCGTTCTCGATGTCGTGCTCGGGAGCCTGCGCGACGACGGTGCCTGCGGTGTCGTACCCGGCACGACCAGCTCGTCCGGCGATCTGGTGGAACTCGCGCGCGGTGAGCTGCCGCATCCTGGTGCCGTCGAACTTCGTGAGCGCCGTCAGCAGCACGCTTCGGATGGGCACGTTGATGCCCACTCCCAACGTGTCCGTTCCGCACACGACGCGCAACAGGCCACGTTGCGCGAGCTGCTCGACGAGCCTGCGGTACTTCGGCAGCATGCCTGCGTGGTGCACGCCGATGCCGAGCCGCAGCAACCGGGACAGGGTGCGACCGAACCCCGCGGCGAACCGGAACCCGCCGATCGCTTCGGCTATCGCATCCCGCTGCTCGCGGCTGGCGACGGATGCACCGGCAAGCGCCTGTGCACGCTCGAGCGCATCCTTCTGCGAGAAGTGCACGACATAGACCGGCGCCTTGCCGGCATCCAGCAGCTCCTGAATCGTCTCGTGCACCGGCGTCAACGCGTAGGCGTAGTCCAGCGGAACCGGGCGTTCGACGCCGGTGACTGCGACCGTCTCGCGTGAGGTTCGGCGCGAGAGATCGTCGGCGATGCCGCTCACGTCGCCGAGGGTGGCACTCATCAACACGAACTGCGCCCGCTCCAGGATGAGCAACGGCACCTGCCACGCCCAGCCGCGGTCCGGGTCGGCATAGAAGTGGAACTCGTCCATCACCACCTGGTCGACCGGGGCATCCGGGCCGAGCCGCAGCGCAAGGTTCGCCAGGATCTCCGCTGTGCAGCAGATGATCGGCGCATCCGCGTTCACCTGAGAGTCGCCCGTCATCATACCCACGTTCTCGGCCCCGAACGTGTCGGCCAGGGCGAAGAACTTCTCCGACACGAGCGCCTTGATCGGCGCCGTGTAGAACGTGCGGCGTCCGTCGGCGAGTGCGGCGGCGTGAGCGCCGACTGCGATGAGCGACTTGCCGGTGCCGGTGGGCGTTGAGACGATCACGTTGGCACCGGAGACGATGCCGATCAGAGACTCCTCCTGCGCCGGGTACAGGCTGAGGCCGCTCTCCCCCGCCCACTCGGCGAACACATCGAAGACCTCGTCCGGTGAGTCCAGACCGTGTACGCGCTGGTCGAGCCGCACTTCCTTGTCAGTCGCGCGACCGGAGTGGATGCTGTCGGCCGCGCTCATCCCCTCAGGCTATCCGGCAGCGCACCCCCCTCCGCAGCACGCTCAGTGGCGTGAGCTGTTCGACGTGCGGCCGCGCACAATGCCGATGAATGTGTCGATGCGGCGCTGCTCCTCGTCGCTTCGAGGCGGCTGTGGTTCACTCAGCCACGCCAGCGCGATGCGGGTGGGTTCGGCATCCGTCACCTCCCGGGCGACGAGGTCGCGGCGTGAGTGCAGCCGGGCGACGGAATGCGGCAGCACCACGCTGCCGACCCCGGCGGCGACCAGCGCCAGCGTGTCTTCGACTGCGGCATCGAACGGATGCACCGGCTCGCCGAGCTCCGCCACCTCCGCGAGAGTCACGCCGTCCGCCGCCGCGATGACGTGGTCCTTCGGCACGACCACCACTGGTCGCTCCTCGTACATCGGGATGGCGTGCAGGCCGTCGCGATCGATCGGGAGCCGCACGAACACCATGTCGACGCGGCCTTCTTGCAACACCGGAAGCTGTTCGGGCTCATCGACTCGTGTGAGCTCGAGCGGGATGCGTCGCATCCGCTCCTCCCAGATGCGCACCCATTTGGCGGGCGTCACGCCGCGCACGTAGGCGAGCCGGAAGGGTTCCACCGTCCAAGGGTAAGGGCCCCTTAGCCTTGAGGGATGAGTGAGACGCTGCAGCCGGGGCCCGGCGCGATGAAGCCGGAGACCGCCGCCAAGAAGCTCGGCGTCTACCTGCCTGCCACGCCCGAGTCGTTCCAGGGCGGTGCGATCACGCGCGAGCAGTTCGCGGCGCTGCAGTCCGAGCCGCCGCAGTGGCTCGTCGACCTCCGGCGCGACGGACCGCATCCGCGCGAGGTCGTCGCGCGCAAGCTCGGTGTGTCGACGAGCGGGCTGGCAAGGGCCGGCGTGAAGGATGCCCTGACCACCGCGCAGATCCGCGAACTGCTGGCCGCTCCCCCGGAGTGGCTGGTGCGGGAGCGTGCGACGCAGGCGGCAGTGCGGGCCGAGAACGCTCGCGTGAAGCAACAGCGCGCGGACAGCATCGACCGTAGGCGCTGAGCGCAACGGAACGCCCCGTCGTCTACGC
Source organism: Humibacter ginsengisoli (assembly GCF_054780095.1). Lineage (NCBI taxonomy): Bacteria > Bacillati > Actinomycetota > Actinomycetes > Micrococcales > Microbacteriaceae > Humibacter > Humibacter ginsengisoli. The sequence goes on from NZ_BAAGWZ010000006.1 coordinate 846,867, forward strand.
GGTGGCCGGCTCGCGACCCGCGAGGTAGACCGCCTCGGTGCGAGAGGTGGCGCCGAGCTTGCGCAGAATGGCGGAGACGTGCACGCTTGCCGTCTTCGTGCTGATGTAGAGCCGCTCGCCGATCTGCTTGTTGCTCAGCCCCTGAGCGATGAGGTCGAGCACCTGCCGTTCGCGGTCCGTGAGCCGCGCGGCGGGCGCTTCGGCTGCGGCATCCGTGGCGTGATCCGCTGGACCGTCGAGGCCCGCACGCTGGGCGAACTCGTCGAGCCAGCCCAGCAACAGTCCCGAGCCGAGCCACTCCGCTTGCTGCCGGCAGAGTTCGAGTTCACGATGCGCCTTCTCCCGGTGCGCTGCGGCACGATGCTGCGCCGTACCGAGACCGGTCCCTGTGGGGCCCAGGAGCGCCTGCGCCAGCCGGTACCGTGCATACGGCTCGAGGTGCGCAGGGGCAGCGGGCAACCGCGCCGCATCGACCGCGACCCGCCACGCAGAGACATCCGCTCCATCAGCGGCCAACTCGGCTTCGAAGAGCGGCGCCCACACCGGCGCCGTCGGCCAGTCGAGAGCCGTGGCGAGCACTTCGCGCAGCCCCGTCTCGGCCGAACCGAGGTCGATGTGCTCGAGGATGCCCGCGCCTGCTCCCGAGCGCAGCAAAGTGAGGGTCCGTGCCGCGTCCGCCAGCAGCGGCAGGTCGTATCCGCTCATCGTGCGGTGGTCGCGCAGGAGCACGCTCACGGCTCGCCACGCCCGTTCGGCGTCGCCGAGGGCGAGAGCAAGCTCGGCTTCGACGCGCGCCGTCCCCAGACGGGACTGCACCTCGATCTCGCCCTGAACGCTCATCATCGGTTCCCATGCGCGCCACAGCTCGTCGGCCTTGCGCAGGTCGCCCTGCCAGGTGAGCAGCCACATCTTCATCCGTTGCAGGTGCACGCGGAACCCTGGGGCCGGGTTCAGGGCAAGCGCCGGGTCGAGCAGGGCGGTTGCCTCCTCCCACCGTCCCAGCGCGGTGAGGGGCTCGACCGTGTTCGAGGCCAGCATGACGCCGCTGGTGCGCTGCACGCCGAGCTGACGGGCGCGCTCGACGCCCGCGTTGCCGATCTCGACGGCGTCGGCGTACCGGCCGATCAGGTGCATGACGTCGGACGAGTTCACCCGGTAGCGCAGCATCGCGCCGTCACGGGTCGCCGCGAGCTCTCCGGCCCGTTCGAGGTCGGCGAGCCCGTCTTCTATCCGGCCGAGTCCCACGAGCGAGACGCCGCGGATGTTGTGCGCCACTGATCGCCGCGAGAGCGACTCGGCACTCTCGGCCTGGGACAACGCCTTGGTCGCAACGGACACCGCTTCATCGAATCGCGCCTCGAGCATGAGGCGCCCCGCGAGATCGCTGAGCACAGCCGACGCCGTATCGGAGCAGGCATCCTCACCGAGCTCTGCGAGGGCATGCTCGAGGAGTGCCGTCGAACCCGTGCGAGAGAGGGATGCAAGATATCTGGCCTTGTCGACCAGGAGACCCGCGTGCTGTTCGGCGTCGGCAGGGTCGCACTCGGCCATCGCGGCGTCGATCAGCGTGAGAGCGCGCTCGATGTCGCCGGCATCGCGCCATGCGGCCGATCCGTCTTGCATGAGAGCCGTGTGCGACATGCCTGCAATGGACGCGGCATCGGGAACGCTCTCCCACAGTTCGAGGGCGCGCTCAGCCATGCGTGCGGCTCGTGCGAACGCGTACGCCTGCCGCGCCTCGCGCATCGCGTCGAGCGTCGCGGGAAAGGCGCGCACCGCGTCGTGCGCCTCCATGCGGTGCTGCGAGATCTCATGCGCGACGACGCGGCCCGCGGCGGCGAAGGTCTCGAGGGCATCCGCGTATGCCGTGTGATAGCGCACCCGCTCCCCCGGCAGCACTTCTCCGAGCACGGCGGTGCGCACCAGCGCGTGCCGGAAGTCGTAGCAGGCGTCATCGATCACGAGCACACCGCCGTCGACGGCAGCGCGCACCCCGGCATCCAGCTCGGCCGGAGAGCCGGGATACACCAGGTCGAGCAGGTCGTGACGAACGCAGGATCCACCGACCGCCAGCAGCCGCAGCAGATTCTGCGTGCCGTCGTCCAGCCGCTCGTATCTGGCCAGCAGCAGCTCGCGCAGCGTCTCGGGAAGCGCGCCCGGTGCCGCCCGCATGCCTGCGAGGCTCGCTCCGGCCAGTTCCTCCACGAAGAACGGAACGCCTTCGCTGCGCTCGAACAGGTCATCGATCAGTGCATCGTCGAGCTGCGCATCGTGGACGGACTCCGCCTCGCGCACAGCGGGCGCGCCGTCGGATGCCTCAGCCGTCAGCCTCGCACGGGACTGCGCTGCGATGGCGCGCACCTGCGCCGCGACCTGCTCACGCGTAAGCCGTGCCAGCTCCCATCGCGTGAGCCGCCTCGACCGCTCCAGCTCGGGCAGAACCGGGCGCAGCGGATGCCCGCGCACGATCTCGTCGCTGCGGTACGTGACCACGATGAGAATGCCGGGCCGCTCGAGCATGCTCACCAGGAACCGCAGCAGTTCGATGGTCGAGCGATCGGCCCAGTGGATGTCTTCGATCACCAGAACCAGCCGCCGCTGAAGCGCGACGTTCTCGAAGAGCACCGTCACGAGCTCGTACAGCCGCTCTGTTCCGGCACGCTGCGGCATCCCCTCGGCGGATGCCAGCTCCGGCAGGACGACGGACAGCACGGCACGAGCGGGCCCCGCGGCTTCGAGCAGCGCTTCGGTGCCGATCTCGGCAGCGAGCTCGCGGATGATCGCGGTGAACGGCGCGTACGGCGCGCTCTCCGTTCCGAGGTCGACGCACTTCCCGGTGAGCACGAGCGCGTCGCCGACGTCGCTGCGGAACTCGGCGACCAGCCGGGTCTTGCCGATCCCCGCCTCGCCGCCGATGGCGACCGCACGCGGCTCGTCGGCGCTGCGACGCAACTCGGCCCGCAGCGCCGCCAGGTCGGCCTCCCGGCCGATCATCTCGAGGCTGCTGACCGGTGATCTCACGTGGTCAATGCTGCCACCAGCCACCGACATTCCAGAGGCCGCCGAGACGGAAGCGTTCCGTGCCTCGAGGGCGGCCCGATTCACCTCGCTGCGAGGTGCCGAACCGGCATCCTGCCGGCCGAACGACGACCGCGCGAGCGACGTGGAGCATCGCCGGGTTCGGCATCCGTCTCCGCCGCCCGCTCGGCCGCGATCTCCCGCTGTCTGCGCACTCGGTCGAGCTCCGCGTAGAGGCGCTCCCGGTCGGCGTTCACGGCGTTCATCAGAGCTTCGTTGTACATCGTCTTCGTCCTTCTCTCCGTTGTCTAAGACGATGCTCGCGACTAAGGTAGGCACCCCGGATCGGGCGGATGCCTTATCTTTTCCGCGTCCGTCGGATGGCCGGTCTTAAGGAGCTGTGGATGCCCGACATCACCCGGCTGCACGTGCTGGTGCACGGCCAGGTGCAGGGCGTGGGCTACCGGTATTCGTGCGCCGAACTGGCCAGGGCATCCGGCCTCGGCGGTTGGGTGCGCAACCTGCCGGACGGCGCGGTGGAAGCGGTCTTCGAGGGGTCGCGCGACGACGTCGAAGCGGTCGTCGAATGGTGCAGGAGCGGTCCGACGTGGGCATCCGTCTCCTCCGTCGACGTCACGGAGGAGACGCCGGTCGGCGACGAAGACTTCCGCATCCGCTGACGCCGCTCGGGTCGCCCCGGCGCCCCTACTCGCCGGTGAAGAAAGCGGCGAGGGCTCCAGCGAGCCAGCGAGGGTCGTCCACATGGCACAGCTCGCGGGCGGAGTGCATCGACAGCAGCGGTACGCCGACGTCAACGGTTCGAATCCCGAGCCGTGTCGCCGTGAGCGGTCCGATCGTCGAGCCGCACGGCACCGAGTTGTTCGACACGAACTCCTGATACGGGACTCTGGCCGCTGCGCACAGACGCGCCCACAGGGCCGCGCCGTGCGCATCCGTTGCGTACCGCTGGTTGGCGTTGATCTTCAGCAGCGGGCCGGCGCCGGCGATGGGGCGATTCACCGGGTCGTGCTTCTCCTGATAATTCGGATGCACGGCGTGCCCGGCATCCGCCGACAAGCACCACGACGCAGCGTACGCACGCGCCCGCCCGTCGTCGCCCGCACCGAATGACCGCGAGATGCGCGAGAGCACGTCGTCGAGGATCGGCCCGCTCGCGCCGGAACGGGTCTCGGAACCGAGCTCCTCGTGGTCGAACGCGACGAGAACGCTGATGTGCCCGGATGCCGGCTCGGCGCCATCACCCGCGGCCTGCAGCAGAGCGTGCAGTCCGGCGTACACGGAACTGAGGTTGTCGAGCCTGGGCGACGCGAGCAGGCTGCCGCCCAGGCCGAAGGTGCGCGGCGGCTGCGTGTCGACGGTGACGAGGTCGTAACCGGCGATCTCGGATGCTGCGACACCGCTGCCTGCCAGCACCTGCGCTAAGAGGTCCTCGCTCTGCGGATCTCCCACGCCCCACACGGGCTGCGTGTTGCGCTGCTTGTCGAGCACCAGGCCGTCGTTGTTGACACCGCGGTCGAGGTGGATCGCGAGCTGCGGAATGCGCAGCAGCGGACCCGATCGCACCAGGTGCTCCACGCCGTCGGTCGTGACGACACGACCCGCGAGCTCGAGCTCGCGATCCAGCCACGAGTTCAGCAGTGGACCGCCGTAGACCTCGACGCCTGCCTGCAGCCATCCGGCGGCACCGGTCGTCGGCTTCGGCTTGAGCTTGAACCCGGGCGAGTCGGTGTGTGCCCCCACGATGCGGAACGGAGTCGTCGGCGTCGCGTCGGCGGGCGCAACCCAGGCCACGACCGCGCCATCGCGCACGAGCACGCCGCGACGCGCAGCTTCGCCAGCGGGGCCAGAGGGCCACGCATCCGTCTCCTCCACCCGCGCGAAACCCTCGGCCTCGAGCCGGCGGGCGACCTCCGCCGCCGCGTGGTACGAGGAGGGTGAGGCCTGAATGAACGCGGCGAAGTCGTCGATGTAGCCGGATGCCATGGGTTCATGGTGCCATGCACGGCAAGCGACTTTCCGCCCCAACGCGTGGCAGCCGATCTACGCTGCCATCATGACCGCCCTCTCCGACTCCGCCTGGGATCTCCCGCTCACCACCATCGACGGACAGCCCACGTCGTTGCGCGCCTTCGACGGGATGGCGCTGCTCGTCGTCAATGTCGCGTCCCGCTGCGGACTCTCGCCGCAGTACGAGAAGCTCGAGGAGCTGCAGAAGACGTACGGCGACCGCGGGTTCGCCGTGCTCGGCTTCCCGAGCAACCAGTTCCTCCAGGAGCTCGGCAGCGAAGACGCCATCAAGCAGTACTGCTCGACGACGTGGGGCGTGACGTTCCCGATGTTCGAGCGGGTGAAGGTGAACGGCAAGTCGGCGCATCCGCTCTACCAGGAGCTGAAGAAGACTCCGGATGCCTCGGGCAAGGCCGGTCGCGTGCAGTGGAACTTCGAGAAGTTCCTGGTGTCGCCGGACGGGTCGGTGCAGCGGTTCCGCCCGCGAACCGAGCCGGATGCACCCGAGGTGATCTCCGCCATCGAGACCGCGCTGCCCGCTGCCGCCGCGTGACGGCGCCTGTCCGACCGCTCTGCCGATGTCGCTCTGATCGACCTCTCCGGCGCACCTCGTAGGCTGTCAGCCGTGAAAGCGCTCCTCCCGGTCGGCATCGTGCTCGTCGTGCTCGGCATCGCCGCGGGCTTCGGCTATCAGATCGCTACCGCCGTGACCACCGGGTTGCCGACCAACGGCATCGGCTGGCTGCAGACGTCCGGCTTCGTCCTGGCGGCGATCGGCGCCATCATGATCGGCGTCTCGATCGGCAGGCGCCGGGCGGCGCGGCGAGCGGCGCGGGAGCAGTCGCAGCAAAGGTAGCGAGTCCGGCGAACAGCAACACCGAGCAGGTCGAGGCGAGCGCCGCGAACGCCGGCCGCGCCGACCTCAGGAGGCAGCGCATGTCAATGATCCTCGGTTGACGCTGGCGGTTCCGCCACTGCGAGCCGTCTCCGAGGAGAGAATGAGCGCATGCGCAGTCGACGGCGATCGGTCATCGTGGCGGCGGTGGCGGCTGCCACGTTGGCAGCTGCGGGCTGCACCGCTGTCCCCGCCGGTCCATCGTCGCCCGCGTCGTCCCCGACGAAGGCGTCGGACAGCAGAGAGCCCACTCCGACGAACGGGGTGAGCGCGCTTCTGGTCCAGCCCGTGCAACGCGCGCAGGTCGTCCCGGCCAGCGACGGCCGGAACCACCTGGAGTACGACCTTCTCGTCGTCAACGCGTTCGGCGAGCCGGTCACGCTGACCGACGTCGTCGTCCTTGGCACCGATGGCAAGCGCCTCCTCACTGTTACGGGGCGGTCGCTGGCCGCGGCGACCCAATCGCTCTACACCCACGTGGCATCCCCCGTCGTCGCCGCATCCGCCGCGGTGGTCGTCGAGGTCGATCTGCCGCTGTCATCCGGTGTCCCTGTGCCCGCCCGCGTCTCCAACCGCATCGACTACAAGCTGCCGGCATCCCCGGATGCGGTGATCGTCGACGACACGTCGGTGCAAGGCCCGACGGTCGACGTCGACCGTACCCACGCGGTCCGGATCGAGTCCCCGCTCGCCGGGAAGGGATGGCTCGCCACGAGCGCCTGCTGCTCACCGAACGTGCACCGCGACCTTCTGCTCTCGGAAGGCGGGCTGCGCCTGGCGACGTCGGAGACCTTCGCCGTTGACTGGGCTCTGGCCAAGGGCGACCGCATCTACGAAGGGAACGGAAGCACCAACGAGCAGTTCTACGGCTTCGGGGCTCCCGTGCTAGCTGTGGCTGACGGCACGGTCGTGGCCGCCCAGGACGGCATTGCGGAGTCCGTTCCGTTCAGCTCCTCGGCGCCCGAGACCAAAGAGGGATTCGGCGGCAACAGCATCATGCTCAAGATCGACGACGGCGTGTACGCCTTCTACGGCCATCTGCAGACCGGGAGTCTCACGGTGCGCGTCGGAGAGAAGGTGAAGGCTGGACAGGTGCTGGGCAAGCTCGGCAATACCGGCCCTTCGCAGGGGCCGCACCTGCACTTCGGCCTGCTCGAGAGCCCAGACGCCTTCACCGGTACAAGTCTGCCGTTCGTTCTCACGAAGGCGACGCTGACCGGGACCGTGGACTTCGCGTCGTCCACCGGGGACACGCTCGCCGTCTCGTCCGAATCGCGTTCGCTGAAGAACGTGTATCCGCTCTACGGCACGATCATGGACTTCGGCTGATGCTCCCCTCGGCCAGCGTGATGAACGCACTGAGTTCCGCGACTCCCTCCGGCCTGTGCGGAAGATGCTCGGTCAGCGAAGGCGAGTAGATCAGGTACGCCGCCCACTTGGCGCGCGACACCGCGACGTTCAACCGGTTCTTCATGATGAGGAACCCGAGCCCGCGAGGCGCGTACTCCGCGGATGACGCCGCCAGCGACACGATCGCGATCACCGCCTCCCGACCCTGGAACTTGTCGACGGTGCCGACACGCACGGCAGCGTGCCCGGCATCCGTCAGCGCGGCGTGCACGAGCGCGAGCTGGGCGTTGTACGGCGTGACGACGATGACGTCGTCGTCGGTCAGCCGGCGTTCGCCGTGCTCGTCGTGCCACACGCGGCCGAGCACGTGATCGACGAGCTCGACGACGCGCGTCGCCTCGGCAGTGGACTCCGTCGAGTCGCCCTCGTGCAACATCGGCTGCGGGTGCAGTCCGGGCTCGACACCTTTGAGCCCGCGGGCGCCGGACTCCGGATGCGCCCGCAGTCGCCCCTCGTACGACAGCCACGACACCCGGGCGGCAAGCGCCGGATGCATGCGCCTGGTCTGTGGCAGGAAGAAGCCGAGTTCGGCTGGCAGCACGTCGTGGCCGTCGCTGATCCAGCCGAGGGCCGACTGGTCGACCGGTTCGGGATGCAGCCCCTGACTCACCTGCGGCAACTGCTGCGGATCACCGAGGAGCAGCAGATTACGCGCAGCGACTGCCGATGCCGCGGTGGAGGCGAGCGAGAACTGCCCGGCCTCATCGATGACGAGCAGATCGAGACTCTTCGCGGGCACCCGTGCAGGGTGGCTGAAGTCCCAAGCGGTTCCGCCGACCACGAACCCTGACTGCAGGTGATCGAGAGCGAACTGCAGCTGGCCATCCTTCGGCAGCACAGTGAACGGGGATGCCGGGTCTGGCGCAGTTCGCGCGCCGCCTTGGGGTACCTTGCCGACCAGGCCGGCATCGAGACCCGCGGTGTTCACGATCGACGCGAGCAGGTTCTCGACAACCGAGTGCGACTGCGCCACGACACCGATCTTCCAGTGGTGGTCGCGCACGAGCGACGCGATGACGTGCGCGCCGAGGTAGGTCTTTCCGGTCCCGGGAGGCCCTTGCACGGCGAGGTAGGAGTCCTCAAGGTCGGCGACGGTCTCCGTCACCCCGGCGATGAGGGTGTCGACGGATGCCCGGCCCGCTCGCTCGGCTACGGTCGCCTCCCGTGTGCGCGGCGGGATGCGCCGCATCAGGTCCGTCACAGGGTCGCGCGGCCACGCAGGCTGCGCGTCGACGATGGACTGGCACCAGGACTCGATCGCCGGCACCTGGGTACCGGCACGCGGGGGTGGTCCTGGTGTGACGGCGCTCGGCAGGTCTGAATACGGCAGCACGTCGTCGGCCCTGGTCTCATCGACGAGCACCCAGTCGTCGCCCACATCCGAGAGACGAACGCCCCTGGCACTGCGCGCTCCACGGTCTCCGCTGGTGGCCTTGAACGGCCCGGGGTACTCGTACAGCAGGTAGGCGTCGCCGCCGGCCTTGGCGGTGCTGCCCGGGCCGAACTGGCCGGTGAGGCGCAAAATGCGGTGGTCGACGCGTTGCCCTTCCTCCCTGTGCCAGTCCCGCTCTACGCTCGCCCGCTCCACGACGAAGACATCTCTCGTGTTCGCCCATGCCTCGATGGGATCGACCAGCCGGGCGAAGTGCGACCACCAGAAGCTCTTCTGCTCTCGACGGTGGTAGTCGAGCGTGGCTGCGGCGAACGCGGCGGCGGTCTGGTCCGCGGTGCGCTGACGCGTGGCATCCGCTCCGGACGCATGCGGCACACCCGCCTCGCCTGCAAGCGCGAGCAGATCGTCGCGCAGCGTCGACGGCTCGAGCTCGGGCACGCGACCGTCGGGAGCCGGCAGGCCGACCGGGATTCCGGCATCCGCTGCGCGCTCCAGCAGCCAGTCCCGAAGGCGCAAGGTGGAGAGACAGTCGTAGCGGTTGTACGCGGCGATCTCGTCCAGGCGCCGCTGCCCCTCCTCGAGATCGCCGGAGAGCATCAGCGCGCGAGCCGCCGCGTACTCCTCGATGGAGGTGCCGGCATCCTGCACCTCCCCGCTTCGCAGCTGAACGCCCATGTAGAGCGGTTCGAGCTTCTTGATCGAGTACGACCGCGACCCCACCCGCACCGACTTGCGCACCAGCGGGTAGAGGTCGACGAGCACGTTGTCGCGCAGCAGGTCGTCCACCGCGTCTTCGCCCACGCCGTGCCGTGCCGCCAGTTGCAGCAGGTGCGTGCGCTCGTACGACGCGTAGTGGTAGATGTGCATGCCCGGATGCGCCGCCCTGCGTCGCTCGACATCGCTCAGGAACGCGATCAGCGCCTCTCGTTCCTCGGCGAAGGTGTGAGCCCAGAACGGGTGGAACTCACCGTCGGTCTGCAGCACCCCGAAGAGGTAGTCGATCCCCCACTGCTGGTCGGTGCCCTCGGTGTAGAGCGGATCGCCCTCGAAGTCGAAGAAGATGTCGCCGGGGTCGGGCTCGGGCAGCGCCGCGAGCGCAGCGGGCCTGTACACGACGAACGGCGGCGGCCCGCCGGCCTTCGCGGCCAGCTGCAGCCGCGCCTGCTCCCGCACAGCTGCCACGGTGGTCGGCGCGATCCGCTCGACCTCGGCACCATCGGGAAGCACTGCCAGGTCGTCGATGGTACGGATTCCTGCGGCCACGAAGCGCGGACGTTGCGTCACGCGCACCCCCGCCACGAGCAGCACGTCGCGGTTCGCCTCCACCTCGGCCGCGCACGTGTCGCATCGGCCGCACGCAGAGAATCGCTCGTCGCCCCAGTGCACGGCCTCCCCGTCGGAGAGGTGCTGCCGCACGATGTCGTGCAGCCTGGCGATGCGCTTGCGATACACCGGCAGGATGTCCGCCAGCCGGTGGGTGCTGACGCTCCCGTCGCCGAGCAGCAGCCGCACCTCCTCCGACGGCTCCACGCCGATGCGGCGCAACTGCAGGGCGTACGCGGCCACCTGCAGCAGCGCCGTCACCTTGGCACGCCGGGCGAGTTTCGTGTCTTCGACCGTATACCGCCCGTCCGGCTCGCAAACGATGAAGTCGGCGTACCCGACGAACGCGATCGGCAGGTCACCGTCGGCGATCCCGCCGGAGTCACTCCCCCCGCCGGCCGCTTCGAAGAACACTCCCTGATAGACGACGGGAGCGCCGGCGCGAAACGCCGCCGCCGTTGCCTGTGCGGCAGCGGTGAGGCCCTCGGCATCCGGGTGCTCCGGTCGGTCGAACACCGCGACGGCCTCGCCGAAACGCTGCAGGTACCGGTCGAGCACCCGATGCTCGTGCTCGTCGCCGAGCCGCGACGTGCGTTCGAGCATGGCATCCAGAGGCCGCTCCACGACCGGGCCCCAGCCGAGCTTGCCGTCGAGCCTGCGCAGAAAGTCGAACTCGCACGCCGACGCGGTGGTGAGGTCGCTGGGGCTCAGCACCACCGTGTCGGATGCGGATGCGGAACCGCTCAGCAGGAACATGCGGCAACGCTAGCGCCAGCCCCTGACGTTGCCTTACCGACCGCCGTCGATCCGCCGATGCCGCTGCTGCACTCCCGGCGCACCGTACGGGTAGTCCTCCACTCGTGGTGCGCTGGCCTCGTCGAGTGCGGCGAGCTGCTCATCCGACAACTCCACCTCGCTAGCGCCGAGGTTGTCCTGCAGCTGCTCGACGGTGCGAGCACCGAGGATGACGCTGGTCACGCCCGGCTTCGCGAGCAGCCACGCGAGCGACACCTGCGACAGGGATGCGCCGTGTACGTCAGCGAGCTCCTGTACGACCTCCAGGATTCGCCAGATGCGCGGGTCGTCGTTGCGTGCGCGCCACGCCTCCATGCCGCGCTCCGGGTTCTCGCCGAGTCGGGTCGCGCCGGTGGGCGCGACGTCGCGCTGGTACTTTCCGCTCAGCCATCCGCCGCCGAGCGGCGACCACGGGAGCAACCCGACCCCCGCATCCAGCGCGGCCGGTACGATCTCGTGCTCGATGCCGCGCACGATGAGGTTGTACTGCGGTTGCAGCGTCACCGGCTCGGCCCAGCCGTGAGCCCTGGCGACGTGCACTGCCTTCGTGAGCTGCCATCCGGTGAAGTTCGAGAAGCCGTAGTACAGGATCTTGCCCGCTGCGATCGCGTCGTTCAAAAACCGGAGGGTCTCATCGACCGGAGTCAGGGCATCCCACGCGTGCATCTGGTAGAGGTCGATCGTCTCGACGCCGAGCCGCTTCAGGGACGCGTCGAGCGCCCGGGAGAGGTGCCGGCGCGAGAGCCCGAGGTCGTTCGCGCCCTCGCCCATCGGGAAGCGGCCCTTGGTCGCGATCACGAGCTGCTCTGCCTCGGTGGGGTGCGCGGCGAGCCACCTGCCGACGATCTCCTCCGAAACGCCGTGCGTGTAGACATCCGCCGTGTCGATGAAGTTTCCGCCGGCCTCTACGTAAGCGTCGAGGATGGCATGGGATGCCTCCTCGCTCGCCTCGTGACCGAACGTCATGGTGCCGAGGGCGAGGTCGGTGACGGCCGTTCCGCTGCGGCCGAGGGTGCGGTACTGCATGGTTCTCCTTGATTCGGATGGGTTGGTCATCGGGTGATCTCTTCGTAGTAGGCGATCTTGTGCTCGATGTAGTCGAGCGCTTCCTGCTGCTTGCGGATGTCGTCGAGCACCTGCTCGCGGTGCGCGCGCAGCATCTCCAGTCGCGCTCGTTCCGTGCCACGACCCTCACGGGCCAGCTCCACGAACTCACGAATGGTGCGAATCGGCATCGCGGTCTGCCGTAGGCATTTGATGACATCGATGGATTCGAGGTCCCCGTCGGTGTAAACGCGTCGGCCACTGGAATCGCGCCCGACGGGCGACAGGATGTCCGCGCGCTCCCAGTACCGGAGGGTCTCGGCCGAGACGCCCAGGCTCGTGGCCGCCTGCGATGGTGTCAACGTGCTCATGCAACCATCGTGAGACCCGGAGTGCGCTCCGGGTCAAGTCCGCCGCCGAAACGATTCAATCCGCTTGCATCGCCCAGCCTCTGGGACGTGCGCTCAGGGCAGCGCGTTCACTCCCCGCGGTCGTCGTCGGCGACCGTGTCGCCCGACGAGTTGATGCCCTGCTCCCCGGCTTCGGACCGGCGGTCATCCAGAGGCAGACCGCCCGGTGCGGCTCCGGCAACGCTGGCGGACGGCTCCTGCGGGGCGACCAGCGGGGGTCGGCCCTGCGGCTCCAGGTCGTCGTCTTCGTTGTTTCGCGTCTCGTCCGACATGGTTTTCACCCTTCCCTCGTTCGGCGCGACCGTAGGCCGCTCTCCCCGAGTTCTGTCATCCCTTGACGGGGCGCGTGCTCCTGCTCCCGTATGACGAAAGCGACCGGCACGAGCGTCAGGCGACGATGTCTTCGTCGACCTCATCCCGCACGCGCTCGTGCACGACTTCCGACGCGGCGTACCGTCGCCAGCACACCCATCCGTAGACGCAGACGACAGCAGCGGCCATCGACACGGCGACGGTTGCCCAGGACCCCGCCGCCGCGGAGAGCGCGACACTCAGCACCGCGCTGGCGAGGCCGGCCCACCAGCCCGCGACCACGCCTCGTGCGAGCGCCGCCACCTGCACATACATCGCGACGACGACGATTGCCGTGCCCCATGCCACGGCGCCCGACTGACCGGAAGTCCCGTTGGCTGGCACCTGCTCGACGGATGCCTGCGAACCGCTGAGCGCGTACGCCACCACGACGGTGGCGATGGCCGACAGAACGACGCCATAGGCGGCCTCGCGCCCCGAGACGGAGCGCGGGCGCCGCACGTGGCCACTCCGGCGAGCACGCCAGCCGTATGCGCACAGGACGGCGAGCACCAGGCGCATGCCGGCATCCACGAACCGCACCTCGAGAAGCGCGAGCAGCGCGAACGCACCGCAGACGGCCGCCGCGACGGGCCACGCCCGGTCGGCGAAGCGAGCGACCGCGACCAAACCTGCGAGGAGGGCGACAGCCCCGAGCAAGGCTTCCACCGTGACGACCTGCGACCCCGGCATGGCCAGCGGCGCGGTGAGCCAGTCGAGCACGGCGAACATGAATGCCTTTCTCGACGGGGTTCGGACTAGTGACTCGTTTCATTGTGCCGTCGTCGCGGCACGGCCTCCGCCGCTCTCGGCGCTCCACCCGCAAGTCCTGGGGCAATCGTTATGCAGGCGAAACACTGCGGCATGCCGATTCGCTTGGCGTCGGACGACCGTCGTACCCTTGTCGATCATCCAGACGTGTCGGGGCGGGCAGCGCCGCGGATCGCAGGGCGGAGGTCGACGGATGACACAGCATCACAGGCATCCGATGAGCCTCGAACTGCTGCGCCAGGAGGCGCGCGACGAGCTGGCCGCGGTGATCGAGTTCCGGTGCCGGCTCGGCGACGATCCGTGGGACTTCCTGCCCGACCTGCCTACCGTCGACGAGCAGGTGGTGCTCACGTTGCGCGAGGAGACGATCGAGGCGCACGATCTGGCCGAAGCGCGTTCGCGGGCGTACCACCCGTCGGCGGCGCCCCAGGAGCGCGAGCGGTTCGAGTATCAGCTTCTGCGCCGCGTCGCGCTCGACCACCCCGAGCTCACACCCGCGGTGTGGGGCATGCTGGGCCGGCTGAACGCCGCGTAGCACAACGGTTCAGGCTGCGAACGGCCGCGGCAGCTCGCAGGTGAACGCCCGGCACAGGTACTCCGTCGGCTCGCCGCGAAGTGCTGTCCGGGCGTCGAACAGGGCGAAACCCGCGTCGGAGAGATCGGATGCCGCCCGCTCCGACACCGCCACCCCCGCGGCACCCGCACCCAGGCTCTGCGTCCGCACCGCCGTCTCCCGCACGACCGTCTCGCCGGGCCGTCGAGGGCACACCACAACGAGCTGCTGCAGCTCAGCGGCGAGCGCGGTCGCCGTCTGCAGCACGCCGCCGAACGCGATCGGCGAGCGCGTCGCGACGTCGGCGACCGAGCCGATCCCGGAGCGGGATGCCCGCTCGTAGCGCTCATCGTCGGTCAGCGCGAACAGCACGCGGCACGCGCCCGCGAGCGACGACAGCCCACCGGCATACGCGCCTTCCGACGGGTCTGCGTCGGAGACGAGACCGTGCGCGGCCAGCACCGGATCGCCACCCCCCGGAACCGCGAACGGCGAGCGGCCGGGAGCGGCTTCGGCGGCGTCCAGCGTCGCATCCGCCAGAGTGCGGGCCGCGAACGCGAAGCGCGGCTCGCCGGTGGCGAGGAACACGTCGAGCAGTCCTCGAGCGATCAAGCCGTAGTCCTCGAGCGCCGGTGCGGCAGCGGAGGCGCGACCTGCGAGCGAGGCGCGAATGAGAGTCCCGTCGTCTGAGACGTGCGAGGCAAGCAACCCGTCGGCGACCGAAGCTGCCGTGACGACCCACTCCGAGCGCCCCAGAAGGGCGCCGGCGTGGGCGAGAGCGCCGATCGCAAGTCCGTTCCAGCCGGTCAGCACCTTTTCGTCGAGTGCCGGTCGCGGCTGCTCGCTCCGCGCCGCGGCATCCAGCCGGTAGTAGGCACCTTCCCGCCGCTCGCCGTCGACCTCGCTCTCGGAGTCCTGCGCGGAGGCGAAGCCGCCGTCGACGAGGAGCGTGCCGAGAAGGAAGCCGGCGATGCCCTCAGCGACCTCAGCGAATCGCGCACCGCTGGTGCCGGAGTTGGTCTGGACGGCGAGCGAGGCGTCCGCATACAGGCGCAGGAGCCCGGCGTTGTCGTAGAGCATGCGCTCGTAGTGCGGCTCGCTCCAGTCCCTGCGCGTTCCGTAGCGGAAGAAGCCGCCGTCGACCGGGTCTCGCAACGCAGAGCCGGCCATGCGATCCAGGGTGTGCAGTGCGCTGCGCCGGCCGGAATCGGATCCGCTGGAGAGCAGGAATCCGAGCGCCGGCACGCTCGGGAACTTCGGCCCGGCGAAGTCCGGGGGCGTGCCGAAGCCGCCGAACTCCGGATCCTCCGCGGCGGCGAGTGCGTCGGCTGTTTTGATGAGCCGGCTGTTGTCGAGCACGGAGGCATCCACACCGCCGTCGTGCGCGTCTCTCCCCAGCTCCTCCATCGCCGCCGCGACCCGTGCCGCGGTGTCGGCGACGGAGTCCCGGCGGTGGGTCCAGGCATCCGTCACGGCATCCAGTACCTGCCCGAACGACGGCATTCCCCCGCGCACCTCGGGTGGAAAGTACGTTCCGGCGAAGAACGCGCGGCCGTCCGGCGTGGCGAAGACGCTGAGCGGCCATCCGAGACCCCGCGTGAAGGCGCTCGCTGCCGCGAGGTACGCGGCGTCCACGTCGGGATGCTCCTCCCTGTCCACCTTCACCGGCACGAAGCCGGCGTTGAGGCGAGCGGCGAGCAGCGGGTCGCTGAAGCTCTCCCGAGCCATCACGTGGCACCAATGACAGGTGGCGTAGCCGATCGACACGAACACGGGAACGTCGCGCTCTGCCGCCTCGGCGAACGCCTCCTCGCCCCACGGATGCCAGTCCACCGGGTTGTCCGCATGTGCGCGCAGGTAGGGACTCACCGCGTCGGCCAGAAGATTCGGCATCTCGCCAGCCTAGGCATGCCGCCACAGACCAGGACCAGAGCGGGGAGAGTTCGCTTTCGCTGCCGACTCGATGATGCTCTGAACTGGGGCGCAGCGATAGAGTCGCGAACGTGAACGTCACGATCGTTGACGCACCGACCGCGGCGGCACTGGCGAACATCCTGCCGGTCCTGTTGCTCGCGTTCACGGTCGAGTTGCGCCGCACCGCTCTGCACCGCCGCGGCCGCCGACCGGGATGGCTCATCGCCGGACTCGCGGTGTTCTACATACTGTTCGGCCTGGTCGAGACGACCATGGTGATGTCGATCGACGGGCGCCTCTTTCCGTCGAAGCCGAGCGACCTGATCTGCGCGTTCGCCATCTTCGTGCTGCTGTGCCTGCTCTTCGTGCTGGCTCTCGTACCGTCGCGAAACGGGCGCGCCGGCGAGGAGTGAGCCCCGGCGCGGCTCGCTCTACAGCTCGCGGGGCTGCAGCTCGCGCGACTCGAGATAGAACGCGTCGAGACAGTGCGGCGCCGCCCGCTCCAACCACCGAGTCTCGGCGAGCGTGTTATGCGGCGTGCCCAGGCGGTACTCGATCGCTTCGGCCAGAGCACCGCGCGGATCGGTTCCGCATGTCTCCAGGAACGCGTCGATGAACAGGGCGCGGAACGGCTCGATGTGCTCGGCCAGCTGCGGCTCGACGTCCAGGTCCGAGCCGAGCGTCAGGATGACGGTGATCGCGGCATCCGTCGCGGCAGCCCCCGCGGCGACGTCCGGCCAGTCGATGACCACCGGGCCGCGCTCGCTGAGGATCACGTTCTGCGGGTGCAGGTCGCGGTGGATGAACACGGCATCGCCGTCAACTGCGCCTGGCACCCTCGGGAGCCACGACGGAGCGGGCAGCCGGTGCAGCCGCTCGTGCAGCTCCCCCAGCAGCCGGCCGTAGCGCCGATACTGCCCGGGCTCGTGGAGCAACTCGTCGAAGAGGGTGCCGCCGTCGACACGCTCCAAGACGAGGTCGCCGCCCTCCGCATCGAACACGTGCGGAACCGGATACCCGTACTCCTCGAGGTGCAGCATCGCGCGGGCCTCGAACTGGGCGTCGCCGTCGCCTCGGTAGCGACGCAGCACCCTCCCACCGCCGAGGTCGAAGACGTCGGCGGCTCGCCCCTGTGCGATGAGCTCCATGAACGAAGCTTATGCGGGCACGCGCATCCTGAGGGGGTGCGTGCCACGGCGTCCCGCTTCACCCTTGTCGAGTGCGGCGATCGCCTGCATGTCGTCCCACGTCAGTTCGTAATCGAAGATGTCGAGGTTCTCCACCATGCGCTCGCGGTGGTTGGACTTCGGAATGGCGATGTTCCCCACCTGCATGTGCCAGCGAAGCACCACCTGCGCGACCGACTTGCCATGGGCATCCGCGATCCGCTTGAGCTCGGGCGCCTCGCTGATCGTCCCGCCGCCGAGCGGGTACCACGCCTCCGTGACGATGCCGTGTTCAGCGTGGAACGTGCGCAGTTCGCGCTGCTGGAACTCCACGTGCAACTCCACCTGGTTCACGGCCGGTGTCACGCCGGTCTCCGAGATGATGCGCTCCAGGTGCTCGATCTGGAAGTTCGAGACCCCGATCGACTTGGCCCGCCCCGACTCCGCGATCGCGGTCAGGGACTTCCAGACCTGGGGGTAGACGCCCTTCTCGTGCAGTGGCCAGTGGATGAGGTAGAGGTCAACATAGTCGAGGCCGAGCGCGTCGAGGCTCGCCTGGAACGCATCCTCGGGGCGGTCCTGATCGCCGTTGGCCAGCTTCGTCGTGATCCACAGTTCACTGCGCGGGATACCGGATGCCCGCACCGCCTCGCCCACGCCCGCCTCATTGCGGTAGCCCGCGGCCGTGTCGATGTGACGGTAGCCGACCTCAAGCGCGTTCCCGGCGATCTCGGCTGTGTGGTCGGGATCCACCCGGAACACGCCGAATCCGAGTTGAGGAATGCGCGAGCCGTTGTTCAGTTCGAGGGTGGGGACGTTCGTGTCGGTCATGCTTCAACGCTAGCAAGAAACCGATTTCCGACCTCGATTCGAACTCAGTCCGCCCTGGCCGGACCGTCGACGGCAGAGCTTCCGAGGTCGTGCACCTCGGCCGCCGATTCCGGCGACGGCCAGGGATTCGCCACGTATGCAGCCGTGTAGTGGAAGACCCTCGACGGGTCGTCCGGATGCTCCTCCGCAGCGGCAGCTCCCCGCACGCGCCACTTCTCGAAGACCTCGACGACCTCCTCGGCCATCTGCTCGGCCTCTTCCTTCGTCAGCACGACCGCGCCCATGTACTGCAGGCGCGACGCCGCCGGGTCACGGGGAAGGCTCTCGTCGAGAATGCCCTTGATCCATTCCAGACGCTCCGCCATGAACCTGTCCGCCATGTCGCTCGTGTCGGGAAAGTAGAGACCTTGCTGGAACGCCATGGTCCAGACACGGTCCCGGCCATCCCTCGCCTTCTCGGGCACCTCCTTGATGAGGCCGGCCTTGGCGAGGGTCCGCAGGTGAAAGCTGAGCGAGTTCGCGGGCTCTGCGGTGATCCTCGCGAGGTCGGCTGCACGGAGATGGTCGCGGGCAGCCAATTCCCAGATGATCCGCTGCCGAAGCGGATGCGCGAGCGCACGCAGCATCACAGGATCCGTCACCGCGTGCGACTTCTCGACCACGAGTTCAGACTATCAAATGGGCAATGTCTGTTGCGCAAGATCTCTTGCGCAACAGACATTGCGGATCTATGCTCGTGGCCGTGAGCGACTCATCCCCCGCATCCGCTGCGGCCTCCTCCGGCGATCACTGCGCCGATCCCGCGGCCGGAAACGGCACACAGACACTGTGGCGCAATGCGCCCTACCTGCTCCTCATGACGGGCAAGACCTCGCAACTGATAGGCAACGGTGCGGCGGTGTTCGCGGTTCCGCTGATCGCGTTCGCCATCACCGGCTCCGTCTTCTGGTCGGGTGTGATCGGCGCGATCAGCGAGGTCGGCGTGTTGTTGGCGGTACTGCCCGCCGGCGTCATCGCCGACCGCGTAGATCGGCGGCTGCTGCTACTGCTGTGCTCCGCGGTCGGACTGCTTATCTGGCTGGCGCTCTGGACAGCGGATGCCACGGGCGTGCTCAACGCTTTCGAGCTTGCGGCAGCGCTCCTGGTCGCCTCGGCAGTGTCCGCCTTCTATGCACCGACGGAAGCTGCCGGCATCCGCTACGTCGTGTCGTCCGAGCAGCTCGGAAGCGCGATGGCGGCGATGCAGGGCCGAGGTGCGGTGGCCAGCCTGCTGTCCGGACCGTTGGGCGGGCTGCTGTACGGACTCTCCCGCACGCTGCCGTTCCTCGCCAGCTCATTCGGCTACGCGCTGGCGGGAGCGACCGCGTTGTTCGTGCGGGTGCCGCTTAACGACAGGCATCCGCAGCGCCACTCCCAAAGCGTGGCCGCGTCGCTCGTCGACGGGTTCCGGTTCGTGTGGACAGTGCCGGTCATCCGCACGGGAATCGGGGTCTTCGCGCTGCTCAATCTGGCCTTCGGCGGCGCGTTCGTGTCGATCAATCTGCACCTGGTGGCCATCCACACCGCACCGCTGCTCATCGCACTGGTCGACGTGGCATCCGGTGTGGCGATGCTCGCTGGATCGATCGCCGCACCGCCGCTCGTCAAGCGATTCCCGAGCGGCCCGCTCGCGATCGTGTGCATGGTGCCGTCGGTGCTCGGCGGCTTCGGGCTGGCGCTCTCGACGCAGTACGTCGAGTACGTGCTGCTCGCGATCGTCATGTCGCTGTTCATCCCTCCGGTGAACTCCGGTCTGCTCGGCTACGTCAGCGCGATCACACCCCAGACCATGCAGGCACGAATGAACTCGGTGCTGTCGCTTTCGTGGACGGTGGTGGCGCCGGTAGCGCCACTTCTTGCCGGCGCGCTTTTGAGCGCGGTCGGTGTGGGCTGGTCGATCGCCGCCTTCGCCTTGCTGCTGCTCGTCGGCTTCATCCTGTTCGCCCTGAACCGAGCCGTGCGCCGCATCGGATTGCCCGGCACGTGGGAGGCCGATCTGGTCGAGTGGCCGTCGGAGCACCGCTTCCCCGAGCGTCACACGTCGTAGATGCGGATCAGCTCGCGCTTCAGCACCTTGCCGCTCGGCCCGAGCGGCATCGACTCGACGATCTCCACTCTGCGGGGGAACTTGTACGCCGCGACCTGCGCCTTCGTGTGCTCGATGAGCTCCTCTTCGGTCGCGGTCGCGCCCGGCATGAGCGTGACGGCGGCCATGATCTCCTGCCCGTGCGTCTCGTGCGAGACCCCGAACACGGCGGCCATCGAGACGGCCGGATGCGTCGACAACACCTCCTCCACCTCTCGCGGGTAGACGTTGTAGCCGTTGCGCACGATCATGTCCTTCTTGCGGTCCACGATCGTGATGTAGTCGTCGTCGCTCTTCGTGCCGAGGTCACCGGTACGGAACCAGCCGTCGATGACGGCTGCGGCCGTGGCCTCCGGCAGGTGAAGGTATCCCTTCATCAGGTCGTGTCCACGAACGACGATCTCGCCGAGCTCTCCGCGCGGAAGAAGTTCGATGCGGTCGTCGAGTTCCGGGTTCGCGACCTCCACTTCGACGCCCCAGAGCGGCTGACCCACGGTACCCGCCCTGGTCGGCTTTCCCACGACGTTGAACGTGGCGACGGGCGACGTCTCTGTCAGCCCGTAGCCCTCGTGGATGCTCACCCCGTACACCTCTTTGAACCGCTCGATCACGGCGAGCGGCAGCGCTGAGCCGCCGGAGAGGCCGTACTTCAGCGGTGGGCGCTCCGGATTCGCCTTCGCCGCCTCGAGCAGCGCGATGTACATCGTGGGCACGCCGGTCATGATGGTGCACTTGTGCTTGTTGAGAAGCTCGAGCGCGGTGGCTCCGTCGAACTTCGGAAGCAGCACGACGGTCGCTCCCGCGCGGAACCCGACGTTCATCACGCAGACCTGCCCGAACGTGTGGAAGAGGGGCAGGCATCCGAGAACAACGTCATCAGCCCTCAGATCGAACGCATCGGTCAGCAGCGAGCTGGTCTGCTCGACGATCGCGAAGTGACAGCCCTCCGCTCCTTTGGGCTTCCCGGTGGTGCCGCTGGTGTACAGGATCGTCGCGGTGTCGAACGGATCCATCGGCTCATAGCTCGCGATCGGTTCGGCGACGGATGCCTCGTCTTCCAACCGCGGGAACGGCAGGTCCGCCGTCGCTTCGTCGGGCACCAGCACGCTGAGCACGTCGACCCCGGCCAGTCCCGCAGCCTTCGTACCCTCGCCAAGCAACGGGGCCGCGCAGATCAGGGCTACGGCGCCCGAGTCGCGCAGCACGTAGGCGATCTCGTCGGCCTTGAGCAGTGCATGAACGGGCACGACGACTCCGCCGAGGGCGAGGATCGCGAAGTACACGCGCGGAAAGTCGGGCACGTTCGGGATGAGCACGGCAACCGGCGTTCCGTGTCCGACGCCGCGAGCACGCAAGGCCCCCGCATACCGGCGGGTCTCCCACCACAGCTGCGCGTAGCCGATCTTCTGATCGGCGAAGATGACCGCAGTGCGGTCGGGATTCTGTCTGGCCGCCTCCGCGAGGATGGCGGCCACGGAGATGGTCGCAAATCCTGCGGGCCTGGCGGGCGAGGAGACGACGCTGTCGGCCGTCTCCGGGTTCTCCACCGTCTGTGGCATCTCTGTCATGGCTGCTCCTTGTCGACGTTGACACGGCACCCGATCGGGATGGCTAGAAACCTACACTCCGGTGCTGTGGATGGCGTCAGCGAGCGGCCGCGGTCCGTTCGGTCAGGGAAGCCCCGCGAGCCGCAGCAGCGCGGCGGCGGCAGCGCCGACGATCACGACGACGAGGAACGGGGCGCGCAGCAGCAGGGCGATGAGCGCGGCCACGAGTGCGCCGATCCGCGAGTCGAGAGCCAACTGCTGCCCGTTCGCGAGTGTGTTGATCATGGTGAGGGATGCCAGCAGCCCGATGGTGAGAGTGCCGGCTACCCGGGTCATCCGCTTGTTCTTCAGCACCTTCGCCGGCACGAGGTATCCGAGAAGCTTCGTGAGGTATGCGACGACGCCGGCCGCGATGATGTAGAGCCACGTGGTCACGGCATCCGCCCTTCGTCCGACGACAGTCGTCCTTCGCCGGCAGCTCGGTGGGGCGGCTCCACGTCGGGTTCGAGACCCTCGTCCGCAGCGCCGACGCCGAGCAAGCCCCAGACAGCGGCGACGACGGCGGCGACGAGTACCGGCACTCCGGGCGGCACGAACGGGATCACCACGACTGTCACGACCCCGCACGCCACGGCGATCGCGACCGGCTCTCGTGCTTTCAGCCGTGGCCACAGCAGTCCGAGGAACGCCGCGACGGCTGCTCCGTCCAGCCCCCATGTCTTCGGGTCGCCGATGGCTCCGCCGAGCAGCGCGCCGAGTGCCGTGAACACATTCCACAACAGGAATATGCCGATGCCGGTCACCCAGAACGCGCGCTTCCGCTCCGCCGGATCGGTCTGCGCACTCGCTGTCGCCATGGACTCATCGATCGTCACGTGCGCGGCGCCGAAGCGCAGCCATCCCTTCGGCTGAAGCAAGGCGTTCAGCTGCATGCCGTACACGGCATTGCGGATGCCCAGCAGCGCGGCCGATCCGAGCGCCGCACCGCCTGCTCCTCCCCCTGCCAGCACGCCGATGAACGCGAACTGCGACCCGCCGGAGAACAGCAGCAGGCTGAGCACCTGCGTCTGCCAGAAGTCCAACCCGGAGGCGACGCTGAGCGCGCCGAACGAGACGCCGTAGAGGCCGGTGGCGATGGCGACGGATGCGCCCGTCCGCGCCGCAGGAGACCGCCAGAGTTTCACGGGTGACAGTCTGTCAAAGCCCACCGTCGTCTCGGCGCGTCGTAGGACCAGACGCGTACCCCGCCGCGAATCGTCCGGCGACGGATCGAATCCCGCACACATCACCCGAAGCAGAGTGATCGTCATCACTCGTGGAGCGCTGCCGGCGGTGGTACTTTCAGGTCGGCCTCGCGGATGCCTCGAGACCACCCATCTCCCGAAGGGTCGACGACGATGTCGGATGCCACACAGACGCGGGCGACCAGCCCCGCCTCCGAAGAACCCGAACACGCGCTCAAGGCGAACGGGGTCAGTGCCGCCGGGGCGGTCGTCATGGCCGTCGCGGGCAGCGCCCCCGCGTACTCGATCGCGGCCACCACCGCTCTGCTCATCGGCGCCGCGGGCCTCGCCGCGCCCGCTGCACTGCTGTGGTGCGGCATCCCGATGCTCGGCATCGCCTGGGCGTTCTCGTACCTCGGCCGATCCGATGTGAATGCCGGCGCCTCGTACTCCTGGGTCGGCCGTGCCCTGCATCCGATCCTGGGCTACCTTTCGGGTTGGTCGCTCGTGATCTCGGCGACGATTTTCATGGTTGCGGGAGCCCTGCCGGCCGGTCAGTACACGGTGTCGTTGTTCGATGAGAAGGCCACGAGCAATGTGTGGCTCGTGACCGGTGTCGGTGCGCTCTGGTTCCTGGTGATGGCCGGATGCGTTCTCGTGGGCGTCACGATCACCGCTCTCGCGCAATGGATCATGTCGTCGATCGAGGTCGCCATCCTCGTCGTGTTCGCGGTCATTGCGATCGTGAAGGGTCTGGTCGGGGTGCACACCGCCGGTGCGGCATTCTCGTGGGACTGGTTCGGCTTCTCGCACTTCGGCGGAATCACGGGGTTCGTCGGCGCAGCGCTCATCGCGGCCTTCTACTACTGGGGCTGGGATGTGAGCTCCAACCTCAACGAGGAGACCACCAACGGCCGCAAGACGTCGGGTGCCGGCGGCATCATCGGGGTGATCATCGTGTTCCTGCTGTTCGAGGTCTTCACGATCGCCACGCAGGTCATGCTCCCGGAGAAGACCGCAGTGAATCCGAACGCCAATCTGATCGGCGATCTGGGCCAGGCGATCATCCCTGGAGTGGGCGGCAAGATCCTCATCGTCGCCGTCATGCTCTCGACGATCGCCACGCTGGAGACCACGCTCATCCAGGTCACCCGCTCGCTGTTCGCCATGGGCCGCGATCACACTCTGCCGAGGCTCTTCGGCACCACGCACAAGAAGTGGAAGACGCCCGCCTTCGCAACACTGATCGTGACCGGTGTCTCCCTCGTGCTGTTCATCGGCTCGAATGCATTGGGCAGCGTCGGTCAGATCATGAGTGCCGCGATCAGCTCGATCGGCTTCCAGATCGCTTTCTATTACGCGCTGGCCGGCATCGCCGTCGTCGTGGCGTATCGCAAGGAGATCTTCAAGTCGGTGAAGAACTTCATCTTCATCGGGCTGTGGCCGGCTGTCGGCGCGGTTTTCATGGTGTGCATCTTCTTCTTGTCCATTCCCGGAGCGGACCCGCTGGTGCTCATCATCGGCATCGGCACGATCGCACTCGGCCTCGTGCCCATGGCGATCTTCTGGAAGAAGGGCAGGAAGTACTTCAGCCGCCGGCCGTTGGAGACCGGGGACGAGATCACGCCGGCAACGGTCAACATCGCGTTGCCGGACCCGAAGATCGACGACTGAGCGCGCGCAATAGGATGGAGGGCTCATGTCCTCCGTCCCCGTCGACCCGCCCGCCGACCTCGTCATCCATTTCCCGCCCGAGCTGCCGGTCAGTGAACGGCGGGATGACATCGCGCGCGCCATCGACGACCACCAGGTCGTGATCGTGGCCGGCGAGACAGGCTCGGGCAAGACGACGCAGCTGCCGAAGATCTGCCTTCAGCTCGGCCGCAAGTCCATCGGGCACACGCAGCCGCGACGCATCGCGGCGCGCGCGATCGCCGAGCGAGTGGCCGAGGAGCTGGGTCAGGACGTCGGCGGGCTCGTCGGCTTCAAGGTGCGATTCACCGACGAGGTGTCGAAGGCGACGCGCATCAAGGTGATGACCGACGGCATCCTGCTGAACGAGATCCACCGCGATCGTGACCTGAACGCGTACGACACGATCATCATCGACGAGGCGCACGAGCGCAGCCTCACGATCGACTTCCTGCTCGGATACCTGAAGCGGCTCTTGCCGCGCCGTCCCGATCTCAAGGTGGTCGTGACGAGCGCCACGATCGACCCGGAGAGCTTCGCCCGGCACTTCGCAGACGCCGAGGGCAATCCCGCCCCTGTGATCGAGGTCTCAGGGCGCACGTACCCAGTGGAGGTGCGGTACCGCCCCCTCGTGGCCGAGGACGAGGGTGACGACGATGTGGATGCCGCCTCGCCTGCAGACCGCGACTATTTGACGGGCATCACCGACGCGCTCGACGAGCTGGGTCGCGAGAAGCCCGGCGACGTGCTCGTGTTCCTCTCCGGTGAGACGGAGATCCGGGATGCCGAAGATGCGGTGCGCGGGCACCTCACGCGCCGTGGCCAGGCGGCTTCGACTCAGGTTCTCCCGCTGTACGGCCGGCTGTCTGCCGCTGACCAGCACCGCGTTTTCGGAGCCGTGCCCGCGGGCATCCGTCGTCGCATCGTGCTGTCCACGAACGTGGCGGAGACGAGCCTGACCGTTCCGGGCATCCGGTATGTGATCGATGCCGGAACCGCCCGCATCTCGCGGTACTCGACGCGTGCGAAGGTGCAGCGTCTGCCGATCGAGGCGATCTCCCAGGCATCCGCGAAGCAGCGATCGGGACGGTCGGGACGCACGAGCGATGGCATCGCGATCCGGCTCTACTCGCAGGAGGACTTCGAGCGGAGGCCGGAGTACACGGAACCGGAGATCCTGCGCACGAACCTCGCTGCGGTCATCCTGCAGATGATCTCGCTCGGGCTGGGCGACATCGCGGCGTTCCCGTTCCTCACCCCGCCCGATTCCCGAGGCATCAAGGACGGCCTCGATCTGCTGACGGAGCTGAACGCCATCGGCGACGGCGCGCTCACGAAGACCGGGCGAGCCCTGGCGCGTCTGCCCATCGACCCCCGGTTCGGGCGGATGCTCGTGGAGGCCGGCCGTCACGGCGTAGTACGCGAAGTGATGGCGATCGTCGCCGGTCTGACCATCCAGGACCCGCGGGAGCGGCCGCTCGAGAAGCGCGCGCAGGCGGATCAACAGCACGCGAGATTCACCGACCCGACGAGCGACTTCCTGACACTGCTGGGCCTCTGGAATCACCTGGAGAAGAAGCAGAAGGAGCTGTCGTCGAGCGCATTCCGGCGCATGTGCAAGGCGGAGTTCCTGAATTACCTGCGCATCCGGGAGTGGCAGGACCTCTATCGGCAGCTTCGCCGTACCGCGAAGCCGTTGGGGCTGGTCCCGGGCGATCCGAAGATCGATGCCGACGGCATCCACAAGTCTCTGCTCGCCGGGCTGCTGTCGCACCTCGGCCTGCGGGATGCGCAGAAGCGCGACTACCTCGGGGCGCGGAACACACGCTTTCTGATCTTCCCGGGATCCGTTCTGGCCAAGAAACAGCCGCAGGCGATGATGAGTGCGGAACTGGTGGAGACGAGTCGCCTGTTCGCCCGAATGAATGCGGCGATCGACCCGGCCTGGGCCGAGCCGCTCGCGGGCGACCTGGTGCGCCGCAGCTACAGCGAGCCGCACTGGGAGAAGCGGCAGGGCTCCGCCGTCGTGTTCGAGAAGGTCACCCTGTTCGGGCTGCCGATCATCGCGCGGCGTCGCGCTCAGCTGAGCCGCATCGATGCCCCACTGGCGCGTGAGCTGTTCATCAGGCATGCACTGGTCGGTGGCGAGTGGCCCGGCGACGTGCGGGATCACGCGTTCGACTTCCAGCGCTCCAACGCGAAGCTGCGTGCTGAGCTCGAGAAGGTCGAGGAGCGCACCAGGCGCCGGGACATCCTGCTCGACGACGAGGCGATGGTGTCGTTCTTCGACGAGCGCATTCCGGCGGACGTGACCGACACCCGCTCGTTCGAGTCGTGGTGGCGCCAGGAGCGGCGAACCAATGGCCGCCTACTCACGATGCGCCGGGAAGACCTGGTCGACGACGTCGAGGAGGCGACGATCGACGAGGATGCCTTCCCGCCGGTCTGGCGCCAGGGCGACCAGCGGCTGGCGGTGAGCTATCGCTTCGAACCGGGGTCGGACGACGACGGCGTGACCGTGCAGGTTCCGCTCGCCCTGCTGCCACGGCTCTCACCCGAGGGCTTCGACGCGCAGGTCCCCGGGCTGCGCACCGACCTCATCACCGCGCTGATCCGCACTCTGCCCAAGGCGCTCCGTCGCTCCCTGGTTCCCGCCGCGGACTGGGCGGCTCGCATAGCTGCGGAGCTGCCGCCGGGGCTCGGGTCGGGGCCGAGCCAGACCGATCCCGGCACGGGCGCCCACGGCGCCGACACGAGCGTCGCTGAACCGTTCTCTGCGATCCTCTCCCGCACCATCCGACGGCTCACCGGAACGCCCGTCGATCCCACTGACTTCGACATCGAGCGCCTCCCCGGCCACCTGCGCATCACCTTCCGTGTGATCGATGAGCGCTCCCGCGTCGTCGCGACCGGCAAGGACCTCGAAGAGCTGCAGCGCAGCCTGGCGCCCAAGGTGCGGGAATCGGTGGCGAAGGCATCCGAGCGGCGCCGTGATCCGATCGAGCGCGGCGGCCTCACCACCTGGGACTTCGACGAGCTGCCGCGCTTCGTCGACACCGAGCAGGGCGGACGCGGAACGGGCATGCCACGTAGCGTCATCCGCGGCTATCCGACGCTGGTGGTGGAGAAGGACGGCGTCGCCATCCGCGTCGTCGGCACGGTCGACGAGCAGGAGCGCTCGCTCCCCGACGGCGTGCGCAGGCTGCTGATGAACGGCATCCCGTCGCCCGTGGGGTACGTGCAGGAGCACCTGACCGGTGCGGAGAAGCTCGCGCTGGCCGCGAGTCCGTACTCATCGACGAAAGCGCTGTTCGACGACTGCCTCGCCGCGGTGGTCGACTCGGCACTGCGCGAGTCCGTGCCGGGTGGTCTGGTCTTCACACGTGCGGAGTTCGAGCGTGTGCGCGATCTGGTGTCGACCACCGTGATGGATGCCCTGTTCGACACGGTCTCGCTCGTCGCGGCCATACTCACCGGGTCTCGTGCCGCCGAGAAGGCGCTCTCGGCGACATCGTCCATGGCGCTGCTCGGCGCGCTGACGGATGCCCGTGCTCAGCTCGCCGGCCTCGTGTTCCCCGGTTTTGTCTCCCGCACCGGACTCGCGCACCTGCGACACCTGCCGCGGTATCTGCAGGCCCTGGTGTGGCGCATCGAGCGTCTGGCCGACAACCCGGGGCGCGACCGTGTCTGGATGAACGAGGTGCAGACGGCCACGACACGATTCACGGATGCCGGTGGCAGCATCCCGCTCCCGCCGCACCCGCGCCCCTCGCTCGAGCATGCGCGATGGATGCTCGAGGAACTGCGCGTGAGCCTTTTCGCACAGCACCTCGGCACGGCGGAGACTGTGTCGTTGCAGCGCATCCAGAAGGTGCTGGCGGGGTAGTGCGGATGCCTAGCGCTCACGGCGACAAGCTCATCCCGCACGACGTGCGCCGGCGCACTTCATGAGTCACTATGACGCGGGAACGTTCGGCACTCGTCGCGCCGCCGCCGCGTTCATTCGCGTCGTTTGAGACTTCCTCGGGTGACGCCGGTGGGTCGCCAGGTTCCGGTGGGGTCGATCCATGCTGGTGCTCGGACGTGTGGTGCGCCGTGGATCATCTTGATGGCCCAGCCTCCGGTGTCGACGTAGTGATGGTGGTACCAGCACAGGGCGACTCCGTTGCCGGTTTCCGTCGGCCCACCCTTCGAGTGCTCTACCACGTGGTGGATCTCGCACCAGCTGGCCGGGATCCGACACCCGGGGATCACACATCCTTTGTCGCGGGCGGCGATCGCGCGGCGTTGTTGTGGGGTGAAGCAGCGTTGCGGTGACCACAACGACACGATCCGCCCGTCCCGGATCAGGAGTTTTTGGATGCCGCCGGCGCAGGCGAACTGGGTGACCGCTGCCATCGGGATCGGCTCGTCCACCCCGTCGATCCACCCGGCACCACGCCCATCTCGGAGGTCGTGTTCGTCCACGGTGACCAGCACAGTGGGTGCAGCACCACCCATCGACGCAACCTCCGCACTGCGGGCGGCGGCGTCGATCAGGGACGCGAACGCATCATGCCGCCGCTGCGACGACGTACGGTCATCCAGGCCAGCCTCTGTCAGCTGGTCGCCGTTCAGGAACGCGGGTTTCGACTTCGGGGACACCACGGCGGCGAGGGCTTGTTCCAGTTTCCCGGAGATCTCCGGCATCAACTCCATCCGATACCTGATCAGCCCACCCCGGGTGCCCAACCGGGTCAGCGCACGATGCCGCATCGCCTCCTCCGCATCCCCCTCCACCCCGTCCGGATCCAACGCGACCCTCCACACCGTCGCCTGCACCCTCGTCTGGTCCGCCGTGAACCCCTCGTGCACGGCGGAGGCGACGAGGTCGGCCTCGGCGGCGGCCCAATCGTCCGGATCAGCACGATGCTCGATCCCGGCCAGGGTGGAGACGATGATGCGGGCGGCATCCTCACCCAGGTCCCCGGCGGCGACTGCTTGTGCGACGGTGGGGAACTTCGGCGGCAACAGGCCACCGGTGAGCGAACCCCGCACCGTGACCGCCTGCCCGAGCGCGGCACGCCGGGTGGCGGTCGCCTCCGACACCCCGGTCAACCGTGCCGTCAACTCTGCCGGGGTGCGGCACCCGTTACGGGCGGAGAGGCGTTCCGCACCGAGTCCTTTCGGGGAGCGTTCCAGGATCTCCCCAGCACAGTGCGCACGCAGGGCGTCCACCTTCCGACCCAGTGTCTCCACCGCCCGGGTCGCCTCAAGTAGAGCCTCGTCCTCGAGACCGTGCACGCCCCGCGCGGGGAGCGCGTCATCCACCGCTGAGCAGAGCGCATCGAACACATCCGTGAACGTCGCCGCAGGTTCGGCGACCGATGCGTTCGAACTGTTCATACCGATGAGTCAACCAGCACCCACCGACATTCCGAACCAACCCCTGACCAGGTACTTTACCTGTGGACAACCCGGCCGAACGGACACCTGTGGACGGAAAGACGAAACGCCACGGCACGCGACGAACCCTGGGCGGCATTTTGCTGCGACTGCCCAGCGAACGCGGCCAACCGCCCGGTCACACGGTGGATCGATCGAGCCTGTCGAGGAGATCCATCGCGGTGCGGTCGTCGTTCAGGTGCTCTCGGTGCCACTCGGCTGCCGCGAGCATGCGCAGCACCGTGTAGAAGTGCACACGCTTCTCAAAAGCGGCATCTACCCGGCCTCCCCCGCTGACGAAGCCCGATAGGACCGCAGGTATTGCGCCGGGGATCCAGGTCGCCAAAACGCCGATGTCCATCGCGGGGTCGCCAACGCGAAGCTCTTCCACGTCGATCATGCCGATGTCACCGCTTTCGCCGACGATGAAATGCTCAGGCCGCCCGTCGAAAAGGATGGCCCCGCCGCAAGCCTCATCCATATTCGGCGCAAGGCGGATCAGTCGGTCTTCGAGATCTTGCGCCGGCACATCGTCAGGGGAGCGGAAGGTTTTCCACCACGACAGTGCATGCGAGAGCCACCCCGCCATCCACTGGCTCCAACTTGAGTTCCCAGCGAAGTCGGTTGGTACTGACGTTGCGTGCACTTGAGCGATCAAAGCGCCGACCTGTTCGTGCACCGCTGAAGGATGACCCTCGTTCACGGCATCACCGGCAATCCACGGCAACGTGAGCGTCGACGGTGCACCCGCCTGATGGGCAATCGGTAGGGCCAGGGGCAGTCCCCGCCCGGCGAGAAGCTCCCGCGCTCGGACCTCACGCGAAAACTCCCCCGCATTCGGCGACACCTTGACGACGACAGGGCGCTCCCCGCCGGTACCGCGGAACAGAACGGTCACGCGATCCTCTTGTTGCGCAAGCAAGTGCGGCAGTGCGGCAGACACGACGACCAGTCTCTCGCGGTCACTCCGCCAGACTGTCAACGTGCCCATCCCGGAGTTCCTCCTGACCGGCGGCAACGCGTCGTCCTTCGTCGTGCGGGCGGGCAACACCGTGCGTAAACCGTGGACTGAATCGACTCCGAGCGTTCAGCGGCTCCTGAAACACCTCCACGACGAGGTCGGCGACGTCGTTCCCAAGCACCTTGGCAAAGACGACCACGGCCGCCAGATCCTGGAGTTCGTCCCGGGCATCGAGGCGATGAGCTCCATGCCGATCGACGAGGCGGATGCCGCACGCGTCGGCGCGAGCATCCGCGCGCTCCACGAAGCTGCCGCATCCTTCGAACGTACCGAAGCGGATATCTGGACGTCGGCGATGCGAAGCGCCGGCGACGAGGTCATCGGTCACAACGACCTCGCGCCGTGGAACCTGATCCGTGACGGCGACCGCTGGACGTTCATCGACTGGGACGGCGCGGGGCCGACGACCAGGGTCGCCGATCTCGGCTACGCGGCGCGTGCGTTCGCACAGCTCGACCACGAGCACGAACTCGACGAGTCCATTCCGCTGCTCCGGGCAGTTCTCGACGGCTACGACGCCTCGCCCGAGATGCGGACGGCGCTGCCGTCGTCGATGGTCGAGCGCACCGAGGCGATGCGCGACCTCCTCATAGACAGCATCGCAACGGGAACGCAGCCGTGGGCGCGCATGGCGGTCGACGGCCATGCCGACTTCTGGGCAGGCGCACTCGACCACCTCCTCTGCCACCGCGCCGAGATCGAGCTCGCCCTTCGCTGACCGCACCCGCACCGCCCGGTTTCCGGCCACCCCCTCCCCCGCCGTACCCTTGATGCCGATGACGAACGGTGCCCCCTCGAATCATTCCCCCCGCCACTCCGCCGTCGACCCGAGCGACGACTCCGCCGCCGCGCGCCAGGTGCGCAGCGGCGAGGTGCCCGAAGCGCTGCGCTCCGACGTGCGCTTCCTCGGCGAGCTGCTCGGACGCGTTCTGGCCGAGTCCGGCGGACCGGACCTGCTCGATGATGTCGAAAAGTTACGTGCACTGACGATCGACGCGTACGAGCGCAATGGTGAGGCATCCATCGAGGATGCCGAGGCGCTGGTGGAGAGCTTCAGTCTCGACCGCGCTGAGCAGGTGGCCCGCGCGTTCACGTGCTACTTCCACCTGGTCAACCTCGCCGAGGAGCGACACCGCGTGCGCGTGCTGCTCGCACGCGACCCATGGAGCACCGATGGCCATCGGCCGGCCGAATCGTTCGCGAGCGCGTTCGCCGCGCTCAGCGACGAGGTCGGCGATGCGGAGGCGCGCAAACGCGTCGCGAACCTGGAGTTCCGCCCGGTGCTCACGGCGCATCCGACCGAGGCGCGTCGCCGCGCCATCGCTTATGCCATCCGTCGCATCAGCGAACTCGTTGCCGAACATGACGACCCGCGCCTCGGCACGCTCGCCCGTATGGAGAACGAGCGGCAGCTACTGGCCGAGATCGACACGCTGTGGCGCACGGCGCCGCTGCGCTCCAACCGCCCGACGCCCCTCGACGAGGTGCGAACGGCCATGAACATCTTCGATCAGACACTGTTCCAGGTGCTTCCGCGCGTCTACCGGCTGATCGACGAACGACTCGCAGGACCGGATGCCTCGCCGCGCGCACCCGAGTCCCGCGCCTTCGTGCGGTTCGGCAGCTGGATCGGTGCCGACCGCGACGGCAATCCGTTCGTCACCTCGAAGATCACGCGCAAAGCCGCGGCGATCGCCTCCGAGCACGTGCTGCTCGGCCTGGAGCGCGCCACCGACCGCATCGGGCGCACGCTCACGCTCGACGGCCGCGACACCCCACCCAGCCTTCAGCTGCAGGACCTCTGGCGCCGGCAGCGCGCGCTCACCGAGGAGCTCACGGCGGATGTCGCCACCCGCTCCCCCAACGAGCCTCACCGCCGCGTGCTGCTCGTGGTGGCCGAGCGTATCGCCGCCACCCGGAGGCGCAACGCAGACCTGGCCTACGACGGACCGGATGCCCTGCTCGACGACCTGCGCATCGTGCAGCAGTCGCTGGCAGAGGCGGGCGACCTGCGCAACGCCTACGGCGAGGTGCAGCACCTCATCTGGCAGGTGGAGACGTTCGGCTTCCACCTGGCCGAGCTCGAGGTGCGGCAGCACTCTAAGGTGCACCGGCAGACGCTCGAGGCGATCGCGGCCGGAGCGAATGGCGACGAGGACCTCGACGACCAGAGCGCCGAGGTGCTCGAGGTGTTCCGGGTGATCGCGCACCTGCAGAGCCGCTACGGCGTGGATGCCGCCCGCCGCTACATCATCTCGTTCACTCAGTCCGCGGACGACATCGCCAACGTGTACCGACTGGCCGAGCACGCGCTCGGGTCGGCCGAGGCAGCACCCGTGCTCGACGTCATCCCGCTGTTCGAGACGTTCGACGACCTCAATGCGTCGACGGACATCCTCGACCGCATGATCGAGATCCCCGAGGTGAAGAAGCGCCTCGACCAGACCGGGCGCCGTCTGGAGGTCATGCTCGGCTACTCCGACTCGTCGAAGGATGTCGGCCCCGTCTCCGCGACGCTGGCCCTGTACGACGCGCAGGCGCGGATCGCGGACTGGGCGGAGCGCAACGGCATCGTGCTCACGCTGTTCCACGGCCGCGGCGGGTCGCTCGGACGCGGCGGCGGGCCCGCCAACGAGGCCGTGCTGGCGCAGCCGCCGGGATCCGTCGACGGGCGCTTCAAGCTCACCGAACAGGGCGAGGTCATCTTCGCCCAGTACGGCGATCCGGTCATCGCCGTGCGGCACCTGGAGCAGATCGCAGCGGCGACCCTGATGGCATCCGCACCATCGATCGGCGGACGCAATGCTCGCGCCGCCGCCGAGTTCTCCGATCTCGCCGCCCAGCTCGACCGCGTCAGCCGGGAGCGCTTCTTCCAGCTGGTGCGCTCCGAAGGATTCGCCCCGTGGTTCGGGCTCGTCACCCCGCAGGAGGAGATCGGCCTGCTCGCGCTCGGCTCGCGGCCGGCCCGCCGCGGGCTCTCACTGGAGTCGCTCGAAGACCTTCGCGCGATCCCGTGGGTCTTCGCCTGGACGCAGGCCCGCATCAACCTCACCGGCTGGTTCGGCCTCGGCTCCGCGCTCGCCGCGGTGGGCGACGAGAAGCTGCTGCGGGATGCCTACGACCGCTGGCCCCTGTTCCGCACCATGATCGAGAACGTCGAGATGTCGCTCGCGAAGACGGACGAGCGGCTCGCCAGGCGTTACCTCGCCCTCGGCGACCGGCAGGATCTCGCCGATCTGGTGCTCGAGGAGATGGCGCTGACGCGGGAGTGGGCTCTGAAGACGAGCGGCGCATCCGAGCTCCTGGCAGACCGGCCCGTCCTGCGCCGTGCCGTGCGGCTGCGCAGCCCGTACGTCGACGCGCTCTCCCTGCTGCAGCTCCGGGCCCTGCGAGCGCTTCGCAGCGACGCGGATGCCTCCACCATCGACGACACGCAGCAGGACGAGCTGCGCCGCCTGTTGCTCCTCGCCGTCAACGGAGTCGCTGCCGGCCTGCAGAACACCGGCTGAGCTCGGTTGCGGCGGTAGGCTCACCCTGGCGACGAAAGGGGGCGCATGCGCGCAACGGTGAAAGACGTCGCCGCGCTCGCCGGTGTTTCGGCCAAGACCGTCTCGAACGTGATCAACGGCGTCGTGTTCGTGCGCCCGCAGACCAAGGAGCGAGTCGAGAAGGCCCTTGCCGAGCTCGACTACGTGCCGAACCTCAGCGCACGGGGACTCCGTAACGGCCGTACGGGCGTCATCGCGCTGGCGCTGCCCGACCTCGCCACCCCGTACTCGGCCGAGATGGCACACCACTTCGTCGAGGCGGCGCACGAGCGCGGCTGGGGCATCCAGATCGAGGAGACCGGTGCCCGCCCGGAGCGCGAAGAGCAGCTGCTCTCCCGTGCGCGAGCGCAGATGGTCGACGGGCTGGTGCTCAACCCGATCGTGTCCGACGAGTTCACTCTGCCCGACGACTCGGCGCATCTTCCGCCCGCAGTGCTCATCGGCGAAGTCGAGCAGAGCAGGCTCGACCAGGTGCGCGTGGACCCCGATCAGGCCGCGTACGACATGACCACCACGCTCATCGGTCTCGGCCACCGGCGCATCGCCGTTCTGGGTTCACCCGTGCGCACGAACACGTTCACGGCCCGGCTGCGCACCGCCGGATATCGGCGCGCGCTGGCGGATGCGGGCATCCGCCACGATCCCGCGCTCGAGATCGGCTGCGACGACTGGGAACCGCACGGGGGTGCATCGGCGATGGATGCGTTCCTCGAGCGCTCCCCGCTTCCGGATGCGTTGTTCTGCTTCACGGATTCACTCGCGATCGGCGCGTTGAGCACTCTCTGGCGGCGGGGCATCCAGGTGCCGGAAGGCATCTCGGTCGCCGGCTTCGACGACATCGCGCACGGCGAGTACGCCTCGCCGCCGTTGACGACCGTGTCGTTCGACAAGCGTGCGTTCACGGACGCCGCGCTGGACCGGCTGGAGGCCCGCATCACCGATCGGGCTCGCGATGCGATGCTCGTCACGGTGCAGCACCGCATCATCGTGCGTGAGAGCACCCGTCACGCCGTCGGCTGAGCCCGTCGAAACCCCTTCGCGGGCTCCGACGGGCTCTCAACCGACCGTAGGTGCGCTCAGCCCTTCAGACCGCTTCCGGTCACGCCTTCGACGATGCGGCGCTGGAAGATGAGGTACAGGATGATCAGCGGCAACGCCGCCAGGATCGCTCCTGCCTGGATGTCCGCATAGCGCTGCCCGAAGCTGCCCTGCACCGTGGCGAGTCCCACCGGGATCGTCATGAGGTTCGGGTTGGAGAGCACGAACAGCGGCAGCAGCAGGTTGTTCCACACGCCCACGAACGTGAGGATCGTCACGGCCGCGATGACCGGGCGCGACAGCGGCATGATCACCGACCAATAGATCTTCCACAGGCCGGCGCCGTCGATGCGAGCGGCCTCCTCGAGTTCACGCGGTATGCCGTCGAAGAACTGCTTGAAGATGAACACCGCGATCACGGCGGGCACCTGCGGGAAGATCACCGACCAGTACGTGTTCAGCAGGCTGAGCGCGTTGAGCTCCTGGAAGATCGGCACGATCAGCACCTGGCTCGGGATCATGATGCCCAGGATGATCAGCAGCAGCACCGTGTTCGAGCCGCGGAACCGCAGGCGCGACAATGCGAACGCGGCCATCGAGGCGAAGAAAACGGTGAGCACGGCGGTGATGACCGACGTGATGGCGCTGGCGATGTACCAGTTCCAGATGGTGCCGGAGGCGAAATACGACGCATACGACGCGAGTGTCGGATTCCAGTTGCTCAGGATCGCCGAAGCCCCCAGAGCCGCCGTGCCATTGTCGGTGAGCGACGTCTTCAGTGCGAAGAGACTGGGGATGAGCCAGATGATCGCGAAGACGATGAGCACGATCAGCGCGACGATGTTGAACGTTCGCCCGCTCACCCGCGATGTGGCGGTCTGACGCGCGGGAGCCGCGCCCGAGACCGGGGACTTGAGACGAGGACGTGGGGTCGAGATCGCCATGTCAGGCCTCCTTCTTGGCTGCGGAACGGTCGGTGAGCTGACGGATGATCGCGATCACGATGATCACGATGAACAGCAGCACGCTCGCCGCTGATGCCGCACCGAGCCGATTGTCGGTGAACGCTGTGCCGGTGATGAGCTGCAGCGAGACCTGAGTGGAGATGCCCGGTCCCCCACCGGTCATCAGGTACACCTGGTCGAAGATCTTGAGGCTGGCGATGATCTGCAGCAGCACCACGAGGGTCGTGGTGCGGGCGAGCATCGGAATCGTGATGAAACGGATCTGCGACCACGCGGACGCCCCGTCGACCGCCGCCGCCTCGTACAACTCGCGCGGGATCTCCTGGAGACCGGCGATGTAGAGCACGAAGTTGAACCCGAGCGTCCACCAGACCGTGGCGATCGCCACGCCGATCATCGCCGTGTTCGGGCTGGAGAGCACGCCGGAACCTGGCGTGATGCCGAACCAGGTCTCCACCATCGCCCAGAGCCCCGTACTCGGTGTGAACACGAACACCCAGATCAGCGAGATCGTCGCCGAAGGAAGGATGAACGGCAGGAAGAAGGCCAGCCGGAAGAACCACTGTCCGCGGTTGAACCGGTTGGTCAGCACCGCGAAGACGAACGCGAGGATGACCAGTGGCGGGGTCGTGTAGAGAGTGAACTGCAGCGTGTGCAGCAGCGAGCTCCAGAAGTCCGGCCTCGTGAGCATCTCGGCGTAGTTGGCGAAGCCCGCGAACGATCCGAGCCCCGTGCGCACCATCGAGGTGTTGAAGAAGCTCATCACGAGCATGTAGATGGTGGGACCGAGCAGGAACGCCAGGTAGAAGACGCCGAACGGGGCGAGGAAGAGCCAGGCGCTCCGGCCATCCTTGCGTTGCAGCGGCGAGCGATAGGTCAGGCCCGAGTTCCGAACGGCACGGGGCCGGGGTCGGGCAGCGGTTGCGGTGGTCACGACGGTGGTACCTCCGGGAGAAAGTGTGGGTTCTAGAGCGGGCTTGGCGTGTTCAGATACACGCTCAACTGGGACTTGATGGCCTGCAGGGCCTCCTGAGGAGACAGCGTGAGCTGCTGCACGAGCCCGAGCTGGGCGCCGACGATGTTCTCGAACGTCGAGCCGGAGCCGCCGTACCACGCCGGGTCGTCGTATACGGCGCTGGAGGCGACCGACGCGTAGTCCGACTGCGGCTTCAGCGTCTTGTACGCAGCGCTCCGCGCCACAGGCTGGTAGGCCGGGATGTGCCCGCCCTTCGCCCAGGTGAGACTCTGGTCGAGCATCGAGCGGATGAACAGCATCGCCTGTTTGCGCTGCTCGGGTGTGCGATCCTTGCGCGGCAGCACGAAGGTGTGCGAGTCGGCCTGCGTGGCGGCCTTGTCGTACAGCGTCGGAACCGGCACGATGCCGAACTTCAGGCCCTTCACCGACTGAGCGGTCGTGATCTCCCACTCACCCTCGAGGTAGAGCCCCGCCTTGCCGGTGAACATGTAGGACTCCGCCGTCGCGTAGTCGAGACCGCTGTTCACCCAGCCCTTCTTCACCCACGACTGCAGTCGGGTGGTGACGTCGTTGAAGACATCTTCATTCACCGTCAGCTTCGACCCGTTGTCGGAGAGGAACGGTGTCGCCTGCGAGTGCTGGTTGTAGAACGTCCAGAACACACGCCATGGCGTCGCGGTCTCGCCGGCCACGTTGGCGATGGTCATCGCCGGACCCTTGGTGACCTTGCTGATCGCCGCCAGCGCGGACTCGAACTCATCCAGGTTGTTGAGCTTCTTCAGGGTGCCGCTCGAGTCCATCAGGCCGGCCTTGCGGCACACGTCGTCGTTGTAGAACATGACGAGCGGATGCGTGTCGAGCGGCACGCAGATGTTCTGTCCGTCCGTGCGCTGCTCGTTCCACGGTCGCTGGCTGAAGTCGGATGCGCTGAGGCCGACCGAGGCCAGGTCGTCATCCGTGATCGGCTCGAGCAGGCCGCCGTCCCACAGCGGCTTCGCCCGCGTGAGGTGCGAGACCGCCACGTCCGGCGGCTTGTTGCCGACAGTGGCGAGGGTGACCTTCGTGTAGTACGGGTTGCCCCACGCGAACGTCGTCGCCTGGAGTGAGTTCGCGCCGTACTGCTTCTCGTAGCCGGCTTCCATCGCCTGCATGCGGGTGCCGTCGCCGCCGCCGAACAGGTTCCAGTAGATGAGCGTCGAGGTGGGGAGCTTCGTGCCGAAGAGTCCCGCGGCGACTGTCGTGCCGGTGCCGCTGGAGCATCCGGCGAGGAGCGGGACCGTGGCGGCGCCCAGCCCGGCCGCGAGAAAAGCCCGGCGACTCAGGCCCGTGCTGCTTCGTGCCATGTCGTTGACGACCTCCTTGTCGTGCGCCGCTGCCGCGGCGTGGGTGGTGTGGGGGAACCATAGCCGAGCGCGAGCGCTCATTTCAACGTGGTAACGGTAGCACTCGGCGCGACCGGCCAGAAAGGGTTCGCGCCCTCACTTCAACGATGTAATGTGGTCGCTGGTTTCGAATGCGGGCATGCACCCGCCTCACCCTGACGACGCACAGACCGACGCACAACGACAAAGGAGTTCTATGCCCCGCGCCACCATCACCGTCGACCGCGACTTCACGGTCGGGCCCGTTCCGAGACGGATCTTCGGTAACTTCGTCGAGCACATGGGCCGGTGCGTCTACACCGGCATCTACGAGCCGGGCCACCCCGATGCAGACGAGAACGGCTACCGGCTGGACGTGCTGGAGCTCGTCAAGGAGCTCGGCGTCACGGTCGTGCGCTACCCGGGCGGCAACTTCGTCTCCGGTTACAACTGGGAGGACGGTGTAGGACCTGTCGACCAGCGTCCTCGCCGTCTCGACGGCGCCTGGCACACCGTGGAGACCAACGCGTTCGGTCTGCACGAGTTCGCCGGCTGGGCGAAGAAGGCGAACGTGGAGATCATGGAGGCGGTCAACCTCGGCACGCGCGGTGTCGAGGCCGCTCGTGAACTCGTCGAGTACGCCAACCACCCTGGCGGCACCTACCTGAGCGACTTGCGCAAGAAGAACGGGGCATCCGAGCCGTTCGACATCAAGCTGTGGTGCCTAGGCAACGAGATGGACGGACCGTGGCAGATCGGCCACAAGACGGCCGACGAGTATGGGCGCCTCGCGCAGGAGGCGGGCAAGGCCATGCGGCTGGTCGACCCGTCGATCGAGCTCGTCGCCTCGGGCAGCTCGAACCGCGGCATGCCCACGTTCGGCTCCTGGGAGCAGACCGTGCTCGGCCACACCTACGACGTGGTCGACTACGTCTCGCTGCACGCGTATTACGAGGAGAAAGACGGCGACGCTGCCAGCTTCCTCGCCTCCGGCGTCGACATGGACCTCTTCATCGACGGTGTGATCGCCACCGCCGACGCGGTGCGGGCCAAGGGCAAGCACTCCAAGCACATCAACCTCTCGTTCGACGAGTGGAACGTCTGGTACCTCACGGCTCGCGAGGGCGACGACCAGCTGTCGACCATCGAGGCGCGCGGTGGCTGGCACGAGCATCCGCGGATCATCGAAGACGAGTACAACGTGACGGATGCCGTCGTGGTGGGGACCCTGCTGAACTCGCTGCTGCGCCACGGCGACCGGGTGTCGATCGCCAACCAGGCCCAGCTGGTCAATGTGATCGCACCGATCCGCAGCGAAGAGAACGGACCGGCCTGGCGTCAGTCGATCTTCTGGCCGTTCGCCCGGATGTCCGAGCTCGCGAAGGGCGAGATCCTGCGCCTGTCGACCACGAGCGACCGGTTCGAGACCGCGAAATACGGCGACGCCGACCTGGTCGACGCGAGCGCGACGTGGGACGAGGAGAACGGCCGGGTCGCCTTCTTCCTGGCCAACCGGGGCCTGGACGATGCGGCCGAGGTCACGGCGACGCTGCGCGGCTTCGACGCCGCACGCGTCACCCGTGCCGAGGTGCTGACAGTGCCCGAGGGCGCCGACCGCTTCACCACGAACAACGAGCACAACCAGGACCGCGTCGGCCTCAAGCCGCTGAGCGACGTCGCGATCGACGGCGCCACGCTG
Organism: Humibacter ginsengisoli; assembly: GCF_054780095.1. Taxonomy (NCBI): domain Bacteria; kingdom Bacillati; phylum Actinomycetota; class Actinomycetes; order Micrococcales; family Microbacteriaceae; genus Humibacter; species Humibacter ginsengisoli. Next base: position 887,388 of record NZ_BAAGWZ010000006.1, read on the forward strand.
CGTGTCACGCTCCCCGCGCTGTCATGGGCCGTCGTCGAGGTGGAAGTCACGAAGGCGTAACCGCAACGGCGAGAAGCGCGCACATCCTCACAGATGGGCGCGCTTCTCGCCTTCTGCCCCACCGTCCCTGAACCAACGGATGTAGTCCTCGGCAGCCGCAGCTGTGTCGTATTGCGACTGGTACCCCGTGTCCTGACGAAGGCGCGAGATGTCCAGCCAACGCAGCGGCTCCGCTGAACCTTCGGGCAGATCGACCTCGAAGCCCGGGACGACGGTCCGGATGGCGTCGACCACGTCCGCATTGGTCGTGGCACGCCCCGACCCGACGTTGTACACATCGTGTTCCAGCCGGTCGGCGAGTTGGAGCAACGCGATCGCTCTTCCGGTGTCTTTGACATAGCTGAGGTCGAGCCCGTCACCGGCGCGGGGAGGCACCAGCAGACCGGACAGATCCGGCTTGATTCCACGCGCAGCGGCAGCGACGAGCGCTGAGGCGGGGAAGAACGGGTCGGGCAGGTGTCCGCCCGGTCCCCACGTTCCGGAGATGCGGGCCTGGACGATCTCGACATCCGTCATCGAAGCGAGGTAGCCGCCAAGCAGCTCCGCGATCTTCTTGAACGTCGGAATCACGTGCAGATGGCCCAGCGGGACCGGCTCATCCTCGTGCAGCGCGCCACCGTGTTCGATCCCGCCGTACACGCCGATCGTGCTCGCGGTGACGACGCGTGGCACGCTCCACCTTTGGGCGGCGCTCACAAGGTTGAAGAAGCTGCCGAGACTGCGTCGTGCCGACTCGACTGCATTCTCTCGCACGGGCGGCCAAGGCATGGACCCGGCGAGATGGACGATGCCCGTGATCGCAGCGTGTTCTCCGATGGCGAGGAACGTCTCGAGGTCGTTCACGTCGCCCCTCACCAGTTGCACCGGCATTCCCGCGAACCTTGGTGGTGGCTCAGAGCGGGAGCGCTGCACAAGCACGCACTCCTCACCCATCGCGCAGAGCGCAGCGACCACCTGCGAGCCGATGAAGCCCGCACCTCCAGTGACCAGGATCATCCGAGCATCCTTTCTGCGCTGATTCTGATGATCAGCACTACTGACGATCAGCCTACGGTTATCCTCGGGGCATGACAAGTGCTCGCGACGAGGAACTCCCCCTCGGCTTTCTCCTGAAGCACGCGCATCTCGCATACGAGGCGCGCGCGGATGCCGCGCTGGCAAGCGTTGACTTGAATTCCCGCGAGCTCGGCGTGCTCCGGGTGATCGTGCGGAACCCCGGGTCCTCACAGCTTCAGGTGGCGGAGCGGATCGGCGTCGATCGCACCACGATGGTCGGGATGCTCGACACTCTGGAGCGCAAGGGAATCATCGCCCGCAAGACCGATCCCTCCGACCGGCGGCGCAACGTCGTCGAGCTCACGAAGGCCGGCGCCGATGCATACGGGAAAGCCCTCCGCATCGTGCAGAAGACCGAGCGCCAATTCCTCGCCGGTACGGACTCGTCAAGCGAGGCCGCACTCCGACGAGTTCTCGTCGCCCTGCACTCCCGTGCGTCGACCGTGACTCACCGGGGCGATGATCGCGCATAGTCGCCGGTCGGGCGCAGCCCGACATTGCTCAGTGCGGTCTCAGCGGCTCGGCGCGCGGGGCGCTCCGGCCAGAACCGCGTAGGCGAGCGGAATCACCGAGATGCACATCAGCACGATGCCGAGCGGCGCGACGAACTGCAGCAGCAGGATGCCGCCGACCAGGAGCGCGGCGAACACCACGGCGCCGATGGCCCTGCGGATGAGACGTTCGATGCGGCTCAGGCGACGGTCGATGGCAGGCGTCGCGACCGATACGGTGCCGGCATCGATGCGCGTGATCAGCTGATCGATGCGCTGCGGAAGCCGCAGCACGATGCCCGCCGCCGTCAGCGCCTCGCGCGCCACGGAGCGCACGACGTTGCCGCTCTCCTCGCGCATCAGCCTCGTCGCAAACGGCTCGATGGCATCCCAGATGTTGAACTCCGGGTCGAGCGAACTGCAGACGCCCGAGGTGAGCGACATCGAGCGGATGACGAGCAGGAAGTCCTCGGGCAGCTGGAAGGGCAGCGAGCGCACCACTGCGCCGAACTCCTGGCCGAAGTCGCGGAACTCGCGCTGATCCACCTTGCGCAGCTGCGCGAAGCCCATGCCGCCGAACCGGTCGAACAGTCGCGTCATCGCTCGCTCCAGCTCGCCGGTGTCGGCCGTGGGCAGCAGGATGCCCACCTCCTGGATGCTCGTGATCAGCTCTCGACCGTCGCGGGAGGCGACCGCGATGAGCAGCCGCCTCAGTCCGCCGCGTAGTTCGTCGGTGACCTCGCCCATCATGCCGAAGTCGACGAACGTGAGCCGCCATTCCGGGCCGGAGCCGGCACCCGGCACAGGCGTCACGAAGATGTTGCCCGGGTGCGGATCGGCGTGGAAGTAGCCGTGGCCGAAGAGCTGCTCGAACATGACCTCGGCGAAGACCGCGGCCACCTCGGACGGATCGATGCCCGCGGCCCGCAGGGCGTCGACGTCGTTGATCTTGATGGCCGAGACATCGGAGAGCGTGAGCACGCGCCGTGTCGTGCGCTCCCACACGACCTCGGGCACGTTCACCCGCGGATCGTCGGCGAACATCTCGGCGAAACGTTCGGCGCCCATCGCCTCGTGCAGATAGTCGATCTCCTCGAAGCTCGTCTTCGCGAACTCCGCGACCAGTGCACGAGGGTCGACGTGATCAGAGACGACCCGCAAGCGGCTGAGCCATCCGGCCACCCGGCGAAGCGCAGCGAGGTCGACGTCGACGATGGTCTGGATGCCCGGCCGCTGCACCTTCACGACCACGCCTTCGAAGCCGGTCTCCACGGCATCCCACTCCACGAGCCGGGCCGGGTGCGCCTGCCCGAGAGAGGCCGCCGCCACCGCCTCCTCCCCGAACCAGGCATACGCCTGGTTCAACGGAACACCCAGCTCGGCCTCTGCGAGCTCTTGGATCGCGGAGAAGGATGCCGGTGGCACCTCGTCCTGAAGCCCGGCCAGTTCCGCGGTGATCTCCGGCGGCAGCACGTCGAGTCGCGACGACAGGAACTGTCCCACCTTGATCATGAGCCCGCCGAGCTCGACGGCGAGCACGTGGAAGCGTTGGGCGACCCTCGTCAGCCGAGCCGAGCGACCACGTTCGGTTACGCGTTCCAGACCGATGCGAACGAGGAAGACCTCGTACCACCACGTCTGCACGAGGTAGCGCAGCGCGAACCGCAGAATGCGACGGTAGCGGGAACGAGCGGCCCCGTTCTCAGTGGAAGGAGCCGCTCGCGATCCGGATGCCGACGGCATCCGGTCAGTCCTGGGCGAGGATCGAGTAGAGCTTGCGCCGGGCGTCGTCGAGCACCGCGACCGCCTGGTCCACCTGCTCGCTCGTCCCGGTGCGTCGCACCTGCGCTGCCGCGTGCGCCAGGTCGACGACCGACTTGGGCAGCGGACCTACGCCGAGCAGATCGTGAAGAGCGAACGTTTCCCACGGAGCCGTCTTGCGTGCGGAGGAATCCGTCTCGGCTCTCCCGCTCTCGGTCAGTGAATACGTCTTGCGACCGTCGGCGACCTCCTGCGCGATGAGCCCCTCGTCGACCAGCAGCTGCAGGGTCGGGTACACCGAACCGGCGCTCGGCTTCCAGGCGCCGCCACTGCGTTTCTCGATCTCGGCGATGAGCTGGTAGCCGTGCATCGGCTTCTCGGCCAGAAGCGCGAGGATGGCGGAACGAACGTCGCCGCGTGCTGCGCGCGGGCCTCCCCGGTGCCCCATCAGAATGGAGCGCAGCTGATCGATCGCATCGACCACGTGGTGCCCGGAACCGGCACCGCCCAGACCGCCGGCACCGAAAGCACCGCTCGTGTACGAACCGCTCATCATGACCTCCAGAGGTGCGCGAACAAATCCACGACATATATCGCGATATATCGCCCAGGCTAGCCCGCGACCACCATCTAGAGAACCTTCGAAAGGAACGCCTTGGTGCGTTCGTGCTGCGGATTCGTCAGAACCTGCCGCGGGTCGCCCGCTTCGACGATGACCCCGCCGTCCATGAAGACGAGCGAGTCGCCCACTTCGCGCGCGAACCCCATCTCATGCGTCACGACGACCATCGTCATGCCGCTCTCCGCGAGTCCTCGCATCACGTCGAGCACTTCTCCGACGAGCTCCGGGTCGAGCGCGCTCGTGGGTTCGTCGAAGAGCATCAGCTTCGGCTCCATCGCCAGAGCCCGGGCGATCGCGACCCGCTGCTGCTGACCGCCCGAGAGCTGCGACGGGTAGTGCGAGGCGTGATTGCCGAGGCCCACCCTGGCGAGCAACTCGCGGCCGTGCGCGACCGCATCCTGTTTGCGGATGCCCTTCACCCGCATCGGCGCCTCCGTCACGTTCTCCAGCGCCGTCATGTGCGGGAACAGGTTGAAGTGCTGGAACACCATGCCGATGTCGCGGCGCTGCAACGCCGCCTCGCCGGGCTTCAGCTCGTAGAGCTTGTCGCCCTTCTGCCGGTATCCGACGAGCTGGCCGTCGACGTAGAGGCGCCCGGCGTCGATGCGCTCGAGGTGGTTGATGCAGCGCAGGAACGTGGACTTGCCCGAGCCGCTCGGCCCGATGACGCACATCACCTCGCCACGGCGCACGTTAAGGCTGATGGACTTCAGCACTTCGTTGCTGCCGAAGCTCTTCGAGACCGCGATCGCCTCCACCATCGGCGAGGATGCCTGCGCGCCGGCCGGTGCCGGATTGGTGTTCGTGGCCGCGCCGCTCACCGAGCCGCTCATCCCTTTCCTCCGATGTCGATGCCCACTCCCGCGACCGCTCCCGACGCGTTCACCCCGGCATCCGCCACTCCCACCGCCGGCCTGCCCCGGCCGGTACCCCGGGAGAACCGCTTCTCGAGGAAATACTGCCCGACCATCAGGATGGAGGTGAAGAACAGGTACCACAACGAAGCCACGATGAGCAGCGGGATGGGCGTGAACGTCTCCGCCGAGATGTCACGCGAGCGGCCGAACAGGTCGAGCGTGAACGGCACGGCCGCCACCAGCGTGGTGGTCTTCAGCATCGAGATGACCTCGTTGCCTGTCGGTGGGATGATCACGCGCATCGACTGGGGAATGACCACTCGTCGCATGGTCTGCCACCACGACATTCCCAGCGCCTTCGCCGCCTCCTCCTGGCCCGGGTCGACGGAGAGGAGCCCTGCGCGCACGATCTCGGCCATGTAGGCCGCTTCGTTGAGCGACAGTCCGACGACGGAGATGAAGAACAACGGCGGAACCCAGGTGATCGGGATGACCGCCCAGGTGTGCACGAACGGGATGCCGATCACGAACGTGTTGTAGATGAGCGTGATAAGGCCCCAGAACACCAGCTGCACATACACCGGAGTGCCGCGGAAGATCCACAGGTAGAGCCAGGCGACGGCCTTCAGCACCGGGTTAGGCGACAGACGCATGACGGCGAGGATGAGCCCGAGGATGATGCCGATGATCATCGAGTAGACGGTGAGCTCGAGCGTGATGAGCGCAGCCTGGCTGATGCGGATGTCGAAGAGGTACTTGGCGACATCCGGCCATCCGAACGCCTTGCGCTGCGCCGCGTCGAGCACGAACAGCACCAGCAGAACGATGAGGATGACGGCGATGGCGATGCGCCACGGATGCCGCAGTTTCACCGCTCTGATCGCCTCCGGCCGCTGGGCGGGAACGGATGCCGTCGGCACGCCGGGCGAGGCGGACGGTGTTCCGCCCGCCTCGCCGGAGGAACGCGAGTCGCTCATCGGCCTACGACGACGCCTTCGATGCGGCGTCGATCTCGATCGTCTTCACCGCGCCGTCGTCGACGCCCCACTTCTTGAGGATCTTCAGGTAGGTGCCGTCGTCGACGAGCGACTGCAGCGTCTTCTGGATCACCTTCGTCAGCGGCGCGCCCTTGTCGACCGCGATTCCATACGGCGCGATGTCGAAGGTCTTGCCCGCCTTCTGGATCTTGCCGCCCTGCTTGCTGATCGCGTACTCCGTGATCGGGGAGTCGGCGCTCATGGCGTCCACTTGACCGAGCACCAGAGCGTTGGTCGCCTGATCCTGTCCGTCGTACTTGAGCACCTGGATGGCCGGCTTGCCGGCATCCGTGCACGCCTTCGACTTCGCGGGAACCTCGTCGGTGTCCTCGTAGGTGCCTGCCTCGACGGCGACCTTGAGCCCGCACGCATTGTCGGGGTCGACCGTCTTGCCCTTCAGCGACGCCCACAGGATGCCGGCGTTGTAGTAGTTGACGAAGTCCACCTGCTTCTCGCGCTCGGTGGTATCGGTGAACGAGGAGACGCCGATGTCGTAACGGCCGCCCGTGATGCTCGGGATGATGTTGTCGAACTTGGCGATCGTGTAGTTCATCTTGACGCCGAGCTTGGCCCCGATGGCGTTGGCGAGGTCGATGTCCCAGCCGATGGGCTTGCCGTTGGCGTCCTTGTACTCGTTCGGCGCATAGGTCGCGTCGACGCCGACCGTGATCTGTCCGGCCTTCGAGATCGTGGACGGCAGCGTCTTGGCGAGCGCGTCGTCTTTCGTCACCCCGTACGGGTTGGATGTGCCGGAGCCGGAGGTCGCCCCGGAACCGGAACCTGAGTTGTCGACGCATCCGGTGAGCAGGAGCGCCGTGGCCACGGCGACCACCGGGAGTGCGTATCGAATTCGCATGGATGTACCTTTCCTCGTCTTTGAGGCGCGACGCGTGCTGTGTGAACGACGACGGGATCGCCGGATGAGACGACTGACTGACGAGAGTCTACGTAAGTCAGAAGCGGGGTCAGAGCACGATCGGGTCGGAAGCGCCTCACGAAAAGGGTAGGGTCCCCGCATTTCACGAACATTTCGCGTCCGGCACCCCGGACGCCGATTTTGCGCGCCGATCGCAGGTGCCCGGCGCAGACGGGAGCGGCCCTACGTAAATAGGCGCACCGGGCGCTGCGGCTCGTTCGGCGCCACGCTTGGCTCGAACTCCTCACCCGTTTCCAGCGACTGGCGGATGCGCCGCTTCTCCTGCACGCTCGAAGTGATGAGAGGCAGTCCGCGCCTGATCGAGGTCTTGATGCGCTCCACGAGAAGCGGCGAGTCGATGCGGTAGCCGTCGAAGTCGGACTCGTGCGCGTACACGCCGACCGGAAGTGTCAGGGCCTGGAAGAACCCGAACAGCGGACGCAGCTGGTGCTCGACGATGAGCGAGTGGCGCTCGCTCCCGCCTGTGGCGGCAAGCAGCACTGGTGTGTCGACCAGCGCGTACTGGTCGACGAAGTCGAAGAAGTGCTTGAAGAGCCCGGTGAAGGATGCCCGGTACACCGGCGAGGCCACCACCAGCAGGTCTGCGGTCTCGACGCGGCGCAGCTCGTCCTCGACGGAGCGCGGCAGCGCCTTGCGGTCGAGCACGCCGGCGAACTGCGGGCCGACATCCGTGATGCGGATCACGTGCGGCTCGACCGGCAGCTCCTCTCCGAGCTGTCGCAAGACCTCGTCGATGAGCACGTCGGTCTTCGACGGATTGTGCAGGCTGCCGGAGACGGCGACGACGCGAAGGGGCTCGGTCATGTGCGTCTCTCCTCTCGGTCGGTTCAGCGATCTCGGCGGAGGGACATCACCCTCCCATGCGACGCGGATGCTTTTCGAGGCTAGGCGAGGCCCTCCCCACACGCCGATCCCGCCGTCATACAGCGACACGGGACCTCGATCTCCGATCGCTACACGTACTTGGCCGCACCTCTGGCACCGAATGCCTGCCGGACGTCGATCCAGCGGGGAACAGCCCGGTGGTATCGGTCGAAGCGATCGCCGAACCGGCCACGCAGGGCGCGCTCCTCCGCCGGAATCTGCACGCGGTCGATGAGTGCGACGAACCCCGCGGCAGGCAGCAACGCGGCAACGGACCGCCGGGCCACCGCGTGCGCGACGAGGATGCCGGCCATGGCGAGATAGATCGGGTTGCGCGAGAAGGCGAATGGCCCGTCTGTGACGAGCGAGCTCGCGCGTTCCGGACGCTCGGGAGTGATCGTGGTGCCGTGGCTGCGCAGCGCCGCCACGGCGGACAGAGCGAGGAGTCCGCACCCTGCGATGACGCCGGCGGATGCCGCAGTCGACCAGGGCGTCCGGTGAGACCGGCCCACAAACCGCCCAACGAGCCACGCAATCGCCAGCCAGGCGGGTGGAGGCACCCGTCGCAGAGCATCCGATTCGATGGTCATCAGACGCAACGGTACGCGCGCCGGCGCGATGAGGGCCAGGAGTTACGCCTTCTGTCGCGTGCGGTATTCATGACCTGTGAGCGGTGCAGATAAGTCCTGGACCTAGCCCTCCGCGACCAGCTCTCGCAGTTGCTCACGCCGCTTCGCCTGCTGCTCCGGGTCGGGAACCGGCAAGGATGCCAGCAGCCGCTGCGTGTAGGCATCCTGCGGTGCCGAGAGCACCTGTTCGCCCGTGCCCTCCTCCACGAGTCGCCCGTGATGCATCACCGCGATGCGGTCGGCCACGATGTCGACGACGGCGAGATCGTGGCTGATGAACAGGCAGGCGAAGCCGAACTCACTCTGCAGGTCGGCGAACACCTCCAGCACCTTCTGCTGCACCGAGACGTCGAGCGCGCTCGTCGGCTCGTCCGCGATCAGAAGCGGCGGCTTCAACGCGATGGCGCGTGCCAGGCTGGCGCGCTGGCGTTGGCCGCCGGAGAGCTCGTGCGGGTACCGGTCGCCGTACGCACGCGGCAGCTGCACCGCCTCGAGCAGTTCGTCGACCTTGTCGCGCACATCCGCGACGCTGTCCGCCTTGCCGTGCACGATGAACGGCTCGGCCACGCACTGCGCGATCGTGAGCAGCGGGTTGAAGCTCGACGCCGGATCCTGGAACACGAACCCGAGACGATCGCGCACCGGCCGGAAGCGGCGCTCTGAGACACCGTTCATCTCGTGTCCGAGCACCCTCAGCGAGCCGCCCGTCACCTTCGTCAGCCCGGCGATCGCCCGGCCGATGGTGGTCTTGCCCGAACCCGACTCCCCCACCAGCCCCAGCACCTCGCCGGGCCGGATCGCGAAGTCGACGCCGTCGACCGCGACGAATCCCTTCTGCCCGATGCGACCCGGATACTGGATGCGCAGCCCGGACGCCTTCACGACGGGCTCGCTCCCCGCCCACTCCGCCGGTCGTGCGGCCAGCCTCTCGCGAGCCTGCGCCGTGCCCTCCCCGATGCGGGGGACGGCGGCCAGCAGCTTCTTCGTGTAGTCCTGCTTCGGGTCGGCGAACAACGTGGAGACATCCGCCTCCTCCACGAGCTTGCCGTTGTACATCACGGCGACGCGGTCGGCGAGATCGGCGACGACGCCCATGTTGTGCGTGATGAGCACGATCGCCGAGCCGAACTCGACCCGGCACCGGCGCAGCAGGTCGAGGATTTCCGCCTGAACTGTCACATCGAGCGCGGTGGTCGGTTCGTCGGCGACGATGAGGCGCGGCCCGAGCACCAGTGCCATTGCGATGACGATGCGCTGCTTCTGGCCGCCGGAGAACTGGTGCGGGTAATAGTCCACCCGCGTCTCGGGATCCGGAATGCCCACCTTGCGCAGGATCTCGATCGCCTGCTCGCGTCCCTGAGCCTTCGAGACCTTGCCGTGCGCCCGCAGCCCCTCGACGATCTGCCAGCCCACCTTGTAGACCGGGTTGAGCGCGGTGGACGGCTCCTGGAACACCATCGAAACGGCGGGACCGCGCACCTCGCGCATCTGCCGGTTGCTGAGCGTGACGACATCCACGTGTCCTTGGTCGGTGCTCACCAGCACGGCGCCCGAGGAGGTGGCCGTCTCGGGCAGGAGCCCGAGGATGGTGCGGGCCGTGACCGTCTTGCCGCTGCCGGACTCGCCGACGATGGCCAGCACCTCCCCCGGTGCCACGTGCAGGCTGACCCCGTCGACCGCCTTCACCGCTCCGGCGTCGGTCGCGAACGACACGTTCAGGTCGCGGATGCGCACCGCGTCATCCGTACCGGATGTCTGCGACGCCTTCGCCGCCCCGTTCACTCGCGCGCTCGCGTTCACTCGCGCACCTCGATTCCCTGTTCCTCGATGCCGGCGCCCGGTTCGAGTCCTTCGAGCCCGCCGGGAGCCTCGTTCGGACCGCCCGGCACGACGCTGATGTCCGCCGTCTCACCGGACGCCGCGGCTACCGCGCGCCGGCCCCGAAGCCGCGGATCGGCGAGGTCGTTGAGACTCTCGCCCACCAGTGTGATGCCGAGTACCACGAGCACGATGGCGAGTCCCGGATACAGTGCGGTCCACCAGATGCCGCTCGTGACATCCGCGATCGCCTTGTTCAGGTCATAGCCCCATTCGCTGGCCGACGACGGCTCGATGCCGAAGCCCAGGAAGCCGAGCCCCGCCAGCGTGAGGATCGCCTCAGAGGCGTTCAGCGTGAAGATCAGCGGCAGCGTCCGCGTCGAGTTGCGGAACACGTGCTTGAACATGATGCGGCCGCTGGATGCTCCGATCACCTTCGCGGACTCCACGTACGCCTCGGACTTGATGCGCACCGCCTCGGCGCGGATCACTCGGAAGTACTGCGGGATGTAGACCACGGTGATCGAGATGGCCGCTGCGAAGATCCCCGCCCACAGCCCGGACTGGCCGCCGGAGATGACGATCGACATCACGATGGCCAGCAGCAGCGTCGGCAGCGCGTAGATCGCGTCGCAGATGACGACCAGCACGCGGTCGATCCAGCCGCCGATGTAGCCGGAGACCAGGCCGAGCAGCACTCCGGCGATGATCGACAGGACGACGGCGATGATGATCACGAGGGCCGCGGTCTGCGCGCCCCAGAGCACCCGGGAGAAGACGTCGTATCCGCCCACAGTCGTGCCCCAGATGTGCGCGGGGCTCGGTGGCTGCTGCGATCCGAAGTCCTTGCCGTCGGCGCCATGCAGCTGCGCGAAGCCGTACGGCGCGATCAGCGGCGCGAAGATCGCTACGAGCACGAACACCGTGGTGATGACGAGGCCGGCGATGAGCATCCCGCGCTGCACGCCGACGGACTGCCGCACCTGGTGAACGACGGGCACCTTCGACCAGATGCTTCGCTTGGCCGGGCGGGAGACCGGCACTGTGGCGGTGGTGGCCATCTCAGTACCTCACCCTCGGGTCGATGAGCGCCGCGATGACGTCGACGACGAAGTTCGTGAACGCGACGATCACCGCCAGCATGACGACGATCCCCTGCACGGCGACGTAGTCGCGGGCCTGCAGGTACTGAGCGAGCTGGAAGCCGAGCCCCTTCCATTCGAACGTCGTCTCGGTGAGAACGGCACCGCCGAGCAGCAGCGCGATCTGCAGGCCCATCACCGTGATGATCGGGATGAGGGCCGGCCGGTACGCGTGCTTGCGCACCAGGCGGAACTCGCTGACGCCGCGCGCACGGCCGGATGCGACGTAGTCGGTCGACAGCGTGCTGATCACGTTGGTGCGCACCAGCCTGAGGAACACACCTGCAGTGAGGAAGCCGAGCGCGATACCGGGAAGCACAGCGTGCGCCAGCACGTCGCCGAGCACGGCGGGATCGCCGGTCTGGAACGCGTCGATCAGATAGATGCCGGTCGGATGGTCGAGCGACTGCATCGTCAGTTCGTCTCCGGTCGTCGCACGACCCGAGACGGGCAGCCACCCGAGCCACACCGAGAAGATCAGCTTGAGCAGCAGGCCCGCGAAGAACACGGGGGTCGCGTAGCAGAGGATCGCGAAGATGCGTAGGAGCGCGTCCCAGCCCTTGTCGCGGAAGTAGGCGGCAAGCATCCCGAGCGGGACGCCGACGATGAAGGCCACGATGAGTGCGTAGAACGCGAGCTCGAGCGTTGCGGTGCCATAGGTGACCAGAACGGTGGCGACCGGCTGATGGTCGCTGAACGTGGTGCCGAAATTGCCGGTGACGATGCCGCCCAGGTACTGGAAGTACTGAACGATCAGCGGCTGGTCGTAACCGGCCTCGTGGATGCGCCTGGCCAGCTCGTCCGGTGGGAGTCTGCCGCCCTGCGCAGCCGTGATCGGGTCTCCTGTCGTGCGCATCAGGAAGAACACGACGGTCACCAGGATGAACACCGTCGGGATGATGAGCAGGAATCGGATGATGATGTAGCGGAGCAGTCCGCCGCCTGAGCGGCTCCTGCCTGGCGCTGATGCCGGTGCCGACGTCTGTGCGAGCGGGTCGGATGCATCGAGCAGGGCTGTCATGACTTCCTCGTTGAACAGATGGTGATGCCGGACGCGCCTGGGTGGTCCGGCCGCTGATGGCCGGACCACCCGAGCGGGTGTTCCTCGACGCTACTTGTGCAGCGGCGCGTACCGGAACTTGAACGAGGCGTCGAGGGTCGTGCCCTTGACGCCCGCGCCCACCACGGCCACCTGCGAGCCCTGCAGGTAGGGCAGCGTGGACAGGTCGTTCGCCACCTTGTCCTGGATCTGCCCGATCAGCTTGGCGCGTGCGGCCTTGTCTGTGGTGCCGACCTGCTGGGTGATGAGCTTCTGCACGTCGGGGTTGTCGTAGTGGTTGGAGAGGAAGTTGTCCTTCGAGAAGAACGGCGTCAGGTAGTTGTCGGCGTCCGAGTAGTCCGGGAACCAGCCGAGCTGGTAGGCCGGGTAGACGTCGGCGACGCGGTCCTTGGAGTACTGCACGTACTCGGTCGAGGCCAGGTTCACCTTGAACAGGCCGCCGTTCTCCAGCTGGTCCTTGATCATGGCGTACTCGTCGGCGGACGACGGGCCGTAGTGGTCCGGCGTGTACTGCAGGCTCAGGTTGATCGGAGTGGTGACTCCTGCCGCCTGCAGCGTCTGCTTCGCCTTGTCGAGCGACGGACCGCCGTTGCCGTCGCCGTACAGCGGCTTCAGCGACTCGGTCGCGCCGGTCAGACCCTGCGCCACGTAGGAGTACAGCGGCGTGTAGGTGTTCTTGTACACCTGGCTGGCGATGGCCTTGCGGTCGATCAGGTCCGCCGCCGCCTGACGCACGGCGAGTGCCTTCTTCGCGTCCGCATCCGGTGTGGTGGCACCGTACGGCATCGTGTTGAAGTTGAACACGATGTAGCGGATCTCACCGCCGGGCCCGTCGACGACCTTGACCTTCTTGTCGGAGCGCAGGCTGTCGATGTCGGTCGCCGAAAGCGAACGGAAGGCCACGTCGATGTTGCCCTGCTGGATGTCCAGCTTCATGTTGGGCGCACTCGCGTAGTACTTCACGTTGATCGTGCCGGTCTTCGCGGGACCGAGGAGGCCCTGGTAGTCCGGGTTGGCCTTGTACTGGATCAGGCTGTTCACCTTGTAGCTCTTGATCGTGTACTGGCCGGCGAACGCGTCGCCCTTGACGATCGTGTTGTCGGGCGTGACCTTGTCGGCGGAGAAGACCTGCTCGTCCACGATCGGACCGGCCGGACTGGAGAGCACCTGCGGGAACGTCTGGTCGTTGGGCACCTTGAGGTGGAACACCGCGGTCAGCTTGTCGGGGGTGGTGACGTCTTTGAGGTTGCCGAGCAGCGATGCCGGACCGTTCGGATCGTTGATCTTCAGCTGGCGCTCGAACGTGAACTTCACGTCGGATGACGTCAGCGCGTGACCGTTCGCGAACTTGAGGCCCTTCTTGAGCTTCACCGTGTAGTCGGTGGGTGAGGTGAAGGATGCCAACGCGGCGATGTCGGGCTTCACGTCCGGGCTGCCGTACGGGGTGTTCATGAGGAACGGGTAGACCTGGTTCATCACCGCGAACGAGCCGTTGTCGTACGAGCCGGCGGGGTCGATGCTGGTGATCTTGTCGGTGGTGCCGATCGTGAGCGATCCGCCACTGGTGCCGCCCGATCCGCCTGAGCCGGAGCATCCGGCCAGTGCCAGGGCGGAGACGGCGAGCGCGGATGCGCCCAGGAGCACGCGCGCACGACGAGATGGTGCCGATTTCATACGGGGAGAGCCTCTCTGCTGACCGATCGGTGCGATCTGGATCATCGTTCTGTGAGGGCGCACAGAAGGGGGTGCGCTTTCACGGGTGCTTATGTCCTAACACACGACCGATCGAGACCCGGCAATCGACGGAGGACGCCTCGCACGATCGTTATTCGATGGAAACGCATGGAGCGAGAATCGCGCATAAGAGTGCGCGTTCGCGCAAGAAACGATCGCGCCGTTCGGGATTCCTGCGTCTTCTGAGAACATGGGCCAGGATGAACGAGCAATCTTCTTCGGCGCCGTCCTCCTCCGCTCTCGCCGTGCAGGAGGTGGTCATGCCCTCTGGCGATCTCGGCCTCGTGAACCCTCTACCGCCCATCGCGGGCTCGCGAGACCTTCACAAGGATGCCGGCACCGACGACGTCGACGACGAGCTGCGGTTCGGCCTGGGCTACGGCAAGGTCGAGACGGTGCTGCCGTACCTGATGCAGGACGGATACTCCCGCGGGCTGCGCGAAGCAGCGCATCCGGTGGCGGTGCTGGAGAACGAGTCGATTCGGGCCGAGTTCCTGCTCGACCTCGGCGGTCGCCTCTGGTCGCTCGTGGACAAGCGGACCGGGCGCGAACTGCTGCATCGCAACCCCGTGTTCCGTCCAGCCAATCTCGCTCTGCGCAACGCCTGGTTCGCCGGCGGCGTGGAATGGAACCTCGGCACCACCGGGCACTGGCCGCTGACGTGCTCACCGCTGCACGCGGTGCGGGTTCGTCGTGCGGACGGCACCGAGGCGCTGCGCATGTACGAGTACGAGCGGATGCGCGGGCTCATCGTGAGCATCGACGCCTCACTCCCGCAAGATGCTCCATTGCTGGTGGTGACCGTGAGCATCCGGAATCCCCGCGACATCGAGGTTCCGGTCTACTGGTGGTCGAACATCGCGGTTCCTGAGCGGGAGGACGTGCGCGTCGTCGCTCCTGCCGACTCGGCCTACCGGTTCGGCTACGAGGGAGTCCTCTCGACCGTCCCGTTCCCGGATGCCTACGCGGACGGCGTTGACCGCAGCTACACCACGCGGTCGCGCGACGCCGCCGACTACTTCTTCGAGCTGAACCGGGCGCCGATGCCGTGGATCGCCGCCCTGGACGGCGAGGGCAAGGGACTCTTCCAGGCCTCGACTGCCCGGCTGCGCGGTCGCAAGCTCTTCCTCTGGGGACAGGCGCAGGGCAGCAGGCGCTGGCAGCGCTGGCTGACCGATGGCGATCATCCGTATCTCGAGATTCAGGCGGGACTGGCGCGCACGCAGTTCGAGCACGTGCCCATGCCGGCCGGCGAGACGTGGCGCTGGAGCGAGGTGTACGGACTGGCGGATGCCGATCCTGCTGCGGTGCACGGTTCGTGGGAGCAGGCGGTCTCCGCGGCCCGTGACGCCGTGACGCGCACGCGGGCCGACGAGGTGCTCGCGCGGGAGGACGGCCGCGACGCCCGGGCCGACGAGATCGTGGAGATGCTGCAGCGAGCGTCCGGCTGGGGTGCTCTCGAGGATGCCCGGCGCAGGCGCACAGGCGAGCCGTCGCTGTCAACCGCCGCTACGCCCTTCCCGGCGAGCGATCTCGGCGCGGAGCAGGCCTGGTGGATCGACGCGCTCGAGCGTGGTTCTGCCGTCGAGGCGGATCCGGCATCTGACGCCGAACCGGGCGTTCGACCCCTCTCGTACCAGTCCGACCCGGCGTGGGAGCCTGTCGTGGCGGCGCAACCCGGCTGGACGGCGCGCC
Organism: Humibacter ginsengisoli; assembly: GCF_054780095.1. Lineage (NCBI taxonomy): Bacteria > Bacillati > Actinomycetota > Actinomycetes > Micrococcales > Microbacteriaceae > Humibacter > Humibacter ginsengisoli. Next base: position 903,151 of record NZ_BAAGWZ010000006.1, read on the forward strand.
TGCACGAGGGCGTGCTGGCCGTGGCGCAGGGGCGGTGGGATTCCGCGGTCCAGGCGTGGCGGGCATCCGTGGCGCTGACAGACAACGGATGGGCGTGGCGCAATCTCGCCGTTGCGGCGTCGCGCGATGGCGACGTCGTTACGGCGGCGGATGCCTACGCGAAGGCGCACTCGCTCCTCCCCCACCTGCTTCCCCTCAGCATCGAGGCGGTGCGCCAGCTGCACGACAGCGGCCGCGCCGCCGATGCCCTGGCGCTCATCGAGTCACTCGACGCCGCGCAGCGAGCCGATGGACGCATCCGTTACGCGGAGGCTGCCGCCGCTCTCGCGGTGGGCGACCTCGACCGCTGCGCACGGCTTCTCGATGAGGGCATCGAGATCGCCGACCTGAAGGAGGGCGAGACCTCTCTCGACGGGCTGTGGGAGGACTACCAGGCCTCCCGCTTGGCGGAACGCGACGCCGTCGAGGTGACGGATGCCGTGCGCGAGCAGGCGGCGCGGGAGTTTCCGCCGCCGGAGCGGTACGACTTCCGCATGCACGTCTGAGGCGAGAGCCGCCGGCGTCAGGTGCGCGCCGTGGACCACTCGGCAAACGAGCTTGCGAGCGTTGCACCTTCGAAGACGGATACCCGAGCGATCCCGTCGCGACGCACATCGAGAACCGCTATTCCATACGGGCTGCCCTTCCAGTCGACCACGGCGGCCGGTTGGCCGTTGGCCACCACCGGGCGCATGGACCAGTCGCCCGGACGACCCACGGCCGCTGCGAAGACAGGCGCACACGCATCCATGCCGCGGAACGAGTCGCCGGACGGCATCAGCTCCAGGGAAGCGTCGGCACGGAGCACGGCCAGGAGCGGGGCGACCTCGCCGCTCTGGAAGGCCGAGATGTATGCGCCAAGCAGCCGCCGGGCGATGGGATCGCTCGGTTCGACCAGGTCGTCCGGCCTGCGGGACTGGCTGCGGATCCGCACGCGCGCTCGCTGCAGCGAGCTCTTCACAGCGACGACTGTGGTGCCGAGCATGTCGGCAACCTCGGAGGCCGGGAAGTCGAGCACCTCTCTCAGCAGGAACACGGCACGCTGGCGCGGGCCAAGCAGCTGCAGGGCTGCGACCAAAGCGAGCCGCAGGTCGTCGCCATCACCCGGTGCGGGTTGCAGCCAGCGAGCGGAATCATCCGCCGTTGTCGCGATGCGATCGTCCGGAGGCAGTTCCAACGGGAGCCCCCTACGCGTTCGGGAGCGCCGCGCATCGAGGCAGACGTTGATGGCGATTCGGTGCAGCCAGGTGCGTACGGATGCCCGGTGGTCGAATGCGTCCCACGAACGCCAGGCTCTGAGCTGAGTCTCCTGAACCGCGTCTTCGGCGTCGTCCCAGGAGCCCAGCATGCGGTAGGCGTGCGTGACCAGCTCGTGCCGAAGCGACGAGACCGCAGCGTCGAAGGCGCCCATCGTGTCGGAGCCATGCACTCCGGGGACGCCCTGCACGGCGTCGTCACTGGTCACGGGTTCAGTATCGACCGTAACCATGTCGCTCCCTCGGTGATCGCGTCGTCCGCGACCGGCGTACGTCCGGCCGTCATCTGGAACGTGTGCAGCTGGCCCTCGTAGGTGTCGACGCGGGTTCGCACTCCTGCCTCGCGCAAGCGCCGGGCCAGTCGGATGCTGTCGTCCAGCAGCGACTCCTCAGCTCCCACCTGGATGTACGTCGGCGGAAAGCCGTGGAGGTCGGTGAACAACGGTGCCGCTGCCGGATCACGGGGATCCTGTCCGTTCAGATAGCCGCGGGCGAGTCCGCGCACCACCTCACGCGTGAAGAACGGGTCCGTCCCCGTCTCGTACGATTCGCCGGTCGCCTCGAAATCCGACCAGGCCGACAGAAGCAGCAGCCCGGCTGGAACGGGCAAGCCCTCGTCGCGGGCGCGAGCGGCAACGCCGATGGCGAGCGTGGCTCCGCACGAGTCGCCGACGAGCGCGATCCTCCTTCCGCCGGCAAGCAGTGCCCGGTAGGCGTCGAACACGGCGTCCACCTGGGAAGGAAACGTGTACTCCGGAACCAGCCCGTACTCGACGGCGAACGCCGAGATGCCGCTCACCGCGACCAGGTGACCGAACATGCGATGGTGTGTGGACGCCGAGCCGCCGATGAAGCCACCGCCGTGGATCGCGAGGAGGACGCCACCGGAATCTTCGAGAGATCGGGCGTCGTCTGGTCGCAGCCAGAGGCCATCAGGGCTTGTTGCTCGCTCGACCGTCACCCATGGCGGCTCCGTGCCGAGTTGCTCCCAATCGGTCGTCTCGCCGCGTGCCAGGGCTTCCCAGTGCGCGCGATTGATGTCTGCCGTCGGGCTCGCAGTGGCCGGGGCGTCGGTTTTCGTCGTTGTCGTCATACAGGGATAGACGTCGAGAGACGCACGGAGGAATCGCGGCGTGAGGTATTACCGAGGCCGCGCGCGACGCACCCGCCCCGCCGCTGTCGCGCATCGCTGCTGGACGCCGCGATACGATCGGCGCATGCTCCGTCGCTTGATGCCCGTTCTGCTGATCGCGCTCGTCGCGGTCGCCGGGCTCGACACGTCGCACACGGCATCGGCGGCTGTTCTGGTAGCCGTCGCATCGATGGCAGTCCTGGCCGGAACCGCCGTTCTCGCCGCCGAAAGCGCCGGACGACGACCGACCCGTGTGAGCGCTACCCGAATCGCCTGGCTGGCGGCGACCGCCACCGCGACACCGACGCACACGGATGTCCGTGCTCTCATGCACGCACGACCCCCGTCGGCGAGACCATAGCGGCGCCACCGTCTGAACTCCTCGGCTCGTGTCGGCGCTCGCTTCACGCGTTCACCGACCGATCACACGAGACCTTGAGGACACGTTCATGGACCCCTTTTCCTTCCCACCGTTTGCGGCGGTGCTCGACGGCGCCGCTGCACTCATCACCGGCCTGACGAGTGCATTCGCCACGGTCGTGCCGACAGGCGTGGCCGCTCTCGCCGCGATCGCACTCGTCACACTCGCGGTGCGCGCGGCGTTGCTCCCCGTCGGGCTCGTCAACGCGCGGGCGCAGGTCGCGCGCGGCCGTCTTGCCCCGAGACTTCGCGAACTGCAGCGCCGGCACCGCAAAGACCCCGCGACCCTCGGCCGCAAGACTCAGGCGCTCTACACCGCAGAAGGCGTGTCGCCGTTCGCCGGCGTGCTGCCGACGTTGCTGCAGATCCCCGTCGTCTCCGTCGTGTACGGCGTCTTCACCAGGACCACGGTGGCGAGGCACGCCAACGCGCTGCTTGCGCACACGGTTCTCGGGTCGCCGCTCGGGGCATCCTTCGGGCAGTTGATCGCCGCGGGAGCGTTCGCTCAGCTCGCTCTCCCGCTGGCGCTGCTGACAGCGATCGCCGCGGTCGCCATAGTGTCGCGCCGCGTCGCGCTGCATTCAGCGAGGCAGGTCGACCCCGGTGCACCGGAACCGACTCGCCTCGCCAGTGTGCTCAGCTGGCTCCCGCTGCTCAGCGTCGTGTTCGCGGCTATCGCGCCGGTGGCGGCATCCGTCTATCTGGTGGTGTCGATGTCGTGGACGAGCGCCGAACGCACGATCGCCGTGCGCCACTACCTCACTGCCTGAGCAGGCAAGGGCGGGCTAGCTGCTGGCCTTCGCGTTCGACTCGTACGACGTGTTGATCGACTCGAAGAAGTTGACGAGCTCGAGCGTGTCGTTCGCCGCGGCCATCCACTTCGCCGGGTTCGTCACGTTGTACTCCGGACCGAACCCGAGCTCCTCGAGCCGCCGGTCGGCGAGGTACTTGACGTACTGGTTGATGTAGTTCGCGTTCAGCCCCAGGATGCCGCCGGGAAGAAGGTCCCGGTTGTACTCCTCTTCCATCTCCACCGCGTCGATGATCATCTTCTTGATCTCTGCGGCGAACTCCGGCGTCTGCAGGTCGGGGTTCTCCTCCAGCACCGTGAGGATCAGGTTCATGCCGAACTTCAGGTGAAGGGATTCGTCACGCACGATCCAGTCGATCAGCGAGCCGAAGTTGCGCAGCAGGTTCCGCTGCCGGAACGAGAGCGCAACCATGAAGCCCGAGTAGAACCAGATGCCCTCGAGGATGATGTTGTATGCCACGAGGTTGCGGATGAAGTCCTGCTTGCCCGCGGTCGTGGTGATGTCGAGCTTCTGCTCGAGCATGCGCCGGATGTACTTGACCTCGAACTCCTCTTTGCGCGCCATCGACGGGATGTCGACGTGCGAGGCGTACGCCTGCTCGCGGTCGATCGGGAACGTCTCGAGCACGTACTCGAACGACATCGAGTGGTTCGCTTCTTCCCACATCTGCTTCGCGAGGTACAGGTGGGCTTCGGCCGCATTGAGATAGGGATAGACGCCGAACGCGAGCGCCTTGTTCACGAGCAGCTCATTCGGGTTGAAGTAGCTGACCAGGAAGGTGACGGCATGCCGTTCCTCATCGGTCATCTTCTTGAAGTCCGCCAGGTCTTCACCCAACTGCACCTCGTTCGGGAACCAGGTGTTCGCCACGGCCTGGTCGTACAGGTCCATCGCCCACTGGTACTTCACCGGCTTGAGCAGCAGCCCCTCTTCGATGCCGGTTCCCAGAATGCCCATCGTTCTCTACGCCTCTATCTCGTTCTCGTGGTCGGTCGGGTGGTCGCGCGCTACTGGCAGGAGTCGCACTGGAAGGCATCCATCGGATCCTCCGGCACGAAGTACTCGCCCACGAACTGCTCTGCGGTGCGCTGGTCGTCCATCACTTGTCACCTCCAGCGACACCGCCGAAGCCGAACCCGCGACGAGCGGGAGCCGGTGCGGATGCCTGACTGCCGGCATCCGTACCGCTTGCGCCTGCTCCGACCCCGGCCGGCACCGCACCGAAGCCCTTGCGAGCACCGCCGATCTCCTCGGCCTTGTTCACCCGCACGGTCGTCTGCTCGGCCTGGTGGCGCGGCTTCATGTGCAGGTAGTAGGTGGTCTTCACACCGCGCTCCCACGCCGCCGCGTAGATGTCGACCATGTCGCCGATGTCGCGCGTCTCGAGGTAGATGTTGCGGCTGATCGACTGGTCGATCCACTTCTGGGCGCGCGCGGCGACCTCGAGGAACGCGTAGGGCGAGAGCTGGAAGCTCGTCTTGTACACGCGCTTGATCTCGTCGGGGATGTCGGCGATGCCCTGGATGTCTCCTTGGCTGCGAAGCACCTGCTCACGCACCTTCTCCCAGAGGCCGTGCTGCTGAAGCGTGCCGACCAGGTTGCGGTTCACCTCGAGGAACTTGCCGTTCGAGGTCGATCGGCTGAAGATCTGGGAGAACTGCGGGTCGAAGCCGGGTGTGGTCCCGGCGACGAGCCCGATGGATGCGGTGGGCGCGACCGCCATCAGCGTCGCGTTGCGCATGCCCCTCTTCACCCGCTGGCGAAGCGCGTCCCAGTCCATGCGGGTCTTGCGGTTGACCTTGATCTCGACGCCCCGGTCCTGTTCCGTGATCGCGATGGTGTCGAACGGCACCATTCCCTGCGACCAGCGGGAGCCCTGGAAATTCGGGTACGCGCCACGCTCGGCGGCCAGGTCGGCGGACTCCTCGATCGCGTAGTACGAGATGCGCTCCGCGACCTCGTCGATGAGGTCGTACGCCTCTTCGGACTCGTAGCTGAGTCCGAGACGCTCGACGACATCCGTGAAGCCCATGATGCCGAGGCCCACCGCACGGTTGTTCAGGTTGGCGTTGTCTGCCTCGGGGACCGACGACATCGTGATGTCGATCAGGTTGTCGAGCTGACGAATGGCCAGGCGTGCGCTGCGCTCGATCGTCGTCCAGTTGAACGTGCCGTCGTCCTGCAAGTGACGGGACAGGTTGATCGAGGCCAGGTTGCAGACCGCGATGTTGTCGATGTCCTGCGGAAGGCAGATCTCCGTGCACAGGTTCGACAGGTGGATTGTGCCCGTGTTGTTGTTCAGGGCCCTGTTGTTGATGGTGTCCTTCCAGGTCAGCCACGGGTGGCTGGTGGTCTGCAGGCTCATCAGCATGTCCTTGAACACGGACCGAGCCGTGGTGCGCTTGAACATGCGAAGGCGGCCGGCCTCGGCCTCTTCGATGTAGTGCGCGTAGCGCTCGGAGAAGGCCTTGCCGTAGAGCTCGTTGAGGTCGGCGACCTCGAGCGGGTCGAAGTAGTACCACGGCTCGTCGTGCTGCACGCGCTTCATGAACTCGTCGCTGATCCACACAGCCGTGTTGGCGGTGCGGGTGCGACGGTACGGGTCGCCGGAGTTCTGACGCAGGTCGAGGAACTCAGGGAAGTCGAGGTGCCAGTTCTCCATGTAGAAGCACAGCGCACCGAACTTCTTGCCGCCGCGGCTGACGGCTCGGAGCACGGAGTCGATCGTGTGCATGAACGGGATCGGACCGGTCGACGTGGTGTTGTTCGACCGGATCGGCGAGCCCTGCGAGCGCAGCTTCGTCACCGACAGGCCGATGCCTCCGGTGCCCTTCGTGATCCACATCACGTCGCGCACGCTCTTGGCGATGTGCTCGATGTCGTCGTGCATCTCCATCACGAAGCAGTTGGAGAGCTGCGGAAACTTCGTGCCGGCGTTCACGAGCGTTGAGCCGGCAGCGAGATAGTCGAGGCGAGACATCGTCTCGTAGAACTCGATCGCGATGCCGGTCGGATCGGTCTCGTTGAGCGACAGGCCCATGGCGATGCGCATCCAGAAGTACTGCGGCACCTCCAGCGGATCACCATTGCGCGCCTTGATGCCGTAGCGGTTGTTCAGCGTGACGAGGCCGATGTACTTGAGCAGGCCGTCGTTGGCCGGCTCGAGCACCGAGGCGAGCCGGTCGAGGTCGAAGAGATCGGGGAAGCGCGGATCGAGCAACTCCTCTTTGACGCCACGCTCGATGTAGGCGCGGAAGCCCTCGCGGTGGAGTCGCTTGAGATCGTCGTCGTTCTCGTAGTCGCCGAGCACGCGCTTGTAGATGGTCTTGAGCAGCAGCCGGGCGGCGACGGTGTCGAAAGCAGGGTCATCCTTGACGTTCTGCAGCGCCACCTGGATCACGGCCTCGTCCAACTGCTGAGTGGTGATGCCGTCGAACAGGGTCAGCTCGAGCTCGCTCGCGATCTGGGTGACCCAGGTGATGTTCTCGTCGAGCCCCTCCGAGGCCTTCTCGATCGCCAGGTTGATCTTGTTCGCGTCGTACGGCTCCCTCTCGCCGTTGCGCTTCACGACCGTGATTGTCACTTCGCCTCTTCCTCCACTACTGCTCGTGGCACCCTTTCGGATGCCGTCGACTCCACATCGGAGAGCGGAGTCGACGAAGCAGCCCGGCCGTTCGACGTGCCACCGCACGCCCTTCGGCCCGACGCCCCATCTCCCCGTGTTCTACCCCGGGCTCGTACCCGGATCCCCGCGCCGCGCGTCGTCTTCACTCATCGTCCGGCAGACCGCTGACATCCGGTTCGTGCGCTCGTGGCGACGCGGTTCTTCAAGCGTTCTGCCGACCTCGGGAGGCCCCGACTGGACCGGCGTGTGACCACTATATAGCGGGGTGCTCGGCAGCGCTCAACCCTAGATGTTGTGGGCGTGTCGTCCACAGAATGTGGATAAGTTCGCCGACTTATCCCCATTTTCCACAGCTGATCCGCGCCGCGTCCACACCGTCCCCCGGGCGCGGAGAATGGCCGGTCGGCGCATAGTATTGACCGCTAGTGAGCGCATATTCGGACCTGCTGAAGACGCCCGGTGTCGGCCGGATCATCGCTGCGCAGCTCACCGCGAGATTCCCCAGCGGGATGCTCTCGCTCGCACTACTCACTCACATCGAGCGCGTGCATCACACGTATGGCGCCGCCGGCCTGGTCCTGGCCGCCGCGAGCATAGGTCAGGCGGTCGCCGGTCCCCTCACCAGCCGCCTGATGGGGCGGGTGGGCATGCGCCCCGTGCTCATCGCCACGACAACGGTGTGCGCCGCGACGATCACACTGATCGCGCTCGTGGTCATGCCGATCCCCGTCACGATGGCGGTCGCGCTCGTCGGGGGCCTCGCCACGCCGCCCGTGCAGCCGGCCGTGCGCACGATCTATCCGAAGCTCGTCAACTCGCGCCTCCTGACGCCGCTCTTCTCACTGGATGCCTCGGCGCAGGAGATCATCTGGATCGCAGGTCCCGTCGTCATCACGTTCATCGCCACGCAGATCTCGACCACCATCGGCCTGCTGGTGTGCGCGGCGGTCATGCTGGCCGGCGGCGCGTGGTTCGTGGCGTCGCCCGAGCTCGGGAGGGTGCGCATCCCACGCAGCAAGCGCCGCTTCGGCGCAGTGCTCCGCCGACCGACCGTGATGCTCGCGACCATCGTCGGATTCCTGCTCGTGGGCTCGTGCGCGGCGATCGAGGCGGGTGTGATCGCCAACTTCGGAGACAAGGGACCGGAAGCCGGAATCGTGCTGGCGATCTGGTCGCTGGGCTCGCTCGCCGGCGGATTCGCGCTCGGAGCCGTGCCCATAGGACCGTGGGCGCTCGCACGGCGGATGCTCATCGTGTTCGTCGGCGTGGTGCTCGCCAGCCTCTGGATCACGAACATCTGGTGGCTCGCAGCGCTGCTCGTCATCGCGGGAGCCGGAATCGCGCCCGCGCTGGCCGTGATCTTCGCCATCGTCTCGTCGAGTGTGAAGTTCTCCGACACCGCGGAGGCTTACGGCTGGGTCGGCACCGGGCAGCTGATCGGCGCGGCGCTGGGAAGCGCCGTTGCCGGCTTCCTGATCGACCGCTACACGGCGATCGGCGCCTTCTGGGTCGCCGGCGTGCTCGCAGCGTTCGGCGTGCTCGTTCCCCTGATCGGCAAGCGGTGGCACCCGGATCTGCGCGGAAAGGATGCCAGCCCGATACCCGACACCGAGCCCGTGCCGTTGCCTCCGAGCTGACGGTCGCCCGCTCGAGCGACCCGCCGAAGGGGCGCCCGAACCACCGGCATAGGTGCCCTGTTACGGTGACGCTCATGGACGACGCGGCCTTCATCGAGTACGTCGGCGACCGCTTGGCCTCGCTGCCCGGCGTGGAGGCGGTGACGCTCGGCGGTTCCCGTGCCGAGGGCACGAACCGCCCAGACAGCGACTGGGATTTCTCCCTCTACTTCCGCGGCAGCTTCGATCCGCAATCGCTCCGCGACCTGGGCTGGCCCGGCACCGTCGGCGAACTCGGCAGCTGGAGCTCTGTGCCTCACACGGTCTTCAACGGCGGAGCGTGGCTGGAGATCGACGGCCGCGCCAGCGATATGCACTACCGAGACCTCGACGTCGTGGATCGGGTGATCTCCGAGACCCGCGAAGGCCGCTTCACCACCGAGCCTCTGTGGTTCCACGTGGCCGGGCTGCCCTCGTACTCGGTCCTGGCAGAACTGGCCACGAAGCGCGTGCTCGTCGGCGAGCTTCCCGATGTCACGGAGTATCCGCCGCAGCTGCGAAAACACGCTCCCGGTGCGTGGTGGGCGCAGGCGGAAGCGGAATTGGGCTATGCGCGCACCTACTACGCATCCGCGGGCCGGCTCACTCAGTGCGTCGGCTTGCTGGCCCGAGCGGCGACATGCACCGCGCACGCCGTGCTCGCGGCGCGGGGAATCTGGGTCACCAACGAGAAGCAGCTCTTCGTTCGCGCCGAGCTCGGCGAGGTCGACCGGATGCTCGCCACGGCGACGCCCGACCCCGTCGCGCTCGCGCGTCTCGTCGACGAATTCCGCGGGGCATGCGAGCGGGCCCTCCGCGAGGCACAGAGGTGACGACAAAAGCGGCCAGGGGCACGAAGCCCGAGTTCACTGAACGTATTGCGCGACGCCGTCGCCGAACGACCAGTCGGGCAGATCGTTCTCCACCAGCGTGATCAGGATGTTGCGCGATTCGACTCCGATGGCAGCGGCTTTCTCGGCGACCGCGCCATAGAACGCCTTCTTCTGCTCGACCGTACGGCCGGAGCGCAAGACGACCTGAACGATGACGACCCCTGCATCACGACGGATGCCCAGATAGCCCGGGTCGGCGATGACACGCGACCCTCCGCTACTGAGCACCTGGAAACGGTCATCCGCCGGGATGCCGATGGCCTCTACCAGCGCGTCGTGGACCGCTTCTCCCAGTTTCTCGAGCAGCTCGATGGGCGTGCCAGTGCTGTCGATGCGTACAAGTGGCATGGGCTGACACTATCCAGGATCCGGAGGCTCATGGGCGTCAGCGCACGAACGGCTTCGGCAGACGCATTCGTCACCACTTGTCGTGCACGCTAGCGCGGAAGTACTCGTCGTAGAGCTCCCGCACCGCCACGTCGAACTCGGCGCCCAGCGGCGCGACCGATCCTGCGGCAGCGTTGGAGCGCGCCTGATCCACGTTGCGGGCACCGGGGATGACGGAGCTGACGCCCGGCTGCTGCGCCACCCAGGCGAGAGCCGCCTTCGCCGGCGTGAGCTTGTCGGCGCACTCGATGCCGAGCGACCCGCGAGCGGATGCCACGACATCCGCGAACCGCCCCGCCGCCTCGACTCCGGTCTCGTAGTCCACACCGGAGAACGTCTCGCCCCCGTCGAACGCCTCGCCGTGCCGGTTGAACGTGCGGTGGTCCTGTGGCGCGAACGTCGTCTCCCTCGTGTAACGGCCGCTGAGCAGTCCACTCGCGAGCGGGACGCGCGCGATGATGCCCACCCCGGCATCCTGCGCGGCGGGCAGCACCCGCTCGAGCGGCTTCAGCCGGAACGCGTTCAGGATGATCTGCACAGTGGCCACATTGGGCCGCGCGATGGCGGTGAGCGCCTCTTCGCAGCGTTCGACGCTCACGCCGTAGTTCGCGATCGCGCCCTCGTCGACGAGTGCGTCCAGCGCGTCGAAGACCTCGTCGTCGGAGTACACCGCGGTCGGTGGGCAGTGCAGCTGCACCAGGTCGAGCGTGTCCGTGCGCAGGTTGGCGCGGGAACGGTCGATCCACTCTCTGAAGTTCTTCAGGGAGTAGTTCTCCGGCACCTGATCGACACGACGGCCCATCTTGGTCGCGACAGTGACACCGGCATCGGGGTGGGCCGCCCGGAAGCGGCCGATGATGCTCTCGCTGCGTCCATCGCCGTAGACATCGGCGGTGTCGAAGAACGTGACCCCGGCCTCGGCGGATGCCTCCAGCACGGCGAGCGCGTCCGCCTCGCTCACGTTTCCCCAGTCGGCCCCCAGCTGCCACGTTCCCAGTCCGATGACGGATACCGTGCGTCCGGTGCGGCCCAGCGTTCGGGTCTCCATTGTGCGCTCCTGCATAGGGGCCACCATAGCGACGCGCGCTGGAGCTTGGAGCCGCGGCGGCTATGCCGACGCGGCTGGGGTGCAACCCCGCGTGCACGCGGTGCGACCAGCTCGTCAGCGTGCCTTGTCAACCGGCGGCGCCCTGAGTCATGCGGCGTAACCTGAGAACCGTGAGCGAGTCTGCTGTGCGCGTGCTGTCGGACGAACAGCTGGAGCGCATCCGATCCAGGGCCGCAGGATACGACCGCGACAACGCCTTCTTCACCGAGGACCTCGCGGAGCTCACCGACTCCGGCTATCTCCGTGCCCTGGTGCCCGGGGAGTTCGGCGGCTTGGGGCTGTCGCTGCGCGACGTGGCGCGCGAGCAGGTGCGGCTCGCATCCGCTGCGCCCGCGACCGCGCTCGCGGTGAACATGCACCTGGTGTGGACAGGCGTCGCGAAGGTGCTGCGCGACCGCGGCGACGACTCGCTCGAGTTCGTGCAACGCGAGGCGGGCGCCGGAGAGGTGTTCGGATTCGGCATCAGTGAGGGTGGCAACGACCTCGTGCTCTTCGGATCGCGAACGGATGCCCGCCCCGACGGACAAGGGGGCTACACCTTTCACGGCACCAAGATCTTCACGTCGCTCTCGCCCGCATGGACCCGGTTGGGCACCATGGGGCTGGACTCCACGAGCGAAGACGCGCCGAAGATCGTGTTCGGCTTCATCGACCGCGCCGAGGGCGGCTTCGAGATCGCCGACGACTGGAACACGCTCGGCATGCGCGCCACCCAGTCCAACTCCATACGGATGGACGGTGCTCACGCTGCCGCTGACCGCATCGTGCGCAGGCTGGATCCCGGTCCGAACGCCGATCTGCTCACGTTCGGCATCTTCGCCAACTTCGAGCTGCTGCTGGCCTCCGTGTACACGGGCATCGGGGCACGGGCGCTGGAACTCGCGGTCGAGGCGGTGAAGAGGCGCACCTCGATGAAGAACGACGGTCGGTCGTACGCGCAGGATCCGGACATCCGCTGGCGCATCGCCGACGCCGCGATCGCACAGGACGCGCTGTACCCGCAGCTCGATGCCATCACCGCCGACGTCGATATGGTCGTCGACCACGGAGGGCAGTGGTTCGCAAAGCTGGTCGGCATGAAGGTGCGTGCCACCGAGACGGCTCGGGACGTGGTCGACAAGGCGATCCGCGTCTCCGGCGGCGGCAGCTACTTCGCCGGCAACGAACTGGGGCGACTGTACCGGGACGTGCTCGCCGGCATGTTCCACCCGTCGGACGACGAGTCGGCCCACTCGACCGTAGCGACCGCCTGGCTGGGTCCGATCGAGGCCTGATCGTGGCGGGCCGTTCCTCGTCACGGAGGCCGCAGCGCGGCCGGCTTCGGGATGCCCGCAACCGTCGCGCCCGGTTCGTCACGCGCCTGCGCCTGGACTGGTGGTGGATCGCCATCCTCCTGATCTGCGGATCGTTCCAGATCTACCGCGGCGCCCCGATCGACGGCGCTTTCTTCCTCGCCGCGGGTGCCGCACTGCTGGCGGATGCCGCCGGCTGGCTCCGCAGGCTCGACCGCTACCCGCTCCCCCGCCTGCATCTGGCCGTGCAGATAGTGCTCGGCGTGCTCGCCGTCGCCGTCATCACGCTCGCGCCCCAGTGGGGCGTCGCCGACCTCGTCGTGGTGTGCGTCATCGGGGCGACGGCCGTCATCGTGAGCTGGCGCAACGACGACATCTACCCGGTGGACACCGAGGCGGAGCGGTCTGTAGAGCAGGCGGACGCGCTGCGTCGCGCTGCCATCCGGTCCGCGGTGCTGTGGGCGTGCGCCGGTGTCTTCCTTTGCCTGTGGGAGTTGCTGCACTTCTTCCTCGCGATGCCGTCTCCGCAGGCCGAGTGGGATCATCCGGTGCTGTCCGACCTCATCGATCCGATCGTCGCCAACCCGGTCGGCCGCGCGGTGTGCGCGACGCTGTGGATCGTGGGCGGGGCGGCGCTGCTGCGCAGGGGGAGGCATCCGTGACCCGCATCATCACGATCTCCGGCTTCATCTCGGTCGGTGTCTTCGGCATCGTGCTCGCCTGGTACGCCTGGCGGGTTCCGGATCGTCTTGCCTCGTTCGGCTCGCTGCTCGACCGGGTGATGACGTCGAGAGCGGTGCGCATCACACTCGTGCTGTTCTGGTGGTGGCTGGGCTGGCACTTCTTCGCGGCGGCACCATTGCCGGCCTCATCGTGAGGGATGCGCCTCAATGACGGCCGCGGAGCCGCTCGAGTTCGCGGCGGTCGCGTTTGGTGGGGCGTCCCGCGCCGCGCTCGCGGACGACCGCGGCGGGCTGTTCGACCCGGGGCGGCCGTGCGGGCGTGCGGTCCAGGTACGCCGCCTGAGCGACGGGTGCACCGACACGCTTGGTGAGGATGCCGCGCACCTCGACGATGTGCTCGCGATCGGTCGTCACCCGCACCTCGTCGCCGACGCGCACGATCTGTGCCGGCTTCGCCCGTTCTCCGTTGACCTTCACGTGGCCGGCCTTGCATGCGGCCGTCGCGAGCGATCTCGTCTTGTAGAAGCGCACCGACCACACCCAGATGTCCGCGCGTGTGGAGCCCGTCGCCATCGGTTCGCTGCTGGTGCCACCGGCCATCGCCCCATCGTAGGCATGGGCGTTGCAGACCCCGCGATGGAGCGCACTTAAGCGGTTGCGCTACGCTCACGGCGTGCCCCGAGATGGGCACAGACGCGACGCAGGAGAACATCGATGACCGACCCGAACCAGCATCAGACACCCCCGGCCTGGTATCCGGACCCCGACCCGAACAATCCGGGCGGGCAGCGCTGGTGGGATGGCTCCCGATGGACCGAGCACTCCCGTCCGGCGGTGCCGGCTCCGCAGCCGCTCTACGATGCGGGGCAGGATGCCAGCACGCCCGCGGCGCAGCATCCAGCATCGGTGCAGGCCGGCTACGGGCAGCCGGCACAGCCTGCCACAGCGCAGCATGCTCCTGCCCAGTCCCCCTACCCGCCATCGGCGGCGCAGGCCGGCCACGTACCGACCCCGGCGCCGGCCTACGCTCCAGGCGGTTACGCCGGCGCTCCCGCACAGGCGGCGTTCCAGCCCGTGCGGCCCGGGACATCCGCGCTGACGTGGGCGATCTGGCTGGTGGTCGGGCTCCCGCTGCTCACGGCGATCGCCTTCATGTTCGCCGACTTCACCTCATACTTCCGCGCGGTCATCGCGCTCAGCGCTTCCGGATCGACGCCGGACAACGCAGACGTCGCCCACTTCACCTCCGCGATGAGCGGATTCTTCGTGGGCATTCTCCTGATAGACGCGCTCGGGTTCGTGATCTACGGGCTCAGCGTGATGTTCGCGTATTTCGACTGGCGCGAACTGCAGCGCCGCGGGTTCGTTCGCCCGTTCCACTGGGCCTGGACGTTCCTCAGCCAGCCCGTCTACGTGATCGGTCGCACCGTCGTCGCCCGGCGTCGCGGCGGCTCCGATGTGATGTGGCCGATCTGGGGGCTGATCGCGGTCTTCGTCATTGCCATCGTGCTGGTGGTGATCAAGGTCGTCATGATGTTCAACGTCATCTACTCGACCGTGGGAACCTACGCACCGGGCATGTCCTGAGTCCGCGATAGGGCCCGGGCTCGCGATAGGGTGAGTTCGGGCATGACGAGAGGGAGCATTCCGTGGAGTACTTGGTCTTCGCTGCAGGTGCGGTGATCTTCGGGCTGTTCTGCTTGTGGGCCCTCTACGACTCGGCGAAGGATGCTCACACACGCAAGACGCACCCGGAGCGCGCCGCGATCGTCGACACCGAGCACCACGCCATCGAGGGCAGTCACTAGGGCAGTCCCAGCCCCGTCGCGCGCCTACGCTCGGCGAGCGCCTCAGTCTTCACCGGCGAGGTCGTCGCTGCGCGCCAGCGTCGCGCCGGCCGCGCGGAGTTCGTCCAGCGCCCTCGTGCTGGATTCCGGTGACACCCCTGCGACGAGGTCGACGAGCACCCGCACATCCCGTCCGTCTGCGAGCGCATCCAGCGCGGATGCCCGCACGCAGTAGTCGGTCGCGATGCCGACGACATCCAGCTCGTTCACGCCGACCGAGTCGAGAACCGCGCTGAGACCGGCGCCGTCATCGGAGGTGCCCTCGTAGATGGAATACGCGGGAACGCCCTGTCCCTTGCGGATGTGCACGTCCACCCCGCCGGCATCCAGTGCCGGGTGGTAGTCCGCACCCGACGTGCCCGCGACGCAGTGCACCGGCCAGGTCGTGACGAAGTCGGGCTCGGCATCGGCAGGAGCGAAATGGCCGCCGTTGTCGCCCTCGGCGTCGTGCCAGTCACGCGAGGCCACCACGAGGTCGTACCGCCCTCGGTTCTGCGAGAGCAACCGGGTGATACCGGCCGCGACGGCGGCTCCACCCGGCACGCCCAGAGCGCCGCCTTCGGTGAAGTCGTTCTGCACGTCGATGATCAGCAGTCCACGCGACACTCCTTCATTGTGCCTGAGCGCGCGCGACGATCGGGGCCGAGCATGCTCGGGCGTCGGCGGGCAGACTGGACGGATGAGCCCCCGAGCGTTCGTCGGCACCTCCGGTTGGCGGTACCCGTCGTGGCGGGGCGACTTCTATCCGAGGGGCTTGCGCCAGAAGGACGAGCTCGCCTACCTCGCGACCCGGATGAACACGGTCGAGCTGAACGGATCGTTCTACTCTTTGCAATGGCCGACGTCGTATCGGCGCTGGCGCGACGAGACACCCGGCGACTTCGTATTCGGAGTGAAGGGCGGCCGTTACATCACCCACATGCTTCGACTGCGCGGCATCGAGCAGGCGATGGCGAACTTCTTCGCCTCCGGAGTGCTGCTGCTCGGCGACAAGCTCGGCCCGGTGCTGTGGCAGCTGCCGGAGCGTGTCGAGTTCGACGTCGAGCTTCTCGAGAGGTTCTGCGAGCTGTTGCCGTCGACCTTGCGGCAGGCAGCGGTGCTCGCTGAGACGCACGACGCGAAGGTGAAACGCGTCGAAGTCCCGCCGATCGAACGAGACGCGCCGGTGCTGCACGCGCTGGAGCCGCGGCACGTGAGCTTTGCGGATGCCCGGGCTGCGGACATTCTGCGCCGTCACGGTGTGGCCCTGGTGCTGGCGGACACCGCTGGACGGTTTCCCGTGTTCGACGAGCCGACGGCCGACTTCGTGTACGCCAGGCTGCACGGCGGTGAGGAGCTCTACACGAGCGGATACGACGACCGGTCGCTGCGAACCTGGGCCGACCGGATGCTGCGGCAGTCCGCGATGAACGGGGCCGATCGCGACATCTACGTCTACTTCGACAACGATGCGAAGGGTTACGCCCCGCACGATGCGGTCGCGATGGCCGGTCTGCTGGGGGCCGGTCTGCCGGAAACGTGATGGATCGTCCCAGCCAGGTCGGAGCATTCCAGCGTTAGCCTGGCGCTCAGGGCCGAATTCCCGAGCTTTCACGAGGAGATTCGTGATGAAGAGACTTCTGAAATGGCTACCCGCCGTCGTAGCGCCGGTGGTCGTTGCCGGTGCCGTCGCGGCGCCCGCCTTCGCGAACGGGCTGAGCGAAGCGAGCACGTCCACGCCGTCCGCGGCGCAGGTGCTGGCACTGATCGCGAAGGCGAAGGATGCGCACTACTCGGGCAGCATCGAGCAGACCAGCGACCTCGGCTTGCCCGAGCTTCCTTCCGGTGCGCTGGGCAACACGGGAAGCAGCGGGTCGTCCAGTGCTCAGGCGTCGAGCATCCTCGAGCTGCTGACCGCCTCGCACAAGGCGCAGGTGTATGTAGACGGCCACGGCAAGCAGCGCATCCAGGTGCTCGACAGCCTCGCCGAGCGCGACGTGGTGCGCAACGGAACCGACTTGTGGACGTGGGACTCGAAGACCAACAAGGCGGTACACGTGAAGCTGCCGTCGAAGACGGCGACGCACCACGGAGCATCCGGAACGCCGACCGCCACCCCGCAGAGCCTCGCCGACAGACTCGTGCAGAACGCGAGCAAGACCTCGACGCTGACCGTGTCGAAGGGGTCCGTCGCGTCGCACGACGTCTGGCGGCTGACGATCACGCCGAAGACGGCGGACACGCTCGTGGGCAAGGCCGTTCTCTCGGTCGAGACGAAGACCGGGGTTCCGCTGGCTGCGGAGATCGATGCGCGCGGCCAGAAGACCCCAGCAGTGTCCGTCGCGTTCACGCGCGTGGACTTCGGCACTCCGGCCGCGTCGAACTTCACCTTCACGCCACCGAAGGGCGCGAAGGTGACACAGAAGACGCTGCCGCCGCACGGTTCACATCCCGACAACCGCGTGCCGGGGTCCTTCGAGGGCCCGACCGTGATCGGGTCCGGGTGGACGTCGATCGTAGCGGTGCCCGCCGGGTCGCTCGGCGCTGGGATGTCGGGCCTCACGGCCGGGCAGTCGCAGCTGCTGAACGAGCTCACCCAGTCGGTAGACGGCGGCCGCGGGCTGCAGACCTCGCTGTTCTCCGTGCTGATCACGTCCGACGGACGCGCGTACGCGGGAGCGGTGCCGCTCAGCGCGCTCGAGTCGGCGGCCAAGTGACGCAGGTCGGCGCGGCGCCCGGAACGACGGCCGCGTCGGCTGGCAGCAGGCCCGGCGGCCGCGGGTCGGCCGGTGCGGACCTCGCCATCGCCAGCACCGGCCTGACCAAGCGATTCGGACGCCAGCTGGCGGTCGACGGACTCGACCTGCGGGTTCCGCGAGGATCGGTCTACGGGTTTCTCGGCCCGAACGGTTCGGGCAAGACGACCACGATCCGCATGCTGCTCGGACTGACCACGCCGAACGCAGGCGACGTGGAGCTGCTCGGGGAACGGATGCCACGCGCATCCGGGACCGTGCTGCCCCGCGTCGGTGCGCTCGTGGAAGGGCCCGCGTTCTACCCGTTCCTCACCGGGCGGGCGAACCTCAGCCGACTCGACGCGGCCGACCCGCGATCCGTGTCGGCGACGAGGCACCGCCGCGTCGCCGAAGCGCTGGACCGCGTGGGGCTCACGCATGCCGCTGACAAGAAGGCGCATGCCTACTCGCTCGGCATGAAGCAGCGGCTCGGCCTTGCGGGTGCACTGCTGCGCGAACGGGAACTGCTTGTGCTCGACGAGCCCAGCAACGGACTCGACCCGCAAGGGACGCGCGAGGTGCGCGCGCTCATCCGTCGACTCGCCGACGAGGGCGCCACCGTCTTCGTCTCCAGTCACCTGCTGAGCGAGGTCGAGCAGTTGTGCAGCCACGTCGCCGTGATGCGCGCGGGCCGGCTGGTGGCATCCGGATCGCTGGAAGAGCTCCGGGCCACCGGCGGCCGGGAGGCCGTGGTGCGCACCCCGGATGCCCGTGCCGCGGCATCCGTGCTCGCCGGCCTCGGTCTGGAACCCTCCGTCGCCGGTGAAGTCGTGACGGCTGCACTGGATGCGCACACCGCTGCCGAGGATCTCGTTGCCGCGTTGGTGGGCGCAGGCGTTCGGGTGCGCGGGTTCGACGTGACGTCGCCGTCGCTCGAGGACCGCTTCGTGGCATTGACCGGGGAGGGCTTCGATGTCGCAGGGTGAGGCGGCCGGGCTGCGAGCACCGTCCGAGACGCCGGAGAGGGCGGAGCCTGCCGCGATGAGCGCCCACCTGCGCCCGTTCGCGTTGCTGGGGTCCGAGCTCGGCACGCTGTTCCGTCGTCGCCGAACGATCGCCATGCTCGTCGCGCTGGCCGCCGTTCCCGTGCTGATCGCCGTCGTGGTGCGGGTCACCGGCGCGGGCTCCAGCGGACGTGGACCCGCTTTCCTCGGTGCGATCACCGACAACGGGCTCTTCGTGGGGTTCACCGCACTCGTGGTATGCATCCCGCTGTTCCTGCCGCTCACGCTCGGCGTCGTGGCCGGCGACACCATCGCGGGCGAGGCCGGTCTCGGCACCCTCCGCTACCTGCTCGTCGCGCCGGCCGGTCGCATCCGTCTGCTCGTCGTGAAGTACGCGGGCGTGGTCGCGTTCTCGTTGGCAGCCACCGTGGTGATCGTGCTCGCCGGCATCGGGATCGGCGCGTTGCTGTTCCCGATCGGACCGGTCACGCTGCTCTCCGGCGATACCGTCGATGCTGGCGGCTTCTTCGTGCGCACCGCGCTCATGGCCGGCTACGTCACGATCTCACTGCTCGGACTGGGCGCCATCGGCCTGTTCATCTCCACGCTCACCACCGTTCCGGTCGGCGCCATGGCAGCCACCGTCGTGCTCGCCGGTGTATCCCAGATACTCGACCAGCTCCCGCAACTCGACTGGGTGCACCCGTGGCTGTTCACCCACTACTGGCTCGGATTCGGCGACCTCTTGCGCGATCCGATCGTGTGGGATTCGTACGGACAGAACGCGTTGCTGCAACTGGGGTACGTCGTGGTGTTCGGATGTCTGGCGTACGGCAGGTTCGCGACGAAGGACATCCTGAGCTGAGCGGCCCTGGCCCTGCGTCGGACGTGCGGTGCAGACTGGTCGGGTGCCCGAACTGCCCGAAGTGCACGCGCTGGCCGCCGACCTCGACAGCCGGTTGAAGGGGCATGCCATCGACCGGCTCGATGTCACGTCGTTCGCGGCGCTGAAGACGTTCGACCCGCCCGTGTCGGCGCTGCACGGGATGCTCGTGGCCGGCGTGGGCCGGCACGGCAAGTTTCTCGACGCCACGGTCGTCCCGACGGACGACGGCGGGCTCAGCGGGTCGTTCGATGAGCTGCACCTGGTCGTCCATCTCGCCCGCGCCGGCTGGATCCGCTGGAGGGAAGCCGCACCGGTTCCCGCCGCTCGTCCGCGCGGGCGGAGCGCCGGCCCACTCGCCGCGCGGCTCGTGCTCGACGACGGCTCCGGCATCGACATCACCGAGGCGGGCACGAAGAAGAGCCTTGCGGTCTACCTGGTGCGCAGTCCTAGCGAGGTACCGGGAATCGCGCGACTCGGACCCGACCCGCTGGCTCCGGAGTTCACCGAGGAGGTCTTCGCGGGCATCCTTGCCGCCGCAGGCCGCGCCCAGATCAAGGGTGTGCTGCGCGACCAGTCCAGGGTCGCAGGTATCGGCAACGCGTACTCCGACGAGATCCTGCACGTGGCGAAGATGTCACCTTTCAAGCCCGCGAACATGACCTCAGCCGACGTGCACACCCTCTATGAGGCGACACGGTCGACGCTTCGCGAGGCGTTGCAGCGCGCGGACGGGCTGAAGGCATCCGAGCTCAAGGCAGAGAAGAAGTCGAACCTGCGCGTGCACGCGCGAACGGGAGAGCCCTGCCCGGTGTGCGGCGACACGATCAGGCAGGTCATCTACGCGGATTCGACGTTCCAGTACTGCCCGACCTGCCAGACCGGCGGCAAGCCGCTCGCCGATCGGGTGCTGTCGCGGCTGCTGAAATAGGCGTTTCCCCTGGTGGCGTGCAGGTCATAGGGTTCTCAAATGAGTTACACGCCACCGCCGTCGCCGCCGTACTCTCCGCCCAATGCGCAGGTGCCGCTCGAACTGCCCCACTACGGGGCGAGCCTGCCGGTCGCCTTCCGCCGGTTCTGGAAGAAGTATGCGACGTTCACCGGTCGCGCCAGTCGCAGTGAGTACTGGTGGTGGGCGCTGTGCAATGCGATCGTGTACCTTGCCGCCATCGCGATCGGCGTCGGCGGCGGCATCGCCACCGGCATAGCGGATGCCTACGGGAACGTTGCGCCTGGCCCGATCTTCGCCGTCTATCCCGTGGTCGGCATCGGCTGGTTCCTGGCAACGCTCGTCGGCAACCTCGCGATCACCTGGCGACGGCTGCACGATGCGAACCTCGCGGGTCCGTTCTTCTTCCTCGGGTTCATCCCCTACCTGGGAGGGATCGTCGTGCTCATTCTCGCGCTGCTTCCGTCCAGTCCGATGGGTGGTCGCTTCGACGCCGTCGCCTATGGGGTCGCCTACCCGCAACAGCCCTACCAGCCGTATTATCCGCAGCAGACCTACCAGCAGGCGCCATATCCGCCGCAGCAGCCCTACCAGCAGGCGCCTTACGCGCCGCCGCCCGCCCCGCCTACCGCCGAACAGACTCCGCCCGATCCGCCGCAGGGGCAGGCGTGAGCCGGAAGATGCGCAGCACTCGGCCGCTGGCGCGCTCGTAGCCGCGGTACCCGGGCCACTGCCGCTGGATGTAGTCCCAGACATCTTCGCGCTCGTCGTTGCCGATGAGTTGTGCCCGCACGGGAATCGGCCTGCCGTGCACCACGGCGACTGCGTCGGGGTGCGCGATCAGGTTCGCAGTCCACGCCGGATGCGCGTCACGGGCGAAGTTGCTGCCGGTCACGAGCATCCGCCCGTGCGGTTCCGGGCAGTACATCAGCGTGGTCTCACGCACGAGGCCGCTCTTCGCGCCGGTCGTGCGCAGCACCAGTGACGGTACGAGAAGACCGCTCAGCTGCACTCTGCCGCGGGTGATCACGGCCATGAACCGTTCCAGTGGAGGCATGACAGTGGGCCCTACGGCTCGGAAGAACCGGGTGCGTGAGAACCAGGCGACGGATGCCCGCACCGCGCGAAGCGGGGAGGACGTGCGCAGCGAGGGCATGCGTCGATTCTGACGCAGACGCCATCACTCGTCTGTGGCCCCGAGCACGAACGTCGAATCTCACCTGATTGACTTGACCGCATGACCGATCTGCAGCGTGTGACCGTTCTGGCCGGCGGCGTGGGCGGCGCCCGCTTCACCCGCGGGCTCCTCGCGCACCTGACGGATGCCTACCCGGACGGGATAGGCGGCTCGCGCGTGACGGTCACCGTGGTGGTCAACACCGGCGACGACATGACGCTGAACGGCCTGCGGGTCTGCCCCGACCTCGACACGGTCATGTACACCCTGGGCGGCGGCATCAGCGAGGAGCAGGGCTGGGGACGCGACGACGAGACGCGCCGGGTCTCCGGCGAGATCGCGGCCTACGGTAAGGGCTGGGACTGGTTCACGCTCGGCGACCTCGACCTCGGAACGCACATCGTGCGCACGGAGCTGCTCCGCGACGGTGCGACACTCAGCGAGGCGACCGGGTACCTGTGCAGGCGCTGGCGGCCGCAGGCACGTCTGCTGCCCATGAGCGACACGCCAGTGGAGACGCACGTGCGGTTGGGCGAGGCGGTCGACGAGCATCCGCAGGGGTCGCTCATCCATTTCGAGGAGTGGTGGGTGCGGTACCGGGCGGGCGTTCCGGCCACTGAGTTCGTGCAGGTGGGGCTCGAATCGGCCGTCGCCGCGCCCGGGGTGATCGAGGCGATCCGCGACGCGGACGTCGTCATCCTGCCGCCGTCCAATCCTGTGGTGTCGGTGGGGACCATCCTCAACGTGCCAGGGATCCGGGAGGCGGTACGAGAGACGCGCGCTCGTGTCGTCGGCGTCTCGCCCATCATCGGTGGCGCTGCCGTGCGCGGCATGGCGGATGCCTGCCTCACCGTGATCGGCGTCGAGACGTCCGCCGGGGCGGTCGGCCTGCACTACGGCGGCCGCCGCTCCGGCGGACTGCTCGACGGCTGGCTGGTCGACGAGGTCGATGCGGACGCGGTGCCCGCACTGAAAGCCGCAGGCATCGCCGCCCGGGCCGTTCCGCTGTGGATGCGCGACGTGCCGACGACCTCGCAGATGGCCGCCGCGGCGCTCGATCTCGCCATGAGCTGACACACCGGCTCCGCAGCGGGGCACGTTCCCTACGATCGGCTTCATGGCAGACCCCAACGACTACAACCAGCCGATCATCGACGAGTTCCGCGCCAATGACGGCACCGTCACCCACTTCGGACGCGGCCTCGTGCTGCTGCACCACACCGGCGCGAAGAGCGGAATCGAGCGCGTCACGCCCGTTGCCGCGTGGCGAACGGCACCGGACGCCTGGCTTATCGCCGCCTCGAAGGCCGGCGCCCCGGACAACCCCGCCTGGTACCACAACCTGCTCGCCCACCCCGATCTGACGATCGAGACGCCCGACGACGGCGAGGTGCAGGTGCACGCCACAGGGCTGACGGGCGACGAGCGCGACAGCGCGTGGCAGGAGTTCACGAGCCACTACCCCGGATTCCTCGACTACGAGAAGAAGACGGACCGCGTCATCCCGGTGGTACGGCTCACTCGACGCTGAGCGCGTTCACAACCGGGGCCGTGCGAGTAGGCTCGCCACGAATCAGCTGTATGGCCTGGCTTTGGGTCGCATCTCTCTTTTCCCTTGTTCCTGTTAGCCGATCGGCTCCCACGACGGCTAAGCACGCAGAGGATGTCCGTGGCCGCTGAGCAGCTGACCGTTACCGATGTCTTCTCGCGCCGCCAGGCATCCGCTGGTGCCTCCGTGGCCACCTCGTCGATGCCGCAGGAGGACGGCACGGCCGCGGTGCGTCCGTCTCTCGAGCGCATGGCGCAGGCGCTGGATCGCGCGCGCGAAGCAGCGGAGGCCGGGATCCCACCCACGCACGACGACGCTGAGACGCTGCTGTTCGCCCGCGGCGGCGACCTCGACGACCTGCTCGGCATCGCGTCCCGGCTCCGCGACGAGGGCCTCGAGCGAGCGGGCCGGCCCCGCGTCATCACCTACTCCCGCAAGGTGTTCATTCCGCTGACGCACCTGTGCCAGGACCGCTGCCACTACTGCATCTTCGTGCAGACTCCCGGCAAGCTCGCCAAGGCCGGGATCTCGCCGTTCCTCTCCGAGGACGAGGTGCTCGAGATCGCCAGGCAGGGCGCGGCGATGGGCTGCAAGGAGGCGCTCTTCACGCTCGGCGACCGGCCGGAGAACCGTTGGGCGGTGGCGCGTGAGTGGCTCGCGGAGCACGGCTATGCCTCGACGCTCGAGTACATGCGGGCCATGGCGATCCGAGTGCTCGAGGAGACCGGGCTGCTCCCCCACCTCAACCCGGGCGTGATGAGCTGGGCCGAGCTTCAGCGGCTGAAGCCCGTCGCACCCTCGATGGGAATGATGCTGGAGACCACGTCGGTGCGGTTGTGGTCCGAGAAGGGGCAGGCGCACTTCGGCTCGCCCGACAAGGACCCTGCAGTACGGATGCGCGTCATCGACGATGCCGGGCGCTCGCGCATCCCGTTCACCACCGGCGTGCTGCTCGGCATCGGCGAGACGGTGCGCGACCGCGTTGACGCCATGTTCGCGCTGCGGAACTCGCATGCGCGGTGGGGGCACGTGCAGGAAGTGATCGTGCAGAACTTCAGGGCGAAGGACGCGACCGCCATGATGCACCGCCCCGATCTGGCCGCCGACGAGTATGCAGCCGCAGTCGCCGTCACCCGGCTCGTGCTCGGAGCGGATGCCCGCGTGCAGGCACCGCCGAACCTCACCGATCACGATGAGCTCGCTCTGTTGATCCGCGCCGGCATCGACGACTGGGGAGGCGTCAGCCCGCTCACGCCCGACCACGTGAATCCGGAACGGCCGTGGCCGCAGATCGACGAGCTGGCCAGGCTCACCGGACTCGCCGGCTACACGCTGCACGAACGGCTCACGGCGCACCCGCACTTCGTGCGCGAGGGCGAGCCGTGGATCGACCCGGCCGTTCGCCCGCATCTGCTGGCGCTGTCGGATGACTATGGGCTCGCCGACGAGGCGGCACCGGTGGTGGGGCGACCGTGGGAGCTCGTGTCCAGCGCCTCCGCGTCCATCCGGCCGGCACGCATGTTCGGCTCCGAACCCCGAGCGACGATCCCCGGTCCAACTGCAGCGCAAAATACGCAAAATGCGCATTTTGCAAGAGGTGCCGACGCCACGCTAAGTCCCGTGCCGCTTCGCGTGGCCGGACTGCTCGAGGCTGCCCGCCGCGAGCCGCCCGGGCTCGACGACGCGGACTACGTCGCGCTGCTGGGCGCAGACGGCGAGGAGCTCGAAGCCCTCGCGGCCCTCGCGGACAACGTACGGCGCGAATGCGTCGGCGACGAGATCACGTACGTGGTGAATCGCAATATCGACGCGTCGCTCCTGCGCACTCTCGGTGGGAAGAACGCGCACCCTCGAGCGGAGGAACACGCGCGCTCGGCGCCGAAGACGCTGGGGAAGACGCCGCAGGGAACGCTCACGCTGGAACTCGCCACGGCGCTGGCCGACGAGGCCGCAGAGCTCGGAGCCACGGAAGTCTGCGTTCAGGGGCGCATCGGCGACGACGAGCCGGCATCCGCGTACCTGGAGCTCGTGCGCGCGATCCACGCGCATCACCCCGAGCTTCATGTGCACGCGTACAGACCGATCGAGCTGCTCGACGGAGCGAAGCGGTTCCATATGCCGTTGCCGGAATATCTCCGGACGCTTCGCGAGGCGGGCGTCGGAACCGTTCCCGGTACGGGCGCGCGCATTCTCGACGACAGCATCCGGAGCATCCTCTCCGGGGGGACCGAGCTGCCGGTCGCGGAGTGGACCACGACCGTCGAGGCGGCGCACCGGGCCGGGCTGCGCTCTACCGCGACGATGATCTACGGGCACATCGAGACGGCATCCGACCAGGTTGCGCACCTGCGCATGCTCGCCGACCTGCAGCGGCGCACCGGCGGCTTCACCGAGTTCATCGCCATGCCGTTCGTGCCGCAGGACTCCCCCGTCACCGTCCCGGGCGCGCGGCCTGGGCCCACGCTGCGCGAGTCGCGAGCGGTGCACGCGGTGGCCAGGCTCATGCTGGCTGGCACGATCGACCATCTGCAGGCGGCGTGGACGAAACTCGGCATCCACGGCACCCGGCTGGTGCTGCGTGGCGGCGTCGACGACCTGGGCGGGGTGCTCATCGACGGCGAGGTCGCACCGTGGGCCGGCCCCGAGCAGGGGCGCGTGCTCAGTGTCACGGACATGCGCCGCATGGCGGACGAGGTGGGGCGCCCTCTAGCGCAGCGCACGACGACGTACGAGCGGGTCGCGGGATGACGGTCGAGGTCGACGTCGCGATCGTCGGTGCCGGATTCGCCGGGCTGGGGCTGGGCATCCGCCTGAAGCGTCGCGCGGCCGAGAGCGGGGCGAACGAGTCGTTCGTGATCCTCGAGCGGGCCGACGACGTCGGCGGCACGTGGCGCGACAACGTGTATCCGGGCGTGGCGTGCGACATCCCGTCGCACCTGTACTCCTACTCGTTCCGCACGAAGCCGGACTGGTCGCACGTGTACCCGAGCGGTGCCGAGCTGCAGGAATACCTGCGCGAGTGCGCACGCGAGGAGGGACTCCTCCCCCACCTGCGGTTCGGCGAGCCCGTCACGGATGCCAGCTGGCTGGTGGACGACGAGCGCTGGCTCGTCACCACACCGGCCGCTCAGTACCGCGCGCGCGTTCTGGTGAGCGCGGTGGGCCGGCTGAGCGAACCGCGCATCCCCTCGATCGACGGCCTCGGCGGATTCCGAGGCCGCGCGATGCACACCGCGACCTGGGACGACACGCTGCCGCTCGCGGATGCCAGGGTCGGCCTGGTCGGCACCGGTGCGTCAGCGGTGCAACTGCTGCCGGAGCTCGCCCGTCGCTCGCGTCACGTCACGGTGTTCCAGCGAAGCGCACCATACGTGGTGCCACGCGGTGATCGCCCGTACTCGGCCGCAGAGCTCGACGAGCTGACGGATGCCACCGCCCGCCAGAGCCTGCGCGAACAGATCTTCTGGGACGCCGAGTCGGCGTTCCCGCAGCGACTCGGCGTACCGGAGGCCATCGGCGAGCTTCGCGAACGGGCCCGCACGCAGCGCGAATCGCAGGTGACGGATCCGCTGCTGCGCGCCGCACTGACCCCCGACTACGAGATCGGCTGCAAGCGCGTGCTGCTCTCCGACGACTTCTACCCCGCGTTGCAGCGGCCGAACGTGACGCTCGAGGCATCCGCTCTCCAGCACATGGATGGCTCCACCGCCGTCGCCGAATCCGGCACGCGCCACGAGGTGGACGTACTCGTGTTCGCAACCGGATTCCACGCGACGCGCCCGCCGTTCGCCGACCTCGTGACCGGGCGGGACGGCATCCGGCTCGCTGAGCGCTGGTCGGACGGCATGCGCGCCTACGCCTCGACCGTGGTGCACGGCTTCCCGAACCTGTTCGTGCTCGACGGGCCGAACGCCAGCCTCGGCCACAACTCAGCCGTCTACATGATCGAGGCGCAGCTGGACTACGTGCTCGGCGCGCTCGACCACCTCAGAGCCTCCGGCGATCCGCTCGAGATCCCGCTCGATGCCGAGGATGCCTACGTCGCCGCGATCGACGCCGCCGCCCGCGACACGGTCTGGCTGAGCGGCTGCACGAGCTGGTACGTGGACGAGCGCAGCGGCCGCCTCGCCCTGCTGTGGCCTGGCTACGCACACACGTTCCGCGAGCGAAACGGCACCTTCGACCCCGCCGTCTACCGCGTTCCGGTGGCGAGCTGATCCCACGCTTCGGGTGCGCTCGCTAACGTCGAGACATCCGATCCGCGAGCGCCCCCGTGCTCGCTCGAACACCAGGAGAATCGTGCCCAGTCAGGACGCCCCCGTTCGCATCGGCGTGCAGCTTCAGCCGCAGCACGCCGACTACCCGACCCTGCGCGACACTCTGCTGCGCCTGGAAGATCTCGGCGTCGACATCGCCTTCAACTGGGATCACTTCTACCCGCTCTCCGGCGAACGTGACGGGCTGCACTTCGAGGGCTGGACCATGCTGGCCGCGTGGGCCGAGCAGACCGAGCGCATCGAGATCGGTCCGCTCGTCACGTGCAACAGCTACCGCAATCCGGATCTGCTGGCCGACATGGCCCGCACCGTCGACCACATCAGCGCGAAGCCCGCTCCGGACGGAACGCCAGGAACCGGCCGGCTGATCTTCGGCATCGGCTCCGGCTGGTTCCGGCGGGACTACGACGAGTACGGCTATGAGTTCGGCACGGCAGGCTCCCGACTGGACGCCCTCGCCGAAGCCATGCCGCGCATCGAGCAGCGCTGGCAGAAGCTGAATCCGGCGCCGACCCGCGACATCCCGGTACTGATCGGCGGTGGCGGCGAGCGCAAGACCCTGCGCATCGTCGCCGAGCACGCGGATATCTGGCACAGCTTCTCCGACCCCGACACGCTGCGCCACAAACTCGGTGTGCTGGACCGCTGGTGCGAGACCGTCGGTCGCGACCGCGACGAGATCACGATCTCCGTCGAGCCCGGGCGCACTGCATCCCGCTCGGAGCTGGACGAGTTCCATTCGCTAGGCGCGCGCCTGTACACGCTCTCGATCAGTGCCCCGCACTACGACTGGGACAGCGTGCACCGACTGCTCCAGTGGCGCGACGCCGCGAACGGCTGAGGACTACGCGGCCTCTGGCCGATCCATCGCTCCCGTCCCTCGGTCGCGACGTCGCAACTTCCGGCGTTCGTACTCGAGCGATTTTCGAGGTGCCGCAAATTGCGCATTTTGCATCACCTCGAACATCGCATGCAGCTCCGCGAGGTCAGCCGACGAGTTCGCGGGTCGCCTCCCCAAGGCGGTCGCGAGCCTCGTTCAGGGCCGACGCGTCGTCGATGTCGAGGCGCAACGTGGAGCCCTGCGGGACGGCCAACTCGTGATAACCCGCCTCCGCATGACGGAGGCGGGAGTCGATTCCGAAACGGGAGGAGACCGCGGCGCCCGGCGCCGCCGTGATCGCCGTGGTGCCGGTTCCGTCGTGGTCGGGAACGAACGCGTACGGATGCCCGCCCTTCGCCGCATCCACCGCGAGCCGCAATGCCTCGTCGAGGTCATCAGCCCGAAGTGCTGGAAGATCGCCGACCAGCACGGCGACAAACGACGACGGCCAGCGCTCATACGCGGCGGACACTCCGGCCGTGACCGCGCTATTGAGACCCGTTCCAGGGTCCGGGATCACGCAATCGGCCAAGTCGCCGAGAACGTCGCACAGTCGCGAGTCGGCAGTAACGACGAGCACCCGATCCGGATAACCCGCACTCCGAACGGCGCGAATGGTGTCGGTCAGGAATGCGACCGACAGCTGCCTTCTGTCGATCCCTGCCGCATCCGCGAACCGGGATTTCGCGCTGTCGCCTCCCTTGAAAGGGATGACGACGGTCCACCGGGGTTCTGCTCCCGCGGCGATCGCGAGTCCGGTCGCCAGTCCGCGCCGGTATCCCTCGGCGAGCGCCTCGTCGGTGCCGAGCCGGAACATGTCGCCAGGACCGGTACGGGCCAACGAGCGACCGGTGGTGAACGGCGCCTCGCCATCCACCACCAGGCGGGAGGCACCGCGCACGACCGCCACCGGGCATCCGCTTGCCTTGCCCTTCACGAGGTCGCCGAGCGCCGCCAACTCGTCCCCCACGGCCGGCTGAGTCACGGCGAGCGGCTTGCCAGAGGCATCCGTCTGCCCGCGAAGGTCGTCGACGACGCGCACACCTGCCGCCCCGATAGCAACGTCCGTCTGACCGATGCGCCAGGTGCGACCCAGGGTGTCGCTGACGATCACGCCGAGTTGCACGCCGAAGCGGGCACTCCAGGCGTCGCGCAGTGCCTGCGCGGAGGCATCCGGATCCTCGGGCAGCAACAGCACGACGCCGTCCGGTGCGTTGCTCGCGTCGACTCCGGCGGCAGCACCCACGACGCCCTGGCGGTTTTCCACGATGCGGGTGAGACCGCCGTCGTAGGCGCGCGTCGCGACGACGCGCACGGTTTCGGCGGTGATCGCATCCTCGCGGTCCTGAGCCGCCACCACGCGACCCTCGGCCTTGGACACCACTTTGCTGGTCACCACGAGGATGTCGCCGGGCTGGAGGGCACGCTCCGGCCTCTCGCGGGCATCCGCTTCCAGTGCATCCCCAACGAGCGCGGCGAGGTCGTCGCCAGGCACGATCTCCCGGATGCCGGGAACGGGCCACGCGGTGAGTACGGCGGCCGTCATCGGTGCAGCTTGGGCAGCACGTCGCGCCCGAAGACCTCGATCCACTCCCGCTGGTTGCGGCCCACGTTGTGCAGGTAGACCCGGTCGAAACCGAGATCGACGTACTTCTGGATCGCGGCGCGGTGAACGTCGGGGTCGCTGGAGATCACCATGCGCCCCTGGAAGTCCTCCGGGCGCACGAGCTTCGCGATCTGCTCGAACTCGAACGGCGAACGGATGTCGGCCTTCGGGAACTTCATGCCCCCGTTCGGCCACTCGTGCATCGCGCTCGCCAAGGCCTCCTCGTCGGTGGGAGCCCAGCTGAGGTGCAGTTGCAGCACGCGCGGAGCGTCGTCCGGGTTCCTGCCGGCGTCACGCTGACCCTCATCGAACTTCGCGAACAGACCGCTGATCTTCTCCAGCGGTGCGCCGACCGTGATGAGACCGTCCACGCTCTGTCCGGCACGCTTGGCGGTCACCGGTCCCGCCGTGGCGATGAGGATCTCCGGCGCGTGCTCGGGCATGGTCCAGAGCCGCGTCGACTCCAGCTTGAAGAACTGACCGGAGTGCTTGGCATCCTTACCGGCCAGCGACGCCGAGAACAGCTTCTTGATGATGTCGATCGCCTCGAACATGCGGTTGATGCGCTCCGGCGCCTCCGGCCAGTAGCCGCCGACGATGTGCTCGTTGAGCGCCTCACCCGACCCGAGCCCCAGCCAGTGCCGCCCCGGATACATCGCGGCGAGCGTGGCGGACGCCTGCGCAACGATCGCGGGATGGAAGCGGAAGCTGGGCGTGGTGACGCCGGGCCCGAGATCGCCCTTCGTGCGCTCGCCGATCGCGGTGAGCACGTTCCAGACGAAGGATGCCTGCCCCTGGGTCGGCACCCACGGCTGGAAGTGATCGGCGGCCATCACCCCCGAGAATCCGTGCTGTTCGGCGTGCGCGCTCAGTTCGACGACCTCCATCGGAGCGAACTGCTCGAGCATCGCGGCGTATCCGACTTGGAGTTCTCGCGTGGCCATGCGCTCCATTCTGCCGATCGCGCCCCGGAGCCGTCGACAGGCGACACGTCACGATTGCCAGGGCACTTGCGGTTTGAGGCATGAGTGCGGCGGTAGCCTTTGAAGCAGCGATCGGCGTTTTGCCTTTGGCATAGAGATGGCCGTGACGGCCGACTATCAGACAGGCATACTCATCGCAGCTTCAACCGCCGCACTCGCATTACCGGAATCAGCAGCACCGTCGACGGCGACGGCTCTTCCCGAAGGTCGTCTCGGCGCGGTGCGCGCGACTCGTCGCCGATCGGATGAACGCGTCGATGTCGCCGCGTCGTACACAGAGGTGTCACGCGCGGTGAAGGCCCAAGGTCTTCTGCGACGCACACCCGCCTATTACGCACTGGTCGCCCTGTGCCTCTTCGTTGCGACGGCCGGCGTCGTCGTCGGAATGGTGCTTCTTGGCGACAGCTGGTACCAGCTCATCCTGGCCGGTGTGCTCGGCTTGATCTTCACCCAGTTCGCGTTCCTCTCGCACGAGGCGGCGCACCGCCAGATTCTCGGATCCGGTCCCGCCAACGACCGGCTCGGTCGCTACATCGGCACCTTCGTGGTGGGTATGAGCTACGCGTGGTGGATGAACAAGCACACCAGGCATCACGCCAATCCGAACCAGGTGGGCAAAGATCCCGACATCGCCGTCGACACGATCTCGTTCCTCGAGGAAGACGCGGCGAAACGCACCGGCCTCATGGCGATGCTCACCCGCCGGCAGGGATACCTGTTCTTCCCGCTGCTCACGCTGGAGGGCGTGAACCTGCACCTGACATCCACCCGGCACCTCTTCGGACGGAGCCAGGTGAAGGGTCGCAAGACCGAGATCACGTTGCTCGCTGCGCGCTTCGCGCTCTACCTCGGGCTGCTCTTCTTCTTCCTGCCGCCGGGCATCGCCGCGGCCTTCCTTGGCGTGCAGCTGGCGGTGTTCGGCGTGTACATGGGCGCGTCCTTCGCACCGAACCACAAGGGCATGCCGATCATCCCGGCCGGCACCAAGCTGGACTTCTTCAGCAAGCAGGTTCTGACATCCCGCAACGTCAGCGGCGGCTGGTGGGCGACGATGCTCTTCGGCGGCCTCAACTACCAGGTGGAGCACCACCTGTTCCCCAGCATGGCCCGCCCGCACCTGGCACGCGCGCGAAGGATCGTGCGCGACCACTGCGCCGCCAACGGCGTACCCTACACCGAGACGACACTGCTGAACTCCTATGGCATCGTCATCGCCTACCTGAACCGGGTCGGGCTGCAGGCTCGAGATCCCTTCGCCTGTCCGGTCATCGCCCAGTACCGTGGGGTTTAGCACGGCATCAAGAACGTCGGCAGCATCACAGCAGCCGCACGGGGAACCGCAGTTCGCGGTTCTCGAACATGAATAAAAGGAATACGACGTATGGCCACCGGCACCGTCAAATGGTTCAACTCTGACAAGGGCTACGGCTTCATCGCCCCCGACGACGGCTCGGCCGACGTCTTCGCCCACCACTCCGCCATTCAGGGAAGCGGCTACCGCAACCTCGAAGAAAACCAGAAGGTGGAGTACGACGTGGAGCAGGGTGCCAAGGGCCCCCAGGCCACGAACATCCGCAGCGCGCAGTAACAGCACGCAGCACACCACAACGGCGCGGGTCGGAGGGATGGTCCCCTCCGGCCCGCGCTTTGCGTCTGCGGCAGTCACGATAACGTCGACGCATGGACATCGGATTCCACATCGCCGACTTCACCTGGGACATACCGCCGCAGCAGCTGGGCGCCACCTTCGCCCGAGCCGCGCAGGAGGCGGAGGCGGCCGGCGTCAAGCGCATCACCGTGATGGACCACTTCTGGCAGATCCCCAACATCGGCACCGCGGAGAAGCCGATGCTCGAGGGATATACGGCGCTCGGGTTCCTCGCCGCGCACACGTCGAGCGTTCTGCTGCATACGCTCGTGACGGGCGTGATCTACCGCGAGCCGGGCATCCTCGCCAAGCAGATCTCGACGCTCGACGTGCTCTCCGGAGGCCGTGCCGGACTCGGCATCGGAGCGGGCTGGAACGAGGAGGAGTCGAAGGGTCTGGGCATCCCGTTCCCGCCGACGAAGGAGCGCTTCGAGCGGCTTGAGGAGGCCATTCAGATCTGCCTGCAGATGTGGAGCGACGACGAGGGCCCGTATGACGGCGAGCGCTACCACCTCGGTCGCACCCTCAACTCGCCGCAGCCGTTGAGCAAGCCGAGGCCGTATCTCATGATCGGCGGCGTCGGGGAGAAGAAGACGCTCCGGTTCGTGGCCAGATACGCGGATGCCTGCAACATCTTCGGCTCGCCCGATGCCGCCCACAAGCTGGACGTGCTGCGTCACTGGTGCGACGTCGAGGAGCGTGACTACGACACGGTCGAGAAGACCACGACGACAGCGTTCACGCCGGGGGCGGACCTCGACGAGTTCGTCGGCCGGCTCGACAAGCTCCGTGAGCTCGGGTTCACCACCGCATACGTCTCGGCGCGTGTGCCCGATCCGCTGCACGCCGTCGAGTTCTTGGGTTCAGTAGCAGAGAGGGTTGCATAGGCATGCCGTTGACGGGGGAATGGGAACCGGGCACGTCCGACTGGGCGCGCCAGCAGGTCGAGGAGTTCGAGGCATCCGGTGGCGCGAAGGCGAACACGCTGCGCGGCGTTCCGATCGTCGTCGTGACCTCTGTCGGCGCGAAATCGGGCAAGCTGCGTAAGAACCCGGTGATGCGCGTCGAGCACGACGGCGAGTACGCGGTGGTGGCCTCGAAGGGCGGCGCCGACAAGAATCCGACCTGGTATTACAACCTCGTGCAGAACCCGAACGTCGAGCTGCAGGACGGCCCGGAGCGGCACGACTACATCGCGCACGTGGCGGAGGGTGCCGAGCGGGATGCCTGGTGGGAGCGCGCCGTCGCCGTCTGGCCGGACTACGCGAACTACCAGAAGAAGACCGACAGGCAGATCCCGGTGTTCGTGCTGACGCCTGTCTCAGCTGCCTGACCGCAGCACGGTGGCGCCGGCGAGGATCGCCTCGCGCACCCGGTCGAGCGCGGGACTGCGCAGATTCCACTGTTGCCAGTAGAGCGGCACGTCGATGCCGTGCTCGTCGAGCACCACAACCTCTTGACCCGCCTGCGGCAGCTGCACGGTGGGGATCATGCCCCAGCCGAACCCGAGCCGCACGGCGGTGACGAAG
Organism: Humibacter ginsengisoli; assembly: GCF_054780095.1. Lineage (NCBI taxonomy): Bacteria > Bacillati > Actinomycetota > Actinomycetes > Micrococcales > Microbacteriaceae > Humibacter > Humibacter ginsengisoli. Next base: position 937,499 of record NZ_BAAGWZ010000006.1, read on the forward strand.
TCGGCGGATGCCGGCACCTGATTCCGCGGCGGGCTCTCGTCGCCGACCCGGTGCTTGCGCAGGTAACGGTGCTGCAGGTCGTCTTTGCGGTCGAAGTCCACATACGGCGCAGCTCGAAGCGCTGCGGCGGTGACGCCGTGCGGGAACCAGCGGGCCGCGAACTCGCGGTCGGCCGCTGGCACGTAGCGCATCACACCGAGCGGCTCCGCCGTGCAGCCCTGCACCGGCGCCGAGTCGGCCGTGATGGCGGCCATGACGGTGCCATCACGCAGATACGAGACCGTGTAGTCCTGGTCCTCGCGGTGGAACTCGAAGTCCATCCCCTCGAGTCCCGCGAGCGCCGGCAGCACCCACGTCGCAAGCGAGTCGGCGTTGACGCCGAGCGGAATCAAGCGCCGGCCTCCCTCCTCTCCTGCGAGGTCGAGGGCCAGCGCGCCGGCCAGGGCATCCAGTTGACGCGCGACGCGCAACGCGGCGGCGCCGGACTCCGTGACGGTGACGGGTTTGGAGCGCACGAGCAGCACACGCCCGAGGGATGCCTCCAGCGCACGGATGCGCTGGCTCAGCGCCGACGGCGTGATGTGCAGGGCGCGAGCGGCGGCATCCAGTGTGCCGTGCGTCACGGCAGCCTCAAGGGCGCGGAGCTGCGCGAAGTCTAGATCCATCGAAAGCTATGCTAATGCAGCATTAGAAACAGTAGCTTCACTTCATCTTCGGATGCTCGTAGTGTCGTCGGGTGCCCGTCCCTATCTCGCTCGTATCCGCGGCGACCGAACTGCAGGCATCCGTGCATGCCGGGTCGGCGGGCTCCGGGATCGGCACCGTCTTGGCGGGACTCGGATTCAGCCTCTCGCTGATCGTGGCGATCGGAGCGCAGAACGCGTTCGTGCTGCGGCAGGGACTGCGTCGCGAACACGTTCTGCCCATCGTGATCGTGTGCGCGGGCAGCGACGCGGTTCTGATCACCGCGGGCATTGCCGGCGTCGGCGCGCTCGTGCTCGCAGCGCCGTGGGCGATCGCCATCGTGCGCTGGGTCGGCGTGGCGTTCCTCGTGCTGTACGGGGTGCTCGCGGCAAAGCGCGCGTTCCGGCCAGGCGAGCTCGATCCTGCGTCGGGTTCCGGTCCGGCCGGCCTGTGGGCAACCGTCGCGGCCTGCTTCGCGTTCACCTGGCTCAACCCGCACGTGTATCTCGACACCGTCGTGCTGATGGGCACTGTCGGCAACGGCTATGGCGCGAACCGCTGGTGGTTCGCACTGGGCGCCGCACTCGGTAGCGCCATCTGGTTCACCGCACTCGGGTTCGGTGCCCGCCTGCTCGGCCCGCTCTTCCGCTCCCCCGTCGCCTGGCGCGTGCTCGACGTGCTCATCGCCGTGACGATGTTCGTCCTCGCGGTCACGATCGCATTGGAGGCGCTCCACGACGGTGTCGGTTGAGCATGCGCTCAGCTCTCGGCGATACCGATCTTGGCGTGCACGCGTTTCATCCAGCGCGGCGCCCACCACATGATGCGCTCCTGCCAGGTCATGAACGCCGGCACGAGAAGGCAGCGCACCAGGGTCGCGTCGATGAACACGGCGAAGGCGAGGGCGACACCGAGCTGCTTGATGATGATCAGGTCGCCGGTGGCGAACCCCGCGAACACCACGATGATGATGAGTGCGGCTGAGGTGATGATGCGACCCGAGCGCTGCAATCCGAGGGCGATCGCCTCGCGACCCGGCAGGCCGGCATCCACCCGTTCCTTGATGCGGGAGAGGATGAACATCTCGTAGTCCATCGCCAGGCCGAAGCCGAACGCCAGCGCGAGGAGCAGCACGATCACGTCGACGCCGTACACCCGCCCGGCGTCGAAGCCGAGGATGCCCGCGAACGCGCCGTCTTGGAAGCCCCAGACGAGGAGCCCGAGCGATGCGCCGAGCGAGAGCGCGCTGGCGAGAAGCGCCTTCAACGGGACGACGAGTGAACCGGTCATGAGGAACAGCAACGCGATGGTGCCGGCCGCGACGATGAGGATCGCCCACGGGGCGCCGCGCACCAGCGAGTCGGCGAGATCGACGGTTCCGGCGTCGATGCCGGTGACCCAGTGGCCGAAGTGCGGCGGATCGGCACGGATGCTCCGTACCACCTCGACCCCCTCGCGCGGGTTCACCTCGACTCGGGCGGTCCACGACTCGCCCGACTTCTGCGGCTGCTGCACCGAGTCGACGTGTGCGAGCTTCGTCACCTCGCGCGTCCAGTCCACGAGATGCTGACGGGTCGTCGTGACCAGTTGCACGCGGGCGGGTGCGGCATCCGGGAATTCGTCGGTCAGCGTGGTCTCGAACGTGTACTGGCTGGAGGACCGCGGCACGGCGTCGATGCTCGTGTTGGCCAGAGCGAGTGTGACGACCGGGCTGCCGAGCAGCAGGAGCACGACCACGCAGCCGAGCGTGACCAGCGCGGGATGCCGCTGCACACGGCGGGTGAGCCGGGAGAAGAAGCCCTCCGCCGGCGCGACGTCGCCGAACCGCGTGATGGACCGGCCGAGCCAGGGCAGCCGGGTGAGCGCGCCGGGCCTCAGCAGCTTCTGCCCGGTGAGGCCGATGATCGCCGGGATGAGTGTTGTCGCCGACAGCATGGCGATCACCGTGACGGCGATCGCGGCGATTCCCACGGCATGCACGAACGTCGGCTCGAAGACGAGCAGCCCGAGGCTGGCGATCGCGAACGTCGTGCCGGAGAACAGCACGGTGCGCCCGGCGTGATCCAGCGCGGAGGCGACCGCGGCGATTCTGATCGCGCGGTGCTGCGCCGGTTCGTCGTGATCGCGCCCGTACAGCTTGCGCAATCGCTCCGTAGTGGCGCTATCGCGCCCGGCCGCCGCCCGGTACTCCTCACGGAAGCGGCTCACCACGAGCAGTCCGTAGTCGATGGAGAGACCGAGGCCGACCGCAGTGACGACATTGATCACGGTGTTCGCGATGTCGGTGACGTACGTGAACGCAAGCAGCACGCCGAGCGACGTGACGATTGACGCGCCCGCGCCGATCAGCGGGAGCCCGGCCGCGATGAACCCACCGAACACGATGAGCATGACGAGCAGCGCGATGGGCAGAGCGACGGTCTCTCCGCGTCGCAGGTCGCTCTCGCTGATCGACATCAGCGAGTCGGTGAGCAGCTGAGTGCTCCCGACCGCGACCGTCGCGCCCCGGTGGGCAGTGCGTAGATCGTCGGCGGCGGCATCCATCAGCCGCTGCACGTCGTCGACGGTGGCCTGTGACGCCGAGTGGCCGGCCGCCGCGGCAACGGTCGCCGTGATCAGGACGCCTCTGCCGTCTTTCGCGACGAGAGGCGCGACCTGCGGGTTCTGGATGCCGCCGGGCGCGGCGAGCGGGTCGGCCACGGTCGTCTCCGGCAGCGCGGCCAGATCGCGGGCGAGCGCGTTCGTCCGCGTCGCGACCTCGCGATCGGAGAGATCGACGCCGCGGATCAGCAGCGTGACGCTTTTGCCGGAGCTCGACGCGAGCCGGTCGGCGCCGGCAGAGCTCTCGCCGTGCACGCTCGGGACCGATCCGGCCAGGCGATCGAACAGCGTCTGCCCGCCGATTCCGCCGAGCGCCGTGGCCGCCGCTGCCGCCACGACCACGAGCCAGCACACGAGAGTGACCCAAGGATGCCGCGCGGCAGTCGCGCCGAGCCGGCCGATCGGTCCGAACCGGACAGGCTCGGGACCACGACTCGTCGGCTGCGTCAACGACCCTCCCGGTGTGTTCGCGGCTGGGCCGCTCAACAAACTCAATCGGTTGTGCAAGTGCTCGCCCCGAGCGCAGCACAGTCTAGGACCGCCGCCCGCGTCACCCCCGATTCAGGTCGCGCAGACGGCCCCTACTCCCACCGCATAAGGGCCGTCTTCGCGACCTGAACGTGGGTGGTGGACGTGCCGGAGCGGCCGGGCACTCAGTGGCCGACCGTGAACCGGCGGTTCTCGTGCTTCGGGTCGGCCAGTTCGTCCACGAAAGCAGCAGCCCTCCGCTCAGCGACCGACCACGGCGAGCAGCGCTCCGCTGGCGCCGGCCCAGTCGCCGAGGAGCAGACCATCGCCGTCCTGCGGCTGCCCGGCCTGCTGCGCTCCGAGATCGCGCACCAGACGCACCCGCACGTCACCCGCGTTCACGACGGTCGACACGACATCGCTCTCGCACCTGAGCGACGACGCATCAGCGGGCGTAGCCGGCACCGGGGCATCCGGATGTCCACTCCCGCGCACGTGCGCATCGCCGGGCTTCACCGTGCGCTCGCCGTTCTCCTCGTAGTACTGCTCGACTTCCCGGTCCCCGGTCACAACCGCGCGCACCAGTTCGGCGATGTAGACAGGATCGCCCGTGGCGTCGTACACCCACCGCGTGCCCAGCACGCTGTGGTGGGTGTTGCCGATGAACGCCGCCTCCCCGTTCTGCAGCGGCGCCTCGCGGTAGGTCAGCGGCACCTGGAGCGTCACGGCTGCGGTCGGTGCCTGGCAGCGAACGAGCAGCGTCTCGATGCCGACCTTGCCTGCCGGATCGTCGAAGCGATACGCGGCGATGCGTTCGAGTTGCGCGCTCGCCGCCTGCGGCCAGAACGGTTGCGAAGGCAACCAGGCGGCCAGGAGCTCGAGCTTGGACGGAACGAGTTCTGCGTGATGGATGAGCGCCATGCGCCCACCCTGGCACACGGACGCCTGCCCTACGCTGGCGTAGCATGACGGATGCTGCGCGCGACGGCGTCGTCTCTTCCCGGATGCACGATGGTCAGCTCGACATCGACGCGTCGATCGTGGCGGCACTCGTTGCGGAGCAGTTTCCGCGCTGGGCGGCGCTCCCGGTGCGCCCGGCTCCTGGCTCCGGCACGGTGAACGCCCTGTTCCGCATCGGCGACGACCTTGCAGCCAGGCTGCCGCTCGTCGTCGAGGATCCGGATGCCGCACTCGCCGCCCTGCACCGCGAAGCGGATTCCGCGCACGAGTTCGCGCTCGCCACGCGCGTTCCGGCTCCCACCGTGATCGCGATCGGCGAGCCGGGTCACGGCTACCCTGGCCCGTGGTGCATCACGACGTGGATCGACGGTGAGCTCGGGACACCGGATGCCCTGGCGCACGCGACCGGGTTCGCCCGCGACATCGCCGCCCTGATCCGCGACCTCCGCGCGGCGCCCGTGAATGGCCGGTCGTTCCGCGGCGCAGGCCGCGGTGGCGACCTGCGTGCGCACGACGAATGGATGGCCACCTGCTTCGACAACAGCGGGGGCTTACTCGACGTCGCCGCCTTGCGTGGGGCATGGGCGATCTTCCGCCGTCTGCCGCGACGCTCGCCCGATGTGATGTCGCACACCGATCTGATCCCCGCCAATCTGCTCGTCCGAGACGGGCGCCTCGCCGGAGTGCTCGACGTCGGCGGCTTCCAGCCGGCCGATCCCGCGCTCGATCTCGTCGCGGCGTGGCACCTGCTCGAGGAGCCCGCACGGAGTGAGTTGCGTGCGGCGTTGCGGTCGGGCATCGGTTTCGAAGGTGGTGACGAAGCCGGAGAATACGATGAAGCGCTGGAGTGGGCGCGCGGCGCAGCCTGGGCGTTCGAGCAGGCCATGGGGCTCGTCTGGTACTACCGCGGGAGCAACCCGGCGATGAGCGAACTCGGAGCGAGTACGCTGCGACGCATCATGGCATCCGACGTGCTGTCGTTCTGAACCCCGGTGTATATTGTGGTGTATGCACCGCACCAACATCTACCTGGATGATGAGCAGACGAGCGCCCTCGACCGGCTTGCCGCCGAGGAAGGCGTCTCCCGGGCCGAGGTCGTGCGGCGCCTGATCGATCGCGGGCTGGCCGGTGGAGACGGCGATCTCGCCGCCGATCTGGGGGCGATCGACGTCTCCTTCGGGTCTCTGGCCGAGATCGAGTACCCCGAGCGCGAATCGGGAGAGCGCGAACGGCACCTCGAGCAGATCTGGCACGACGCGTGATCCTGATCGATACCGATGTACTCATCGCCCACCTGCGGGGTCACGAGCGCGCTCGCGAATGGTTGCGCGCTGTGCGCGTCAGAGGACCGCTCATGGTGAGCGCAGTCACGCTGACGGAGCTCACCGGCGGAATGCGCTCCGAAGAGCGTCGGGACGTGTGGGCACTCGTCGGCGCTCTGCACGTCGAGCCGGTGACCGAGGTGGTGGCTCGACGCGCGGGCGAGTTCATGCGCACGTACCGGCGAAGCCATTCGGGCATCGGCATCGCCGACTACCTCATCGCGGCGACGGCGGATGTCCGTGGTGCGGAACTTGCGACCCTGAACGTGAGGCACTTTCCGATGTTCGCCGGGCTGAGGCCGCCATTTCGGCTGTAGAGGCGATTGAGGTGAGAGCACCGCGAGCGTGCTCGCGGTGCCGAGCCGAGTGAGCCTTTGAGCGGCGAAGCCGCGATAGCGAAGTCGAGGGGCTGGAAGTCATGGAACTGGACGAGAAGCAACGCGCCTTTCTCGAAGGCCACCACGCGGCGGCGATGATCACGAACGGCCGCGACGGCATGCCGAAGGCGGTGCGAGTCGGCGTGGTGCTCGTCGATGGCCGCATCTGGAGCAGCGGAACGCAGGGGCGGGTGCGCACGCGCAGGCTGCGCCGCGACCCCCGGTGCACGCTGTTCGTCTTCGACGAGGCGTATGCGTACCTCACGATCGAGGGCACGGTCACGGTGCTCGACGGGCCGGATGCTCCGCAGCAGAACCTGCGACTGTTCCGCATCATGCAGAACCGGCCGGAGGGCCCGCTGAGCTGGTACGGAAAGGAGCTCGACGAGGAGGCATTCCTTGCGCGCATGGCCGAGGAGGAACGTCTCGTGTACGAGCTGACGCCGTCCCGCGCCTACGGCCTGGGGTGAGTTCACGCGGTCGCGGGCTACGCTCGGAGCGTGCCGCGGCCCACGCAGCGGTCAGCGGAAGGAAGCCCATGGCCGATACCACCGAAAGCCGCGTCGCCGTCTACATCGACTTCGACAACATCGTCATCTCGCGCTACGACCAGGTGAACGGGCGCAACTCGTTCCAGCGCGACCGGGTGCGGCAGTTCACGCCAGACGAGACGGCGGATGCCTCGCTTGCCGCGAAGCTGGATGCCTCGACGGTCGACGTGGGTGCGGTGATCGACTTCGCGGCGTCCTTCGGCACGCTGGTGCTCACCAGGGCGTACGCGGACTGGTCGGCACCGGTGAACGCGGAGTACCGGCACCAGCTGGTCGGCCGCGCGGTCGACCTCGTGCAGCTGTTCCCGGCGGCGGCGTACGCGAAGAACGGTGCAGACATCCGTCTCGCCGTCGACGCCGTCGAAGACATGTTCCGTCTGCCCGATCTCACGCACGTGGTGATCGTGGCCGGCGACAGCGACTACGTTCCGCTGGCCCAGCGCTGCAAGCGGCTCGGCCGTTACGTGGTCGGGATCGGCGTCGCGGGATCGACCAGCCGCACGTTGGCTGCGGCGTGCGACGAGTTCTACACGTACGACGCGCTGCCCGGAGTGGAGCGGCCGACGCCGCCGGCGAAGGCGACGAAGACGGCCGAGGAGTCCGGAGCGGCCCAGGAGTCCGGAGAGGCAGATGGCGCCGAGGTTCCGGCCGCGACATCCGCCAAGTCCCCCGCGGGGCGCTCGCCGAAGGCGAAGTCGGCGGCGAAGGCCGGCACGTCGAAGCGGGAGACAGCGACTGCGCGGGAACGCGCCGAGCTCGACGCGCGGGCGGATCTCGAGAGCGCCGAGCTCGACGACGCTGACGACGCCGGCCGTGATCGTCAGGAGGAGGCGACGGGCCTCCTCGATCGCGCTTTGCGCATCGGGCATGAGAAGGACGACTCGGAGTGGCTGCATTCCTCCGCGGTGAAATCGCAGATCAAGCGCATGGATCCCTCGTTCAGCGAGAAGCAGCTCGGCTACCGGTCGTTCTCCGACTTCATCAAGTCCCGCCCGGAGATCGCCGAGCTCGATGACAGCAGTACGACGCAGCTCGTGCGACTGAAGCCGCAGCCGGATGCCGCGGGGCCTGCACCGAAGCGCTCCCCACGTCGCGCGAAGGGCTGACGCAGGCGAGATCGGAGACGGAACCGAGCATGTTCGACGTGGTCGAGGCATCCATCGCGACGCTGCGTTCGGCGCTCGAATCCGGCGACACGACGTCTGTCGAGTTGCTGGAGGCGTACCTGAACCGCATCGACGCCTACGATGCTCCGGGCACCGCCACGGCATTGAACTCGGTGGTCGTACGCAATCCCGAGGCGGCCGCGGATGCCCGCGCAAGCGACGAGCGGCGAGCGGTGGGAGCGACGCTGGGGCCGCTGGATGGCATCCCGTACACCGCCAAGGACAGCTACCTGGCACGCGGGCTGACCGCGGCCGCCGGCTCGCCGGCGTTCGCGGATCTGTTGGCGCAGCACGACGCGTTCACGATCGAGCGGCTACGCGCCGCCGGAGCCGTGCTCATCGGCCTGACGAACATGCCTCCGATGGCCAACGGGGGCATGCAGCGCGGCCTCTACGGCCGTGCCGAGAGCCCCTACAACGCCGACTGGCTCACGAGCGCGTTCGGCTCGGGATCGTCCAACGGGTCGGGAACGGCCACCGCCGCGAGTTTCGCCGCGTTCGGGCTCGGCGAGGAGACATGGTCGTCTGGCCGGGCGCCCGCGTCGTGCAACGCGCTGTGTGCGTACACTCCCTCGCGCGGCATCATCTCCGTGCGCGGCAACTGGCCGCTGGTGCCCACGATGGACGTCGTCGTGCCGCACACCCGCACCATGGCAGATCTGCTCGAGGTGCTCGAGGTGATCGTCGCCGACGATCCCGACACACGGGGCGACTTCTGGCGGGCGCAGCCGTGGGTGCGGATCCCTGCCGCCTCCTCCGTGCGGCCGAGGTCGTACCCCGAGCTCGCGGGCGGCTCGTTGCATGGCAAGCGCCTCGGCGTGCCGCGCATGTACATCAATGCGGATCCGGATGCCGGCACCGCCCGGCATCCGGGCATCGGGGGCTCGACGGGGCAGCGCATCCAGACGAGGGAGTCCGTGCTTGAGCTGTGGCGCGCGGCTCGCGCCGACCTGGAGGCTGCGGGAGCGCACGTGGTGGAGGTGGACTTTCCCGTCGTCACGAACTACGAGGGCGACCGCCCAGGCGCTCCGACCGTCTTCACCCGCGGCCTCGTGTCGCCCGAGTTCCTGCACAGCGAGATCGTCGACCTCTCTGCCTGGGCCTGGCAGGACTTCCTCGCCGCCAACGGAGATCCGGAACTGCACGATCTCAGCACGGTCGACGGCGAACAGATCTTCCCCGCGCCGGCGAGCGCGCTGCCCGACCGATACACCGGCTTCGACGACGACATCGCGACGTACCCGCGAGTGGTGCGCGAGCATCCGTACGCGGCGTTCACCGACATCCCGCACCTGGAGGCGGGCGCGCGAGGGCTCGAGGAGACGAGGCGCATCGATCTGGAGCAATGGATGGACGCCCTCGGCCTCGACGCCGTGGTGTTCCCCGCCGTCGCCGACATCGGCCCCGCCGATATGGATGTGAATCCGGCTTCGGCCGACCTCGGCTGGCGCAACGGGGTGTGGGTCGCCAACGGCAACCTCGTGCCGCGCCACCTGGGTATCCCGACCGTGACCGTGCCGATGGGCACGCTGAGCGACATCGGTATGCCGGTCGGGCTCACGTTCGCCGGCCGTGCGTACGATGACACGGCGCTGCTCGCGCTCGCCGCCGCGTTCGAGGCGAGCGGGCGGCGCCGCACCACGCCGCCGCGCACGCCGCGGTTGCCGTAGCAGCTTCGCTTGGGCCATCGCGGCAGGTGGACTCCCGCCGGAGCGCGTCACTGCATCGTGTCGAGGATGCCCGCCAACGATTCGAACGTGGTGCGCGGGTTGAGGATCGCGAAGCGTGTGTTCGGGCGCCCCGCGTGCGAGCTCGGCACGACGAACGCGCGCTGATCGCGTAGCAGCCGCGCCGACCACGCGTCGTAGTCCGACCTCGACCAGCCCTCGCGTTCGAACACGACCACCGAGAGCTGAGGCCGGCGCACCAGGCGGAACCCGTCGCGGGAGTCGATCTCGTCGGCGATACGGCGCGCCAGAAGGATGGAGACGGTCACGGCGTCCCGGTACGCCGCGGCGCCGTGTGAGGCGAGCGAGAACCACAGCGGAAGGCCACGAGCGCGACGGGTCAGCTGCACCGCGTAGTCCGACGGACTCCACTCGGCCGCCTCAGTGAGCGTGTCGAGGTAGTCGGCATGCTGGGTGTGTGCGCGGCGTCCCGCCTCGGGGTCGCGGTAGATGAGTGCGCACGCGTCGAAGGGGGCGAACAGCCACTTGTGCGGATCGACGATGAGCGAATCCGCGCGCTCGACTCCGGCGAAGAGCGGGCGCGCCAGCGGCGACAGCATCCCCGCGAGGCCGTATGCCCCGTCGACGTGCAGCCAGAATGCGAACTCGTCCTTGAGCGCTGCGATGGATGCGACGTCGTCGACGATGCCGAAGTTGGTCGAACCTGCGGTGGCGACGACGGCGAACACGCGGTCCCCGAGCCGCTCGAGCACGGGGCGCACGGCGTCGCCGGTCAGCCTGCCGGACGGTCCCGGATCGACGGTGACGATGTCGACATCCATCACCCTGGCTGCCGAGACGATCGACGAGTGCGCCTCCGCGTTGCACACGACGACCCGACGACCGCCCGGGTTCGCGACGCGGGCCGCTGCGGACTCTCGCGCCGCCACCAGGGCGGAGAGGTTGCCGAGAGTGCCGCCCTGCACGAAGACGCCTCCAGCGCTCTCGGGCAGGCCGAACTCTGATGCAAGGAAGGACAGCACCTCGTTCTCCGCGTACACGGCGCCTGACCCCTCGAGCCAGGATCCGCCGTAGACGGCGGTGGCCGACACGACGAGGTCGAACGCGGTCGCCGCCTTGGTGGGCGCGGTCGGGATGAACGACAGGTAATCCGGATGGTCCGTCGTGATGCAGGCGGGCGCCAGCACGTCCGCGAACACCTCGAGCGCTCGTTCCGCACCGATGCCACCCTCGGTGACTGTCGCCCCTGACCGCTCCCGCAGCTCGAGCTCGGTGGCGGTGTGATCGAGCGGAGTGGTGGTGGAGAGCATCCGTTCCCTCGCGTAGGCGAGCACCGCGTCGACGAGCACGACCGTCTCATCGGTCACGGCATGCATGCGGTCGCTGCGGCTCACGGCGACTCCTCTCGGTCCGGCCGCGGCCTCGCTCACCACCTCGGCTGCGCGGCGCACGGCGATCCATCATCTCGCAGCGCACGCGGGACACTGCGGTTGGGCGTCTTCCCGGCCGGACGGGTTTCTTTCCCGCCGGGCACGTGCACAGGCGCGGACACCCGCGAGGTGCCTCAGATCGGCGTGCGCTCCACCCAACGTCGCTGCCGGAATGTCTCCACAGCACGCGGCCGATAGTTCGTCCGCACCCAGGCGATCGCATCCCCGCTCGGAATACCGCTGAACCGCGCGAGGATCGCCAGCGCCGAACCTGTTCGCCCCGTACCGCCTCCGCAGGCGATCTCCACCTTCGATGTGGCCGCCCGGTGGAACACTTCAGCTAACGCGCCGATCGCCTCCGCGGTGGAGTGCGGCAGACGGAAGTCCGGCCAGCGCACCCACCGGAACTCCCAGTCCGGTTCCACGTGCGGTTTGCCCGTGAGGTACAGGCCGAACAGAGGCGTCAGCTCACCGCCCGGCGTTCCCTCGTGGAGCCCTCGGCCGCGTACGCGCGTGCCATCGGGGAACGTGACGACTCCGGCGATCTGCTCGTTCCAGGCATCCACGGGTCCATTATTCAATCGCCGGGCGCGGTGTGCGATGGGCGATCTGCGACGACCGGTTCGCGTAGTGCATGCCCATGCGCTCTCGGACCTCGTCCATCGTCGTGTCGGCGATCCGATTCGCGCGTCGGTTGCCCGCGGCAAGGATCTCCTCGACGAGACCGGGTTGCGCGGCGAACTCGGAGCGGCGCGCGCGATGCTCGGCGAGGAAGGCGTTCACCGCCTCGCTCGTGAAGTGCTTGAGTGCGCTGCTCCCCCTCTCGCCAATCATGTCGGCCACCGCCTCCGGAGTGGAGCTCGTGCACAGCGCCGCGGTCGAGAGCAGTCCTGCAACACCTGGCCTCTGGTCGGGGTCGTAGGTGATGCGGCGATCGCTGTCCGTGCGCACGCGCCGGATCACCGCCGCCGTCTCTTCAGGAGTCATCGACAACGCGATCGCGTTGCCGTAGCTCTTCGACATCTTTCGCCCGTCGAGGCCTGGGATTTCCGGTGTGTCCGTCACGAGGGCGTCCGGCTCGGGGAACACGACGCCGTACCGGTCATTAAAGCGGCGAGCGATCGTTCGGGTGAGTTCCACATGCGGGAGGTTGTCCTTGCCGATTGGAACGAGGTTGCCCTTGCAGAACAGGATGTCCGCGGCCTGGTGAACGGGATAGGTGAGCATCAGTGCGCTCAACGCCCTGCCGGATGCGAGCTGCTCCGACTTCACGGTGGGATTCCGGCGCAGCTCCGCCTCGGTGACCAGGCTCAGGAACGGAAGCATCAGCTGATTGAGAGCGGGCACCGCCGAGTGCGTGAAGATCGTCGTCCGATGGCGATCGAGGCCGGCGGCGAGGTAGTCGAGGACTGCCTCGCGAACGTTGTCGGCGACGCTCGCTGCGGTGTCGCGATCCGTGATGACCTGGTAGTCGGCGAGCACGACGAAGGTCTCGACGCCGAGCCTCTGCAGCCGCACGCGTTGCCGGATCGTGCCGAAGTAGTGACCGAGATGTAGCAGGCCGGTCGGTCGCTCGCCGGTGAGCATCCGGAAGCTCGACGGATGCTCGCGGATCCGATCCTCTAGTGCCGGCATCCGTGAACGAGTCGTTACGAATGAGTCCATCTGATATCCCTCCACAAGAAGGGCTGCACGGATGGATCCGCCGCGAACTCAACGCGGGCTGCCGTGCAGCCCGCGAACATGCGTCAACCGGCTGCTACTGCAGCCACCACCACGAAGTCGAACGCAGGGAACGCATGGCTCAAGGGTACGCCGGTCGCCAGGCTCGCCTTGGACTACCGCAGGTGAAAGCGAACGAAGTCGACGGCCGCGTCCTCTGGGATGCCTGGGTAGTGACCACGAAGCCCGGCGCGCAGGTCGTCGGCCGTTCCTCCGCCCTCGAGGCGGGCATCCTCGTCGGTGAGCTCGTCGAGGCGCTTCGTCTCGATCGATTCGACGATTCCCGGGAGTCGTTTGTAGCCGTCATCGAACTCGAACACGAGCCAGGCCGGCCCCGGCGCGCACGGATCGTCGAATCGGGTCGTGGCGGTCTTGCGTCCGGATGCGACCGCGTCGTAGTAGCGCGGGCTGAAGCGGATGAAGCGCTCCGGGCTCGCCTCCGGCCCGGCGTATGCGTATGGGAGCAGGTGACGAATCGGAACCGTCGTGAGCTCGTGCCCGTGCGGCACGATGACGAGGCAATCGGGGTGCTGGTCCAGCAGCGCCTGCCGGCAACGGCCGCACGGCGATATCACGCCGCGCCCCTCGTCGCCGACGGCCACCATCGTCGTGAGCGGTCCGGCAGCCGCAGACGCGGCGACTCCGAGCACGACGAGTTCGGCGCATGGGCCGCCGGTGAAGTGGTACTCGTTGACAGCGGTGAAGATGCGACCGGTCGTGTCCATCGCCGCCGCGGCCACAGTGTGATTGGGATCCCCGATCAACTGCTCGGACTGATGCAACGCCGCGTCGAGGACTCGTTTCTCGGGTGGGTAGAGCACCGAACCATCCTGTCAGCAATGGAACGGCGGCTCGCTCCGACCTGCGATCAGGTCTGATCGGTCAGGAGGCCGCACAGCGCCACACAAGTCGGTTCGTCCACTGTTAGCAGGCCGAAGGCCTCGTCGATGTCGGCCACGAACGCTCGCACGAACGGCTCGACCTCGGTGAGCCAGGCATCCACTTGCGCGGGCGTCCAGGACGCCTGTCGGTCGTTCGTGGGTACTGCGTGCGAGGCCGTGCCGGCCATGGCCCGCACCGAGGCCGCGTAGTCGGCGAGGATGTCGTCAGCGCTCACCCCCGCATTGGCAAGCAGGAGAGCGCTCATCATGCCCGTGCGATCACGACCCGCGGAGCAGTGCATCAGGATGCCCGGCCTCGCGGAGGCGACCGCGACCAGCGCACCTCGTACGTGACCGGGCAGGATGCGCAGATTGTGCCGCCAGTACTCGGGCGAGTCGAGAATAGGCATGCACACCGCCTGGAACTCCGGGTGGCCCTGGTCCTCGGTCGGTGCATGCACGATCGAGAGAGTTTCAAGGGGCTCGGCCATCGGATCCGTTTCCCGGCGGCCGATCTCGCCCTCGTTGCGAAGGTCGACGACCGACCGCAGGCCCCAGCTCTGGGCCGCGACCCACCCGGCATCCGTGAGCAGTTCGCGGCGGGGACCTCGGGCGATGCGGCCCGCGATCGTGGTGCCGGTGCGTGAGAGCGGCGTGGGGAGGCCGCCGAGATCGCGGACGTTCCGGCATCCGTCCCAGTCGAGGTCGCGCATGAGTTGAAGATAGAAGGCCGTGCTGGGTGGTTCCCGGCTAAGCGGGCCCGGGACACCCGATCGCCCGTGTCAACCCCTGCACCGCGCCGGGCACCGTCCGTAGACAAGGACGACGGCGAAGGGTGAATCATGACCGAATCCGGAATGACCAAGCCGACGCGCGGCATCGCGCTTCTGGTGGTCGGGATCGTGCTCACCGTGATCGGCGTGATCGCGATGTTCTTCTTCGGATTCGGCACGCCAGGCAAAGACACCGCGCTCAACAACGCGGTCTGGGAGACGTCGCTCACGATCGGATCCGCGATCGTCACCGGTGTCGGCATCCTGCTGATCCTGATCGCGATCGTGCGCAGACGCCGCCGCGGCTCGCTGTCGCAGCAGGGCAGGTTGCCGGCCGAGTTCGGCGGTAATCCCGAAGCCGGCACCGGAGGCACCTCGGAGGAGATCGCCAAGGACGACCGCGACCGCTGAGCGGCTGACGGGGCCTAGCTCTCGAAATACTCGACGAGTCGCGACCAGCGCCCGGCGATCGGCACGGGCGTGTCGGCCACCTCGATCCGCGCATCGGGCAACCGCTTCGCGTACCGGTTCGCGGCGGACCTCCGCTCCTTCGTGTCGCTGGTGAGGATGAGCGCGGACGCCCGGATCGCGTCCAGGCTCTCGTCCAGCACCTGCTGTTTGACGGCGGCGCGATCCGCATCTAGACCGGCCTCGCCCTGTTCGCGCGCGATGGCGAGCATCCGTTGCAGCCGAGAGCGGAGCCCGGCGAACTCGGAGGCCGCGTCACTGTCGATGCCGGGCATCAGCCGGTCCACGTCCCACGCGTCGCTCTCCGCAAGCGACCGGGCGGCCTGGCTGAGGGTCATCGGCTCGACGAAGGCCACCGCAGAGACCTGATCTCCGAGCGCTGCCGCAAGCGCTGCCGCGTAGATGCATCCTTCCCGCCACCCGAACACAGCCAGGTCGCGATAGGCGGCGTGGCCGATGGACTCCGCGTCGGTGCGGCAGGTCTCGAGGAACTCCTGCACGTCGAGCACCCAGCGCTGCGGCGACGGCTGCGGGGGCACCGTCCACGGGTCGGACGAGCCGTACCCGGGCCGGTCGAACGACAGGATGTCCAGCGGGCACGTGTCGGTGACGAGCGGGTCCGGGTCGAAGCCGCCGGCTCCCGGGGCTGGATGACAGAACAGCACCCACCGCGATGCGAACGGATTGCCTGCGGCGGTGATGCCCATTCGCCGCTTGTCGGAGAGCTCGAACTGCCGTTCGCTCACGTGCGCATCCCCTCATCTTCGACTTTTCCGGATGCTTGAACAGTAGCGACCACGGCACCGCCGCCGGCAGGCCTTGACCGCGTGCCGGATGCTGTTAGGTGGTCGGCACCGTGCTCAGCGCGGTCACTCCGCCGGCAGCACCGCCACCACGTCGATCTCGACCAGGATGTTCGCGAGCTGCGACCCGACAGTGGTGCGCACCGGGTACGGCTCGGCGAAGAACTCCTGGTACGCCTCGTTGAATTCGGCGAAGTCGGCGAGATCCGCCAGGTGCACAGTCGTTTTCACGCAGTCGTTCAGGGTCAGACCACGCTCGGAGAGGACGGCGGTCACGTTGCGCAGCACCTGCCTGGTCTGCTCGGCGACACCGTCAGGAACCGCTCCCCCGTTCGCTGGGTCCTGCGGCCCGAATCCGGCCGTGTACAGGAATCCGTTCGCCACGATGCCCTGGCTGTAGGGCCCGGCAGGCTGCGGAGCATTCGTGGTGCGGATCGCGGTCTTCGTCATGGTGACTTTCCCTTCTGTGGTGGTTCTCGTGTGCGCAGCTGAAGCGGATGCGTGTGCTCGGCTAACCGAGTTCGCGCGAGATGCGCCCTGCGGTTTCGCGGAGCAACGGCAGTCGTGTCTCGAGCTCGCCGAGGTCGTGCACGACCCGGAGCGCGGTGAGCGACAACGCGCCAACGACGCCCGCAGAGCTCGTGATCGGAACCGCGACGCAATTCACAACCGCCTCGAACTCGCCGTCGTCTGCCGCCCACCCCTGGTGGGCGACCCGCTCGAGTTCGGCGTCGAGCCGGGCACGCGTGGTGATCGTGCGGTCGGTGTAACGGCGCCACTCGACTCCGGCGAGAACGTCGTCGCGCCGGGTGACGGGGAGGCCGGCGAGGATCGCCTTGCCCAGCGCGCTGCACTGCGGCCGCACCGGCGAGCCCACGCGGGAGTACAAGCGCACGCGGCCGGCATCCTCCACCTTGTCGACGTACACGATCTCGTCGTCGACGAGCGCCGCGACGTGCACGGTGTCGCCGACGGCGCGGTGCAGCCGGCGCACCGCGCCGTGGGCGGCCTCGCGCAGGTCGAGACTCTCCAGCGACGCCGCGCCCAGCACCGCGAGGCGGAAGGCGGGCGCGTACGTGCCGTCGTGACGGCGACGCGCGAACCCCACCTGCTCCAGCGTCTGCAACTCGCGGAACATTGTCGAGCGATGGATGCCGAATTCCTCCGCCAGCTGCGCCACCGTCTTCGGCTGGGCGGCGATGGAGTCGAGGATGCCTGCGGCCCGCTTCACGCTCTGCGACACGCGATCACCCCTCCCCCTCGATGTGGCGACGGGACACGGCAGCGGCCCGGGCAGCACGGGGCGTGCGCTTCAGTCCGCGGCCCGGACGGGCATCTGTCAGCTCTCCGCCCGCCAGCACCTGAGTACCGGCGACGACAACGTCGTCGATTCCGACTGCCTCTCGCAGGGGCTCCTCGTACGTAGCGGTGTCGGCCACCGCCGACGGGTCGACCACGATGAGGTCTGCCACCGCGCCGCGCCGCGCCACCCCGCGATCGCCGAGCCCGAAACGCGCGACAGACCCGTACGAGAGGTGCTGCACCGCCTCCGGCCACGCCCAGGTGCCCGTCTCGCGCACATACTCGCGCAAGAAGCGAGCGAACGTTCCGCGTGTTCGCGGATGCGGGTGCGCCCCGACGAAGATGCCGTCCGATCCGCCGAGGTGGGCCGGGTGCGCGAAGATGCGGGCGAGCTCGCTGACCGGCCGGGCGTGCCGCACCGCCATCACGACGTTGACCTGCAACCGGCACTCGAGCAGCACGTCGAGCGCGAAGTCGATCGGATCGGACCCTGCCCGCTGCGCTGCATCCGCGATCGTGAGCCCGTGCGCCCAGGCGAGCTGCGGCGCCGCCACGTGCGCGAGCGTGAGCATGTGCGGCCAGTCCGGGCCGAGGCTGGCGTTCTTCGCGACCCGCGGGAACCAGTCCCTTCGCAGTCGCGCACGCTCCCCCGGGTCGCCGAGGGCGCGCACCACCTCGTCGACCGGATGCACGGACAGTTCGGGCGGCAGCAGGGGCATGCCGAGCAGGCTGCAGCCGCGCGTGTACGGATACGCGTCGAACGTCGCATCCGTTCCCGCCCGCGCCAGCTCATCCAGCTGGCCCAGCACGATGTCGGCGTCCGCATGGAAGTGCGAGACGTGCACCGGGAGCACGTGGCCCGTGTGTTCGCGCACCAGCTCGGCGATGCGCTGCATCTCACGGATGCCCGCGCTCGCATTCGCCTCATACCCGCCGCGCATGTGGCTGACGTACACGCCGCCGGCGAGCGCGACAGGATCGCACAGCACCGCGATCTCGTGAGTTGACTGGAAGACTCCCGGTACGTAGTCGAGTCCGGTGGACAGCCCGACGGCACCCTCGCGCATACCCCGCTCGACCAGTGCGGTCATCGCTGCCAGCTGATCGGGCGACGCGGGCTCCTGCGAACGCCCGCACACCTCGAAGCGCACGGTGCCCGCCGGAATCAGGTACGCGGCGTTCAGACGGGATGCGCCGTCGACGCCCGCGAGCAATGCCGCCACCCCACCACCCCGGTAGGTCGGATGCGCACCGTCGATCGCCGCGAAATACTCGGAGGCGTACGCGCCGTCGCCCGGGGCGTACGAGACGCCGTCCTGGCCGGCGATCACCGTCGTGACGCCCTGCTTCAGCAGTGCGCGCTGCACGTGCTCGTCGGCGAGCAGGCCGTCGGCGTGCGAGTGCGCGTCAACGAATCCGGGCAGAACGAGGCGGTCGGTGCAGTCGATGACGCGGTCGCCCGGGCGCGCTTCGACCTCGCCCACCTCGGTGATCACCCCGTGCGCGATCGCGACGTCCGCACGCCGCGGCGATGGAGCATCCGTGCCGCCGACGGGCGCGTCGACGACAGCGCCGTCGCGCAGCACGATCCGTTCCGAGTCGCTTCCCATCAGAAGTACGTGCGCACCAGCTCGACGACGCGTCCGCAGTCCCACGAGTCCACGACAGGCAGCACCCGCCACTTGTCGAACGCCGTACACGGATGCGAGAGCCCCAACGCGACCACGGAGCCGATCGGCGCGACGGCTCCCGCCGACTCGAGGCCGCCGGTCGCAGCATTCGAGGTATCCGCACCCCAACGCAGGAACGCATGCTGGTCGTTCAGCGCCGTAACGGAGGCGTCAGTCAGGGGCGACCAGGCCTCTCCGAGGTCGGCCGCAACCTGCCGGGCGACCGGGAGTCCTTCGTCGTACGGAAAGTCGCGCTTTCCGCCGTCGAGCAGTGCGAGCCCGGGTTCCGGATGCGACACCACGCGCGCGATCCCGCGCATCGCCGGACGAAGCCGTGGTCCTTCCGCGTCCGGCGCCGCCTCGTCGAACGGCGAGATGCCGCGATAGAACCCGTCGTCGTGAATGAGGTATGCGCCCGATCGCAGCGTGAACAGGGTGCGTCCTCCGCCAGGCCGGGGCGGAGCATCCGCACTCGCGCCCGCCTGCGCGTACACCTCGGCGACAAGATCGAAGTACGCGCTGCCCCCGGCGGTGACGTAGACGTCGCCGTCGTCATACAGCCGCTGGATGCCCTCGTGCAGCTCGATCTGCCGCATCAGGTACTCGCGCACCACGCGTAGCCCGGCCTCCGAGCGGTCGTGCGCCAGGCTGCCCTCGTATCCTGCGACGCCCGCGAGGCGGAGCACGGAAGACGATGCGATGCGCTCGGCGATCGCCGTCGCCTCGGCGATGCTGCGAGCGCCGGTGCGGCCGCCACCCATGCCCAGCTCGACGCAGACATCCACCGGTCGTGCAAGCGCGAGGGATCGCAGCGTCTCCTCCATCGCGGCGACCGTGTCGAAGGAATCGGCCCAGCACACGAACCGCAGGGCGGGATCCGCCAGTTCACCGGCAAGGTAGGTGAGGGCACGGCGATCGACGACGGAGTTCGCGAGCATGATCGAGTCAAGCCCGAACGAGCGCGCCGTGCGCACCTGGCCCATGGTGGCCAGCGTGATGCCGAGCGATCCGGTCTCCAGCTGCCGCTGCCACAGCGCGGGCGCCATCGTGGTTTTGCCGTGCGGCATGAGGTGAAGGCCGCGTGCGCGCGTCCATTCGCTCATCGTCGCCGCGTTCTGCCGCATCGCCTCATCGTCGAGCACGATGAGCGGGGTCCAGAACTCGCTCAGCTCGGGTGCGGTCGCGAGGAACTCGGCCGTCGTCATACCGACCGCCCGCGTGGGCACGCCCTTGTCTCGAGCGCTCAGCCGCTCCGCGGTGAACCCATCGAGCCGCAGCCGTTCCGTCATGGCATCCCTTCCCATCGTGTGCAAATGCTACAACGCACGTTGCAGCGAACGCATCCGCTGCTCACACTGGATGCATGTCCTCCCCCATCCGGCGCACCGCGGGTCACCTGCGTCCGCGCCTCATCGCCGTGGGCGAGACCATGGCGATGATCACGCCGGCGCACGCCGAACCACTCGCCACCGCGAACGAGCTGCGGCTGCACGTGGGCGGCGCGGAGTCCAACGTGGCGATGCACGCGGCGGCGCTGGGCATCCCGAGCGCCTGGGTCAGCGCGGTCGGCGACGATGCGCTGGGCGAACGCATCCGTCGGGAGGTCGCCGCGCGCGGAGTCGACGTGGGCTGGGTCGTCGTCGACCCGCACGCGCCGACCGGGGTGTACTTCAAAGATCCGGGCAACGGCGTTCTCTATTACCGTCGCGGTTCGGCCGCCTCCTGCATGACGGCGGAGTCGATCGCTGAGATCCCGCTCGAGCAGGCAGAAGTGGTGCACGTCTCCGGCATCACCCCGGCGCTCTCCGCGGACTGCGCCGCACTCATGGATGCCCTCGTCGAGCGAGTGTCCGGCAGTGAAGGCGTGCTGAGCTTCGATGTGAACCATCGGGCTCCGCTCTGGGAGACCGGAGCGGCGGCCCCGCTTCTGCTCGGGCTCGCCAGGCGCACCGACCTCGTGTTCGTCGGACTCGATGAGGCGAACGCGCTCTGGGGATGCGAGACCGCGGCCGAGGTGCGCACCCTGCTTCCCGAGCCGGAGCGGCTCGTCGTCAAGGACGGCGACGTGGGCGCCACGGAGTTCGAGCGACGGGATGACCGCGACGTCGAGACATTCGTTCCGGCCATCCCGACGGTCGTGGTCGAGCCGGTCGGGGCGGGCGACGCGTTCGCCGCCGGCTACCTTGCCGCGTTCCTCAACAACGCAGGCTCCGAAGACAGGCTGCGCGCCGGTCACGAACGCGCGCACCTCGTGCTGCAGTCCACGAGCGACTTCGTTCCGGAGCAGCCGGCGTCCGAGCCGGCCCGAACCGACGCTCCCCGATGAAAGGCGGATGCCCCGCATGACAGACAACGCAGCCTTCGGCGACCTCTTCCAGGGCGTGCCGCTCATGGCCATCCTGCGCGGCATGGGCGTCGAGCGCAGCCTGAAGGTCGCGACCACCGCGTGGGACCTCGGCATCCAGGCCGTCGAACTCCCCGTGCAGACTCCCACCGACGTGGAGGCGCTTCGCGTCGTGGCAGACGCCGCCCGCGAGCGCGGCTTCGTCGTGGGTGCGGGCACCGTGGTCACGCCGGAGCACGTGCGCCAGTCGAAGGATGCCGGTGCCGCCTTCACCGTGAGCCCTGGCTTCGACGTCGAGGTCGTCCGCGCCTCGCATGAAGCAGGGCTACCCGCGCTGCCCGGCGTGGCGACGGCATCCGAGGTGCAGGCGGCATTGAAGGAGGGCCTGACCTGGCTCAAGGCCTTTCCGGCGTCCCTGCTCGGCACCGGGTGGTTCGGGGCGATGCGCGGGCCGTTCCCGCAGGCCACCTTCGTGGCAACGGGCGGCATGGATGCCTCCACCGCCCCCTCCTTTCTGAACGCCGGGGTGCGCGTGGTCGCCGTCGGCTCCGCGCTCGAAGACCCTGAGCAGCTGCCGGCCCTGGCCGCCCTACTGCGCTGATCCAGTTGGTTGAGCTCGTCGAAACCGCCGCACAGCAGCGTTGGCTTCGACGAGCTCAACCAGCGATTCGGGTTCAGTTCGCGGGCACCTTGGCGGGCGTCGCCGGCGTCTTCGTCGCGGCGAGTGCGTGCAGGCGCCCGGCGCCTTCGACATCCGGCCGCACTGAGGCGACCAACGTCGCGATCACCCCGACGGCCGAGATCGCTGCGGCGTAGACGACCACGGGCCAGATCGCTCCGCCCGCTGCAGCGACGAGCGCCACGCAGATGAACGGCGCGAGCCCGCCTCCCAGGGTGTTCGAGATCTGGTAGCCGATGTTCACGCCGGTCGTGCGTGCTTCCGGATCGAACATCTCCACCAGCATGGTCGATAGGATCGCCTGCATGGCGACGCCGAACAGCACGAACCCGAGGATCTGGCCGAGCCAGATCAGCCACATGTTGCCGGTGCTGAAGAGCATGAAGCTCGGGTAGACCATGCACGCGAAGCCGACGCACCCGATGATGTAGACCGTTCGGCGCCCGATCCGGTCCGAGATCGCTCCCCACGCGGGCGCGACGAAGACCTGCAGAACACCGACGATCATGGTTCCGGCGAAGCCCATCCACGCCGGTATGTGCTTGTCGCCGACCATGAACGCGAGGCCGTAGGTCAGCACGACGTAGCCCGCGATCGACTGCGGAAGACCGATCAGGATGCCCATGATGGCGTTCTTCGGATGCCGGAACGCCTCGATCAGCGGGTTCGCCTTCTTGCCTGCCGCTTGGATCTGCAACGCCTGAGTGGCGGTGAACTCCTCGGACTCCTCGAGCTGACGGCGGAGCAGAATCGCCACGATCGCCAGCACGATCGAGAACAGGAACGGAAGGCGCCATCCCCAGGTGAGGAACCATGACGACGCCGTGAGGCCGAGGGCCGCCATGAGGCCACCCGAGACGATGTTCGCGACACCGGCGCCACAGATGAGGAAGGCACCGTACATACCGTGTTTCCCGACCGGGGCGTTCTCGACGACCATCGTTGCCGCGCCGCCCATCTCACCGCCCACGAAGAATCCCTGGAGCATGCGACAGAACAGCAGCAGCAGGGGCGCGATGATCCCGATGGTGTTGTCAGAGGGGATGAGGCCGATGCCTGTCGTCGCGAGTCCCATGCCGACCACGGTGATCATGAGCACCGTCTTGCGTCCCGCTCGGTCGCCGACGATGCCCCAGATGACCCCACCGACCGGACGCAGGAAGAATCCGACGGCGAAGGTAGCGAACGAGGAGAGCTGCGCGACGACCGGATCGTCGCCCGAGAAGAACACGACGGGGAACACCGCGGCCGACGCGAGACCGTACAGGTAGTAGTCGTAGTACTCCATGAGCGTGCCGATGGCGCCGCCCGCGACCATCCGTCGCTGTTTGGCGGAAAGCGTGCTTCGGGCGGGCAGAGCGCCGCCGGATGCCTGGGTCATCAGAGCCTCCTTACTCCTGAACCTGGCGGGGGTGCGGTTCGGGAGCTAAGGTAGCCCTATCTGAACACAATGTCTACTCGGTTAACATTTCGTTCAGCTCGAAGTCGGGAGGGATAGTGTGGCGAGCATCCGGCTCCCCACACGCCGCACAAGAAGGAGGCCCATGCTCAGGCCCGGCACTTTCGAGAGCGCCGACGAGGTGCTCGCCACTTTCCGTCCGGTGATGCACGCCATCGCGACCGCCGGCGGCCCTTCGTGCGAGGTCGTGCTGCACAACCTCGACGGCACCGATGTCGACCTCGGTCACACCATCGCCGCCATCGAGAATGGCCATGTCACGGGGCGCGAGGTCGGTGGCCCGTCGACGAGCATCGGGCTCGAGGTGCAGAAGGATCCGCTCGGGGACCACGACGCATTCGGTTACCGCGGGTTCACGAGCGACGGCCGCGAGCTGCGTTGCTCGAGCACATACTTCCGCAACCGCGAGGGCCGCATCATCGCCGCACTCTGCATCAACGTCGACCTCAGCGCCGTGCAGCAGGCGCGGTTCCTGCTCGACGCGCTGCTGCCTGCACAAGAGGCCGAGTCGCCGTCTGCCCCCGACGAGTACTTCGGGCGCGACCTGGTCTCGGTGATGGACGCCATGATCACCGATGCGATCCGCGAGGTCGGCAAGCCGGTCAACCAGATGTCGCGCGACGACAAGGTCGGGGTACTGCAGCGGCTAGATGCCAATGGTGCGACCCAGATGCGCAAGTCGGTCGAGACGATCGCGGTGCGTCTCGGCATCTCACGCGTCACCGCGTACTCCTACCTCGACGAGGCGCGCCGCTCCGCGGGAGAGCCTGCTTAATCGGGCAGCGGTCCGACGACGTCGTCCAGCCAGCCGAGAATCGTGTTCAGGCTCTCCGGGTCGAGGCGCGTTCCTGGAGCGTTGTAACCGTTCCCCGGCGTGGCCGCCACCTCCCCTGGGCTGCGCGTGTCGTGCTTGAAGACGTGATTCGCGTTCGAGGGGAACGCGAACGTCACATTCGCCATCCCATGCGCCGCCTTCTGCAACGGGTCACCGTCTGCGTGCACGTCCACCTGCACGTCCCTGCCGCCGATCAGCACGAGCGCGGGGATGCGCAGCTCGGCGATGTCGTCCGCGGCGGACTCCGACCACAGTTCGCGGGCAAGCGGCAGGTTCGCCGGTGCCTCGAAGCTGCTCAGCACCTGCCGCACGCTCTCCGGGAGAGCAGGGTCGAGATCCATCGGCTCGCCCGCGGCGTACCGCTCGGCGGCCTCCTCGACCTTGGGCATGAGATCGGCTCCTCCCGGAGTCTGGCTCGCCTGCAGCCCCAGCTGCGCGAGCAGAACATCGCCGACCGGGCGGCCGGGAGGAGCGGCCAGAATCACGCCGGCGAAGGAAGTGTGATGCTCGCCGGTCACGTAGTGCAGCACGTGCAGGCATCCTTCGCTGTTCCCCATTCCGACGATGCGCGATCGGTCGACGTAGCCCTGCTCGGCGAGAACGTGCACGGCGGCGGCGAGCTCGTCGAGGTGCGACCGCATGCTCATCTTGCCGGTGAGCTTCGGCAGGTTCTCCATCACGTGCGGGCCGGATGCGCGCTTGTCGTACCGGATCGACGCGATGCCGTGCTCGGCGAACGCTTCGGCGAACATCCGGCCGCTTCCGTTGGGCCCCGGCAGGAGCGGCGAGCACCAGTCGCGGTCGGTGGGACCGCTGCCTGCAACGAGAACCACCGCGGGGAACGGTCCGGCGCCGTCTGGTCGCACGATGGTGCCCTCCATCGTGACGCCGTCCAACTCCCAGGAGACCTCCGCACGTACCGTCATGCGTCGAATTTATCCTTCGCTCTTGTTCTGACGCTGCCCGATCGGGTCTCCGGACCGACCGGGAGCGATCTGCTCCCCTGGGTTCTGAAGGGGACCGATCTCATGTCCGTTGCGATCGAACGTGTGCACCTCTGGCCGCTCGTCGGGCAGCCGGGCGACGGCGAAGACCGAGACGACGAACGACACGACGGCGGCGGAGACCAGGACGGTGACCGCCCACGAAATGACCTGCACCATCACGTCGCCTCCCCCAGCCGGAACGGTCGAGCCGTGATGTCGCACACCCTGTCTGCCTCGATCGTGAACGCGTCGACGCGCGGAGCGAAGCGGTGCAGAAGCAGGTCGAATCGCCGATGCACCAGTACGAACCGACCGACGACCATCCGATCCTGGGTGGGAGAAACGATCACGTCGACCACGTAGCCGAGCGTGCTCCCCCGCTCGTCGAGCACGCGCGTGCCCCTCCGTGTGCTGAAGCGTTCGATCGGACCGCCTTCCCTCGCCGGTTCCCGGACTCCGCCCGGGGAGCCCGCACGATCGGCGGGAGGAACGCGCACGCTCGGTGGCTGTGTGGCCTGGTTCCCTCGACCGGCAGAACCAGGGATCCTCGCGATGACCCGCAGGACCGAGCGATCCACCGTGCGCAGCCCCGCTTCGTCCCGGTCGACGTCGAGGTGCACGAGCGCGTCGATCGCCTCGACGTGCCGCCAGTCGACGACCGCAGGACGCGGGTCACGGATGCCGCATGCCAGGTAGGACAGGCGGAAGAACGATCGGAGCACCCGCGGTGTCGGCCGGGGCAGCGGGCCCGAGACGACAGCACGCAGCACGAGCGCACGCGATGCGCGGCCCGCCGTGGATCCGTCACCCTGCCGAGCTTCGTCCGAGACGTCGAAAAGCACGTCGTCGACGCGTCCCGCGCGGCGGCCGTTGCGGTCCAGGATGGCGTGGTTCATGACCTGCGACACAGCCAGCCAAGGACCATCGTCGCGCGCACCTCCCGTCGGAGGGGCGGGCATCCGTGCGCCTTCAGCGCGATCAGAAGTTGCCACCGGTGATCACCAGTAGAGGAATGGTCGCGATCGTGATCGCCGCGAGCACGGTGAGCACGATGCCGGCGACGATGTTGATGGGCAGCGTGTTGCGCAGCTTTCCCATGAATTGCCGGTCGTTGGCCACCAGCAGCAGCGGGCCGAACGTGAACGGCAGGGCGGCCGCCCCGAAGGCCATCGTGATGACGGCGAACTGGATCGGATCGATGCCGGACAGGTCGATGACGGCGGCCACGGCGATCATGACCAGGATGATCGCGTTGAACATCGGGGCGCTGCGCGGGGACCCGCTCTTGCCCCATTCCCACCCGAAGTACTGCGCCACGCCGTAACCGCCGGAGAGGCACAGCTCGACGCACGCGGCCAGGGACACCGAGAACACGCCGATCACGAAGACGACGAATCCGATCTCGCCGAACGCCTTCACCGCGGGCGCCGCCGCAGCCTTGATCGAGTCGACGGCGTGCGCGTACGGATACAGCGCCTTCGCCCCGGCACCCATGACGGCGAGCGTGAGGGCGGCCCCGACGATGGTGCCGATCACGGCGACGATGCGGTTCTTCCTGAGGTCGCGCCCGGTCCAGCCCTCCTCGATGGCTCCCGAGGAGTAGAAGTCGAACTGGTACGGCGTCATGAACGAGCCGACGAGCGACGCGGTGGCGAACAGATAGGTCGGAATGGAGTACGACGACTTCAACTGAGGATGCACGAGCGAGATGCCGACGCGTTGCCAGTCCGGCGCGAGCGCGGCCATCGCCGCGATCATCACCAGCATTGTGAGTCCGGCGAGGGCGGCCGCTGTGTCGACCTTCGAGAAGCTGAGGAACCAGAGCGCGGATGCGAGCGCGACGGCGACGATCGGAACCCACACCCGATAGGGCGCGCCGGTCAGCAGCTGAAGTGCGAGCGACATGCCGATCAGGTCGACCGCGAGTACGAGCACGTGCACGACCACGTTCGCCACCAGCGGTATCGCCCCGAGCCTCGGCCCCAGCCTCGTTCGGATCACCTCGTACGTCGGCTGGGACGACGAGACGGCGACCCGGCCCGACATCTCCGCGAACACCGAGAATCCGACCAGACCGAAGACGACGGTCCAGAGCAGCGCGAAGTCGAAGCGGGCGCCGGCGGAGACCGCGGTGATCACGCCGCCGGTGTCGAGGAATCCGCCGATGCCGGCCAGAACGCCGAGGGCCAGGGCCGCGACACCGACGGGAGAGGATGCCTTTCCTGCACGCTTCTGCTGCCGCCCCCTCGGGTGCACCGCGTCGTGCACTGCGCCCTCCCGTCGACATCTGGTGGCCATCTATCTGCCGCGCCGGGTCGACGCGGCGCCCGCATCGACCAGCCGATCACATCGTCGGCGTCGGCACTCACAGCGGGAAGGGCTTGACGCGCCACCGGCGCAAGTCGATTCAGCGCAGTTCGAGGTTGCCCGCGTGCGCACGCACGCCCGCGGCCGGCCAGAGCGAAACGCGTGAGTCCGACGTCATGAACCGAGCCTGGCAGGGCCTCGGATGTTCTCTCGCCGACGGAAGCTTTCCCTCGGCGAGACGGTCGCTTCGGTCAGAAGGGTGGTGGGTCGCTGTCGTATCCGGTGGGTGTTCTCACTCGGATGCCGCCGTCGGGTTTGGGGTCCAATCGGATCCTGGTCACGGTCTTCATCCGGTGCAGTCTCGGTTTGAACGGGGCCAGGTTCCGCACGTTCGTGGGGCCGCCGTGTTGTCGTTCGATGACGTGATCGACATCGGCGCCGGTGACGATCCCGACCGGTAGGAACGGGGTCGCGTCCTCATCGAGCCCGAACTTCAACGTGAGCCAGGTCTTCTGGTCCGGGGTCGGACGGTACCGTGTGGTGTCCAGGTTCAACACCGCCGGACGGATCGGGTCCGCGAGGACTTTCCGGAACGAGGGTGCGTCCCGCAGTGCGGCTGCCGCCTGCTTCGGGGGGATCGGCCAGTACCCGAGGAGCTCAGCGAACCGGCCGGCATCGTCGATCAACACGAACGGGCGCACACCCGCACGGCCTTCTTCGCCGGTGGTGTCGCCTTTCAGCCACTGCACGGCCAGGTCGGCACGCAACTGATCCAGGGTGCGGGTCTCACCCGGCAGGGTACGCAACCGGCGGGCTTTGGCGGTGAGGGCGACTTCGATCTGCGCGAGGTCCATTACCGAGGCGTGGAGGTTCAACCAGCCCATCGCATCCGCGGCCGCCTCCACCACCACACGTCGTCGGGTGTGGGCGTCCTCATGCCGCTCCTGCAGCGTGCCCGCACACAACCGTTCCCGCAACAGGCGGCACCGGCGGGCGAACACGCCAGGGTTCAGCTTCTCGACAATCCCCGCCATCCGTTCGTCATAGGTGTCGTACGCGGCAGCATCCGGCAGCCCGGTGCAGGCTTCCACCACGGCACGCACATGCTGCGGGCTGATCCGACCCGAGACGAACAGGTCCTTCAACCGGGGCAGCGACCTGTTCAGGACTTCGGCTTGCCACGCCATGGAACGGACCGTGTTCTCACTCAGGTGCAACCACTGAGCCAGGTCGAACGCGACAGCCCGGACCGCGAAGTCCACCTCCTCCGCCCGCGGATCCCGCTCCACCGCACCCACCGGGACATAGATCCGCGGCTCTTCCCTGGCGTACTCGAACGCCCGACCTACTGCGAACAGTTGCCGTGCTGCTTCCAGGTTCACCAACGTCTGGGAGGAGACGGCGTCCTCGAACAACGACCGCATCAACGCTTCACCGGAATCGGTCCGCACCGACGACACGAACCCCTCTGTCGACGAACGCGCGGGCCGGTCCAGGAACGCCAGCTCGGCCGACTCGTCGAACAACGAAGCATCCGCAAGCTCCTCCCAGAAGGCGGCATCACCCTCCAGTGCCGGGGCCAGATCCACGTCGTTCATACCCTCGAAGCTAGGCCACGCCACCGACATTCCTCGACA
The DNA here is from genome assembly GCF_054780095.1 of Humibacter ginsengisoli. Classification (NCBI taxonomy): domain Bacteria; kingdom Bacillati; phylum Actinomycetota; class Actinomycetes; order Micrococcales; family Microbacteriaceae; genus Humibacter; species Humibacter ginsengisoli. The sequence continues at coordinate 966,613 of NZ_BAAGWZ010000006.1, forward strand.
ACGGCAACCAGCTCTGACCTGGCCTGTTGATAACCACACAACCCTGCGACCTGGGGAGGAAGAGACGCACCACAGCGGCGCCAGACCCGCCGCATGCGAGCGCCGGAACTCGCATCCGCTACACAGATCGGCATCCGCTACGGGAATCGGCATCCGCTACCGAACATTCGTGTAGCGGATGCCGATACGTGTAGCGGATGCCGATACGTGTGGCGCGAAGCACGCGCCGCGTGCTCAGGCGCCCGCGAGCATCCTCGATTCGTCGCGCTTCGCAGCGTCGGCGACCACGGCGAGCGGCGCGAACAGCGGATGCCCGTGCGCGAGCCCCGTGATCCGCTCGACCGCCTCGATGGGGTCGTCGTGTCTCAGCAGTTCGCCCAGCTGCTGCGACTGCTCGTCGGCGTCGGAGCGGTACCTCAGCGCGGCGCCGATCGCGTGCAGGAGGGCCAACGGCACAGTGCCGCGCTCGGCGAGCTCCGCTGCCGGTGCGACGAACCGGTCATGCCTGCCCAGCTTGCGCAACGGCTCGCGGGCGACGCGTTCCACCTCGTCGTCCAGGTGCACGTTGCGGAACCGGTCGAGGATGCGCTGCCGGTACGCCGCCTGCTCGTCCGGGTCGATGCCGTGCCGGGCGACGAGTGCCGCGGAAGTCTCCTCGAGCGCGGCCGCGACGGCGGCCGACACGCCCGGATGCTCCAGCGCCTCGGAGATGGTGCGTGCGCCGACCAGGTGCCCGCAGTACGCGGCGGTGGCGTGCCCGGTGTTGACCGTGAAGAGCTTGCGCTCGATGTACGGCGCAAGGCCGTGCACGAACTTGGCGCCGTCGAGCCGCGGCGGACGGCCGTCGAACGGGCCGTCCTCCACCACCCACTCGGAGAAGTCCTCGACGATCACGTCCAGCCCGCTGTGCGCCTGCTGCACCGGGACGATGCGGTCGACGGCCGTGTTGGCGAACACGGCGCGCTCCCCGATGACCGACCACTGCTGGTCGGTGACGGCGGCGGCGATGGCCGCGGCGAGGGCATCCGTCGCCGCGACCGCGTTCTCGCACGCCATCACCGCGACCGGTCCACGATCCGCGGAACGCGCCAGGAGGCCCGAAGCGATCACCGGTGCCACCAGCGGCAGCACGCGCACTCCGACCGCCGTCGTGACGATGTCGGCGTCCGCGATCGCGGCGGCGACGGCGCCCGGGTCGCGCGCGCTGTTCAGCGCGCGGAACCCGGACACCGTGTCGGTGGTCGTGCTGTCGCCGACCGCGACCACGCGGTACTCGCGAGCGGTGTCGAGGGCGTCGATGAGAGCATCCGCGACGTCGACGAAGATCACCTCATAGCCGGAGTCGTGCAGCAACTGGCCGATGAAGCCGCGGCCGATGTTGCCCGCGCCGAACTGCACCGCGGTGGTCACGTGGTCACCTCGCGCGCATCGACGTCTTCATCGTCGTTCACCTCGGACAGCAGCGCGAAGATCGCGTCGGCGTCGGCAGCGTCCAGCAGCCGCTGCACGTCGTCGGCATCGGCGAACAGCACCGCGATGCGCGACAGGATGTCGAGGTGCTCGTTGTCGAGACCGGCGATCCCGAGCGCGAAGCGCACGTCGTCGCCGCCCCAGTCGATCGGATGCTCGTACCTCACGAACGCGAGCGCGGAGCGCACGATCTCGCCCTTCGCGTCGTTCGTGCCGTGCGGAATGGCCAGCAGGTTGCCCATGTACGTCGAGACGGTCTGCTCCCGCTGGAGCATGGCATCCAGGTATCCCTCGTGCACGGCGCCCGCCTGAACCAGCAGTCGGCCCACCTCACGTACAGCTTCGTCCCTAGTCGTCGCCGACCCGGCCGCCACGACGCTCTCCCGCGTCAGGATGTCGCTCATCGCTTCGCCGGCTCCATCTCGTCATCGTTCGGGGTGGATCCGCCCTCGGCGGCCGCCTGACTCTCGGCAACAAGCTGCACGACCTCGTCGTAGCGCGGGCTGTTCATGAAGTTGTCCACCGACACGTGGATCGAGCCGGGTGACTTCTCCCTGGCGCGATCGGTGAGCTCGCGCTGCGTGACCACGAGGTCCGCGTCGCCCTCCAGGTTGGCGATCGCCTCGTTGCGCACCCGCACATCGGTGATGCCGGCCTTCTTGAACTTGCTGCGCAGCACGGATGCGCCCATCGCGCTCGAACCCATGCCGGCGTCGCACGCGAACACGATGTTGCGCACCAGTCGCCTCGTCGCGTCGCCCTGAGCGTCGCCGGTGTCGGTCTCCGCCTCGTTGACGAGCGAGCCGAGCACGGAGCTCTTCTTGCCCTTGTTCGCCTCGGTCTGCGCGACCGCGGACGCGAAGGCATCCTCGTTGCCAGCGGCGAGGTCGCGCTTGCGCGTCGCCCGCAGCACCACGGAGGAGATCAGGAACGACACGGCGGTCGCGCCGAGCACGGCGAGCGTGACGCCGATCCAGTCGCCTCGTGCGGTCTGGATGAGGATGGCGATGATGCTTCCCGGCGATGCCGGCGCGACGAGTCCCGTGTGGAAGGCGACGTTGATCGCGACGCCGGTCATCCCGCCACCGATCGCGGCGAGCACGAGGATGGGCTTCATCAGCACGTAAGGGAAGTAGATCTCGTGGATGCCGCCCACGAACTCGATGAGGATGGCTCCCGGCGCGCTGGCCCGCGCGATGCCGAGGCCGAAGATCGAGTACGCGATGAGGATGCCGAGGCCCGGTCCCGGGTTCGTCTCCAGCAGGAACAGGATCGACTTGCCCGTGTCGTGCGCCTGCTGGATGCCCAGCGGGTCGAGCACGCCGTGGTTGATGGCGTTGTTGAGGAACAGCACCTTGCCCGGCTCGATGAGGATGCTCACCAGCGGCAGCAGATGCGCACCGACCAGCCAGTTCACTCCGGCGCCGAGCAGGTCGCTGAGCCACTCCACAAGCGGTGCGATGCCGAAGAACCCGGCGATCGCGAGCGCACCGCCGACGATGCCTGCGGAGAAGTTGTTCACCAGCATCTCGAACCCGGCCTTGATCTTGCCGTCCCAGATGCGGTCGAGGTGCTTCATCACGAAGGCACCGAGCGGGCCCATGATCATGGCGCCGATGAACATCGGGATGTTCGTACCCACGATCACGCCCATGGTTGCGATGGTGCCGACCACACCGCCGCGCACGCCGTAGACCATGCGGCCTCCGGTGTTGGCGATGAGTAGCGGCAGCAGGTAGGTGATCATCGGACCCACGAGGCCGACGTACTGCGTGAAGGTGTGGCCGTTGGCATCCTGCGCCAGCTGTGTCGCCGCGCCCTGCCAGCCGATGTCGGCCGCATTTCCGAAGCCGCCGAGTATGCCGCTGGGCGCCCAGCCGGTGGCGATGAAGAACGCCGTGATGAGTCCCCAGGCGATGAACGCCGGAATGTTCGGCATCACCATCCCGGAGAGGAAGGTGCCGAAGCGCTGCACGCGTACGCGGGCGCCCCTCGGTTTCGCGACTGACGTCGTCGTCATGATGGATTACTCCGATTCTTCAGGTGCTGCGGGGGCTTATGGCGTCAGGGTGCGATGGCGCGGACGGCGTCGCGCACTGCGCTCCTGGCGGAGTCTGCTGAGTCGGCGGCGAGCGCGAGCCCGGCCAGCCGCTGTGTCTGCTCGGACGTGAAGCGCCGCAAGGATGCCCGCACATCGGCGAGCGCCGTCGGCGCCATGGAGAGCGTGGTGACGCCGAGTCCGGTGAGCACCGCGGCGAGCATCGGGTCGGCGGCGGCCTCGCCGCACACACCGACCGGCTTGCCTGCCGTTCGTCCGGCTGAGCCGACCTCGCCGATGAGGCGCAAGACGGCGGGATGCCAGGGGCTCTGCAGCGCCGACACCGCGCCGAGCATCCGGTCGGCGGCGAGCGTGTACTGCGTGAGGTCGTTCGTGCCGATCGAGACGAAGTCGCACTCGGCGAGGATGCGATCGGCGATGAGCGCAGCGGACGGCACCTCGACCATGACTCCGGCCGTCTTCAGCCCGTGCTCGCGGGCCATGCGCGTGAAGTACGCGGCCTCCTCGGTCGTGGCGACCATGGGCGCCATCACCCAGAGGTCGGCGCCGGTCTGCGCTTGGGCGGCGGCGAGGGCCGCCAGCTGGTCGTGCAGCACGTTCTCGCGTGCTCGGAGCGCGCGAATGCCGCGTACGCCGAGCGCCGGGTTCTCTTCCGCGGTTTCGTTCAGGAACGGGAGGGGCTTGTCGGCGCCGGCATCCAGAACCCGTACCACGACCTTGGGCGATGCCGCGTCGCCGGAACGCTGCGCCGTGAACGCGCTCAGCAGCTTCACGTACTCGTCGCGCTGCTCGGCCACGCTCGGCGCCTGTTCGCGGCCGAGGAACAGGAACTCGGTGCGGAACAGTCCGACGCCCTCGGCACCGGCGGCGATCGCAGCGGCCGCGTCGCCGGAACCGAGGTTCACGAGCAACGGAACCGGCGTGCCGTCGGCGAGGCGACCCGGACCGGATGCCGCGGTGCGGGCATCCTGCAGCCGCTCCGCTCGTTGGCTCGCTGCTGCGCGCTCCGCAGTGTTCGGCTCCCGCACGACCGTGCCCGCCTCCGCGTCGACGATGACTGTGTCGCCGTCGGCGAGCTCCGTCGCGCCGGCGCAGCCGACGACCGCGACGATGCCCTTGTCCCTGGCGAGGATGGCGGTGTGCGAGGTGGGACCGCCGTCACTCGTCACGAGGGCGAGCACTCGGTCGAGGTCGAGTTCAGCCGTGTCGGCCGGCGAGAGGTCGCGGGCGACGAGCACGAACGGCTCGTCTGCGTCGGGGAGGCCGGGCACCTGAACGCCGAGCAGCTCGGCGATGAGCCGCTGAGCGAGGTCGTCGAGGTCGCCCGCACGTTCGGCGAAGTATCCGCCGAGCTCGATGAGCCGTGCCCGCAGTTCGTGGCACGCCTCGAACACGGCGCGCTCGGCGGCGAGCCCGCTCCGGATGCGCCGCTCGAGTTCGGCATCCAGGGTCTCGTCGCGCACGATCATGGCCTGCGCCTCGAGCACGTCGCCCGCGAGACCGCCGAGCTGCTCGGCACGGTCGTCGAGGTAGTCCGCGACGACCGTGACGGCTTCACGTGCGCGGCGCAGCTCGTCGTCTGCGGGAGCATCGGCCGGCTGCGGCAGGGGTTCGGCGATGGGGTCCGCGGCGCGAAGCACTCGGCCGACGACCACAGCCTGGCCGATGCCGACGCCCTGGAGCACACGCCCCGGCGTCGTGCTGGCATCCGGTCGGGTCGCGAGTTCAGGCGTTGTCATGGTCGAACACCAGAACTTCGGAGAGCGAGTCCAGCACGGCGGATGACTCCGGATGATCGCAGCTGAGCGTCACCGTGTCGCCGTGGTCGATGCCCAGCGCGATGACGGCGAAGATGCTCGACGCGTTCACCGGTTCCCCTGTGCCTTTCGCGATGCGTACCGGCATCCCGCTCGCCTCGACGGCCTTGACGAAGAGCTTCGCCGGCCGGGCGTGCAGCCCGTGCTGCGACCCGACCTGCACCGTGCGTTGCGCCATGTTCGTCTCTCTCCCCGTCGTGTTCGACTTGCTGTTCCTACTCGACCCGACTCGTGTCATCCGCGGCGGCCAGAGCGATATCCAGTGCTGCGTCGCCGGACCTGTCGCGGATCACCGACTCCGGCAGCAGCGCCGCCGCCACCCGAATCCGTGCCAGCTCTTCCGCGATGGCGTCGTACTGGTCGGCCAGGTGAGGTCCGACCAGCACGACGTCGGCGCCGACCGCGTCGTCGGCGAGCGCCGAGGTGCTCGATGCGGTCACGATGACGCGATGTCCGCGAGCGGCGGCGGCGGCACGCATCCACAGCGACACGAAGGTGCTCGATGCCCCCGCACCACAAATGACCAGCACCCTCAGCGGCTCCGTAATCTGCGTCGGCTCGCCGTCGCCCGACCTCGTCGTCATGACCCCATGCTCGCCCGGTCGCGGTCGCGGCGCCAGGATGCTTGCTTCCGCACTCCCGGAAGGTCGCGTCTTGTTTCCGCACCCCCGGAAATCCTCGTCCCGGTCGCGCACGCGCGAGCCCTGGCGTGCTTGACTCGGCGTCAGGTCCCGTGCGCTGCTTCGCCCGTTCGTCGATGTGCGCCGCCCCGAGGGATGCATCCGAAGTCCGTGCGATGGCGCGTGGAGGTGAGCCGTGATCAGCAGCAGGCAGGCGAAGCTGCTCGACTACCTCGCCCGTGTGGGCGACTGGGTGACGGCCGCAGAGCTCGCCGATCACGTCGGCGTCACGCCGCGTAGCATTCGCAGCTACGTCGGTGAGCTGAAGGACTCCCCCGACTCTCGCGATGTGGTCAGTTCGTCGGCGCAGGGCTACCGACTCAACACGGATGCCTACGCCGCCTACCGAGCGCGGCTCACGGGGGCCGATCGCGCGTCCGATACGCCGTCCGCTCGGGTGCGCCGGCTTCTTCGACGCCTGCTCGACGACGTCGACGGTCTCGATGTCTACTCCGAGGCAGAGGCAGCGTTCGTGAGCGAGTCGACCGTGGAGTCGGACCTCTCGCGTGTGCGCCGGGTGCTCGACGACAGCGGACTCTCCCTCTCGCGCCACGGAAGCGCCGTCGTGCTGCAGGGATCCGAGCTGGACCGGCGTCGCATGCTGAGCCGGCTCATCCGTCAGGAGTCCGACGAGGTGATCGTGAGCCTGACCCGCATCGAGAGCGAGTTCGGCCTGGCCGGCCTCTCCGGCTTCAAGCGCGACCTCTCCCGCGAGCTCGACCACCGCGGATACTTCGTCAACGAGTACGGCATCAACGACGTGCTCCTGCACGTCGCCATCGCCGTCCACCGGTCCTCCCGCGGCGGGAACCTGCCGCAGCGCGACGCCGTCGTCGACCCGGAGATCTCGGCCACCGCGGCGACGTTGGGACGGCTCGTCCCCCAGTACTTCGAGACCGAGCTCGACGACGAGGAGTACGACCAGCTCGCGATCCTGCTCGCGACTCGCGTGCTAGCGCCGGGCAACGACCGCAACGAGGCAGCCGTCGAAAGCTACCTGCGACCGGACGTGGTGAACACGGTGAGCACGATCCTTGCCGAGGCATCCGACCGCTACGCCATCGACCTGCGCGACGGTCCGTTCACCATGCGCCTCGCCCTGCACGTGCAGAACCTGCTGGCCAGGGCGAGCGAGCGCAACTACTCGCGCAACCCGCTCACCCGGTCGATCAAGACCACGTACGCGCTCATCTACGAGGTGGCCGTGTACGTCGCGTCGAAGTTGCAGCAGAGTGCCGGCATCCAGGTTACCGATGACGAGATCGCCTACATCGCCATGCACGTCGGAGCGCATCTCGAACAGCAGTCCAGGCGCACGGATGCCGTCACCTGCGCACTCATCTGCCCTGGCTACTACGACATCCACCGGCTCTTGCGAGAGCGCATCGAACGGGAGCTGGGCGACGACATCCTTGTGACCACCGTGGCGACCGGCGCCGACCCGGATTGGGAGTCACTCGGTACCGACCTCGTGCTCACGACCATTCCGCCGTCGACGCCGCGGAACGACGTCATCGTGATCGGCCCGTTCCTCACCCGTGCCGACGCGGATGCCGTGCGTGCGGCAGTCGCACGCATCCGCCGGCACCGCAGACGCGCCGGCATCAAGCGGGAGCTGCTCGAGTACTTCGACGAGTCCCTGTTCTTCCGCAACCTGTACGCCCCCGACGAGTTCGCCATGATCCGCCTGCTCGGCGAGCGGATGCGTGCCAAGGGCCTCGTCGACGACGCCTACGTCGAGGGCGCCGTGGAGCGCGAGCGGATGTCGTCAACCGCGTTCACCGACACCCTCGCGATCCCGCACGCGATGGCGATGACCGCGCCGGAGACCGCGATCGCGATCGTGGTCAACGACCAGGCGATGGACTGGGGCGATGCCAGGGTGAACGTGATCGCCTTCATCGCGTTCAACGCTCTGGAAAGGAGCGGGTTCCAGGCGGTGTTCGATCAGTTCGTCGAGGTGTTCAGCGACCGCGACGCGGTGCTGGCGATCACCCGCCGCTCGACCACGTTCGGCGCGTTCATCGACGAACTGGTGCACGTGTTCGACAGCTGACTTACGCACTGATCAGCGTGACGAGGTGCTCCAGACCAATGAAGTCATAGCCGAGTTCGGCCCACGATGGTGAGGAGACGGCGACCTCGTATCCCGGATGCGACAACGGCTCGGTGACCAGCAGATTCGGTCACCGGCATCCTTACGCGCCGGAGACGTCCTTGGCCATCCTGAACGCAGCCCACGCCTTGGGCCAGCCGGCGTAGAACGCCGCATGCGTCAGCACTTCGGCCATCTCCTCGGCGGTGACGCCGTTGCCCTTCGCGCGTTCGATGTGGTGCTGCAGCGAGCTGTCGAGCACACCGCTGGACATCAGCGCGGTTACCGTGACGATGCTGCGGATGCGCGGGGAGAGCTGCTCCTCGCGAGACCACACCTGTCCGAAGAGCACATCGTCGTTGAGGGCGGCGAACGTCGGGGCGAAGTCGCCGAGCGCGTCCCTGCCCGCTGTGACCTTTTCAGCCATGTGAAAGTTCTCCTCTCGCTTATCGCGGCAAAGTGCCGTACACCTCGTCGGTGACGGGCTCGAGCCATTCGTTGCTGACGCCGTCGCCAGGCGTGATGAACGCGAGGTGGGAGAACCACGAACCGGCCTTCGCGCCGTGCCAGTGCTTGGTGCCGGCGGGAACCCGGATCACCGATCCGGGCTCCATGCTGACGGGCTCTTCGCCCTCGGCCTGGTACCAGCCGCTGCCGGCGGTGCACAGCAGGATCTGGTCGCCGCCTCCGTCAGTGCCGTGATGGATGTGCCAGTTGTTGCGGCACCCGGGCTCGAACGACACGTTGCTCACCGGGACGCTCCCCGAAGCCAGCGGTGCCAGGTAGCTCTGCCCGACGAAGTACTTCGCGTAGGCGTCGTTCTTCTCCCCGAGCGGGAAGATCTGGTCGAAATTCGTGTCGCTCATGGCTTCAACGGTAGGTCGGTCTTCGCCGGCAGAGGGAGTCCCTGGCGGTACCACCATCGATCACGTGGTGAGTGATGAAGGCTGTATGGGTTGCGGCCGCTCGTGCCAGGGTTCGCCAACGACGGAGCAAGAGCCTCGGCGGGCGGATGAAACGTCAACCTAGGAACGGCACTACGAACAGCCGTTGACGTAAGACACGCTCGTCGGACTCGGTAAGTCTTTGGTGGAGCTACGGGGATTCGAACCCCGGACCTTCTCATTGCGAACGAGACGCGCTACCAACTGCGCCATAGCCCCTTGTGCGTATGAGACTTTAGCACGGAGCGACGACCCCGTCGGAATCGATCAGGGCCTTCGCAAGTGGGACCCGCGTGTCTCAGAACCTGCGGAGTTGGGCCCGAAGACGCACGCGTTGTGTGACACGGCCGGGACTCGCTGTGACGACTGAGTCAACCGAAAAGCTGCCAGGCCGCGAGGTGCACCGCCTGGGCGTCGTTCTCCTTGCCGTTACTCCCCGGCGCGGCCGATCCCAGCTCATCGGGCTGGCCACCGTAGCTCGCCTTCGTCACGGTCAGCTCCACTGTGCCGGCCGGGATGTCGACCTGCTCCAGCCACGCGAAGGGACCGGTCCAGTACGTCGTGTAGAGGCAGGCATCCGAACTGTTCTGCGACGACGGCGACGGGATGGGCAAGGTGGCCGCTGAGGCGCATTCGTAGGAGTAGACCTTCTTGCCATCTACTGAGATGTCGAACGCGACGAGCGAGCCGCCCGCGGTCTGCCACGCAGGTCCTCCGGTGAAAAGGGCGAACCCCTTTGCCGGCTTGCTCGTCTTCATCGCGAACGTCGCAGGCAGAGTCGTGGCGACGTACGGCTGAGCCGCCACCGGCACGGTTCCGCCCTGCAGGTTGGCACCGAACGTGCCTTTGGTGAGCACGGCGGCATCGCCGGACGGCGCGCGCACCTTCTTGCCCCGCGCTATATCGGTGAGCTGCGACCACCACCCCGGCTCGACGTCGACCGTGCTCCCGGAGGGGAGGAAGACGTAGGTGAGCAGGTCATCCAGTTGGATCCGCGCGATGCCGCCGTTGACCTGCACACTCGTGGGCACGCCCATCCCGTCCCAGACCTGGACGGTCCCCGATGCCGAGACCCGCAAGTCGACCGCCGCACGCTCCATACCATTGGTCGCCAGCACCACGACGTCGCGCTCTCGCCCTCGATAGTGCAGTCCCGCGAAGAGGCTGTCGCCCACTCCCCCCGTCGGGCCGAAGCTGAGCTTCGCCGGCGGATGCTCGCGAGTGCACGTGGTCCCGTGCAGCGCCTCCGACATGACGTGGAGGGCGTACCCGCCCGCACGGATGTTCCCCGTCGAGCCACCGTTGACCGAGTCGATCATGTAGGTGCTCAGGCCGGATCCGAAAGCGTCGAAGACGCGGAAGTCGTAGCTCTGCTCCTTCGGCCAGCCGTACGACTCGAACACGAGCCGGAGCACAGTGCGCTGCCGGGCATCCCTTCGCGGCTGGAGCACGCTGTACCCGCCGCCGTTGATGCCGGTTTCGGTGAGCCACAGGTCGAGCCCCGGCCTGCCCGAGGCCGCGAACTCACGGTCAAGCGCTCCGAACAGCTGCCGAAGGGCGACGATGTTCGACAGGTTCTTGTGCGAGTCCTCCAAGTGGTCGGTGACGGCATCCACGGGGCATGCGGCGAGGAACTGGCCGAGATCGCTCAGCGAGCTGGATGCCATGATTCCGGCCGAGTCGAATCCCATCACGTGCGCGGTCGGGTCGGCCTTCAGGATGGCCTGCCGGCACCGCGTCCAGTACGAGATAACCTCGGGCAGCTTCCAGCCGCCGTTTTCCGGCTCGTTGGTCGGGCACTCGTAATAGGCCCCGGAGTGACCGGCCGCTTTCAGCGTCGCGGCCAGATCGCCCCACTCCTGCGCGGTAGGGCTGGCCGTCGGGGCCTGCGCCTGCGGCTGCGGTGCGACCCAGACCCGGCGGGGACGCGCGGGATCCTGCGGTGATGCGAAGTACGGATCGCCTTTCAGCGCCGCGACAATGTCTGCCGACTTGCCCGGCTGGAACGAGTAGAGGTCGCGGTCGGGTGCGACGGCGAGCCAGGCGCCGATCTCCGGCGGGCTGGTCGGCATGGAGAGCTTCGTGGGCGGACACAGAACCAAGCTGCCGGTGGCGACACCGTGCCGCCCTGCGTTCGTGAGAACGGTGTAGTGTCCGGGCACGGCCTCGGCGCCACCCTTCCACACGCCGCCCCGGCAGACGGTGATCGACTTTTCGCCTGCCGACATGGATCCGTGAGCGACGCGAGCACCGTGAGCATCCAGTACCTGCCAGCTCGTCGCCCCGATCGGCTGGTCGAGCTTGAACGTGTTCATCTGGGTCGTGGACCCCGACAGCTTGATCGTCGGCTTGACGTAGTAGATGCCGCAGAACGCGGTCGCCTGAAGCGTCACGCCGGGACGCGAGGATGTTCCCTGCCGCACCGGCAGCGGATCCGCGGCGGGCGTCGCACCGTCGCCACGTGTCAACTGCGTCACCGTGAAGGCGGCCGCACCGACCACGATCACACCGCCCGCGCCGATCAGTGCCTGTCTGCGCGTGATCCGTCCGCGTTCGTCGTCGCCCGCCACTGTGGCATCCTCCCCTCAGAAGCTCCACGCGACCCGAACGCAGTCAGAACATGAGAATTACTCGAGCATACGCTGCACCAGCGGATACTTCTGGATCTTGCCCGCCGAGGGCGTGGCCCGTCGTGCCCGAGGTGAAGACGATGTCGGCGACATCGTCGGCACGGATGTCTGCGACGACGGCTTCCAGCCGGGCATCGTCCGCCTCCCGGGAGAGGCCGGGAACGGTCAGCGCGCCCGATCGCCATCCGTGCTCCGCGAGCACGATCGTGCGCAGCGCGGGTGCCTCCGTGCTGCGCACGCCGCTCTCCCATCCGGGGAAGCGTTCGTCGAAGACAGCGAGGAAGTTCGTCGCCACCGACGCGTCGATGCTGATGAGCACGCTCGCGCCGGACTGCCGCAGCCGTTGCACGATCTCGTCGCCCTTGTACGAGTAGTTCAGTGCGACCGCGATGGCCCCGGCGCGTGCGATCGCGAGCTTGACCACCGGGTAGTCCAGGCGGGTGTCCATCAGCATGGCGACGCGGTCGCCGAGTTGCACGCCGAGTTCGAGGAGGCCGACGGCAAGGCGGCGGGAGCGCTCCGCGACCTCCGCGTAGGTGAGGGTGCGGGCATCCGTGATCACATACGGACGGTGTGGATGCCTGCCTGCCGCCTCGTCGAACGCCGCAGGGAGCGAGCGGGGAACCCACAGGCCGAGCGAGCGTTCCAGTGCGTCACGTCGCCGAGCCACGTCATCCACGGTGATGGTGCCCATGGGCGCCAGGCTACGCCGGCCTGCTACTTCGAGCGCCCGACCTTGATGCCCTTGATGTCGGCGAATCCGGGCAGTGTGAGATCGACCGACTTCACCGAGCTCGGCAGCGGAGGCACTACGGCGTAGAGCAGCTCGCCTTCGCCATCGACCTGGCTCGGAAGGTCACTGCACAGGCAGGAGTTGTCTTCGCCGTTCCCCTGAATGGGCACATAGGTGTATGGCCGGTAGGTGATCTTCGCCCTCGGGTCGACCACGCCGAGCAACCGGGTGTCGAACAGCGGTGGATGCGAGAGCTGGATCGAGGTCGTGCTCACGGTCTGATGCGTCGCGCTCCCCAACCGCCACACGACGAGCGTCGCGTCCGACGTCGCACTCACCTGCAGCACCTGAGCGACGACCTTCGCCGGCTGATCGCCGGGGCCGTTGATCGTGCCGTTCGACGTGCCCAGCACGGGCAGGTCCTTGCCGTTCGCCATGATCTTCGCGATGGCATCCTTCACCGGCAGTTCTGTCGCGCCCGCGCTCGGCGTTGCTGACGTCGTGGACGACGGATGCGTGGGACCGGTGCACCCGCACAAGGCCAGAACCAACGCGGCGGCCGCTGCCACGACGACGACAGGACGTCGCTTCGACTGCTCCATCACTTGCCTGCCTTCGTGAACGTGATCGTGACGCGACGGTTCAGCTGCCGGCCCTCCGGAGTGCTGTTGTCGGCGACCGGATCCTGCTCGCCCATGCCGGAGGCCGTGAACGTGATCCCCGGCTTGGTGACGAGTTTCGACAGCGCCGTGAGCACGGACTGCGCCCGCGCCTGCGACAGGGTCAGGTTGGCGGCGTCGTCTCCGATGTCATCCGTGTATCCCACGATCGAGACGGTGCCCGTGCCTGCCTTCTGGAGCTTGGCCGCGACATCCGCCAGCAAGCTGTTCGCCTGCGGTGTGAGCGTCGACTCGTTGAAGGCGAAGAGCACGTTGGAGTCGACGGAGATCGACGAGATGTCGGGTGTCTCCTTCGTCGCCTTCTGCGGATTCGCGGTGTTCTGTACGAGCGATCGGATCGACTGTGCGGGATCCGCTGTCTTGATCGCGGATGTCGGCGGAAGCTTCGGCCATCCCTTTCCGAGCTGGATCTCCGTCGTGTCGAGACCGTGCTCCGGCCATCCAGAGGCGACCGTGGGCTGTGGTGGCTGCGTAGTCACGGGCACGTCGGGAATGAGCGTGCCGAAACCGAACTGGATCGTGACGTGGGTGAGGCTCTTCGGGAGAGGCGGCAGCACCGCCCATCCCACGAGGGGCGTCTTGGTCCCGGAGAGATCGGAGATGTCGCCGACCCGGCTGCACAGGCAGTCCCCTTGCCGGCGCGACAGCGGCATGTAGTACTTCAGGCCCTTCGTGTCCACGATGCCGACTGCCCAGGCCGCGAACGGGTCGTACGGCGTATGCAGGCCAACGCTCGGCATCACAGCGCCCGAGGTGTCGGCGGGACCGCCGACGCTGTAGAAGACGGCGGTACCTCCCGGCATGCGCACCACCGCGTGGATGGCGCCGTGAATGATGCCCTGCGTCGGATCGTGCGACGCGTGGTACTGGAACACGGCCTCGACCGGGACGGTCTTGGACGTGGCAGTGTCGCTCGCGGCCGCCCTCTCCGGGGTCGCCTCCGCGGGGGCGAGCATCATGGACACGCCGAGCACAACCGCGATCACCCCGGAGAGCAGCGCGGATGCCCGCGCCAGCATGGGGCCCGCCCGTCCCCTCGACCGGTCCGGACAGCGCGCGGCACGCTCCTGCCCCTCGGTGCGGTGTTCCCCCCTGGCCATGCCTTCGAGCCTAGGAACGGACGTGCGGTGCCCGGAATGGGGACCACTCCCCATGGCGCCGCGTCCGCGCACCTCTGCGGCGGCCGGACTCCTTCGCGCTACACCTATCGGCACCCGCTACACGAAAAAGCTGGCGCGGATGCCGATAGGTGTAGCGCCAGCGATGTCTCCGGCCGGGAGTGGCTCAGCCCACCGCGCGACGGCGCCGCAGCGCCTCGTCGAGATCAATGTGCTCGCTCTGCACGTCGTCGAGCACCCCCATGCGGGCGTACCGGCTCGGACCCGCCGGCTTCACGGATGCCTGTGCAGCTTCGTCGACGGATGCCGGCTCGCTGGTCCGAGGCTCCTGCACCGGCTCGGGGACGGGAAGCGTCGGAACGTGCGCCGCCGCGATCCGCGCCGCGCGCGCCTCGAGCTCGGCCCTGGCTGCGGCTCGGCGCAACGCGACGGCCGCATCCAGCGACGCCATCGCGGTCGCCGCACGCGATCCAGGCGACTGATACATCGGCTTCGGCAGCGGCTGCGGTGCCCAGCTCGCGTCGCGTTCCTCGACCGGCCCCGGCGCGACATCCGTCTCGACGTAGAGCGCGTGGTCGTAAAGCTCGGGGTTCTGGCGCACGACGGGCAGGTGCGAGCGTCGGGCCGCCTGATGGGCGGCCACCTGCTGCCCCAGCCGGCGCAGCACGGCGACGGCGCAGACCAGCAGCGCGGACGATGCCGCCAGGAGCCACCACGACTCCGCCGTCACCATCGAGTAGGCGCCGAATCCGATGCCGACCAGCGACGCGATCACCACGCCCGTGGTGGCCAGGCGCGTGCGACGCACGGCATGCGCGAACGCGCGCTCGCGCTCCTCGCGCGTCTGCTGCGCCGTGCGAGTCCGCGTTGAGGTGTGCGGACGGGCGACGGCCTTGCCCGCCGAACCAGCGGAGCCGCCACGCGATCCGAGGGAGGAGTCCCGCGCGGACGCCGTTCGCGACGGCTTCTCCGGCGCGATCGTGGCGGCCGACGCGGCCGCACGCGCTTCGGATGCCGCGTGGGCGCGGGCTGCGGCATCCGCTTTCGCGCGCACCTTCTTCAGAAGCTTCTGCTGGCGGGCGACCTCGCGGGCCGTGGCCTCGACGCGCACCTCCTCAGGCGCCTCGGCCGTTTCGGCCAGGATGCGCAGGGTCTGCTGCAGGCGCACGGCGTTGCGCTCGGCGTTGAGGTAGTCACGACGGCGGAGCCAGGTGGGCAGCAGGTAGGCGAGCCAGAGGGTCGCCGCAAGGGCGATCACGACCCCGCCGCTGAGCGTTCCGCCGTTCACGAGCTCGCTCCGCATGCCAGTGCCGACCCGCCCATGGGGCGGCCCTGTCCACGATCCCCCGGGTGCATGTGACTACGGTAGGCGTGCGACGGCATCCCTGGCCGTCGCGGCGGCCGTGTGTCCGCGAACTTGCCCGCGATTCAGTGGCCGCGGCCGACGAGGGGATGCGTCGCCGCCTCGAGATCCGCGGGTGGAATGGTGGCGGCATCCTGCGGCGCCTCCCCCGACTTCCAGCGCCGGAGAACGCCCTGCGGTATCTCCTCCACGACGAGCGCGAAGCAGAAGTGGTCGCGCCAGTCGCCGTTGATGTGGATGTACCTCCGGCGCAGCCCCTCGTACCGGAAGCCGAGCTTCTGCACGACGCGAAGAGACGGCGCGTTCTCCGGACGGATGCAGATCTCCATGCGGTGCAGCCCGAGCTGGAAGAAGCAGTAATCGGTCGCCAGTGCAACGCTCGTGGGCGTCACGCCCTTGCCCGCGAACCGCTGCGCGACCCAGTACCCGATGGTGGCCGAGGCAAGTGACCCGTAGGTGATCGACGACACGTTCAATTGGCCGGCCAGCTCACCGTCGTACTCCATGACGAACGGCAGCCCGTGACCGGCGCGAGACGACGCCTGCAGGGAACGGATGCTCGCCCGCGTGTCGAACACCGCCGGCCCGTGCGGGCTGGTGGCCTCCCACTGCCTCAGCCAGGTGCGGTTGTCGAGCAGTTCCTTCTCCAGCGCGCGCGAATCGCGCAGCCGGATCGGGCGGATGCCCACAGCACCCTCGCTGAGGCTGGGCACGTACACGGATGGTCGCCTTCGGTTCTCTCGCAGCCGAGTTCCCCGTTACAGCGGAGTCTCTCGACGGCTGGGCTTCGTCAGCTGAGCTTATTCGTTCGCGGGGCCGATCAAGCGCGGGAGGCGCGCTCGCCCACGCCGGGTTCCTCAAGCGTGTCGCCGTCGGCGGGCTCGTCGGCGAGCCCGGACGCGAACTCGCGCAGCCACGGGCGCAGCTTCGGGCCCAAGTCCTCACGGTCCACAGCAAGCTGCACGATGGACTTCAGGTAGTCGAGGCGGTCGCCCGTGTCGTAACGGCGACCACGGAACACGACACCGAACACGCCGGGACCGTCGGGTTCCGCCGCCAGCTCTTGCAGGGCATCCGTCAGCTGGATCTCGCCGCCCTTGCCCGGCTCAGTGTGCTCCAGCACGTCGAACACCTCCGGCTGCAGCACGTACCGGCCGATGATGGCGAGGTTCGATGGGGCATCCTCTGCGGAGGGCTTCTCCACCAGGCCGCGCACGCGCACCACGTCGTCTTCGTCCGTGGCGTCGACCGCAGCCGCACCGTAAAGGTGGATCTGCGACGGGTCCACCTCGAGCAGTGCGACGACAGTCGCCCCGCGCTGCTCTGCCACCTCGATCATGCGGGTGAGCAGAACGTCGCGGCTGTCGATGATGTCATCGCCCAGCAGCACCGCGAACGCCTGGCGGCCGACGTGCTTCTCTGCACGCAGCACCGCGTGCCCGAGCCCCTTCGGGTCGCCCTGCCGCACGTAGTGCATGTCGGCAAGCTCGGTCGAGTACATCACCCGGCGCAGCTTCTCCATGTCGCCCTTGGCCTGGAGCGTCGACTCGATCTCGGTCGCACGGTCGAAATGGTTCTCCAAGGGCGACTTGTTACGGCCCGTGACGAGCAGAACGTCGTTCAGTCCGGCCTCGACGGCCTCTTCCACCACGTACTGGATGGCGGGCTTGTCGACGACGGGCAGCATCTCCTTCGGCATCGCCTTGGTGGCCGGCAGGAACCGGGTGCCGAGACCGGCAGCGGGGATGACAGCTTTGGTGATGGCCATCTGCTCAGGGTATCTGCTGACTTCTGGCTGGGAAGAATCGTCAGCGTGCAGAACGATCCGGACCGTTAAGATGCCCGGTATGGCCTCCGACCCGAGCAGCGCCAAGCGCGCGCTCCGCGCCGACCTGCGGGAACGCCGGCAGAACCTCACCACCACGGAGCGCGAGAAGGCGGATGCCGGCGTCACGGCGAACCTGCAGCACCTCGTCGAGGAGTACGACACCAGCTCGCTCTCCTGCTACCTGTCCGGGCAGAACGAGCCGAACACGCGGCCATTCCTGAACTGGGCGTTCGCCGAGCACCTGCGCGTGCTGCTGCCGATCAGCCGCGAAGACGGCCTGCTGGACTGGACCGTCGACGACGGCGAATCCGAGACGCTGGGCATCCACGGCTGGCCTGAGGCCGTCGGCGAACTGCTCGGGCCGATAGCGATCAACGACGTCGATCTCATCATCGTGCCCGCCGCCGCAGTGGATGCCAGTGGCATGCGCATGGGCTGGGGCAAGGGCTACTTCGACAAAACCCTGGGCAGCATGGAAAAATGTCCCCCGGTGTATGCCGTGGTGTTCGACGGCGAGGTGCTCGACGAAGTGCCTCGCGAACGGCACGACGAACCGGTGACGGGCGCGGTCACCCCCACCCGCATCATCCGCTTTCGCTGAAAGAGATCCATGCCCACCTACTCGTACAAGTGCTCCGCATGCGGGCACACCTTCGACATCCACCAGTCGTTCAGCGACTCGGCCCTGACGACCTGCCCCGAGTGCGGCGGAGAGCTGCGCAAGGTCTTCGGATCGGTCGGCGTCACGTTCAAGGGCTCGGGCTTCTACCGAACCGATTCGCGGTCGGGCGCCTCGCAGTCCTCGCCGGCGAAGAAGGATGCCGGCGCGGACTCGAAACCCGCCACCTCAGAGAAGAAGAGCGACTCCAAGAGCTCCGAGAAGAAGAGCACCACGGCTAGCGCGCCGAGCGCAGGATCTGCGACCTGATCGGGCCCGAACCCCATACGATCTAACCGAATAGCGAGAGCCGGCCGACGACCCGAACGCCGGCGCACCATGGGGGGATCCAGCGTGCTCAAGGGCTTCAAAGAGTTCATCATGCGCGGCAATGTCATCGACCTTGCTGTCGCAGTCGTCATCGGTGCCGCGTTCACCGCAGTGGTGAACGCGATCGTCGCGGGGCTGATCAACCCGCTGGTCAGCGCGATCTTCAACTCGAAGTCGCTGGACAACGCGCTGAAGGTGGGAATACCGACTCTGTCGGGTGGCACGTCGTGGCTGACGTTCGGCGCGATCATCGGTGCGCTGATTCAGTTCCTCGCCGTCGCCGTCGTCGTGTACTTCGTGTTCGTCGTGCCGATGAACCACTTCCGCAAACTCGCGGAGTCCCGCCGCGGAGTGACCCCTGCAGAGGAGGAGAAGCTTCCCGCCGATGTGGAGCTGCTCACGCAGATCCGCGACCTGCTGGCAGCGCAGGCTGATGCCCAACTGGCCGCACCGAGGGCCGACGGCGGCACGGGCGGCCGCCACGCCAACGGCGCGACGGAGTAGCGACTCCGGGCCGGGCGGGCGCCTCGACGGCCAGGCAAGGAAGTTCCTGTCTCAGAGTGTCGTAGGGCCCCGCGATAACGACACATCGGGACAGGCAGTCGGCTCTACGTGCAGGTCGGCCGGCTTCAGCCGCGCGATCCGCCCGCGCCCCAGTGGGGCGGCAGGTCCTGTTTCAGCCTGTCGTCATTGGAGTCGGAGCGGTCACCCCATGCGCGGTCCGTGTCTTCGGACGCCCGCACCGGAGCATCCGCTCCCCCGCTGGCACGCGGCCCGGACTGCGGTGCCGGGTCGGCGCCGGGCGCGCCAGGACGCTGCACCCGTCGTCCCGTTCTGCGCTCAGTCACCCTTCCAGGGTAGGCGTTTCGCTCAGGCCTTCTCGTCGGGCTCGATCGCGCCGAGCAGTCGGCCGATGCGCTGCGCGACGGCCTCCGGATCGGCGAAGAGCTCGAAGCTGTGCACGCGCACGTAGTGCCAGCCAAGGCGTCGAAGCACCTCGGGCCGCAGCCGGAGCGATTCGCGCAGGCTGGCCGTGCCGAGCACGCGGTCCGTCTCGACCACGACGGCCTTGCCGCTGTACGACGCGGCGAGCGGCAGCGCTCCGCGGTGGCCGAGCTGCACGTTCATGCCGAGCCTCTCGAGCCGTGTAGCGAGGTCGATGAGCAGCGGCTCCGAGTCATCCGGAACGTCGTCGGCCGACGCCTCGATCTCCGCCGCCTCCTCGAGCACTTGCGCGAGCGCGACGATGCCGTGGCGCATACGCGACGGGTCGATGTCTTCGGGGCGGAAACACGAAACGATGTCCATCGCGCGCCGGGCGCGGGTCAGGCCGACGGCGAGCATCCGCTCGCCTCCCGGCTCGCCGAGCGCACCGAACGACGACAGCAGCCGGCCGTGCGGAGTGCGCCCGTAGCCGATCGAGAAGATGACGCGGTCGCGGCTCTGCGCCACCGCCTCCTCCAGAGTGACGACGGTGAACGGCTCGGGCCGGTCGCCGAGGATGAAGTCGGCCAGTTCCTGGCGCTTGGCGGATGCCGCCAGCACGGCGTGCTGCACCCGCACCGCATGCTTCGGGCTGGCCGTCACCACCATGAGCGACTCGCGCGAACGGTTCAGTGCGTGGTCCAGCACGAGCTCGGCCACGCGAGCGACCTCGGCGTCGACGCTTTCCACGGTTCCGGTGTCGCCGTCCGGCATGCCGTGGCCGCCGCGCACGTAGCTGAGGGTGAGGCTGGCGTGTCCGAGATAGCTGCCGGCCCACGGCAAGGACTCGATCTGCCCGCCGTAGAAGCGGCGGTTCACGAGCTCGGCGAGGTCATCGCCCACCGACCGGTAGCTGCGCGTCAGCGTGTACACCGGTAGCAGGTCGGCTAGCCGGGCCAGCGCAGACGAATCGTGCCAGGCATCCACGTCACGAGGTTCGGGTTCGACGGCGACCGGCTGGCCGGCATCCGTCACGGCGATGCGGAACGGCGACGGCGTCTGGGTCACCGGGTCGCCGAACGCCACGACCTGGCGGGCGCGACGAAGAGCGCCGATGTTCTCGGCGAGGGTGCAGGCTCCGGCATCCACCAGCACGACGGTGTCGAACGCCATCGACGGCGGCAGGGATGCCACGTCGTACGGTGAAGCGAGCCACACCGGCGCCAGCACGCGCCCGAGTTGCGGTGCCCGCTCGGCCAGCACGGCAGGGGTGACGGATCCGTTCTTCAGCATGCGGCGCAGGGCATCGGCCTGCTCCGCGTTGTCGGCCAGCGCGATCTTCCACTGCACTGCCAGCTGCGCGGCGAGCAGCTGGCCGGTCGCGGAGGCATGTGCCTGGTCGACGAGCCGGAAGTCCGCCTCGAGACGGTCCAGCACACGCGTGTTGGCACCCAGCAGTGCGCGGTCGTCGGCGAGCAGGGTCTCGAGCACGGACTGCCACCACGCCAGCTCGAGCTCGGCAGCCACGTTCTCGCTCGTGATGTGCCGGGCGGACATGTCCGAGAGCAGCGGGTCGAGCCTCAGCTCGCGCAGCCGGGTGAGGAGCGCGGTGCGCTCCTGCAGGTTGACCAGCACCTCGGACTCCACCGCGAGGCCGCCCAGCATCTGCGTGAGCTCTCCGAGCGGCATCAACGTGAGCGAGTCCTTCGTGCGCGCCCTGCCGAGCGGAACATCCAGGCTCATCAGGTCTTCCGAGACCTTCTGGTACGCGACCTGCACGTCGGCGACGCCGACCGGCACGCGGGGCGGGGCTCCGGCATCCGCGAATCGGTTCCACAGCTTGCGCTGCTGCTGGATGCGCCGCAGTGACTCGTTCAGGTCGGCTACGTGACCGCCGGGTCGCACGTACTCCAACGCGAGCTTGCGCAGGCGGCGCCTGGTCGCGCCCGACATCGTGGGGCTGTCGCGCCGGTTCGACGTTGCGGTGATCAGTTCGTCGAGCGGGCGATCGAAGACGGCGGGCAGGAACCGGTCGAGCGTCTCGCGCAGGTCGGCCAGCAGCCGCAGATAGATGCCGAGCTCGGCGATGTTCTCGAACGGCCGCAGCCTGGTGCCCTCGATGAGCGCGGTCGAGCGGTCGATGAGTCTCGGCACCTCGATGCTGCTCAGCCGTTTCGCGAGGGTATGTGCCGCCGTCGCCTCGGCGGTCGAATGGAAGTCTGCGCCGTACCACGGCGAATCGTTGGGCCCGTACCTGAACTCACCGAGCGCCGCCGCCTTGCGCAGGATCGTGGCCGCTTCTGTGCGGTCATGCGCGAGCGCGACGATGGATGCCCGATCGAGCCGTGCCTTCGTGCGCGGCGGCGAGGGCAGCAGAGCCAGCCGGGCGAGCTCGCCGAGCGCGTCCAGCACGCTGACGCCGAACGCCGGATCGGGTGACGTCAGCGCACCCCGGTAGTCCAGCAACACCCGACGCAGGCGCACGAGCGCGTCGTCCACCTCGGCGACGTTGGGCTTCGTGGTCTTCTCGTTGCGGGTGATGGACCGGATCAGGTCGCGGCGAACGGAACGGGTCGCCACGGCGGCGCCGCCCAGTCCGACCTGGTCGAGACGGTGGGCGATGGCATCCAGGCTGGACCGACGCGGACCGACCACGAGCACCCGGCGGTTGCGGGAGACGAGCGCGCCGATGGCATCCACGATCGTCTGCGTCGCGCCGGTGCCCGGCAGGGTCTTCACCACGATGGAGTTGCCGCTGGCCACCTGAGCGACGACGCCCTCCTGCTCGGGGTCGGCATCCAGCAGAAGGGTGTCGATCGAGGGTGGACGGTTGTCCTGGGGAACGACCTCAGCGGGAGAGAACGCCGACTCCACGCGGTCTTTCGCCGCGGGGTTGCCTGCGAGTGCGAGCAGTACGTCGTGCTCGAAGTCGCCGAGGTCTTCGGTCATGCTGTGCGCGACGTCGGCGAAAGACGACACGACCAGCCGCGGCTGCACCGTGAACGACTCGACGTGGCTGGTCAGCGAGCGCAGCCGGTCGATCACCGGCTGCGGCTTGAACACGCCGTTCGTCTCAGCGAGGGCGACGAAGGCCTCGGCGTCGAGCACGATGCGGAACTGGTCGTGCAGAGCGCGCTTCAGCTCCGGGTTGAGGAACGTCTTGCCCCGCAGCTTGAGCTCGAAGTCGCGGCCGTAGCGCCGGATGGCGACCGGCCGCAGCAGCACGGGCGCGTTGTACTCGTCTGCTCCGTTGCGCCAGCGTGCCAGACCGATACCGAGGTGTACGGCGTCGATGCCGCGCACGGCGCGCAGCTCGATGCCCTTCGCGGTGATCGCGCCGGCCGCGGCCTTCGCGGTGCGCAGCGCGATGTCGTCGCGGATGAGGCTGGAGAGCAGCGTGCGATCGCCCGTGATGAACTGCGGGAGTCCGCCCGGATGCGTGGAACTCAGTTCGATGCGCGTGCGGGGCGTGTCGACGAAGTGCAGCAGCGGCGACGGGCCGCCGATCGCCGCCACCTCGTCGCGCCATTGCGCCCATACGGGCTCGGCGATGTTGCCGGGAGACACGTTCGGATCGCCGAGCGTCACCGTGTACGGACCCGTCGCGCTACGCGGGTCGAGAGCGTCGTCTTCCAACGCCTCCAGCGACGTGTAGTCCACGTCGCGTCGCTTCTCGGGTCTCCGCACACCGGAAACCCTATGCGGCGCATGGTCGGATGCGGGTGAGGCAAGGCCGTTTCTGCGGCATCCGGCGGGGTGCGTCGCGGGCGGCGGCAGTTCGCAGGCTGCGCACGGCGTCCCCGCGTCAAGGGCCTGTACCGGCCGATTCCGCCGACGTAGGCTCCACTCATTCGAAGCGGCGCCACTCGGCGTCGCGGGTGCGTCGGAGTTCTGATGTGCCCGACACCTTTCGACGTGCGATGAGGAGCAGTCATGAGCAAGCGCAACGAGATCGTCGAACTCGCCAGCAGCAATCCGATCAAGATGCTGAACGGATGGGGCATCCGCAGCGAGCACGCCTACATCGCGGCGTTCGTCTCGCTCGGCCTCGTGTTCCTGAGCTGGATCCTCTCGCGCGTCAAGAAGGACGAGCGCTCGCAGTCCGACCGCTGGGGCATCTTCATCGGCGAGTGGGTGGCGACGCTGTTCGCGCTGGGTGTCGCGCTGCGCCACGAAGAAAACGACTGACGCGCTACGCGACCCGGAGCTCCACGCCGTGCTTCCACACCCGGCGCACGAGCGGCACGCCCGGGCGATACGCGAAGTGGACGTGGCTCGGCGCGTCCAGCAGCACGAGGTCGGCACTGGCTCCGGGCGTGAGCCGGCCCACGTCGACACGGCGCAGAGCTTTCGCGCCGCCGGCCGTCGCGGCCCAGAGCGCCTCGTCGGGCGTCATCCCCAGCTCCCGCACTGCCAGCGCGATCACGAACGGCATCGACGAGGTGAAGCAGGAGCCGGGGTTGCAGTCGCTGGCCAGCGCGAGGGTGACGCCGGCCGCGAGCAGGGCACGGGCATCCGGGTAGGGATGCCGCGTGCTGAACTCCACACCGGGCAGCAGCGTGCAGACCGTCTCGGAGCCGGCGAGCGCGGCCACATCGTCGGGTGAGAGGTAGGTGGCGTGATCGACACTCGCAGCATCCGCCTCCACCGCGACGCGAACTCCGTCGCCGACGCCGAGCTGGCCAGCGTGGATGCGCGTTCCTAGGCCTCGGGCGCGGCCGGCGGCGAGGATGCGCGCCGCCTCGTGCGCCGTGAACGCGCCCTCCTCGCAGAAGACGTCGATCCAGCGCGCGTACGGGGCGCAGGCATCCAGCATGTCTCCGACGACGAGGTCGACGTAGGCGCCGCGGTCGTCCGCGAACTCCGGCGGCACGACATGCGCGCCGAGGAACGTGACCTCCTCGGTCACCTCGGCGGCCAGGCGGGCCAGTCGCTCCTCGTTCTCCACATCGAGGCCGTAACCGGTCTTCACCTCGAACGTGGTCGTGCCCTGCGACGCCAGCTCGCGCTCGAACCGAAGCAGGGTGGCGCGCAGCTGCTCGTCGGAGGCGGCACGTGTCGCCGCCATCGTGCTGCGGATGCCGCCTGCCGCGTACCGCTCCCCCGCCATGCGGGCGACGAACTCCGCGGACCGGTCGCCCGCGAACGCGAGGTGGGTGTGGCTGTCGACAAAACCGGGGATGACCGCGCGACCACCGGCATCCACCCGCTCTACGTCGCCCTGGAGCAGGCGCGCGACCTGCGGGGCGGCGTCGGCCTGCGGACCGGCCCACACGACTTCACCGTCGCGCGCGATCAGCGCGGCGTCGGGCACGGCACCCAGCGCGTCGCCCTCACGTGCCCCGCGGGCGTGCGGGTCGTTCGTCACGAGCAGGCCGATGCCGTGCAGGAAGAGCGTGCTCATCGGTGCGGTTTCGACAGGCTCAACCGGCGGGAAGTGGTGCTCACCCCTCAAGCATGGGGATGCGCAGTCCGCGTTCGCGTGCAACCTCGGCGGCGCGTTCGTAACCCGCGTCGACATGGCGCATCACACCCGTTCCCGGGTCGTTCGTGAGCACCCGCTCGATCTTCTGCGCGGCGAGGTCCGTACCGTCGGCGACGACCACCTGCCCCGCGTGGATCGAGCGACCGATGCCCACGCCGCCACCGTGGTGGATCGACACCCAGGTGGCGCCCGATGCGGTGTTCAGCAGCGCGTTCAGCAGCGGCCAGTCGGCGATGGCATCCGAGCCGTCTTTCATGCCCTCCGTCTCGCGGTACGGAGAGGCCACCGAACCGGAGTCGAGGTGGTCGCGGCCGATCACGATCGGCGCCGAGATCTCACCGGATGCCACGAGCTCGTTGAACCGCAGGCCCGCCAGGTGGCGTTCCTTGTAGCCGAGCCAGCAGATGCGTGCGGCCAGCCCCTCGAAGTGCACCTTTTCGGATGCCTTGGTGATCCACCTGCGCAGCTTCTCGTCGTTCGGGAACAGCTCGAGGATCGCCCGGTCGGTGACGGCGATGTCGGCCGGGTCTCCGGAAAGCGCCGCCCAGCGGAACGGGCCCTTGCCCTCCTCGAACAGCGGGCGGATGTGCGCGGGCACGAACCCGGGGAACGCGAATGCCCGATCGTAGCCGCCCAGCTGAGCCTCCGCGCGGATCGAGTTGCCGTAGTCGAAGACCTCCGCGCCGGCATCCAGGAATCCGACCATCGCCTCGACCTGCTTCGCCATGGATGCCCGCGCCTTTGCGGTGAACCCCTCGGGGTCGGCTTCGGCGGCGGCGTGCCACTGGTCGACGGAGACGCCCTCCGGCAGGTAGCTGAGCGGGTCGTGCGCGCTGGTCTGGTCGGTGACGATGTCGATCGGCACGCCGCGGCGCAGCAGCTCGGGGAACACCGTGGCTGCGTTCGCGACGAGTCCGACCGAGAGCGGGCGGCGCTCGTTCTTCGCGGCGGTGACGCGCGCGATCGCGTCGTCGAGGTCATCCGTGAGTTCGTCGAGGTAGCCGTGGTCGACGCGGCGCTGCAGGCGCGCGCGGTCCACGTCGACGATGAGCACGACGCCCTCGTTCATCGTGACCGCCAGGGGTTGGGCGCCGCCCATGCCGCCGCATCCGCCGGTCAGAGTGAGCGTGCCGGCCAGCGTTCCGTTACTCTGCTCATTTCCCCCGCCCTTGCGGGCGGCGATCTTGTCGGCGGCTGCCGCGAACGTCTCGTACGTGCCCTGCAGGATGCCCTGGCTCCCGATGTAGATCCAGCTGCCTGCGGTCATCTGGCCGTACATAGTCAGCCCGGCGGATTCCAGCTTGCGGAACTCGGGCCACGTCGCCCAGTCCGGAACGAGGTTGGAGTTGGCGATGAGCACGCGGGGTGCCCACTCGTGCGTGCGGAACACGCCGACCGGCTTGCCGGACTGCACGAGCAGCGTCTCGTCGGCATCCAGCGTCTCCAGCGTGCGCACGATCGCGTCGAACGCTTCCCAGCTGCGGGCAGCGCGGCCGGTACCGCCGTACACGACGAGGTCCTCGGGACGCTCGGCGACCTCGGGGTCGAGGTTGTTCATGAGCATGCGCAGTGGCGCCTCGGTCTGCCACGACTTGGCGCGCAGCGTCGTGCCGCGCGGGGCGTGGATGGGCAGACGGTCGTTCATGGTGTTCTCCTTCGGTTGCATCCGCTGAAACCAGGCAGATCTCGGCGGAACAGGCACATGTGGCCTGTTCTCGTGCGGAGAGCGCGACCATGCCTGTTTTCCGGATGCCGATGGTCGAGTGGTCGGGGCGGCGAGAGCTGCCGAGACGGCGCTGGGGATGAGGTGGGTGTCATCGGAGAGGGCCCGTCACGGATTCGACCGCGGTGAGGATGCGACCGCCGGCCACGAGCGCGACGGCCGCCTCGATCTCGGCCGACAGCATCCGGTCGGGGCCCGGTCCTGCGACATGGGTCCGCAACGCTTCTCGAGCTGCCGCGGTCGCCGCGCCCGGCTGCAATGGCGCTCGCAGGTCGAGCGAACGGGCGGCCGTCAGCAGCTCGATGGCGAGCACCCGCGTGAGCCCGTCGATGGCGCGCCGCAGCTTGCGGGCGGCCGCCCAGCCCATCGAGACGTGATCCTCCTGCATGGCGCTGGACGGGATCGAATCGACGGATGCCGGTGCCGCCAGCCGCTTGAGCTCGCTCACGATCCCCGCGGCGGTGTACTGCGCGATCATCAGTCCGGAGTCGACGCCGGCGCGGTCCGCAAGGAATGCCGGCAGGCCCTTGTTGCGCGAGACATCCAGGTGCCGGTCGATGCGGCGCTCGGCGATGCTCGCTGCATCCGCGACGGCGATCGCCAGAAAGTCGAGCACGTACGCGACCGGCGCACCGTGGAAGTTGCCGTTCGACACCACCCGGCCGTCGAGCGTGACCACCGGGTTGTCGACGGCGGATGCGAGCTCGCGGTCGGCGACCGCACGGGCGTGCGCGATCGTGTCCCGCCCGGCACCGGCCACCTGCGGGCTGCAGCGCAGCGAGTAGGCATCCTGAACCGTGGGGTCCTCGGGATCGGCGTGGCTCTTCACGATCGGCGATCCGGCGAGGATGGCGCGCAGGTTCGCGGCCGAATCCGCCTGGCCCACCTGCGGGCGCAGGGCCTGCAGGTCGGCGGCGAACACGGCATCCGTGCCGAGAAGCGCCTCCACGCTCATCGCGGCGGTGAGATCGGCGACCTTGTACAGCGCCTCGAGATCGGTGATCGCGAGCGTGAGCATCCCGAGCATCCCGTCCGTGCCGTTGATGAGGGCGAGGCCCTCCTTCTCCGCCAGCACGATCGGACGGATGCCCGCCTCGGCCAGCGCTTCCGCCGAGGGGACCACATTGCCGGCGGCGTCACGCACCTCGCCCTCGCCGATCAGCGCGAGCGCACAGTGCGCGAGCGGGGCCAGATCTCCCGAGCAGCCGAGCGAGCCGTACTCGCGCACGATCGGCGTGATGCCGGCGTTGAGCATGCCGGCGTATGCCCGCACGGTGGCCTCGCGAACACCGGTGCGTCCGGTCATCAGCGTCGAAAGACGCAGCAGCATGAGCGCACGGACGACCTCGCGCTCCACCTCGGGGCCGGACCCCGCCGCGTGCGAGCGGATCAGGCTGAGCTGCAGCTGCTCGCGGTCGGAGCGCTGGATGTACGTGGTGGCGAGCGCGCCGAAACCGGTCGAGATGCCGTAGTGCGGCTTGGGGTCGTCGGCGAGCGCCTCGACCACGCGACGGGTCTCGGCGACGGCGGCGACGGCATCCGCATCGAGCACGACCCGGGCGTCGTGGCGCGCCACCGCGACGACGTCGGCGATGGAGAGGGGGCCGATTCCGACGGTCACCTCGCGAGTGAGAACGGGTGCTTCGGTGCTCATGAATCCATTGCACGACAGGCAGGCTCTTCGGCGAGCGTTCGAAGGACGATCCACGTCCGGTATACCGGACTTGACCGTCGACTTCGGCGTATTATGGCGGGATGCCGGGCAAAGCTCCCGCCGCCGACGCCACGTTGCGCATCCTGCGGCTGATGAGTGAACAACGTGGTCCCGTCGCTGCTGCGACACTCGCGCGCACCCTCGCGCTGCCCCGCTCGACCGTCTATCAGCTGCTCGCGACGCTGACGGAGCACGGGTTCGTCATCCCGATCCCCGAGCTGAAGAAGTACGGCCTCGGAGTGGCCGCGTTCGAGCTCTCCAGCGGCTTCAACCGGCAGCAGCCGCTCACCCGCGTCGGGGCCCCCGTACTGGCCAGGCTGGTCGACGATCTCGGGCTGAGCGGGCACCTCACCGTGCTGCTCGGGCGCGACGTGGTCTACCTCGTGGAGGAGCGGGCACCGCACGGCCCGTACCTCGTGACGGATGTCGGCGTGCGGCTTCCCGCGCACCTCACGGCGTCGGGCCTCGCCATGCTCGCGGGGCTGCCCGCCGCGCAAGTCCGTGCGCTCTATCCGGACCGTGGAGCGTTCACCACACGCACCGGCTCGGGCGTCGCCACCTACCGGGAGCTGAGCGCCGAGCTGCGCGCGATCCGCGAGCGTGGCTATGCGCTCGAGGACTCCTCGGTGACGGAGGGGCTGCGATCGATGGCCGTCGCCGTGCCCGACCACGTGGGGTGGCCTGCGGCATCGGTCGCCGTGACGTTCTCCGCGGAACGCGACATCGACATGGAGGCCACCGCCGCACGGATCGCGCGGGCCGCAGCGGAACTCGGCCGCCGCATCGGGGGCGGAGCCGCCGTGAGCGCACGTTCATAACTCCTGCAAACTGCCGACGAATCGGCCGACTGCCCGGTCATGGTCGTGGTCGTATGCCGCGTTCACGACGAACTGCAGGAGTTGTGAACGGATGGGAGCGCGCAGGACGGCTCCACGTCTCAGCGCTGCGCAAAGCCCGCGATCGCCTCCAGCACGACGAGGGCGGCGAGGCGCACCGTGCGGCCGTCCTCGGCGTCTCGCGTCGCATCCACCTCTGCGATGTCGAGTGAGGTCACGCGCGGGTCGCGGGCGAGCAGGCGCACCGTGCGGCGCAACTGGTACGCGGAGAGCCCGCCTGGGATGGAGGCGGGGCAGGCGGGCGCGACTGCTCGGTCGCAGGCATCCACGTCGACGTCCACGTGGATCGGACCCCCTGCCGCCCCCGCTGTCTCGAGCGCCTCTGCGACGATCGTCTCCAGCGGCCGCTCCTCGAACTCGTCGCGTCGCACGACACGGATGCCCGCCTCTCGCGCCCTCGTGTCGTAGAACTGTGAGTTGGCGAAGTCGGCGATGCCGAGCTGCACCGCACGATTCCCGTCGAGGCCGGCTTCCAGCAGTCGCCGCACGGGTGACCCGTTGGAGACGCCGTCGCGCAGGTCGTGATGCGCGTCGATGGTGATGAGGCCGGCATCCTGTACACGGCTCTGCCCGGGGGCCGAGTCGCCTTCGCTCGGCGCCGTCCACGCCCCGAGCGCGACGCTGTACGTGAGCGCGTTGTCGCCGCCGAGCGCGATGACGAGCGAGCTGCGAGCGGATGCCCGCCGCACCGCCTCGATCGCCTCCGCCTCGCCGTCGCCGTCCGGCTCGGCCACGTCGCCGAAGTCGGCCACCGAGGGCCAGTCGACTCCCGCCGCGAACGTTCCGTAGCGCTGGATCGCGGCCCGGATCGATGCCGGCGTGGCGTTCGCACCCGTCGCCGAGAGCGAGGTGCGCCAGGTAGGAACGCCGATGATCCCCACGTCGACGCGGTCGGATGCCTCGAGCGAGTCGGCCATCGGCCATCGTCCTGCCCGCGGCCAGTGGGGGTCTTCGAAGAGCGTGGTCTCGGTCATGGGCTCACGCTATGCCTGAGAAGGCCGAGCACGTCGAGCCGCGGAAGAGGCCGTGTCCATCCGACCGGACACGGCGTTTTTTCCCGGAACTCTTGACTTTGGGCGCATCCGGGGTAGTGTATTCAACATGTTCGTTGATAAAGGATATTGTTGAGAATGCAGCGGCCGACTTCCGGTGCCGCGCAGGACGAGGAGCGCCTTGACCGGGCGTTCCACGCGCTCGGCGACGCCGTGCGGCGCGCCATCATCGCGCGGCTGAGCCGTGGCCCTGCGACGGTGAACGAGCTCGCCGAGCCGTTCGGCATCACCGTGCAGGCGGTCTCGCGGCACATCCACGTGCTCGAAGGAGCCGGACTGGTCACCCGCACACGCGATGCGCAACGGCGTCCTGTGCACCTCAATCCCGGCGCGCTCGAAGAGCTCACGGCGTGGATCGACGGCTACCGGCTCGCGCACGAGCGTTCGTTCCGAGCTCTCGACAGCGTGCTGGCCGGCCTGCAGAACCCTTCTCGACGAACCGGCAACCACACAGAAGAGAACAAGCGCTGAGAGAACCGGCGCTCGATACAGAAGGAGAACCATCATGAGCAAGGAACTGACCATCGAGGCGCCCGAGGGCGTGCCGTTCATCGAGTTCACGAGGGAGTTCGATGCGCCGGTCGAGCGGGTGTTCCAGGCGCACGCCGACCCCGAGCTGGTCAAGCAGTGGAACGGCCCGCGGGGCTACGAGATGGATATCGCGGAGTACGACTTCACCACCGGTGGGCGGTACCGCTACGTTCACCGCGACACGCAGGGCAACGAGTACGAGTTCCGTGGTGTCTTCCACACCGTGCGCGAGAACGAGTTCGCCATCCAGACGTTCGAGTTCGGCGGAGTCCCCGACGTCGTGAGCATCGAATCGCTCGCATTCGAGTCGCTGCCCGATGGTCGCACCCGCCTGACCGGGCACGCGGTCTACCCGAGCCTCGAAGCCCGCGACGGCATGGTGTCATCCGGCATGGAGCACGGGATGCGCGACGGCTACGACAAGCTCGAGGCGCTCGTCGCCGCCTGATCGGGTCGTGTGACGACGGAGGATGCACCCTCCGTCGTCACACGACTCTGCAGTCTCACTCGTCGGGGTGGATCACTACGCAGCATCGTCCCGGGCACGGCGCCAGTTCGGCACGGTCGGGGTCGTCTCCCGTCCCGCTCAGAATGCCGCGGACCAGCGCGTGGTTCATGCCGCAGACCAGCTCGGTCTGACGCTGAGCCACCTGGTGGAACGGGCAGTTGCGCAGCACGATGTCCCCATCGTCATCGACGGCGGGCTCGTAGCCGCTCTCGCGCAGGCATCCGATCAGCTCTCCCCCACGACGCCCGGCCTCGACGCCCTCATCGACGGCTGCGCGGTTCAGCGCGGTACCGACGACGCCCGTCTCGTCGGCCTCGGCGGCGGTTGCGAGCAGCCTGGCCAGAAGCCCGAAGTCCCGCGGCGGCACGGTCACGGAGACCTCGCTCTCGGACCGCGCGTACTGTTTCGCCGGCCTGCCGGCGCCCGGCCCGGTGCGGTCGTTCTGCCTGGCATAGCTCACCTCGAGCAGCCCGACTTCGGCGAGCCGATCGAGGTGGTAGGCGGCGAGCGTTCGGCTGATGCCCGCCGACTCGGCCGCAGCGTCTCGGCCAACGGGCGCATCCCGACTCGCCACGAACTCGTAGAGCCGCTGCCTCACCGGATCGGCGAGCGCACTGATCCTCGTCAGCGACTCCGGGGGCTGCTGCGTGTCCATGCCACCATTCTATTGATAATCATCCTTGACAAAAGGTCTTCGTCGGACGAATCTAAAACCAGCGGATATTGGCAGTAGAGCCGGAGCGCCGACAGTTCGAGGAGGACGACCATGTGCGATGGGGCGGGACGACGATGAGCGGCGCGGCGATGCGACGGGTGCCCGACCCGCTCACCGACGACCGCGATGGCAGCGCGCTCCACGATTCGGAGCGCCCGGCCAAGGTGGCCCCGTTGCGGGTCGTGACCGCCGCGGACGAGCCGGATCTCGAGCGCGCAGAACTGGCGGCGAAGGAGTTCCTGCTGGCACTCGGCGTCTCGCTCGAGTCCGAGCACCTCCGTGCGACACCTGGTCGCATGGCCAGAGCGTGGTCCGAGATGTTCACACCTCGCCCGTTCGATCTCACGACGTTCCCGAACGAGGAGGGTTACGACGAGCTCGTGCTCGTACGGGACATTCCGGTCCGTTCCGTGTGCGAGCATCACCTGCTGCCCTTCACGGGCCGCGCCAGCGTTGCCTACCTGCCAGGCGAGCGCATAGTCGGCCTCTCCAAGCTCGCGCGCGTCGTCGAGTACTTCGCGTGCCGCCCCCAGACGCAGGAGCGGCTGACGAAGCAGGTCGCGCAGTGGCTCGACGAGCACCTGTACCCGCAAGCGGTCGGCGTCGTCGTCTCGGCCGAGCACAGCTGCATGACGCTCCGCGGGGCACTCGCCACGGGAACGAGCACCGTAACCTCTGCGCTGCTCGGGCGGCTGCGCGACGACCCGCGCTCCAGGCAGGAGTTCCTGTCGCTCTGCGGCATAGCCGCCTGACACACCACCAGCCAACGCACCAGCCGCCGAAGGAGACGGACCATGAGCACACCAGAGCACGTCATCATCGCAGGCGGCGGCCTCGCCGGAGCGAAGACCGCCGAAGCGCTCCGCGAGCACGGCTATCGCGGGGAGCTGACGCTCATCGCCGGAGAGAACCACCTTCCCTACGAGCGCCCACCGATGTCGAAGGACTACCTGGCGGGCAGGTCAACACTCGAGGACGCCACGGTGCATCCCGTGGACTGGTATGCGAGCAATGACGTGACGCTGCTCACCGGCACCCGCGTCACGGATGTCGACGCGTCAGCACACGAGGTGCGTCTCGACGACGGCCGCTCGCTCGGGTACGACAAGCTGGTGCTCGCCACGGGGTCCGTTCCACGCCGGCTTCCCATCCCCGGCGCGGACGCGAAGGGCGTGCACATGCTGCGCACGGTCGATGACTCCGACGCGATCCGCGCCGTGTTCGGCGAAGGCCGCAGACTGGTCATCATCGGCGGCGGCTGGATCGGACTGGAGGTTGCCGCGGCCGCTCGGTCTGCGGGCACCGACGTCACCATCATTGAGGCTCTGGAGCTTCCCCTGCTTAATGTGCTCGGTCCCGAGGCTGCGACGGTGTTCGCAGACCTGCACAGGGCGAATGGCGTCGACCTTCGGCTCGGCGCGCGCCTCGTCGCGATCACGACCGACGGTGCAAGCGCGACGGGCGTCGAACTGGAGGGCGGCGAGACGATCGCGGCAGACGCTGTCGTGATCGGCGTGGGAGTCGCCCCCGACCTGGCCCTGGCGGAGTCGGCCGGCCTCGACATCGACAACGGTGTGCTCGTCGACGCCACGCTGCGCACCAGCGACGCCGACATCTACGCAGTCGGCGACATCGCCAACCACGAGCATCCGGTGCTCCGTCGTCGTGTGCGCGTGGAGCACTGGGCCAACGCGCTGAATCAGCCGGCCGCCGCGGCGGCATCGCTGCTCGGAGACGAGACCGCGTTCACCGAGCTGCCCTACTTCTACAGCGACCAGTACGACCTCGGCATGGAGTACATCGGGCACGCGCCGAGGGGCGCATACGACCGGGTACTCGTTCGCGGTGACCTGAAGGCGCGCGAGTTCGTGGCGTTCTGGGTCGGCCCTGACGACCGCATCCTTGCCGCGATGAACGTGAACGTGTGGGACGTGGTCGATCAGGTCAAGCCGCTCATCGCCGAGGGGCGGCGTGTGGATCCAGCCAGGCTCGTGAACCCGGAGGTGCCGTTCGCCGAGCTCTGAGGCGTCGCCGGTTACACCTCTGCGAGCACGTGCGGGCGTCGGTTGAGCGGCTCGACGCCGTCATCGGTCACGACCACGATGTCTTCGATGCGCGCACCCCACTCGCCCGGGAAATACACGCCGGGCTCGATGCTGAACGCCATGCCGGGCTCGAGAACGGTGGGGTTGCCGGCGACGATGTAAGGCTCCTCATGCACCGAGAGGCCGATGCCGTGCCCGGTGCGGTGGATGAAGCGGTCGGCGAGGCCGGCATCCTGCAGCACGCGGCGAGCGGCCGCGTCCACACTCTCGGCCGTGACACCCGGACGCACAGCGTCGACGGCCGCCTGCTGCGCACGCTGGAGGGCGGCATAGGCATCCCGGATGCCCGCAGTCACCTCGCCCGTCGCATAAGTTCGCGTGCTGTCGGAGTTGTAACCCAGTGCCGTAGGTCCGCCGATGTCGACGACGACGGTCTCGCCCTCACCGATCACACGGTCGGACACTTCGTGGTGCGGATCGGCACCGTTCGGGCCGGACCCCACGATCACGAAGTCCGCCTCCGCGTGCCCCTCCCCCACGATCGCCGCGGCGATGTCGGCAGCGACCTCGCGCTCGGTGCGTCCCGGTCGCAGCCACTCGCCGACGCGGGCGTGCACTCGATCGATGGCGCTGCCCGCCTCACGAAGGGCTTCGATCTCCGCGGCATCCTTGACCATGCGCAGGCGGCGCAGCACCGGCGTCGCGAGCTCGGGCGAGGCATCCGCCGTCGAGGTCAGTGGAATCGAGTGCAGCGCGGGGGTCGCCTCGGAGAGTCCGAACCGGCGCACGACGCCGAGGCTCTTCAGAGCCAGCGCGTACGGGTCATCGCCATCGACCCAGTCGCGCACCTCGATCTCGAGGTCGCCGAGCGCCGACGCGCGCAGGGCGGCCAGCTCCATGCGCGGTGCGACGACGAACGGGGTTGCGGATGCCGGAATCACGAGCGCAGTGAGCCGCTCGAACGTGCTGGCGCGCGAGCCGATCAGGTACTGCAGATCGGGCCCGGGTGTCACGATGACGGCGTCGAGGCCGGCGTCGGCGGCGAGCGCTGCCGCGCGATCCAGCCGGGAGGCGTAGACGGATGCGGCGAATCTCTGCCCGGGCTCTGCCATGATCCGAGCCTAGGAGGTCGTGCCGGATCCCGTTCACTTGGGCGACGGCCGCGACGCTAGGACAATGCGACCGCCGCGACGGATGCCGCCGACAGCACGAGTCCGGCCGCCTGTATCCGGCTCCATCGTTCCCCGAGCACGAAACGGGCGAGCAGCACCGTCACGGCCGGGTACATCGAGGTCAGCACCGCGACGATGACGAGCTCGCCGAGCCCGGTAGCGGAGAGGTAGCTGAACGCGGCGAGCCCGCCGAGAACACCGGCGATCGCGGGGAGGCGCAGGGCGGGGAGCATCGCCGTGGCGGGCGCCCTGCCGCGGTGCATCCTGAACAGAACGACGGGCACGATGGCCAGGCATGCCAGAAGCTGTCCACTGGCGACCGGCCACACACCCGACGACGTGCCGGAGCGCTCCAGGGCGATGAACAGCAGCGCGAAGGATGCCCCGGCCAGCGCTCCGTAACCCGCTCCACCCGTGCGTGGCCGGCCGTCGCCCGTGCCCGCTGAGGGAACGCTCGTACTGAGTCGGGTGTCGCTCGTCATGGCCCGGGCACCCTTGGAACGACGCCGGAACGGGAGCCCACTGGTCCAGGACACCAGGGCGACGGCGACGACCGCGGCCAGCACGCCGGCCAGGCCGAGCACCGTGAGCCGGTTACCGATCGCCACGCCCACCACGGCCGGAATCACCACCGTGAGCACCCCGGAGACGGTGGCGACGATGCTCATCGAGCCGACCGCGAAGCCTTGATAGAGGGCCAGTGTTCCGGCCGCGCTGCCGACACCGCTCAACGCACCCCACAGAACGGCGGACGCGGTGGGCCCGCTGCCGTGCACGAACGCGAGAACGACGAGCGCGAGCAGGAACTCCGTCACGAGCGTGACGGCGGTGACGAGCATCACGGGTGTGCGACGGCTGGCGATGCCGGCCACGAAGTCGGAGGCGCCATACGCGATCGCGGCGATCAGGCCGAGTACAGCAGCCATGGCATCCAGCCGTTCGCGATACGCCAGATGGTCTTGTGAAGTTCGGCGCGCTGCGCCTCCTTCGTCGTCGGGGTCACGGATGCCAACCTATCGGCGGCAAGCGGCGCCGCGCGTCAGCGATGTGGCAGGGCCGGATCAGGAGCCTCACGTTCGTTCGTGACCGCCGCTCGCGCGCATCGCCTGCAGCGCCACTTCGAGCTCACCCGGGCGCCTTTCCGTCCCCAGGTGGTGGGGTTGTGGGGTTATCAACATCCCTGATCAGGAGCGGTTTCCGGGTCGCGGGAGTGTCGGTGGTGTGGTGTCGGGTTGAAGC
This sequence comes from Humibacter ginsengisoli, assembly GCF_054780095.1. Lineage (NCBI taxonomy): Bacteria > Bacillati > Actinomycetota > Actinomycetes > Micrococcales > Microbacteriaceae > Humibacter > Humibacter ginsengisoli. The sequence continues at coordinate 1,003,022 of NZ_BAAGWZ010000006.1, forward strand.
ATGGACGAGATCACCGAACACCTGGCAGCAGCCCTTGCTGCCGCCCGGGCTACGGCGACCGCCGATGAGATTCCTGCCCTGTCGGATGAGCGGCTGCTGTCGACGATGGCGCAGGTGGAGGAGCTCGGTCGGAGCGTGGATGCGTTGCGGGTTGCGGTGGCGGCGGAGGTCGGAGAACGCTCCCGCCGCACCCTGGGCACCAACCGGTTGTCCGCGAAGAAGGGGTGCCGCACCCCGTACGAGTTGATCGCCCGGATCACCCAGGTGTCGGAGCGGACCGCAGTGAAACGATGGACCCTCGGTGAGGTGCTGCGACGCTGGGACACGATCACCGGGGAGATCCTGCCGCCGAAACTGCCGGTAGTGGCCTCCGCGGTCGCGGAAGGCCGGCTCGGCATGGACACGGCGACCGTGATCGCCGCTGCAGTCACGGCGGTGGCCGGCCGTGCCGAACCGGGCATGCTCGCCAACGCGGAGGAGGCCCTCGCCGCGTCGGCGCTCGGGGTGGATCAGGCCACCGGGGAGCAGACGGCACCATTCACCGCGGATCAGACCAGGATCGCCGCGATCCAATGGCAGGTCGCCCTCGACCCGGACGGTGCCGAGCCGCGAGAGCAACGGGCCATGGTCGAGCGCGGGTTCGCCAAGGTCTGACAACGGCGTTTTGATTTGCTGGTTCCACAGGACCCTGGAGACCTCCGGCTGGGAGATCACCATGCGCGACGGCGTCCCATACCTGCGACCACCTTCCTGGATCGACCCCCACCAGGTGTGGCGACGCGCAGGCAAGACACGAACCCAACGACGACCGCACAAGACCGCGAGAGCACCCGACCGATAGATCGATGTTGCCGCGAACGTGGCGCGGCGCTCATCCCTGATATCGCGTGAAGACCTTCACAGAACGAGACCCGCGCTGCTTGCCGGTGTTCGCGAGGCGACGACCGGGCACCGCGGCCGGCCCGGCTTCGACGCGAGCGAAATCACGCCGTGCCCGAACGCACAATGGGAGGCTGCTGGGAACACGGATGCGTACCATCCGAGTGTGCTGCTCCCCAGGGACACCGCGTCGGCCGGCATTGCCCGGACCGACACTGCGCCGGCCGGCGCTGCGACGCGTATGACGACGGCCGAGACCGCGCTCGATCGTGCCCGCTCCTGGCTGAGCCGGGCACGGGCATCCCACCTCTGGCTGTGGCTCGCGTTCGCCTTCGTGCACGTCGCGATCACCGCGACCGTGCTCTCGCTCGACCAGCACAAGTACCTCGGCGACGTGCACACCATGTACCTTCCGTGGGCGCACCACGTGTTCGCCGGTCACGGAATCGTAGGCATCGACTCGCGCTGGGTGTATCCGATCGCCGCCCTCGTTCCGGTGCTGGCGCCCATGCTGTTCGGCGCGCACGCCTACGGCTTCGCCTGGATGGTGATGGTGACAGGGCTGGACGCCGCCGTCATCGCGATGCTCACGCATCGCCCGAGCCGCCGCCGCTGGAACGCCGCCTGGTGGTGGCTGGCGTTCCTGCTGCTGCTCGGCCCCATCGCGCTGACCCGCATCGACTCCGTCTCGGTGCCGATCGCGATCGTCGGGCTCCTCTGGCTGAGTACGAGGCCGCGCGTCGCCGTCGTGCTGCTGACGATCGCGACCTGGATCAAGGTATGGCCCGTCGCGCTGCTGGCATCGTTGCTTCTGGATGCCCGCCACCGTCTCCGCACCATCGTGATCGCCCTCGCGACGACGGCCGCGATCGTCGCGGTCCCGCTGGCGTTGGGCGCCGGAACCCGGCTCTTCAGCTTCATCGGCACGCAAGACGCCCGCGGCCTGCAGATCGAGTCGCCCGTGGCATCCGGATGGCTGTGGGCGGCCGCGCTGCGCGTGCATCCGTCCCGCGTGTTCTACAGTCGCGCGCTCAACACGTTCGAGGTGTCGGGACCGGGCAGCCAGATCGCCGTGCACCTCATGACGCCGCTGCTGCTCGTCGCGCTGGTGGCCGTGATGGCGCTCGGACTCTTCGCGGCCGTGCACCGCGACGCGAAGGCCCTTCCCGCACTGATGCTCGCGATGGTGCTCGCGCTCATGCTGTTCGACAAGGTGCTCTCGCCGCAGTATGTCACCTGGCTGGCGGCGCCCATCGTCTACGGACTCGTTCAACAGCCGCGGCGCTTTCGCTTTCCCGCGCTCGTCGGCCTCGCGGTCGCTGCGCTCACGCAGGCGTTCTACCCGTGGATCTACGACCTCGTCATCGACGCGAACCCAGCGGCGCTCGCGCTGCTGACCGCGCGCAACATCGCCCTCGGCGCGCTGTTCGTGTGGGCGATCGCGCGGCTCTGCCGGGCGCGTTCACGCACCGCGGATGCCGCCCGGCGCCGCCTGCTCAACGCTCGCGCTACACGTATCGGCATCCGCGCCACGATAAAGCAGTAGCGGATGCCGGTACGTGTAGCGCAAGGACGTCACGGGACCATCCAGCCGCGCAGCAGACCACCCGTTCGATACGCAGCTTCGCCGTTCAGTCGGCGATGGCCGGCAGCCCCGCAGCGAGCTCCGCGAAGACCGCGTCCGCGGAGTCGAGCGTCGCGAGAGGGCTCGCCTGGCCCAGCCACAGCGACTGCAGCTCGCCGTTGCCCTGCGCGCCGGCCGCTGCGCGGAAGCGCCCGGTGAGCCAGTTCTGAGCGGGAAACGGTGCGATGGCATCCGCCTGCTCGATCGTGCGCACGGCGAGATTCGACGCCCCACGGGAGAGCCGGCCGCTCATCGCCCTCGTGAGCACGCTGGCGTGCGCAGGCGTCGACTCGATCGCGGCCCGGTGCGCGTCGTTCGCGGCTGACTCCCTCGTGTGCAGGAACGCGGTTCCGACCTGCACACCGTCGGCGCCCAGCGCGAACGCCGCCCGCACACCACGCCGATCCGCGATGCCTCCCGCGGCGATCACCGGGACATCCACGGCGTCACGAACCTGAGGTACCAGGGCGACGAGTCCCACGAGCGAGCGCTCCGCCGGCTCGAGGAACGCCACCTTGTGCCCGGCGGCCTCTGCGCCGGTCGCCACGATCGCGTCGACACCGCCATGCTCCAGCGCCACCGCCTCGTCGACCGTCGTGGCTGAGCCGATGACCGCGATCCCGCGCTCGTGCGCCGCTTCCAGGATGTCGCGCCCGGGCACGCCGAACACGAAACTGAGTGCAGCGGGACGGGCATCCAGCGCCGCCTGCAGTTGCTCCTCGAACGGCGGCAGGTAGCGCGCAGGGGCATCCGGAACCTCGAGCCCGACCTCGGCGAACAGCGGTCGCACCGCTTCGGCCGCCCGGGCGTATTCGGCAGGGTCCGGGTCGCGCTCGGTTCCCGTCGGCAGCCACAGGTTGAACGAGAACGGGCGCGAGGTCGCCGCGCGCAACTCGTCGGCGGTGTGCAGGATGCGATCGGCGTCGTATCCGTACAGTCCGTACGACCCGAGGCCGCCGAGCTCGCTCACTCGTGCGGTGAGCTCGACCGATGAGAGCCCGCCGAACGGCGCGAGCACAATCGGCGCCTCGATGCCCAGCCGTCGGGTGAGGGTGTTCGAGGGCTTCGCGTTCGAGGCCAGAGAATCGATGGTCGGCGAGTTCATGAGTCGGCTCCTCGGTCTAGACGTTCCGCTGCGATCGTACGACCGGCGCGGGGCGTGCTCTTCTGATAAAAAGGATATTGTTCCGCTTTAACCCGATGGGCAGGCATCCGTGAATCCCGCACTCGCCACGCAGGTCGCCGTGACGTTCACCTGGCTGGGCCTCGTGCTCGGCATCTCATTCCTCGAGGCGCCACTCAAGTTCCGGGCCCCCGGCCTGTCGATCGAGGTCGGCGTCGGCATCGGCCGCCTCGTGTTCCGGGCACTGAATACGGTCGAGGGCGTTGCCGGAGTGGTGCTCTTGATCGTCGTACTGCTTCAGGGAGCGACCGCTGTGCCGGTCTCCCTGACCCTCGTGATCGCCGTGCTCGTGGTGCTCGTTCTCGGCGCGCTGGTGTTGCGGCCGCTCATGGACCGGCGTGTGACCACCGGACGCACAGCGGAACGGATGCCCCGCCACACCATGCACTTCACGTACATCGCGCTCGAAGCGCTGAAGGTCGCTCTTCTGGTGGCCATAGGAGTGGTGGGGCTGGCGACGGCATAGCACCGCGTCATCGCGAACGGCACAGCTCACGCCGAACGGCCGAGGCGAACCACGCAGAGGTCCGGCTGCACGAACGGCAGCAGAGTCGCGGTTCGCGGCACGGTGCTGCCGCCCGGGTCAGATCCCCGTTCACCCTCTGCGGGACCGGCGGCGAGCATCCGTTCGACCAGCCCCTGGTGTACGGCGCACACCACATCGGGTCGCTCGCGGGCGGCCGCCCGGAACGGGCACTCGTGCATGAGGATGTCGCCACCCACCGCCTCTGGCGCGAACCCGAGGGAGTCGAGCGTATCGACGAGCTCATCGACGGAATCTCCGTGCATCCCGCCACGGCCTTCCCCGGCCGATTCACCGTTCGCCACCGAGCCGCCACTCGCCCCGGATGCCCTCGCACGCTGCTCCATCGCGTCGGCCCATCGCTCACCCGCCGCCACGGCGGCAGAACGCCCGCGCCGACGCGCATGCCCAACGGCAGGCGCCGGGTCGGCCAACGCGTTCGCGAGCACCTCGATGAGCTGCTCACGGGCATCCGCCGCACGAAGCGACGCGCTCAAGGCGTAGACCACCCGGGGTCTGCCCGGCCGGTTCTCTCTTGCCGTGCGGCGCTGCACGAGCCCCGCTGTCTCGAGTTGATCGAGATGGAACCGCGCGGTCGTGATGTGCACGCCGAGCGTGTCGGCGATCGCCTTCGCGTCCAACGGATGCCGCGATCGGGCGAGCACGTCCAGAACGCGTCGCCGCGCGGCCGGCTCCGTCGAGCCGGCGACGAGTTCTGCCGCGCTGTCGCCCGTCATCTCTCCGCCACTGCTCCGTCCGGATGCACACCACGACGGTACTCGATGGCGTCCGGAGCCTCGCGACGCCCGATGCTCTCGAACTGGCTCCCCGAGCGGCCGTCGAGCCGCCGATGGATCGATCCGGCGATGCGGGTGGCCTGCAGCTTCGCCCGTTCGGCGACGGGTCCGGCGAAGAGGTCGTCGACGGTCGAGGTCCACAGCGCGAGCCAACGATCGAAGTGCTCCTCGTTCAGCGGATGCTTCGCGTGCAGCACGTAGTGCAACTGCAGTGCATTACGCCGGTAGAGGCCCGCGTTGAAGAGCACGGTCTGCCAGAAGTCGCACATGATCGGCAGGTGGTGGTCGAGATCCATGTGGGCGACGTCGGTGAAGATGTGGCCGATGAGATCGTCCTGGAACGCCCGCGTGTAGAACGTGCGAACAAGGGTCGCGATGTCGTCCCGATCGGCGAGGTCGCGGCGCGCAACGCTCGCAGGCTCAGCCTCGCCAGGCCGCGCGTCGCCGGGCGCAGTGTCGCGAGGTACGGTCGTCATGCCCCCAGGCTACGCCATTGAACGGATGCTCGTGCTTTTTATTCTCCCGCGCCCGTCTCACGCTCGTACCGCTCGCGCCACGTCGCGTTCATCGGGAAGAGCCCATCGAGGCTCTCCCCCTCGGCAACGCGGTGGGCGACCCAGGCATCCCGTCGTTCCTGCTCGGCGGCCTGCGCGGCCACCTCATCGGCCAGCTGCCGCGGGATCACGATGACGCCGTCGCCATCGCCCACGATCACGTCGCCCGGGCGCACCGCCGCCCCGCCGCAGGTGACGACCACGTCGGACTCCCATGGCACGTGCCTGCGCCCGAGCACTGAGGGGTGCGCGCCTTTCGCGAAAGTGGGGATGTCGAAGGATGCCACCTGCTCGGCATCGCGCACTCCCCCGTCGGTGACGATGCCCGCGGCACCGCGACTCTGAGCCCGCAGAGCGAGCACGTCGCCGACGGTGCCGGTTCCGCGCTCGCCACGTGCCTCGATCACGATGACCTCACCCGAGTTCACCGTGTCGAACACCCGCTTCTGCGCATTGAACCCGCCGCCGTGCTCCGCGAACAGGTCGGGCCGGAACGCCACGAACCGCAGCGTGCGGGCCACGCCGACCATGCGAGCTCCTGGTCGAAGCGGCAGCGCGCCCTCGATGAAGATGTCCGTGTAGCCGCGGCTCCGGAGAGCGGCGCTGAGGGTGGCGACCGCGGCGTCGTTCAATGTGGCGAGCAGCTCGACGGAAAGCGGCTCGATCGTGGTGTCTTCGGTGCTCATGGCTTTCCTCCGTGGAGAGCGTCGGTGGCGGATGCCAGTGGTGCAGCAGCGCGGGTGCCCGGCGTCAGTAGCTCGCTCGCGGTGTCGTGCCACCGGCATCCGGTTCCGTCGCACAGAACCGGTCGGCCAGTGCCTCGGATGCCCTGGCAAGCAACGCGACATCGGCGGCGACGAACACGAAGCGGGCACCGGCATCCAGATAGTGCTGCGCCATGTCGAGGTCGAACGCGTTGACGCCGACGGGACGCCCTGCTGCCGAACCCGCACGGATCACGTGCTCGACGGCCGCGACGACGTCGGCGTGGGTCTGCTGTCCGAGCAGGCCCATGGACGCGGAGAGGTCGCTCGGGCCGACGAACAGCGCATCCACGCCATCCACGCCGACGATGCCCTCGACGTTCTCCACCGCCCTCGTCGACTCGATCTGCACGGTCAGCGACACGTGCTCGGCGGCGTTTCCGAGGTATCCCTCGACGCGGTTCCACCTGGCACTGCGTGCGAGCGAACTTCCGACGCCCCGAACGCCACGCGGCGGATAGTGCACTGCGCGCACGACCTCGGCCGCCTGCTCGGCGCTGTCGACCATGGGCACGATGAGGTTCTGCGCACCGAGGTCGAGGTACTGCTTGATCAGCACCGTGTCACCGAACGGCACCCGCACCATCGGTGTGATCGGGTACGCGGCCGTGGCCTGGAGCTGCAGCTGGATGCTCGCCAGCGTGTTCGCGGAGTGCTCGCCGTCGATGAGCAGAAGGTCGAGCCCGCTGCCGGCCGCGATCTCCGCGATCAAGGGGCTCGCCGACACGACCCACATGCCCGCCAGCGGACGCGGAGCCTGCGCCAGCACCTGCGGCAGCGTGGAGGCAAGCGTCATTCGAACCGGCATGTCACCTCTCCCATCCCGCGCTCCCCCGCGCGATACCGTGCGCGCACGAGGTCGCCGCGTCTCACCCACATCGGTCTGGTGAATGACCCGGCGAGCACGAGTTCGCCGGCGGCCAGTCCCGCACCGTGCTGCGCGAGCTTGCCGGCCAGCCAGGCGACTCCGAGAGCCGGATGCCCGAGCACGCCGGCCGCGACGCCGGTCTCCTCGATCTCACCGCTCCGGTCGAGCACCGCCGCGACCCACGGCAGGTCGATCTCGCCCGGTGCCACCCGCACGTCGCCGACGACCATCGCACCCAGCGCGGCGTTGTCCGCGATCGTGTCGACGATGGTGCGACCCTCCAGCTCGAGATGCGAGTTGAGGATCTCCAGGGCCGGCACGACGTATTCCGTCGCGTCGAGAACGTCGTCCACGGTGCATCCGTCACCCGACAACGGCTTGTTCAGCGCGAACGCCAGCTCCACCTCGATGCGCACGTTCGAGAACGCGTCGAACTCGACCGTCGATCCGGATGCGTACACCTGGTCGTCGAAGATCACACCGTAGTCGGGCTCGGTGATGCCTGTCGCCGCCTGCATCGCCTTCGACGTCAGACCGATCTTGTGACCGGCGACGGTGCGACCGGCGTCGATGCGACGCTGCGCCCATAGGCTCTGGATCGCGTAGGAATCCTCGACCGTCATGTCCGGGTTGCGCGCCGTCAGCCGCGGCAGGATGCTCCTAGCTTGGTGCGCCGCGAACAGTTCGTCGGCGATCGCCTCGCGTCGGTCGGAATCCATCGCAGCTCCACATCCTCGTCGGCCGTGTGCTCCACAATCGTATACGATCCGGTCGCCGCGGGCCGGTGGTCCTCCTCCTTTTGGATGCCGCGCCCCTCCATATGACGTAAACTCCTGACAAATGGCGGACTTTGTCACGTGCCCGTGACAGGACGCCGTGCGTCAGAGGGAGTTCAGATGCCGGACACGATCGCCGAGCAGACCACCCTGCCGTCCGAGCTGTTCATGGACATCGACCGGTCGGGTCCGATCCCGATGTATTTCCAGATCGCCACGAAGATCGAGCAGGCGATCGCGGACGGAACCCTCGCACCCGGCGCGCGCCTGGAGAACGAGATCGCGCTCGGCGAGCGACTGGGCCTGTCGCGACCGACCGTGCGGCGGGCCATCCAGGAACTCGTCGGCAAGGGACTCCTTGTTCGCCGACGCGGCATCGGCACACAGGTGGTGCAGCGACCGCTCACCCGCAAGGTGGAGCTCACCAGCCTGTACGACGATCTGGAGCGCGGGAGCAAGCATCCGGGAACCACGTTGCTCACGCGTGAGGTGATCGAGGCTGACGACACCATCGCCGAGATGCTGTCGCTGCCCAAGGGATCGCCGGTGCTGCACGTGCGGCGAGTGCGGTCATCCGATGGGGTTGCCCTGGCAGTGCTGGAGAACTTTCTGCCGCAGGAGTTCGCGGACATCTCCGAGGACGATCTCAGGGCACGCGGCCTCTACCAGCTGATGCGCGCCCGGGGAACGCTGATCAGCGTGGCGCACCAGCGCATCGGAGCCCGGGCGGCGACCCACGAGGAGAGCGAGTTGCTCGACCTGAAGCCGCACGGCCCGGTGCTCACCATGGACCGCACCGCCTACAACAACAACGGCAAGGCGGTGGAGTTCGGCCGGCATTGCTACCGCCCCGATCTCTACGCGTTCGAGATCACGCTCGTCAACAACTGAGGCAGAGCGTCGACCGCCACGAACGGTCCCGCGTTGTCACCGGTCGCGCTCGTCGGCAAGGATCTCATCGACGCTCTTGGCCATGCGTAAATCGCGCTTCGGCAACTCGGCAAGCCGAGAGCCGGCGGCACGGGCACGCGGCATCAGTCGCAATGCAGTGCCTTCCTCTTTCATTGTCCTGTCGTCCACGATCGTGCTCTACTTCAGCGGAAGCCGCCGAACACGGACATGGCCATGAACAATCGACACGACCGCGCCGTCCGTAAGCTCCGTCAGGACGGACGGAAGATTGGCGATCAAGATCGCGGCTTGGCTAAGGGGCGGAAGGTGGTCGGCTGAGCGCAGGAGAACGAGCGACGGCGCCACTTCCCCGCTCAACGCAAGCAATGTCGCGAAATCGCTGTCCGCGGAGATGACGACTGCGTTCGCCTTGACTGCGGATGCCGTTATCTCCGAGTCAGAAGCCGTGACGAGACCCAGTTCGCGAACGTGGCTGGATTCATAACCGGCCTCCGTCAGCGCTGTTGCTACGACCGGCGAGAGGTTCGCGTCGACGAGGAATTTCATGCCGCGATAAAGGGCACCTCGCGCTGGACTGTTTCGGCAGCAAAAGCCAACACGGCAAGTACGTCGTCGCGCTCGAGATACGGGTAGTCAGCAAGAATCTCTTCGACGGTCCGCCCAGCGGCAAGTTGCCCGAGTACCGCGCTCACAGTGACGCGTGTATCGCGCACGGTTGGAACTCCGGCCATACGTGCCGGGTCGACGCGAATGCGGTCGAATGGCATGACCACAGCCTACGTGCTTCGGAGGGGCCCCGCGCAGATTGTGATGAGAAGGTCTTGGAGAATATCAGCGCACGAGCGATGTCGGCGGGTCCGCCTACGCTGGTTGGCGACATGGAACTCGATGAACTCGATCGCCTGTGGGAGCGGCATCCGGCATGGCGTCTGCTGCGTGCCCGGAACGTGCCCCTCGTGCTGTCGTTCCTCGGCGGATGGTTCATCGAGGAGAACCGAGGTGCCGTTCCCTTGATGCAGCTGGTGGCCGCCCTCGACGACGTGCTGTACGACATCCACCGCACCGATCCCGAACGCTATCCGTCAGAGCCGGCGTCGTACATCGATGACTGGTCGGGCCCGGATGCCGCCCTGCTGCGCCGCTTCTATCCCGTCGGCTCCGAAGAGGTTCACGTCGAGGCGACCCCCGCGCTGGAGAAGGCGTACCGCTGGGTCGAAGGTCTGCGCACCCGCGAATTCGTCGGCACGGAATCGCGGCTGCAGACCCTCATCGACCTGCTCCGGCAGATCGTGCACGGCTCGGAAACCGATCCCGACGCGCGGGTCGCGGAGCTCGAACGCCGACGCGACGAGCTCGAGTCTGAACTCGCGGCCGCTCGCGCGGGCGAGTTCGACGTGCTCGATGAGACCAGGGTGCGCGACAGATACCAGCAGTTCGCCGCCACCGCCCGTGAACTGCTCAGCGACTTCCGTGAGGTCGAGGAGAACTTCCGCGCGCTCGACCGCACCGCGCGAGAGAAGATCGCCGGATGGGACGCCGGCAAGGGTGCCCTGCTGGCCGACCTCATCGAGAGCCGCACCGACATCGCATCTTCCGATCAGGGTCGCAGCTTTCAGTCGTTCTACGACTTCCTGCTTTCCGAAGGCCGGCAGGACGAATTGTCCGATCTGCTCGCCGCCGTTCAGACCATGCCGCAGATCTCCGCCGACCGGCGCTTGCGTCGCATCCATCACGATTGGGCGGATGCCGCCGAGCGCACCCAGCAGACGGTCCGCAACCTCTCCGAGCAACTGCGCCGGTTCCTGGAAGACGCCGTCTGGGTCGAGAACCGCCGCGTACGCGACCTCGTGCGCGGCATCGAGGCAGCCGCGCTCGCCACACGCGAGACCCCGCCGCGCGCCGACGCGCTCGGTCTCGTGGTCGATGAGCCGGGCGTCCCGGTCGTACTCCCGTTCGAGCGGCCGCTCTACGACCCCCAGCCTGATGTCGTCATCGAGAACATGCCGGCGCCGCAGCGCGTGGACGACCTCGACCTGGACAGCCTCTTCGGTCAGCGCTTCGTCGACACGGCACGCCTGGCCGGAAACATCAGAACCGTCGTGCCCCGCGGAAGCAGTGCGCTGCTCAGCGACATCGTCGAGCTCTACCCGATCATGGACGGTGTCGCCGAGCTCCTCGGCTATCTCGCCCTCGGCGACGACGACATCGACGTCATCGCGGGCGACGGCGAGGCGACGATCGACTACACGGATGCCGGTGGCACCCGTCGCCGAGTCCAGATGCCAGAGGTGACGGTGACCCGACGATGAGAACACCCGATGAGCAGGCCGTCGCCGAGGCCATCATCATCCTCATGCGCGAGGTCGTCTATCGCGAGAGCCACGAACCGGTGTGGCGAACACTCGAGCACCATCGCGCGGCCGTCGGCGACCACTTCGCGCGCATCGGCATCGACGTGATCGTGGACGACACCGAGGGTTACGCCTACCTGCGCATCCGCGAACCCGAGGACGGCGAAGAGCCGCTCCCTCGGCTGGTGCGCCGACGCAGCCTCACCTACAACGTCAGCCTCTTGCTCGTTCTGCTCCGCGGACGCATGGTCGAGTTCGAAGCCGGGGGCGACGACGGAAAACTGGTGCTGACCCGGGACCAGCTCGTCGACATGTTGCGGGTGTTCCAGGCATCCAGCACCAATGAGGCCCGCATCGTCGATCAGGCTGATCGCACCATCGCCCAGGCCGCGGAACTCGGTTTCCTCCGGGAGTTGCGGGGTCAGCCGGGGGCGTGGGAGGTTCGCCGGATCCTCAAGTCGTATGTCGATGCGCAGACCCTCGCGGACTTCTCGGCCCGGCTGACCGCCTACGCGGGCAGGAACGGCCTCACAGACGCTGACCCGGTCGGCGCCGTCGCCGGCGAACTACCGGAGGGCGCACATGACTGACACGCTGATCTCCGCTCTCGACCTCGATGACGGATCGGCCAGCCGTACGGGATATCGGCTGCACGCGGTCGAGGTATACAACTGGGGTACGTTCGATAAGAGTGTGTGGACCATCCGGCCCGACGGGAACACCTCCCTTCTTACCGGCGACATCGGCAGCGGCAAGTCCACTCTTGTCGACGCGATCACCACGCTCCTGCTGCCGGCCCATCGCATCGCATACAACAAGGCGGCGGGAGCGGATGTCAAAGAACGTACGCTGCGCAGCTACGTAGAGGGTCACTACAAGTCCGAGCGCAACGAAGCCACAGGCGCCTCCCGCCCGGTGGGACTGCGCGATCACCGCTCCTATTCGGTCGTCCTTGGCCGGTTCGCCAACGAGGGGTACGACGAGGTCGTCACGATCGCACAGGTCTTCCACCAGAAAGACCGCGCCGGCCAGCCCGACCGGTTCTTCGTCACTGCACAGGCTGCGCTGTCGATCGACCCGGACTTCATCGGATTCGGCTCCGACCTGAAAGCGCTGCGCGCCCGCTTGCGGGAACGCGGCGCAGACATCGACAACTCGTTCCCCGACTACCATCGCCGCCTGCGACGCCTGCTCGGCATTCGATCCGAGCAGGCGATGGAGCTGTTCCACCAGACCGTTTCGATGAAGTCCGTTGGCAACCTCAATGACTTCGTGCGCGACCACATGCTCGAACCCGTGGATGCCTCGGGCAAGGTGCGTGACATCGTCGACCATTTCGACAACTTGGTCAAGGCTCACGAGGCCGTCAGGACGGCAACCGATCAATTGGCAGTGCTCGATCCGCTCGTCTCGTCAGCTGACAAGTACGAGTCGGCGCTGTCCCGGCACTCTGATTTGAGCGCAGAGCGCACAGCGGTCGTGCCGTTCATCGCGGAGCGAGTCGCCAACCTGCTGATCGATGCTGTGGCGAAGACCCGGGCACGGATCGAGGCCGCGGACGCCGAACGCGCCGCAATCTCCGCAGAGCGACGGTCACTCGTGCCCGAACGGGAACGGCTGGTGCTGGAACGGGCAGGCGTCGGCGGCGACCGGCTCGCGTCACTCGACCGTGAGATCCCGGATGCCGCCCGCGTCCGCGACGAACGCGCGGACGCATTCCGCCGGTTCAGCACACACCTGGAGGCAGCCGGACTCGACCCGGTCGTGTCGGAGCAGGAGTACCGAGCGCGGATGGCCGAGGTCGATGCACTGCGTGAGCGCACCGACGAGGAACGGCGCTTGCTCCGCAGCCGTCAAGAACCGCTGTTCGAGCGCCGCGTCGACGTGCGCCGAGCCCGGCAGGCGGTTGTCGACGAGATCGAAAGCCTGGCCGCGCGCCGAAACAGCCTGCCCGCCGATCTCGATGCCGTACGTCGACGCCTGTGCGCTGACCTCAGCCTCGACGAAGGCGACGTTCCGTTCGCCGGAGAACTGCTCGACGTGCGCGAGAACTATGCGGAGTGGCGTGGTGCCGCGGAGCGCGTCCTGCGCGGTCTCGCACTGTCGCTGCTGGTGCCGCAGCGGCTGTACGCCGACGCGTCGCGGTGGGTGAATGACAACCGACTGAATGCCCGTCTCGTCTACCTGCGCGTGGCGGACCGCCGCGTGCGAACAGTGGCGGCTTCTTCGGACCAGCCGCGCCTACTCGATGCGGTCCAGGCCGAACCGGGCCCCTTCGAAGAGTTTCTGATCACCGAGCTCGCCCGTCGTGCCGATCACGTGCTCGCCGAAGACGTCGGCCAGCTGCAACACGAAGACCGCGCGGTCACGCGCCAAGGACTGATCCGCGACCGCGATCGTCACGAGAAAGATGACCGGCGCGACGCATCCGACCCTCGCGAATGGGTTCTCGGACGCAGCAGTGCACAAAAGATTGCAGCGCTCGAAGCCGAACGTGCCCAGCACCAGGAATCACTGAAGCAGACCGAGCGCGATCTTGCCGCGCTCGACGACGAGCAGTCCGGCATCTCTGCTCGCGCGCAGGCGTTGGCAGCGCTCGCGCAATACCCGAACTGGACCGCCCTCGACGTGACCGAGGCGTCCGAACGCCTGCAACGACTGGAGGCGGAGCGCGAAGCCGTCACAGCCGGATCGACGCGACTGGCCGACATCGACCGACGGCTAGCCAATCTCGACGAGCGCGCTGCGGAACTGGATTCTCGGGCCAGCGGTGTGGACGGCCGGCTCGGCGCGTTGCGGCAGGAGCTGTCGGGGCTGACCGCACGGCAGGAGCGCGAGTCTGCCGCCTTGGCGGCAATGGGACCGGATGTGCTCGCGCAGGCGCGCACGCTGTATGCAGCGCTCGGCGCCCGGGTGCGCACCGGCGAGAGCGATTCCATTGAGGCGTGCGACCAACTGCATGGAACGCTCATCGAGGGTCTCACCACAGCGATAGAGGCTACGCAGCGTGAGATGAACGGCTACACGACGAGCATCCAGCAGCAGATGGGCGAGTTCTTGCGGCGATGGCCCGAGCACCAGCGCGACATGGATGCCAGCATCCACTCGATCGCCGAGTTCCGCACCCTGCATGAGCGGGTGAAACGCGACGACCTTCCGCAGTTCGAGCAGGAGTTCAGGTATCAGCTGAACACGAACGCACTGCGTGAGCTCGTGCAATTCCACGCCTGGCTGCGTCGTCAGGCCGATGAGATCCGACGCAGGGTCGAGGTGATCAACGAGGCTCTCGCCGCCATCGACTACAACCCGGGACGGGTCATCGTGCTGGTCGCCGAACCGACGATCAATCAGGAGGTGCGCCTCTTCCGATCGGAGCTTCGCGACGCCACGAGCGACGCGCTCTCGTCCGAGGAATCCGATGCCGAAGCACGATTCGAGCAGATCCGCGGCATCATCGAACGGTTCAAGGGACGCCCGGCGCACACCGACGGCGACAAGGCCTGGACGAGACGCGTCACCGATGTGCGCAACTGGTTCACGTTCGCGGCCAGTGAGCAGGACCGCGCGACCGGCGAGGAGTTCGAGCACTACACCGACTCCGACGGCAAGTCTGGAGGGCAGAAGGAGAAGCTGGCATACACCATCCTTGCCGCGTCTCTCACGTACCAGTTCGGTCTCGAGTGGGGCGTGCAGAAGTCGCGCGACTTCCGGTTCGCGGTGATCGACGAGGCGTTCGGTCGCGGGTCGGATGCCTCGACCAGGTACGCGCTCGAGCTGTTCGCGAAGCTCGGACTGCAGCTCCTGATCGTCACGCCACTGCAGAAGGTGCACGTGATCGAGCCGTATGTGAACGCGATCGGGTTCGTCGACAACCCGACCGGCGCGGCTTCCCGAGTGCACACGCTGACGATCGAGGAGTTCCGGGAACGGCAGCGCCGGGACGCCACGTGACCGAACCGTCACGCTGGACGAATGCCTCCGGTATCGCCGGTGCGGTGCGCCGACGGTGGGACGACGGCTCGCTGCTGCGCGCGTGGGTGGCTCGCGAGCCGTTCCCGGTCATCGAGATTCCGCTCCGCGGCCCGAGTGCTCGTGACCTCGGCGAGCACTTCGAAGCTGCACGGCGGTGGGTCGAAGGTGTCACGCGTGACGCTCGCGACGGCCGGGCGTACGACCTGGTCCACGGTCGCATCGGCGGCAGGCTGACCGGAACGACCAAGGTTCCGGTGCGCGCGGTGATCAGGGACTACGCGCAAGCGTGACGTCTGCTTGGTGTGGCAGACGGTGTGGAGGCGTTCCAGCTCCTGATATCCAGCTCCGCCGAGGTTCCCGCCGCTCAACGCTGGGCCCTCGCCAACCCGCATCGTGCGATTCCGCTCGCCGATCGATGGATGACTGTGCTCTCCGCATGCCGGTGGCTTGAAGCGCATCGCGGATCGGGCCTCTATCTGCGGCAGCTCGATGCGCCAGGCGTGGACACCAAGTTCATCGAACAGCACCGAGGCGTCCTGGCATCCATGCTGGGGGTCTCCGCCGGCGCCGCATCATTCACGCGCGAGCTCGGTCTTGCGGCCAAGCCCGCGACGGTACGGCTGCGCTTCGACCCCGCCGTGTTCGGAATGCCCCATGAGCTGAGCGAGGCGTCCTTCCGGATCGACGAGCTGAACACCATGCGTGTGCGGCCCGAGCGGGTACTCATCGTCGAGAACGAGATCACCTACCTGAGCGTTCCGGTGCCACCTGGCGGTGCGGTGCTCTGGGGCAAGGGCTACGACGCCGACCGTCCTGCGTCGCTGTCCTGGCTCGCAGATGTGCCCGTGCACTACTGGGGTGACCTCGACACTCACGGGTTCGCGATCCTGAACCGCGTGCGAGCGTGGCTTCCGCGCACCGTGTCGATCTTGATGGATCGCAATACCCTTCTCGCACACCGGGAGCGGTGGGTGATCGAGCCCGCACCATCCGATGCGGCGCTGTCTCGACTCACGCCGACGGAGCATTCCCTGTATGAGGACCTCGTTTCCGATCGCTTCGGCGCATCGGTACGACTGGAGCAAGAACGCGTCGGTTGGGAGTGGGCGCTGGAGCGCCTGACACGACTGGGCTGATCGGGCGGGGCCTACGCGTTCTTCTTCTCTGGCAGGTAGATCGCGCCGGTCGTGACGTCCTCCTCGAGCTCCTCGAGCGTGCGGCCGCGGGTCTCCGGCACCTGCGTGTACACGAAGATCAGCGACAGGATGCCCAGGCCCGCGAAGATGAAGAACGATCCGGTGATCCCGACTCCGGCGATGAGCGACGGGAAGTAGAGCCCGAGGAACGCGTTGGCGATCCACAGCATGAACACCGAGACGCCCATGCCGAACGCCCGCATCTTCAGCGGGAAGATCTCCGACAGCGTCACCCAGACGGCCACGTTCAGGAACGTCTGCATCGAGCCGACGAACGCGACCACGAGGAACAGGATCACGTACGGCCGCAGCGGATTGCCCGCCGGCAACAACATCGAGGCGATACCGATCAGGATGTGGCACAGCGTGGTCAGCGAGAAGCCGATGAGGAAGGTCTTGCGGCGGCTGAAGCGGTCCATCATCTGCAGTGCGATGATCGCGCCGATCACGGCGATGATGCCGGGCCCGAGGTTCGCGATCAGGGCGGCGGTCTTCGAGAAGCCGGACTCGATCAGCACGATCTGGCCGTAATACATGATCGAGTTGATGCCGGTGAACTGCTGAGCCACGCCGAGCCCGATGCCCACGAGCAGGATGCGGATCAGCCACTTGTTCTTCAGGATGCTGCGCCAATCCATCTGAACGCGCTCGGTCTCTTCCTTGACGACCGTCGTGATCTCACTCAACTCCGGTTCTGCCCGATTGACGGGCCGCAGCGTTTTCAAGACCTCCAGCGCTTGGTCGATGCGCCCCTTCTCGGCCAGCCAGCGCGGCGACTCGGGCATGCGAAGCATCCCGATGAAGAGCGCGGCGGCCGGGATGGCCTCGAACGCGAGCATGACGCGCCAGATCCAGCCGACGTCGTTCCAGATGCTGCCGATGATCGCGTTGACCACCAGCGCGGCGAGCTGACCGACGACGATCATCATCTCGTTCCGGCCGGCGAGAGACCCGCGGATCTCGAAGGGCGCGAGCTCTGCCAGGAACACGGGAACGACGGTCGACGCCGCCCCCACTGCCAGGCCGAGGATGACGCGACCCACGACCATGAACGCCAGGTCGGGTGTGAACACGCAGAACAGGGCGCCGACGAAGAAGAGCACCGACAGCAGGATGATCGTCTTGCGGCGACCCCAGGCATCCGAGAGCCGTCCGCCGGTGACGGCTCCGACGGCAGCTCCGAACAGCAGCGAACTCGTGACCACCCCCTCGGTGAACGCGGTGAGCCCCAGTTCGTGGCTCATCGGGTTCAGGGCGCCGTTGATGACGCTCGTGTCGTAGCCGAAGAGCAGTCCGCCGAACGTCGCGACGAGCGCGACGACGCCGAGACGCTTGCGGTACGGGCCGGGGGTCAGCGGTGGGAGCGTGGAACTGGGTCCGTCGCTCGCATTCGTGGTCGAGGGCTGGGACATCTGGACTCCTTCGTCGCATCGTTCGTCACGTCGCTTCTGACGTCCTGGTTCCAAGAACAGCACACGTCTTTATGTCCTGTCAAACATACATTCTTCGTGTTAGCG
This sequence comes from Humibacter ginsengisoli, assembly GCF_054780095.1. Taxonomy (NCBI): domain Bacteria; kingdom Bacillati; phylum Actinomycetota; class Actinomycetes; order Micrococcales; family Microbacteriaceae; genus Humibacter; species Humibacter ginsengisoli. The sequence continues at coordinate 1,020,938 of NZ_BAAGWZ010000006.1, forward strand.
TGTTGATGTCCGACACAGACCTCGCGGGAGTCATCCATGAGCACAGACGACATCGGAGTCGCCGTCATCGGCGCAGGCATGGCCGGCAAGGCCCACGCCGCCGCCTACCGCGCCGCACCGACGCTGTATCGCAGCGCCTTGCCGCCCGTGCGTCTCGTCTCGATCGCCGACGCGTACGAACCGCTCGCGGTCGAGACGGCCGCGCGGTACGGCTTCGAACGCCACGACACCTCCTGGCAGGCGATCGCGGCGAACGACGACATCCAGGTCGTGAGCGTCGTCGTCGCGAACTCGCTGCACCGCGGGATCGTCGAGGGCCTGCTCGCCGCCGGCAAGCACGTGCTGTGCGAGAAGCCGCTGTCCGACACGATCGCAGACGCCGAGGCGATGTTGGCCGCGGCGGATGCCTCGGCAGCCCTAGCGCGGATCGGCCTCACATTCCGCCGGCAGCCGGGCTTCGCCTTCGTCAACGACCTCGTGCGATCCGGGCGGCTCGGCCGTGCGATGCACGTGAACGGCTACTACTTCACGGACTACGGCTGCGATCCACAGGCGCCGATCAGCTGGCGGTACAAGGGACCGGCCGGATCGGGCGCGCTCGCGGATGTCGGCAGTCACCTCAGCTATCTCGCCGAGTTCGCCGCGAACAGCGAGATCGTCGCGGTGCGAGGCGGTACCTTGAACACCGCCATCACCTCCCGCCCCAAGCCGTTGGGCGCCGTCGTCGGCCACGAGCACGTCGCGGTCGGCGAGGAGCGCGAGATGGTGGAGAACGACGACTTCGCCGCGTTCTCGGCGAGGTTCGCCAGCGACGCCACAGCGACCCTTCAGGTCTCACGGGTCTCGGCCGGCCACCCGAACACGCTCGGCGTCGAGGTGTTCTGCGAGAACGGGTCGGCCGCCTTCGACTTCCGCAACCCGGGCGAGGTGCGCGTCTTCGTGGCCGGCGGCGACCCAGCGACGAACGGATACCGCACCGTCATCCTCGGCCCCGAGCATCCGTACTGGCGCGGCGGTCTGGCGATGGATGCGCCGGGAGTCGCCATCGGCCAGAACGACGGGTTCGTGTTCCAGGCGCGGGCGTTCCTCGAGGAGGTCGCCGGCATCCCAGAATCCGAGTCGCTGCCGCGCAACGCCGGGTTCGCGGAGGGCCTGCACAACATGCGGATGCTCGTCGCGGTCGCCGAATCCGCAGCGAACGACGGACGCGAGGTCGAGATCGCGCAGGAGGACGGACGATGAGGCTCGGACTGTACAACGCGATCCTGCACGACCGCTCGCTGCCGGAAGCGATCGACGTCGTCGCCGGGCTCGGCCTCACCGGGCTGGAGATCAACACGGGCGGGTTCCTGCCCGCCGTGCATGTGCCCACGTTCGACGACATCCTCGTGAGCGACGCCGCTCGGGATGACTACCTCGGCCTGTTCGAGGGCACGGGAGTCTCGATCGCCGGGCTGAACTGCAACGGCAACCCGCTGCATCCGAATCCCTCGATCGGCCCGAAACACGCCGAGGATGTGCGCCGCTCGATCCGTCTTGCGGAGCGGTTGGGGCAGCATCGCGTCGTCACGATGTCGGGGCTCCCTGGCGGGGAGCCGGGCGCGTCACGCCCGAACTGGATCGTGAACGCGTGGAACTCCGCTGCCCTCGACGTGCTCGACCATCAATGGTCGATCGTCGCTGACATCTGGCGGGAGATCGACCGAATGGCTCGCGACCACGACGTCAAGGTCGCGCTGGAGCTGCACCCGCAGAACGTCGTGTTCAACGTGGCGAGCGTGCACAAGCTCATCGACCTGACGGGCGCGACGAACGTGGGCGTCGAGCTCGACGCATCCCACCTGTTCTGGCAGCAGATGGACCCGTCGCAGTGGTCCGCCATCTCGGCGAGCTGGTGTTCCATGCCGCCGCGAAAGACGTGCGCATCAACCCCGAGACGGCAGCGCTGAACGGAGTGCTGGACAACTCGTTCCGCCGCCTGTGCCCGGACGAGCCGCGCACCAACCTCGGCGGCGACGAATGGGCCAACGAATGGCCGAAGCCCTCATCGTGGGACTTCGTCGCGCTCGGCAAGGGGCACGACGTCGCCTACTGGACCGAGTTCCTGCGGGCGCTGCACGGCGTCGACCCCGACATGATGGTCAACATCGAGCACGAGGACACCGAGCTGGGACGCATCGAGGGCATTGAGGTCGCAGCGGATGTGCTCAAGGCGGCGGATGCCGCGTTGCGGTCCTCGCTGTAGACTTGACCTGATGGTCTAGTCAAGGAGCGATCATGAGTGACGTCGTGAATGTGTATGCCGCGAAAACGCAGCTCTCTCGACTGCTGGAGCGGGCGCACGACGGCGAGGAGATCATCCTCGCCAAGGCCGGCACCCCGTACGCGAGGCTGATGCCATTGGCACAGACCGAAGGCAAACGGACTCCTGGCGGCTTGGAGGGCAGAGTCGGCGACGAGTTCTTCGAACCGTTGCCTGACGACGAACTCGCGGCCTGGGAAGCGTGATGAGGGGCCTTCTGCTGGACACGCACGCCCTGCTGTGGTGGCTGACGAACGACGACCGTCTCTCGGCTACGGCACGGGAGGCCATCGAGGACCGATCCAACGACATCCATGTCAGCGCCGCGAGCGCCTGGGAGGTCGCGACGAAGTCCCGGCTCGGCAAACTCAACGATGTCCCAAAGGCGGCGGACTCGTTCGGTGAGCTCTCCACCGCTCACGGCTTCACGCATCTGCCTGTCACGTACCGCCATGGGCTGATAGCCGGGGGCTACACGGTCGCACACCGGGATCCTTTCGATCGGATGCTCGCCGCGCAGAGCGAACTTGAGGACCTTCCCCTGGTGACCCGTGATCGGGCGTTCGCGGAGTTCGGGATCACCACGCTCTGGTAACGCCGTGACTCACCCCACCGCCGTCCACCGCCGCGTCGTGCCCGAGCGTTCCGCCGCATCCGCCACGCACGCAGCGGCGAGGCCATCGGCCACGGACGGCCCATGCTGCACGCCCTCGGTCACGGAGCGCAGGAAGTGCACCGCCTCGATCGTCTTCAGGTCGTCGAAGCCCATGCCGGTGCCGCCGCCGGGCTGGAAGCGGGCGAAGTCGCCGTCGCCGGGCTGCGCGTACACGGTCGTGTAACCGTACTCGCCTGAGCCTCGCAGCGCGACCTGCAGCTCGTTCATGCGCTGGAAGTCCCAGCGCAGCGACCCCTCCGTTCCGTACACCTCGACGAGGTACTCGGCTCGTGGACCCACGGCAACCCGGCTGGACTCGAACACCCCGACGGCGCCGTTCTCGAAGCGTGCGAGCACGCCGGCGTAGTCCTCGTTCTCGACCGGCCCTGGCTCACCCACGGCGTCGGCATGATGCCCCACCGTGGCGCCCACCACGCGGGGCCGCTCGGCCAGGAACGTCTCCTGCACCGCGGTCACCTCCGCGATCGGCCCGACGAGCTGCATCGCAAGGTCGAACCCGTGTGAGAGCAGGTCGCCGTACACTCCCGAGCCTGCGCGGTCGCGTTCGAAGCGCCACGTGAGCGGGTCATCCGGGTTCGACGAGTAGTCGGCCAGGAACGAGACCCGCACGTTCGTGATGCGGCCCAGGCGACCGGATGCGACGAGCTCACGCGCCCTCGCGATCGCCGGCGGGTTGCGGTAGCTGAAGCCCACCGCCGTGACCAGCCCGCGCCCCTCGGCGGCGCGGGCGATGTCCGCGCTCTCCGCACGGCCCCGACCCATCGGCTTCTCGATCCAGAACGGCTTGCCCGCCTCCGCCGCGGCGAGCGCCATCTCACGGTGCAGGAAATTGGGCGAGCAGATCGACACGGCCTCGACATCCGGATCGGCGAGCACGTCCCGGTAGTCCGCGACGGCGCGCTCGTACCCGAGCAACTCGACGGCATCCGTACGATTGCGCTCCACCACGTCGGCGGCGACGACGAGCCGCGGGCGCACGGGCAGCTCCGGGTAGTGCTCGTTCACGTTGCGATAAGCCCGGGAGTGCGCGCGCCCCATCCAGCCGACGCTGATCAGTCCGATGCCGAGCGGTCGCGCCGTCATCGTGCCGCGACCTTCATGCTGTGCTGCCCGGATTCGCCTCGGCAATCAGCTCGCGTATGCGCGTCAGCTGGAACCGCGACGTCTCGTCGGCGGTCTCGTCCTCCGCGAACACGTTCGAGCAGATGATGGCATCCTCACGGTCGAGGAATCCGGATGCCTGCAGCACCGCGAAGAGCTCCCTCCAGTTCACGTCGCCGTCGCCGATTCTCAGATGCTGGTGCACCCGGGCGGGGTTGCCGGGCGGGTTGGTGATGTAGCGCAGCCCGTGCGAGCGGCGGTGGTCGAACGAGTCGGCGGTGTAGACGGCGCCGAGCCTCTCCCCCAGCTCGGGGATGAGCGTTGTCGCGCGGTCGCCGTAGTGGAACGTGTGGCTGGCGACATAGACCTGGCCGACGGCATTCGAATCAAGTCCGCGGATGATGCGCCATGCGTCGAGCGCATCCTCGACGAAGTCGTCGGGGTGCGGGTCGATGTTCACCCGCACCCCGGATGCCTCGATCAGCGGAAGCAGCTCCTCCATCGACCGGTAGAAGCCGGCTTCGGACTCCTCCGCGCGCTCCGGACGCCCCGAGAACTCCGTGTTGATCACCGGCACCTCGAGGTCTTCGGCGATCTGGATGATGCGCTTCCAGTTGCGCACCGCCGCCTCGCGGGGCAGCTCGTCGGGCCACGACCAGCGCTGCACGGGAAGCAGCGAGCAGATGCCGACGCCGGCATCCGCAGCACGCTTCTTCACCGCGGCGAGGTACTCCCGGTCGACGCGAGGGTGCGAGAAGAAGGGGATGAAGTCCGCGTGCGGCGTGAGCTGGATCCAGTCGTAGCCGGCTGCCGCGGCGACGTCGAAGAACTCCAGGAATGAGTGCGTCGAGTGGTAGGGCGTGGGGTCGAGGGCGATCTTCACCATGGAGGTTCTCCTCTTTCTCTACGCGTAGAACTCCGGCACGGGCGGAAGTTCGACCGCGACCGGTCCCTCGGTCTCCAGCGCCTTCACGCCGGCGGCGCATGCTACGGCCACCTTGTAGCCGTCCCACGCCGACGGCCCGGCGATGCCGCCGCGGTGGGCGGCATCCACCCAGTCCTGCACCTCGACGTCGTACGCCTGCTTGAACCTCGTCGTGAAGCTCTGGTGCTCGTCGATCTGGAATCGGCCGTCCTGCCACAGCTGCAGCCCGTCCGGCTGACCGATGCGCGCGACACCGCGCTGGAACACCGCCTCGGTGGCCACCTGGTAGCCGAACTGCACGCTGACGTTCATCTCCACATCGACGAGCACACCGTTGTCGAGCTCCATCAGCACGAGGATCGGCTCGCGCAGCCGCTCCGGGCTGAGCGCGTTGCGCTTGCCGTACCGCACCTCGACGGAGCGGATGGTGGCGCCGGCGAGCCAGGGCACCACGTCGAACTCGTGCACGACCGAGTCGGTGATGAGCATCTGCTGGGTGTAGCTGTCGGGCACGGACGGGTTGCGGTGCACACCCCGCAGCATGAGCAGCTCGCCCGCGGTCCCTGAGGCGATCAGCTGCTTGAGCTGCCGGTACTGCGCGTCGAACCGACGCATGAACCCGACCTGGATCAGGCGTTTGCCGGTCTTCTGCTCCGCCTCCACGATGCGCCAGGAGGATTCGGGGTCCTGCGTCAGCGGCTTCTCGCACAGGATCGGGATGCCCGCCTCGAGTGCCGGCAGCAGCACCGGCTCGTGGAATTGCCCGGGCGTGGCGATCACGACAGCGTCGACGGCATCCGCATCCAGGGCTTGCTCGATCGCACTGAACACTGCCGCTCCTGGAGCGTGCGCTGCGGCGGCTTGCGCGCGCCCGGCATCCGGCTCGATGATCGCCGACACCGCCGCACCGGCGATGGTCGTGGTGAGGCGGTTCACGTGGTCGGCGCCCATCATGCCGGCGCCGACGACGCCCACGCGGAGGTCAGTGGTGGTGGTCATAGTGTCTCTTTCGGCCGAGTCAGCGGATACGGGTGAGCGGCGAGCACCCGAAGATGTGCTGCCGGGTGCGGGTGGCGATGGCAGCGGGCACGTCGACGTCGACACCCGGCATGTCCTGCTCGACGATCGCGAAGATGTTCTCGTCGATGGCCGAGACCGCTTCGATGATCGGGGCGAAGTCCGGAACGCCGGCGGGCGGCTCCACCATGACGTCGATGGCGGCGTCGGCGAACGGCACGTCGTTCTTCAGTACTTCGAAGCGCAGGTCCGGGTCGATCTGCTTGAGGTGCAGGTACCCGATGCGGTCCGGATGCGCGCCGATCAGCTTCACGTTGTCGCCTCCGTAGTACGCGAAGTGGCCGGTGTCGAGGCAGAGGTTCACGTACCGCGGGTCGGTCAGCTCGAGCAGTCGCTCGACCTCGCGGTAGGTGCCGACGTGGCTGTCGGCGTGCGAGTGGAACTGCTGGTGCACCCCGTACTCCTCGTACAGCGCCTTGCCCAGCCGGTCATGACCGGCTGCGAGCTGCGCCCACTGGTCGTCGGTGAGGGTGCGCGACTCGAGGGTCTCGCCCGTGGCATCCGATCGCCACAGGTCGGGGATGACCACGATGTGCTCTGCACCGAGCGCATGCGCCAGCCCCGCCACCTTCACGGCCTGGTCCCACGCGCGCTGCCACTGCTCCTCACCCTTGTGGAACCCGGTGAACACCGTTCCGGCCGACAGCTCGAGGTCGCGCTTGCCGAGCTCGTCCTCCAGCTCGTGCGGGTCGGTGGGCAGGTAGCCGTACGGTCCGAGCTCGATCCAGTGGTAGCCGGCGGTCTGCACCTCGTCGAGGAACCGCTGCCACGGAATCTGGCGCGGATCATCCGGGAACCACACGCCCCACGAGTCGGGGGCCGTGCCGATGCGCAGGCCCTGCGTGTGTGGCGCGGTGTCGGTGTCGGTCATCGTCGTCCTTCTCGTGTAGGGGCGGCTCAGCCCAGCAGGGGCCGCTGGTTCTTGCGTTGTTCGACGTACTCGTCGTACGCCTGCTTGGTGCTCTCCAGCTCGGAGACCTGCGCGACCGGCACATCCCACCATCCGTCGCCGTCCGGTGCGTACTGGAACGGGTCGGAGTGGATGTGGATGAGCGTGGATGCCTGGCTCGCCTTCGCCGCCAGGACCGCGTCGTGCAGCCGGGCGACGGCATCCGCTCCCGGTTCGATCTCGATGACATCGACGCCGTAGCTGCGCGCGTTCGCCGCGAGGTCGACCGCGTCGAGCAGGCTGCCGGACTCGAAGTTGAGCTCGTCGCGGTTCAGGTAGCGGTAGCGGGTGCCGAACCGCTGCGAGCCGACGGTCTCGGAGAGGTGCCCGATGGAGGCGAAGCCTTCGTTCTGGATGAGCACGACGATGATCTTGATGCCCTCGGCTACCGCCGTAGCGAGTTCACTGTGCAGCATGAGGTAGGAGCCGTCGCCGACCATGACGATGACGTCGCGTTCATCGGCCTGCTCCGATGAACCGAGCGCGTCCAGACCACGCTTCACGCCGAGGCCGCCGGCGATCTCGTATCCCATGGTCGAGAATGCGTACTCCACGTGATACCCGAGCGGGTCGCGCACCCGCCACAGCTTGTGCAGGTCTCCCGGCAGCGACCCCGCTGCCTGTACGACGATGTCCCGCGGTGCGCTGGCGGACTGCACGGCGCCGATGATCTGCGACTGGCTCGGCAGCTTCTGGTCCGCTTCGCCCGGAGCAGCGGATGCCTGGAACGCCTCGTCGACGACGGCATCCCACCGCCGCTTCTCGCGTTCGATGCGCTCGGCGTACGCCGGCTCCACCCGGTATCCCCCGAGGGCCGGGAGCAGCGCGGTCAGCGTCTCGCGCGCATCCGCGACCACCGGCAGCTGTGTGCCGTGCTTGTAGGCGTCGAACGGCGCCACGTTGACGTTCACGAACGTGACGGAAGGGTTCTGGAACGCGGTGCGGCTCGCGGTCGTGAAGTCGCTGTACCGGGTGCCGATGCCGATCACCACGTCGGCCTCGGCGGCCAGCCTGTTGGCGGCGGCTGTTCCGGTAGCACCCACACCCCCCAGATACTGCGGGTGATCCCAGTTCAGCGCACCGCCACCGGCCTGACTCGTTCCGACCGGGATGCCTGTGGCCTCGACGAGCGCTCGCAGGGCGGTCTCCGCGTCGGAGTAGATGACTCCCCCGCCCGCCACGATGAACGGATGCCTCGCCGCGCGGATCGCGCGCACAGCGGCATCCAGCGCCCACCGCTCCGGCAACGGACGACGGATGTGCCACTCCCGGTCTTGCAGGAACTCGACGGGCACGTCGATCGCCTCGGCCTGCACGTCTTCCGGTAACGCGATCGTGACGGCACCGGTCTCGGCCGGGTCGGTCAGCACGCGCATCGCGGCGAGCGCGATGGAGAACAGCTGTTCCGGGCGCTGGACCCGGTCGAAGAACCGCGACAGCGGACGGAACGCGTCTGTCACCTGCACGCCGAGGTCGTGCGGGTGCTCCAGCTGCTGCAGCACCGGGTCGGCCACTCGCGTGGCGAACGTATCGCTCGGCAGGAGCAGCGCCGGCAGCCGGTTGGCCGTGGCCAGCGCCGCGCCGGTGAGCATGTTCGCGGCGCCAGGACCGACGGATGCCGCGGCGGCCAGCGTCGCCCGCCTGCGGTGCACGCGCGCGAACCCGACGGCCTGATGCACCATCGCCTGCTCGTTGCGTGCCTGGTGGTACGGCAGCAGAGTCGGCTGCAGCACGTTGTACTGCTTCAGCGCCTGACCGAGTCCGGCCACGTTGCCGTGCCCGAAGATGCCCAGGATGCCGGGCACCGTTCGCTCGCGCACGTCGCCGTCGACCGTCCACTGGTGGCCGAGGAACTCGACGAGCGCCTGACCGACCGTCATGCGTCTTCTCGTCATCGGTGTGCTCCGTTCTGCACGCTGCTGAGCCGTGGGTCGGGAAGGCGGCTTTCCCAAGCCTTGCGGATCCAGCTCTGCCGTGGGTCGTCGCTGATCAGCCATTCCCGCTTCTCGCCGGGGCCGGCCATCACGTTGAGGTAGTACAGGTCATACTCAGGGGCCGCCGCGGCCGGGCCGTGGTAGCCGAACGGCACCAGCGCGATGTCGCCGGTTCGCACCATGGCGCCGGTGTCGATCTCGCCCGCCGGCGAGGAGTACGCGGCGAACGTGCCGAAGGCATCCACGTTCTCGGGCGCGTTCAGCCCCGAGTGCGGTGCTGCCTCGAAGTAGTAGATCTCCTCGAGCCGGGACTCGTGACCGGGAACATCCTCGTCGTGCTTGTGGGCGGGATGCGACGACCAGTTTCCCGCCGGCGTCACGACCTCGCACGCGATGATCGCTGCGGCATCCAGAGCGTCTGGCGTGCCGAAGTTGTGCACCTGCCTGGTGTCACGTCCGGCGCCCCTGATCTCCACCGGAACGTCGGCCTTCGGCAGGTAGACGCTCGGCTTGCGCACGGTGGTGACGGCTTCGGCGATCGCGACGCGCCCACCGGCATCCTGTGCGCTGATGCGCAGACCCTCGCCGCACCCCACGTAGAGCGCGTCCGTCGGCCCGTCGAAAACGCCGGCGCGACCTTCGAGCTCCGTCGCGGTGCCCTCGTGCTCCACGCGGAAGCCGCCCGAGAGCGGCACCACGATTCGCTCGAGGTCCGCGGCAGGCAGCTCTACGCCCCTGCTGTCGATCTGAGCGATACGGATGCCCGTGTGCCGCCATCCGTCGATACTCCCGTCGACCACGGCCTCCCACGGGCCCGAGCTCAGCGCTCCACGGGGAAAGAACCACTCATTGCGCACAGCCATCGTGACGCGATGCCTTTCGTTCGTCGATCGTTCTGCGGGAGGTCTCGGTCAGTCGTTCTGCGGGAATCCGAGGTTGATGCCGCCATGCGTTGCCGGGTCGAGCCAGCGACTCGTGACCGCCTTCTCCCTCGTGAAGAAGTCGAACCCGTGCACGCCGTACGCTTTCGCGTCGCCGAACAACGAATTCTTCCAGCCGCCGAAGGAGTGGTATGCCACCGGGACCGGGATCGGAACGTTGATGCCGATCATGCCCACCTGCACCTCGCTCTGGAATCGGCGGGCCGCACCGCCGTCGTTCGTGAAGATGGCGGTGCCGTTGCCGAACTGGCCGGAGTTGATGAGGTCGATGCCCTCTTGGAACGTCTTCACCCGCACCACCTGCAGCACCGGGCCGAAGATCTCCTCCTGGTAAGCCCGGGAGCTGGTCGGCAGATCGTCGATGAGGGTGGGGCCGAAGAAGAAGCCGTCCTCGCCGCCCTCCACCGAGCAGGAGCGGCCGTCGACCACGATCGTGGCACCATCCGCCTCGGCGATGTCGACGTAGCCCGAGACCTTCTTCTTGTGCTCCGCCGAGATGAGCGGTCCCAGGTCAGGCTCCCCATCGGGGCCGCCGACTCCGTTTCCCACCCTCAGCCGTTCGATGCGCTCGGAGATCTTGCCGATCAGCTCGTCGGCCACAGTCCCTACGGGCTCGGCCGTCCCGTCGCTTCGCGACGCGCCGGAACCGGCCCGTGGGGGCCCATCGACCACGAGCACCACCGACACCGCCATGCACCGCTCGCCGGCGGCGCCGTATCCGGCGTTCACCGCCTGGTCGGCGACCAGGTCGAGGTCGGCATCCGGCAGCACCAGCATGTGGTTCTTCGCCCCGCCGAGCGCCTGCACCCGCTTGCCGTTCCTCGCCGCGGTCTCGTAGATGTACTGCGCGATCGGAGTCGAGCCCACGAACGAGATCGACTGCACGACCGGGCTGTTCAGCAGCCCGTCGACGGCGAGCTTGTCGCCCTGCAGCACCGTGAAGACGCCATCCGGCAGCCCGGCCTCCTTCCACAGCTTCGCGATCCACAGCGAAGCGGAGGGGTCCTTCTCGCTCGGCTTCAGCACGACGGCGTTGCCCGCCGCGATCGCCACCGGGAAGAACCACATCGGCACCATCGCGGGGAAGTTGAACGGACTGATCAGCCCGACCACGCCGAGAGGCTGCTTGATGGAGTACACGTCGATCCCGGTCGACGCTCCCTCGCTGAACTCGCCCTTCGTCAGGTGCGGGAACCCTGTCGCGAGTTCCACGACCTCCTGGCCGCGGTTGATCTCACCCAGTGCGTCCGAGAGCACCTTGCCGTGCTCCGAGGTGATGATCTCGGCGAGTTCGCCCTTGCGTTCGTTGAGCAGCTCACGGAACTTGAACAGCACCGTCAGCCGCTTCGCGATCGAGTACCGGCTCCACGCCTCGAAGCCGCGCTGAGCCGATGCGATCGCGGCGTCGATCTCCGACTGGTCCGCGAGCGCGACCCGCTTCGTCTCCACGCCGAGAGCCGGGTTGAAGACTGGAGCGGTGCGTCCGCTCGCCGACGGGTACTCCGCGCCGTCGATCCAGTGCGAGACGATCGGCAGCTCAGCACCGGTTTCCGTTGGGGCGAGAGTCTCAGTGGTGTTCGTCATGGTGTTCCTTTTCTTGCACTTCAGGTCAGGGCTCACGAGCGCGGCGGATGCCGTCAGCGCCCGTGCACGAGAGCGGCGGCGATGTCGACGGCCTGCGCCACATCGTCGTCCTGCGGGTACAGCAGCGTGCGACCGACCACGAGGCCGTGCACGCCGGGCAGCGCCAGGGCGGATGCCCATGACGCGTAGGTCTCGTCGGGATCGGCATCCGAGTCACCGCCCAGCAGCAGCGTGGGCAGGGTCGTCGCCTGCATCACCCGCTCCATCTCCGCCACCACCGGAAGCTTGAGCCAGGTGTACGACGAAGTGGCGCCGAGACCCGACGCGATCGCGACCGAGGTGATGACGGCATCCGTCGAGAGGTCGTTCACGACGCGCCCGTCGACCCACTCGCTCATGAACGGTTCGAGCAGGATCGGCAGGCCGGCACGAGCCGACTCCGTCACTGCACGCGCGGTGTCCTCGAGGATGCCCGCCGTAGCGGAATCCTGCAGGTTCACGCGCACGAGCAGCTTGGCGGCATCCAGTCCCGAGCGCACCATCGAGTCGACGTCGTACCCGGTGAACCGGTCGTCCATCTCGAACGCGGCGCCGCGCAGACCGCCCCGGTTCATGGAGCCGACGGCGATCTTGCCGTCGAGCGCGCCGAGCAGAGCGAGGTCTTCGATCACATCCGGCGTGCCGAGCACACCGTCGACGCCAGGTCGCGACAACGCAAGGGCGAGGCGCTGCAGCAGGTCGTACCGGTTCGCCATGGCGAGCGGGTTCGTTCGCACCCCGAGAGCTCCACGGGCGGGATGGTCGGCGGCCACGATGAACAGCCGCCCGTCGCCCCGCACGAGCTCGCGGCGTGTGCGGGCCTGAAGCGTCGTGGCGATGGATCCCGGATCGCGCTGCCGCGCGGCCCTGAGCCGGGCGAAGGCATCGGCACTGATCCGGGCGTCGTGCGCTCCCCCAGCGTTCGCGGTACCGGCAAGGCCGGCGAGGTCAGACACGGACACGGTCGGCCTCCTCGATGAGCTCGTCCACCTCCGAGGTGGTCGGCATGGCCGTTGAGCACTCACGCCGGCTGGCCACGATCGCTCCCGCCACATTCGCGAAGCGGATGACACGGCGCAGGTCCCAGCCCTGCAGCAGCCCGTGGCAGAGCGCGCCGCCGAACCCGTCTCCGGCGCCCAGGCCGTTCACGACCTGCACCTCGAACGGCGGTACCTCCACCGTCTCGTCGCTGGTCTTGGCGAGCACACCTCGTGGTCCCTGCTTCACGACCGCGAGTTCCACGCCCCGCTCGAGCAGGGCATCCGCCGCACGGTGCGGGTCTGTCTCGCCGACCGCGATGGCGCACTCCTCGCGGTTGCCCACGGCCACCGTCACCTGCTCGAGCGCGCGGCCGACCTCGGTCGTTGCCGCCTCGGGCGACGCCCAGAACATCGGACGGTAGTCCAGGTCGAGCACCGTGAGCGGTTTCCGACCACGGGCATCCCACGCCACATGGTGCGCGGCGCGGCTCGGTTCTCGGGAGAGGCCCGTCACTGTCGCCCAGAAGATGCGGGCCCTGCTGATCCGGTCGAGGTCCAGGTCTTTCGGCGTGATGGTCAGGTCGGGCGCGATCGGCTCCCGGTAGAAGTAGAGCGGAAAGTCGTCGGGCGGGAAGATCTCGCAGAACGTGACGGGCGTGTTCAGCTCCGGAACGGTCTTGACGAAGCGGTCGTCGACGCCCAGTCGCGTCAGCTCCCGATGCGCGTACCGTCCGAACGGGTCGGCGCCCGTCCCGGTGATCACCGCGCTGCGCAGGCCGTGGCGTGCGGCCGCGATCGCGACATTCGTCGCGCTTCCGCCGAGGTACTTGCCGAACGTCTGCACCTCTTCGAGGCCGACGCCGTCTTGCAGCGGATAGATGTCGACCCCGATGCGGCCGAACGTGATCAGGTCGAAGGCCGCGTCAGCGGGCGACGGCACGCCGTCCCTGTCGGTCATGTGCAGTGCTCCCTCGTCGCCGATGTCCTGTGTCAGCACAGTATCACCATTTGTGCTGACAAACTAACATGAGGCGACAACCTAATCGGCAAACGGCCCCGACTTCCAGCTGATCGTGCCATCGGTCGCCCAGATCACCGTCACCGCGAACGTTCCCGTGCGGATCGCGGACGCGACATCCGTTGTCAGGCTGAGCCCGTGCCGAGCGATGTCGTCGAGGGTGCCGCAGGTCGCCGCCGCACGACCGGCATCCGCGACCACGACGAGGCAGTACTCGCCGTCGAGGCGGCGCGCGGCGTAGATGGCGTTGCTCTCGTTCGTGTTCACAGTCCCGGTGACCAGATGAAAGGACGTCGCGTCGAATCCCCGAGTGGTGTCGGCGGCGAGATCGTCGACACGCGGCGTATTCGCGAAGTACCGGGTGACGGCAACGAGCGTCGCCGCTTCGTCCCCGTCGCCGGGCCGCGAGGCGGGGAAGCCACCGCCTTGTACGGCGACGGCCCCATCTGTGCTCGCGGGATGCGGCGCTCGATCAGTCGCCGCTTCGACGCCGACCGTGAGTGCGACGCCGAGCACGAACGCACCCACCGCTGTCAGGTACGGCAGCGCCCTTCGCATCCGATCGGCCCGTCGCGGGTGCGTGACCCAGTCCGTGGTGAACGGCTCGTCGTCGGGCCCACGGATGCCCGCCCTTGCCACGCCTGCACGGGCGTCGCTCTGTAGGTCGCGCGCGCTCGTGCCGTCCTGCTCCGCGTCCGCCGCACCACAGTAGACCGCACCTTCGCCCTCGTGGGCGTGCACCCGGTCGTACTCGGCTAGCGTCCACTGGCTCGGCGTCATGCGCACGGTCTCACCGGTGGCCGGATCCCGATGCTCTTCGGTCGCCTCTGCCGCACCCTCGCGAGAGAACACGCGCTCGAGAAGCCGTCGCCGCTCATCCATGATGCTTGACCTCCGCTCCCGGAGCCGTCGCGACCAGGCTAATGTCGCGGGCGCTCGGCGTGTGGCCAGCGTCACGTGACTTGACCCTGACGCAACGTCAGCCTTTAGCGTGATGGCATGACGATCACGATGCTGGACACAGCGACCGGCACGGCCGCCGTTCTCGACGCAGAACCGCAGGACCGCGCGCAGAGACTGAACGCCATGCTGGCACCCACAGCGGGCATGTACCGCTACTTCCCCGGCGAGGTCGATCTCGTCAGGATGCATGCGATGAGCTTCGGGTTCCCCCTCGACCGGTCTGAGGAGACGGTTCGGCGAGGGCTCGAGCAGTTGCGGACCGCGGATGCCTGGGGCCGGTTCGAGCGAGCGCTGGGGAACGCCGTGGAGGTGCAGGCAGCCGCCGTTCCGCACCTGAACGTTCCGGATCTGACCGTCGTGCTCATTCTGGGTGATCCGGATGACGAGCACTTCATGAAGGAGGTCAGGGGTCTGAGCGGCAACGGAAGCGTGACCGGCTACCTCTCACTGACGATCTGGCCGACGGAGGAGAATCTCGACCGCCTGGAGGCATCGGCCGTTCACGAACTGAACCACAACCTGCGGTACGCGCCCGGCGGAGTCGTCTGGAACTCGGCGACGGTGACCGCTGGGGAACAGATCGTCTCCGAGGGCCTGGCGGATGCATTCGCCCGGCAGCTCTACGGCGACGAGCGCGGATACACGCCGATCGCACGGCCGCACCTGAACGACGACGCGGTGTTCGAGAAGGTGGTCTCCGGGCTGGAGGTGACCGGAATGCAGAACTTCGCGGCATGGGTGCTCGGCGACGCGACGGCCGTGCGCTTCGGAGCGGAGCCCGTCGGTCTGCCCACCGGGGCGGGATACGCAGTCGGGAATCGGCTGGTGGACCGATACCTCGCAGCGACGGGCCACCGGGCAGCTGACGCGCTGCACACCCCGAGCCGCGAGATCATCGACATTGCGCTCGGCCGCGCCTGAGCGGTCTCACTCCTGCCGTCTCACTCCCAGACAGCGGTCTCCGGGTCGATGCCGTGCGCGCGAGCATCCGCTTCGATCACCTCGCGCATCCAGAAGGCGAGGCCCGGCTCGACGCGGTCGTAGTATTCGGCGAAGCCCGGCTCGGCCGTGAACATCCGTGCGATCAGCACCTGCATCGATCGGGTGCAGTGGAAGTACGTGCTCATCGCTTCTCTGTGGCGGGCTGCCAGCTCGTGCATGCCCGCGCTGGCGGGGTCGGCTCCCGAGCGGCGTGCTTCGGCGAATGCCTGGATGACCGAGTCCATCGCCGCTGTGGCGTCACGCCACTCCTCCGGTGTGCGCATCGCAGAGCGCTCGGCGAACTCCGCCCACTGAGGAGAATCGCCCCACCGCTCCCGGGCCCCGCGGGCGTGCGCTGGATCCCAGTCGGCGCCGAACGTTTCCGCTTGTTCTTCTTCGGTCAGAACGACACCGTGCTCGTCGGCCGCGAGCATCCGGTCGACAGAGTCGGCGACCGCCTGCAACTGCAGGATGCGGGCATCCAATTCGGCGCGACGCCGCGTCAGCTCCTCGCGGCGCTCGGCCGCGGGGGCCTCCAGAACCTCGCTGATCCGGGCGAGCGGTATACCGAGCTCCCGGAGCAACAGCACCCGGCGAAGCCGTGCCTGGTCCGCCGCCGAGTACACCCGATATCCGGCAGGAGTACGTGCGGAGGGAGAGGCGATCCCCAGCCGATCCCAGTGGTGCAAGGTACGGACGCTGACTCCGAGGTCATCCGCGACGACGCCGACGGTGCGTTGTGCGTCGGCGTGCTCGCGGTAAGGGCCTGCGTCAGCGGATGCCGACGGCACGACGCGCGTTGATCGTCTTGACCTGCGACGGCAGCGTGAACACATCCACGAGCGTGCCGAAGCCGAACAGGCCGAAGGTGATCAGCCAGAGGATGCCCCGGCCGATCTTGCCGATGTAGAAGTGCTGGATGCCCGCAACGCCGACGAGCGTGAAGAGCATGAGCAGGTAAGCAGTGCCGGTGCTGCGAGGCGGCAGAGGCGGCCCGTATCCGGCCGGGGTCTGCGTCACGTACACGTTCGTCGGCACGGGGCCGGCCGGCGGCTGCGGTGATTGGTCGCTCATGAGTGGATCGTATCTTTCTCGGCACCCTGAGCCAGCCGCTCCTTCGAACTGACGAGGATGAGCGCCGCTGCCGTCGCAATGAGACCGGCCCAGGCGAGCCAGACATCCAGGCCGAACGCGGAGATTCCGAGTGCCGGGATGATGAACAGCACCGAGGCGATGATCGTCGCTGCGCGCCCTGTGAACCGCAAGGTGCCCTCGGGTGGGATGCGTTCGAAGCGGCCGAGCCATAGGGAGAGCATCAGCACACTCCCGAGTACGACGACGAAGAACACGGGCCTCGTCCACCACCACATCGGAGACCCGGGGAACGGCAACAGCACCGGAACGAGAAGGCTGATTCCGGTGAGTGCGACGATCGTCGGCAAGTGCCACAGGTAGATCGTCATCAGCCGTGAACCGAACGCGAACACGATCGCGCATGGGCCTCGTGTTCATCAGTGCCTGCAGCGGACGATGCAGCAGAGTGAGCATCGCGGCTTCGGCGATGCCGAGCAGGGCCAGCGGGACCGTCGGAGGCCATTGGTCCGAGAGCAGGTTCCACGAGTAGCCGGCGACGGGCACCAGGCCCACCGCCACCGCGAACGCGGCGAGGATGATCGCGGCGAGGGAATACCGGCGCTGCCGGGCGAACCATCCGTCGTACATCACGAACCCGAGTTGCTGGCAGAACAGCCACACGAACGCCACGTTGGGAATCCCGAACAGCTCGTTGCCGAACCCGAAGCCGCTCGTGCCAAGGAAGGGAACGTGCCACACTCCGATGACGATCCGATACCGGAACAGGTCGACCGCGATGGCGCAGCCGAGCAGAAGCACGAGCGGCAGCCACGGATTGCGCTGATGCCAGCGGATCATCACCGGCGCAAGAGCCTGCACCACCATGTATGCGGCGAGAAACCACAGCGGTGAGCCGACGCCGATGACCACTGCGCCAGCGAGCTTCTGGATGCCCGACCCCAGCGGCAGAGCGGTGATGGCGGTCAGCAGTTCCGCGAAGAAGACGAAAACCACCAGCGCAGGGCGGGCCAGGCGCTGCAGTCGCACGCGCACCAACGCCGCCGAGTCGGCTCCCCTGCGCTGTGCCGAGCGCCAGCCGGCGCAGGCAGCAAACCCGCCGATCACGAAGAACAGCGGCATGATGTCCGCGATCCAGCTCGCAACGTCGAACCAGCTCTGACCCTCCACCGTTCGCTGTACGACGATCGTGCCGTTCAGAGCGACGCCTACACCGGTGAAAAGGATGTGCACGATCACGACGACGAAGACGCACGCAACACGAGCCAGGTCGAGCGTGAGATCGCGCCGCTGAAGGATGTCAGTCTGCGATGGGGCTGCGGAGGTCATGCCGCTACAGGTGTTTCCCGGTGTTGAGGTAGTAGCTGTCCCCTGGAACGCACCGGCCGGTGGCACTGAAGTCTGCGTAGTCTTTGCCCACACTGAACTGGAAGAGGCGTCCATCCGGATAGCTTCCGGACAACCAGGCAGGGTCCGACAGAATCAATCGCGGCGGGGTCAATGTGGGCTCACTGACCACCTTCGCCCTGTGACCTTTCGACGCCCACAGCTCCTGTACCTGCTTTACAACAACGTCCGGCTCGGCCTGCAACGGCTGCGCTCGGCGCTGTGCGCCGAGGTCAAAATACGCGTGTGCTTTACCCCCTTCTGGAGTGCAGTCGCTCCAATCACCTTCTAAGCTCCAATTGCCACCGACTAGCTTCGCCGTGGCGTCATACAGATCCATAACCTCGGCCTTCGACTCCGCAGGTGTCATTTCATGAACCGTCGCTTTCGATGTCGCCGACGAATGGTGTTGTGGTACGACCGTCGTGCAGCCGGCCAGGAACAAGGCTGCCGCAATCACAGTCACGGAGAGCGCTTGCCTCATCGAGTTGCCGTTCCGCCATTGCTCATGAGGCCCCACCAGCCATCCCATCCCCCACGCCCGTCCTTGATTTGCATCCCAAATCGATCGGATGGAGTGTCACCAACGGCGATCTGTGCCCCTTGACCCATGGTGGCCCGTGCAGCGTTGAACTGTGCTGTCGTGTTGTCATCCAGATAGCTGTATGAATGGTTACCGCTCGCGTGGGCGAAGGGCCCGTGCTGTGTCACGGGGTTCAGCGTGATCCCGTTCACCTTCGAGTATTCCGAGCTGAAGTCATGCGAGCCGAATGAGGAAGCTGTGGGGTCAGCCCGAGGGTTCCCGGCCACGTCCGCTAGGAAATGACCGCCATTCGCCCACCCGTCGTGGTGCGCCTGAGTGGCGAACACCTGGCCGGAGGGAACGTTCATGGCAGACGCGTTCGGCACTTCCGGTGCGATACCGGGCGACCCAAGGAGAACCAGATGATCCGCGTGCGACTTCGTCAGCGCGAGGGCAGCCACATCGGTTCCGTAAGAGTGGGCGATCACAGATACATCGACGGTGGATCCATTGTGTACTGCGTAGATCCCGTTCAACGCGCCTTCCAATCGCGGAGCCGCTGCCATCGCATTGCTGTCAGTGAAGACCTGTGCGAAGGACAGGTCATCCATTGGCGGGTGATATCCCAACCATGCCATTACCGCAATGTCAGACTGGTCCACTCCCGATACTGCCCGCTGCTCCTTACGCATCTCTTGAGCAGCGTTCGTGTAGTCGCCAAGATTCTCTGCGACGCTGGTGTTCATCCCAGGAACGATGAATGACACGTGCGACGAGTGGTCGAGATCCCCGACTGCGACTGCCGCGAGCGGAGGGATCGTACCCACGTCCAGCGATACAAGTTCATGCGGAACGGATCCGTGTAATCCCGCACCGACCGCTGCCTGCACCTGCTTCAGCGCTTTCAGTTCATCCGCATTGCGGGCTGGATCCTTCTCGTCCTCGGCGATTCGCTGATTCAGCACGACCTGGTTCGCCTTGTCCCTGGCCCAGTATGCGACACCGTTCAGGTTTCCGATGATGGCGGGAATGCCCGCGATCAGCGCCGCCTGCGCGTCGGACGGGACGTAGGTTCCTGTGGCAGGGTCCGTCTGCGGACTGTTCATGCTGTTCCACCATGCGGCGACCTCTGTCGGGTCGGCCTTGGCGATCTTGCCCGCCAGCTCCGGATGCGCCGCCAGCAGTGCCTGAAGCTGCGTCGGAGTCAGCCCGGTCAGCATGTCCAGGATCTGGTCCGGCGTCTTCCCCGACATCCGGCCACCACTGAGCTTCCAGGTCGCACCGAGCACGTTCACACCCGTAACCGCATCAGCGCACGCCTTGTCCGCTTGCCTGCGCTGGGTGACCAAGTCGTCCCACTGCGTTTGGATGCCCGCCAGCCGGGACTGCGAATCCGCGATGTGCACCCCCACCCGGTGCGCCTTCCGCACGTCCTCCTCAGCCGGGTTCGGCATCCGGGTAGCACGAGCCAGCGCACTCTGCTGCTTCGTCAAAGAGGCCAGATGCGCCTGCTCGGTGGACCGCAACCGCGTCAGCGTCCGCTGCTGATCCTGGATGTGCTGCACCTGCGCAGCGTACGTGTACAGTGCGCTCGCCTGCGCATCCAGCCCGTCCGCCAACGACAGCACCTGCGGCAGCACGGACCCCACAGTGCTGGTGAACGCGACCTGCGTCTTCCCCACCCAGGCGCCACTCGACGCGTCGGAAACTGCACCGCTCAGCGACTGATGCGCACTGCGCAGCTCCGCAGCCTTCTTCGACCGGGCATCCGCAAGCGCCCTGATACCCCACGGCTCACCCGCACCCGGATCTGCAACGTTCACACCCATCAGAACGCCCTCGCCAAAGACGCGTCAGCACCTACGAGCTCGGTCGCAGCTTCCGCGGGCACCGAACCCGCCTGCTGCAAACTGTCGGCCACAGCGCCGGCGCACACCTTCTGCTGCACACCCGCATCGTTCAGCGCGGAAACGACGTCTGCCGAGCCGAGTACACCGGCGCCCGCCTGCATCACCGTCTCGTCCAGGCGAACCGTCCCGGGTTCTGCACCGTTTCCTCTTGAGTTTGGACGAACGACATCAGGGCACGCAGCGGGAGACTCCGGTGATGGCGTACCCGGTCGTGTAGCCGAGAAAGCCGATACGATCAACCGATCCACCTGTCCCACTTACCTCTGGCTCACGGGCATGGCCTCCGGCATGCGTCACAGTCACCTTGAGACCGTGTTTCTTCCACAAGGCCGCTACCGTTGCAGCGTCCGCATCCGGGTCTTTTCCGACGTTTCCGGCCATCAGGTACGAGTACATGACCTTACCGTCGTCGACCGAGCAGTCTTCCTCGTAGGGATCCTGCACGACCTTCCAACCGCCGACTGGTAACGACTTCACGGTCTCGTCCACGAGATCGACCACATTCGCTTTCGCTTGCGCACGACTCATCTTCGGTTTCCCTCCCCCACATCCCGACAAGATCAGCACGACCGCCACAGCAACAGCAGCCGCCGCGACCCCGCGACCGCGCATTACTCTCGTGGTTCCGCTAATACGCATGGGGAGGCCCGGCCTTACCGACATCGATCAGAACCTGTTCCAGCACAGTGGGTGGCTTTGGAACGTACGGAGTAAGCCGGTCCGGGTGACCCGTGGTGGCGTTTGCCACATTCTTGAGCGATTCTGTCTGCGGGTCGAGGTACCCGGTTCCGGTGCTGGGCACGTCGGTGGCATGATCCGTGACGCCCTTCAGGCCCGAGACGCCGTCAGCGCCGAACGTGGTGGCCCCGAAGCTCGCGTCCACGGGATTTCCCGTATGGCCGGAACTCAGATCCCGTCCCGTCCATGCCCATTCATCTCCCATGTTGGGTTCTACCAATGGCAGAACATTCCGCGCTTGGCCGGCGAACACGTGGTCGGCGTGGATCGCTGCCGCGTTCGGAACACTATCGGGCATGCCCGCGGAACCAAGACTGACGAATGTGTTCACGTGCGCCCCCGGCTGCGACAGCGCCAACGCCGAGGTCGTCGACCCGTACGAGTGCGCCACCACATTCACATTCGCAGCACTTCCGGCACGTACAGCATCGAAACCCGACAGCGACGCGTCCAACGCCTTCGCACCCACCTGAGCATCATGCATATCAAGCACGCTGAAGTCAGGATCGGCACCGCTTGGCACCGGCGGGGTCTTGTAGCCGATCCACGCGACCACCGCATGATCCCCGTGGTCGCCAGCCTGATACTGTGCACCCCAGATGTTCTGGGCGCTTTGGGCCCAGCCTTTCATGCTGCCGGCGTCGGTTCCCATGCCAGGAACGGCGTACGTGACATTGGTCGCGGTATCCAAGCTCCCGACAGAAACTGCGGCTAGCGGCGGAACATCGTCGGACAACTCGATCAAGTAGCGGGCTGGCCCAGTACCGTCAGTCGGCTTCAGCGCATTCAGGATGCTCTGCAGATCCTGAACCTCGGTAGCGGCAGCTACGTACGCGTTCGTATACGCATCCTGCACACCCTGACCGCCGAGGGACGCCCACAACGGCGGGAACTTCGGCGTCTGCGCCAGTTTCTTCTGCGCGTCCGCAATCTTCTCCTTGAGCGTGATGCGGTTGGCGTCATGGCGTGCCCAATACGCGACCCCGTTGAGATTGCCGATGACGGCAGGGATCGCACCGATCAGCGATTGCTGCGCGTCCGACGGTTTCTCCTGACCCGAACTGTTCATGCTGTTCCACCACGCGGCGACCGCTGTCGGGTCGGCCTGGGCGATCTTGCCCGCCAACTCCGGATGCGCCGCGAGCAGCGCCTGAAGCTGCGTCGGAGTCAGCCCGGTCAGCATGTCCAGGATCTGGTCCGGCGTCTTCCCCGACATCCGGCCACCACTGAGCTTCCAGGTCGCACCGAGCACGTTCACACCCGTAACCGCATCAGCGCACGCCTTGTCCGCTTGCCTTCGCTGGGTGACCAGGTCATCCCACTGCGTCTGGATGCCCGTCAACCGCGACTGCGACTCCCCCACCCGCACACCGAGCCGATCCGCTTTGCGGATGTCGTCCTCGTTCGTCACGTACGGGGCGCGATACGCCTTCGACGCCTCATCGAACTGCGACTGCAGCGACGCCAGATGCTCCTGCTCGGTGGCCCGCAACCGCGTCAGCGTCTGCTGCTGATCCTGGATGTGCTGCACCTGCGCAGCGTACGTGTACAGTGCGCTCGCCTGCGCATCCAGCCCATCAGCCAACGACAGCACCTGCGGCAGCACCGACCCCAACGTGCTGGTGAACGCGACCTGCGTCTTCCCCACCCAGGCGCCACCCGACACGTCGGAAACCGCACCGCTCAGCGACTGATGCGCACTACGCAGCTGGGCAGCCTTCCACGACCGCGCATCCGCAAGCGCCCTGATACCCCACGGCTCACCCGCACCCGGATCTGCAGAATTCACACCCATCAGAACGCCCTCGCCAAAGACGCGTCAGCACCTACGAGCTCAGCCGCAGCTTCCGCCGGCACCGAACCCACCCGCTGCAAACTGTCAGCCACAGCACCGGCACACACCTTCTGCTGCACACCCGCATCGTTCAACGCGGAAACGACGTCTGCCGAGCCGAGTACACCGGCGCCCGCCTGCATCACCGTCTCATCGAGGCGTGTCGACTGCGCAGCGGCCGTCACCTGTGCCGACACCTGGCGCAGCGACGCCGCGTCGACCAGAAGATCAGCCAAGGCCCGCTACCGGGACAGGCGAGACGCCAGCTGCGAGTCCACCTCACCGAGGGTCTGCGCCGTGGTCCGCAGGAACTGCGCCAAGTCGTTGAGGCCGCCGATCGTGTTCTGGGCACCCGACGTGAACCGGTTGTAAGCATCCGAGAACGCTCCCGACGACTTGTCCGTCGTGAACCCCGCCGACACGAGAGCCGAAATCTGCGCCTGTAGCTTCGACAGCGTCGTGTTGATCTCGTCCCGCCCGGCGACCAACCGATCGGCGTTCGAGTTCAACTCTTGATACGACACATTGATGTTCGACACGAAACGATCTCCTCACCCAAACAGGTGGCACTTCCATGGCGCCGGTAGACAGCGTAGCCCACGGAATAGACGTCCGATTACATTCCAGAGTCCATCAGTCGGCGGGATAGGCCACCTGCACTCGGGTGATGCGCCCGGAGTCCACGAGGATGCCACGACCAGGAGGAAACTCCGCTCGCGTCACCCGAGGGAATTGTGTGCGGAACAGCGTCAGCCCGTCGCCCTCCTCCGGCTGCAGAACGATGCCGGCGCGTGCGGTCTTCAACTCCGTGTAGAGCTGCCACGCCGCTGGTGCCGTGATCGTGTCGGCCTCCGCAAGCACCAGCGCGTCCGCCCGTCTGGCCGCCTTCAACAGGCGCGCCACCGTGCCCTCGGCGGGGAGCTCTGCGAAGTCCCCGGCGTTCTCGACCACGAGAAGCAACTCCGACGGATCCGAGGCGCGGCTCTCCAGCAGCGCCGCCAAGCGACCGGCGAGTTCATCGGCGGAGTCCGCATCAACGGATGCCTCAACCCAATTCGTCGTGTCAGCCAGCTGGCTTCGTCGTGCGACAAGGAGGTACGGCGCCAACTGCGGTCGGGCCCGGAGCAGCGCCTGGACGGCGGTGCGCATCGCTGTGGTACGGCCGGAGCCGAACGGACCGGTCACCACGAATAGACCATCGGTGGGCAATGCGACCGGTGCGAGCGATTCGTCGCTCAGACCCAGAACCGGGGCGCCATCGAGGGCAGAAGGCAGATCTGTGGCCTGTATAAGCGAAGGCAGTCTCCTGACCGGCTCGGCCGGCGCGACTCGGCTTGCTCGCAATTGTTCGGCAAGGGTCTCGAACGCGAGGGCGTGCTCGGCCAGGTCGGGCGTTCCTGAGGGCACCGCGAACTGCACCTCGTGACCGTTCACAAGGGCCCGTCCGACCGGTGCGCCGTGGAGCACGTCGGCCGGCACTCCCGCCGCGGCGTATTCCGTTTCGCTCGCCAATCGCATCACGACCCGCTGACCGATCGTCGCGCTCAGCCCGGTGGGGAACGCGCCGGATCGGTCCGCAGTCATCACGAGGTGCACGCCGAGCTGTCGCCCCACGGATGCGACGCCGAGGAAGCGGTCGAACAGGCTGCCGGCGCCGTCGAACTCGTGCTCGGTGCGGAATGCGCCGAATCCGTCGAACAGCACGACGATGCGCGGCAGTAGCGTGCCGGACGCGGCGCGGTATTCGGTGAGTGTCGACGCATTCGCTGCCGCGAACGACGTCGCACGCCGCTCGACCTCGTCGGCGAGCTGCCGGAAGAGGCGGCCCACCCGCTCCCGGTCGGTCGCGGCGATGATCGCGCCCACGGTCGGGAGCGACACGAGCATCCGCAGCCCGCCACCTGCGAAGTCCAGTCCGTAGAGCGCGACGGCATCCTCTTCGGCTCCCGACGACAACGCGAACCCGATGGTGCGCAACAATGCAGACTTGCCCGCACCACCCGCGCCGATCACCGCGACGTTTCCGTGTGCGTCCCAGTCGATCGCGAAGGGACGCTGTTCCTGAGCGGCCGGGTCGTCAAGTACGCCGACAGGTAGGGACGCGGGCGCGCTGTTCTGCAATGACTTCAGATCGATCACGGCCGGCAGCGGGTCCAGCCATGGCTTGCGAGGCACGGCCACGCGCCGGGCATCCGCTGCGCGGGCGATCATGCCGGCGAGCTGCTCGATGTCTCTGCTTCCGCTTGCCGTCGCGCCGCGGATGGATGCCTGCCAGGTGTCGCCGGGGCCGAACGGCAGGTCCTGGATCTGCACATCCGGATCGACCGGTCCTCGTCGCGTTCGTCCTCCGAGGTAGGCGGTCTGAAAGTCGTGTACCCTGCCGGGACCGAGCTTGGCCGCCGCTCGGCCTGGCGTTCCCGGGTCGAAGAATGCGGCGACGGGGCTGCCGAGCACGTCTACGCTGTCCGTCTCATCCGCGACCCGCAATGCGACCCTCAGGTTCGTGTTCGCCCGCAAGGAATCCTTGATGACACCGGATGGCCGTTGGGTCGCCATCACGAGGTGCAAGCCCAGGGAACGGCCCCGTTGTGCGACGTCGATCACCCCGTCCACGAACTCCGGCACCTCTGTCGCCAGCGCCGCGAACTCATCGATGACGATCAGCAGCACCGGCGGCGCATCCGGGTCGCTGCGACGCTCGAGGGCCTGCAGATCCTTCGCTCCCTTCACGTTGAGCAAGCGTTCGCGGTACCTGAGTTCCGCTCGCAAGGATGTCAGTGCTCGCCGAACGAGGTGCGGTGTCAGGTCGGTGACCAGACCGACCGTGTGTGGCAGGCCGACACACTCTGCGAACGCGGCACCACCCTTGTAGTCGACGAGGAGGAACGTCGCCCGGTCAGGTGAGTACTCGGTGGCGATGCCCATCAGCCAGGTCTGCAGGAATTCGCTCTTGCCTGCCCCGGTGGTTCCGCCGACGAGAGCATGAGGGCCGTGTTCGCGAAGGTCGAGCGCGAACGGCTCGCTCGGGCCCTGCCCGACGACGGCGCGGATGCCTCCGGGCTCGCGGGGTGCGCCGGGGATCCATCCCACGGTGAGACTGTCATTCTTCACCCAGCGCTGCACGATGGCACCTGCGTCGCCGAGCACGTCTCCTTCGTAGAGGTCCACGAACGACACGCTGTGTGGCAGGTCGGTCTCGTCGAGCACCCGCGCTCCGGTGTCCGCGAGCGGGGCCAGCGAGCGCGCGGCCGTCGACGCGGCGAGCACGTCGACGAGTTCTGGCTTGTGTACACGCACGGTACGCCCCGATCGGACGAACCCGACCTGAGCGCACCCCGTCGTCTCGTCGACGTCGAGGTAGGTGCGACATGACACCGGCAAAGCCTTCACTGAGGCCGCCAACCACACGAGGAACACGCCAGCGTCGGGCCCTTCTTCCGATAGCGCGACCAGTCGCGACCTGTCGGCCGGCGCGTGCTCAGCCACGAGTACCACTACGACCGGGGTCGCCGGAAGCTGTTCGACCGCTTTACCGTGCTCCACGTCCAGCGGCTCGGTCTCGTCCAGCCGCGACCTCACCTGCTCGCCACGACCAGCTCCCGCGGCACGGCGAGCCGCCACGAGTCCCTCCAACTCCGACAGAAGCGTCCCCGCGGCCTGGTAGTCCGACGCCAGGCCCGCCGACCGGAGCGGGCTGTACGGGGAGTCGACGTGCGGAAGCCACTTCAGCCACTCCCACTGATCGATCGCCTCCCCCGCGACCATCGCGGCGACGACGAGGTCGGCGGGCGAGTGCAATCCGGCCAGCTGAAGCATCAGCGCTCGTGCAGCATCCCTCGCCCAGATACCGCCGCCGGCCACCCCGACGGCTCCCGCGCGCTCGAGGTTCTCCACCACCGGAACCGGTTCGACCGTCTCGAATTCCTCCGCGAGCTGCTCCACCCGTCGCCACTCGTCGGGGCCGCCGTTCTTCGAAGGCAACTGAACGGTGGTGCGTGATGGCAGCGCGCCGACCCCGAATCTGACCTCGAGAAACGTCGTGTGCTCGGGCTTGCGCGTCCACAGCAATGGCGATCGTTCGGCAATGGCGGAGAGCGTCTGCGCAGTCGACGGCGACTCCGCCGTGCGTGCGGCCAGCTCCTCCTCCCGCGCCGCCGTCAGTTGCTCGCGAGCGAGAGCGATGCCCTCTTCGAATCGCTTGCTCTCGTCGCGGCGACGGCGCTTCGCCTGCAGGCGACCATCCACCCAGGTGCCGAACATGATGATGGGCGACAGCGCCACGAAGATCAGCGAGTACAGCTGGCGGGTCACGAAGAACAACACGAAGCCAAGCACGATCGGGGCCACCACGGCCAGTACCGGGAATCGAGGTCGTTCCCCCTCGCCGGCAATCTCCGGAAACACGACGTGCTCCCCGCGGTAGGCGGGCTCGACCCGCGGCGAACGGACGAAGCCGGCCGCGTCGTCCGTCACCGCAAGTTGCCCCGGTGAGGCCAGCGGCAGAACCTGAAGAACGGTGTCGCCCACCTGGATGTTCGTGCCCGGCGTCACAACCGCGCGATGCACCAGACGGCCATCGACGTGTACGCCGTTTGCTGAGTTCACATCCGATACGGTGATCGATTCGCCGACTGTGATCACGGCATGGCGTCGGGACACAACTTCGTCGTTGGCCAGAAGAACCTGGGCCGGTTCCGCCCGCCCCACGACGTTCGCGCCCGCGGTGAGCGTGAATTGCGCGCCGGCATCCGGCCCCGACGTGACACGCGCGAGGGCGGCGGAGACCGCCGCGACGTCGTCGCCCCCGCGCCGCGATCCCATCGGAACGACCTCCACTCGGCAACCTGACCGCAGCCCGGAATCGTGGATGAGCGCGCCCGGGTTCAGGAGCCGCCACTGGAGCCGGCCTGGATACTCGACGCGTAACGTCGTCGGGCCCTCGGCTGACGGAGCGAGCCGTGCCGCGACATCCGCGACGGTGGCGGTCACATCCGCGGTCACCAGGACGTCTCGTTCGGTCGCACCGGCGACGACAACGGACAGCTTCAGCCTCACGCGTTCCTCCCGAGTCCCGGACGAGAGTCTAGGAGATGGACCCGTGCCAAGATGAACGCGATCGTCTATTGGAGACGGTGGCCGGCCGCGGTGCCCCTGGAGGGACTCGAAAACTCGGACAGGCCTTTAATCGCCGTTGGCGAAGGCTCAGAACCCGCGGAATTATGCGCCTTGGCCTCATAGAGATGACTGAGATCACATACGACCGCGCGCGATTGTGGGCAAATTGTGGGCAAAACGGGGATCTCGCAACTCTGATATATTGTGATGTATCAGGACATCTCTGACGTTTCTGCATCAGGACATCTCTGACGAACGGTGTATCAGGACATC